>NZ_JAMBPQ010000100.1 GCF_024206495.1 Paraburkholderia sp. CNPSo 3272 | reverse complement strand
CGGCTCCAACATGTCGTACCGCGACGTGTACCTCGACCTCGATCCGACCTATCGCGATTCGTACGGCCAGCCGCTCCTGCGCATGACCTTCGACTGGAAGGACAACGACATCAAGATGGCGCGGTACGTGACGGGCCAGATGCAGAAGATTGCCGAGGCGATGGGCCCGAAGGCCATCAACGTCTACACGCGCGAGTTCGGCGCGCACTTCGACTCGCGCCGCTATCAGACCACTCACCTCGTGGGCGGGGCCGTGATGGGCACCGATCCGAATACCAGCGTCATCAACCGCTATCTGCAGAGCTGGGACGTGCCCAACGTGTTCGTGATGGGGGCCTCGGCGTTCCCGCAGGGGATCGGCTACAACCCGACCGGCCTCGTCGCCGCCCTCGCTTACTGGAGCGCGAAAGCCATTCGCAACCAGTATCTGAAGAACCCCGGTCCCCTGGTGAGCGTGTGAAGAGCCGCATGAAGAAGAACATTTTTTCCATCGGCGCGACCGTTGCACGCGCAACTTTCGCGTGCGCGGCTTTCGTGGCACTTTCGGCGCACGCGGCTGAGCAACCGAACGCCGCGCTCGTCGCGCATGGCGAATACCTCGCACGCGCGGGCGACTGCATTGCCTGCCATACCACGCAGGGCGGCAAGCCGTTCGCGGGCGGGTTGAAGTTCGACACGCCGATCGGCGCGATCTACTCGACCAACATTACACCCGACGCGAATACGGGCATCGGCAAGTGGAGCTACGACGACTTCGCCAGGGCGGTACGCCAGGGCGTGCGGCCGAATGGCGACACGCTTTACCCCGCGATGCCCTACCCGTCGTACGCACGCCTCTCCGATGACGACATGAAGGCGCTCTACGCGTATTTCATGCACGGCGTCGGGCCCGTGCAGGCGCAGAACCGCCCCGTGGACATTCCCTGGCCGCTCTCGATGCGCTGGCCGCTCGGCGCCTGGCGCGTGCTGTTCGCACCGAAGGTGCAGGCGTTCGACGGCTCGCATTACAACGACGCGATCGTCGCGCGCGGCGCGTATCTCGTGCAGGGCCTCGGCCACTGCGGCGCGTGCCACACGCCGCGCGCACGCACGATGCAGGAACTCGCGCTCACCGACCTCGAAGGCGACGACTTCCTCGCGGGCGGCGGCCCGATCGACG
>NZ_JAMBPQ010000099.1 GCF_024206495.1 Paraburkholderia sp. CNPSo 3272 | reverse complement strand
CGGCAAAGAAAGCAACTGTATTGAAGGTCAAGGGGCAAGCCCCAAGAAATCACGCTTTGGGGGGATTCCAGGGAATGGCATCCCGCATCATGGCGTTGAGTTGGGTGAGCAGCTTGCGCATGCCGGCGATGAATGCGACCTTGGTCTTTTTGCCTCTGGCGCGTAACTGATCGCAAAACGCCTTGATCTGGGGATTGGCCCGTTGAGCTGCGACGCACGCCATGTAGAGAGCGCGCCGCACGATGTGGCGACCGCCTTTGATATGGCGCTGCCCCTGGTAGCTCCCGCTATCGACGTTAAACGGGGCGAGGCCGACCAGCGACGCGATCTGTCGCCCACTGAGGGTGCCCAGTTCAGGCAGAAAGGCGATGAGCGTGGCGGCTGTGGCTCTGCCGATGCCGGGCGCAGAGCGTAGCAAGGCTTCGGTCTTGCACCAGAGTTCGTTCGAACGCAGGAAGGTGTCGATGTCGTGGTCGGCGTCCTTGATACGTTGCTGAAGGAATCGGATGAGTTCGTCGATGCTGGGCAGAGCGGCCCTGTGAGCGCGTTTGCGGCGATTCTGCTCGGCTGTGAGCATCTCGATCAACTGGGCCCGGCGCAGGATCAGAGCCTGCAACTGCTGGGTCTGCTCATCGTTCAAAGGCCGCACGGCGGGCTTGACTGCAGCACCGTAGTGAGCGATGACGCGCGCATCGATGCGGTCGGTCTTGGCGAGCCGGCCGGTGGATTTAGCGAAGTCACGTACCCATTTGGGATTGACCGCAACGGCGGGCAACCCGGCCTGACACAAGGCTTCCAGGACAGCTCTCTCGAGCTTGCCGGTGGCTTCGAGCACAACCCGCTGGGGTTTGAGGGGCAGCAACCGGTTGATCAGATCGGCAATACCTTCGGGAGAATTGGTGACCCGGAAGTATTCAGTGGACTCGTGACAGGCCACGTCGAGGAACTCGCCGCTGACATCGATGCCGACGAACAAGGGGGAAACGGAAGAAGATTGGATTTGGTTCACCACAGCACCCATACTTGCAGAAATACGAGCTCGAGGCTCAGTCAACTGTCCGGGTTCGGAGCGGTAAGTGGAAGCGGCGCCACCAGCTTTCTTTCGGGCTGCGAGCCCTTGAAGGACAAACGGGCTACCGCTTCCTGCGAAAGGAAAGGATCAGTTTCCAGACGCAGTAAGCAATATACAAGTAGGCAAAGAAAGCCGCTCAAACCGC
>NZ_JAMBPQ010000098.1 GCF_024206495.1 Paraburkholderia sp. CNPSo 3272 | reverse complement strand
CGTCGATCGGGCCGCCGCCCGCGAGGAAGTCGTCGCCTTCGAGGTCGGTGAGCGCGAGTTCCTGCATCGTGCGTGCGCGCGGCGTGTGGCACGCGCCGCAGTGGCCGAGGCCCTGCACGAGATACGCGCCGCGCGCGACGATCGCGTCGTTGTAATGCGAGCCGTCGAACGCCTGCACCTTCGGTGCGAACAGCACGCGCCAGGCGCCGAGCGGCCAGCGCATCGAGAGCGGCCAGGGAATGTCCACGGCGCGGTTCTGCGCCTGCACGGGCCCGACGCCGTGCATGAAATACGCGTAGAGCGCCTTCATGTCGTCATCGGAGAGGCGTGCGTATGAGGGGTAGGGCATCGCGGGGTAAAGCGTGTCGCCATTCGGCCGCACGCCCTGGCGTACGGCTTTGGCGAAGTCGTCGTAGCTCCACTTGCCGATGCCCGTATTCGCGTCGGGCGTGATGTTGGTCGAGTAGATCGCGCCGATCGGCGTGTCGAACTTCAGCCCGCCCGCGAACGGCTTGCCGCCCTGTGTGGTGTGGCAGGCTATGCAGTCGCCCGCGCGCGCGAGGTATTCGCCATGCGCGACGAGCGCGGGATCTGCGGGGTTGGCAGTGGAGTTGGCGGCATGGGCTGTGAGCAGCGCGAACGCCATGGATAACACAGCACCGGCGGCGAGCATGATTGGCGCCTTCGAAACGGGGTCCAGGCGGCGCAATGTGCCGCGTGCGCTCTCACGAGCGAATCGCAAGGGGACCAGGTTTTTCTTCATGATCGTCATGAGGCTTCTCACACGCTTACCAAGGGGCCGGGGTTCTTCATATACTGGTTGCGAATCGCTTTCGCGCTCCAGTAAGCGAGGGCGGCGACGAGGCCGGTCGGGTTGTAGCCGATCCCCTGCGGGAACGCGGAGGCACCCATCACGAACACGTTGGGCACATCCCAGCTCTGCAGATAGCGGTTGATGACGCTGGTGTTCGGATCGGTGCCCATCACGGCACCGCCCACGAGGTGAGTGGTCTGATAGCGGCGCGAGTCGAAGTGCGCGCCGAACTCGCGCGTGTAGACGTTGATGGCCTTCGGGCCCATCGCCTCGGCAATCTTCTGCATCTGGCCCGTCACGTACCGCGCCATCTTGATGTCGTTGTCCTTCCAGTCGAAGGTCATGCGCAGGAGCGGCTGGCCGTACGAATCGCGATAGGTCGGATCGAGGTCGAGGTACACGTCGCGGTACGACATGTTGGAGCCG
>NZ_JAMBPQ010000097.1 GCF_024206495.1 Paraburkholderia sp. CNPSo 3272 | reverse complement strand
AACCGCAAGGAGGACGGTCACCACGGCAGGATTCATGACTGGGGTGAAGTCGTAACAAGGTAGCCGTATCGGAAGGTGCGGCTGGATCACCTCCTTTCCAGAGCTCATCGCTCGCTGCGTTAAAGCGCTCACACTTGTCGGCTGTAAGAAAGACAGACTCAGGGGTCTGTAGCTCAGTCGGTTAGAGCACCGTCTTGATAAGGCGGGGGTCGATGGTTCGAATCCATCCAGACCCACCACTGTCTGTGGACGGGCAGATCCCTTGAGTTGTTGTGACTGGGGGATTAGCTCAGCTGGGAGAGCACCTGCTTTGCAAGCAGGGGGTCGTCGGTTCGATCCCGTCATCCTCCACCAATCCTCAATGCACAGCGTTCTGCACGAAGCAGAACCTTTTGCATTGGCGATTGAGCCAGTCAGAGCGGTATGAGTAACACCATATCGGCTGTCGTTCTTTAACAATCAGGAAGAAGTAGTAAAGAGATTCATCCGAAAGCGGACAGAGATGGCCGTCGAGTAGGTGAATCAGGGTTGTGATTGTATCAATGTATTTTTAAGTGATCGAAAGATTGCCTTGAAATACGGCGCAACACGAATACTCAACCTGTAGCGCGTGGGTCCGAAGTGAGCAATCACGGCGAGACACACCCGTTATAGGGTCAAGCGAACAAGTGCATGTGGTGGATGCCTTGGCGATCACAGGCGATGAAGGACGCGGTAGCCTGCGAAAAGCTACGGGGAGCTGGCAAACGAGCTTTGATCCGTAGATGTCCGAATGGGGAAACCCACTCCGAATGGAGTATCCATGGCTGAATACATAGGTCATGTGAAGCGAACGCGGCGAACTGAAACATCTAAGTAGCCGCAGGAAAAGAAATCAACCGAGATTCCCAAAGTAGTGGCGAGCGAAATGGGACCAGCCTGTACTCTTTATCTGTAGCGTCAGCCAAACACTCTGGAAAGTGTGGCCATAGTGGGTGATAGCCCCGTAGGCGAAGACGCAATGGAAGAACTAGGTGTACGACAAGTAGGGCGGGACACGTGAAATCCTGTCTGAAGATGGGGGGACCATCCTCCAAGGCTAAATACTCGTGATCGACCGATAGTGAACCAGTACCGTGAGGGAAAGGCGAAAAGAACCCCGGGAGGGGAGTGAAACAGATCCTGAAACCGCATGCATACAAACAGTCGGAGCCTCGCAAGGGGTGACGGCGTACCTTTTGTATAATGGGTCAGCGACTTACATTCAGTGGCAAGCTTAACCGAATAG
>NZ_JAMBPQ010000096.1 GCF_024206495.1 Paraburkholderia sp. CNPSo 3272 | reverse complement strand
TAACCGCAAGGAGGACGGTCACCACGGCAGGATTCATGACTGGGGTGAAGTCGTAACAAGGTAGCCGTATCGGAAGGTGCGGCTGGATCACCTCCTTTCCAGAGCTCATCGCTCGCTGCGTTAAAGCGCTCACACTTGTCGGCTGTAAGAAAGACAGACTCAGGGGTCTGTAGCTCAGTCGGTTAGAGCACCGTCTTGATAAGGCGGGGGTCGATGGTTCGAATCCATCCAGACCCACCACTGTCTGTGACGGGCAGATCCCTTGAGTTGTTGTGACTGGGGGATTAGCTCAGCTGGGAGAGCACCTGCTTTGCAAGCAGGGGGTCGTCGGTTCGATCCCGTCATCCTCCACCAATCCTCAATGCCTAGTGTCCGGTAGCAGTACACGCCGGGGATTACGCATTGGCGATTGAGCCAGTCAGAGCGGTATGTGAAAACGTATCGGCTGTCGTTCTTTAACAATCAGGAAGAAGTAGTAAAGAGATTCATCCAAAACACACTTAGAGATGGGTGTGGAGTAGGTGAATCAGGGTTGTGATTGTATCAATGTATTTTTAAGTGATCGAAAGATTGCCTTGAAATACGGCGCAACACGAATACTCAACCTGTAGCGCGTGAGCCTCGCCATGAGCAATCATGGCCGAGACACACCCGTTATAGGGTCAAGCGAACAAGTGCATGTGGTGGATGCCTTGGCGATCACAGGCGATGAAGGACGCGGTAGCCTGCGAAAAGCTGTGGGGAGCTGGCAAACGAGCTTTGATCCACAGATATCCGAATGGGGAAACCCACTCCGAATGGAGTATCCATGACTGAATACATAGGTCATGTGAAGCGAACGCGGCGAACTGAAACATCTAAGTAGCCGCAGGAAAAGAAATCAACCGAGATTCCCAAAGTAGTGGCGAGCGAAATGGGACCAGCCTGCATTCTTTATCTGTACCGTCAGCCAAACGCTCTGGAAAGTGCGGCCATAGTGGGTGATAGCCCCGTAGGCGAAGGCGGAATGGAAGAACTAGGTATGCGACAAGTAGGGCGGGACACGTGAAATCCTGTCTGAAGATGGGGGGACCATCCTCCAAGGCTAAATACTCGTGATCGACCGATAGTGAACCAGTACCGTGAGGGAAAGGCGAAAAGAACCCCGGGAGGGGAGTGAAACAGATCCTGAAACCGCATGCATACAAACAGTCGGAGCCTCGCAAGGGGTGACGGCGTACCTTTTGTATAATGGGTCAGCGACTTACATTCAGTGGCAAGCTTAACCGAATAG
>NZ_JAMBPQ010000095.1 GCF_024206495.1 Paraburkholderia sp. CNPSo 3272 | reverse complement strand
TGTACCGGTTGTCACGCCAGTGGCATCGCCGGGTAGCTATGTTCGGAAGAGATAACCGCTGAAAGCATCTAAGCGGGAAACTCGCCTTGAGATGAGATATCCCCGGGGCTTCGAGCCCCTTGAAGGGTCGTTCGAGACCAGGACGTTGATAGGTCAGGTGTGGAAGCGCAGTAATGCGTTAAGCTAACTGATACTAATTGCCCGTAAGGCTTGATCCTATAACAGGTGTGCCTCCGCCCCGCGTGGGTGGGCAGGACGCACGGGTTGAGTGATCAGTGTTGTGCCAGATTAAACAACACAACCCCAAACACACCTCTTTACGCTTCTTCCCGATTGGCTGTGGCGCCAGGTCCGAAAGACCCGAGTCGACGCAGCAACCCGTCATGCCTGATGACCATAGCGAGCTGGTCCCACCCCTTCCCATCCCGAACAGGACCGTGAAACAGCTCCACGCCGATGATAGTGCGGATTGCCCGTGTGAAAGTAGGTAATCGTCAGGCTCCTCTACAAGCAAGACCCCGGCCCTAAAAAGCCGGGGTTTTTGCCTTTCCGCTCTCCCTATAAGTGAGAGCGTTATGGAATCGACGCCGAACAAAGTGCTTGACACGATTCGGATGTTCCCCCATAATCATCAGTTCTCTGCGGAGGGGTGCCCGAGTGGCTAAAGGGGGCAGACTGTAAATCTGTTGGCTTACGCCTACGTTGGTTCGAATCCAACCTCCTCCACCAGAATTCAGCTGTAGCAGTGATGGGCCGGTAAAGATTGCGCTAGCCGTTGCGCGATCGAAATGGCCGGCGAACCTCGCGGGTGTAGCTCAATGGTAGAGCAGAAGCCTTCCAAGCTTACGACGAGGGTTCGATTCCCTTCACCCGCTCCAGCGAAGCAATAAAGCGGTTCCAGAGCAGTTTTCGCCCATGTGGCTCAGTGGTAGAGCACTCCCTTGGTAAGGGAGAGGTCGGCAGTTCGATCCTGCCCATGGGCACCAGCCGGATCTAGCGGGCGTCTCAAGCCCCGCATCGAGCAGGCAGCAGCAAGCCAGTGATTGTTTGCGCGCCCCGCGCAACGTACGGAAAAATCCTCTTAGGAGTCGAAAATGGCCAAGGGTAAGTTTGAGCGGACCAAGCCGCACGTGAACGTGGGCACGATCGGTCACGTTGACCACGGCAAGACCACGCTGACGGCAGCGATCACGACGGTTCTGACCGCCAAGTTCGGCGGCGAGGCGAAGGCGTACGACCAGATCGACGCAGCGCCGGAAGAAAAGGCACGTGGTATTACCATCAACACCGCGCACGTCGAGTACGAAACGGCTAACCGCCACTACGCACACGTCGACTGCCCGGGCCACGCTGACTACGTGAAG
>NZ_JAMBPQ010000094.1 GCF_024206495.1 Paraburkholderia sp. CNPSo 3272 | reverse complement strand
GCCTCTTTTGAAATCCGAGTGGGCGGTTTGGCGGGTCAAGGGCGGGCGTGAGCCCGGCGCAGGGAACCCTTGAGGGGCTTTGAATCGACAAGCTGGCGCATGGCTGGTTGCGGCAGAATGCTGCAATCAGACATGCGGGACGATGCGAGTGACGAATCAACTCTTTGAAGCCGCCTTGGGAATCAAGGCACCGTGGTACGTGCAAGGTGTCGACTTTGATACGGCCAAACGACAACTCACGATTGCCGTGGACTTTGTCGCTGGCAGCCGCTTCGCTTACCCCGGGGTTGCCGGTGAGCACCCAGTGCATGACACGCAAATCAAGCGGTTGCGCCACCTGAATTTCTTCCAGCACGAGTGCTATCTGGAAGTGCGGGTGCCGCGCGTGCGCTTGCCAGACGGCTCGGTACGGCTCGCGCAGCCGAATTGGGTTGGCCAACTCGACGGCTTCACGTTGCTGTTCGAAGCGCTGGTGCTGATGCTGGCGCAGCAGATGCCGTTTGCCGCTGTGGCGCGCATCGTCAATCTGTCGTGGCACCGGGTGCATGCCATCTGTTCGCGCTATGTGGAACTCGCGCTCGCGTCGGCGAACCTGTCGGACGTGAGCACGGTAGCTATTGACGAGACCTCGTACCGGCGCGGCCACGAGTATCTGACGCTGGTCGCCGATATGCAGGCGCGCCGCGTCGTGTTCGTCACGCCCGGCCGCGACGCGAAGACGATTGAGCGCTTTGCGGCGTACCTTAGCCAGCACAACGGCACGCCCGAGCAAGTCACCTCCGCAAGCATCGACATGTCGCCCGCGTTCATTAAGGGCGTGAGCGAACATCTGCCCAATGCGCGAGTGACATTCGACAAGTTTCACGTCGTCGCCCATGCGTCCAAGGCGCTTGATATGGTGCGCCGCCAACAACAGAAAGCCGACCCGGAACTCAAAGGGATGCGCTGGACGCTGCTCAAGGACGCCAACAAACTGAATCTTGCGCAATTGACCGACCTCGAGGCGCTTGTCAGGCAGTACGCCACCAGGCGCACCGCCCGCGCATGGCTGTATCGCGAGCAACTGCGCGAGATTCTCGAACGCAAGCAAATCCATGTTGTCTCCGAGATGTTGCGGCAGTGGTGCACCAATGTCATGCGCTCAAAAGTCGAGCCAATGAAGGACGTTGCGCGTCTGATACGTCGGCACTTCGACGGCATCGTCGCCTGGACTCAGACCCGCCAGACCAACGGCTTCATTGAAGCCATCAACGGCTTGTTTCAAGCGGCCAAGCGAAAGGCTCGCGGTTACACGCGCTTCACGACAATGCGCACGGTCCTCTTTCTCGTTGCCGGCAAGCTCGACTTCTCCGGCTTCAACCCGCATGCCTCGTGAGTCGCATCACCCACTCCAAATTCAAAAGAGCC
>NZ_JAMBPQ010000093.1 GCF_024206495.1 Paraburkholderia sp. CNPSo 3272 | reverse complement strand
TAATGCCGTTCAGTTAAGACCTGAACGGCGTTTTCGTTTTGGGTGTTGTAAACGGTGAGGGAGGCTGTTAACCTGCGTCCCCATGCTTGATGACGCCCTCCATTTTCTCGCTGAAGAACAGGAAACGCCCGACTGGGCTCGCCTGGGCGAGCACTTGCCCTACGAGTGGATCGAGCAGGCGGTGGCCTACACGGGACGGGCGAGTATCCGACAACGCCGCTTGCCCGCGGAGCAGGTGGTTTGGCTGGTGATTGCGCTGGCGTTATATCGGCATCAATCGATCAGCGAGGTCGTCGACGATCTCGATCTTGCGCTGCCGGATCTGCAGGCGCCGTTCGTCAGCAAGAGCGCTGTCGCCCAGGCCCGGCAGCGCCTGGGCGCGGAGCCACTGAAGGCGCTGTTCGAGTTGTCGGCCGGGGCGTGGGCTGAGCAGGACCGCAAACAATACCTGTTCAAGGGGTTGAGCCTGTTTGCGATGGATGGCACGACGCTGAGGACGGCGGATACCCCCGAGCATCGGGCCCATTTTGGCGCCCAGGTTTATGCCAGCAACACCACCGCCAGTTATCCGCAGGTCCGTGGCGTGACGCTGACCGCCGTGCCCACGCACCTGATTCGTGGCGCGAGGTTCGGTCCGTACGGCACGAACGAAATGCTGTACGCCAAAGATCTGCTCGACGCCATCCCCGATGATTCGCTGACGGCGTTCGACAAGGGGTTTCTGTCTGCAGAAATACTGTGTGGCGTGACCGGCACGGGTTCGAACCGTCACTTCATCATCCCGGCCAAGGCCAACACCAAATGGGAAGTGATCGAGGGGCCGCCTGACGATGCCGTGGTAAGCATGCGCGTGTCGCCCCAGGCACGCAAAAAATGCCCCGAGCTGCCTGAGGTGTGGCAGGCGCGCGCCATCACCGTTATCGACCAGAGTGCCCGCAAGCGGGTACTGTTGACGTCGTTGTTCGACCGCCAACGCTACACGGGCACTGACATCGTGGCCTGCTACGCGCGCCGCTGGCAAATCGAAACCAGCTACCGGGAACTCAAGCAGACGATGATGGGCATGGCGTTGACCCTGCGCAGCCGCAGCGTCGAGGGCGTGTATCAGGAGATCTGGGGTGCGCTGATCGCCTACAACCTCGTGCGACTGGAGATTGCCAAGGCGGCGCTTGCGGTGAAGTGCGAGCCGACCGAGATCAGCTTCGTGCGCGCCTTCCACGTCATCCAGTACGAATTGCACTGGGCCGCCGTCACCCGTGCGCAAGGCAAACTCCCAGCCCTGCTGCAACGTCTGCGCCAGCGCCTCGTTGCACTCCTCAAAGAAGAACGGCCCGGTCGAAAATTCGAGCGGGCCGTGAAGGCTGTACCGAAACGTTATGCCGTCCGCGTCCTTAAAAAGGACCTTAACTGAACGGCATTA
>NZ_JAMBPQ010000091.1 GCF_024206495.1 Paraburkholderia sp. CNPSo 3272 | reverse complement strand
TCGCCCTCACAACAAGCCGCTGTCCGACGAACAGCTGGCTTACTGGAATGTGTGGCTGAACCCACCGACCCTGTCGCCCAACATGATCCGCTTCTTCGATCAATACGTGCACGACTCGCGAGCCGGGTTCCTGCGCATCGACGGTAGCGGGTACCTCAAGCCACGGCAGATCATTGACGTTGAGGGGGCAAGCGTAGCTACAGCCCAATCCGGGACAACGCAACCGTCCGGTTCGATGGCAGAAACCTCGCCAGAGACCGCGACTTCTTGATTGCGATTTCTGAAGGAAATCAGGTATGGCTGTTAACTTCTCGAAGCTTCCGCCAGTGGAACCGATGCCGGAGAATCCGCCGTCGCGCATCGTCTGGACCATCGTGTTTTTCGTCATTGTGATCGCTGGAATATTCATGGTATTGCTTGTCTGGCTCTTCTTCGATGGCACGGGAAATAATCGAGATCTTGACTTGCCGCTGAGAAAGTAATCCTTGGAAGTTGTCGCGAGTCAATAGAGAAGGCGTTACGACGGCGTGGTGGCGGTAGACGATGAACCGAACGAAAGGTGAGCAATGAGACGCGTGATATGTGGATTCTTCGTACTGTTGTTGATCATGCTGACCGGGTGCGCCGTCGGTCAGCCGAGTGGCTACGTGGATGCATCTGCATGGAGTGCGAACTACACCGAGGATTACATCCACGACTTCTGGATTCAAACGGCTTCAGGGAAAGACACCGGAATGGGGGGTATTCAGGTTTCGGAGTTTTCGCGAGGCGGCAAAGGGGGACGTGAATGCTGCTCACTGATCCCAGGAGTCGGGCAGACGATCAGGGTGGTGTGGCGCGTTGGGGGGCGGCAAGAAACCAGGTCAGAGTGGAAGACGTACAGCAAAGACGTAGCAATCGCGGGTGCGACGTCGAGCGCGCCTGACGCGATGAATTTTTTGATTGTACGTTTCTTTCCCGGCCACAATATCGAGGCCGAATTCGTTTCTGAATCAGGAGAGCCCGATGGCAAGCCAAGTCCCCGCGTGGATCAATTGTTTTATGGGCGTCGAGTCATGCGACAAATGGGAGAATGAAAGTGCAGGACTGGATAACCGACAACCCGATGCACTTCTTGCGGTCGATGAAGACTGCCACGCAGCAGCATGCAGAAGAGTTCATGACCTGCACCACGTGCGAGCAGCAGCCATGGTTCAGCTTCTTCTTCGACGGCACGCAAAACAATCGCAAAGTTGACGAACCAGAGCAGAAACTGTCCAACATTGCCCGTTTGTTCGCTGGGCATGTTGACGAAAGCGAAGCACCACTTATCAACCGTTTCTACTATCCCGGCGTCGGCACCCCGCTCGATGCAAGCAATCCTGGCTGGTGGGAAAAGATCCGCGACAGCGAGATTATGGGTGGTGGCGTTGGACTGGGTAGCGACGTTCGCTTAGCAAAAGCCGAGGGTGAGCTAAACCTCGCCCTTCGCCGAAACCACAAAGTTAGTCGCATCGATGTGGCGGTGTTCGGTTTCTCGCGCGGTGCCACGCTCGCCCGGGCGTTCGTGAACCGGCTGCTGAAGAAGTGCACGCTGAAGGACGGCGTGCCGCGCTGGCCGTGTCCGACGGCGGTGGACGGCCAGTCGGCACCGCTGCACTTCCGCTTTCTCGGTGTGTTCGATACGGTCGAGTCGGTCGGGCTGCCAGCCCATAACCTTTCCGACATGCGCATGATGGTGCCCGAGCAGGTGGAGCGATGTGTGCACTTCGTCGCCGACCATGAGTTGCGTGCCTGCTTTCCCGTGACGCCCGTGCGCGGCACGCAGGCATTCTACGAAGAAATCGTATTGCCGGGCGTGCATTCCGATGTGGGCGGCGGCTATCGGCCCGAGGAACAGGCCCGCTCCGACCTGCTCGCCCGCATAGCGCTGAACCGCATGCGCCTTGAGGCAGCAATAAGCGGCGTGCCGTTCACCGCACCAAAGCTCGCCGAGAAGGACGTGTTCGCCCTTTTCGAATATGACGACGACGTCA
>NZ_JAMBPQ010000010.1 GCF_024206495.1 Paraburkholderia sp. CNPSo 3272 | reverse complement strand
GTTCGGCTCGCCCGCCAGCACAATTCCCACCCCCGCCTCCGCCGCCGCGATCAGCGCGCGGGTGTCGTTGCTGCGCAGCTGACCGCGCGGCTCGACTTCGATCTGCGTGTCGCCGTCCTTGAAGATCCACGTTGGGGGCGCCGGAAAGCTGTCGAACGCGTAATCGAGGCACACGTGCTGCGTGAGTTCATGCGGATGCGCCGGCGTTCCGTGTGCGGCAAGATAGGCCGGCGCGGCGCACGGCACGAGCCGATAGGGTGCGAGCGGCCGCGCGACCAGTTGCGAGTCGGGCAGCGCGCCGATCCGAAACGCGACATCGAAACCATCCTGCAAGAGGTCGAATTGCCGGTCGCTCAGCACGAGATCGACCTTCACGTCCGGGCAATCCGCGAGAAAGGCCTTGATTTCATGCGCAAGCCGGAATGCGCCGAACGCGACGGGCGCCGTCACGCGCAGCGTGCCTTGCGGGTGGGCAGTCTGCGCGAGCGCGACGGCCTCGGCGGCAGCCGCCTCTTCGAGCACGCGCCGGCAGGCTTCGAAATAGGCGCGGCCGGCTTCCGTGAGTGCGTGCTTGCGCGTCGAGCGCTGCAGCAGGCGCACGCCTAGCGTCTTTTCCAGCGCGTCGACGTGCTTGCCCGCCATCTGCGGCGTCATCGCGAGCATGCGCGCCGCCGCCGTGAACGAACCCGATTCGGCGGTCTTCACGAACACGGTCATGCTGGTCAATTTGTCCACGATTCGAAATCCGCCGTTTCAAGTCTTTTATCTGGAGAGCCGATTATCGCATGCGAGTTTCGGCGCTACGCTGGCGTCTCCATTACCAACCACGGGCTTCCCATGAACGAACATCGATTGGCTGTCGGCATTCTCGGCGCGGGCGAGATCGGCTCGACGCTGGGCAAATTGCTCGCGCAGGCGGGGCATGAAGTGACGCTCTCGTCGCGCGATCCGAAAGCGCGCGCGGCAGAGGCGGCGGCGCTGGGCTGCGAAATCGGCACGCTGGAGCAAGCCGCGGCGTTCGGCGAGATCGTGATCGCGGCGCTGCCGCTGTCCGCGCTCGGCGAAATACCGGTCAAAACGCTCGCGGGCAAAGTCGTCATCGACACGATGAACTACTACCCGGCGCGCGACGGCGCCATTGCCGAATTCGACGAACACCGCAAGGCTACGAGCGAGCACGTTGCGCAGCAACTGAATGGCGCACGGGTGGTGAAGGCGTTCAATGCGATTCTTGCGTACGATTTGCCGCACGAGGAGCGGCCGCCCGTCGAAGGCGGACGGCGGGCGCTACCCGTCGCGGCAGACGACGAAGCGGCGAAGGCGCTCGTGTCCGTGCTGCACGCACAGCTCGATTTCGACGTGCTCGATGCGGGTTCGCTTGCCGATAGCTGGCGCTTCGAGCGCGCAAAACCGGCCTATTGCATTGCGCTGAACCACACGCAACTGCGCGCCGCACTCGCCGCGGCCGAACGCGACAAGGAACTGCCGCATGGCTCATGGCGCCGCAAACCGCGGCAGGATTGAGGCTCACCGATACCGGATAAATCGCCTGGCATACCGAATCGAATAGCACGAAACCGCCGCGATCCGCCACCCGGAGGCGCTGTAACTGAAGTGGGGAGGAAGCTACGCGCGGGCCAGAACGGCCCGGCGAGCGCCGCCGCAGGCGGGGGCGCGAAATAACGGGGCGCAGCGGCTCGCAGCCGTTGCGCCCGGCAAGCCGTGCTTAGTCGTAGTGACGGTGCTTATGGTGCTTGCCGTGATAGCCGCGCGAATAGTCGTCGGCGTAGGAGTTCGAACGCGAGACATTGCCGCCGAGCGCCGACCCTGCGCCGCCGCCCACGGCCGCGCCGATCAGGCCGCCCGTGCGCCCGCCCATGGCGTTGCCAGCCGCCGTACCTGCGCCGCCGCCGAGTGCGCCGCCGATGATGGCGCCCGTGCGCTCGCGACGGTTCGACGTGACCGCGCCACCCGCGCCGCCGCCCACCGCGCCGCCGATCACCGCGCCGGTGCTGCCGCCCACGGCGCCGCCCAAAGCCGCGCCGGCGACGCCGCCGAGCGCGCCACCCAGTGCGTTGTTCATATCGCCGGCGAGCGCCGGCAGCGAGGCTGCAGCAGTCAGCGCAGCAACGGCAACCATCTGGATGATTTTCTTCGACATAGTTGTTCTCTTACGTTTTTGAGACGGACCGAGTATAGCGGCCAACGTGAAAGGGCTTTGTAACGCCTAAGGCCAAGCCCCGTAAGAGGTGTAACAAAATGGCTTGCTTCGGGTCGCGCCCCGAAGCCGCGTCGCGACGCCGCTCAATCCAGCCTGAACACCTTGACCGCGCTGGCGAGCAGCGCCGTCTGGCGATGCTGCTGCCTGACCTGCTCGACCGTGTCGGCGACGTGCGCCGCGTTCTCGCGTATGGCCGCGTCGATGCCGGCGATGTTCTCGCCCATCTGGTCGATGCCCGCGCGCTGCGCGCCGGCGGCCGTCGCCATTTCGTGAACGATGGTCGACAGGCGCGTGACGCTTTCGAGCACTTCGCCCACCGTGTTGCCCGCGCTTTCGACGAGACCATTACCCGTGCGTGCGCGCTCGACCGACTCGCCGATCAGCGCCCGGATCTCCTTCGCCGCCGAGGCGCTGCGCTGGGCCAGCGTGCGAACCTCCTCCGCCACGACCCCGAAGCCCCGTCCCTGATCGCCCGCGCGCGCGGCCTCGACAGAAGCGTTGAGCGCGAGAATGTTGGTCTGGAACGCGATGCCGTCGATCACGCCGATGATGTCGGTAATGCGTTCGCACGAGCGATAAATGTCGCCCATCGTCTCGATCACCGACTTGATCGCCCCGCGTCCCTGCGTTGCGACCTCGCTCGCCGAGCCCGCCAGCGCACTGGCCGCCATCGCGTGATCGACGCTCTCGTGCACGCTTTGCTTGAGCTGCTCCATCGCTGCGACCATGCCTTCGAGCGACCGGCGCTGCTGCCCGGTCCGCTCCGAGAGGACGGCGTTACGCGCGCTGGTGCCTGCCACGGACTCCGAAACTTCACTCACGCTGTCGCGCACCTGGAGCAGCGTCTTACGCACGGCCGCAAGCGTGGCGTGGAATGCGCCTGCTACGTCGCTTGCGGGCCGGCTCGCCAGCTCGCTCAGCGTGATGTAACCCGAGGCCTGGCCGATTCCCTCCGACATGGCCGCGAGTTCGCCCGCGATGTTCGCGTCGCGCTCCTGGCGCGCCGAAATCGCCGCGATGAACAAGGTTTGCAGCCAGAGAAACGCCCAGTGCTGCGCCACGACATCGAAGCCCGTCTGCGCAAAGACCCTGACAGGCCAGCCCCACGCCTGAAAATAGTTGAACGCGAGTTGCTGGACAGAAATAACGGCGGTAGCGAGGAGCACGACCTGCACGTCGCGATAGGCAAGCAGCAGCGAGAGCAGGATGAACACGACGAAGTGAAACTCGTCCTGGCCGCCTCCCACGTCGATCAACAGGGCCGCGCCGCCCATGAAGGTGAGCGCGGACCCCATCCTGGTGATCCTGTACCCTGGCAAAGCAAGTGCGAGCAGGGTGGACACGAGCGCGAGCGGCAATCCGACGACGAGCACCGGCGTGAGCGCGTCGAAGTGCCAGCCGATACCGAAGGCGCCGGCCAGAAGAATCCAGTTGACCAACGCGCAAGCCCTGTCGGCTCGTTTGCGCGCGTTCATCAGGGGGCTTTCGACGGCCGCTCCCCGGCGTGCGACGTTGGCGGGGTCGTACGCCCCGCCAAACGGGGCTTCTGCGAAATTGTTGGACATGGAATCCCCGACTCTTGATTGACAATTCAACTTACTACCAGATGAAGCAGACAGGTCTAATCACATTACGCAGTTATCGGCAAGCCAACCTGTAACTAGATAAGGGAAATCCATTGAAGAATTTAAGTTGACTTATCATCCATTGTCATTTTGACGACAGCTGTTGTAACGGGACCTAACAAAACTGCACCGGCCCGCGATGGTCCGCAGAGGCATTTTTGTGGCAGGCTTGGCTCATTCGACCGCCAGGAGGCACTGCCATGTCCCGAACCCCCCACTCCGTTTCTGCGTTGTCGTTTGCACGTCCCACCTACGGCTTGACGGTGCGCGTGCTGCATTGGCTGACCGCGCTATGCATGTTCGTGGTGATCCCGGTGGCGTGGTACATGACGACGATGGACCGTCATGACCCGTCGCGCGGCAGTTGGGTGAATTTCCACAAATCGATTGGTCTGACCGTCCTGCTGCTCACGCTGATCCGCGTCGTGACACGGCTTTCCGGCACTGCGCCGCCGCTGCCGCAACGCATTCCGGCGTTCGAGCAAAAGCTCGCGCATATCGGTCATGGCCTGCTGTATCTGATTCTCTTTGCGATGCCGATCAGTGGATATATCAACTCGTACGGCGGCGGCCATCCGGTGAACTGGTTCTGGCTGTTTCAGGTGCCCGCCGTCGTGCCGGCAGACAAGGCGCTCGGTCATCTCGGCTCGAAGATCCACTACTGGCTGGCTTTCCTGACGTACGTACTGATCGCCGGGCACGTGCTCGCAGTGATCTACCATCAACTGGTGCAGCGAGTGGACATCCTGGGACGCATGACGGGACGCGCGGGCAAACGCTGAGGCGCGGGTCATCACACACAGGTTGCGCTGATTGAGCGTCGCGCGTCGCCGCGATCCATGCGGGACTCGAAGCCGGCGTCAACGTGCTCAGCACCGGCGACTTCCATGACTCGCGCCACAACGAAACCGTCGTGGGCGCCGCGATCGAGGACCGGCGCGACGAAGTCCTCCTGAGCGCGTAATTCGGCGCGCACTTTTCGCTCTCAGTGCCGAACGCCAGGGAAGTCCCCAATTTTCCAAGGCCACCACGCGCACTACTTTACGGAAATTGAAACGTTTCAGTTTCACGAGGAATGGGCTGCATGAATGTGCCGAACCGCTCCCTGCCTACTCTGCGCGAGGTTGCCGAAGCCGCTGGCGTGTCGGTCGGCACCGCGTCCAAGGTCCTGTCCGGCAGTTCCGACGTCAGCGCGCACCGCGCGCAAAGCGTACGTGAGGCCGCACAGCGACTCGGCTACCGGCGCAACAGCCTGGCAGCCGACCTGCGCCGGAGTCGCCCGAAGTCGATCGGATTCGTGTTGCCTGACCTGACCAACGCGTTTTTCGTCGATCTGGCGCGACTCCTTGAAAACGAAGCGCTGAAAAATGGCTACCGGCTGATACTCGCGCACGCCGACGAGGACCCCGAACGCGAACTGGAGCGAATCCGCTTCGTGCTGTCACGGCAGATCGCCGGCATGATCGTGATTCCTTGTCGCGGCTTCGGGCAGGCGACCAACGAAATTCGCGCGGCAGGCGTTCCGCTGGTCATGGCTGACCGCGTTGACGAAACGTTCCCCGAGCATACGATTACGATCGACAGCTATCGGGCAGCTTACGAAGGTACGCAGCATCTGCTTGCGCTCGGCCACCGGCGCATCGCGTTCCTTGCCAATACGCTCGAACTCGTGAACTCGAAGGCGCGCGCCGATGGTTATGCGGATGCGATGCGCGAGGCAGATCTCTCACAGGAAGTCGACGTCGTGCGGTGCGGAATGACCGCGGAGGAGATCCATGTCACGACGTTACGCGCCTTGCACCGGTCGCGCCGCCCCACCGCGCTGTTCGCGGGCGGCAACGTGACGACGCTCGGCGCGCTGCGCGCGATGCGCGACGCGGATCTGCGCATACCCGAAGATCTTTCGCTGCTGTCTTTCGACGATGCACCGTGGATGTCCGTGCTGCGGCCGTGCCTGACCACCATTCGCCAACCTGTCGAGGATATCGGCCACTCGATATGGCAACTGATGTGGGCGCTCATCAATGACGAACAGCGCGACACCGTCCATCTCAAGCTGAAGGCCGAATTGCAGGTGCGCGAAAGCACCGCGCCTCCCGCGCACAGCAGTGCGCCCCCCGGATCCACCGTAGTCTGAGCAGTACCGCGACCGGCGCGGACCGCGCGTCCGGCGCGGACCGCGCGTCCGGCGCGCTCACAATAATCCAGGAGACACCCTCGATGAACCGCAATCGCCGCATTCTCACCGGCGCGCTATTTGCCGCTCCGCTCGCCGGGCTCGTCACATTGCCCGGTCGCACGTTCGCGCAAGGCCGCAAATATCGCTTCGGATTTTCGCAGGTCACGACGGTCGAACCGTGGCGCGTGCAGTTCAACAAGGACATGAAGGCCGAGGCCGCGAAGCATCCGGAGATCGACTTCGTGATCGCCGACGGGAACGACCGCACCGACAAGCAGAACGCAGACATGGAGAACTTCATCGCGCAGAAGATGGACGTGATCTTCATCTCGCCGAAGGAGTCGTCGGGGCTCACCGGCGTCGTCGCGAAGGCATACAAGGCGGGCATTCCTGTGTTCGTCCTCGACCGGCCAGTGAACGGTGACCAGTACACCCAGTTCGTCGGCGGCGACAACGTGTTGATCGGCAAGGGCGCGGGCCAGTTCATCGTCGAGGCGCTCGGCGGGGCGGGCAAGGCGAAAGGCCAGATTGTCGAAGTATGGGGCGGCTTTGGCGCACAGGGCTCGCACGATCGCCATGACGGCATGATCGCGTTCGTCGGCAAAGAGCCGGGGCTCAAGATCATCGGTCAGCGCGTCGATTGCGACTGGAAGCAGGACAAGGCGTACGACTACATGCGTACGGTACTGCGCGTGAATCCACAGGTCGATCTCGTGTTTGCGCACAACGACCCGATGGCATACGGCGCATACCTCGCTGCCAAGGACGCGGGCCTCGAGAAGAAGATCAAGTTCGTCGGCGCGGACGGCCTGCCTAACGAAGGGGCGGTGTGGGTCGAGAAAGGCATTCTGACCGCAACGTTCGTCTACCCGACGCCGGGCGCGGAGGCGATTCGCCAGGCGCTGAAGCTGCTTGGCGGCGGCAAGATCGAAAAGCAGGTGGTCCTGCCAACGCACGAAATCACCGCGGGTAACGCGAAACAGTTCGCGACGGCCTGAGCGATGAGCACATTACCGCTCACGGGTGCGCAGCCGATGCCGCTGCTCGCGGCGAAGCACGTGTCGATCGCGTTTAACGGCACGCCGGCGCTCGTCGACGTCGGTTTCGACGTCCGCGCGGGCGAGGTCCACGCACTGTGCGGCGAGAACGGCGCCGGTAAGTCGAGCCTGATGAAAGTGCTCGGCGGCCTCTACCGGCCCGACACGGGCGACGTGTCGATCGAGGGCGAACCCGTCGCGCTCGCGTCGAGCGCGGACGCGATCGCGGCCGGCATCGCGGTCATTCATCAGGAGCTGAATCTGGTCGACAGCCTCACCGTCGTCGACAATCTGTTCCTCGGCAAGGAAATCAGGGGCCGCTTCGGCCTGCCCGGCCGCAGTGCGATGCGCAGCCGCGCCGTTGAGACGCTCGCGCGGCTCGGTTTCCGGCGGTCGCCGGATGCGCTCGTTGGCGAACTGCGCGTCGGCGAGAAGCAGCTGATCGAGATCGCCAAGGCGTTGCTCGCGAACGCGCGCGTGTTGATCATGGACGAGCCGACTTCTGCTCTTTCGGACACCGAAGCGCATGCACTCGCGCGGCTCGTGCGCGAACTGCGCGACAAAGGCATCGCCATCGTCCTGATCAGCCACCGGCTGCAGGAAGTGTTCGATCTCGCCGACCGCGTGACGGTGCTGCGCGATGGCCGCCACATAGCCACGCTGCCCGTGGGGCGCGTGGAGTCCGCGCAGCAGTTGGTGTCGATGATGATCGGCAAGCAGTTCAACGCACCGCAGCGCGACGAGCGCGCCGCCGCCGGCCACGCAGACACGCTGATCGACGTGCGCGGCCTCACGCTGCATGGCGAACATCGGCCGGTCGTTCACGACGTGTCGTTCGCGGTGCACCGCGGTGAAGTGTTCGGGCTGTCCGGGCTGCTCGGCGCGGGCAAGACGGAGATACTCGAAACGCTGTTTGGCGTGTCGCCGTGGCCGATGTCGGGCGAGATCGTGATCGGCGCACGGCGCCGGCACTTCGCATCGCCGGCCGAGGCAGTCGAAGCCGGGGTCGGCTTCGTCACCGAGGATCGCAAAAAGGACGGCCTGCTGCTCGACGACACCCTCGAAGCCAACCTGATGCTGCCGAGCCTCGCGAACATCGACGGCTTTCCGTTCTACCGGCGCGGCGCCGCCGCGAGCGCGGCCGCCGGTCAGGCCCGCGCGTCGAACGTGAAATGCAGCGGGGTCAGCCAGACTGTCGCGACGCTGTCTGGCGGCAACCAGCAAAAACTCATCATCGGCAAGTGGCTGATGACGCGCCCCGCGATCCTGCTGCTCGACGAGCCGACGCGCGGCGTCGATGTCGCGGCGAAAGCCGAAATCTATACGCAGATCCTGCAGGCCGCGCGTGGCGGACTGACCGTCGTCGTCGCAAGCTCGGAAATCGACGAGCTGATGTTGCTGTGCGATCGCATTCTCGTGCTGTGCGAAGGGCGTGCGGCGGGGCTCGTCGAGCGTGACGCGTTCTCCGCTGAGCGGCTCGTCGAACTCGCCTCACCCTGATCCAGGAGATTCTTTCATGTCCAGATCCAACGATCACGCGATGGCGATCGCTTCCGGCACGGAACAGCGCCGGCTGCACGCGTGGCTCACTAACGTCAAGTACTACGCGGGCCTGCTCGTGCTGCTCGCATTCGGCGCACTGACCTCGCCGCACACGCCGGACGGCAGCAATATCTTTCTTTCCGCTGCCAACATCTCCGACGTGTTTCGCCAGGTCGCCAATGTCGGCGTCATTTCGGTCGGCATGACGCTCGTCATCATTACCGCCGGCATCGACCTGTCGGTCGGCTCCATCATGGGGCTAGGCAGCGTGCTCACGGCGATCCTGCTGACGACGCCCGGCAGCAACGCGGCGTCGTGGTCGACGCTCGCGCTCGACGCCGCGAGCGTCTTCGCCCTCGTTTTCTTCGCGTGCGCGGCGATGTCGCGTCGCCGCCATCGCCAGACGGCGCGCGCGGCGCTGAATGGCGGCGCAGCGGTCGCGGGCGCCGGTGCGCCGCGCACCGCGGTGCACGCGGCGATCGCCGTCGTATGCGCACTGGCCGCGTGCGCATACGCGTACGTGCAACTGCCGCAGAAGGTCTCATTGTTGAGCGTCATGTGGATGGTGCCGCTCGCGGGCCTCGCCATCGGCGCCGTCAACGGCTGGGTCATCACGCGCGGTCGCATGCAGCCGTTCATCGTCACGCTCGCGGCGATGGTTGGCGTGCTCGGCCTCGCGCGTCTGATCGCGGGGCAGGACACCGCGGTCTATTCGATCTACAGCGGCACCAACGCGACCACCGACATCGAATCGCTGCGTGCGCTGCTGTTCGGCATCGTGCCGGTACCCGCGCTGTTCTTCCTCGTGATCGCGCTGATCGCCGACTTCCTGCTCAATCGCACCGTATTCGGCAAGTACCTGTACGCGATCGGCGGCAACGAGAAATGCGCGGTCGTCTCCGGGCTGAAGGTCGATCGCCACAAGATCGCAGCCTATGCGATCTCCGGGATGCTGGCCGCACTGGTCGGCGTGCTGTATGCGGCGCAGTATCGGCAGGGCAAAGCCGATGCGGGTGTCGGCTGGGAGCTCGACGCGATCGCGGCGGTCGTCATCGGCGGGACGAGCCTGATGGGCGGCGTAGGCCGCATCGCCGGCACGGTGGTCGGCGTCCTGATCTTCGGCTTTCTCGGCAACATCCTGCTGCTCAACAACATCGACAGCAACACCCAACTCGTACTGAAGGGATTCATCATCGTCGTCGCGGTGTTCCTGCAACAGACGAAGCTGCGGCCGCAGGCGCTGCTCACCCATCTGCGCGGACGCCGCGCCCGCTCCACGCACTGAACGACGGCGCGCCGGGCTCAGGAGCCGGCGCATTTTCCGCGACGTCCGCGTCTTTTTGCATGTCTTACCGACAACCCTATTGAAATCAGTGCCATCGCCCATATCGTAGAATTCCGATATATGATTCGGACAGTTACGATGCAGCCGCGATGAAGACCCCCCCTACCACTCAAGCTCTAGACGTCGACGCGATCTGCAAGGCGCTCTCCAATCCGGTGCGCCGCGAGATTCTTGCGTGCCTGCGCGAGCCGCAGGTGCACTTCGGCGACCAGGAGCTGCCGCTCGAAAACGGCGTTTGCGCGGGCAAGATCGACGCGCATTGCGAGCTTTCGCAATCCACGGTGTCCGCGCATCTGGCCGTGTTGCAGAAGGCCGGACTTGTCACGTCCAAACGCGTGGGGCAATGGGTGTTCTTCAAGCGCAACGAGCCGGTCATCGAGGCGTTTATCGCCCATATGAACGCGCAGTTGTGACTCTTCAGCGACGAAACATCCGCTGAATACGCATCGTCCGTTTCGACTCCTGTATCGCTTTTCAGCCCGCGGGCCGCGCCCGCAGACAAGGTGACCCTACATGGCAACGCTTTTTGACCCCATCCAGATCGGCGACCTCACGCTGCCGAACCGCATCATCATGGCCCCGCTCACGCGTCAACGCGCAGGTGAAGTGCGCGTGCCCAACGAGCTCATGGCGAAGTATTACGCCGAACGCGCCACGGCCGGCCTCATCATCAGCGAGGCGACCTCGGTGACGCCGCAGGGCGTCGGCTATGCCGAAACGCCGGGCATCTGGTCGCAAGAGCAAGTGGAAGGCTGGAAGATCGTGACCGATGCGGTGCATGCCGCGGGCGGACGTATCTTCATGCAGCTGTGGCACGTGGGCCGTGTGTCCGACCCTGTGTTTCTGAACGGCGACCTGCCGGTGGCGCCCAGCGCGATTGCGCCGCAAGGCAACGTGAGCCTCGTGCGTCCGCAGCGCGGCTTCGTCACGCCGCGCGCTCTCGAAACCGTAGAGATCGCCGACGTGATCGCCGCGTTCCGCCAGGGTGCAGTCAACGCGAAGGCGGCCGGGTTCGACGGCGTGGAAATCCACGGCGCGAACGGCTATCTGCTCGACCAGTTCCTGCAGGACAGCACCAACCAGCGCTCGGACGCCTATGGCGGCTCGATCGAAAATCGCGCGCGCCTGCTGCTCGAAATCACCGACGCGTGTATCGACGTTTGGGGCGCGAATCGCGTGGGCATGCATATCGCACCGCGCGGCGACGCTCACACGATGGGCGATTCGAATCCGGCGGCGACGTTCGGTTATGTGGCGCGCGAACTCGGCAAGCGCAAGATCGCGTTCCTCTTCGCGCGCGAATCGCTTGGCGACAACCGTCTCGGGCCGCAGCTGAAGGCCGAATTCGGCGGTCCGTTCATCGCGAACGAAAAGTTCTCGCTGGAATCGGCGCAGGCCGTACTGGCGGCAGGCGAAGCCGACGCGGTCGCGTGGGGTCAGCTCTTCATCGCAAATCCCGATCTGCCGCGCCGTTTCGAACTGAACGCGCCGCTCAACGCGCCGAATCCGTCGACTTACTACGCGCGCGGCGAAACGGGCTACACGGACTACCCGTCGCTCGAAACCGCGGCATAAGGACTGCGTGCGGCCCATGGCCGCATGCCATCAGGCGGCCACGGCGCAGACATTCTGTCTCGCCGTGGCCGTTTTTCGCTGGAAGTCCCGAAAATGCGGGGTCTCGCGCGAGCGGGCGCTAAAGTTCAGACAGATCACGCTTTCGACCCGCTGCCGGCGTTTTTTGCGTGATAGGCGGATTCAATTGGTATCCCGCGCCCCGATGTCCTTGAATGGAAAGCCCCCTCCCAACCCCTCCTCGCTGACCGGAGCCAAGTCATGCCGAAGACCGCCGATGCTTCCGAGATCGTCCATACCATCGCCGAAGAAACCAATACGCCGGAGGAAACGGTCGCGCGCATCTACGCCGACACGCTCAATGAATATCGAGCGCAAGCGCGCATCCTCGACTATCTGCCGCTTTTCGCCGCGCGCAAGACACGTGCGACGCTGCGGCAAAATGGCACGAAGCCGCACTGATCGCCGTCTGTCAGCTTGTCTTTGCGCCGGTCACACGCAGGCCGGCCGCCCCACCCCGCCACATTTTTTTGGATGATGCGCGCCCGCTTAGGGCTCGCACCGCTGCATCCATAGGCCGTGCCCGTCGCACTCCGGCTGCCAGCGCCCAAGCCCTTCTCTTAAGGTTGGTTTAATTCTTTGCTGCAACCATAGGCTCAACCCCTGTTGAGCCGCCGGAAACATCGGCGGCGTTTTTTTGCGCGGCAAGCCTAGGAGGAGCGAGGTCATGGTTGAAGACGATGTGCTGGTGCACCTGCAGTCCCTGCTGCGCGACGGGGCCGCTTCGACGGTCGCGTCGTGCCGGGTCTCCACGCCGCTCCAGCATCCGTGGGGCCGCGCCTACCGGCTCGTCGAATGGACGACGCCGCTCGATGACAGCGCCCGCCGCCAGGTCGTGCCCGCCGAAAGCACGGCGCTCGATATCGCCCGCCTCGTTGCGCAGCACGTGCCCGGCCGCCGCATTCTGCTGAACGGCGAACCCGCCGCAGTCGAACGACCCCGTACGCGCCGCCGCCGCGCGCCTGGCACCGCGAACGCACGCGCGGTACGCTAGACGCGCCTCTTCCGGGCGGCGCACAAGAGGCGGCTCACGCCGCACGTCCCCAGCACGTCGCCCCGCCACGCGCCCTTCCCGCGGCGGCAGCGTCAAGCCACAAGGCGCGCCAGCGACGCCTCCAGTTCACCGCTCACACGCGTCATCGGCGCGCGCAGTTCATTGCGGATCCGCCCGCAGGCGGCGAGCCCCGCCTTCACCGGCCCCGGATTAGGCTCCGCGAACGCCGCCCGCACGAGCGGCACGAGCGTGTGCCAGATCGCGCGCGCATCGGCGAGACGGCCTTCCTGCAACGCACGCGCCATCCCCACGAAACGCTCCGGCCGCCAATGCGCCGACGCCGCAATCGCCCCGCTCGCGCCCGCGCACATCGCGCCGAACATGTCGATGTCCTCGCCGCAGAGCACCTGCAAACGGCCGTCGAGAAGCAGCGCGAGCGTCTTGTCGAGCGAGCCGCCGCAGTCCTTCACCGCGACGATGCGCTCGTGCCCAGCGAGGTCGAGCAGGCTCGGCAACTCGATGCGCACGCCCGTGCGCGCAGGGATGTCGTAGACGATCAGCGGCTTGCGGCTCGCATCGGCGAGCGCCGCGAAGTGGCCGATCACGCCCGCCTGCGAAGGGCGGACGTAGTAAGGCGCGGCCGCCAGCACGCCCGCGATGGGCCGCTCGTTGAGCGCCTCGATGCGCTCGCAGACGGCCGCCGTGTGATTGCCGCTCACGCCCGCCACGACCGGCAGCCCACCCGCCGACGCCAGCACGGTGGCAAGCACGTCGTCCGCTTCCGCGTCGCTCAGCGCGGCGGGCTCGCCGGTCGTGCCGAGCGCGACGAAGCCGGCCACGCCGGCCTCGACGTAATGGCGCACGAGCGCGTCGAGCGCAGCATGATCGACTGCACCGGCGCTGAACGGCGTGATGAGCGGAATCCAGATACCCGAAAACTCAGACATGACTTTCCCTTGAACTCGACCGTATGGAAGGTCCGTTCAGCGGTGCGCAGGAGGGAAGCAAGCCGTGAATGAGGCGGAAGGCAGGGCGCCTTCGGCTGGCTGTTCCGTCGCACATCTGACGGAACAGCGGACTCCGGTCAGATGAGCGGCTGTTTTTTGGCTTTGGCTTTCACCCACGCCGAAGCGGCCTGCGCGAGCGACGACACCGCGCGCGTGGCGGCGGTGATATTCGGCAGGTCGTGGCGGAGCGGGTTACGTAGCATGTCGCGCAGTGTAACCGAGATCGCGCGTGTTCGGGCGCGCGCCAGCAGGCGGCGTGCTGCGCGCCCAAAACGGCCTCTCGAGCGCTCCTCCGACAAAAGAACTTGACTTCTCGCGTCACCGAACTAATATACGCACCGCGTACATTAACCAGAAATCACGGGTGCCAGCATGAGCGTTCCGCAACAAGCCTTTCTCCGTGACGCCATGCGGCGTCTGAACATGACCCGCGACGCATTTGCGAGCCGCATCGGCGTGTCGCGCCGTGCGCTCGATACGTGGCTGCTGCCAGAGGAGTCGCAGGAATCGCGCGCCATGCCGGAGATCGTCGAGCGCTTCGTTTCGGAAATCGTCGGCAACGGCGAGTCGCGCGAGGACTATACGCAAAGCGTAGACTCGCCGCGTTCGCTCGCAAGCCAGATGCAGTTCGAGGGCAAACCGCAACTGCTTTCGGTGGAACAGTTCTCGCGCGACTCCGTCGAGGCGCTGTTCCGCGTGGCCGACATCATGCAGCCCATCGCGCGCCGCCGGAAAATCTCGCGCGTGCTCGAAGGCGCGGTGCTCGGCAACCTGTTCTTCGAGGCCAGCACGCGCACGCGCGTGAGCTTCGGCGCCGCGTTCTGCCGTCTGGGCGGTTCGGTGTGCGACACGACCGGCTTCACGTTCTCCTCGATGGCCAAGGGCGAATCGATCTACGACACGAGCCGCGTGATGGCCGGCTACGTGGACGCGATGGTGATTCGGCATCCTGATCAAGGCTCGGTGGCCGAATTCGCGCGCGCCGTGAACATCCCCGTGATCAATGGCGGCGACGGTCCCGGCGAGCACCCGAGCCAGGCGCTGCTCGACCTCTACACGATCCAGCGCGAGTTCTCGCGCCTCGGCAAGATCGTCGACGGCGCGCATATCGCGCTCGTGGGCGACCTCAAGTACGGCCGCACGGTGCACTCGCTCGTGAAGCTGCTTGCGCTCTATCGCGGCATCAAGTTCACGCTCATCTCGCCCCCGCAACTCGAAATGCCCGCTTACATCGTCGACAAGATCTCGACCAACGGCCATGTGGTCGAGCAGACGCACGACCTGCGCGCGGGTCTGCGCGGCGCGGATGTGGTGTACGCCACGCGCATTCAGAAGGAGCGCTTCGCCGACGAGTCATTCGAAGGCTACACGCCAGAATTCCAGATCAACCAGGCGCTGATGGACGAGTGCTGCAGCGCTGAAACGCTCGTGATGCACCCGCTGCCGCGCGACAGCCGCCCAGGCGCCAACGATCTCTCGACCGATCTGAACCACGATCCGCGCCTCGCGATCTTCCGCCAGACCGACAACGGCATTCCGGTGCGCATGGCGATTTTCGCGGTGCTACTGGGCGTGGAAAATCTCGTGCAGCATTCGATGCGCGACGCCGTGTGGCGTCCGCCCGCGTACCTCGGCCCGGACGACGCCGTGTTCCACGGCATCGACTGAAGCTCGTTGCGCTCGCAACGTCATCGGCCCGCAAGCGTCAAGTCGCGCTTGCGGGCCGATTTGTTTATGGCGTGCTCAAGCGCCTTGCGACGTGCACACGGTCACGCAGGTTAGCCCTTCCGCCTTTTCCGCCGCGTCGATCGCGCTCTCCAACGCATCGAACGGGTGACTCTGGACTTCGATCGCATCGAGCGGCAGTTGCCCGGACTGCACGAGCGCGATCAGCGCACGATAGTCCGCACCGCTGTACATGAAGTGGCCCATCAACTCCCAGTTGTTGATGAGCATCTCGCCATACTTGATCGGCAACTCCACCTCCATGCTGCCCATCAGCACCATGCGGCCGTTGCGGCGCAGGCTGCGCAGCGCGGCGAGCGTGGCGGCCGGATCGGTGGCGTGGCCCACCATGTCGAAGGCGAGGTCAGCGCCGCCGTTCGCGGCCGCGCGGACGGCCTCCACGTCGCGCGCCATCTCGCCGCTGAGCGCGACGGTGACCACGCGGGCGCCGCCGAGCTTCGCTAGCGGCGCCAGCGCCGCCGCGCGCCGCCCGAGCGCCACCACACGGCCCGCGCCGAGTGCGAGCGCATCGAGCACGGCCGCCGAGCCGAACGCGCCGGCCGCACCGTTCACCACCACGGTTTCGCCCGCCGCGAGCCGGCCGCGCCGCAGACCGCCGAACGGCACCACGAGCTTGCCGAGCGCCGCGAGCTGCGCCGAGGGCACATGATCGAGGCCATCGAGCGCGAACACCGTCGAGGCCGGAAACTCGACCGCCTCTCGAAGCGTGCCGTGCGGAAAATCGCCGAGCATGGGGCCGCTGTCGGGGCTGATCGCCGTGAGCCCGAGCAGCGCCTGGGCGGGCTCGCGCAGCGCCTCGTCGGCAACCCAATAGGGGCTCAGCGCCACGCGCTGACCCACGCGATAGCCGTACACGCCTGCGCCGACCGCGAGCACCCGGCCGATGCCGTTGGTCCCCGGCGAAAACGGCCCCGGCGGGTAGCCGTAGGGCAGCTTGCCCTGCACGTACTGGCGCGTATAGCTCAGGAGCGGCACGGCTTCCACGCCCACCAGCAGCGCGCCGCGGCGCGGTTCGGGTTGCGGCACGTCGCGCAGCGCGAGCGGCTGGCCGGGTTGATCGAGCATCCAGGCTTTCATGGCTTCTCCTAGTGGAACGGCATTTGACGATTGATCCGACGGATTGAACTCTAGGCGAGCGAGACGTATTCTTGAAATCAATTGCCGACATTCCACCTATTACCGTGATTGATCTCTCTGGCATCGACCTGAATCTGCTCGTGTCGCTCGACGCCATGCTCGGCGAGTCGAACGTGACGAGGGCCGCCGCGCGCCTCAATCTAACGCAGCCGGCCGTTTCTGCGCAGCTCGCGCGGCTGCGCCAGCTCTTCGACGACCCGTTGCTCATTCCCGCCGCGAATGGCCGCGGCATGACACCCACGGCGCGCGCGCTCGAATTGATGGAGCCGCTGCATGCGGCGCTCAAGACGCTCGAAACGGTGGTGCGCCGCGAGAGCGCCTTCGATCCGCTCACGGGCACGCGGCGCTTCTTGGTCGCCGCGAGCGATCAGTGCGTGGCCGTGCTCGGCCTGCCGCTGATGATTGAGTGGCCGCGTCTCGCTGGGCCAGGGCTGCAACTGGCGTTCATCGCGATTGAATCCGGTTCGCTCGCGGAGCGCTTCGAGCGCGGCCAAATCGATTTGCTGCTCGGCTCCGCGCAGCAGGTGCCCGCAACGCTCAAGGCCAGGAAGCTCTACGACGAACGCTTCGTCGTAGCGCAACGCAAAGGCCACCCGCGCGGCACGGCCCCATTCGACCTGGACGGCTATTGCGCGCTCGAGCACGTGCTCGTTTCGACCAGCGGCGCGAGCTTCTTCGGTTTCATGGACGAACATCTCGAAGCGCTGGGCCGACGCCGCCGCGTGGCGCACTCGGTGCAGCACTTCACGCTCGTGCCCGAGGTGCTCACGCGCACGGACTATGTGGCGACGTTGCCTTACCGGCTCGCCGCACGCTACCTGGACCGCGTGGACCTGTTCGAGCTGCCGTTCGAGGCACGCGGCTTTTCGATGCATGCGGCATGGCATCCACGCAATCACGCCGATCCGGCGCTCGTGTGGCTACGCGACGCCGTCGCTGCCCTGAGCACCGGAGACACGGTTAGCGATCCTCTCGATTGACGCGTGCGCAATTCGTTCGCGCTACGTTGCGAAAGCCCGCTTTTGTCCATGCTCCCCGAAGCCGAATTCGCACGAGCTCATCGTGCGCGGCGAGTCGCTCGAGAACAAGATGTCGAGTGCGGCGGCCTGTTCGCGTGCATCGGCGCAGACGCGGACAGGGGCTGGCTCGCCCGGGAGATCGCTTGCGACAAGCGCGGCTACGTGCTGACCTGCGACTCTGCGACCGCGTTTCTGTCCGTGGCGCCAGCTTCGCGCCGGGCTGGCGTCAGCCATGCGACCGCGTTGCGCCATCTAGCAATATGCAGCGAAAAATTCACACGTAAGCGCTTTACTTTCGTGTTCGAGAAGTGCAATTTGCAGTTCTGCAGTGCCCAGTCGAACCAACCGCGGCATCGGAATTGCTGCACAAAAGAGGCGCGCCGCTGCGCGACGAAGCCCTGCGCAACTCCGCGCGGCCAGCGCTTGAAGTCCCGGTTTGTCTTCCGTCTTCATCCTGGAGTCCGCAGATCGCCATGTCCAACGAACGTCCCCTCGATGCGCCGTGCGATTGCGACGACGCCTCCCAAGCTTCTCCCTCCCGCGCGCCCGCCGACGTCACGCGCCGCCGCTTCCTGCAATCGGCGGCTGCCGCTGCCGCGTTGAGCGCGACGCCTCATCTGCATGCACAGAATGCACCGCCGGCCAGCGCGCCAACTGAAGCGCCGCCGCCCGCGCCCGCGCAACCGGTCAGGCTCGACATCAACGGGCGCGCATACGCGCTGCATATCGAACCGCGCGTCACGCTGCTCGATGCGCTGCGCGACTATGCTGGCCTCACCGGCACGAAGAAGGGCTGCGATCGCGGCCAGTGCGGCGCCTGCACGGTGCTCGTCGAAGGACGGCGCATCAACAGTTGCCTCACGCTCGCGGTGATGCACGAAGGCCAGCGCATCACCACGGTCGAAGGCCTCGCGGGCGTGGCCACGTTGAGTCCCGTGCAGCGTGCCTTTATCGAGCACGACGCCTTCCAGTGCGGCTTCTGTACGCCGGGCCAGTTGTGTTCGGCAACGGCATGCCTGAGCGAATTCGCGGCAGGCGCAGCGAGCGCCGCCACGTCCGACGTACGCACGCGCCCCGCGCAACTGAGCGATGCCGAAATACGCGAGCGCATGAGCGGCAACATCTGCCGCTGCGGCGCGTATGTCAACATCGTGGCCGCCGTGCGCGACGCGCACACGGCAAGCGCCTGAGTACGGAGGCACACAAATGGATGCCATCTCGTACCAGCGCGCCACCGACGTGAACGGCGCGATTGCCGCCGCCCAGCGTCCCGGTGCGGTGTTCATCGGCGGCGGGACGAATCTGCTCGATCTCATGAAAGGCGGCGTCGCGCATGCGGTGACGCTCATCGACATCACGCGCATCGACGCGCTCAGTCAAGTTGCAACGCTGCCGAATGGCGGCCTGCGCATCGGCGCGCTCGTGCGCAACAGCGACGCGGCCAATCACACGCTCGTGCGCACGCACTACCCGCTGCTCTCGCAGGCGCTGCTCGCCGGCGCTTCGCCGCAACTGCGCAACATGGCGACCGTGGGCGGCAATCTCATGCAACGCACACGCTGCCCGTACTTTTACGACACTGCGTTCACCCAGTGCAACAAGCGCGCGCCAGGCAGCGGCTGTGCGGCGATCGGCGGCTTCAACCGCATGCACGCGATCCTCGGCGCAAGCGCACAGTGCGTGGCCGTCAATCCATCCGATATGAGCGTCGCGCTCGCGGCGCTCGACGCCACCGTACAGGTGAGCGGTCCGGGCGGCGCACGCACGATCCCGTTCGCGTCATTTCATCGCCTGCCCGGCGACCGGCCCGATCTCGACACGACGCTTCAGTCAGGTGAACTGATCACAGCGATCGACCTGCCGCCGCCGCTGTTCAGCGAGCACGCGCACTACCTCAAGGTCCGCGACCGCGCGAGCTATGCGTTCGCGCTCGTCTCGGTCGCGAGCGCGCTGCAACTCGACGGCCAACGCATTCGCACGGCGCACATCGCGCTGGGCGGCGTCGCGCATCGGCCCTGGCGCGCGAGCGTAGCGGAGCAGCATCTCGCTGGAAAAACGCTCAGCGAATCGACGCTGCGCGAGGCCGCTGCGGCGGAACTCGCGCAGGCAAAACCGCTCGCCGGCAATGCATTCAAGGTCGGACTCGCGCAACGCGCGATCGTCCGCTCGACGATGCTCGCCGCCGCCGGCACGCAAGGCAACAACACCGGAGATTTCGCATGAGCACGCTGACCGGACAACCGATGGACCGCATCGACGGCATGCTCAAGGTCACGGGGGGCGCCCTCTACGCGAGCGATTTCCCCGAAACGCGGCTCGCCCATGCCGTGCTCGTCACCAGCACGATCGCGAGCGGCACGATCGCGTCGATCGACGCGAGCCGCGCGCAGTCCATGCCCGGCGTGCTGCTGGTCATGACATACCAGAGCGCGATGCGGCTTCCCAACGGCGGCCGCTCGCCGCTCAAGCCGCCGGCGGGACGGCACCTCACGCTGCTGCAGGACAACGTCGTGCGCTACAGCAACGAGCCCGTTGCGGTCGTGGTGGCCGACACGCTCGAACACGCCACGGATGCCGCGCGTCACATCAACATCGCCTACGCGCCGACGCAGGCCACGCTCGACTTCAATCGCGCGAAAGGCGACGCGCACGCGCCGCCCAGCCCAATGGGGCGCCCGGTCGAAACGACGCGCGGCAATGTCGAAGCCGGATTGCACGAAGGTGCGGTGCGCTTCGAGGCCGTCTACACCACGCCCACGCAGTTCCACAACCCGATGGAGCCGCATGCGACGATGGCCCGCTGGGACGGCCCGGACCTCACGCTCTACGACGCCACCCAGGGCGTGAGCGGCGCGCGCGACGCAGTGGCGGCCGTGTTCGGCATCGCGCCGGACAACGTGCGCGTGATCTCGCCGTTCCTCGGCGGCGGCTTCGGCTGCAAGGGTTCGTCGTGGTCGCATGTGAGCCTGTGCGCAATGGCCGCGAAGCAGACGGGCCGCCCCGTGCGGCTCGCGCTCGCGCGTCCGCAAATGTTCGGGCCGGTCGGCTCGCGGCCGCACACGGAGCAGCATCTCTCGCTCGCGGCGCGCCCGGACGGCACGCTCACGGGCCTGCGCCACGACACGCTCGCCCACACGTCCACGTTCGAAGACTGGCTCGAGATGTGCGGCCTCGTCGCGCGCGTGATGTACGCGGTGCCCAACTGCAGCACGAGCCATCGTGTCGTACCCCTGAATGTCGGCACACCGACCTTCATGCGCGCGCCCGGTGAAACCACCGGCTCGTTCGCGCTCGAATCGGCCATGGACGAGCTGGCGTGGCAACTGAAAATGGACCCGGTTGCGCTGCGCCTGAAAAACTATGCGGAAAGCGAGCCGCAGGACGGCAAGCCCTGGTCGTCGAAAGCGCTGCGCCAGTGTTACGAGGCGGGCGCGCAACGCTTCGACTGGTCGCGGCGCATCCCCACGCCGCGCGCGATGCGCAACGGCAACACGCTCATCGGGCTCGGCATGGCGAGCGCGACCTACCCCGCGAATCGCAGCGAAGCCGCCGCCGTTGCGCGCATCCTGCCCGACGGCAACGCGATGGTCGCGTCGGGCACTCAGGACATCGGCACCGGCACCTACACGGTGATGACCCAGGTGGCCGCCGACGCGCTCGGCTTCCCGCCCCACCGCATCCGCTTTGCGTTGGGCGATTCGACCTTGCCGGGCGCGCCGGTTTCGGGCGGCTCGCAGTCGGCGGCGAGTGTCTCGCCCGCCGTGCAGGCCGCGTGCACGGCCGTGCGCGACAAGCTCATCGCGCTCGCGCGCGCCGATCGCGGCTCGCCCGTCTTTGGGCTCGCCGCCGATGACGTGAGCGTGCAGGACGGCTGGATCGTGAGCCGCAGCGACAGCTCTCGACGCGATCCGGCCGCCGCCGTCATCGCACGCGCAGGGGGCCAGCCGCTCGAGGCGCAGGTCGCAACGAAGCCAGGCGCCGAGAAGCAACAGTATGCGTTTCACTCATTCGGCGCCGTGTTCGCCGAAGTGCATGTCGATGCCGATACCGGCACGATGCGCGTGGCGCACATCGTCGGCGCGTACGACGTCGGACGCGTGCTCAACGAAAAAACGGCGCGCAGCCAGTTGATGGGCGGCATGGTGTGGGGCGTGGGCACGGCCCTGCACGAAGAGGGCCTCCTCGACACGCGCATGGGCCGCATCGCGAACAACAATCTCGCGGAATACCACGTGCCTGTGAACGCTGACATCGGCGAACTGGACGTGCTGTTCGTCGGCGAACCCGATCTGCGCTTCAATCCGCTTGGGGTGCGCGGCATCGGCGAGATCGGTATCACCGGCGTGCCGGCAGCCATTGCGAACGCCGTGTATCACGCCACGGGCGTGCGCGTGCGCGATTTGCCGATCACGCTCGACAAGGTCGTCCCGCAGATGACTTCGCTTGCGTGACCGGCATTGCAGGTCGCGCCGTGCATGCCCTGCACCGGCACAGTGCATGAGCGGTCGGCAAATGCCGGACAATGCAAGGGCTGTGCCGCGCGCGGGGCTTGCCTCACGCGCGCTTGCGCCGCACAATCACTGCTCACCCCCTTCGCCGGCGTATCACACCCATGGCCTATGCTTCGTTCGCCACCGGCGTGTTGCTCGCCGCCGGCACCGGTTCGCGCTTCGATCCCAACGGACTGCGCAACAAGCTCCTCGCTCCCCTCCCTGAAGGCACGTGCGTCGCGCGCGAGTCCGCGCAACGGCTGCTGCGCGTCGTATCCAAGGTCATCGCCGTTGTCCGTCCCGGGGCGGAAACACTCGCGCATGTGCTCAACGACGCGGGCTGCGAGGTGGTGTTCGCCCCCGACGCCGCGCGCGGCATGGGCGCGAGCCTCGCTGCGGGCGTGGAAACCGATCATGAAGCGGAAAGCTGGATCGTCGCGCTGGCCGACATGCCCCGCATTGCCGTCGAATCGATCGAAGCCGTGGCGCGCACACTGGATGGCGGTGCATCGCTCGTCGCGCCGTTCTATCGCGGACAGCGCGGACATCCGGTGGGCTTCGGCTACGCGCATCGCGCGGCGCTCGTCGCGCTCGACGGCGACGCGGGCGCACGCGCCCTGCTGAGCACCCACTCCCTTACACGCGTCGAAGTCGACGACCCCGGCATTCTGCGCGACGTCGACACGCTCGCTGACCTCAACGGGCTTTAATGCGCGCTCGCGCGCCACGATTGTTCAATTGCGAGTGCCAGGCATGCAATCGATCGCCTACGCTATAGGTGACGCGCACCACACGGCCGCACGTTTTAGCGCAAGAGGACCTCGCGATGATCTGCTCGCACACGAATCCGCTTCCCGATCCACTCGCCGATCCGACGCGGGACCCCGAACGCGACCCGCTCACCCCGCCGGCACCGGGCCATCACAACGACGAACCGCAGCAGCCCGAGGGGCCGCCGGACAAAGACCCCGTGTGATCGCACGCCCGGCCGCGCCGGCCGGGCATCGCGTCTTAGGGCCGTAGCGACGCTCGCGACGACGGTTCGCAAGCGCCGCGTCCATCTCTGCGCGCTCCGCGCTTCTTCCGCCCCAAAACCTCACCTTTCGCAAAGCTTGCGCCTTCGACGGTCGATCCGTAGAATGCAAACGATTCCTATTTGCAGTATTGGAGATTGCAGTGAGCCCAATCGTGATCACGTCCGCCCGCGCGCGTCGGCTGGCGAGCCGAGGTTTTGCATGAGACCGCTGCTGGTTCGCCTGCATCGCTGGTTCGGTCTTGGCATTGCAGCCTTCCTGTTCCTCGCTGGACTCACCGGCGCGGTGATCGCGTGGGACCACGAACTCGACGCGCTGCTCAACCCAACGTTCTTCCGCAGCGCGACGCCGGGCACGCCGCTGCCTGCGCTCGAACTCGCAAGGCGGCTCGAGGCCGCAGAGCCGCACGCGGTCGTGACCTTCATGCCGCTTTCCGTCGAGCCCGGCCATACCTGGATCGCGCAGGTCGCGCCGCGCCCGAACCCCGAGAACCAGGCGCCCTATACGCTCGACTTCAACCAGGTCGCACTCGATCCCGTCACGGGCGAGGAGCAAGGCCGCCGCATGTGGGGCAAGGCTTCGCTTGCGCGCCAGAACCTGATCCCCTTCCTCTACCAGCTCCACTACACGCTGTTCATGCCGACGAAGATGGGCATCGACTTCGGCGTATGGACGATGGGCGTGGTGGGGATGGTATGGCTGCTCGACGGCTTCATCGCGATCGTGCTCGCGTTTCCAAGCCCGAAAAGCTGGCGCAAGTCGCTCGCCTTTCGCGTGAAGCGCGGCGGTTATGCGCTGACGTTCGACCTGCACCGTTCGGGCGGCGTGTGGCTCTGGGGACTCCTGACCGTGGTGGCCGTGACATCGATTTCGATGAACCTCGGCGCGCAGATCGTGCGCCCCGTCGTTTCGATGTTCTCGACGCTCGCGCCGGACCCGTTCCGCATCGTCGCGCCGGGCCCCGCGCTCACACCCGCCGAGGCAACGGCCGCGCGTGAACGCATCGTGGCCGAAGCCGCCGGAATGGGCCGCCGCGAAGGCATCACGGCGCCGCCGGGCGGACTCTTCGGGCTGCCCACCTCCGGTGTATATGGCGTGGGCTACTTCGAGGCGGGCAACGATCACGGCGACGCGGGCCTCGGCAATGCCTGGCTCATTCTGAACGCGCGCACGGGCCAGGTGCTCGGCAAGCAGATTCCGGGCCGCGGCAGCGCGGGCGATATCTTCATGCAGGCGCAGTTTCCGTTGCATTCCGGGCGCATTGCCGGGCTGCCGGGACGCATCGCCATCAGCTTTACCGGCGTTGTCGTCGCCATGCTGAGCGTGACCGGCGTGCTCATCTGGCTCAAGAAAGCGCGTGCACGGCGCAAGCCCGCGAAGCAGGCGAAGCAGGCGAAGGCGGCCAGCACGATCGTCACGCGCGAGCGCGCCGCGAACTGACCGCCGGGCCAGCCGATCAGAACTTGTGGCGAATGCCCGTCACCGCGAGGAACTGGTTGCCGTTGCTCGATGCGCCCGATGTCCCTTCGATCTGCGCCACGGCGTTCGTTGCGCGCTGATAGATGAGGTCGAGATAGACGTCCGTGCGCTTCGAGAGGAAGTATTGCAGCGCGCTGGTCGTTTGCCAGTAGTGCCAGCTATCCTTCTGGCCGTTCGCATTCACGCCCGTCCAGGTCTCGCCGATCGCCGCATGAATGGACGGCGTAATCGCATAGCGCAGGCTGAGTTCCGCGTTCTGATAGTGCTGGTACTGGCTCTGCGGCGTCAGCTCGAATGCGACGTTCGTGTACATCGCGCCCACACCGAGATTACCAAAGGTGTACACACCGCCCGCACCCCAGATGCGCTGCTGCGTAATGCCCTTCAGGAACGTAAAGTAGTTATCCGAAGGAATCGCGCCGGTCGTGTCCGTAGCCGGATGATCGAGCTGCACATAGGCTGCGCCGAACTGCAGCGGGCCGCCCGCGTAGCTCGCGCCCACGCTCCATGAACGGTTCGTCCCGAAGTTGCCTGCGTTGTTGCTGAAGCCGTACATCGAGTTGATCGTCAGTCCGTAGAATTTTGGCGTGACGTACTTGACGGAGTTGTCGGTGCGGAACGTGTTGTTCAGGTCGTCGGTGTCGAACGGGTGCGTACCGTACTGCGAAGTCTCCACGGCCATCTGCAGCGGTTCGAGCGAGTCCTGCGCCGCATTGTACTGGCGGCCGAACGTGAGCGAGCCCCAGCGGTCGCTCGCGAGGCCCACCCACGCCTGGCGGCCGAAGATGCGTCCGTTCGCGCTCGCGGTGCCGGTCTGCAGGTTGAAGCCGTTCTCGAGGCGGAAGATCGCACGATTGCCGCCGCCCAGATCCTCGCTGCCGAGCAGGCCCCAGCGCGAGCCCTGCTCGCTGCCGGCCGTCGCCTGAAAGTTCGACTTGCCGCCCTGGTTGCTCGTGTAGGTGAAGCCGCCGTCGGCGATGCCGTACAGCGTGACGCTCGACTGCGCGTTGGCGTGCGAGGCCGCGAGACCGAGACCGCCGATGACGACTGCGAGGGTGCGCCGGGATGCTTGAAACATGCGTTTTTCTCCTTCTGGCATTCGATGTGCCGTGAATTGATGTTGATCTCCAGATGCGCGCCGCGAGGTGCGATCCATCTTTTGCACTCCTGATGAAACGACCTCGCTGCGCGGCGCCAGGCAACGGCTACCCGCTTGCGCTCCGCATTGGCGATGGTCTGCCTGACCCGCTTGTTTTATTGCTTAAAACAGCGTATTATTTATTATTCGGGCCGGCTTTCCGTCCCGTCAAGAAGCTGTCAAAAACCCGCGACACGACGCAGGGCGTCGCGGCGTCCGTCAAAAACGCTGTATTCCTTTACAGCTGGTCCAATTCGGCATTTTTACCAAGCCATTCCAGGGGAAACCCCAATCGGCCCAATTTCTACGCCGCGCTACGCTGTCTCTTGGAACTAAAACGCTGTTTTATTGTTTAAAACAGACGACACGTGACTGACTAGCGATGACGAACACCAGCCCTCTTTCCCCCCAGGCAGACGAATACGCGCACTGTTTCACCGTGGCGGCACAGGGTGCGCCGCTGCCGATCGTGTTCGATTCGCCGCATAGCGGATTTACGCTGCCGGACGACTTCGGCACCGTCGCGCCGCGCGAGGCGATCCTCACCTCGTGGGACGCGTTCGTCGACGAACTGTGGGCCGGCGTGCCCGCGCGCGGCGGCGTGCTGATAGGCGCACGATTTCCGCGCGCCTACATCGACCCGAACCGTGCCATTACCGACATCGACGCCGAACTGCTCGCCGAGCCCTGGCCCGAGCCGCTCGCGCCCGAACCGTACACACGTCGCGGCATGGGCCTGATCCGCCGCTACGCGCTGCCGGGCGTGCCGCTCTACGATCGCAAGCTTTCTGTCGATGAAGTCCGGCACCGCATCGACGCGTACTACCGCCCCTATCGCGCGGCGCTCGCGCAGGCGGCTGAAGCGGCTTACGCACAGCACGGCGCGCTGTGGCACGTGGACTGTCACTCCATGAAATCGCGCGGCAACGAAATGAACGTCGACTCGGGCGAGGCGCGCCCCGACTTCGTCATCAGCGACCGGCGCGGCACGACATCGGATCCGGACTTCACCCAATGGGTCGCGGATCACTTTGCGGCGGCCGGCTATCGCGTGCAAATCAACGAGCCTTACCAGGGCGGCGACCTGCTGCGCGCCGTGAGCGATCCGGCGCGCAACCGCCACAGCATTCAGATCGAACTGAACCGCGCGCTCTACATGGACGAGGCCGCTTGCTCGAAGCATGCGGGTTTCGACACGCTCAAGCGCGACCTCGACGCGTTCGCCGACGCCCTCGCCGACTGGGTGCGCGCGCAACTCAGCGCAAAGTGAGGCAAGCCATGACCTATATCGTCGATGCCGTCGACAACGCGCTCAAACTGCTCAGCTATGTGGCCGAACATCCGGGCCTTGGCGTAACGGAACTGTCCACGCAGCTGGGCATCAACAAATCGCGCACCTATCGCATGCTCTGCACGCTGGAGTTGCACCGCTATGTCGCGCAAGACGCACAAAACTCAACCTACGCGCTCGGTCCCCAAGCCTTCGTGTTAGGCGTGGCGGCCACGCAGCAAAACACGCTCGTACGCTCGGCCTCGCGCCACATGCTTGCGCTCAACCAGGCCATCAACGAAACGATCGTGCTGCGCGTGCGCGAGGGGCTCGAGACGGTTTGCGTCGCGCGTTGCGAGACCACGCACCAGGTGCGCGCCGTAGGCGCGGTGGGCAACCGCCGGTCGATTAACCACGGCGCTTCGGGCAAGGTGTTGCTCGCGTTCGCACCTGCTGCCGTGCGCACCGACTATCTCGCGCGAATGAAGAAAATGCCCGAGGCGCCTGACCTCATCGCGCTCGTCGAAGAACTCGATGCGATCGCGCGCAAGGGCTACGCCGTGAGCCTCGGCGAAGTGACGGCGGGTGCGGTGGCGATTTCCGCGCCGGTGCGCGATATGTCGGGCGCGACGGTGGCGGCCGTCGCCATTTCGGGGCCGGAAATGCGCATTGGCCGCGCCGAGATTCCCGACTACCTCGAACGCCTGCAGGCCTGCGCCGATGCGATCTCCGCCGAACTCGGCTATGCGGGCGCACGCGCCGCGGCGCTTTCCGCCTGAGCGCGCATGGAGGATTCCTTATGATCACCGCTCCGCCCTCCTCCCCGCGTGAAGACACGCCGCCCGCAGAAGGCGCGAAAGAGGAACCGAGGCCGCACGGCAAGATGCTGCACCCTGTCATCATGATGCTCTGGGTGCTCGCCGCCGCCTTGGCGATGACCTGGTTCGTCGACGCGGGCCGCTTCGAGCGCCACGACAAGCTCGTGGTTCCGGGCACCTACCACGTGGTGCCGAAAAGCAGCGAACTCGCTACGCTCGTCGCGCCGGCAGTCACGAAAAGCACGCCGGACCGTGCGGCGCCCGCGAGCCTCGTCTCGGTGTTCGTCGCCATTCCGAACGGGCTCATCAAGAACGCGCCGCTCATCGTCATGGTGATGTTCGTGGGCGGCATGTTCGGCGTCATGAAACGCACGGGCGTAGTGGACGCCGGCATCGACCGCCTGCTCCAGCTTACCGCCGGCAACGTCTACGTGCTCGCGCCGCTGCTCATGATCCTGATCGGGCTTGGCAGCACCATGCTCGGATTCATTTCGGAGTACCTGGTCATCATCCCGATGGTGATGCTGCTCGCGAAGCGGCTCGGCCTCTCGAACTTGTTCGCGGTGGCGCTCGTCGCGATTGCGGCGAAGATCGGCTATATCGCCTCGGTCACGAATCCGCTGTCGCTCGCGGTTGCGCAGCCTATCGTCGGTGTGCCGCTCTTCAGCGGGCTGGCGTTGCGGCTTGGCGTGTTCGTGGTGTTCCTGACGATCGGCGTCGCGTATCTCCTGCTCTATGTGCGCCGCAGCGGCTATCGGCGGGAGGCCGCCGTCGAGGCGCTGCATGCGCCCACGCCGCTCTCGCGCCGCCACAAGGCGACGCTCGTCATCCTCGCCGCTGCAGCCGCCGCACTCGTGTTCGGCACGCGCGAACTGAAGTGGGGCAACGTCGAGCTTTCCGCGTTCTATGTGGCGATCAGCATCGTGACCGCGCTCGTGGGGCGGCTCGATTCGCGCAGCGCGTCCGAGGCCTTCGTCGACGGCATGAAGGGCATGGTGCTCGCGGGTCTCTTGATCGGGCTTGCGGCATCCGTCGAATTGATCCTCCAGAACAGCTTCGTGCTCGACACGCTGATCGATTACTTCACGCGCCTCGCGCACGGGCGCTCTAGCGTCTGGGTCGCCAACGGGCTCATGGCCGTGCAGATGCTGCTCGACGTGTTCATTCCCTCGGTGTCGGGCAAGGCCGCGGTGAGCATGCCGATCATCGGGCCTATCGCACAGCTTTCGGGCGTGAGCGGCCAGACCTCGGTGCTTGCATTCGTGCTGGGCGGCGGCCTCACGAACATGGTCACGCCGACTTCCGGCATGCTGCTCGCGTATCTCGCCACGGCGCGCGTGGGCTTTGGCGAGTGGATACGTTTCATTCTGCCGCTCTTTCTCGTGCTGCTCGTGCTGTCTTCGGCGACCCTTGCGCTTGCGGTGCTCACGGGATATTGAAGCGCGGCCGCAAAAGCAAACGGGCGGCCGAAGCCGCCCGTCAATCGCTTTCGCAATATTCGAAATACGCGCTTAACGCGTCACTTCATCGAACGCCGCCAGCAAGCGGTCGACGTCGGCGGCGTGGATGTCCCCCATGGTCGAAATGCGGAACAGTTCCGCGGACAAGCCGCCCTGCCCCGCATAGATCACGAAGCCGCTCGCCTTGAGCGCGTCATGCAGCGCGGGATAATCGACGCCCGCGGGCAAGCGGAAGGCGCGCAGCACCACTGACGACTCGTCCTTCGGCAGCACGCTCTCCATGCCGCGCGCGGCGAGCCCTGCGCGCACCTGCTCGGAAAGCGCCGCATAGTGCGCGTGACGCGCCTGCCAGCCGCCTTCGTCGGCGAGTTCGCGCAGCGCCTCGACGAGCGCGTAATAGGCGTGCACGGAAGGCGTGAACGGCGTATTGCGCTGGTCCTGCAGCGTGGCAAGACGCTTGAGGTCGAGGTAGTACGTGCGGCTATGCGCTTGCGCGAGCGCGGCGCGGCGCACGACCACGAAGGCCGCGCCCGGCACGCCGTGCAGGCACTTGTTCGCCGTGGCCGCCACCGCCGCGATGCTCGCGTCGGCGAAATCGATCGCTTCGGAACCGAAGCTGCTCACGCCGTCCACGAGCATTTGCACGCCGCGCGCGCGGCACGCTTCGCCCAGTGCGCGCAGATCGTTCAGGCGGCCCGTGGTTGTTTCGTGATGAATGATCGCGACGTGCGTGACCGATTTGTCGGCGTCGAGCGCGGCGGTGATCCGCGCGAGGTCCGGCGCCTGCATCCAGTCGTGTTTGACGACCTCGTGCGCGATGCCGTACTGCTTCGCAATCGCGGTGATGCGCTCGCCATACACGCCGTTCTCGACGATCAGCAGCTTGCCGTTCGCGGGCACGAGCGTCGAGATCATGCTTTCGACCGCAGCCGTGCCGGAACCCGTCATGAGCACGGCCTGCCACTGCGCGGGATCGAGATCGTAGACGCCCACGAGGCGCGTGCGCGCCTCTTCCTGCACGTCGAAGAACTCGCTTTCGCGATGGCACAGATCTTCCTGGAGCAGGCTCCGGCGCACGCGTTCGGTGAGCGTGACCGGGCCGGGATTGAGCAGCAGCATCGGTAGTTCCTTATTCAGCAGACTTAACGACAGCGGCGCCGATGTGGCGCATGAGGCGCGTCTTCACATCGGGCGGCGTGATCGTGGGGCGCGGCAGACCCTCGGGCGTGCCGCGGCGAATCGTCAGGCGTACGAAGCGCGTGCCTTCGACACCCGAAGCGCTCTTCGCGCGATCGCGCGCGGCGGCGAGCACCCCATCGAGCATGGCGAGACCGTCGCCTTCCACGGCGTCGGCGTAACCGCACGCGGCGGCCACGTTGGCGAACGACACCTGCCCCGACACGGTGGCCTGGCCACCCGTCGAATCGTGCGCGCCGTTGTCGAGCAGCACGTGAGTGAGGTTCGCGGGGCCATAGGCGCCGAGCGTGGCGAACACGCCCATGCGCATGAGCGCCGCGCCGTCGCCGTCGAGCGCGACCACATTCAGGTCGGGCCGAGCGAGCGCGAGGCCGAGCGCGAACGGCGTGACGCAGCCCATCGAGCCCACCATGTAGAGCTGGTTCGAGCGGTCGTCGAGCGCATAGAGTTCGCGGCCGCAGAAGCCCGTCGAGGCGACTACCACCGTCGACTCGGCAGGCGTCGCGGCGATCACGCGCTCGAGCGCCTGCTGGCGCGTGGGCAGTTGCTCAGACGTCCGTCCGGTCCAATGGGTCTGCGCGACAGGCAGCGCGTGCTTTGCCGGCATCGCGCCGCCGCCCTCGAGTTCGTACGGCGCCACGCTGCCCTTCTGCATGACGAGCGCGTACGGGCGGCCCGTTTTTTCCATGTGCTCGATGGCGCGATCGAGCGCCGCCGCGATCTGGTCGGCTTCCGTGGGGAACGTCTCCCACGGAATTTCCATCGTTTCCAGCATCTGCGGCGTGACCGGGCCCATCAGCGCGTGCTGCGGCTCGTCGGGCACGCCCGGTTGGCCGCGCCACGTCACGATCAGCAGTTGCGGCAGGCGGAACGTCCACGTGAGCGAGGTGAGCGGGCTCACGGCGTTGCCGAGACCCGAGTTCTGCATCATCGTGATGCCGCGCTTGCCCGCGAGCGCCATGCCCGCGATGACTGCGACCGCGTCGCCTTCATTGGCCGCGCTCACGTAGTGCAGCGAGTCGTCCTGCAACACGTAGTTGATGAACGGCGTGAGGTACGAGCACGGCACGCCGGCGTACCACTCGAAGCCGCGCGAGCGCGCCGCTTCGACGAATTGTGCGGCTTCGATCATGCCTGGCCCTCCGCGCCCAGCGGCGTTTGCGCGTGCGTATAGACGCCCTGAGCGAAATCTCCCGCGCGGCGGAAGTCTTCGAGGTCGTTCACGCCGCGCCAGTGGCCGTGCACGTACTGCACTTCGATTTTCTCGCCGTCTGCGATCAGTGCGTTGAGCAGCGCCGGCATGTCGAGCGTGTCGAAGTCGGCGCGCGTCTGCAGCTGCGCGAGCTTCTTCGCGAGCTTCGCGCGGCCCGCGCCGCGCACGTTCACGAGGCCGATCCAGCGGCCGTGCGGGGCCGCGCCGTTCGCGGCCGTACCGTCCGCGGCCCGATCGTTCGCCACGCGCTCGAGGAACACCCTGTTGCCGAACAGATCGCGCTCGTCGGCGGCCGAGCACCATGCGAAGTCGCGCGTGCTGCTGTTCTCCGACTCGGGCGACGAATCCACCACCACGCTGAAGTCCGCTTCGCTTTCCACGAGATCGCGCAGGATGTAGCTGCGGAACACGAGGTCGCCGTACGAAATCACTGTGTCGTTATCGAGCGCGCCAACCGCGCACGCGAGGGAAGCCAGTTCGTTCGTCTGCGCGAAACGCTCGTTGCGCACGAGCTTGATGCCCGCCGTGTCGATGGCCTCGGCCTTGTAGCCGCCCACCACGGTGATGTCGTTGACCGACTGCTTCTTGAACGCATCGACGAGCCAGCGCAGGAGCGGCTTGCCCGCAACCGGCAGCATGACCTTGGGCTTGTCGTGCGTGTAGGCGTCGAGGCCCGAGCCGCGGCTCGCGGCCAGCACGATCGCCGAGCCTGCGCCGCGCGACGAAGAGGAAAGGTAGCGGTCTTCGGCTTCCGAGTATTCGTCGGCGTCCTGCAAGCGGAAAATTTCGTTAACCGTAGCAATACGGTCTTCGACATCGACGAGTGTTTGCGTTTCGTAAATCGTCCTGGTCACGGCCTGCATGGCCGAAACGGCCGCGCGGATCTGGTGGTTCGCCCAGATCACCGTGCTGATGCCCGCCTTGCGGAACACATCGGTCGGCGTGCTGTAGTACTTGGTCGGCACGATCACGAGCGGGCCGCGGCCCGCCCACTCGCGCGCGAACGTGAGAATCTCGTCAGGCTTCGAGAGCTTGCTGTGGATGAGGATCGCATCAGCGCCGGCCTGGCGATACGCCTCGGCGCGCTTGAGCGCTTCGTCCATGCCCCAGCCCGCGATCAGCGCCTCGACGCGCGCGACGATCGAGAAGTGCTCGTCGGTCTGCGAGTCCTTGCCCGCCTTGATCTTGCCGCAGAACTCGTCGATGTCGGCGAGCGGCTGCGCCTCGCCCTTGATGAAGCTGTTGGTCTTCGGGAACTGCTTGTCTTCGATGCACACGCCCGCAATGCCGCGCTGCTCCAGCTTGCGCACGAGACGGCGCACGTTGTTGAAGTTGCCGTAGCCGGTGTCGCCGTCGAGCAGGATGGGCAGGTCGCTCGCGTCGGCCATGAACTCGAGGTTGTCGACCACCTGGGTCCAGCTCGCCTCGTTGTTGTCGCGCACGCCGAACTGAGCGGAGATCGAGAGGCCCGAGCCCCAGATCGCCTTGAAGCCCGCCTCGCGCGCAATGCGTGCGGAAAGGCCGTTGTGCGCTTCCATCAGGAATTCGAGTTCGTTGCTGGTCAGCATCTGGCGCAGCCGCGCGCTGCGCGATGCGGCACGAGCGGCGGGGACCAGGGCGGGTTCGCGTGCGTTCATTCTTGTTGCTCCAGTGGACGTCATGCGGGCGGCAGCGGAGGCTGCGCCGTGTGCGTCGCATCGTTGGTAAAGGTCCTTCATCCCCGCGTCATCGCCGGCCTCGAATTGAGGGCGGCCGGGGCAAAGCCGCGACTATATCGGAAATGATTCCTATCCGCAGTCGATCCCGGCAAAGAGTGGCAAATCATGGAGTTGCTGTGAAATTTGTGGCTTTTGGCGGCGTGTTCGTGGGCGTTTCAGCGACGCGTCATTTGCGCGAGATCAAAGTTCGTTGTTTTGTATGAAGAAAAAACCGCCTGGACAGGGTTCGCCCTGGGTCTCGCGCACGTTTGCGTGGGCCGTAAACACACTCTGGCGGCAACGTATCGCCAGTCGTACCGACCCTGCCCTGTGAAAGACCCCGACCGACCATGCAGACCATGACCCTCAACAAGAAGCTCCGCTCGATGATCGCGATCCTCTGGATCGGCCTGCTGTTGATCGTCGCCTTTGGCGCCTGGCAAAGCCGCGAGTCGATGATCCGCGAGCGGCGCGCGCAGCTCACCACGCTCGTCGAAGAAGCAATGAGCGTTACGAACTACTATTACGGCCTCTCACAACGCAACGTCATGCCCGAGGCCGATGCCCAGAAGCAGGCGCTCGCCGTGATCGCCTCGATCCGGTACGGCACCGACGGGTACCTGAGCATCAACAACTCGCAGTCGGTCATGCTGATGCATCCGATCAAGCCCGAACTCGACGGCAAAATGCTTGCCGACTTCACCGATCCCGCGGGCACCCACGTGTTCAGCGAGCTCGTCAGGGCCGCGAGCGGCCCGAACGGCGGCTTCCTCGACTACCTCTGGGCCAAGCCCGGCCACAGCGAGCCCGTGCCGAAGACGAGCTACGGCCGCCGCTTCGCGCCGTGGGACTGGGTGATCGTGACGGGCATGTACATGGACGACGTGCGCGCCGAGTTCTACGACAGCCTGCTGCGCTGGCTCGGCGTGACGTTCGTGCTGGGCGCCGCCGCCACGGCGGTGATGGTGCTCGTGGTGCGCAGCGTGCGCAGCAGCATCGGGGGCGAACTGGAAGGCGCGGTCGATGCGGCCAATCGCATCGCCGAGGGCGACCTCACCTTGCGGCTGCAGGCGCAGGGCACGAACGAGGCCAGCCTGATGCGCGCGCTCGCGACGATGCAGACGGCGCTCGTGCAAACCGTCTCGCGCGTGCGTAGCGGCGCGGAAAACATCAACGTTGGCGCGAACGAGATTGCGGCGGGCAACACGGATCTCTCGCAACGCACCGAGGAACAGGCGGCGGCGCTCGTGCAGACCGCGTCGAGCATGGATCAGATGACCGCGAACGTGCGCCAGAACGCGGATAGCGCCCAGCATGCGGCTTCGCTCGCGAGCCAGGCCGCCGACGTCGCTACGCGCGGCAGCGCCGTGGTCGAGGACGTGGTGCGCACCATGGGCGACATCACGACGAGCTCGCAGCAGATCGGCGACATCATCGGCGTGATCGACGGCATTGCGTTCCAGACCAACATCCTTGCCCTGAACGCCGCCGTCGAAGCGGCGCGCGCGGGCGAGCAGGGCCGCGGCTTCGCGGTGGTGGCCGCCGAAGTGCGCAGCCTCGCGCAGCGCTCCGCCACCGCCGCCAAGGAGATCAAGGCGCTGATCGAAAAGTCGACCGGCACCGTGACCGAAGGCCAGCATCTCGTGACCAACGCGGGCTCGACGATGACCGAGATCGTGCAGTCGGTGCGACGCGTGCACGAAATCCTCGAAGAGATCAGCAACGCTTCGCGCGAGCAGAGCGCCGGTATCGAGCAGGTCAACCGCGCCGTGGGCGAGATGGATCAGGTGACGCAGCAGAACGCGGCGCTCGTGGAACAGGCCGCCGCCGCCGCCCACTCGCTCAAGGATCAGGTGAGCGGGCTGCGCGAATCGATCGCGAGCTTCCGCTTGCCCGCGCACATGTAACGTTGTCGCCATACCGGCTCGCCGCCGGTTTGTTTGTCTTCCCGCCGGGCCGCATTCGCGGCCCGCTTCGCTTTGCGCCTCTCCCCCGCTTCTCTGCGACGCGCGCCCAACAGCCTCGCGGACGTGGGCACCGATCATTTCAATTAAATTACATCATGTTTACAATGTTATTCTGCCTTCCACCCCGCCTTGTCGATGAACCGTTCCAGGAAACCGCCGCGCGACCCGCACGCCACCGCGACCCGTCACCCGATGCTTGCGCCGCGCCTGCCCGCGTGGCGCTCGAAGTTCGTCGTGTTCATCACCTTCGCGGCCTTTGCGGCGCTGGCCGGGCGCGCGTTCTGGATTCAGGTCGCCAACCACGGCTTTTACGTGAAGCAGGGCCAAAAGCGCTATCAGCGCACGCTGGAGCTCGACGCCATGCGCGGGCGCATCGTCGACCGCAACGGCGCGCTGCTGGCCGTGAGCCTCGCGACCTTCGAAGTCTGGGTGAATCCGCGGCTTCTGGACGCCGCCGCGCACGCGCCGCTCGCGCGCGTGCTCGAGATGCCGCTCGCGGAACTGGAGCGGCGCGTTGCGGGTGACCGCTCCTTCGTGCTGCTCAAGCGCCAGGTCGACGCCGAAACCGCCGCGCACATCGACGAGATGGGGGCGGGCGGCATCACCCTGATCGCCGACTCGAAGCGCTATTACCCGGAAGGCGAGTCGGCCGCGCACGTCGTGGGCTTCACCGACATCGAAGACGCCGGTCAGGAAGGCGTGGAGCTTGCCGCGAACGCGCGCCTGCGCGGCACGCCGGGCCAGCGCGAGGTGATCCGCGACCGGCTCGGGCGCGTCATTTCCGAGCCGAGCGAGCGCGTGCAGCCGCGCAACGGCGACACCGTGCAGCTCACCATCGACCGGCGCGTGCAGCAGCTCGCGTACACCCAGCTCAAGGCCGCCGTGGCGAAGAATCATGCGCAAGCGGGCAGCGTCGTCGTGCTCGACGCGCAGAACGGTGAAATCCTCGCGCTCGCGAACTGGCCGTCGTTCGACCCGAACGACCGCGCGCGGCTCACGGGCAAGCAGTTGCGCAACCGCGCCGTGGTCGACACGTTCGAGCCCGGCTCGACCATCAAGCCCGTGGTCGTTTCGCTGGCGATGGACCTGCACAAGGTCAACGCGAACACCATCATCGACACCGCGCCGGGCACCTACCGCATCGGCCCCGCGATCATTCACGACACCTCGAATCACGGCCGCATGACCGTGGCGGAGGCGATCCAGAAGTCGAGCAACATCGCGCTCGCCAAGCTCGCGCTGAATCTGCCCGCCCAAACGATCTGGGACAAGTATCAGGAGTACGGGCTCGGGCAGCGGCCCGGCGTAACGTTCCCGGGCGCAGCGCCTGGCCGCGTGCGGCCGTGGGCGCGCTGGCGCCCCATCGAACAGGCGACGATGGCATATGGCTACGGCCTGTCCACTTCGCTTTTGCAGATGGCGCAGATCTACACGGCCTACGCCGGCGACGGCACGCTGTACCCGGCCACCCTCCTGCGCGAAGCGCCGGGCGGCGCGGGCGGTGCCTCCGCGTCGGCGGCGCGCGCGGTCACGACGCCTGCCACGGCCGCCGCCATGCGCAAGATGCTGGAGATGGCGACGAGCGACGGCGGCACGGGGCGCGCCGCGAATGTGGAAGGCTATCGGGTGGGCGGCAAGACCGGCACCGCGCGCAAGCAGGTCGGCGCGGGCTACGCGAAGAACCGCTATCGGGCGCTGTTCGTCGGCATGGCGCCGATGAGCGCGCCGCGCGTGATCGTCGCGGTCATGATCGACGATCCTGCGGGCAAGGCGTTCTACGGCGGCACGGTCGCGGGGCCGGTGTTCTCGGCTGTGACGGCGGGCACGCTCCAGTTGCTCGGCGTGCCGCCCGATGTCGCGGCCGCACCCGAGAGCGCCAAAGGTGTCAGCGGCACCCGGCCCGGCTCAGCGCGCGGCTAGCGCCGCCGTCAATGGTCGCGATATGCGGGCGGCGGCTCGCTGCCCGACACGACGGGCGCGCCCGCTTCTGCATTGGGCGCGGGCGGCGTGCCGTAAGCCGATTGCGCGACCTGCTCCTGCGCCAGACGCGCTTCGTTGGCGCGCTTTTCAGCGAGCCGGCGCATGGCGCTCTGCACATCTTCCGGATACGTGGCGTCGTTCGCCGAAGCCGGGTAGTAGCCCACCGACTCCAGATCGACCAATTCCTGAAGCACCTGGGCGCGCGTCACCGGGCCGTTGTGCGTCCCGGCGGATTGGGCAAACGAGACCGCCGGAACGATCGCCATCATCGACACCAGCGCCGCGCGCAGCATTGCGTTTTTCACCATGCTCTCCGTAAGAATTCGATGAGCAAAGTCTACGCAGCGCGGCCATGCGTAAAAACCGGCTCGCGAGGGAGAGAGTCTTCTATTCCCCGCAAGATTGATGAGGAGTTCTGCAAGCTTCAGATCTGGTCGCGGCCAAACGCGCGCAGCCCGTCGAGATCGAGCACGTCCACGCGGTTATACGAGAGCGCGACGAGCCCCTGGCGCTCCAGCGTCTGCAGGGCCTGATTGATCCGTTGACGCGACGCGCCCGCCAGCATGCCGATCTCCTCCTGCGAGATGTCGAGCGCCCGGCCCGTCTCGGGGTAGAGATCGGGATTGAACATCTGCGCGAGCGACTGCGCGACGCGCGCATCGACGTCGAGCAAGCGGCTGTTCTGGATCAACGCGATGAACTCGCCCATGCGGTTGTTGAGCTGATGGATCACGAAGCGGTTGAACGGCAGGCTGCAATCCATGAGCCGGTGGAACGTCCCGGTGGCGACGGCCATGACGAGCGACGGCTGCAGCGCGATCACGTCGTACTTGCGCGGCTCGCGCTTGATCACGCTCCCCTCGCCGAACCAGCCGCCATGCGGGACGCCCGAAAACGTGCCGCCGCGCCCCGATGCATTGAAGATCGCCAGCTTCACGAGGCCGGAACTCACGCCGAGCCACCAGTCGGAGGGCGCTTCGCGCGCGGCGACGATCGCGCCCGCGGCATAGCCTTGCGCATGCGAGGACGCCAGCACCCACTCGCGATGCTCGGGCGCAAGCCCGCGGAACCACGCGCAGCGCTCGAACAGCGCCGCGAGGCGCGCGGCGTTGGCGGCGTCGATGCGTTCGCCTTCGCGCCATGAATCGCGGGCGGCCGGTGTTCCGTCCGGGGGCATAATGGATTGCGGCATCGCGCTTGCCTGGGTTAGGTCAATCTTTGGGTCGATCTTGTCGAGCGGACCGCGCGTCGCGGCCCGCTCTGTCGCGCCGGCGACAGACTGGCGCGCGCGGCCCTGCTACGGTAGCGCGAATCATATCGACAAACCAATAACCGTTTGGAGACACCGCCATGTTGCACCCCTACGAAGAAGGGCTCGCGCAGCGCGAAGCCAATTATGTGCCGCTCACGCCGGTCGATTTCATTGCCCGCGCCGCCGAGGTCTATGGCGAGCGCCTGGCGGTGGTCCACGGCGACGTCCGCCGCAACTGGCGCGAAACCTATGCGCGCACGCGGCGGCTTGCGAGTGCGCTCGCGCGGGAGGGCATCGGCCGCGGCGACACGGTGGCGGTGCTGCTGCCCAACATCCCCGCGATGGTCGAGGCGCACTTCGGCGTGCCCATGCTCGGCGCGGTGCTCAACACGCTCAACACGCGACTCGACGTCGCAACCGTGCTGTTCATGCTGCGCCATGGCGAAGCGAAGGCGTTGATAGTCGATACCGAATTCGCGCCGCTCGCGCAGCGCGCGGCGCTCGAATTCCCCAACCTCAGGATCATCAGCGTGGCCGACATCGCGGCCGCCGACCCCGAGTGCTTCCCGCGCGCAACCGACTACGAGGCGTTCCTCGAACAAGGCGATCCCGAGTTCGCCTGGGAGCCGCCGCGCGACGAATGGGACGCCATTGCGCTGAACTACACCTCGGGCACGACGGGCGACCCCAAGGGCGTGGTCTATCACCATCGCGGCGCGTACCTCAACGCGGTGAGCAACATCCTCGAATGGGACATGCCCAAGCACGCCGTGTACCTCTGGACGCTGCCGCTCTTTCACTGCAACGGCTGGTGCTTTGCGTGGACCGTCGCCGCGCGCGCGGGCGTGAACGTGTGCCTGCGCAAGTTCGACGCGAAGCTCGTGTTCGACCTCATTCGCAGCGAGCGCGTCACGCACTATTGCGGCGCGCCCATCGTGCAGGGCGCGCTCGCCGACGCCCCCGCCGAGTATCGCGAAGGCATCGCTCACACAGTGTGCACAATGGTGGCCGGCGCGCCGCCCGCGCCGGCCGTGATCGAAAAGATGAAGGCGATCGGCATCGAACTCACGCATGTCTACGGTCTGACCGAGGTGTACGGCCCCGCTGCCGTGTGCGCGGTGCAGGCGCGCTGGCAGACGCTGCCCGACGAGGAGCAGGCGCGCCTCGCTGCACGCCAGGGCGTGCGCTATCACCTGCAAAGCGGCGTGAGCGTGCGCAACGCGCAGACGATGGAACCCGTACCCGCAGACGGCGAAACGCTCGGCGAGATCATGTTCCGCGGCAACATCTGCATGAAGGGCTATTTGAAGAACGAGCGCGCGACCGAAGACGCGTTCCGCGGCGGCTGGTTCCATACGGGGGACCTCGGCGTGATGACGCCCGACGGCTACGTGCGCATTACCGACCGCAGCAAGGACATCATCATCTCCGGCGGCGAGAACATTTCGAGCATCGAGGTGGAAGACACGCTATATCGTCATCCGGCCGTCGCGCTCGCCGCCGTCGTGGCGATGCCCGACCCCAAGTGGGGCGAGGTGCCTTGCGCGTTCGTCGAACTGCGGCCCGGCGCGAGCGCCACGGCCGAGGAAATCATCGCGCACTGCCGGCTCTTTCTCGCGCACTTCAAGGTGCCGCGCGCGGTGCGATTCGGCGAACTGCCGCGCACGTCCACGGGCAAGATCCAAAAATATGAGTTGCGCGCGCAACTAGGTTCGCAGAGCGCGATCGACGTGGCTGGCGCAACGCCCGCGCCGAAGACCCCTCGGTAAGAACGACATAGGGACCTGCTGGCCGGTACAGGTGACGCATTCGGGCCGCCCCTATCGCCCGAATGTAACGTGAGTTGACAACTCGACCCCCTATGGCCTGCTCACGATTGTCAGTGGCCGCGCTTAATCCTTTCTGCATCAAGGGCCAACCGTCAAAGCGGCCTTTCCTGCATGAAGAATCGTATGAAACGAAAGCTTACAAGTGGTCACGTTTTCCTCCGCTTCGGGCCGATAAGCTTGGAACTGTGGTCGCAACACAAAGGCATCCCGGTGCCATGTGACTGACGACGCAACCAAAGAGGAGGTAACTCATGAATACGAAGAGCTGGAAGACCCCCGCCCGCGGTATCGCCGCAGCCCTGATCGCCGGCGGCGCATTGATGGGCGCATCGAGCGCCTTCGCTCAATCCGCACCATATGGGCTGCGTGCCGAGTCGGCGCCGCAATACGGTCAGCCGCACATGATGCCGGTGGATGCGCACGTCTCGATCGGCTGGCACGAAAACCGTTACTACGACGGCCACCGCTATTGGGAACACGACGAGTGGATGCACCATCACCCGCACGATCCGGGCCCCCAGCACTACCGCGACGACGACCGTCGTCCGCCGCCCCCGCCGCGTTACTGATCCGCGTGACGCACGCGTGATCTAAGGAGCGCCCTTTCCAGAGGCGCCCGAAGCGGCACACCGAGGCCGGTCTTCCCCGAGGGAGACCGGCCTCGGCGCATTTCGGCGCCTTACTTCGCGATGCATGCGTGATCGCACGGATGTCGTTCGGCATGCCAAACAGATTGGGCGCGATGCCCGCCACACGGCCGATCCGGCCAGCGGCGCCCGCGTGCCGGGCGCGGCGGGAAAGCCGGACGTCAGTAATTGCAGGTAATGCGGAAGTGTTGCCGGACGCACGGCCCGCGGGTAACGTTGATGGGCGTTTCGTTCCCCGGAGCGCACGGTGTATTCTCATTGCCCGGCCAGAGATGGCCGGGATTTTTTTGCGCGCGAATGAGAACACTAGCGCCCTTTGGGCGCTACGCGCACCAGGTTTTTTTTCCGATTGCGGCCACAATTTTGCGGACGTAAGGTGGGATTGCCTCTTGAGAACAGGCGAGCCTTGTGACCCCCGGTCGTGACACCGTCCGACCGGGGATTTTTTTGGCTTCTGTGCTTTGGAGAATCGCGTCTGCCGCAACGGTGCAGCGGCGCCGCGAGAGAAAAGCTATGACGGATCACCGAATGAGGAGTTCGGCTTCGCTCCAGCCAGAGCTAGATCCGTCATGCGGTGCATTATCCGGGCTGAACGCCGGGGCGTCACTAGCATCTCCCGCAAAGAACCCTTACGCAAACTGGCAAGATATGGGGACGGACGTCGAAAGCCGGCCCATGGGCATCGGTTAACATGGGGGTTTCGCCTGCAGTGCCACCCCGCTCGTGCCGACTTTCACGCTCGCCCATCCCGTTACCGCGGAACTCGATATCCGCAAGAGCCGCTTCATCGCGCACGCTATTCCTGTTGCCGACCGCGACGCGGCCATGTCTGAAATCCGCCGTCTGCGCGACGAACATCCCGCCGCCACGCACGTTTGCTGGGCGCTGCTCGCGGGCGGCCAGTCCGGCATGTCCGACGACGGCGAACCCTCCGGCACCGCCGGGCGCCCGATCCTCGAAGTGCTGCGCCATCACGACCTGGACGGCGTGCTGGCCGCCGTGGTGCGCTACTACGGCGGAGCGAAGCTTGGCGCGGGCGGCCTCGTGCGCGCCTATACCGACGCCATTGCCAGCGCCCTGCAGGGGGCGCAGCGTATCGAGCGCATCGCGCAGGCGCGCCTCACCGTCGAACTCGGCTATCCCGATGAAACCCGCGTGCGCCACTGGATCGACCAGCAGCAGTTCACGCTGGTGGAAAGCCAGTACGCCATGACAGTCCGCCTCACGATCCAGTTGCCCGCCACCGCCCTCGACGCCGCGCGCACCACGCTCACCGACCTTACACAAGGTCGCTCGGGCTTCCCCGAGCACCTCTGAAGCGGGCCGCGGACTGCCTCCGCAGTGCCGACCGCGCACTTTTCAAAATCTTTTCATTTCTTTCATAAAGTTTCATGAAAGCTTGCCGTAATGAAAGCATGACCGCGCATTCGCGCGTTCCGTCGACTCGACGCACCAGAACGAACGGACTTCTTTCATGGCAAGCACGATCACGAACACCACGACCGCCAGCGCGAACAGCGCGCTGAGCGACGCCGCCCAGTCGATCATCAGCGGCGCGACCAACTCCGCGCTCGACGTCAACCAGCTCGTCAAGGCGCTCGTCAACGCAAAGATCGCGGGGCCGAGCGCTATCCTCAGCGCGAAGCAGACGGCCAGCAACACGACGCTGTCGGCGCTCGGCACGCTGAAGTCGGCGCTCGCTTCGCTCCAGACCTCACTCGAGCCGTTCAAGGATGGCGCCGCGCTGCAACGCTTCACCGTCACGACGAGCGAGAAGGACAAGGGCTTGAGCGCAGTGGCGGGCAAGAACGCCGAGGCGAGCAGCTTCACGGTCGAAGTCGATCGCCTCGCGACAGCGCACAAGCTCGCCTCGGACAGCTTCGACGCGGGCGAGACGCTCGGGGAAGGCAGCCTCGACATCTCGACGGGCGGCAAGTCCATGCATCTGACGATCGCCGGTGGCAGCAACAAGCTCACCGACGTCGTCGCGGCGATCAATCGGGCGAAGGACAACCCCGGCGTCACGGCTTCGATCGTCAACGGCGCCGACGGCCAGCACCTCGTGCTGACCGCGAACAAGACCGGCGCGGCCAACGCGATCGAGGTGCAGGCGGCCTCAGGCCTCGATCCGCGCCTCGTTTCCTCGCAGATGCGCGAAGTCGAGGCAGCCGGCGACGCCGAGCTACGCATCGACGGCACGCGCGTCACGAGCGCGAGCAATACGCTCGAGGGCGTGGTGAGCGATATCACGATCAAGCTCGCAAGCGCATCGGTGGGCACGAAGCAAACGCTCACCGTCGCCCCCGACACCGAAGCGACGGGCACATCTATCCGCGACTTCGTGAAGGCGTACAACAGCTACGTGGATGCCCTGAACGGGCTGACCTCCTACACGGCCGCGACCGGTTCGACGAGCGCGCAAGCGGGCGCGCTACTCGGCGACTCGATCGCGCGCACACTCGCGGCGAGTCTGCCGGCGGTCGTTTCGACGGGCGTGAAGGGCAGCGACGGCGTGACCCATTCGCTGGGCGAGATCGGCATCAAGCTCGACAAGAGCGGCAAGCTCGAGATCGATGACGAGACGTTCAAGAAGGCGCTGCAACCGGGCAACAGTGCGATTGCGGCGCTATTCGGCAGCGGCGGCATCACTGCGAAACTCAACAGCGCCATTACGCCCTACGTGAAATCGAGCGGCATCATCGAGCGGCGCAGCACGGACATCAACAAGGAGCTCGACGACATCAAGAAGCAGTCGTCGATGCTCGATGTGCGCGCAACCCAGCTCACTGCGCAATTCAACCGCCAGTTCACCGCGCTCAATAACCTCATGTCGATCATGAACAACAACCAGCAATATCTGACACAGCTCTTTGGCGGCGCAAACAGCGCGGGCGCCCTCGCGACGAATCACAAATAAGGCGTGAATGCGCGCGGCTCGACGCTAGCAAACGTCGACGGCAGACGAAAAAAAAGGCCGCCGAGTGAATCGGCGGCCAACAGGGGACGTGAAGAACAACCGCGAATCGAACTATCGAATCGACCCGACCGCTCCATCATGGCGAGCCAAAATTAAGACAAACTTAAACGCGCGCAAAAAACGATTGGGAATTCCGGCGCGCGAGGGCGCAGGCAATGGAAAGAACGCGTAATAATGGGCTGGCTATACTTGATCCGGTCCGGGCCGCTCGTTCATTCGCGCCCGCATGACCGTCTTCTACCCAACCCGGAAGAGCCGCCATGTTTGATCGACTGCATCGGTTTATGGAAGGCGCAGGTCCCGAGCGGCGCCATCGCGTCTGGAGCAAGCTGCGCATTTTTGTGGCCGCAATGGGCACGCTCGGCTCTGCCGCCGGCATCGCCATCGCAGTGGTCGGGCTCATCAACTTCGACCAGCAGAAGGTGATTGCCGGCGTGGCCGTCATCATCGTCTGCACGGCGATCTACGTGTCGATCCTCGTGCGCGACCGCAATCGCGCCGACTAGCACACGCCGCCCTGGCGTCACTGCCTCACTGCAGGTTCTGGCCGTCGCGCGTGACGTGCACGGCCGTCGCGCCCACGTAGTCGGCGCGAATGCTGTCGCCCACCTTGATCGATTCGAGCGGCACGTCCGGCGGCGCGACCACCACGACCGTGCGGTTCGGTCCGCGCAACGCGACCTTGCGGCTCTTGCGGTCGATCTTCTCCACCGTGGCGATCACCTGCACGCTGCGCGCCGTCGCCGTCATGCCGCCGGAAGCGGGCGTGGTAGCGACCGTATCGACGCGCGAGCGGATGCCCCTCGTGGCCATCTTTTCAGCGCGCAGCAGCAACGCCTCCTTGTAGAGGATGTTCACATGATCGCCGGGCTTGAGCTTGCTCACGTCGCCGACTGCCGGATCGACTGCGACCGTCACGAGGTTGCGTCGCGCGCCGCGCAGCGTGACCGAGTTGGTGGCCGCGTCGATGCTCACGACCGTCGCCGTGGTCTGCACCTCGCCGATCTGCAGCGCGGCGTTGGGCGCACTCTCGGGCGCACTCTCGGGCGCGGCAGCGGACGCCGTCTGCGCAAACAGCGGTACATGCGGCGACACGCCGAGGGCAAGCACGAGTACGGCGCCGAGCAGCGGCGCGCAACAACGGTAGCGCGTGGACATGAAGCCTCCTGGTGTGGATGGTGATTGGCACGAGAGCGGCATGGCGCCGCTCGCTCGCATCAAGCGCTGTTTATGCAGGCTTCTTCGGCCGCACAGCGCAGGTAATGGGCATACACACGCTCGCGTTCTTCGTTCGCGAGCTGACGCTTTTCGGCGAGCCGCAGCATTCGATGCCGGTCCGCGCCGAGCGTTTCGTAGTAGCGCTCGGCATGCAAGCGCTTGAAGCGCGTATAGAAGTCCGGGCCGGGCAGACCCGAATCGGTCGAGAGCAGCGAGGCGTAGTCGGCCTCGCGCGGCTCGCACAACGCGGCCGCGGCCGCCTCGAGCATTTCGTAACGCACCCGCAACGGCACCTCGCCCGCGAACAGGGCATGAAACGCTCCATACGGCACGAGCGAGCGCCGGCTCGCAGCGCGGCGCAACAAACGACCTACCTTTTCATCGAGTTCTTGGTTCATCCGCAGCGGCCAGAAAGCGGGCCGCCGCCCGTGCCGCGCATCGCTTGACGGAGCGCGCGGACGCGTTTGGCGGCCCGGCAGGATTCAGGGACCCGTTTCGCCGCACGATACGCTGCGCGGCGAATCCGGCATTCTGCATTCGTTCATTCGAATCAAACCGCATTGAAATCGATTCGAAATATTTGCGAAAACCCATTCTGCACAAAAAAATCAAATCACTCCCTGAAATTGCCCGATCGCCATCCCATCCACGCCGAGGCATACCGGTTTTTTACCAGACAGCGGCTGCACACGCTAACAAACATTTAAAGGTGCGACAACCTTCACTTAATTCATATTGAATAAAACCGACTCAACTCAATATGTGCCGAATACTGAATTAGTCATACAAAACAACGCCAAGTGTTGTTTTTCAAGGTTGAGCAATTAAGTCAGGTTAACCGGCTGCAATGGGAGCAAACTGCGCATTGCGTGATCGGTGCGAAATGGCGGCGCGCATTGTTGACGCACGCGAGTCGGTTGTTTTTTCCCATTAGTTCAGGATTATCCACAAGTCAAGCAGACTATTTTTCCGCTAGCTATACACATTCCCTACAAAAACAATTATTAATATCCGCTGCGGAACACCGAGGCGTTTCGCAACAAGCGCCCTTCACCGGGCGTCGATTTCGCCGTCCGTCATGACCCCCGCGTCACCGCACCGGCGCCGGGTCCATGGCAAGCGACAAGACCCGCTTGCAGGAAGGGTTACAGGAGCGGCACATCCGCAATGCCGCGTGTCCGGAATCTTTCGTCGACGAGTGAACACATGCTTACCCGAACCGAGAACCTGCCGAGCGTCGCGAGAAGAATGGCCGCCGGCCAGATGTTGATGGAAGGCGCGACCGTGAATAGCGTCGCCGACTCACTCCACCTTTCCGCCCAGACGGTGAGGCGCTACAAGTCCATCGTCGAGGACGGCGGCCTTGCAGCGCTCCAGCAGATGAGCGTGGGCGGCCGGCCTTCAGTGCTCGATCAGGCCGCGCTAGGCTGGATCGCGAGCGCCCTGCACGGCTCCGCGCGAGAGCACGGCTTTGCGAGCGATGCGTGGACCAACAGCCGCGTGCGCGAGTTGATCGGCCGCCAGTTCGGCGTGCACTATTCGCGCGTCTATACCTGGCAGATCGTCTCGAACCTCGGCCTCGGCCACCGGCTGTCCAAGTCCGCGCGCTGAACGGCATCGAGTGCGTCGCGCGCCGCACGAGAAGCCGGCGCGCTTTAGCCTCGCGTTGCGGGCGCATCGCGGCCTCGGCTTCCGGCTTCGGAATCCACCAGCGGCTGCGCCCCCTCGCCCGTCAATTGCTGCGACCGGACCTGATTGCGACCCGCTTCCTTGGCCTCGTAGAGCAGGCGGTCGGCGGCGGCCAGCAGCTTCGCGCCGCTGCCGCCCTCCGGCGGATTGCAGCTCGCACACCCCGCGCTCACCGTCACGCACCCATGGTGCGTACCAATCAGCGTGAGATTGTCCGACTCGATGCGTTTGCGGATCTTTTCCGCCATGCGCGTCGCAGCGTCGAGCGCCGTGCCCGGCAGCACCACCGCGAACTCTTCGCCGCCAAAGCGCGCGGCGAGATCGGTTGCGCGCCGCGATCCTGCGGCGATGCGTCCGGCCACGAACACCAGCACCTCGTCGCCGGCGGCGTGCCCGTAGGTGTCGTTGAAGAGCTTGAAGTGGTCGATGTCGAAAAACAGCACGGCAAGCGGCGTGCGCCCGCGCACCGCGTGATGCCATTCCTCCGCGAGACGGCTGTCGAGCGCGCGGCGATTCGCAAGCCCGGTGAGCGGGTCGGTGACGGCGAGACGCATGAGCTTGCCCTCGGCCACCACCTTGTCGCGCAATGCGAAGGCGAGCATCCACGACACCGCGACCCACGCGCCGCCGAACACCGTGGTCATCACGAGGGCGATATAGCTGCGCCGCCGCCAGCTGGCGAGCACGTCCCCTACGGCGGGCGCGACGACGACGATGAACGGCGAGTTGCCCACGTGCGCAAAGGTGTAGATGCGCTCGACCCCGTCGATTGCCGAGTGCGACGTATAGGTGCCGGCGTCGCGACGCGAAAAGAACGCGAAATTGGGCAGGTCCGCGTAGCTCGAGCCGGCGCCGCGCGTCGAGGGCGGCTTGCTCGCGAGCAACGTGCCGTCGCGCATCAGGATGAAGAGGTGGCCGCCGGGGCCCAGGTCGATGCGCTCGAGCAGCTGAGCGAGATAGTCGAGGCGCACCCCGAGCAGCGCGACGCCCGCAAACGAGCCGTCGGGCGCGTTGATGCGGCGCGTGAGCCCGATCGTGAGCGCGCCGCCGCGCAGGCGGGAGTGGAACGGCTTCGAAAAGAACAGGCCCACATGCGGGTCGCGCTGCTGAGCAATGAAGTAATCGCGGTCGGCGAACGAAATACCGACGGATGAGGCGTCGAAGGCGTTGCTGCGCGAGGCTTTGACATGGCCCGTGGCGTCGATCACGTAGGCCCCGCCGAGCCTCGACGCCGCCGTCGCCCGGTCGAACAGCACGCGCTGGCGCAGCGATTCGGGCATGCTCCAGGTCTGCGGCTGCTGCGCCGCCTGGACCACGGCCTGCAGCGACAGGTCGTAAATCTCGACGTTGCGGGCAATGTCGTTGCTGATGAGCTGCACGAGGTTGCGGGAGTTCTCCTGCGCGTGGCGCAGCTCCTCGGCGCGGCCCTCGTAGAGCGCCGCGTAGGTGAGGATCGCCATCACCGTCGCGACGAGCGTGCCGGAAAGACCCGCGAAGAAGGGATAGTTGCCGATCAGGCGCGTCGCCGCCTTCGCCCGCGCGTGGGCCCAGCGGTGCACCAGAAGACGCAGCGAAAGAACCCGTTTTGGCATCTGCGCAATCCTCTTGCTGACGGCGCGATTCATTCGATGGAGCGCCGGTCTGTCGGGCATGCATCGGGCATGGCTGGCACGAATCCGTCATCAAACGGACACCTGGGCGGTTCAGGATCGGAGGCGAAACCTTTGCCCACTCCCTCCCCCAGGAGCCCGCCTGCCATGCCAGAATTTTCCCTGTCACCGCAACCGGGCGCCGCCCCCGCACGCGGGCGCAATGCCAGCCTGCTCGCGTTCCTTGTCGTCATCGCCGCAGGCGCGGTATACGTGGGGATGCATCTCGCCGACGACCTCTCGCCGGTGCGCGAAAGCTCGGCGATGCCCTGGATCCTGCTCGGCATCGCACTCCTGATCGCGCTCGGCTTCGAGTTTGTGAACGGCTTCCACGATACCGCGAATGCGGTCGCAACCGTCATCTATACGCACTCGCTTTCGCCCAATATCGCCGTGATGTGGTCGGGCGCGTGGAATTTCCTCGGCGTGCTCACCTCCACCGGCGCGGTGGCCTTCGGCATCCTGCAACTGCTGCCTGTGGAACTGATACTGCAAGTGGGCAGCAGCGCGGGCTTCGCCATGGTGTTCGCCCTGCTCATCGCCGCGATCATCTGGAATCTGGGCACGTGGTATTTCGGTCTGCCTTCGTCCAGCTCACATACGCTGATCGGCTCGATCATCGGCGTGGGCCTCATGAACCAGCTCATGCACGGCGCGAACGGCACGAGCGGCGTGGACTGGAGCCAGGCGCTCGGCGTGGGCAAATCGCTGCTCTTTTCGCCGATCGTCGGCTTTTTGCTGGCCGGCCTGCTGCTGCTCATCCTCAAGGCCGTCGTGCGCGTGCCCGCGCTCTACGCGGAGCCGAAGGGCAAGGAGCCGCCGCCGTTCTGGATCCGCGCGCTGCTCATCCTCACCTGCACGGGCGTGTCATTCGCGCACGGCTCCAATGACGGCCAGAAGGGCATGGGCCTCATCATGCTGATCCTGATCGGCACGGTGCCCACGGCCTATGCGCTGAACCGCGCCGTGACGGCCGAGCAGACGCAGACCTTCATCGCCGTCGCGCACGACGCCACGCGCGCGCTCGAGCGCTACACGAACGGCGTGGCCGCGCCCGCCGATCCGCGCGCCGAAGTGGAACGCTTCATCGGCCGCCGCGCCCTCTCGAACACGACGGTGCCCGCGCTTGCCGCGCTGTCGAACCAGGTGACCGAACAGGTGCGCGGCTACGGCTCGCTCGCGGCAGTGCCGCAATCGGTCGTCGATAACGTGCGCAACAACATGTACGTGGTCTCCGAGGCGATCCGCCTGCTCGACAAGCAGAAGGCGGTGCCCTTCTCGGCCGACGACCTGAAGTCCATCAACAACTTCCGCAGCCAGATCGACCACGCGACGAAATTCATCCCGACATGGGTGAAGGTGGCCGTGGCGATCGCGCTGGGGCTCGGCACGATGGTGGGGTGGAAGCGCATCGTGGTGACGGTGGGCGAGCGCATCGGCAAACAGCACTTGACCTACGGCCAGGGCGGCTGCGCGGAGGTCGTGGCGATGGTGACGATCGGCGCGGCGGACGTGTACGGTCTGCCGGTCTCGACCACGCATGTGCTCTCCTCCGGCGTGGCGGGCACGATGGCCGCGAACGGCTCGGGCCTGCAATGGAATACGGTGCGCAGCCTCGTGATGGCGTGGGTGCTCACGCTGCCCGCTTCGATCGTGCTGGCGGGGGCGCTTTATTGGGTGTTCAAGCACGTGTTCTGAGCACGAACGGTCAGGAAAAAGCCGCGCTCCCTGTGAGGGGAACGCGGCATTTTTTTACCTTGTGCGCCTGCGTTCAGACAATCGAGATTTTCAGCGTCTTGCCGCACGCCTGCGCGTATTTGCGCAATGTGTCGATGGAAGGCGAGTGCTCGCCTGATGCGAGCGCGCGTTCGAGCCGCGTTACCGCTGGCGCTTTCGTACCCATGCGCTCGGCGACCTGCGCCTGACTTAGTCCTGCTTGATGGCGGGCCGCCAGCACTCTCGATCAGGTCAAACGCGAGCAACCCCTCAATAAATTTCCGGAATGAACATATTCTCCGGCACCGGCTGGCGAATGTAATCCGGATGATGCACGCGCGCCGGCAGTGTGACCTGCGGGTGCTCGATCTCGTGATACGGCACCTGGCTCAGCAAGTGGTGAATGCAGTTCAGGCGCGCGCGCTTCTTGTCCACGCCCTGCACGACCCACCACGGCGCCTCGGGAATGTGCGAGCGCTGCAGCATCACTTCCTTCACGTGCGTGTAGGCCTCCCAGCGGCGGCGGCTTTCGAGGTCCATCGGCGAGAGCTTCCACTGCTTGAGCGGATCGTCGATGCGGCTCTGGAAACGCACTTCCTGCTCGTCGTCGGTGATCGAGAACCAGTACTTGACGATCTGGATGCCGCTCCTCACGAGCATCTTTTCGAACTCGGGCACCGAGCGAAAGAATTCTTCGTATTCGTCGTCGGTGCAGAAGTTCATCACGCGTTCCACGCCCGCGCGGTTGTACCAGCTGCGATCGAACAGCACCATCTCGCCGCCCGCCGGCAGATGCTGCGCATAGCGCTGGAAATACCATTGCGTACGCTCGCGGTTGTTCGGCGCGGGCAGAGCGGCCACGCGGCACATGCGCGGGTTCAGCCGCTGCGTGATGCGCTTGATGACACCGCCCTTGCCTGCCGCGTCGCGTCCCTCGAAGATCACGACGAGCCGGTGCCCCGTGCTCACGATCCAGTCCTGCATCTTCACGAGTTCGCCCTGCAGACGGATCAGCTCGCGGAAATAGACGCGGCGCAGCGCACGCGCCTCGTCGCTGATCTGCAGACCGCTTTCCTGCAGCCGGTCGTCGACCTCCATTTCGAGCTCTTCATCGTAGGCGTCGATGAGCTCTTCATCTAGACGCCGGCGGCGTTGCAGCTCGGCTTCCTGCTCTTGCGCATCCCGTTGTTCGGCATCCATCGTGCGGTCCAGTTCATTCATGGCGACTCTCTCCTTGGTCGATATGCTGTCAACTCGCGCCACTATCGGCGCAGCGAGTGTCACGAATATTTCAAATGCATTGCGGCGGCTCAAGTGAGCGGCTTGGCGAAGCTCAGCTCGTGGCCGTCCGGGTCGGCGAGATGGAAATATCGCTCACCCCACGGCGCGTCGTGCGGCGCGAATTCTGGCCTTGCACCGGCCGCCAGCGCCTGGGCGTAAAAGGCGTCCACGTCGGCGACGTAGAGGATCACGCGGCCCCAGCCGCTCACCGCACCGTGCGGTCCCTCCAGCAGGTTCAGATAGCAGGCGCCGGCAGCGCCCCCCAGCTCGAACGACGCAAATCCTGGCACCGCCGGCCCGGCTCTCTGCACGAAGCCGAGCGCCTCGTAAAAGGGCACCGACCGCGCGATGTCGCTGACAGTCAGCGTCACGGCACTCAACGCTACGATTTGCGCGGCGCGTTGGTTCATCTGTTCCTCCTGCTCATGCGGCCAGCTAATGCGTGCGGCCCGGAATGAGGCCCGTCGGCCCGATCAGCCGACTTTAGCAGCGTTCGCGCGGCCGGCGCGGGCCGCCGGTGCTTTCTCTCGGCCGCCCGACACCCTGCGCGCGGTGTTGCGCGCCGGCTTGCCCGCCTGCGCAGCCGCTGGCGCGGCGAGCGGCGCATCGCCGCTGGTTGGACCAATTTCCGGCCAGCCGATCTCTTCTCCCACCCGCGTACGCACGAAGTCGATGTGCGTCTGCATCGCCGTGCGCGCCTCCTCGGGACGCCGCGCGACGATCGCGTCGCACAGCGTGCGGTGCTGCAGCAGCAACTGGTCCGGCGCATCTTCGTTGTGCACGCGCAGCCCCGTGCCGTTGATCGTGATGTGCTCGCGCAGCACGCCCAGCACGCTCGTGTGCAGATGCAGGAACATCGCGTTGTGCGAGGCCTGCGCGATCACTTCGTGCAGCTTCGCATCGGTGTCGGCTTCGGCGGCCTTGTCGTCCGCTTCGCGCGTGCGCTCCAGTTCCTGCATCAGCGCGCGAATGCGCTCGAGATCCTCGTCGCTCGCGCGCAGCGCCGCAAAATACGCGGTCGCACCTTCCAGCACGCGGCGAAACTCGAGGATGTCTTCGCGCAAGGCCGGATGATCGGCCACGAGTTGCCCCCAAGGCGAAGCAAAGCCCGTGCGCAGCTTGTCGGTGACGAACACGCCCGCGCCCGGCCGGCTCTGCACGAGGCCGCGCGCGGCCAGGCGCTGAAGCGCCTCGCGCACCGTGTTGCGCGCCACGTCGTATTCCAGCGCGAGCACGCGCTCGGAAGGCAGCTTCGCTCCTGCGCGCCAGGTGCCGTCGAGCAGCGACGTCTCCATCTGACGCATCACGGTCTCCACGCGCCCGCGAGCGCCTGCCCTGTCCCTCATTGTCGTATCCGAGTCTCGTTCTAGCTCGCGGCAAGTGGTCCAACCAGTTTGAACCGTTCGCCCGAAGCGGGAATTATGCGCCCAAACCAGCGCTCGTCCCCAACCTGCCCGGCCCCTGGCCCGTGGGGAAGCAGCACGAAAGCGCGCAAAGACACCGAGTGAGACATGAAGTCACGGCAATACCCCACCGAGCGCCCCACTGACGTCTACCTGTTCGCCACCTGCCTCGTCGACCTGTTCGTGCCGCAAGCCGGCCTCGACGCGGTGAAGCTGCTCGAACGCGAAGGCCTCACGGTCCATTTCCCGCGCAGCCAGAGCTGCTGCGGCCAGCCCGCGTATAGCAGCGGCAACCCGCGCCAGGCGCGCGAGGTCGCGCTCGCGCAACTCGGACTCTTCGAAAAGCCCTGGCCCGTAATCGTGCCTTCCGGTTCGTGCGCGGGCATGATGCGCCACCACTGGCCTGCGTTGTTCGACGGCGACGCCACCAACGCCGCGCGCGCCGAGGGACTCTCGGCACGCGTCTACGAACTCGCGGAATTCCTCGTGCGCGTGCTGAACGTCGACTTCGACGCGTACGGCGCGCAGGGTACCGTCCAGCAGCCCGACGAGCGCGTCGTACTGCACACCTCGTGCGGCGCGCGGCGCGAGATGGGCACGCGCGCGCACGGCGTCGAAGTCGTCGATGCGCTGCCGGGCGTCACACGCATCGAGCACGAACGCGAATCGGAATGCTGCGGCTTCGGCGGCACGTTCTCGCTCAAGCACCCGGACATCTCCGGCGCGATGGTCGCCGACAAGATCGCTTCCGCCTGCGCCACGGGCTGCGAGCGCCTGGTTTCCGCCGACTGCGGATGCCTGCTCAACATCGGCCACGCGGCAGCGCACAAGGGCGCGCCGCTCGCCGTGGAGCACCTCGCCTCGTTCCTCTGGCGCCGCACGGGCGGGGATGCCGCATGAACGTCGATACGATGAGCGCGCGTGCGCGCATGCTGCAACGCCTGCGCGGCCATGCACCCGCCGCGCCCTCCACCACGCTCGAAGCGCTCGACGCGCGCATCGACGCGCATTTCACCGGGCGCCGGGCGCTCGCCCCGCTGGCGCTGAACGAACGCATCGCGCAGTTCCGGCGCATGCTCGAGGCCGCGCACGCGGAAGTGATCTGCGCGAGCGCCGCAACGTGGGCCGCCGATCTCGCCGGCCGCCTCGCGGCGGCGGGCGTGCGCAGCCTGCTGCTCGACATCGCCTGCGCCGAAGGCCAGGCGCTCGAGGCGGCACTCCCGTCCGTCGTGCAGGCACGCAGTTACGCGCAGCCGATCGAGCAATGGAAGGCCGAACTCTTCGACACCGTCGACGCGGGCTTCACCGTCGCGCGCTCGGGTCTCGCGGCGACGGGCACGCTCGTGGTCGTGCCCGACGCGAACGCGCCGCGCACGGTCTCGCTCGTGCCGCCGCTGCACGTCGCGCTGATCTACGCGAACACGCTGCACGCCGACCTGCACGCCGCCGTGGCCGCGGAGCGCTGGCGTGAGGGCATGCCCACCAATCTCGTGATGATCTCGGGACCTTCGAAGACCTCGGATATCCAGCAGACCACCGCCTACGGCGCGCATGGTCCCCGCGCCCTGTGGGTCGTCGTCGTGACCGATGAGGATCGCGCAACGGGTGCGCAGCATGGAGCCGCCGAATGAGCACGACCACGCAGACCTCACAGGAAAACACGCTTCATTTCGTCCCGACCGCGGAATTTCACCAGCGCGCGCGCACGGCGCTCGACGACCCGCAGCTGCGCAAGAGCTTTCGCGGCGCGATGGATTTCCTGCAAGGCAAGCGCGCGGCGCAGTTTCCCGAAGCGGACGAACTGGAAGCCCTGCGCGATCTCGGCGAAGCCGTGCGCCAGCACGCGCTCGCGCGCCTGCCTGAACTCCTGGAGCAACTGGAAGCGAAGCTGCGCGCGAACGGCATTCAGGTGCATTGGGCCGAGACCGCCGAGGAGGCGAACCGCATCGTCCACGCCATCGCGCAGCATCACGCGGCGACACGCGTGATCAAAGGCAAGTCGATGGCGAGCGAGGAAATCGAGCTCAACCATTACCTCGCCGAGCGCGGCGTCGACTGCATCGAGTCGGACATGGGCGAGTACATCGTGCAGCTCGCGGGCGAGAAACCTTCGCACATCGTGATGCCCGCCATCCACAAGACGAAGGGCGACATCGGACACCTGTTCGAAGCGCACATTCCCGATACGCCCTTTACGGAGGACGTGGACACGCTCATTCAGACGGGCCGCCGCGCGCTACGCCGCGCCTTCGTGGAAGCGCAGATCGGCCTCTCCGGCGTGAACTTCGCCGCCGCCGACACGGGCACGCTCTGGCTCGTGGAAAACGAAGGCAACGGCCGTCTTTCCACCACGGTGCCCGACGTGCATATCGCGATCATGGGCATGGAAAAGGTGGTGGCGAAGCTCGAGCATATTGTGCCGCTTTCGAGCCTGCTCACGCGCTCGGCCACGGGCCAGCCGATCACGACGTATTTCAACCTGATCAGCAGCCCGCGCCGCGCAGGCGAAAAAGACGGCCCGCGTGAGGTGCATCTCGTGCTGCTCGACAACGGCCGCAGCCAGGCCTACGCCGACGAGCAACTGCGCGCCACGCTGCAATGCATCCGCTGCGGCGCGTGCATGAACCACTGCCCGGTGTACACGCGCATCGGCGGGCATGCGTACGGCACGACCTACCCGGGGCCGATCGGCAAGATCATTTCGCCGCATCTGCTCGGGCTCGACGCGACTGCAGAGTTGCCCACCGCTTCGAGCCTGTGCGGCGCGTGCGGCGAAGTCTGTCCGGTACGCATTCCGATTCCGCAACTGCTGGTGCGCCTGCGCACCGAGGCGAACCGCGACCCCGAGGAAAGCGTGGCGCATCCGTTGCGCGGCCAGGGTGCGAATCACAGCAGGAGCGAGCAGTTCATCTGGCGCTTCTGGAGCGGCGCGTTCGCGCATCCGCGCGCCTACCGTGCGCTGCGCTGGGCCGTGACGCGTCTGCGCGGCCTCGCGCCCTCGCAGCAAATGGGCTGGACGCAGCATCGCACGCCGCTCAAGCCCGCCCCGCGCAGCCTGCACGACCTGCTGCGCGAACGCGACCAGCCGCAATAGCGTTCATCTCGTCAGGCGTGCGAAATAACGCTAAAAGCAAGCCTGACGAGATCACATAAATTTTCTACCCGCATCATCGGAGGAGACCGTAGTGCAACCCTGGTACCAGATCTACACACCGCTCGGCAGTCTGTGGCTGTCCGCGCTCGTGGCCGCCATTCCCATTCTGTTCTTCTTCGTCGCGCTCGCCGGCCTGCGCATGAAGGGCCATGTCGCCGCGGCCATCACCCTGCTGCTCGCGCTCGCCGTGGCGATCTTCGAATACGGCATGCCCGTGCGCCAGGCGCTCGTTTCCGCCGGCTTCGGCTTTGCCTACGGCATCTGGCCGATCGCGTGGATCATCGTCACCGCGGTGTTCCTCTACAAGATCGTCGTGAAGACGGGACAGTTCGAGATCATCCGCGCCTCGGTGCTCTCGATCACCGATGACCAGCGCCTGCAGCTGCTGCTGATCGGCTTCTCGTTCGGCGCGTTCCTCGAAGGCGCGGCGGGCTTCGGCGCGCCGGTGGCGATCACCTCGGCGCTGCTCGTCGGCCTCGGCTTCGAGCCGCTCTACGCCGCGGGCCTGTGCCTCATCGCCAATACCGCGCCGGTTGCGTTCGGTGCGATGGGGATTCCCGTCATCGTCGCGGGCCAGGTGACGGGTATCGATCCGTTCCTGATCGGCGCGATGGCGGGGCGCCAGTTGCCGCTGCTCTCACTGTTCGTGCCGTTCTGGCTCGTCTTCATCATGGACGGCAAGCGCGGCGTGAAGGAAACGTGGCCCGCCGCGCTCGTGGCCGGCGGCAGCTTCGCTGTTACGCAGTACTTCACGTCGAACCACATCGGGCCCGAGTTGCCGGACATCACCTCGGCGCTCGTGAGCCTCGTCGCGCTCGCCGCGTTCCTCAATGTGTGGCAGCCGCGCCGGGCAACGCAAGGCGCGAGCGTGAAGGTGAGCGGCGGCGCCGCTGCGCTGGGCGGTTTCGGCGGCGGCAGTTCGCGTGCGGCGGCTTCGAGCCGCAAGGCTTCGCCGTTCAGCATCGCGCAGACCGTGCGCGCGTGGTCGCCGTTCATTCTGCTCACGGCCATCGTGACCGTGTGGAGCGTCAAGCCGTTCAAGGCGCTCTTCGCAGCGAAAGGTCCGCTCGCGGGCACGATTCTGAGCCTGCACGTACCGGGCCTCGATCAGCTCGTGGTGCGCACGGCGCCGATCGTCGCGTCGCCCAAGCCGTACGAAGCCGTGTTCAAGCTCGACTGGCTCTCGGCCGTGGGCACCGCGATCATGATCACCGCGATCCTCTCCGCGATCCTGCTGCGCATGAAGCCGCGCGCCGCCGTTGCCGCGTTCTTCGAGACGCTCGGCGAACTGCGCCGCCCCGTGCTGTCCATCGGTCTCGTGCTCGCCTTTGCGTTCGTCGCGAACTACTCGGGCATGTCGTCCACGCTCGCTCTCGCGCTTGCGGGCACCGGCGCCGCCTTCCCGTTCTTCTCGCCGTTCCTCGGCTGGCTCGGCGTGTTCCTCACGGGCTCCGATACCTCGTCGAACGCATTGTTCTGCTCGCTGCAGCACACCACGGCGCATCAGATCAACGTGTCGGACACGCTGCTCGTCGCGGCCAACACCTCGGGCGGCGTGAGCGGCAAGATGATTTCGCCGCAATCGATCGCGGTGGCCTGCGCGGCAACCGGCCTCGTCGGCAAGGAATCGTCGCTGTTCCGCTTCACCGTGCGTCATAGCCTGTTCTTCGCGGCTGTCGTTGGCGTGGTGACGCTGATCCAGGCTTATGTGCTGACCGGCATGATCCCGCGGTGATGGCTGAGTTGCCGGTGCAACGCGCCGTAACAAAGTGATGAGGGCCGACTCCCCCCGCGCGCGGGCGACGAAGGTGCCCGTGAAGATCGTCGACGAGCCGCGAGGCCGGAGGACCTGACGCACGGTTATTTCCTGTGGCACCCCGTGGCCGCCTTGATGCCACACGAATGAACTCCGTCCCCGTTTGCGGCTATGATCGTCTACTGCGGCGCGGCGACTCGGCGCCCTGTCGGACCCACGGGGAGTGTCGAATGGCAATGGGGTGGCTCGTCGTATTACCGTTCGTCGCCGCAGCGCTCGTCGCGTTCGCGGGGCCGCTTGCTGGACGCTGGGCGTCCGCCTCCGGCACGTGGGTCGCATTCGCGGCCGCGCTCTTCGGCCTGGGACTGCTGGGCAGCGAACGCGTTGGCATGGCCACCCATGGCGTACTGCACTGGCAAGCCGACTGGATCCCGCAGCTCGGCCTCTCGTTCGCGCTGCGCCTGGACGGTCTTTCGTTCATGTTCGCGCTGCTCGTGCTCGCGATCGGCCTGCTCGTTTTTATCTACGCACGCTACTACCTCGCGGGCAGCGAGTCGCTGCCGCGCCTTTACGCGCTGCTGCTGCTCTTCATGGGCGCGATGCTCGGCGTGGTGCTGTCGGACAACCTCCTGCTTCTCGTGATCTTCTGGGAACTCACGAGCATCGTGTCGTTCCTGCTGATCGGCTTCTGGCCTTCGCGCCCCGAAGCGCGGCGCGGCGCGCGCATGGCGCTCACCATCACGGGCGCGGGCGGCCTCGCGCTGCTGGCAGCCGTGCTGCTGCTTGGCCATGTCTGCGGCAGTTACGACCTCGATGTCGTGCTTGCGCATGCGGGCCTTGTGCAGCGCCATCCGCTGTATCCCGCGATTCTCCTGCTCGTGCTTTTCGCGGCCTGCACGAAGTCCGCGCAGTTCCCGTTCCACTTCTGGCTGCCGCATGCGATGTCGGCGCCCACGCCCGTTTCCGCATACCTGCATTCGGCGACCATGGTCAAGGCGGGCATCTTCCTCATCGCGCGCTTTTACCCCGTGCTCGAAGGCACCGACTGGTTCTTCTACGTGACGAGCCTGATCGGCCTCGTCACGCTCACGGGCGGTGCGGCCATGGCGCTCGTGCAGCGCGATCTCAAGGGACTGCTCGCGTATTCCACCATCAGCCATCTCGGGCTCATCGTGCTGCTGTTCGGCCTCGACACGCAGCTCTCCACCGTCGCCGCGCTCTTTCACACCTTCAATCACGCGGTGTTCAAGGCCTCGCTCTTCATGGCGGCGGGCATCATCGACCATGAAACGGGCACGCGCGACCTGGGCCGCCTGCGCGGCTTGCGCCGCTTCATGCCGCATACCGCCGCGCTGGCCGCCGTGGCATCGCTCGCCATGGCGGGCGTGCCGCTGCTCAACGGCTTCCTCTCGAAGGAGATGTTCTTCGGCGAAACGCTTGCACAAGGACTCCTTGGCGACTTCAACTGGATCATCCCCGCGCTCGCTGTCATCGCAGCGGGGCTCTCCGTCGGGTACTCGCTGCGCTTCGTATGGGGCGTGTTCTTCGACGGCCAGACTCCGCACGACCTTCCGCACTACCCGCCGCACGAACCGCCGCGTTTCATGAAGCTGCCCGTCGAGATTCTCGTCGTCATCTGTCTGCTCGTGGGCCTCGTGCCGCAGCAGACCATCGGCAGGATGCTCGAGTCCGCGGCGTGGTTCGCGCTGGGCGGCAGCGTGCCCACGTACAGCCTGAGTTTGTGGCACGGCATCAATCTGCCGCTCGTGATGAGCGGCGTGTCGTTTGCGGGCGGCGCGCTGTTGTTCTTCTATCGCCGCGATGCGTTCCGCCATCATCGTTCGGTGCTTTCCGAAATGAACGCGAGCGAAGGCTTCGACCGCTTCGTGCAGCAGCTCGAAAAGGCCGCGGGCCTCGTCGTCAATCTCTTCGAAACGCGCTCGCTGCCGGCGTATCTCGCGTGGATGATCGCGGCGATGCTGATCGCGCCGGGCTCGGCGCTCCTCGCGCTCGCTTCGCTGGACGGCGCATACCGCTCGGCGCCGCTCGATGCGATGACGCTCGTCGGCCTCGTGCTGATGGCGTTGATGGCGGTAGGCGTCGTGCTCGTGCGCGCCAATACGCTCTATGCGCTCGTGATGCTGAGCACCTGCGGGTTGCTCGTCACGCTCGCGTTCGTGCGTTTCTCCGCGCCCGACCTCGCGCTCACGCAGATCTCGGTGGAAGTGGTCACAGTGCTGCTGCTCGTGCTCGCCATCTACTTTCTGCCTGTCGTGCAGCGCGCGCCACAGCCTGCCGCCGCGCGTGCCCGCAATGCGGTGCTCGCACTCGCGGGCGGCGCGCTGATCGGCGCCGTGGCGTATGCGGTGATGACGCGCGCCCCCATCGACGGCGTCGGCCAGTTCTTTCTCGCGAACGCGCTGCTGGGCAGCGGCGGGCACAACGTCGTGAACGTGATCCTCGTGGATTTCCGCGGGTTCGACACGATGGTCGAGATCAGCGTGCTCGTGGTCGCGGGGCTCGCCGTCAAGGCGCTGCTGCGCGGCCTGCGCCTGAAATCGCCCGATACGGGCCCGGGCGGCCTGCCGTGGTCGTCGCAGTCGCATCCGCTGCTGCTCGCCATTCTTGCGCGCCTCATGCTGCCGCTCACCCTGCTCGTTGCCGTGTTCATCTTTCTGCGCGGCCACAATCTGCCCGGCGGCGGCTTTATCGCCTCGCTCGTGATCTCCATTGCGCTGCTGCTGCAATACGTGGCGAGCGGCGTGCTGTGGACCGAGTCGCGCATCCGCGTCAACTACCGCGGGCTAGCGGGCCTCGGCATTCTCGTCGCGGCCGCGACGGGCGTAGGCGCGATCGTGCTCGGCCACCCGTTCCTCACCAGCGCGTTCGGCCATCTGCACGTGCCGCTGATCGGCGAAATCGAACTGAGCACGGCCATGCTGTTCGACCTCGGCGTGCTTGGCGCCGTGGTCGGCACGACGCTCACGATCGTCTCGCACCTCGGCGTGCGCGACAAGGACATGCAATCCGTGGAGAAAAGCTGATGGAAGCCGCCTTCGCCATTACGCTCGGCGTGCTCTGCGCAAGCGGCCTCTACCTGCTGCTGTGCGCCCGCGTGCTGCCGGTGATCCTCGGCATCACGCTGTTCTCCTATGCGATCAATCTGTTCCTGCTCGGCATGGGCCGGCTCTCCACCGGCAAGCCGCCCGTGATCGCGGCGGGCGCGCAGTATGCCGACCCGGTGCCTCAGGCGCTCGTGCTCACTGCGATCGTGATCGGCTTCGCCATGACGGCCTTCACGGTCGTGCTCGCGCTGCGCGCGCTCGCGATCGACGGCACCGACCACGTGGACGGCGACAACCCGCAGCGCAGCGGCCTGGAGATGCGCGGCGAATGAACCACGCTCTCATCCTCCCCATCCTGATTCCGCTGTTCGCGGCCGGCGCGATCGTTGCGCTGCCGCTGCGCGCGAAACGCCTGCAGCGTGCGATCAACGTGATCGCCACGCTAGCGCTGCTGCCCATCGCGGTGGCGCTCGCCGAATTCGCGGCGCAAGGGCAGGTTGCCAGCTACGCACTCGGCGCGTGGCCCGCGCCGTTCGGCATCGTGTTGCAGATCGACCGGCTCGGCGCACTCATGCTCGTGCTGACCGCGCTGCTCGCGTGTTGCTGCCTGCTCGGCACCACGAGTGCCGATGTGCGGCGCGGACGCTACTATCGCGCACTCGTGCAGTTCGAGCTGATGGGCCTGAACGGCGCGTTTCTCGCAGGCGATCTCTTCAATCTGTTCGTCTTCTTCGAGCTGCTGCTAATCGCCTCCTACGCGCTGCTGCTGCATGGCGGCGGCCGCCGCCGCGTGCGCAATGGCCTGCACTACATGCTGTTGAACCTCGTGGGCTCGTCGTTTTTCCTGATCGCGCTGGGCGTGCTGTACGGCCTCACGGGCACGCTCAACATGGCCGACGCCGGCGAGCGGCTCGCGCACCTGGACCCCGCGTCGCTGCCCCTCGCGCAGTTCGCGGGCGCGACGCTCATGCTCGTATTCGGCCTCAAGGCCGCCGTGTTCCCCATGTCGTTCTGGTTGCCACAGGCGTATCGAAGCGCAATCGGGCCGGTGGCCGCGCTGTTCGCGATCATGACCAAGGTGGGTATCTACGCGATGCTTCGCTGCGACGCGCTCGTGTTCGGCGCGGCGGGCGGCGTGCTCGACGCGTTCCTGCATCAATGGGCGTGGTGGCTCGCCATTGCGACGATCGTCTATGGCGCGCTCGGCGCGCTCGCGGTATCGAGCCTCAAGACCACGACCGGTTTTCTCGTGCTGGTCTCGGTCGGCCTGCTGATTGCGGCTGTCACGCTGCAGACCGTGCTCGCCTGGAGCGCGCTGCTGTACTACCTCATCAGCACGACGCTATGCACGGGTGCGCTGTTCATGCTCGCCGATACACTGGAGTCCGAACCAGGCGAGCCGGCGACCGTGCCCGCTGCAGCCGAAACACGCGAGCCCGCCTCGCTAGAATCGCTCGACGACGCCTCCGCGCCGGCCATCACACCCGAAGCAGACGGCGAGCCGATCGCAGTGCCTCCCAAGGCGGCGAACCCTGGAAAAACGCCTGCGCCGTGGCCCTCGAATATCGCCGGTGTGCTCTATCTCGCGGCAGCGGTTGGCGCAGTCGGCCTGCCGCCGCTCTCGGGCTTTCTAGGCAAGGCCATGGTGCTCGCCGCCACGCCGCTTGCGCAGGCCGTCGTGCTCTGGCCCGCCGTGCTGGTCGCGGGCCTGCTGTCGATCGTCGCGCTCAGCCGCACAGGCACACGCCTGCTGTGGGCGATGCCCGCTGCACGCGCCTGCGTCGGCGCACCCGCCACCGCGCCGCGCGGCAGCCGCGCCAAGCTCGGCGCGTGTGGGCTGCTGCTTGCGGGCGTGGTGGCGGCAACGGTGTTTGCCGGCCCGCTCAAACAATATCTCGACGCCACCGCCGCGCAGTTGCTCGACCGCGAAGCCTACGTTCACGCGATCCTGCCCGCGCAGGCCGCGCAAGCCTCACAGGGCGGAGGAAGCTGACATGCTCAAGAGGCTCTTTCCGCACCCTTGGCTCACCGTCGTGCTGCTCGTATGCTGGGTCTTGCTGATGAACGACATCTCGCCGGGCAACCTGCTCCTTGGCGTCGTGCTCGGGACCGTCATCGCCTACCGCGTGGGCGAAGGGCTATGGCTCGCGCCCGTGCGCTTCGGCAAACCGTGGCTGCTCGTGCGGCTCTTCGGGCATGTGCTCTACGACATCCTCGTGGCGAATCTCGAAGTCGCATTGCTCGTGCTCGGCCCGACGAAGCGCCTGCGCCCTGCCTTCATCGACGTGCCGCTCGACAGCACCCACGAAATCGCGCTGTCCGCGCTCATTAGCATCGTCTCGCTGAGTCCCGGCACGCTGTGCGCCGAACTCTCCGACGACCGCAGACGCCTCGTCGTGCACGTGCTCGATCTCCAAGACGAAGCCGCGCTCGTCGCCTTGATCAAGTCCCGTTACGAAGCCCCGCTCATGGAGATCTTCGCATGCTAGCCATCATCATCCCGGTGTCGTTCGCGATCCTCGGGCTCGCGTTCCTGCTCACGCTCGTGCGCCTCGTGCGCGGGCCTTCGCTGCCCGACCGTCTCGTTGCGCTCGACACGCTCAACGTCAACGCGATCGCGCTCATCGTCGTCTACGGCATCATGCTGCGCTCGACGGTCTTCTTCGAAATCGCGCTGCTCATCGCGGTCATGGGGTTCGTGGCAACCGTCGCATTCACGAAGTACCTGCAGCGCGGCGACATCATCGAACTGAACTAGGGCTTCGCCATGCAAACCGTCATCGAAGCGATTGTCTGCGTGCTGCTCCTGCTCGGCAGCGCGTTCACGCTGATCGGCGCGATAGGCCTCGCACGCCTGCCCGACTTCTACATGCGCCTGCACGGACCCACCAAATCGACCACGCTCGGCGTAGGCGGCGTCGTGCTCGCTTCCGTCGTGTACTTCAGTGCGCACAACGATTTCGCGAGCCTGCACGAAGTGCTGATTCCGGCGTTCCTGTTTCTCACCGCGCCGATCAGCGCGCATATGCTCACGAAGGCCGGGATCCAGCAACGCGTCGCCGTTTCGTCCGTCACGCGCGGACGGCCGGACGCCGCCCGCGCAAGTGCAAGCGGTCATCGTGCGCAAAACGCGGACCCGGATGACAACGGCGCACAGGACTCTTGAATATCGGCGCGCACCTTCGCGCCGCCGTAAAAGCTGCCATCGAACGTCGCAAGTGCCGCGCGCGGCCGCCTTCACACGCGTGCAGCCCCCATCGCCCCCCTCTCCTTATCCCGTTGCGCGCGCACGCATTGCGCGGAAACGCGCCGCACGGCACACCAATTGCTGATCGCACTCGCCCCTATGCAGCATCGCGCCGCCGTCCGGGCTCGCGCAGGGGCGCAATAACAACGCACGGCCACAAATGAGGCCGTACACCGTGCAGCCTGAACGAAACGAATGAGGTCAACAATGAAGACAATACGCACATTGCTCGCGTTCGCGAGCGCGGCAGCCCTGCTCACGGCATGCGGCGGCGGCAGCAGCAGCAACGACGTCGGCAAGGAGATCGGCGTGCAGAATCCCGAGATACATTTTGTGCACGCCCTGCCTGGCGGCCCGAACGTCGACTTTCTGGTGAACGGCAGCGCCCTGCAGACGAACATCGCGTACAAGCAGGTCACGAACTTCGCCAACATCAACACCGGCAACACCAACGTCTCGTATGCGAGCACGGGCACGACCACGGCGATTGCGAGCGGCGCCTTCCCCGACGTGGCGAAGGGTCACGAGTACACCGTGCTCGCGTTGCCCGCGCTCACGGGCGGCGACATCGGCCTGATCGACGATCCGTTCGACAAGGGCCTGCTTTCCAGCAGCGCACGCCTGCGCGCCTTCAACGCCACCGTCAATGCGCAGAACCTCGACATTTACATCGTCGCGCCCGGCACGGACATCAACACCGTGCAGCCGACCTTGCCGGCCGTGGGATACAAGAATGCCGTGCCCGCGAGCGGCCAGGACTCGATCTATATGAACGGCGGCAACTACGTGGCGATCGTCACGACAGCGGGCAGCAAGACGGCGATCTACGAGTCGGCCTCTTTCAACCTCGCGAACAATGCGGACTGGCTCATTACGACCGTGCCGATCTCGGGTACGCTCTCGCAACTCCTGCCGGGGCAGATTCACCTGCTCGTCGCGCAGGGCGGCAACACCTCGCAGCCGGCCGTGGAGTACAACAACACGCTCACGGGCCAGTAGTTCGTTGCGCTTGCAACCGGCGCGGCGAGTGGCGGCGTGCTACCTGCGCCGCTCACGCGGCCGCGCCGCGCCCGGTTTTGCGGGCCTCCCCCAGCACGTAATCGATGAAGGTGGACGCCGCCCGCGTGTGATGGCGGTTCGGCATATAGAGCATGTACATATGCGTGCCGAATATGCTCAAACGCCACGCGTCGAGCGACGTGACGGCAGCGCCTTGGCGAATGTCGTCGTGCATCACGTAGTCGGGCACGATGCCTACGCCGAGCCCCGCGAGAATCGACTGGCGCAGAAATAGAAAGTTTTCCGAAATGATCGAAGGCTCGAGCAGCACCTCGTGCCGGTCGTCGTTCAGATAACCCGCAAGGCGCAATTGCCGCCCCACCACCGTCGCCGTGATGACGGGTGCGCGCGCCAGATCCTCCAGCGTTTGCGGCATGCGGTGCTTTTCGGCCCACTCCGTGCACGCACACGCGATGTACTTCACCGGCCCCATGTCGCGCGCCACGAGGTTCTGAGGCGGCTCGTGCATCACGCGCACGGCAATATCGACTTCGTCGCGCAGCAGGTCCTCCACGCGGTTTTCGAACATCACGTCGAGCACGATGCCGGGGTACATCCGCTTGAACTGAATGAGCCAGTCCGACATCACGAGCTGCCCGTAGCCGCTCGGCACGGAAAGCCGCACGCGCCCCTGCAGGCTCTGGCCGAGGGTGGAAACCGATTCGCGCGCGGCGAGCAGCGCATTCTGGATCGCCCGGCCGTGCTCGTAGAGCTTCAGGCCGATTTCGGTCGGCTCGACCCGGCGCGTGGTGCGGCGCACGAGCTGCAGGCCGATCGACTTCTCCAGATGGTTGAGGTGGTAGCTGACGTTCGCGCGGCTCATCTTGAGCCGGCGCGCCGCCTCGCTGAGGTTGCCCGCGTCGAGAATCTCGACGAGCAGGGTTAGCGCATTGACGTCCATGCCAACATCCACTGTCAAAAATACCTTGACAGTCTGTCAATGAGCGATGGGATTGTCAATTGCCCCTGGCGCGCCGAGAATCGACGCGAACATGAAACATTGCCGTCTGGCGCGCCAGTCCGGCCCTCATTATGGAGACAGCATCGCCATGGCATCCGATCCCGTGAACGCCTCCCCCGTCACTCATGAACTGCGCGGCAAGGTGCTGCTTGTTACCGTCGACAATCCCCCCGTCAACGCGCTGGGCGTGGACGTGCGCCGCGGCCTCGCCGCCGCCATCGAGCATGCCGAGGCGAACGACGCCGTGCAGGCCGTGCTGATCATCGGCGCCGGGCGCAATTTCATTGCCGGCGCGGATATCCGCGAATTCGGCAAGCCGCCGCAGCCGCCCGCGCTGCCCGACGTCTGCAACCGCATCGAGGCCTGTCACAAGCCGGTGATCGCCGCCATTCACGGCGCGGCGCTCGGCGGCGGCCTCGAAGTGGCGCTCGCGGCCCACTACCGGCTCGCCGTGGCGGGCGCGAAGCTCGGCCTGCCCGAAGTGCAGCTGGGCCTGTTGCCCGGCGCCGGCGGCACGCAACGCACGCCCCGCCTGATCGGCGCCGAAGCGGCGCTCTCGCTGATGCTGAGCGGCCGTCACGCGAGCGCGCAGGAAGCCCACAAGCTGGGCCTCGTCGATCGGGTGGGCGCGAGCGACGACATCCTCGCCGAAGGCCTCGCCTACGCGCAGGAACTGCTCGCGGGTCATGCCCCGGTGCGACGCACGCGCGACGCCCGGGCGCTCGCCGATCGCGCCCAGGCGCAAGCCGCGATCGACGCCGCCCGCGCCGAAACCGCAAAGAAGTCGCGCGGCCTCTTCTCGCCGCTGAAGATCGTCGATTGCGTGCAGGCCGCGCTCGATCTTTCGTTCGACGAAGGCCTGCGCTTCGAGCGCAAGCAGTTCCTCGAGTGCCTCGAAAGCCCGCAGCGCGCGGGTCTCGTGCACGCATTCTTCGCCGAGCGCGAGGTGCAGAAGGCCCCTGAAACGAAGAGCGCGAAGCCGCGCGCGATCGACACCGTCGGCGTGATCGGCGGCGGCACGATGGGCGCGGGCATTGCCGTGGCCGTGCTCGACGCGGGGCTGCCCGTGACGATGATCGAGCGCGACGACGCCTCGCTAGCGCGCGGCCGCGCCCATGTGGAAAAGGTCTACGACGGCCTCATCGCCAAGGGCCGCATGAAGCCCGAGGCGAAAGCGCAGATCCTCGCGCGCTTTAGCGGCAGCACCTCGTACGACGCGCTTGCGAACACCGATCTCGTCATCGAAGCCGTGTTCGAGGACATGGCCGTGAAGCAGGCCGTGTTCGCCGAACTCGACCGCGTGTGCAAACCCGGCTCCGTGCTCGCGACCAACACGTCGTATCTCGACATCGACGCCATTGCGGCCAGCATCGAACGCCCGCAGGACGTAGTGGGCCTGCACTTCTTCTCGCCCGCCAACATCATGAAGCTGCTCGAAATCGTGGTGCCGAAGCAGGTGAGCGCCGATGTGGTCGCCACGGCGTTCGAGCTGGCGAAGAAGCTGCGCAAGGTGCCGGTGCGCGCAGGCGTGTGCGACGGCTTCATCGGCAACCGCATTCTCGCGGTGTTCCGCACGGCTGCGGATCATCTGATGGAAGACGGCGCTTCGCCCTATCAGATCGACAAGGCAGTGCGCGACTTCGGTTTTCCGATGGGCCCGTACCAGGTGGTCGATCTCGCGGGCGGCGACATCGGTTGGGCCACGCGCAAGCGCCGCGCCGCCACGCGCGACCCGAAGGCGCGCTACGTGCAGATCGCCGACCGCATCTGCGAGCGCGGCTGGTTCGGCCAGAAGACGGGCCGCGGCTTCTATCTCTACCCGGAAGGTGCACGCACGGGCACGCCCGATCCCGAAGTCGAGTCCATCATCCGCGCCGAGCGCGAGCGTGTCGGCATCGAGCCGCGCAGCTTCAGCGACGAAGCCATCATGCGCCGCTACATGGCCGCGATGATCAACGAAGGCGCGAACGTCGTGCATGAAAAGATCGCCCTGCGCCCGCTCGATGTCGATGTCACGCTGCTCTACGGTTACGGTTTCCCGCGCTATCGCGGCGGTCCGATGAAGTACGCCGATACCGTGGGCCTCGCCAACGTGCTCGCCGATATCCGCGAGTATGCGAAAGAAGATCCGCTGTTCTGGCGTCCTTCGCCGCTGCTCGTCGGACTGGTCGAGCGCGGCGAGAATTTCGCGAGCCTCAATCAATCGGCCTGAATGTGCCCTGAAGGAGCTTTTCACACATGGACCTCAAATTCACCGCCGAAGAAGAGGCGTTTCGCAGCGAAGTGCTCGCGTTCCTGAACGACCGGCTGCCGCAGCGCCTTGCCAGCAAGGTGAGCAACGGCCGGCACCTTACGCGCGACGACATGGCGCAATGGCACGCCATCCTCCACGAAAGGGGCTGGCTCGCGAATCACTGGCCGCAGGAATACGGCGGCCCCGGCTGGAGCGCCGTGCAGAAGTTCATCTTCGAGAACGAATGCGCGATTGCAGGCGCGCCGCGCATCGTGCCGTTCGGCGTGAACATGCTCGGGCCCGTGCTCATCAAGTACGGCAGCGAGGCGCAAAAGCGCTATTGGCTGCCGCGCATTCTCGACGGTTCGGACTGGTGGTGCCAGGGCTACTCGGAACCGGGCGCGGGCTCGGACCTCGCCTCGCTGCGCACCACAGCCGTTCGTGACGGCGACCATTACGTGGTGAACGGCCAGAAAACGTGGACCACGCTCGGCCACTACGCGAACATGATTTTCTGCCTCGTGCGCACCGCCACCGACGTGCGCAAGCAGGAAGGCATCAGCTTCCTGCTGATCGACATGAACACGCCGGGCATCGAGCTTCGCCCCATCGTCACGCTCGACGGAGAACATGAGGTAAACGAAGTATTTTTCACCGACGTGCGCGTGCCGGTGGCGAACCTGGTTGGTGAAGAAAACCGCGGCTGGACCTACGCGAAATATCTGCTCACGTATGAGCGCACGAATATCGCAGGCGTGGGCTTTTCGGTGGCGGCGCTCGCACGCCTGAAGCGCGCCGCGCAGAAAATCACCCGCAACGGCAGGGCGCTCGCGGAAGACCCGCAATTTGCGGCGCGCATCGCCAAGGTCGAAATCGATCTGGAGAACATGAAGACGACCAACCTGCGCGTGATCGCTGCGGTGGCGGGCGGCGGCGCGCCCGGTGCGGAAAGCTCGATGCTCAAGATTCGAGGCACCGAGATCCGCCAGGAGATTTCCTCGCTGCTGCGCCGCGCGAGGGGACCGTATGCCACGCCGTTCGTCGAGGAAGCGCTCGAAGCAGGGTATGCCGACGAGGCAATCGGGCCCGATGAAGCCGCCAGCGCCGCCGCGCAATACTTCAACAACCGCAAGCTGTCGATTTTCGGCGGCTCCAACGAAATTCAGAAGAACATCATCTCCAAGATGATTCTCGGTCTTTGAGATCTTTGAGAGGCACGCCATGGACTTCCAGCACACAGAAGACCGCCGCATGCTTGCGGACACGCTCAATCGTTTCATCACGGAGCAATACGGTTTCAATATGCGCGATACAATCGCGCGCTCCGAAGAAGGCTTTAGCGCAGGGATGTGGCAGCGCTTCGCCGAACTCGGCGTGATCGGCGCGCTGTTCGACGAGGCCGATGGCGGCTTTGGCGGCGCGGGCTTCGATGTCGCCGTGGTGTTCGAAGCGCTCGGGCGCGGACTCGTCGTCGAGCCTTTCCTCGACACGCTGATCGTCGGCCGCGCGCTCGCCCACGCGGGCAGCGAGGCGCAGCGCGCGCGCATTGCCTCGTTCATCGACGGCTCGCAAATCGCCGCCCTCGCGCACGACGAGCCGGGTTCGCACTACGAGGACGCACGGGTGGGGACGCGCGCGGAGAAAAGCGGCGATGGCTGGGTGCTGCAAGGCGCGAAGGGCGTCGTGCAGCTCGCCGAACACGCCGATGTGCTGCTCGTTTCGGCGCGTACCTCCGGGGATGAATTCGACGAAGCAGGCGTCTCCCTCTTCCTCGTGCCGCGCGACGCAGCGGGCGTGAGCTTGCGTGGCTACCGCAAGTTCGACGGCGGCCGCGCAGCGGAAGTGACGCTCGACAACGTGAAGGTGAATGCCGATGCGCTCGTCGGCGCGCGAGGCACCGGCTTCGCGACGCTCGAACATGCACGCGGATACGGCATCGTCGCGCTCGCATCGGAGGCCGTGGGCGCGATGGAAATCGCGCGCGACTTCACGCTCGAATACCTGCGCACGCGCAAGCAGTTCGGTTTGCCCATCGGCAGCTTCCAGGCGTTGCAGCATCGCATGGCGGACGTGCTGCTCGAAATCGAGCAGGCGCGCTCGGCGGTCATCAACGCGGCAGCGGCGATCGACGCGCCGCGCGCGCAGCGCGAACGTGCGCTTTCGGCCGCCAAGTACACGATCGGGCGCATCGGCGCGCGCGTGGCCGAAGAAGCGATCCAGCTGCACGGCGGCATCGGCATGACGTGGGAACTGCCGCTCGCGCACTATGCAAAGCGGCTCGTGATGATCGATCATCAGCTCGGCGACGAGGATCATCATCTCGCGCGCTATATCGCATTGGGGCGTGAGGCGGCGTGAGCCATGAAGGGGCGGCTGCGTTGCCCCGACAACGAACCAGGAGTACCTGTTGATGCAGACGGATAAAAACAGCTTGCCCCTGGCGGGCGTGCGCGTGCTCGATCTTTCGCGCGTACTGGCCGGACCGTGGAGCGCGATGGTGCTCGGCGATCTCGGCGCGGAGGTCATCAAGATCGAGCATCCAGACCGCGGCGACGACACGCGCGACTGGGGCGTGCGCGTCGGCAAGACCGAGACCGCGTACTTCAACAGCGTGAATCGCAACAAGCGTTCGATCACGCTCGATCTGCAAACGCCCGAAGGCCAGCAGATCGTGCGCGAGCTGGCGAAAACCAGCGACATCGTCGTGCAGAACTTCAAGTTCGGCGGCGCGCAGAAGCTCGGGCTCGGCTACGAGCAGCTGAGCGCAGAGAATCCGCGTCTCATCTATTGCTCGATTTCGGGCTACGACCGCACGGGACCCGAAGCGACACGCCCCGGCTACGACCTCGTCGTGCAGGGCGAAACGGGCCTCATGGCGATGAACGGCGAAGCCGACCAGCCGCCGCTCAAATTCGGTGTAGCGGCCGTGGATCTTTTCACGGGCATGTATTCCGCACAGGCAATGCTCGCCGCCCTCTACGAGCGCGAGCGCACGGGTCGCGGGCGCCACATCGAGATGGCGCTGTTCGATTGCGGCCTCATGATTACCGCTTACTACGGCCTCGAAGCGCTGCTGATCGGCGAGGACCCGCCGCGTTACGGCAATGCGCACCCGTCTATCGTGCCGTATGGCGTGTTCGATGCGGCCGATGGTCCGCTCGTCATCACCGTGGGCAACAACGCGCAGTTCGAGCGCTTTTGCCGCGAGGTGATCGAGCGCGCCGACCTCGCCGACGACGCACGCTACAAGACCAACATCCTGCGCGGGCAGAACCGCGACACGCTAGTGCCCGAACTCACGCGCGAACTGGGCAGCCGTCCGCGCAAACTCCTGCTCGAACGTCTCGCGGCCGCGGGCATCCCGTGCGGCGAAGTGGCGGGCTTGCGCGAGGCGCTGCTGTCGCCGCGCGCAACGCTTGGCGGGCTCGTCACGCAGCAGCCGCATCCGCATACCGAAAGCGGCACGACGCCGGTACTCGCGCCGCCGTGGCGCTTCGACGGCGAACGCCTGCCCGTGCGGCATGCGCCTCCGCAACTGGGCGAAGGCACGCAGGAGGTCCTGCAGTCGATGCTCGGCTATTCGGCGCAACAGCTCGCCGGCTTGAAAGAGAAAGGTGTTATCTGAGTCAGTCCCGGCCGTACCCGGACTCGCAGCGCAGCACCGCGATACGCCGCCCCCCTTGCGCGTCGCCGCCGCGCGACGCGACCGCCGCCTTCGCCCCCTCGCTTCGCCCCGCCCGGCCTCGCGTCGCACGTAGTTGCGCGCGCCCGGTTATATTGCGCCTGATGGTCCCGCACGCCGCTTGCGGCTAGTTGCGCAACGCCGGTGCGGACCGGCACCCGCCCGATCTCGCGCCCGTCCCGCGAGCCCCAGCAAACGAACCCGCCCCGCTCATGGAGCACGCCTACGATCATTTGCTGCACCTGCTCGCCGCGCACGCGACGTGGACGCTCGCCTTTGTCGTGGTCGCCGCTTTCCTCGAATCGCTCGCGTTCGTCGGCACGTTCATTCCCGGCAGCACGGCGATGTTCGTTGCCGGCGCGTTCGCCGCCACCGGCACCATCAACCTCGGCTGGCTGTTCGTCTGCGCCATTGCGGGCGCGGTGGCCGGCGACGGCGTGAGCTTCTGGATCGGCCATCGCTACCGCGGCTCGCTGGCCCAGATGTGGCCGTTCAGCCGCCACCCCGCCATTCTCGAGCGCGCGCACGCCTACTTCGTGAGCCACGGCACGCGCAGCGTGATCCTCGCGCGCTTCATCGCGCCGCTGCGCGCCGTGGTGCCGATCGTCGCGGGCATGGCCGGCATGAAGCCCATGCGCTTCTTCATGATGAACGTGATTTCCGCGCTAGTCTGGGCGCCCGCGCATATCGTGCCGGGCGTGGTGTTCGGCGCCTCGCTCCAGCTCGCGGGCGCAGTGTCGTTCCGGCTGGTGGTCGTCATCGGCATCGTCGCGCTCGCGGTCTGGCTCATCTGGCGCTTCGTGCGCATGCTGCTCCTGCACATCGACAGCTGGGCCGGCGCGTCACGGCGCAGCGCGGCGCAGTGGGCGGCGCAGCATCCCGGGCGCGCCTCGAAGCGCATCGCCCGCCTGCTCGACCCGGCGCAGCCCGCGCTCGGCCCCGTCATCGTGATCACGGGCCTCGTGCCGATCTGCGCGGCCGTGTTTTCCTATGTGCTCGGCAACGTGCTGCGCGGCGCGCCGCTCGTGCAAATCGACCAGTCCGTGCGCCAGTTCCTGCAGTCGATCCGCACCACCTGGGCCGACGCGGCCCTCGCGCGCGTCGAAACGCTCGGCAGCACCTGGACGCTCGCGGCGCTCATCGCGACGGCGGGCATCTGGATGGTGCTGGAGCGGCGTTGGCGCACCATCGCTTACTGGATGATCGCGGCGGCCGTTTCGCAGTTGCTCATCTTCATCCTGCGCTTCGTGATCCACCATACGTCGCCAGGCGGCGGCCAGGCCGTCGAGGCCTATGTGTTCCCGAGCGACCGCGTGTCGTCGATGGTGATCGTCTACGGTTTCGTGATGTTCCTGCTCGTGCGCCGCGCGAGCATGCTGGAGGCCGCGCTCGTCGCCGCGCTCGGCAACGCGATCATCGTGGCGGTGGCGTTCGCGGGGCTCTATTTCGACCGCTTCCTGTTCTCGGACGCGATCGGCGGCGCGGCCTTCGCAGCCATCTGGGTGGCGATCGTGGTGCTCACCTCGCTCTGGCGCTACCCCAAGCGGCCGCCGCAACGCGCATACGTGCCGCCCATCGTGCTCCTCGTGCTGGTCGGCGCCGTTCTGCTGCAGACCGTGCCGGCCGGGCGCACGCCCACGCCGCCCACGACCGCGGCGGCGCCGCCTGTCGTCCTCTCGCAAATGCAGTGGAGCGATTCGCTCTGGAGGACGTTTGCGTGCTATCGCTTCGACATGAAAGGCGCGCGCCGCGAGCCGATGACGATCCAGTGGGCCGCGAGCGCCGACGACCTGCGCGCGGCGCTGCGCGACGCGGGCTGGGCCGAAGGTCCGCAGATATCCGTGCGAAGCGTGCTATCGCTCGTCGCACCGAACGTGGACGTGATGTCGCTGCCGCTGCTGCCGAAGCTGAACAACGGCCTGCCCTCACCGCTCGTATTCGCCCGCGCGCGCCTCGCCGCGAAGCCAGGCGACGCGGGCGAGCCGGGCAGCCGCCGCGACGTGCTGCGCTTCTGGCCTTCGGGCTACGCGCTCGCGCCGCGGCGCAATGGAAACGGCACTGGCGATGGCCACGCGAGCAGCGGGGAGCCCACGCCGATCTGGGTCGGCTCGCTCGTCCACGAGCGGCTGCGGCGCGGGTCGTGGCCGTTCAACGTGGTCACGACCTATCCCGACGACGCCTCCGATCTAAGCGCCCCAGGCCAACCGGCGGACTGGCGTACGCTCGCGCTGCCGGGCGAGGTGAGCTGCGAAGGACGGCCTGTGAAGCTGATTGTGCAGGGCGGCCGCTAAAAAGGAAATTGAAGGCTCAGGCCGGGCTCTCGCCCCAGCTTCCCGTGGCATGGAAGCGGTCGATACGCTTGCGCGCGACCGCGTAGGCGGCGTCGAGCGCGGCGTCGGGGCCGGTGTAGTTGCGCATCATGTCGTGAAAGCGCACGCTTCGCCCTTCGACATGGGCGTCCGCGCCGTGGCGGCAGATATAGCCGCTGTAGTGGAACAGCGGCTCGGGCGCGCGCGGCCCGAACGCCGGAATCGGCAGCACCCAGATCTCGAAGCCTTCATGCTCGGTGTGGTCCCACATCGTGTGTCTCCTGTCGACCGGAGTTAGCGCTTTAGCGCTTACTCCGGTCCCATGCAAAGCTGTCGATCCGGAGTTAGCGCTTTAGCGCTTGCTCCGGTCCCATGCAAAGCTGTCGATCCGGAGTTAGCGCTTTAGCGCTTGCTCCGGCCTACCCGTCAGGGCACGTCGATATCACGATGACTATCGTCGCACGGCACCCACTCGCCTGCAAACGGCCGTTTTCCCCGAGTTTGGCTAAACTATGCGGGCGCAGCAAAACCCAAACCGACTCTGGACTCACGAGCGATACCCCACATCATGACGCCGGCCTCTCTCACGCAGGAACCGCAGTCCGTCTCCAGCGCCGTCACGCGCAATGCCTTCTTCATCGTCGCAACCGTCAACGACGACGCCGCGAGCCGCGCCACCGTGCGCGCCTGGTGCGCCGACGTCGCCAACCTCGTGCGCGCGGTCGGCAAGCGCGTGCCCGCCGGCAATCTGTCGTGCGTGGTCGGCTTTTCATCCGACGCATGGGACAAGCTGTTCGGCGAGCCGCGCCCGGCCGGCCTGCACCCGTTCCGCGAATTCGGCACCGGCGAGCGCAAGGCCATCGCCACGCCGGGCGACATCCTGCTGCACATTCGCGCTGATGAAACCGACCTCTGTTTCGAGCTGGCCACCCAGCTCATGTTGCGCCTCGAAGGTGCGGTCACGACCGTGGACGAAGTGCACGGCTTTCGCAACTTCGACATGCGCGCGATGATCGGCTTCGTCGACGGCACCGAGAATCCGACGGGCAACGACGCCGTCCATTTCACGGTGATCGGCGAAAGCGAAGATCCCGAATTCTGCGGCGGCAGCTACGTGCTCGTGCAGAAGTACATGCACGACATGAAAGGCTGGAACGCGCTTTCAGTGGAGGCCCAGGAGCACATCATCGGGCGCACCAAGCTCCAGGACATCGAACTCGACGAAGCCGTGAAGCCGAGCTGGTCGCACAGCTCGCTCACGACGCTCGAAGACGACGCGGGCAACGAGATCAAGATCCTGCGCGACAACATGCCGTTCGGCCGGCCCGGTTCGGCCGAATTCGGCACCTACTTCATCGGCTACGCGCGCTCGCCCGAGCCGATCGAACAGATGCTCGAAAACATGTTCGTGGGCCTGCCGCCCGGCAACTACGACCGGCTGCTCGACTTCAGCCGCGCCGTCACGGGGGGACTCTTCTTCGTGCCGTCGCAGACGCTGCTCGAAGCGCTCGCCGAAGTCGACCCGGGCGCCGCGCCCACCGTCGAGGTGAGCGCCGCCCATGCATCGGAAACAGAAACCGAGCCAGCCGCCGCGCCGAGCGCGGACGGCTCGCTCGCCATCGGATCCCTCAAAGGAGCACCCCGGTATGAATAACCTCCATCGCGAGCTGGCGCCCATTTCCACGGCCGCGTGGTCGCAAATCGAAGAAGAAGTTGCGCGCACCTTCAAGCGCTCGCTCGCGGGCCGCCGCGTCGTGGACGTCGAGGGCCCCGGCGGCCCGGCGCTCGCCGCAGTGGGCACCGGCCACCAGAACGGCATCGAAGCGCCGCTCGAAGGCATCCGCGCGCGCCAGCGCGAAGTGAAGGCGATCGTGGAATTGCGCGTGCCGTTCGAACTTTCGCGCGACGCCATCGACGACGTGGAGCGCGGCGCCGAAGACTCCGACTGGCAGCCGGCCAAGGACGCGGCCACGCGCCTCGCGTTCGCGGAAGACCGCGCGATTTTCGATGGCTACAGGGCCGCGCAGATCACGGGCATCCGCGAGGGCTCGTCGAATCCTGTCCTGCCGATGCCGGCCGATATCGCCGATTACCCGACGGTCATCGCCAAGGCGCTCGAACAGTTGCGCCTGCAAGGCGTGGACGGCCCGTATGCGGTGCTGCTCGGCTCCGATGCGTACACGGCGGTGAGCGAAGCGAGCGACCAGGGCTATCCGATTCTCGAGCACATTCGCCGCCTGGTGAATGGCGAGATCATCTGGGCGCCGGCCATCGAAGGCGGCGCGATCCTGAGCACGCGTGGCGGCGATTTCGCGTTCCACCTCGGGCAGGATGTGTCGATCGGCTATTCGTCGCATGACGACAAGAGCGTAAAGCTGTATCTGCAGGAGAGCTTCACGTTCATGATGCTGACCTCCGAGGCTTCTGTGGCGGTGAAGCCGGAGTAAGCCCGAGCTGATTCCCGCAGGCGATGAAAAAGGGGCGCTCTTTTCGAGCGCCCATTTTTTATGACTCGCCGTTACCGCCGCGAGCGGCATTCGCGGTCACTGATAGAAGTTCACCGTCACCACCGCCGAGCGGCCCGGCGCCCAGGTTGCGTAGATCGGGTACGCACTCTGGTAGTACTCCTTGTCGAAGATGTTGTTCACATTGAGCTGCAGATCGATCTTCTTCGACACACGCCACGTCGCCGCAGCATCGAAGCGCGCATAGCCCGGTATCCACTTGCGCGAGGTCGCCGAAACCGACGCATACGTCAGGCTCGACACCGTTGCGCCCGCACCCACGTTGAGCTTCGGCAGCACGTCGTAGCTCGTCCACAGCGTGAAGTTGTGCTTGGGCACCATCATCATCGGCAGGCCGGAAAGCGCGGGGCTCGCCGGGCCGGCATCGGTCGTGATCGCATCGAGGTACGAATAGCCGCCGAACACCGACCACTTGTTCGTCACGTTTCCCGCGAAACCAAATTCGAAGCCGCGTACGCGCTGCGAGCCCGCGTTGATCGTGCCGCCCAGGCCGTCGCTCACGCGCGCGTTGGTCTTGTCGGTCTGGAACAACGCCGTGGTGAGCGAGAGGCGCTGATCGAGCACGTCCCACTTCGCGCCCACTTCGATATTGCGCGAACGCTCGGGCGCGAGGTCCTTGTTCGTGGCCGTGATCTGGTCCGTGCCGCCGCCAAGGCCTGAATTCGAGCCCGGCGGATTCGCCGAGGTGCCATACGACGCATAGAGGCTCACGGTCTGCACCGGCTTGAACACGAGGCCGAACTGGTAGCTGAAGAGATTCGACGTGTTCGACAGATCGGCCACGCCCGCCTGCTGCGCGCTCACGTCATAGCGGTCGAAGCGCAAGCCCGCGTTGAAGATCCAGCGCTCGGAAAGCTGCACGCTGTCGAACATATACGCCGAAGCGATGTTCGTCTGCGTATGCGTGGCAGGTCCCGGGAAGCTCTTGTCGCCGTTGAGGACGATGCTGCCCGTCCACGGGTTATTCGGGTTCCAGTTGTTGATCGACGCGCAGTTATACGCAATCGCGCACGGTCCCCCCGAGCGAATGTTGTTTCCGGCCGAATCGGTCACGAGATAGCCCTCGTACAGGTCCTGCTCGTGGCTGAATTCCACGCCCGCCGTGAACGTGTGGCGCATGCCGTACAGGTCGAACCTGGCCGAAGCCTCGGTCTGGTTCGCGACGCTGTTGGTCGCGTACTTGCCGCTCTTGGCCTGCAGGCTGAGGATGTTCGAGGTCGCGTTCGTCAACTGCGGATTGGTCGCCACGTAGTCGAGCGTCGAGCGGCCGAACATCGTCGTGTTCTTGATTTTCCACGCGTCGTTGATGCGGTGCTCCACCTTCACTTCGCCCGTATCGGTCTGGCCGTAGCGGTAGTCGCGCGAATTCAGGCCGTAGAACTGGCCGCGGTTGGACGATACCGGCGTGCCGCCCGTCGAGCGGAACGGCACGCTGAAGTCGGGCATGTCGTAGGTGTTCAGGTGGTAGTAGCTCACCGTGACCGTGGTCGGCGTGTTCAGGCCGAACGCGATTGAGGGCGCCACGCCCCAGCGTTTGCTGTACACGTCGGTGCGGCCGGCCTGGTCGGCGTCGTGGCCCATGGCGTTCAGGCGGAACGCGGTGGTGTCGTTGAGCGTCTGGTTCCAGTCAATGGTGGCGCGCCGGTAGCTATCGGTGCCAAGGCCCACGCTGCCGTTGATGAAGTTGTCGGCCTGCGGCGTTTTCGTCGTGATGTCGATGCTGCCGCCGACCGAGCCGCGCCCGGCATATACCGAGTCCGGGCCCTTGATGACGCTGATGTTCTGCACGTCGAAGGTTTCGCGGTTCTGCACGCCAGAGTCGCGCATGCCGTCCACGAAGATCGAGTTGCGCGACTCGAAGCCGCGAATCACGGGCCGGTCCGCGGACGGATTCGCCGCCGCGTCGCCGCCCAGGAACGTGATGCCGGGCACCGTGCGCAGCGCGTCCTGGAACGTCGTGACGTTCTTCTCCTTGAGCACCTGCTCCGGAATCACCGTGATCGAGCGCGGCGTGTCGATGAGCGGCGCGGTGAACTTGTACGAGTCGAGCGCTTTGGTCTGCATCTCGGAAGGCGCCGAAACGACTTTCACGGCGGGCAGCGTGCTTTCCGCGGCCCCGGCGGACGATGCAGCCATTGCTGCGGCTGCGCTCGCGGCGGCGGGACTATCGGCGGCGGGCGCGGTTTGCGCGTGAACGAGAGGCGCTGCGAAGAAACCTGAGCAATGGAGCGCAGCGACGGAGGCGATGGCACGCATCCGCGTCGGGAAATGGACGGACATGAGTTAGCGAGTTGGTCGGCGAATTATCGTAGTTGCAAATGCGTATGATTCGCATTTGTGATAACGATTGTAATAACTCGTCACTTTTTTGTAAACGTTCAATTCGCAACTCATACGGCGGCAGGGCGGTGCCAGGCGCCCGCCGCGCCCGAGTGCCGGTATGATGGCGGCCTCGCCCCGGACGACACGTCGGCCCGGCGCCCGTTTCCATTCACGAAGACAGAGGAAGACCGCCATGACGGCAGCAGCACAATTCGACCAGGTTTCCGTAATCAAACGCGCCAACGTCTACTTCGACGGCAAGTGCGTTTCGCACACCGTGCTGTTCGCCGATGGTTCGCGCAAGACGCTTGGCGTGATCCTGCCGGGCACGCTGAACTTCGGCACCGACGCCGCCGAACTGATGGAAGTGCAGGCCGGCCAGTGCCGCATCCGCCTCGAAGGCACCGACGAGTGGAAGACCTACAGCGCCGGCGAGTCGTTCTCGGTGCCGGGCAAGAGCCGTTTCGACATCGAAGTGGTCGAGACGCTCGACTACGTCTGCAGCTACCTGTAAGCGCTGCATCGATTCGAACGGCCGCCGCGTGACTCGCGGCGGCCGTTTTCGCTTTTACCGGGCGCGCTGAACGTGCTCGACGCGCCGCCCGCATGCCCTCGCTACAATGGGCGCCAGCCCGTCGCCTGGCGACTCCCACGCCTGTCTTCCCGCCGTGTCATCCTTCTCGCCCCAGCCCGCGCCCCAACCCGCTCCGCGCCTGCGCGCCAACGCCGATCGTCCGCCTCCACGCAGCCCGCTCGTCACGCTGGCGAGCGTGACCGTGCTCACCGGCATCGGCGCGGGTCTCGGCGGCATGCTGCTCGCGCTGCTGCTGCACGCGATCCAGCATGTCGCCTATGGCTACGGGGCGGGACACATCATCGGCGAGGAGAGCTTTCTGCAGGGCGTGACGGATACCGCGCCCTGGCGGCGCGTGGCGGTACTCGTGGCGTGCGGGCTGATTGGCGGCGGCGGATGGTGGGCGCTCTACCGCTACGCGCGCCCGCTCGTGAGCATCAGCGCGGCGATCAAGCCGGGCGGCAAGCGCATGCCCATTTTTGCGACCACCGTGCACGCGCTGCTGCAGATCGTGACCGTCGCGATGGGTTCGCCGCTTGGTCGCGAAGTCGCGCCGCGCGAGATCGGCGCCGCGTTCGCGAGCTGGCTCGCGAAGCAAACGGGCCTCACCGCGGCGGAGCGCCGCGTGATGATCGCGTGCGGCGCGGGTGCGGGGCTCGCAGCCGTGTACAACGTGCCGTTGGGCGGTGCGATGTTCGTGCTCGAAGTGCTGCTCGGCACGTTCGGCTGGTCGGTGGCGGTGCCGGCGATCAGCACCTCGGCCATTGCGGCCGTGATCGCATGGATCGGTCTCGGCGATGCGCAGCAATACCACGTGCCCGCCTATGGCATCAATGCGCAGCTCGTGGTGTGGTCGGTGCTCTGCGGGCCGCTGTTCGGCGCGGCCGCGCACGCATTCTCACGCGTGACGAGCCGCGCGCGCGACGCCTCGCCCAAAGACTGGCGGCTGCCGCTCTACACGCTGGTGAATTTCGCGGGCATTGGCCTGTTGGCCATCTGGTTTCCGCAGTTGCTCGGCAACGGCAAGGGCGCGACGGGCCTGAGCTTCGACGACAATCTCGGCATCGGCCTTGCGGCCACGCTGCTCGTGCTGCGCGTGTTCATCACGACGACCACGTTGCGCGCGGGCGCCAAGGGCGGCCTGCTCACGCCGGGGCTCGCGAACGGCGCACTGCTCGCCATCGTGATCGCCGGGCTCGTGAACCATGTGTGGCCCGGTCTGTCGCCGGGGGCATTTGCGATCGTCGGCGCGGGTGCGTTTCTCGCGTCCTCGATGCAGATGCCCATCACCGCGACCGTGTTGATTCTCGAATTCACTCACGCGAATCACGATCTTGCGATTCCGCTGCTGCTCGCGGTGGCAGGTTCGGTCGCCACGCTGCGTCTGCTGTCGCGTGCGCAGGCCCCTTCCCATGGCGCGCCCGCAGCTGGCGCCGAACGTGAACTGCGGCTCGCCGCCCTGCGCGAGCCGTCGGCGCGCGAATCCTCCGACTGATGTGCTATTGGCCGAGGTCAGCCAGCGGATGCGCCTCGCCGCGCCACGGCGACGCCAGAAAATGCTGCACGCGTTCGGTCCGGACTTCGACGAGCGTCGCGGGCGCCCAGCGCGGCTTGCGGTCCTTGCCGACGAGATGCGCACGCACGCCCTCACAGAAGTCGCCTTCCTCGATCGCACGGCCAACGATGCCAAGCTCCATGCGGAAGCACTCCGCGAGCGTCATCTGGCGGCCGCGCAGCAGTGCTTCGCGCGTGACTTCGAGCATCGTGGGCGAATAGTGCGTGAGCGCTTCGAGTGTGGCTTCGAGCCACGCTCGTTCGGCTTGCGCGTGTTCGCTTTCGAGGTCGGCTCGTAGCGATGCGACGATCTGTTCGACACGCAGACGGCGGTCGAAGTGCCGCACGATGAGCGGCGTGAAGGAAGCGAGCGCACCATCGTTAGCCTCGTGACACGGCGCGATGAATACTTCGCGCAACGAAGCATGCACATCGCCCGACCATTGCGCCGCCAGCAGACGCGCCTCATAGCCATCGAGCCATTCGCCCGGCACGCAGGCATCCGCAAGACCGCAATGCAGCGCGTCCGCGCCGCTGAGCATTGCGCCGGTCAGGCCCACGTAAAGCGCCATTTCCACCGGCATCTTCGCGAGGAAGTGCGTTGCGCCCACATCGGGCAAGAGGCCAATACGCGTTTCTGGCATCGCGATCTTTGTGCGCGAAGTCGCCACGCGCAGCGCCGCCGCCTGGCCGAGACCCATGCCGCCGCCCATCGTCACGCCGTCGAGCAGCGCGACGAGCGGCTTGGAAAACGTGTGCAGCGCGTAGTCGAGGCGATATTCGTCGACGAAGAACTGCTGCCAGCCGTTCGCGCCTTCGCGTGCTTTCTCGCACGCGAGCCGATAGATCGCGCGCACGTCGCCGCCCGCGCAAAAGCCTTTCGGGCCTGCTCCTTCCAGCACGAGCGCGACGATGCGTTCGTCTGTGCGCACGCGTTCCAGCAGCACGGCCAGCTCGCGCACCATGGCGTGCGAGAGTGCATTGAGCGCAGCGGGCCGGTTGAGCGTGACGATCGCCACGCGATTGACCACGCGAAACAGCACGTCCTGTTCGGCTTCCGTTGCAGCCTGGGCGGAAGCGGGTGTTGCATTCATTGCCTAGTTCTCCGTTTCAATATGCCAGCGTGGCTTGCGCTTCTCCAGAAACGCGTTGACGCCCTCGCGCTGGTTGGGCGAATCGAACAAATCGACGAAGCGCTCGCGCTCGACGGCGAGCGCGGCGCCGCGCGGCACGCCGTTGCGCGCCTGATGGATCAGCGATTTGCTGAAGGTGACCGCCTGCGGGCTCAAGCCCGCCACGCGCGCGGCCATGGCGAGCGCGGCCTCGCGCGCGCCGCCCGTTGCGACGACTTCCTCCACGAGACCGATGCGCAACGCCGTTTGCGCGTCCACGCGTTCGCCCGTGAGGATGATGCGCTTGGCCCAGCCTTCGCCCACGAGCCAGGGCAAGGTCTGCGTGCCGCAGCCGGAGGGCAGCAATCCCACGGCAGGCTCGGGAAGCGCGAGCTGCGCATGCGCCTCGGCAATGCGGATATCGCATGCGAGCGCGCACTCCAGGCCGCCGCCCATCGCATAGCCGTTGATTGCCGCGAGGACCACGGGCCGCGCCTTCTGCAACGCCTTGAATGCCGCGCCGAATGCGCTCGCCGCCGTGCGTGCGACCTCGCGATCGCCACTGGCGAAGGCATTGAGGTCGGCGCCCGCGCTGAAGAACTTCGGCCCGCTGCCGGTAATGACCACCGCGCGCACCTGCGGCTCGCGGTCGAACGCCTCGACGACCTGCTGGAGCTGACGCAAACCGTCGACCGTAAAGGCATTCGCAGGCGGCCGCGAAAGCGTGAGCAGGGCCACCGCGCCCTCATGCGCGTACTCGAATTCGATCATTTCGGACTCCGTGTGGATATCAGCGCAGCTCGGGGAAATCCTCTTCCCAATACTCGTCGGGCTGGCGCGCGGGTTCGGCGCTGCGCTCCATTTCGCGCCGGCGCAGCTCGACGCGGCGGATCTTGCCCGAGATGGTCTTGGGCAGGTCGCTGAATTGCAGGCGGCGAATGCGCTTGTACGGCGCGAGCTTTTCTCGCGAGAAGCGGAACACCTCGCGTGCGAGTTCGGGGCCCGCCTCAAAGCCCTGGCGCACGATGACGAAGGCCTTCGGCACGGACAGGCGCAATTCGTCCGGACTTGGCACGACCGCCGCCTCGGCGATCGCCTCGTGCTCGATCAGCACGCTTTCCAGTTCGAACGGACTCAGGCGGTAGTCGGACGACTTGAACACGTCGTCGGCGCGGCCCACGTAGACGTAGTAGCCGTCGTCGCGGCGCAAGGCGACATCGGACGTGTGGTAGTAGCCGTTGCGCATGGCGTATTCGCTCGCCTTCGGGTTATTCGCGTAGCCCGTCATCAGGCCGAGCGGACGCTGCGCCGAATCTCGCCCAACCGGCAGCGCGATTTCGCCCTCGCTTGCGGGCCGATCGTCGGCATCGACGAGTTCCACGCGGTAGCCCGGCAGCGGCCGTCCCATCGAACCCGCCGCCACGGGCTGGCCCGGCGAATTGCCGATCTGGCAGGTCGTTTCGGTCTGGCCGTAGCCGTCGCGGATCGTAATGCCCCACGCATGCCGCACGCGCTCGATGATCTCGGGATTGAGCGGCTCGCCCGCGCCCACGATCTCGCGCAGCTTCACCGCATAGGTTGCGAGCGGCTCCTGCACGAGCATGCGCCAGACGGTGGGCGGCGCGCAAAGCGTGGTCACGCCGCATTGCACGATTGCGGCAAGCGTGTCTTTCGGCACGAAGCGTGCGTAGTTGTAGACGAACACGCAGGCCTGCGCGTTCCACGGTGCGAAGAAGCAGCTCCACGCGTGCTTGGCCCAGCCCGGCGAACTGATGTTCCAGTGGACGTCGCCGGGCACGAGGCCGATCCAGTACATCGTCGAAAGGTGGCCTACGGGGTAGCTCTCGTGGGTGTGTTCGACGAGCTTGGGCTTCGAGGTCGTGCCCGACGTGAAATAGAGCAGGAGCGGGTCGGTGGCGCGCGTCGGGCCGTCGGGTTCGAACGCGGGGCTTGCATCGTACGCGTGCGAAAGGTCGATCCAGCCTTCGCACGCACCGGGCGCCGCGCCTACCGCAATGCGCTTCACGCCTCGGTCGAGCGCATCGAATTTGCCGAGTTCGGCGGCGTCCACGACGACGTAGCGCGCGCCGCCCGTTTCCACGCGTTCGCGCACGTCGTCGGGCGAGAGCTGTGTCGTGGCGGGCAGCACGATGGCGCCCAGCTTCATCGCCGCCAGCATCACGTCCCAGAGTTCGACGCGATTGGGCAGCATCAACAGCAAGCGGTCGCCACGCGTCACACCCTGCTCGCGCAGAAAATTCGCCATGCGAGACGAGCGCTCCGACATCTGCGCGAACGAATAACGCGTGCCGCCGTCCGCGAGGTCGTCGACGATCCAGAGCGCCGGGTTGTCGTTGCCGCGCGCCATCACGTCGAAGTAGTCGAGCGCCCAGTTGAACATGTCTAGCTTCGGCCACGCGAATTCCTCGTACGCGCGAGCGTAGTCGGTACGGTGACGCAGCAGCAACTCGCGTGCGTCGATGAAGGCCTGCGCGGAAGGGGTGAACCCGGTCATCGTCGTCTCCTGTCGAGCCGGAGTTAGGGCAAAGCACTTACTCCGTCCCATGCATAGTTATGGCGCATACGCGCTCGCTTATTGTTGCTTCGTCTTCCTCACTTCATTTCAAAGCTGCCGTGCAATCACCATCCTCTGCACTTCGCTCGTGCCTTCGTAAATCTGCGTGATGCGTGCATCGCGGTAGTGACGCTCCACCGGATAGTCATTCAGGAAGCCGTAGCCACCATGAATCTGAATCGCGTGGGAGCACACTTCCTCGGCCATTTCGGAAGCATAGAGCTTGGCTTGCGAAGCCTCGGAAAGACACGGTTTGCCAAGCGTGCGCAGCCGCGCCGCGTGATGCACGAGATGGCGCGCCGCGTTGATGCGCGTGTGCATGTCCGCGAGCAGGTTGGCCACGCTCTGATGCTTGATAATAGGCTCGCCAAACTGCACGCGTTCGTGCGCATAGGCACGCGCCGCGTCGAAGGCCGCGCGCGCGATGCCCAACGCCTGCGCGGCGATGCCAATGCGTCCGCCTTCCAGATTCGCCAAAGCGATCTTCAGGCCCTCGCCGCGCGCGCCAAGCAGATTGCTTTCTGGAATCTCGCAGTCCACCAGCGAGATCGGGCAGGTGTCCGAAGCGCGGATGCCCATCTTTTTCTCGAGCGGCCCGACATTGAAGCCCGGCGTGTCCGTCGGCACGATGAACGCGGAAATGCCGCGCTTGCCGGCGTCGGGATCGGTCACGGCAAACACGATGGCAATGTTCGCGCGAGAGCCGTTGGTCACGAACTGCTTGTTGCCGTTGAGCACCCACTTGCCGTCGCGCAGCTCGGCGCGCGTGCGCAGGTTGCTCGCCTCGGAGCCTGCCTGCGGCTCGGTCAGGCAAAACGCGCCGATCAGCTCGCCGCTCGCGAGCTTGCCCAGCCAGCGGTCCTTTTGCGCGTCGGTGCCGAACTGCAGGATCGGCCCGCAGCCCACCGAGTTGTGCACACTCACGAGCGTCGCGCACGAGGCGCAGCCGGCCGCGATCTCTTCCATGGCGAGCGCGTAGGCCACGTAGTCGGTGTACGAGCCGCCCTGCTCCTGCGGCACTATCATGCCGAGAAAGCCCAGTTCGCCCAATTGCTTGACGACCTCGTCGGGCAGCTTGCCGTCGCGGTCCCATTGCGCCGCATTCGGCGCCAGTTGCCCGCTCGCAAAGTCGCGCGCGGCGTCGCGAATCATGCGCTGGTCGTCGGTGTAGAACTCGTCCATGTGTGTCCCCTTCTTGTGTCTCTTGCGCTGCCTTCCACTGTGGCGCGATGCGGCCCCGGCTGCAAGGCTTGCGAAAAGTGTAGGCACGCGAGCGAGCGTATTCGATGCCCGCCACGCTCAAAATCGCTGATCGGATTTACCATGTCGGCTGTGACAACCCCTTTGGAAGGCGGCTTTGTGCAACCGGCGAGAATTCAGAAACTGAGCAAAAAAGGCACGATCTCGATGAGCCTCGTGAACGAGACGCTCGCGCTGGCGCGCGCGGGCGGCCTCGAAACCGCGCCGCTCACGGATGCCGCCGGCATCGCGCCGGCCGTGCTGCTCGCGCCCGGGGCGCGCGTGAGCGCGGCGCAATACGGCCAGTTGTGGTCGGGCATCGCGCGCGCGCTCGACGACGAATTCTTCGGCCAGGATTCGCACGCGATGAAAAGCGGCAGCTTCATCGCCATGACGCACTCGGCGCTCGGCGCCAGCACGGGCCGCCAAGCGCTGCAGCGCGCCGTGCACTTCATGCGGCTCGTGCTCGACGATCTGTCCGGAGAGATCGATATCGACGCCACGCGCGTGCGCGTCACGCTCTCGCATCGCGCGGGCAAACCCACGCCCACCATGTTCGCCTACGCCACCTGGTTCATCCTCGTCTACGGGCTCGTGTGCTGGCTCGTGGGGCGGCGCATTCCGCTTCTCGCGGCACGCTTTCGCTGCCCGCAACCGGGCGTCGCGCACGAATACCAGCTCATGCTCTGCGACGACATGGACTTCGATCAGCCGTCCACGTGGTTCGAATTCGCGCCCGGCTTCCTCGAACTGCCCGTGATCCAGACCGCCAGCTCGGCACGGGCGTTTCTGCGCAACGCGCCCGGCAACTTCGTCGTCAAGTACCGCAATCCGGGCTCGTTCGCGGCGCGCGTGCGACGCGCGCTGCGCGCCCTGCCAGTCGCCGCGTGGCCCGATGCCGACGCCATCGCGCAACGGCTGAACGTGGCGCCCGCCACGCTGCGCCGGCGGCTGAGCCAGGAAGGCCACAGCTGCCAGTCAATCAAGGACGAACTGCGCCGCGACCTGGCGATCGCGGCACTACAGGAGCCGGGCCGCTCGGTCGCCGATGTCGCCGCCGCGGTCGGGTTCGCGGAGCCGAGCGCGTTTCACCGGGCGTTCCGCAAATGGACCGGACAGCGCCCGACCGACTACCGCACGGCAAACGCCCGCAACGACGTTTCGAAGCGTGGCGGGTAACCCAGGCAGCACCGATCCCCTTTGACTTAGTGAGATAGCGCCTATACTTTTAGGGATATCCCTAATATGAAAGGCCTTGCCATGAACTCCCTTCCGCGTGTGGCGCTCGGCGTCCTTGCCGCAGCGTGCGGCTTCGCGTCGGCTGTGGCGGTGGCCCAACCGTACGATCCCTCACAACCGCTGACTCGAGCCCAGGTCCGTGCGGATCTGATCGAATGGCGGCAGGCAGGTTACGATCCGCTCGACTGGATCGACTACCCGGAAAACGCGCAACGCGCTGGCGCGATCGTCGCGCAACGGCGTGCGGCGCGCGGCGGCGCGGGATATGGCGCTCCCGCCGGTCAAATGCAGTAGTAATCGCTTGATTGCAGGACGGCCGCAGTAACCCGGCACCGGCGAAGCAACGCCCGGCGCCCGGGGCGCGGCTACGCCCAATTCCTCCCCGCGGGCGCACTCGCCGCGCCCTCTCACGCTTGCTACCGCAACGCGCGCTGTTGTAACCGTTTCACGCTCACGACGATGGCTTCTCTGCGCCCGACGGACAATTGTTTACAATCGCGCCCGTAGCCGCGCGCTGCGGCATGCGCGCGCGGGCACGTCAAGGATCAGCCTGCGCCGGCTACACGCAAGACACCACACCAACAAGCAGCGAACAACCCGCTCGACTCTCAAGGGCCCGATCTTCATGGACGCCATCAAACGCTATTTCGGTTTCGAAGAAGCAGGCACCAACCTGCGCACCGAACTGCTCGCCGGTATCACGACTTTCCTCACGATGGCTTACATCATCTTCGTGAATCCGGCCATTCTCGGCGACGCCGGCATGCCCAAAGAAAGCGTATTCGTCGCCACCTGCCTCGTCGCGGCGCTCGCCTCGCTCGTCATGGGCCTCTACGCGAACTACCCCATCGCACTCGCGCCCGGCATGGGCCTGAACGCGTATTTCGCCTATACGGTCGTGAAGGGCATGGGCTTCACATGGCAGGCCGCGCTCGGCGCGGTGTTCATCTCCGGGTGCCTGTTCTTTATCGTCACGCTGCTGCGCGTGCGCGAAGCCATCGTCAATGGCATTCCGCATTCGATCCGCGTGTCGATCACGGCGGGTATCGGTCTCTTCCTCGCCATCATTTCGCTGAAGACCTCGGGCGTCGTGGTCGGCAGCCCGGCCACGCTCGTCGAGCTCGGCAACCTGCACGATCCGCACACGATCCTCGCGATCATCGGCTTCTTCGCGATCGTCACGCTCGACGTGCTGAAGGTGCGTGGCGCGATCCTGATCGGCATCGTGGGCGTCACGATTCTCTCGTTCTTCTTCGGCGGCAATCAGTTCCACGGCGTCTTCGCGCCGCCGCCGTCGATCATGCCGACCTTCGCGCAACTCGACATCAAGGCGGCGCTCTCCACGGGCGTGCTCAACGTAGTGCTCGTGTTCTTCCTCGTCGAGCTGTTCGATGCGACCGGCACGCTGATGGGCGTGGCCAACCGCGCCGGCCTGCTCGTGCACGGCAAGATGCACCGCCTGAACCGCGCGCTGCTCGCGGATAGCACGGCGATTCTCGCGGGCTCGATTCTCGGCACCTCGTCGACCACGGCGTATATCGAAAGCGCCTCGGGCGTGCAGGCGGGCGGCCGCACCGGCATGACTGCGCTCACCGTGGCCGTGCTGTTCCTCGCGTGCCTGTTCGTCGCGCCGCTCGCGGGCGTCGTGCCGGGCTACGCCACGGCGCCGGCGCTGCTCTACGTCTCGTGCCTGATGCTGCGCGAACTCGCTGATCTGCCCTGGGACGACGCCACCGAAGTCGTGCCCGCCACCCTCACAGCGCTTGCCATGCCGTTCACCTACTCGATCGCCAACGGCGTGGCGTTCGGCTTCATCTCGTATGCGGGCCTGAAGCTCCTCACCGGCCGTGTGCGCGACGTGAAACTGATCGTATGGATCATCGCCGCCGTGTTCCTGTTCCGGTTCTTCTATCTCGGCAACGCGTAAATGCAAAAGGGTGGCTTCGCGCCACCCTTTTTGTTTTGATTCGCCGCCGCCCCCCTCAGAATCAAACTTCCCAGCCGCATGGCTGCCCCGCACGGCGCGTCCTCCTTATCATTGGGAACTATCGTCAGATTCCCCGCGCATCAGGAGCCGCCACGTGGCAACTTACTCCGCCGCAACCGAACGCTACACGAAGCCCGCCATCTTCTTTCACTGGGTCATCTTCCTGCTCATCGCGCTCGCCTGGCTGGCCATCGAGGTGCGCGGCCCCAAGGGCACCGACAGCCGCGCGTTCTGGAGCAACGTGCATTTCTGGGCGGGCTCGCTCGTGCTCGCGCTCGCCGTGCTGCGCCTCGCGTGGCGTCTGTGGCGCGGCGCGCCTGCGGGCATCGACTCCATCGCGCTGCTGTCGTTTCTCTCGCGTCTCGTACATCTCGCGCTCTACCTGTTCATCTTCGTGCAGCCGCTCCTCGGCATTCTGATGATCAACGCCGGCGGCCATCCGGTCACGCTCGCGGGGTTCAATCTGCAGATCGCGCTCATCGGTCCGGACCCGGCCGCGCGCACGTTCTTCAAGGACGCACACGTGCTGATCGGCAATCTGTTTTATTGGGTGATCGGGCTGCACGCGCTCGCAGCGATCGCGCATCACGTGGTATTTCGCGACAACACGCTGCGCCGCATGTTCTAGCAGCAGGGCGGCACGCGCGTAAACGAACGCCGCGCCACAACGGGCGCGGCAAGATAATTCGTTTGGCCGGAAAGCGGCCGCGTCCTGTGGGCGCTCTTTGTCGACTACGCGTTGGCGTGCGCCTGCACGAAACGCACGTAGCCGCTGCGCAGCACGAGACATTGCGCACGTGTTTCGGAGAGCAAACGGCGCGCGCAGGCCTCGATGCGGTCGCGATGATGGTCGAACGCGCTGAGCATGTCTTCGGCGCGCGGCGAAGCCGCCCCGAAGTGATCTTCCAGCGCCGCCGCCGTGATCAGACACTCCACCCGCTCGCCATCGATCATCGCCGGAAACGCCAAGGTCAGGTCTGGGCCCGAGTACTCGGGCACCTCATTCGGAAACATGATCTGCATGGGGGCGCCTTTGGTGGAGGGTGAAAAGGCCGCATCCAACCGTCCTCGGGCTGCCCCAACCTGGTGCCTGGGAACACCCCGATCCGGCTCGCGCGGATCGATACCAACCCTCGCGAACCACACGTTCGCGCAGGTGGATTTGATTCACTTTAGACGACTTCCTGCCGCCCGCAAGGTCGACATTGTCATACGCCTGAAATAGCGAGCGGCGTCCTCGTCCGATCCCTTTTTCGTGAGTGCAGCATGCGCGCGCGCCGTTGCGCGCACAAACACTGTCCTCCCGGCCCTGCGCCAACGCGCTGCGCCGGTTGCCGCATCGCACCATGTGCGCCACCGGGGCGCGTCACGATTCGCGATGCCGGTGCTGCTCGAGATCTTCGAGGTCTTTCGGGTGCAGGGTTAGCATCACCACGAACGCGACGACCCCAACGGCCACGGTCACCATTCCGGAGAGCACGACGTTGTTCTCGTCGAAAATCAATCCGTCGATCGCATACCCGAGGCCAAAGAGCGCAACGAACGTGGCGAGCACCGCCAGCACGATCCTCAATTCGCCGTGCACCATGACGAACTCCGCTACTCAGCGGGGGCGCGACGCGAATGCGCCCTCCCCTTCATCATGGCACTCGCGCCAGTAAACTCAAGGCGCAGTTGAGGGGGCGCCGGCGCGGCTTCAACCCCGGCTTCAACCCGGCTTCAACCCGAATTGGCAGCCGCCGCGCATCCTGTACCATGAACTGCCCAGAGACGCCGCTCGCGCACTTGCCATGCTGCGCCGCAGCGTAGCGCCCAAAACGACTGGAGACACGAGTGACCCGACGCCCCGTCACGCCGCACGACGCGGCCCGCGCGGACGCCATCGCGCAGGCTCACGCGCGCTCGCGCGCACTCGGGCTGCGCGCCACCGAGGCGCCCGAATTCGACGCGCTGGCCGCCGTCGACCTGCGCGAACTGATCGACACGAACCGCACGCTCTATCACCAGGCGCGTCCCGTCATGGACGCCTTGCACGCGCAAATCGTCGATACGCAGAGCATGGTGCTGCTCACCGATCGCAACGGCGTGATCCTCCATAGCAGCGCCGACAGCGACTTCGTCGAGAAAGCGCAGCGCGTCGCTTTGCGCCCGGGAGTTTCGTGGGCCGAGCAGCATCGGGGCACGAACGCCATCGGCACGGCGCTCGTCGAAGGCCAGCCAACCACGGTGCATGCGGGCGAGCACTTTTTGCGCGCCAATCACATCCTCACCTGCTCGTGCGCGCCGATCGCGGATCCGTACGGGCGCACGCTCGGCGCGCTCGACGTGAGCGGCGAGTCGCGCGGTTTTCACAAGCACACGCTCGCGCTCGTGCGCATGTCGGCGCAGATGATCGAGAACCATCTGTTCAACACGGAATTCGCCGATGCCATCCGGCTCCAGTTTCATGCGCGCGCGGAATTCATCGGTACGCTCTACGAAGGATTGGCCGCATTCTCGGCCGACGGCACGCTGCTCTGCGCAAACCGCAGCGCCCTGTTCCAGTTCGGCGCGCCGCTCGCCGAGCTGCAGCAGCGTGAGTTCGCTGCGCTCTTCGGCCAGCCGTTCGCGGCGTTCATGCAGCAACTCATGCGCGCGAGCGGCGAGCCGCTCACGCTCGCACTGCCCAGCGGCGTGCGCGTGGTCGCGCGCGCCACGCCCGGCGCGGCGTCGGGCGTCGCTACGTCGGGCATCCCTACGTTCGCGCGCAGCGCCGTAACGGAGACGTCAAGGTCACCATATACGCGCGCGGCCGCCCAGGCGCAAGCGCCCAACACCGCCGACACCACGCCGCAGCCCACGCTCGCCGAACTCGACACCGGCGACGCGCGGCTCGCCGCCGCCCTGCAGCGCGTGGCGCGCGTGCGCGGCCGCGACATTCCCGTGCTCGTGCTCGGTCGCACGGGCACCGGCAAGGAATGGCTCGCGCGGGCGCTGCATCGCGATTCCCCGCGCCGCGACGGGCCATTCGTCGCGCTCAACTGCGCCGCCCTGCCCGACACGCTGATCGAAGCGGAGCTGTTCGGCTACGAGGACGGCGCGTTCACGGGCGCGAAGCGACGCGGCAGCGCCGGCAAGATCGCGCAGGCGCATGGCGGCACGCTCTTTCTCGACGAGATCGGCGACATGCCGCTCGCGCAACAGGTGCGGCTCATGCGCGTGTTGCAGGAGCGCGCCGTCGTGCCGCTCGGCGGTACGCGCGCGGTGCCGGTGGATTTGCGCATCGTCTGCGCGACGCACCGCGACCTGCGCGCGATGATCGCCGAAGGCACGTTCCGCGAGGATCTCTACTACCGCATCAACGGCCTCGTCGTCACGCTGCCCACGCTGGCCGAGCGCACCGACCTCGACGCGCTCGTCGCCGGCATGCTCGAGATCGTGCGGCGCGAGGTGCCGGCCGCGCCCGCGCGTCTGACACCGGCCGTCCGGGCCTGCTTCGCGCGTTGCCGCTGGCCCGGCAATCTGCGTCAGCTCGCGAGCGCGCTGCGCACCGCGGCGATCATGGCCGAAGGCGAAGATGCCATCGACATGGCGCATTTGCCCGAAGACCTCATGCACGATTGCGACCCCGCGAGCGACTGCGCGCAGCCGTCGGCCGATGCCACGGCCGAGAAGCAGACGAGCGACACGGAACACGAGCCCGCGCACCTCTGCGTCTGGCAATCGCGGCTCATCGAAGAGACCCTCGCGCGCCACAGCGGTAATGTTTCGGCGGCGGCTCGCGAACTCGGGCTCGCGCGCAATACGGTCTACCGGCACTTGCGTCAGCGCCGCTGAGCGCACCGGCAACGCGGGAGCGAGACGAGCGTCGAAGCGCGTCTTCTGGCCGCAGCCGCGCCAGGGTAAGCTTGGCGGATCGCTTCCCGCACCGCGCCCCATGGCCTCCGCCCAGGAAATCAACCGCTTCCGGCGCAATCTCGCCGACGAGCTCGACAGCGCCGCCGTCTACGACACGCTATCCGCAGTCGAGAAAGACGACGAGCGCCGCCGCATCTTCGCCGAACTCGCGGCCTCCGAGCGCGAGCACGCGAGCGTCTGGCGCGAGAAGCTCGCGGCCAACGGCGTCACGCCCCGGCCGCATCGGCGCAGCGCAAAAACCCGCCTGCTGCAAACGCTCACGCGCACGTTCGGCCCTTCGCTCGTGCTGCCCACCGTCGCCGCCGGCGAATACGCCGACCGCGACCGCTACGCGCGGGAACCCGGCGCCGAGAAGCTTTCCGCCCAGGAACAGCAGCACGCCGCCATCGTGCAGGCGATCGTCGCGAAGAAGCGCGAGCCCGAACACGGCCAGGGCGAAGCGATCGGCGCGGCGGAGTCGTGGCACAAGAGCGCGACGTCGGGCAACGATCTGCGCGCGGCGGTGCTGGGGGCGAACGACGGACTCGTCTCGAACTTCTGCCTGATCATGGGCGTGGCGGGCGCGGGCAGCGTCAATCGCACGATCTTGCTCACGGGGCTTGCAGGCCTCGTGGCCGGCGCCTGCTCGATGGCGCTCGGCGAATGGCTCTCGGTGACCAACGCGCGCGAGCTCGCGCGCACGCAGCTCGCGAAGGAAGCCGACGAACTCGAGCACACGCCCGACGCCGAGCGCCACGAGCTCGCGCTCATCTATCAGGCGAAGGGCATCGATCCCGAAGAAGCGCGCCGCGTGGCCGCCCAGATCATGCGCAACAAGGACGAGGCGCTCAATACGCTCGCGCGTGAGGAGCTCGGGATCGACCCGAAGGAGCTGGGCGGCAATCCGTGGTCGGCCGCCGCCGTCTCGTTTTGCCTCTTCTCGCTCGGCGCGGCGTTTCCGACCGCCCCGTTCCTGTGGGCGCACGGCGTCACGGCCATCGCGCAGTCGGTGGCGCTGAGCGCGTGCGGGCTCGCCCTCGTCGGCGTGTTCACGTCGCTCTTCAACGGGCGTAGCGCAACGTTCTCGGCGTTCCGGCAGATCGTGATCGGGCTCGCCGCGGCGGCGTTCACGGCCGGCGCGGGGCGGCTGCTCGGGGTGTCGCTTTCATGAGCGACGTGAGCCACGAAAGCTTGCAGGACGGGCCGCCGCACGTGCCCGTCGTGCGCGTGGAGCCGCTCGGGCGCAGCTTCGAAGCGCCGCCCGAGTTGACCTTGCTCGAAGCGGCGGCGTTCGAGGGCATCCGTTTGCCGCGCATGTGCCGCAACGGCACCTGCCGCGCCTGCATATGCCGCGTGGTGAGCGGAGAAGTGAGCTTCAAGATCGAGTGGCCCGGACTGAGCCGCGAGGAAAAAGCCGAGGGCTATGTGCTGACCTGCGTGGCCGTCGCGCGCACAGATCTCGTGCTAGACGTGCCCGAGGCGGAAGCCATGTAGCGGCTACAAAACGCTGCCCCCAAAGGCGAAACGGCCCGCGAATCGAATTCGCGGGCCGTTTTCATCTGCTCACTGCCGGCAGCTTACTGACCGCCGAAGTAGACCGATTGCGGACCGGTGCGAGCCGCTTCCGAAACATAGCGAGCGCCCGCAACCGACGTCGAGTTGCTCACGCCGCCGAACGAGCCATCGGTCTGGGCGACCGGCGCGGCCGTCTGGGGAGCGACCGCTGCCTGATTGCGGCTCGTTTGCTGGAATTCGACGAGTTGCTGGCGCACCTGCTCGCGGGTAAGACCTTGATCGGCCTGGGCGAAAGCGGCCAGCGGAGCAGCCAGGGCAACGGTAAGGGCAACAGCCTTGAGAAGCGAATTCATGATGACAACCTCCGGAATTATTTAGCGTCGATGCGCAACGACGGTGCATACCTGTCGTGCCCGGCCGGCTCGCTGCGACTCGCCGCATCGGCTGGCTGTGTGTGGATTCTAGGCAAGCGCCCCGGCCGGATACAGACCGTTTCAGGCGAATTGGAATTACAGATTTCGCAATAATCAGTTACTTTTAGGGCCAGACGATCGACGGTCTTCGCGCCTTTGCAGGCGCCTGACGCAATACTTCTGAAGAATTTGGGACCCATTGTTGTCGTCAGAAGAACACTGAATTCGTTTTCTAAGTATTTACCCTGACTGTCCGACCACATACATTGTCGACATGGACCACGCCGATGCGATGGCTCCCCACAAAAAATATCGGAGGTTAGTCATGAATTCGTTTCTGAAGGCAGCAGTGCTCGCCGCTATCGTTGCCGTGCCCGCCGCTGCGTTCGCGCAGGCGCAGCCCCAGCAGCAACCCGTGACCCGCGCCGAAGTTCGCGCCGATCTCGCGCAACTGCGCGCCGCCGGCTACGATCCGAGCGACTGGATGCATTACCCCGAAAACATTCAGGCTGCCGAAGCCAAGATCGCGGCGCAGCGCGCGACGGCTTACGGCCCCTCGACGAACGGAACGTCGCAGTCGAGCCAGTAAGTTTCGCGACAACCCCGGCTATAACGCCGGGTTCTCGTGCAAAGCGTCAGGCCCGCCCTCGTGAGAGTGGCGGGCCTGATTCGTTTTAAAACGGATTCCGGCTCGGCGTGGATCAACGGCCGCCCGTGACCGCCACCGCCACCATGGTCACTGCCTGGGCCACTTTCCTGACAGACGGGCGCTCGGGGATTTAGCCGCGGCGGCCGAGCGCGTCCTCTATTTTCCGGTCGGTCTTGAACTGGCTGAGCGAATACACGGCCCAGATCGCGGCCGGGATCCAGCCGATCAGCGTGACTTGCAGAATCAGGCAGACGATGCCCGCAATCGGACGCCCGATGGTGAAGAACAGGAGCCAGGGCAGAATCAGCGCAATCAGTAAACGCATTCGGCGAAACCTCTAAAGCGTGGAAAAACGACTGTGAAAAGAATCAGTTGACGGGCGCGAAGCGCGGCACGAGTCCGCCTTCATACTCGACGAGTTCGAAGAACACAGTGGAGGGTCGCGTCCAGATCGTACCGTTCGCCGCGCGATACACGATCATCGTCACCGAAGGATCCGATTCGAGCGTCGCCTCGCAAACCAGTTCGTAAATGCCACCCTTGTAGTGCCTGTAGCGCACCATCGTGTTCCCCTCTTCGAGTGCGCAAGCCGTCCCTGCGCGACTGCGCCAGTGTAACAAGGGAAAGGGCCTGCGGACGCGTGTAACGGACGCCGGCCGGCAAGGTTCAGCGTGACATCACTTCGCGCGGCGCCGCGTGACACGCGCGTCGGCCGCAGCCGGCGCTTCGCCGCAGATCAGCGCGACGCCCGCCACCGCCATGGCGCGCAGTGAGGCCCGCGAGTCGCCGGCCCGCGCGCGCAGCGCCATGCTATGCAAGAGCGCGGAGGCGAGGCGCGCGAGCATCGGCGCGCTGGCGTCGGGCGGCAGCTCGCCTTGCGCGAGCGCCGCGCGCAGGCGCCGCTCGAACGCCTTGTCGAACGTGCGCAATCCTGCGGCGAGACGCTCGCGTACCGCGTCGTCGTTGACGGCTTCCACCGCGGCCGTGCCGATCAGCAGGCAGCCGCGCGCCGCGTCGTGCGCCGGCAAATACCAGCCGAGCGCGCCGTCGAATACGCGCATCAGCGCCTCGCGCAACGGCACCGCGCTGTCCAGCGCGGACTCCATCGCCGCGCGCCCTGCTTCCACGTAACGCTCCATGGTTTGCAGATAGAGCGCGTGCTTGTCGCCGAATGCGCCATAGAGGCTCGGCCGGTTCATGCCGGTCGCCTCGCTCAGGTCGTCGAGCGATGTGCCTGCATAGCCGTTGCGCCAGAACGTATCGCGCGCGCGGGCCAGCGCCTCGTGCGGATCGTAGGCGCGCGGACGCCCTCGCGGGCGGCTATCCTTTTTTGTACTGGATTGCATATAAATATTGGATCGGCTATTTTTGTTCACTATAGTACAAAATCAGGAAGGCCCGAAAGACCGCAAAGGAGCATGAGGATGGATCTGTATTTCGCCCCGCTGGCGTGCTCGCTCGCCACGCGCATCGCGCTCTACGAGGCAGGCGCGCAGGCCCGCTACATCCAGGTCGATACGCTCACGAAGCAGCTCGCCGAAGGCGGCGACTTCTTCGCTGTCAACGCACTGGGCCAGGTGCCGGTGCTGCGCGAGGACGACGGCTGGACGCTCACCGAAAACTCGGCGGTGCTGCCGTGGGTGGCCGACCGCTTTCCCGAAGCGCGGCTCGCGCCGCCACCGGGCACGCGCGAGCGCGCGCGCCTGCAGCAATGGCTAGGCTTCGTCGGCACCGAGCTGCACAAGGCCGTGTTCGTGCCGCTGCTCGGCAAGGACGTGGACGAAGCCGTCAAGCAATACGCACGCGGCAAGATCCCGCGCCGCTTTGGCTTGCTCGCGCAGCATCTCGAATCGCGCACTTTCCTGCTCGACGAGTTCAGCGTGGCGGACGCCTATCTCGTGACCGTGCTGAACTGGGCGCCGTACGTGGGCATCGACGTGTCGCAATGGGAGGCCGTCGCGACCTACACGCAGCGCGTGCGCGAGCGGCCCGCCGTTGCGAGAGCCTTCGCCGAGGAGTACGAGATCTTCAAGCGCACGCGGCACTGAGGCGCGCTTCGCCGGCTATTTTTTCTCGCTCGGCAAGCGCTTTTTTGTCGTGCGATAACGTTGCGGTTGCCACATTCGCCGGAGCCGCACAATGGCCACGCTCGAAGCCTTGCGCATCGTCCTGGACGATCCGCATACGCCCGAAATCATCCGCAATCACGTCATCGACTCCTTGCAGTACGCGCTGCGCAATCATGGCCAGGTATTCGCCGCGAAAGAGGTCGAATGGCTCGCCACGTGGGACGATGCGCGCATTCCGCTCGCGGCTTCGAAGGAGTTGCGCCGGCGCGTAGATCAGCGCTGATGCGCACCGCGCGGGTTCAGCCGTTCGCGAAATCCGCAAACACCGCCTTGAGATCGCGGCCCGTGCGCGCACGCGCCTGCTGCACCACCCGCTCCTCCAACTCGACCAGATGCGCACGCATCGTGGCGAGCGCCGCCGCGAGGTCCCCTGCCTCGAGCGCCTCGATGATCTGCGCGTGCTCGTCGGGCGCGCACATCGACGCCTTCGACGGATCGAACAAGGCCTTGTAGAGCTCGGTTTTCGCGACCAGTTGCGCTAGCGCCTCCACGAGCGCGGCGCCGCCCGCCTGCTCGGTAAGCAGCAGATGGAACTGCCCCGCGAGGCGCACCGCTTCGTCCACGCGCGCCTCGCGCAACGCCTTCTTCTCGCTGCGTACATGGGCCGCGAGCTTGCGCCGCATCGCGGCGTCGAGCTTGCCGCACAGAGTCACCATCACGCCCGCTTCGGCCACCTGGCGCGCACGGTACACAGCGCGTATGTCATCCTCCGAGGGCGACGGCACGAACGCACCGCGATTGGGTTCGAGCACGAGCTTGCCCTCGTAACCGAGGCGCGCCAGCACCTTGCGCAACGCGCCGCGCGTGCAGCCGAACGCCGCCGCGAGTTCGCGCTCCACCAGTTGCTGGCCCGGCGCGAGCTTGCCTTCGAGCAGCGCGGAAGAAATCGACGCATAGACATGCGCTTCGACGTCGGACGGTTCGTCGGTATCGCTGGGTGAAGCGAGGCGGGAGGATTGGGCCATGGGCAGGCGCGTTAGTTCGGCTCACTGGGTCAGGTCGCATTGTAGCGAGCGGCATGGCGAGGCGATATAGACCCGCGCCCATACTCGATCGCCCATGCCGGACATAGCGGGACACGCCAGATCGTTGACAATTGTTCCGTATAATGGTCAACCAAAAATACCTGAAAAGGTTGACCGAATTGAACCCTCCAAATCGCTCCAATCGTTATCAAACGCCGTCCGGCAAGTCGGCCAGCGCGCTCGCGTGGTATGCCGCGATCGTCGCGATCGGCCTGAATCTGCGGCCGCTGCTCACCTCGATCAGCCCGCTCATGACGACCATTCGCAACGACATGGGCCTGAGCTTCTACGGCGCTTCGCTGCTCACGAGCCTGCCCGTCGTCGCGATGGGGCTCGGCGCGTTCGGCTCCGGCCTGCTCGCACGCCGGCTCGGCGAGACGCGCGGCGTTGCGCTCGGGCTCGTGGCGATTGCCGCGGCATGCGCGGCCCGCGCGTTCGCCGCCAGCGGCGGTGCGCTCATGCTCACGGCGGCCGCGGCCGGCGCCGGCGTCGCGGCCATCCAGGCGCTGCTGCCCGCCGTCATGAAGCAGCGTTTCGCCGCGCGGGTGCCGCTCGCAATGGGACTGTTCTCGGCGTCGATCATGGGCGGCGGCGGGCTCGGCGCGAGCCTGAGCCCGTTCGTCGCACGTCTCAGCGGTTCGTGGCACGCGGGACTTGCCGTCTGGGCGTTGCCGGCGCTGGCCGGGCTCGCGATCTGGGCAGGTGTGAACAGCGGGTTCAGCGCAGGCAAGCGCGCGCAGCAGGCCCCCACTGCGCCCTCCCAGGCGCAGGGCGACGCGGCAACGGTGCCGGTCTGGCGCAAGCGCCGGGCGTGGACGCTCGGTCTGCATTTCGGGCTCGTCAACGGCGGCTATATGAGTCTCGTCGCGTGGCTGCCCGCCTACTATCAGCAGCACGGCGCGAGCGTCGAAGCGAGCGGCTCGCTGCTCGCCGCGATGACGGTGTTCCAGGCCGCCAGCGCCCTGCTTCTGCCGCTTGCCGCGGCGGCATTCAAGGACCGGCGTCCGTGGCTCGCTCTGGGCCTGTGCGGCCAGCTCGTCGGCGTGATCGGCCTCGCCGCATGGCCCGAAGCCGCGCCGCTGCTGTGGGTCGCGGCGGCGGGCGCAGGGCTCGGAGGCACGTTCTCGGTCACGCTCGTCACCGCGCTCGACCATAGCGCGGACCACCGCGTGGCCGCGCGCCTCGTCGCCTTCGTCCAGGGTCTGGGCTTTGTGATCGCCGCGCTCGCCCCGATCGTGGCCGGCCGCGTGCGCGACCTCACGGGCGGCTTTACGGGCGCGTGGATCATGCTCGCTGTATCGATCAGCGCGATGATCGTGCTCACGCTCGCGTTCTCGCCGCGCAGCTACGGGCGCTGGCTCGGCGCCCACGGCCCGAACGCGGACGGCGCAATCGCGCAAAACCGGGCGATGCTCGACGCTTGAGCCTCCCGCAAACTGAGATCGCGCGCCGGCGCAAGCCCCGCAGGGCCGGCGGCGCGCCCATGCAACATATCGCCCGCAGCACGTCGTGAAACGTTTGCATAAGCGCCTGTATGAATGTACAGTGCGTGCAGCCGGCCGTCCGTGCCGCCCGGTCGCCGTACCGGGTTAGGCCGCTCATCGCGCTCAAGGCGCATGACGCGGCCCCGGCCTGTACATCGAAACGGAGAACACGACGTGCGATTCTTCATCACGGGGACCTTGCTGGGCGTCCTCGCGTCCACCGCGATCGCCGGGGAACACTACATCGAGATCTGGAATCCGCCGGAAGCGCGCACGCCGTCGGCCCATGCGGGCAATGCCGGCAAGAAGGCGCATCACGGCACCAGGCACAAGCTGGCCTCGGCCGACAAGCTGACCACACGCAAGGTCGCCGAACCGGCCGTGCGCGCTCCCGCGCCCACGCCGGGGGCTCCCGGGCGCACCGCGCCGGGCAAGGGGGCCCTGCCGGAAATTCCGCCGCAAATCGGCCCCGACGGCAACGTCCTCACGGTTTGAGCTAGTACGTAGCCGCAATCGGCGACGCAAACCACGACACATCGCGGCACGCAGCTGCCGCGATCAACGCCTCGAAAGAACTCGAACGCCGCCCATTCCGGTCTCCAGAAAAAAAACAGCCCCGTCACCGGAGAAGTGCGGGGCCGAATCCCATGTCAAGGAGATGTCATGGAGGAGACGGCTTCATCATAGCCACGGCCCGCCGCGTGTCTAACCAATGGTTTCGCATATGCATTTCGGGCCGCATGGCGCAGGGCAACGTAGCGCCGCCGGCATATGGATAGAACAAAAAGTCGTTTCGCGCCGCGCGGCGGCCTCTCTAAGATGACCCTTTCAGCCTGCCAGGCTTCGTGGCCGGTGCCCGATCACGCACGAGCCAGGTCTCATCGCATTTCAGGGAGCCCACTTGAGCCTTTCCGATTCGCATCGTCGCCCGCTCGTCGTGGGCATCGGCGGCACGACTCGCGCTGCCTCCTCGACCGAGCGCGCGCTCGCATTCGCGCTGCGCGGCGCCGAAGACGCCGGTGCGCGCACGCAATGGTTCGGCGGCACGTTTCTGCACACGCTGCCGCACTACGCGCCCGAAGACCCCGCTCGTACCGATGCCCAACTCGAGCTGATCGAAGCCGTGCGCGCTGCAGACGCCGTCATCATCGCGACGCCCGGCTATCACGGCGGCGTATCCGGGCTCGTGAAGAATGCGCTCGACACGCTCGAAGAACTGCGTGCCGACAACCGCCCATACCTGGACGGGCGCGCAGTGGGCTGCATCGTCACCGCCTATGGCTGGCAGGCCGCGGGCTCAGTGCTGACCTCGCTGCGCTCGATCGTGCACGCGCTGCGCGGCTGGCCAACGCCGTTCGGCGCGGGCATCAACACTCTCGAGACGCGCTTCGAGAGCGCGCAACAGTGCTCGGATGCCAAGGTCGCCGAACAACTTACAACGGTCGGCCGCCAGGCGGCGCAGTTCGCGCTCGCGTTCGGCGGCCAGGGCCATGAACACTACGCGACGCCGCTTGCGAGCGCCTTGAACAGTGTCGGCGGCGCGCAGGCCGGCGCCGCGCCGCGCACCGAAAAGCGCTTGAGCCTCGCGGTCTGACACGCTGCCCCACCTCTACCGCTCGCCCACCCGCACGCCGTTGAGCGCGCGGGCGGGAAACGTTCCCTAACCCACATTGGTGGCGTCGCGCGGGGCGCATCGCGTGCGCCATCCCACAGACGCCGCATATCGTCCGGTCCACATTGAAGCCGGATTCACCCCCTCGCCTCATCCGGATCATTCTGCTGACCGTTCCAGGCCACACGTGATTTGCTTGCGACGAATGATTGGTTCCATCGACATAAGGCGGCTCGTAGGCTGGTCCGTGTCGGTACAGTGAGTGGGCAGCAAACACACGCGCCACCCAGAACGAGAACCCGAGCAAATAGCAGAAGATCAGCAGGAAGCGCGGCCATGAACACTCCATTATGCTACAAAGGCTACGTCGTCGCCCCCAGCGCGCGGCAACTCCCGAACGGGCTTTTCGCCGCCAATCTCACCATTGGCGCGCAGCCCGGCGCGCTGCATTCGTTCGACGAACTCGATTACTTCTTCGAAGAAAGGCACGCGCTCGCCTACGCCTGCCGCTGGGCGCGCATGTGGATCGACCAGCAGCGCCGCTGCGCGTGAGGGCGCATGCTTGCTTATGGTTGTGACAGAATAGGAGCCATACCCCCTTCAGCTTGATGCTCATGCCCGAAACCCTGACGCATCCGGACGAAGGCGCAGCCGTCATCTCCGACCAGGACGCCGCGCTGCGGCGCTGGACTCACGACACGCCACGGCCCCTCAAGACCGGATCGGACGAACATCGCAAGATGTTCTGCCGCATGCCGCTCGACACCCACGACCCATACCGCCCCGCCGTGCTCGACTGCTCAAAGCTCGAGCCCGGCGCGCTCAGCCGCCTCACCTCGCTGCCGATCTGGGACACTGCGGTGCAGACCGAAGGCCGCGCCTCGCTCGTGCCCACGCTCGCACGCTTCGCGCTGCGCCTCTCGAAGAAGTAGCGCCACAACGTAAAACGCGCGCGTTGTTAGCATGGCTGCATAGCCGCACGAGGAGAACGCTGCATGACCTGGACTGTCGACCAGCAACTGGAACTGAGCGCAACGCAAGCCGTCGAGGCCATCCAGGCCGGACAACTGACCGCCGCCGACTACGTCGCCGCGCTGCTGGCGCGCGCGCAGGCGCTCTCCAACCTCAACGCGCTAACCGTGCTCGACGTGGAAGGCGCGCTCGCCGCCGCGCAGCGCATCGACGCGCTCGGCGCCAGCGAGCGCGCGCGTCTGCCGCTCGCCGGGCTGCCCGTGGTCGTGAAGGACAACATCAACACGCGCGGCCTGCAGACCTCGGCAGGCACGCCCGCGCTCGAAGGCTTCGTGCCCGCGCGCCACGCGCCTTCAGTGCAGCGCCTCGTCGATGCCGGCGCGATCCTGTTCGGCAAGGCCAACATGCACGAACTGGCGTTCGGCATCACCAGCACGAATCTCGCGCCGCATGCTGGAACCGTGCGCAACCCTTGGGATCCCGAACGAATTCCGGGCGGCTCCTCCGGCGGCACGGCGGCGGCCGTTGCGGCGCGCATCGTGCCCGCCGGACTTGGCACCGACACCGGCGGCTCGACGCGCATTCCCGCCGCGCTGTGCGGCATTGTCGGCCTGCGCCCGAGCGTCGGCGACGGCGGCACGCAACGCCGCTACCACGACCCGCAGGCCGTCGTGCCGATCAGCCATACACGCGACACAGTCGGGCCGATGGGGCGCACGGTAGCCGATGTCGCGCTGCTCGACGCCGTGATCACCGGGCACGGCCCCCTCTCGCCGGCCGCCGTGACGAATCTGCGCATCGGTCTGCCCGCACCGTTGTGGGAAGGTCTCGAAGCCGCGCTCGCAGACGTCGCGCGCGCCGCGCTCGCGAAACTCGAAGCCGCGGGCGTCACCCTCGTGCCGGTCGAAATGAGCGAGCTGCTCGCGCTGAACGACCGCGTGAGCTACGCGATCGCGCTTCACGAGCCTATCGACGATCTCACGGCATGGCTTGTTGCGAACCACGCACCGGCACAAACCGTAGCCGAAGTCGCCGCGCGCATTGCGAGCCCCGATGTGCGCGCGGCCTACGACGCCGTGCTCGCCGACGCGCGCGGCGGCGACTATCACGCTGCGATGACGGTGTGGCGGCCGCGCATGCAGCAGCTTTACGCGCAGACGTTCGCGGCCAGCGGCCTTGACGCGCTGCTCTTTCCCACGACGCGGCTCGCCGCCGTGCCGATCGACGAACTGAACGGTTCGTCTCGCGTGTCGATCGACAGCGCGGCGCCGATCGACGAGATGGAGGCGTATCTGCGCAACACCGATCCAGCGAGCAACGCCGGCATTCCAGGCCTCGCGTTGCCCGCGGGTCTTGTCGACGCGCGCCTGCCCGTCGGGCTCGAACTCGACGGACCGGTCGGCAGCGACCGCCGGCTGCTCGCCATCGGTCTCGCGTTCGAAGCGATTCTCGGCACGCTGCCTGCGCCGGAGATTTGAGCGTGCGGGCCACCTTGCCAACGAGCAAGCCGCGCCGCTCGTTTGATTAACCATCCATAATAATGATCTCGGCACCAGACACCGCGCAGCCTGCGGCAAATGAGCGCACGCGCCCCCGCCGCCCCGCCTCGGCCGCGGGTTCTCCGCCCGGACCGATGGGCCCGGGCGCATTTACCGCCACAACGACGGCGCTGCCGCTATAATGAGAACGGTTCTCATTCGTTGTAAGCAAGGCCCCCATCATGCGTCTAACCGATCTGTCCAAAGGAGCGACCGCCCTCGTGGAGCGTGTCGAGGATATCCATGCCACCGACCCGATCGCGCAGCGTCTGCGCGACCTCGGCTTCGTTGCGGGCGAGCCCGTGCGCGTGGTTGCGCGCGCACCGTGGGGCGCGGACCCGCTGCTCGTGCAGATCGGCTCGACCCGCTTTGCATTGCGCCGCGCGGAAGCGCAGCGCGTGAGCGTGACGACGAACGGGGAGCCCGCGCAATGAGCCTGGCCCCTGTTGCGCCGCTGCGCGTGGCGCTCGTCGGCAATCCCAATTGCGGCAAGACCGCGCTCTTCAATCTGCTGACGGGCGCGCGCCAGAAGGTCGCCAATTACGCGGGCGTGACGGTCGAGCGCAAGGAAGGGCGCTTTGCCACGCCCTCGGGCCGCAAGGTGCAACTGCTCGACCTGCCGGGCGCTTACAGCCTCGACTCAACGAGCCCGGACGAGCGCGTGACGCACGATGTGCTGCTCGGCCGCTATCCGGGCGAGGCCGCGCCGGATCTGATCGTCTGCGTGGCCGACGCGACGAATCTGCGCCTGCATCTGCGTTTCGTGCTCGAAGTGCAGCGCATGGGGCGTCCGATGGTGCTCGCGCTGAACATGATGGACGCCGCGAAGCGCCGCGGCGTCGAAGTGAACGTGGGCGAGCTTGCACGCCAGCTCGGCATGCCCGTCGTCGAAACCGTGGCCGTGCGGCGCGGCGGCGCGCAAGCGCTCATCGAGCTGATCGACCGCACGACGGCTGAAGAGCCACAGACGCCAGCAGGAGCTGCAGCCGCGAACGACGACCTGCACGGCACGGTGCGCGCGATCCTCGCGAGCGCCGTGACGATGCCGCGCGCCACCGACGCGCGCGACGACGCCATCGACCGGCTCGCGCTGCACCCCGTGCTCGGCCCGCTGATCCTCGCGTTCGTGATGTTCCTCGTGTTCCAGGCCGTGTATTCGCTCGGCAAGCCGCTCACCGACGCCATCGGCGACGGCTTCACCTGGCTCGGCGCGGCCGCCGGCGCGGCGCTGCCCGACGGCCCGCTGCGCAGCCTCGTGACGGACGCGCTGTTCGGCGGCGTCGGCACCGTGCTCGGCTTTCTGCCCGAGATTCTGGTGCTGTTCTTCTTTATCCTCGTGCTGGAGGAGTCCGGCTATCTGCCGCGCGCGGCCTTCCTGCTCGACCGCATGATGGTGGCCGTGGGGCTCACCGGGCGCTCGTTCATTCCGCTGCTGTCTAGCTTCGCGTGCGCGATTCCCGGCGTGATGGGCACGCGCAGCATCTCCGACCCTCGCGACAGGCTCGCCACGATGCTCGTCGCGCCGCTCATGACCTGCTCGGCGCGCTTGCCTGTTTATGCGCTGCTGATCGGCGCGTTCATTCCGCACCGCATGATCTTCGGCGTGTTCAACCTGCAGGGCCTCGTGCTGTTCGCGCTCTACGCCGCCGGCATCGTCGGCGCGATGGCGGTGGGCTGGGTCATGAAGAAGCTGCGCCGCGACCACCGCGAACACGCGCTGCTCATGGAACTGCCCTCGTACCGGCTGCCGCGCGTACGCGACGTCGCCATCGGCCTGTTGGAGCGCGGCGCGATCTTCCTCAAGCGCCTCACGGGCATCATCCTCGCGCTCACGGTGCTGATGTGGTTCATCTCCACGTTCCCCTCGCCGCCCGCCGGTGCGACGCTGCCCGCCATCGATTACTCCATCGCCGGCTATCTCGGCCGCGCGCTGCAATGGCCGTTCGAGCCGCTCGGTTTCAACTGGCAAATGAGCCTTTCGCTGATCCCCGCATTCGCCGCGCGCGAAACGGCGGTGGCGGCGCTCGCCACGGTGTACTCGGTAGCGGGCGGCGACGCGGATACCGCCGCGCTCGGCCACACGCTCGCGCAGAACTTCTCGCTCGCCAGCGCCCTCTCGTTGATGGTGTGGTTCGCCTTCGCACCGCAGTGCATGTCCACGCTCGCCGTGATTCGCCGCGAAACGCGCTCGTGGCGCGCCGTCGTGGTTTCTTTCGGCTACATGTTCGTCGTGGCCTATGCGGCCTCGTTCGTCACGTATCAGATCGCGAGGCACTTCCTATGAACGCCGGACTCGTCGCGCAATATGCAGTAATCGCGCTGCTCGTGGCCGCGAGCTTCGTCTATACGCTGCGCAAGCTCGCGCCGAAAGCGGCCACGCGCGTCCAGGCCGCCATGGCCGCCGCACTGTTGCGCCCGCAACGTAATGCATTTGCGCAGCGCCTCGGGCGCTTCGTGCAGCCCAAAGGCGCAACCGGCGATTGCGGCGACGGCTGCGGCACCTGCGGCACGTGTGGAGCGGCGCCTGCGGCAACGGACGCCTCGAACGCGCAACCGGTCACGTTTCATCCGCGCCGCAAATAAGCCGCGCCACCGCACACAAGCGAGTGTCACGGGCATTGCGCTACACTGCGCGCTGCGTCGCGCCGCGACGCGAGCAGGCTTCGCAAGGCGGCGCGTTTGATCGAATGAACCCAGACACTTCGTGCCGATGCGATCCTTGCGCCTTGCCCCTTTCATGCGGATGTCCCGGCTCGCCGTCGCCACGGCGACAGTCGTTGCACTCGCCGCCACCGGCGCCTGCGTGCGCCTCTCCGCGGTCGATTCCAACGGTCTCTGGAAAGTCGTCGGCGGGCAGTGCGTGCCGAACATGCGCGACAAGGGCCAGCCCGGCCCCTGCACCACCGTCGATTTCCAGAAGCGCTATGCCGTGCTCAAGGACATCGCAGGACGCGCGCAGTATCTCGTGATCCCCACCGACCGCGTGGGCGGCATCGAGAGCCCCGAAATTCTCTACGGCGGCGCGCCCGAGTACTGGGTCGGCGCATGGGGCGCGGGACGCTTCGTGGAGGCGAAGCTCGGCATGCCGCTCGCAGGCAATCAGCTGGGCCTCGAGATCAATTCCTCGGAGCGCCGCACGCAGAATCAACTGCATATCCACGTCGATTGCATGCGCCCCGACATCACCAAAGCGCTCGCGCCGTATGCCGACATCGCGCCGGGCACGTGGCGCTGGACCACGCTCGACGGCTCGCGCTACCGCGTCACGCGAGTGACGAGCCTCTCGGACAACAGCAATCCGTTTCGCGTGGTCGAGCGCGATCTCGGCCCGAAACAGACCATGGCCGTGCAGACGATACTCGTGACGGGCGCCGGTCCCGATGCGAAGCGCAGCGGCTGGCTCATCGTGAACAGCGGGCTCGATGTCGATGGCGGCACCGGCACGGCCGAAGGCCTGCTCGACCATTCGTGCAGCCTCGCGCAAGCGAAGAGCGCTGCGCAGTAACGCACAGTCGAGCGGCCTGAACGCGACGTCCACAAGCGCCCGCGTTTTTAAGCGTTGGCACGTTTGCGCGCCGACCCGCGAGGGCTCGGCGTTTCTTTTTTTGATGCCGTATCAGCCGTGAGTGACGGGAAAGCTTAGCCGCACGAGCAGGCCGCCATCGGGGTGATTTTCGACGTCGCATTGGCCGCCGCTGTCGCGCGTGAGCCGCGCGACGATGGCGAGCCCGAGACCGCAGTGGCCTTCGCCGCCACGCGCCGCATTCAGGCGAACGAACGGCCTCATGGCAGCGGGAATACGCTCCGGCTCGATGCCGGCGCCGTGATCGCGTATGCGTATCAGGAACGCCCCGTCTTCGATCGCCGTCGAGATTCCGACCGGCGGCGCGCCATACTCGAGCGCGTTATCGACGAGATTCGTGACGAGCCGGTCCAGCGAGACCTGGGGCAGCTTGAATCGGGGACCGGCGCGCAAATCGAGCACGAACAGCGGCCCGTTACCGCCTTCGATTTCGTCAGCATTGCCCAACTGGCTTTGCAGAAAGCCATCGACGCTCAATAGCCTGCCCGCGTCGGGCGACTGTTGTGCGAACTCCAGAAACTGCTGGACGATGTGGGTGAGCGAATCGACGTCGCGCAGCATGCCGTTGCGCTCCGCCTCCTCGACCATCAGGGTCGCGCGCAGCTTGAGCCGCGTGAGCGGCGTCTTCAGATCATGCGCGATGCCGCTCAGCATCACCACGCGGTCGTCTTCGGCCTCGTTCACGCAACGCATCATGTCGTTGAACGACGCGCTCACGTCGCGCAGTTCGCGCGGCCCCTTGCCTTCGAGCGGCGCAATGCGCTCGCCGGTGCCGAAGCGCCGCGCCGCCTGGGCGAGGCTCGCGAGCGGCTTCTGGATCTGCCAGGCAGCGAGGAACGACAGCGTGAGCGCCGCCAGCAGCATCGAAATCCCTTCGATAAGAAAGCGCGGCGGCGGCGGAATATCGACCGGTACGACGACCCAGCTCGTGCTGCCCGGAAAGCGCACCCACAGTTGGGGCGGGCGCCCGTCATCCACCGCGAATTGCGTGCCGGGCGGCAATTGTTCGCGCAGATGACGCGTCAAGTCGACCAGCGGCCTGCGCGTCGGTTCGTGCAGGTGAGTGTCCTTGGGCACGTTCCAAACCGGCACGCGGTGCACGCGCAATACGTCGCTCAGGTCGCGGTCCTTCGCTGGCTCGAGCGAGCCGCCGAGATGCACCGGGGGCGGCAGCGTGCCGCCGCCGACGTTCTCTTCGCTCGCCACGCGCAGGGCGAGCAGGACGCCACGCGCGAAGCCATCGACTTCATGGCGTGGCGGCTGGCGGGCAAGCAGCAAAAACCAGCCGAGCTGCATGGAAAGCAAAACCGCTGCCGAGAGCAATGCCATGCGCCCGAACAGCGTATTCAACGGACTTCTCACTGAATTGCTGCGCCGTGCGCCTCCGAATAACTTGCCGGATCCGGCACGAATACATATCCCTTGCCGCGCACGGTCTGGATATGGCGCGGGTTCGACGGATCGGCCTCGATCACGCGGCGCAGGCGCCAGATCGGCACGTCGAGGCTGCGTTCGTGGAACTCGCGCTCGTCGCGATGCACGATATCGTGGATCAGCGTGCGCGTAAGGATCTTGTAGGGATGCGTGGCGAATACCTTCAGTAATGCGAATTCGCTTTCCCGCAGCGGGATTTGCGTGTCGCCGCTGGAGAGCGTTCGCATCGTGAAGTCGAGTTCGAAGTCGCCGAACCGATAGCGCCGGCGTGCCTCGGGTGCGCTGGCGGTGGACGGGCCGCGCCGCCGCAAGATGTTCTGGATGCGCACGAGCAGTTCGTGCGGATCGAAGGGCTTGGGCAAATAGTCGTCCGCCCCCAGCGAGAGCCCGCGAATGCGGTCGCTCACGGCTCCGCGCGCGGTGACGAAAATGACGGGGATGTCGTCGCCGGCCGCGCGCAAGGCGGCAATGGCCTCGAGGCCGTCGGTCTCCGGCATCATGATGTCCAGCACCACAATGGACGGACGTTCGCGCTCGAGGCGGCGCTGGAGGTGGACGCCGTCGTGCAGCACGGCCGTATCGAAGTTATGCGAGCGCAGGAAGCGGCTCAGCAGATCGCGTACGACGGGATCGTCGTCGACAATGAGGACGCTGGGGTTCATGCCGCGATTTTAAAGCAGTGCGGCGCGCGGAACCTTGCACCGTTTCTTACCAATCCTTTCTTCGAATCGCCTTGAAAAAGGGCGGCATCGTCAGATCCCCGCCCGGTCGTCGGGGCGGCGCGTACGCGGGTATTGCTCAATTCTCCTACGCAAACGGCATGGCTTCAATGTGCGAGCCCGGGCGCGACCGGCGCCGGTTGGCTCAGCATCGAGCCCGCTGACCACGCGGCCAGTTGCGCCACGCCAATGCGCTCGCGCAGCCACGCGTCGAAGGTTTCCTGCAATTCCGCATGCCGCAGGGCGAAGTCGACCGTCGCCTGAACGTAGCCGAGCTTGGTGCCGCAGTCGTAGCGCTTGCCAACGAACTCATAGGCCAGCACCTGCTCCTCTTCACGCATCGAGTGAATGGCGGGTGTGAGCTCGATCTCGCCGTTTGCATCGGGTTTCAGCGAGCGCAAATGATGGAAGATGCTCGGCATGAGCACGTAACGCCCGGCCACACCGAAGCTCGACGGCGCCAGTTCGGGCGTCGGCTTTTCAATGATGCGGCTCACGCTGATCACGCGCTCGTCCCAATGCCGGCCGTCGATCACGCCATAGCTCGTCGACTCGCACGATTCGAATTCTTCCACGGCGAGAACCGAGGAATCGTAATGGCTGAAGATATGGACCATTTGCGCGAGAACGGGGGGCTTGCCGTCGAGCAGATCGTCGGCGAGCACGACCGCAAATGGCTCGTCGCCAATCAGCTTTTCCGCGCAAAGCACGGCGTGCCCGAGACCGAGCGGTTCGGCTTGCCGGACATAGACGCACTCCACATTGGCCGGCTTGATGCTCTGCACGAGCTCGACGAGATTCTGCCTGCCGCGCGCCCTCAGCACATGCTCGACCTCGTAAGACCTGTCGAAATGATCTTCAATGACGCGCTTTCCGCGGCCCGTTACGAAGATCAGTTCGGTAATGCCTGCGCCGATGGCTTCTTCGACGGCATATTGAATGAGCGGTTTGTCGATGACCGGCAGCATTTCCTTTGGGCTCGCCTTCGTTGCCGGCAGAAAGCTCGTATCGATTCCCGCCACCGGGAACACAGCTTTACGAACACCAAGCATGATGACCTCACCTGTCTGGTAGAGGGGCGGTACGGCCATGGCGAAGAATGCGGGATTCGCAATCCGACCCCTGATCCTGCTGTGGCGAATCAGCTCGGCGACATTTCCAGGTTCGGCCGGGAAGGTCTGCCGAAAAGCCAAGCTCAATCATCGCACTGTTTTTGCGCGAAGTGCGCGCGAGTAAAGGCAACGCCCGCGGCAGGCGCAAGACGGCACCGCCTGCGTCCCGGAGCGATTACATGCCATGTAATTGGCGAGCCGCGCATCTGTGCCTATCCTCAACACATGATCGAGTCCGCAGCCAATCTCGGAGAACCGATGAATCCCACGCGCCCCGACACAAACGCACCACAAAGCGAACTTGGCACCCTGCTGCGTTATTGGCGGGATGCGCGTGGCGTGAGTCAGCTCGATTTGTCGCTGGACGCCGGGATTTCCCAGCGGCAAATCAGCTTTATTGAAAGCGGGCGCAGCGTGCCGGGCCGTGACACGCTGCTGACCCTTGCGCAGACGCTGGACGTGCCCCTGCGCGAGCGCAATGCCCTGCTACTCGCCGCCGGCTACGCGCCCGTGTATTCGGAAGCGCCCTGGAACGCGCAGGAAATGGAGCACGTCGTGCGCGCGCTCGAGCGGGTCATTCGCCAGCACGATCCGTTTCCGGCCATCGTCATGGACCGGCACTGGAACGTGCTGATGACCAACGACGCCGCGCCGCGCTTCTTCGGCCACTTCATCGACATGGCCGCGCACCCAAGCCCGCGCAACTTGCTGCGTTTGATGTTCGATCCTCAGGGCATGCGCCCATTCCTCGCGGACTGGGAGAACGTTTCGCGCAGCTTGCTGCAACGCGTGTATCGCGAAGCGGTCGGCCGCGTGATCGACGAAGAAACGCGCACGCTGCTCGACGAGTTGCTTGCGTACCCCGGCGTGCCAGGCGACTGGAAAGCGCGTCATGGATCGGCCGGTACGCCCACCATGCCGGTCATTCCGCTGAGTTTCATCCACGACGGCAGCGTGCTTCGCTATTTCTCGATGGTGACGAGCGTGGGAACGCCGCAAAACATCGCCGCCCAGGAATTGCGCCTCGAATGCATGTTCCCCGCCGACGACGCCACCGAAGCGCGACATCGGGAACTGCTCGCGGCGCATGCCAAGGAACACTGAGCGGTTCCCAACCGCAAGCGCGAAAAAAAAGGCGCTCCGCTATTGCAGAGCGCCCCATGGGCAAAACGCTCACGTCGTTCTCCGGCTACAGGGAAGCCGGAAGGAACCGATTGGCCCTGTACTTCAAACCGCTTTGAGCGGCCTCAAGCGGCCTCAAGCGGCCTCAAGCCGCTTCGAGCACGAGCAGTTGCGCGCCGTCGGCCACCTGGTCGCCTACGCCATACAAGACTTCGGTGACCTTACCAGCCGCAGGCGCACCGATGGTGTGCTCCATCTTCATCGCCTCCATGACGATGAGCGGTGCGCCCTTCTCGACCACGGCACCCGGCTCGACCAGCACGGCGATCACCTTGCCCGGCATGGGCGCAGTCAGACGGCCCTCGCCGTGCTCCGCGTCGGCCGCATGCGCGAGCAGGTTCTGCCACTCGAACGCCATCGCCGTGCCGAGGCAAAACACATGAAACACGTCGCCGTCGATGAATACGCGGCCCCTCACGCGCTTGTCGCCGATGGTCGCGCCGTATTCGTCCTTGCCCTCGCCGCACCACCATGTGTAGCGGGCCTCGTGCCCCGCATAGGCCAGGGTTTCGTCACCACCGTCATGCGTGTGCGCCACCGTGAACGCGGTATCGCTTTCGACATCGCGCCAGGAGAGCGTCTGTGCAAAGCCGCTATTCAGTCGCCAATGCGAAAGCGCATGCCACGGCGACGCACCGTGCTCCGCGCCGCCCTCCCGGCCCAGCAGCGCCGCACACGCGAGCGCGAGCGCTTCGCGAACCGGCTTCTGCTGCGGCGAGAACAATGCGTCGTGGTTACGCTCGATCAGGCCCGTGTCGAGATCGGCGCTTGCGAATGGCTCACAGATCACGAGCCGCTGCAGAAATTCGACGTTCGTATGCGGCCCCACCACCTCGCACGCTTCGAGCGCGCGTTTCATACGTGCAAGCGCGTCCTCGCGGGTGGCGCCGTGCACGATCAGCTTCGCGATCATCGGATCGTAGAACGGCGTGATGGTGTCGCCTTCGCGCACGCCGCTGTCGATGCGCACGCTCGCGCGCTGGCCCGCGTGGCCGAGCCGGAACTCGACGCCCTGGGGCATGCGCAGATGCTTGAGCGTGCCCGTGGAGGGCAGGAAGCCGCGCGCCGGATTTTCCGCGTAAATGCGCGCCTCGAGCGCATGGCCGGTGATCGACAGCTGCGACTGCCCGAGCGGCAGCGGCTCGCCCGCCGCCACGCGCAACTGCCATTCGACGAGATCGAGGCCCGTGATCATCTCCGTCACGGGGTGCTCGACCTGCAGGCGCGTGTTCATCTCCATGAAGTAGAAGTCGGTCCCCGTCATGATGAATTCGACGGTGCCCGCGCCCTCGTAATTCACGGCGCGCGCAGCGGCTACGGCCGCCTCGCCCATGGCGCGGCGAACGCCGTCTTCGAGACCCGGCGCGGGCGCCTCTTCGAGCACTTTCTGGTGGCGGCGCTGCACTGAGCAGTCGCGGTCGAAAAGGTAGACCGCGCCGCCATGCTTGTCGGCGAACACCTGAACTTCGACGTGACGCGGCCGCGAGAGGTACTTCTCGATCAGCACGCGGTCATTGCCGAAGCTGCTGGCCGCCTCGCGCTTGCACGAAGCGAGCGCCGCCGCGAAGTCTTCGCTGCGCTCGACCACGCGCATGCCCTTGCCGCCGCCGCCCGCGCTCGCCTTGAGCAGCACGGGGTAGCCCATTGCATCGGCTTCGCGCTGCAGGAGCGTTGGGTCCTGGTCGTCGCCGTGGTAGCCAGGTACGAGCGGCACTGCCGCCGCATGCATCAGTGCCTTCGCGGCCGCTTTCGAGCCCATGGCGGCGATCGCATCGACCGGCGGCCCGATGAAGACGATGCCGGCCGCCTCGCACGCGCGAGCGAAGTCTTCGTTCTCCGAAAGAAAACCGTAGCCGGGGTGAATGGCTTGCGCACCCGTGGCGCGCGCGGCGTCGATGATGCGCTCGTAGCGCAAATAGCTTTGCGCCGCGGCCGCTTCGCCGATATGCACGGCTTCGTCGCAGCCCGCGACGTGCTTGGCGTTTGCGTCGGCGTCCGAGTACACGGCCACGCTCTTTACGCCAAGCCGCCTGCACGTCGCCGCAACCCGGCACGCAATTTCGCCGCGGTTGGCGATCAGGATTTTGTTGAACATGTGCTGTCCTCGCTTCGTTTCCTGCTTCTTGCGTTATTGATCGCGCCAGCGCGGCGTGCGCTTTTCAAGGAACGCCGACACGCCGTCGCGCCCCTCCTCGCTCGCGCGAATACGCGCGATGCGAACGGCGGTGTCTTCGATCAGGGTGTCGTCGATCGTCTGGCCGGCGATATCCTGCACGAGCTCCTTGCACTCGCGCACGGCATTCGGGCTGTTCGCACAGAGCGTTTCGGTGATGCGCTGCACGGTGGCGTCGAGCGCTTCGGCGCTCACGGCTTCGCTCACGAGGCCGAGCCGCTGCGCGGTGGCGCAGTCGAAGGCTTCGGCCGTCACGAAGTAGCGGCGCGAAGCCTGCTCGCCCAGCGCGCGGATCACGTAAGGCGCAATCGTGGCGGGCATGAGGCCGAGGCGCGCTTCGGAAAGGCAGAAGTGCGCAGTTTCCACGGCCACCACGATGTCCGCCGCACACACGAGACCCATGCCGCCTGCGTAGGCGTCGCCGTGCACGCGTGCGACGACCGGCTTCGGGCAGCGGTAGAGCGCCGAGAGCATTTGCGCGAGACGCATGGCGTCCGCGCGGTTCTCCGCGTCGGAGTAGCCGGCCATCTTGCGCATCCAGTTCAGGTCCGCGCCTGCGCAAAAGGCCTTGCCGTTGCCGGCGAGCACGATCGCGCGCACGTCGTCGCGCGCACCGAGCGCGGTGAACGCCGCCGTGACGTCCGCAATCATCGTTTCGTTGAACGCGTTGCGCACTTCAGGACGATTGAGCGTAACAGTGGCCACGTGTCCGGCAACTTCTACGATGAGCGTTTCGTATTGCATTGTCTGGTCCTCAATGCATCACATGCGGAACACGCCGAAGCGCGTCTCTTCGATCGGCGCGTTCATCGTGGCGGAAAGACCGAGACCGAGCACGTCGCGCGTTTGCGCCGGGTCGATCACGCCGTCGTCCCACAGGCGTGCGCTCGCGTAATACGGATGGCCCTGCAGTTCGTACTGGTCGCGAATCGGCTGCTTGAACGCATCTTCTTCTTCGGCGCTCCACGTGCCGCCCTTCGCTTCGATACCGTCGCGGCGCACCGTGGCGAGCACGGATGCAGCCTGCTCGCCGCCCATCACCGAGATGCGCGCGTTCGGCCACATCCACAGGAAGCGCGGCGAATACCCGCGGCCGCACATGCCGTAGTTGCCCGCGCCGAACGAACCGCCAATGATGACCGTGAACTTCGGCACCTTTGCCGTGGCCACAGCCGTCACCATCTTCGCGCCGTTACGCGCAATGCCCTCGTTCTCGTACTTGCGACCCACCATGAAGCCCGTGATGTTCTGCAGGAACACCAGTGGGATCTTGCGCTGACAACACAGCTCGATGAAGTGCGTGCCCTTCAACGCCGATTCGGAAAAAAGAATGCCGTTGTTCGCGACGATGCCGACCGGGTGGCCCCAGATGTGCGCAAAGCCGGTCACGAGCGTGGTGCCGTAGCGCGCCTTGAATTCGTCGAAAGCCGAGTCGTCGACGATGCGGGCGATCACCTCGCGCACGTCGAACGGCTTGCGCGTATCCACGGGAATCACGCCGTAGAGGCTTTTCGCGTCGAAGCGCGGCGGCAGCGGCTCGCGCAGCACCACGGGCGGCGTTTTCGTGCGGTTCAGATTGCCGACGATCGAACGCGCAATGGCCAGCGCATGCGCGTCGTTCTGCGCGAGATGGTCGACCACGCCGGAAAGACGCGTGTGAACGTCGCCGCCGCCCAGGTCCTCGGCGCTCACTTCCTCGCCCGTCGCCGCTTTCACGAGCGGCGGGCCGCCGAGGAAAATCGTGCCCTGGTTCTTGACGATAATCGACTCGTCGCTCATGGCCGGCACATACGCGCCGCCCGCCGTGCACGAGCCCATCACCACTGCGATCTGCGGAATACCCTGTGCAGAGAGATTCGCCTGATTGTAAAAGATGCGGCCGAAGTGATCGCGGTCCGGAAACACCTCGTCCTGATTCGGCAGGTTCGCGCCGCCCGAATCGACGAGATACACGCAAGGCAGGTTGTTTTCCTGGGCGATTTCCTGCGCGCGCACGTGCTTCTTCACCGTGACCGGATAATACGTGCCGCCCTTCACCGTGGCGTCATTGCAAACGATCACGCATTCCTGCCCCGCAATGCGGCCAATGCCCGTGATGATGCCCGCGCCCGGCGCGTCGTCGTTGTACATGCCGTAGGCCGCGAGCTGCGAGAGCTCCAGAAACGGCGTGCCCGGATCGAGCAGCTGCGCAATGCGATCGCGCGGCAGCAGCTTGCCGCGCGAGAGGTGCTTGTCGCGCGCGGCTTCGCCGCCGCCAAGCGTTAGCTTCTGAATCTTTTCGCGCAGGTCCGCGACGAGCGCTTCCAGTGCCGCGGTATTGGCCTTGTAGTCGTCCGAACGCGGATTGAGCTTCGATTCGATGACCGGCATCCCGTCCTCCCTTCGTTACCGTGAGTTGCTTAGGATTACATGGTTTCCGCGAACAGCTCGCGGCCGATCAACATGCGGCGAATCTCGCTCGTGCCCGCGCCGATTTCGTAGAGCTTCGCGTCGCGCCAGAGACGTCCGACCGGATACTCGTTGATATAGCCATTGCCGCCGAGGATCTGGATCGCTTCGCCCGCCATCCACGTGGCCTTTTCCGCGGTGTAGAGAATCACGCCCGCGCAGTCCTTGCGCACCTGGCGCACGTGGTCCCGGCCAAGCGTGTCGAGCTGGCGGCCCACCGCGTAGAGATAGGCGCGGCACGCCTGATACGTCGTGTAGAGGTCCGCGACCTTGCCCTGGATGAGCTGGAATTCGCCGATGGCCTGACCGAACTGCTTGCGATCGTGGATGTACGGCACGACCGCGTCCATGACCGCGGCCATGATGCCGGTGGGACCGCCCGCCAGCACGGCGCGCTCGTAGTCGAGGCCGCTCATCAGCACTTTCACGCCGCCGTTGAGCTGGCCGAGGATATTCTCTTCGGGCACTTCCACGTCCTGGAACACCAGCTCGCCAGTGTGCGAACCGCGCATGCCGAGCTTGTCGAGCTTCTGCGCAACCGAAAAGCCCTTCATGCCCTTCTCGACGATGAACGCCGTAATGCCGCGCGAACCCGCTTCAGGGTCGGTTTTCGCGTAGACCACTAGCGTGTCGCAATCCGGGCCGTTGGTGATCCACATCTTCGTGCCGTTGAGCACGTAGCGGTCGCCCTTCTTTTCGGCGCGCAGCTTCATGCTCACGACATCCGAGCCGGCGTTGGGCTCGCTCATGGCGAGCGCGCCGATGTGCTCGCCGGAAACGAGCTTCGGCAGGTACTTGCGCTTTTGCGCCTCGCTGCCGTTGCGGTGGATCTGGTTCACGCAGAGGTTCGAATGCGCGCCGTACGACAGGCCGACCGATGCGGACGCGCGCGAGATTTCCTCCATCGCGACCATGTGCGCCGTGTAGCCCATGTTCGCGCCGCCGTATTCCTCCGAGACCGTCATGCCGAGCACGCCCAGGTCGCCGAACTTGCGCCAGAGGTCCATCGGGAACTGGTCGGTGCGATCGATTTCACCCGCGCGCGGCGCGATTTCCTTTGCCGCGAAGCCAGCGATGCTGTCGCGCAGCATTTCGACTTCTTCGCCAAGCGGGAACTGCAAACCGGGTACGTTGCTCATGTGTGTCTCCAGGGATTCTCGAACCGGGCGTAGCTTCGCCCCATGGACGCCCATTTCACGCCAGATTTACGTTAACGTCAATAGGTATTTCTGAGTGACGCTCAAGTTGTCATGGAGATGAAATTTCCTTGTGCGGCGGCGTTTCTTTAGCGGATAATCCATTTCATCCTGACGTAAATTGAATCAAGCTCAATATGGAAGCCGTTGCACGGAAAGCCGTCCTGCCCGCGTCGCGCCGCCAGCCGGCGGGCCGCAAGTCGCAGCAGCGCGTGCGCGAGATCCTGCAGGCGGGGCGCGAAGTGTTCTCGGAAAAAGGGTACGCGCGCGCCACCACGGCCGAGATCGCCCAGCGCCTCGGTGTGTCCGAGGCGACGGTGTTCAGCTACTTTCGGGGCAAACGGGAGTTGTGCGCGCGCGTGATCGGCGACTGGTATGACGAATCGATCGCCGCGATCGAAGGCGGCCTGCCGCGTGACGGCACCGTGCGCCAGCAGTTCGCATTCATCGTGCGCATGCATCTGCAGTTGATGCTCGAGAGCGGCACCGGCATCTGCGAACTGGTGCTCTCGGAAGGCCGCACCCGGCACCACGATCTGAGCGATGCGCTCACGGAAATGCAGCGCCGCTACACGGCGCCGCTCATGCGCGTGCTCGCGCGCGGCCAGGAAAGCGGACAGATCCGCAACGACCTGCCGCTGCGGCTGCTGCGCTCGTTGGTATTCGGGCCCATGGAGCATGTGCTGTGGGACGCGACGCTCGCCAACCGCCGCACGGACATCGACGCCACGGCCGAGCGCCTCGTGGACGCACTCTGGTCTGCGCTGCAGCCGCCCAACCTCCAACTCGCCGCGCTCGCGCAGTTCAGCCAGGACGTGGGCGAAGCCGTGCGCCGGCTCGAGCGCGAACGCGCCGCGCGCTAGCCGGCGCCCTGGCCGGCGATCAGACCGCCGCTTCCTCCGCCACGCGCGCGCAGAGCGCAGCGGGGTCGAGCCGCTCCTTTGCGCACCGCCGGCCCTGTCCCTTTTGTAACAACTGGAAAAATTGTTGCAACTCGCGTAATTGCATTGGTTTCGGCAATGTCATAGCGTTCGATGATTGGCTGGCGCGCGCGGTGCTCCGGCCTGCCCGTTTCTGGAGATCGTGTGTGAGAAGGTCGAAACTGTTTCTCGGGGCCGCTGCGGCCGCGCTTCTCGGGGTGTGCGGCGTTGCACAGGCGGCGCATGTCGGCGTGTATTTCGGCGCCGGCGTACCCTATTACTACCCGGTCGCGCCCGCGCCCTACTACTACGCGCCGCCGCCGGCCGTCATCGTCGCGCCGCCGCCGCAGGCGCCCGATTACATCGAGCAGGGCCAGGCCGGCGCCCCCGTCATGGACCAGCAGCAGGGCCCCGTCAACGCCGCGCCTGGCGATGCAGCGGGCGACCAGCAGGCGAACGCCGATACCTGGTACTACTGCGACGAATCGAAAACCTACTATCCGTATGTAAAGCAGTGTTCGTCGGGCTGGCGCGCGGTTCCCGCCCAGCCGGCGCCGTCGAACTGAACACCTTGAATATATCGAGCCGCACATGAAATACACGTATCTCGCGCTACTCGCCACTGCGGGGCTGCTTAGCGCATGCGCCGTGACGCCCACGGGGCCGAGCGTGATGGCACTGCCCGGCACGGGCAAGACCTTCGATCAGTTTCGCGCCGACGACGCGAATTGCCGCCAGTTCGCCTTCCAGCAGGTAGGCGGCGTCACATCCAACCAGGCAGCAACCGGCGCCGGCGTGGGCAGCGCGGTGGTCGGTACGGCGCTCGGCGCGGCCGCGGGCGCCGCTTTTGGCGGCGGCCAAGGCGCTGCCATCGGCGCGGGCGCGGGCCTGCTTGCGGGCAGCGCTGTCGGCATGGGCAACGCACAGGGTTCCGCGTGGGACGTGCAGCGCCGTTACGACTACGCTTATCTGCAATGCATGTACGCCACCGGCAACCGCATACCCGCGCCCGGCAACATGACGATGTCGCAGCCCCAGCCGTTCCAGGCGCCGCAGCAGCAGTTCCAGACGGCGCCGCAACCGCGCTATCTGCCGCCGCCCCCACCGGGGTCGCCGCCTCCGCCGCCTGGCGGCTATTGAAGCGGCGATTGAGCGCATCAAGAAGAACGCGAGGCTGGTGCATCCACACCAGCCTCGCGTTTTGATTTGGATTCCGAATAACCTGAATCAGTGCGCGTCGTCGAATTCGAGCGCCTTGCCGTTCCACACCACACGGCGCATTTCGCCCGATTGCGGGTCGATGAGCGTCATCTGCTGCGCGGCGTGGACAGGATCGGGTTTCTCATCTCGGTCCGTCGCGGACCTGGATTCCAGCAGCGGCTGCAACACCGGCGCAAGCGACTTCAGCAATTGCACGGACAGCGCACTCGTGAACGTATAGCGCGCCGCGTACGGCTCATGCACCCATGCCGTGAGCGTGCCGTAGAAGCGGTTGCCGATCACGAACACGAAGGTCGCGCTCCGGTTCACCTTGCGCGATTCGATGAGCCGCGCGCCCGGCGCGTACACGTTGAAGCGCTGGTCGCCGGTTCCGGTCTTGCCATACACGGGCAGCGTCTTGCCGTCGGGGAGCGTCATGCCGTCGGCAAGGCGCTTGGCCGTGCCGCCCTCCACCACCGACGTCAGCAGCTCGCGCACCACCTGCGAAATTTCCGGCGAAATCAACGCTTGCGGCTGCGCGGACGCGTGCACGAAGTGCGTCTCGTACGGCGTGCCGCGCGCGAAGTCGAGCGACTCGAAACTGTGCGTCGGCAGCTTTTCGCCATTGCTCGAAATCAAGCCGATGAGCTGCGCGAGCGCCGCGGGCCGGTCGCCCGACGCACCGATCGCCGCGCCATAAGAAGGCGTGATGCCGTCGAACGGATAACCGACCGCGCGCCAGGACTTGCCGATCGCGTCATACGCGCGCAACTCGATCATGTGGCGAATGCGTCGGTTCTGGGTCGCGTGATACTTCGTCTTGAAGAGCCAGCTGTAGGTGTAAAGGCGCGTGTCGCGGCTCTCCTGCTGAACCTGCGCGAGCGTTGCATCCGGGTGCACGCGCATGTAATTCAGCAGCCACAGTTCAAGCGGATGAATGCCCGCAATATAGCCGCGGTCGTTGAGGTTGAATTTGTCGATGGCGTACTTGTCGTAGTAGTGCGCGAGGTCTTCGTCGTCGAGCCACTGGAACTTAGTGTTCTTTAGTTGCGCGCGCATCTGTGCATCGAACCACGGCAGTTTGCCGTCGGGTTTCACGCTGCGCAGCACGGTCGCAATGCGCGCCGGGCCCTTGCGCGTGTGTTGCAGCAAGATCGCCAGCGCTTCATCGTTGTTCTTTCCCGCGTAGCGCGTGTAGAAGCGCTTCATGTAGACCTGGCTCTCACCATCGGCAAACTGCGTGAGAAAGCGCGTGCGCACAACAGGATCGTCGAGCCATTGCGCGGGCGGCCCCGAAGTCTGGATCATCTCGTAGTGGACGATGTCGCGCATGAGCCGCACGAACACCAGATTCACGGAATGCTGGAACGCGCGGTGCACGGTCAGAATCTGCGCGTTGTCGCTCGACTCGAAATTGTTGAAGCTCTGCGCGCCGCCGCCGGTGTAGAACGTCTCGCCCGGGCTGGCTGAGTACTTGCGCTCGACGGCCGCTTCCAGCATGGAATGCAGCGAGCGGTCGGAGGTTTTCGAGAGATAGTCGATCGCCCAGCGCGTGAGCGCGTCGCTCGGATCGACTTGCGGCAGCATCGCGCGCAGCGACTTCGCATCGTCGGCCGCGTAGCGCGCGTGCAGCGCGCTCACGATCTGCAGATACGTCACGAGCGTGCGCAGCTTCGCCGTCGACCCCAGATTCAGGCGCGCGCCCGAATTGATGTCGAACGGCTGGTTCACGCTGTCTGTTTGCACGCGCACGAGGTTCTCGCCGCTGCTGCGCTCGAACAGCGTGAAGCTGTACGCGATCTTCGAAGGATCGTCGGAGGGGCGCAGCATCTCGAAGCCGACCAGACCCGCCTGGCGCGCGCCGTCCTTCGTGGCGGCGTCGGCAAGGCGGTCGCTCACGGCCTGCTGCACGCTGTCGATGAGCGTGGCCGTGGCGGTCAGATCGAGGCGGTCGAGGTCGTAAAGCGTCTTCAGCCCGAGCGCCTGCATGAGCTGGGTGCGCAGCGTCAGCACCGCCTTGCGCTCCACGAAGGAAACCGGCACGCGCTGCGACGGCTTCGAGCGGTCGAGCGTGAGTTGCGTGGCGAGCGCGGCGTCGCGCAGCGCCGGCGTGATCACGCCGCCGGCGCCGAGCAGGCGGATATAGCTGTCGGTCAGCTTCGCGAGCGCGTCGTTGTTCTTTTGCAGGAAGTAGGAGGGCGCGCGCTGGGCGATCAGCAGCGAGAGGACCTGGCGGAACGCCAGCGCCTGCGCGTCGAGCGTCTCGGGCGTCAGCGGCGCGCGCAGGACGCGATTGACGTCGCGGAAGTCGCGCCCATACCAGGCGGCGAGGCCGTCGCCCAGACCGTTGACTTCGCCCACGCCCGGCTTGGCGGAGAGCGGCACCGAATTCAGGTAGCGCACGAGAATCTGCTGGCGCGCGGGCATGGTCTGCGGGCCGTCCAGATAGGCGCGCAGCGAAGCGGACGCGATCTGGCGCAGCTTCTCCGGCGGCGTGGAGGTGCGGCCGCCGGTCGAGTGCCGGAACTTCTCGATTTGGGTGGCGAGCGTGCTGCCGCCGGGCGTTTGCTGATGCTGGTTCACGAGGCGCGCACCCTGGTCGACGAGCGCCCGGCTAAAGCGCCCCCAGTCGATGGCCGGGTTGCGGTTCGGCTGGTCTTGGGCCAGCAGGTATTTGTCCTCGATGAACAGCAGCGAGTCGCGCACCACGGCCGGCACCGCGTCGAAATTTTCGTACGCGCGCTGCGGATAACGCGTATGGAAGAGCGTCGCACCGGAAGCGTCGCGCAGCACGATCCCGGCCTGATCCTTTTCTTCGAACGGCAGGAAAAGCCCTTCGTCGGCCACGGCGATCATGCGATCTGAATCGCGCGCCTGCGCGGCGATCGCGAAACCGCGTTCCGCAAGCCGGTTCTCGAAGGTGGGCAGTTGCGCATAACCGAGCCGCACGTCGTACGGCCCGTTCGCGGTCGGAAAGCGAATGTTGTGGCTCGGCCCGTTCTCCACCGTAAAGCCGATGTCGCGCGTAAGTTCGGAAAGGTAGCGCGCCTGCAGGCGCGACGTGTCGATTTCGATCTGAACGATGCGCGCGATGATGACGAGGGCAGCCAGAAACGCGACGACGAATCCCCACTTGACCCACCTGAAGAGTGAGCCAGCGCCAGCGGCGCGAACAGGAAAGCGTACCGATGGGCGGTTCATGCGTATTCTCCTGACGTCACGTCAGATTTCCAGACGGCACCCCTTAAATAGTCTATCTCGCTCCGTGGGTTCTTGCGCGCCAGTATGTAGGGCTTCGCACGCACGTCGCACTGTCGCAACACCGATGCCCAGCGCGTGACAGTTTTGCGGCATTTTGCGCCCGCGCCGTGGCACGGCACATGCTCCCGATATAATGATCGACTATTTTGTTGGATACCCGGGAAATATGAAAAAGCTCGCCGTGCCCCTTGCCCTTTCGCTCACGCTCGGCGCGTGCGCGTGGTTTCAGAGCAATCCGGACGCCGGTCAGCCGGTCATCGATTCCACAACCAACCGGTCGGTCCAGGACGTGATCTCGTGCCTGACCGTCGAAGCCTCGCGTCATGGCGCCAGCTTCACCACCTCGCCGCTGCCGCAAGGTCAGATGCTGGAGTTCGCCGACTCGAATGTCATCAAGGTGCGCACCGACAACGGCGCGACGACCTACCGCTATTACGCCGGCAAACGCCACGCCTCGAACCTGTGGATCGAGGGTGCGAGCAAAACCTGCGCGCCTTGAACATGTGACGGGCCGTTTTTGCCGGGCCGCGGCTGCCCGGCGCTTCGCCGCGCCTTTCTTGCGCTTTCTATTACGGCTTTTTTACATCGCTGCGCACCGTGTAGCGCGATGACACATTTTCGCCGGGCGTTTTAAGAATCGCTTAAGTCTTCGTCCGCATCATCGCTTCCACCCAGAAGAAACGAACGCTGCAGGAGGTTTCGTGAAACAGCAAGACCCGCAAATCCAGCCGACAGGTCAGGTCGACAGCGAGGCCACGCCCGGCGCGAAGCCCGCTCGCCGCACCTTGTTGCGCCGGTTGCTGAGCCACCACGAGCTCGCGACGCTCCTGTTGCTGCTGCATGCGCCGATCGACGCACACGCCAAACCGGAGATTCCGATGCTCAAGGAAGCCGGCCTCGTCGAGCAGGTGCAGGACGATGCCGGTGACCCGCGCATCCGCCTCACGTCGGAAGGCAACGCCGTGCTACAAGGACTCGGCCTCGCGCGCTGAGGTTGGCGCGCGCGGCGCACGACGCATCGGACAAAAAAGACGGCGGCACGCCAGGCGTGCCGCCGTTTTTTTATCGAATTCCAGAAGAATCGCAGCGCTTCGCCTCAGGCCGACTCGAGTTCCGCGCCTTCGACGGCGAGCGCTTCATTTTGGTCCTGCAGGCACAACAGCCGGTAGCCGCTCTTGTAGACCGGCTGCAGCCGAAAACCGTTCGGCGTGTCGATCTCCAGCAACAGACGCAGTCGCGACACGTGGCTGTCGATCGTGCGCGTCAAGGTCTGCAACTCGCGCCCCCACACCATCGCGTAAATGTGATCGCGCGAGAGCACGCGCCCGATATTCGAGAAGAACAGCGCAGCCAGCCGGTACTGCGTGGTCGAGAGCAGCACGGGCTTGCCGTGCACGCTGACAGCCTGATGCCCCGTGTCGAAGTGATAAGGTCCGGCGTCGAACGTCAGGTTCTCGTACCGGTCGGGAAATGCGCGGCGCAGAAGCGCGTTCACGCGCGCGCGCAGCACCGAAGGACAGACCGGCAGGCACACGTAGTCGTCCGCGCCGATAGAAAACGCTCGCACGACGCTCTGGTCGGAGGCGTCCTCCGAGACGAACAGCACCGGAATCTGGCTGCCGTTCACGGCCCGCAAGGTCCTCAGCAGTTCCGCGCCGGCGATTTGGGAGCCCTGCCAGTCGAGCACGACCATATCGACCGTCGACGTGGCCAGCGTCCTGGCAAGCAGGAGTGCGTCGCCGGACGCAACGCAGGCGTGACCGCATTGCGTCAGCACGCGCTCGAGTTGCTGGCGATGGTCAGCGTCGCGCTGGAGAATCGCGATGCGCATGGTGGGGGCCCCTGATGGATCGATGATGAAAGCGGGCAATTTTGTGGATATGTGCAAAACTTGCCCATCGGACGAGTCCGAATTCCAGAGCGCTTCACCGCTTTACCACAACGGCGCAGGAGCGACCAGACTGGCCGCGCGTCTGGCGGCCTGCAGGCTTCCTGTAGAATCGCGCACTGGTCTGAAGTCGTCACACGTGCGCCCACCCCCGCGCACGCGCTGTTGCCGTGCCCCACCCTTGCGCCCGCCTATCCGACGACCGCCGCCCCGCGCCACGCGCGCACCAGGCAAATTCAGCCATCACGGACGTCCACACGCGTTCCGCACGCGCTACGTACAACGTCGTACATAACAACACCCTGGTTTTTCGGAAATGCAAGCAACAGAAATTGGCGTGCGCACGCCTGCCGCTGCACGCGCGCTCACCCGCAGCGACTACAAGACGCTCGGGCTCGCCGCACTCGGCGGCGCCCTCGAGTTCTACGACTTCATCATCTTCGTGTTCTTCGCGCCGGCTATCGGCCAGTTGTTCTTCCCCGCAACGATTCCCGACTGGCTGCGCCAGCTGCAGACTTTCGGCATCTTCGCGGCGGGCTACCTCGCGCGGCCGCTCGGCGGCATCGTCATGGCTCACTTCGGCGACCTGCTCGGGCGCAAGCGCATGTTCACGCTCTCCGTGCTGCTGATGGCGCTGCCCACGCTCGCCATGGGCTGCCTGCCCACCTACGCGACGATCGGCGTGCTCGCTCCCGTTCTGCTGCTCGCGCTGCGCGTGCTGCAAGGCGCGGCCGTGGGCGGCGAGGTGCCGGGCGCGTGGGTGTTCGTCTCCGAGCACGTGCCGCGCCGCCATATCGGCTATGCATGCGGCACGCTCACGGCGGGCCTCACGTTCGGCATCCTGCTCGGCTCGCTGATCGCCGCGGCGGTCAATCATCACTACGCCCCGGGCGACATCGCCGCGTATGCCTGGCGCATTCCGTTCCTGATTGGCGGCCTGTTCGGCATGTTCTCGGTGTATCTGCGCCAGTGGCTGCACGAAACACCGGTGTTCGCCGAGATGAAGGCGCGCAAGTCGCTCGCCGACGAAATCCCGCTCAAGGCCGTGCTGCGCGACCACGGCCGCGCCGTGATCGTCTCGATGCTGCTCACGTGGATGCTTTCGGCCGCCATCGTCGTCGTGATCCTGATGACGCCGCCGCTCCTGCAGAAGCAGTTCCATCTCGACGCGACCACGTCGCTGCTCGCGAACTGCGTGGCGACGCTCTTCCTCACGGTCGGCTGCGTGAGCGCGGGCGCGCTCGCGGACCGCTTCGGCGCGCGCCGCGTGCTGGCCATCGGCGGCATTGCCCTCGCGATCGCGTATTACACGCTGTTCCGCCAGATCGCCGTGGACCGCTCAATGCTCATGCCGCTTTATGCGCTCTGCGGGCTGCTGGTCGGCACGATCGGCGCGGTGCCCTATGTGATGGTGAACGCGTTCCCGCCCGTGGTGCGCTTCTCGGGCATCTCGTTCTCGTACAACGTGGCGTACGCCGTGTTCGGCGGCCTCACGCCGATCGTCGTCGCGCTGCTGATGAAGTCCGCACCGCTCGCGCCCACCTACTACGTGGCCGCGATCTGTGTGCTCGGCGCGATCACGACGCTGTTCTTCGCGGACCCGCATCGCGAGCAGTAAGTGCGCCGCGGTGTGCATTGAATGCGCACTGGACGGCCACCACCGGTCCGACACCATTTTGCCGCCGGCTTCGACAATTCACCTCGCGCTGAAACGTCGAAGCCGCCGCGCGCCCTACCATGGGCGCATGAATACCTCACACCCCACCCCAGTCCACTTCACGCCCGCGCTCACGCGTATCGTCGCGACCGTCAGCGTCGGGTTCGTCGTCACGCAGCTCGACGTGACCATCGTCAATATCGCGCTCGCGCGCATCGCAACCGATCTCCATGCGAACGTCGCGGGCCTGCAATGGATCGTCGACGCCTATACGCTCGCCTTCGCGGTGCTGATGCTCTCGGGCGGCGTGCTGGGCGACCGCTACGGCGCACGCCGCCTCTACGCCATCGGGCTCGTGGTGTTCGCCCTCGCCTCGCTGGCCTGCGGGCTCGCGGCCAATCCGGTCATGCTGATCGCCGCCCGCGCGCTGCAGGGCGCGGGCGCGGCGGCCATGCTGCCCAATTCGCTCGCGCTGCTCAACGAAGCGTGCCGCCACGACCGGGCGCTCAGGGCGCGTGCAGTGGGTTTCTGGACCGCCGCCGGCGCCATCTCGATCGCCGCCGGCCCGGTGGCGGGCGGCCTGCTGATCGCGGCGTTCGGCTGGCGCAGCATTTTCCTCGTGAACCTGCCGCTGTGCGCGGCCGGCCTTTGGGCCGCGCTTGCCTGGATTCCCACGCCGCGCCGTCGCGCTCACGATGCCAGCGCCGCCGGCGCGCCCGCCGTGCGCAGCCTCGATGTGCGCGGCCAGTTGCTCGCCATCGTGGCGCTCACGGCCTTTACGGGCGCCGTGATCGAATGGCGGCCGCTCGGCTTCACGCACTGGGCAGTGGCGGGCGGCTTTGCGCTCGCGCTCGTTACAGGTTTTGCGTTCGTCTCGCTCGAAGCGCGCGCACACGACCCTATGCTGCCGCTCGCCACACTGCGCAATCGCACGTTCAGCGCGGCGGTGCTGTTCGGTATCTGCGTGAATCTCACGTACTACGGCACCGTGTTCGTGCTCGCGCTCTATCTGCAGCATGCGCGGGGCGAGACGCCGTTGCAGGCGGGCCTCGCGTTCGTTCCGCTCACCGCCGGCTTCCTGCTCTCGAACATCGTGAGCGGCCATGTGGTGGCGCGTTACGGCACGCGCCGGCCGATGATCATCGGCGCGCTGATCGCGGGTGCCGGCTACGCATTGCTGATCAGCGTGGACGCCTCGACGCCGCTCGCCTACGTGCTGCTCGCCTTTCTGCTCATCCCCTCCGGCATGGGCCTCGCTGTGCCGGCGATGACCACGGCCGTGCTCTCCTCGGTGGAGCCGGCGCGCGCGGGGACGGCCTCGGCGTTGCTCAATACGGCGCGTCAGGCGGGCGGTGCGGTTGGGGTGGCGGCGTTCGGCGCGCTCGCCGGCGGGGCGGGTGCGGTGCAGGTGGTGGCCGGCCTGCGTGCGGAAACCGCGGTCTCGACGGCGCTCCTGCTCACGGCGGCCGGGCTGGCGTGGTTCGTGAGGACCGATCCGGCGCATGCGGGCGTGCGCCGCGCCGAACCGGCGCGGATGAACGAACCGCAATCTCGCTGATGCAACAGCGAACTGGCGTGCCGAACTACAGCGACGCCTCCTGGATCGCACCGGAGTCGATTGCGCGGGCGATCAAACCATCGTTCTGCGCCTTGCGGATGGCCTGAGCGATTAGCTGTGCGGGCTCCTCGAGCTCAGCCTTGAGCGTGCCGATGAGCCCGGAGGCGTCGAGGATCACCAGCGTCTTCGCGGTATCCGCCTCGCTGATGAACACGCGCCGCGTGCCGTCTTCCGCAAGACTCGCGCAGAACTGCCCGGTCTTGCCTGCCACGTTGAAGTCGAAGTTCTGTATCAAGGCCTGCTCCCTCTACACCCGGTTGCCCGGTGGTTGCAATTCGACACTCGCGCTTCGCCACGCGAAGCCGTCAGCCTCGCAGGCCGCCGCCGCGCGGCGCGCGCATACCATCAACGGAAGCACGTCCCGCGCCCGTCACGGCCAGCAGGAGAAAACCACCCGCGATCGCCACGTTCTTCCAGAAATGAATAACCGCGTCCTGCTGCGCCGCGGCCTGGGTCATGTTCCAGAAGTCATGGCCGAGTATCGCCGTGACGATAGCGTACACGGCCAGCAGGAACGCAACCGCGCGCGTGCGCACGCCCAACACGATCGCAATGCCGCCGAGCAGTTCGACGGCGGTCGCCACGATCGCGCCGTACGAGGCATACGGCACGCCCTTCGAGTGCAGGTAGCCGACGAACCCCGCGTATCCCAGCAGCTTCATGGCACCGCCCCAGAGAAACAGAATGGCGAGCGCGATGCGGGCGATGAAGATGATGAAGGAATCGGCGGGACGGGTCATGGAGGGCTCCGATATGCAATATCGGAATGACCGCGGCGCGCACGCTCAGTTCCCTCGCCGTGAGGCGTCACTGGTAGACGAGGCGGCAGGGCGCGCCATGCGTCGGAGCGAAACGAACTCGTCCGGAAGTTGATTCGGAATGCTATGGAATTTGCCTGACCCGCCGTTACGGCCGTGACGCGACCTGTCGCGGTCCGTTCGCGATGCGTTCGAGAATCGCACAAATCGACGCGGCGCTGGCACGCTCAATGCTTGTGATGCATGCCGTGCGGCCGATGCGCGTCGAGCCAGCGAGTCAGGCGCGCCTCGAGCGTGCCTCTGCTGCGGCGCGACACGGCCCACATGGCCGCGCACACCAGCAACATGACGCCTGGCCCGAGCAGATAAGCAGCGACGGTTTCCCTCATGGCAGTCTCCTCTGCGCGACGCCACAGTCCGTGAGACTTTTCATTTTAGGCGATAGCGCGGCGCACGGTAACGGTCGTCGACGAATGCAGCAGGGGCGTAAACCCGAGGTTTTCATATATCCGTTGCCCGGTCGATTCTTTACCTCAGACGTAATCGCCTTGCTCACGCGTTTCGTTAGAATCGCCAGCATGAACACGCTCGCTTCCCTCCTTCCCGCCGTGCCGTCCGGCGCCGTGCGCGCCAGTGTCGGCGAGATGCTGCGCGACTGGCGCATGCGCCGGCGCATGAGCCAGTTGCTGCTCGCAACCGAAGCCGAGATTTCGACGCGCCATCTGAGCTTCGTCGAATCGGGCCGCGCGCTGCCGAGCCGCGAGATGGTCATGCATCTGGCCGAGCAGCTGGATGTGCCGCTGCGCGAGCGCAACGCGCTGCTCGTGGCGGCGGGCTATGCGCCGCTCTATCGCGAGCGCGCGCTCGACGACCCGCAGCTCGCCGCCGCGCGCGAGGCTGTCGACCTCGTGCTGCGCGGTCACGAACCGTATCCCGCCGTGGCCGTGGACCGCCGCTGGAATATCGTCGCGACGAACGGCGCGCTCGCGCCGCTCATCGGCGACGCTTCGCCTGCGCTGCTCGCCGCGCCCATCAATGCGCTGCGGCTTTCGCTGCATCCCGAGGGCATGGCGCCGCGCATCGTCAACTGGCACGCGTGGCGCGCGCATCTGCTCACGCGCCTGCAACGTCAGATCGACGCGAGCGCCGACCCCGCGCTCGCCGCGCTGCACGAGGAACTCGCGGCGTATCCCACGCCGCCGGGGGTAGCGAACGTGAGCGCCGAGCCGATCGCCCATCACATTGCCGTGCCGCTGCGCGTGCGCACGGTGCTCGGCGAACTGGCGTTCTACAGCACGACCACCGTGTTCGGCACACCGGTCGACATCACGCTTTCCGAACTGGCAATCGAAGCGTTCTTTCCCGCCGATCCGCACACCGCTCAGGCCTTGCGCAACCAGGCGCCTTGACGCGCGGAGCGCTGAAGGCGGCTGCGGCGGCCGCACCCGGTACCATGTCGGGCGCCTGCGCGGGCATGCTCATTCCCGATTCATGCGCATGCAACGATCTCGCAATTCGGCGTTCAGCAAAGCATCAGCGTGGCGCGCACGCCGGTTTTTGGCGAACCGAACGCCTGAGCGGCAGGGCGCTGCGCCCTGCGGTTTGGGCGTTGTGGCGGCGGCTCAGGCCGCCGCTTTCGCGGGCTCCGGGTCCGCCGCGGTGACGACCAGGACGCTGCACGAGACGCGGTCGAGCAGCAGGCGGTCGTCGCGCCCGTCCCACCAGCGCTTGAGCGGTCCCCGCCGGTGGTGCGCCACCACGATGAGATCGGGCTGGAGTTCCGCGCAGTAGCTTGCGATCACGTCGATCGGCCGGCCCACCACGAAGTGCCCCGTTGCCGCGAGGCCCTTGTCCTGCAGGCACGCCACCCCGTCACGCAGAATCTCGCGCGCCGCGTTTTCCGCGGCTTCGAACGGCACGGCGGACGCAATGTCCGTCCCCCATTGCAGCGGCGCCTGGTCGAGCACGGCCAACAGATGCGTTTGCGCGTGGCATTCGCGCGCAAGGTCGGCACCCTCACGCAAAGCCCGGCGGCCTTCGCGCGTTGCGTCGTAACACAGCAGAATCCTGTTGAACGAGGCCATGATCCCTCCCCCGATTGATTCCCGGCGCCGCGCGGGCGAACGCGCCGTACCCGAATGCCGCTTTCAGCAGGCCACTTATATCACGTCGTGACATAACCGGCATAACGGTACCCGCTGTATACGGTATAGGAGGCACGATGGTTATCGACAACGACTTTGAGATCGCCACGCTGCTCGTCGCCCGCGTATCGTCGGCGCGCGGGTCGGTCTGCTACTCGCCGCCCTCCTCAAAGCCGTGCCGCCCGCGGCTCGCAAACGTTTCACAAATGCGATCTTCGCGCAATATCCAGTCTGCATATTTTCCAGAAACCAACGGTTGGTCCCACCGTCCGCACTCGTAACATCTCAGTTACACATTCCCCTGTTACAGGTCGTCAGGGTCGAAACACCTGTTACAAATCCGCTCGTCATAGGTATTAATCCGCACTGCCGTATTTTTTACCTGTCAACCCAACTCCTTTCTAAACGTTTATTCCATCGGACGGCGTTTTTCGTCCTTCGGCGCTTCGTTGCGCATGCACCGACAGTCTGGCGAAAAACCTGATAAACCAACGTACTACGGCCAGTTTGAGCACCTCAGGCAACGGCGTGACGGTATGTGGGCAGCCAGACTTCAAATTGCAGCAAAACTTACCGAAAATAATTTACAACAGTACGATTATTTTTGATCCGAGGGATTGATTTCTGAGATAAGCCCTCATACAATTCCCTCCAAGGTTGTTACGAGATGTAACAACCTGTATCAAAGAGTCAGATCAAGCCAAAGAGCGAAGATCGACCACAAGACGAGAAAAGATACAACGGCGAAAAAGCCGGGGGGTTAAATTCGGGGCTTCGGAAACTAGAGAAATGGACCGTAGCAGCGAGACGCTGGAATCTATCCGCGAAATTAATTTGTCGTATCTGATGCTCGCCCAGCGCATGCTGCGCGAGGACAAGCCGGTCGGCATGTTCCGACTGGGACTGTCGTCGGAACTGGCCGATCTGCTTGGCGCTCTGTCGCTCGCGCAGATCGTCAGGTTGGCCTCTTCCGACCAGCTTCTCTGTTTTTTCCGCTTCGACGATCATGCGATGTTGTCCGCGCTCACGCAGACTTCGAAGCATGCCGACGTGGCGGCTACCCATGCGGCCATCCTGCTTGCGGGACAGCCGGCTGGTCAATTCGCCTGAGGGTGACGTCCATGACTACACGGCGCAGCCTCACCGAAGACGCTCAGGAAGTATTCCGCGCGATCGCACTGATCGAGTTGGGCGCGCGCATGCAGGTGCTCGAAAGCGAACTCACGCTCTCACGCGACCGCATGATCCGCCTGTATCGCGAGATCCGTGGCGTATCGCCGCCCAAAGGTATGCTGCCGTTCTCGGCGGACTGGTACATGACGTGGCTGGCCAACATCCACGCCTCGCTGTTCTACAACACGTACCTGTTCCTCAAGAACGAAGCGCGTTGCTCGCATCTCGACGCGCTCACCAAGGGGTTCCGGCTGTATCTGGAACACTGCCGCCACAGCGGGGCCGAGCCGGCGCTCGACCTCACGCGTGCGTGGACCCTGGTGCGATTTTTCGATGCCGATATTCTGCAGTTGACGCCTTGCTGCCGTTGCGGCGGTAAGTTCGTCGCGCATCGCCACGACCTTCAGCACAACGTCGTGTGCGGCGCATGCCAGCCTCCTTCGCGAGCCGGCAAGACGAAAAAGGCGGCTGCAGCGCGACGGGGCGCCGAGCAGACCGAGAGCGACCTTCCGGCAGTGGTAACGTCGGATGGCATTGCCGAGGCTGCGTAAGCGTAGGAGAGCAGATCCGGACTAACCGGACGCGAGACCAAGACGCGAAACCGTCCGGTGCCTGAGCGCACCGGACGGCGAAGCGCTTTCTGATTGCCGCTTTTGCTTGCCGCCTGTATGGCGCGCACCCGTTACACCTTCCCCGCTTCTAGTTTCCGCCGAACGTCTGCCAGACGAGCCACAGGTTCGCCGCCGAGATCACGACGAACAGGAACCACGCCAGCAGCCGCGTGGGGAGCCGGTTCACGAACTCGCCCATCAGCGCACGATCGTTCGTCATGCGAATGAGCGGCCAGAGCGCGAACGGCAGTTGCAAACTCAGCACCACCTGACTTGCCACCAACAGCTTGCCCACCGCGCCGTTGCCGAGCAGCGCGACGCCCGCGAACGCGGGAATCAGCGCGAGCACGCGCGTAATGAGCCGCCGCTGGTAGCACGGAATCTTCATCTGCAGGAAGCCTTCCATGATGACCTGGCCCGCCACGGTGCCCGTGAACGTCGAGCTTTGCCCGGAGGCAAGCAGCGTAATCGCGAACAGCACCGCCGCCGCGCCCGTACCGACGATCGGTGCGAGCAGCTTGTAGGCCTGTTCGATATCGGTGACCTGGGTGTGCCCGTTGGCGTGAAAGGCTGCCGCGGCCAGAATCAGGATGGCCGCGTTGATGAGCAGCGCGATCAGCAGCGAGACGATCGTGTCGAGGCGCGACAGGCCGATGGCCTGCGCGAGGCTCGCACGGTCGCGCTTGACGGCGCGCGTCTGCACGATCGACGAATGCAGGTAGAGGTTGTGCGGCATGATGGTCGCGCCGAGAATGCCGATCGCCAGATACAGCGGCTCCGACGAGGAAATCGCGTGCCACGACGGCACCGCGCCCGCGAACACCGAGGGCCAGTGCGGCTTCACGAGCGCGAGCTGGATCACGTAGCCCAAGCCTATCGTGGCGATGAGCCCGGCCATGATCGCCTCGAGCGAGCGGAAGTTCTTGCCCTTCAGGCCCAGCACGATGAGCGTATCGAACGCCGTGAGCACCACCCCCACCATCAGCGAGCAGCCCAGCAGCAGGTGGAACGCGAGCGCGCCGCCCAGCACCTCCGCAAGATCGCAGGCGATGATCGAAAGCTCGGCGAGCACCCACTGGCCGAGCGCCACGGGCCTTGAATAGCGCTCGCGCGAAAGCTCCGCGAGATCGCGTTGCGTGACGATGCCAAGGCGCATGGAAAGGCATTGCAGCGCGATCGCCGCGAGGCTCGAGAGCACGACCACGAACAACAGGCTGTAACCGAAGCGCGAGCCCGCCTCGATGTCGGTGGCCCAGTTGCCCGGGTCCATGTAGCCGATCGACACCAGCAGGCCGGGGCCCGCGAATTGCCAGAACTTCTTCCAGAACGGCGCGCGCGGCGAAACCTCGATGCTGCCCTGCACTTCGGACGGGCAAAACGGCGCCGTCGCCGTAGTCGGTAGTCGGAATTCCAACGCTTCGATCCTCAAGGGTTAACGCGTCGCGGCACGCCACGCGATCGGGCCCTCAAGTGTACAGCGTCGGCTGCGGCACTTCTCTCAGGAGCGTATAGCGGCCCACGTCGCGCAGACGGTAGTCGAGCGGATCGTGCAGCGTATGCACGCGCGCATTGCGCCAGAAACGGTCGAGCGCGAGCGCTGCGGCCGTGGCGCGTGCGCCGCACGCCTCGAAAAGCTGCTCGCCGCCCTGCAGCGCGGCGCGGTGCGCGACGATCTTCGCCTCCGAAATCGCGAGCGAGACTCCGGCGCGCGTCGCGGTGCTCAAATCTTCGCCTTGGTCCCACGCGGCGTCGAGCAGTGCACCCGCACGATCGGCCAGCACGGCAGCCGCGAGCGACTGCACGCGCATTTCGCCGAAGCGCTGCTGCAGGAACGGGTCGTCGGCCACGTGCTGCACGCCCGAATTGACCCACGGGCGGCCGTTCGCGAGTACGTAGGCGCGCGCTTCCTCGAGCGCGCCTTCGGCGAGGCCCACGAAGAGATTTGTCAGCACGCCTTGCGAGACCAGCGTGCGCAGCGTGGCGCGCGGCGTGTCGGGCCGCTGCAGCACTTCCGCGGCGCGCACCTCCACGTTCTCGAACGAAACCGTGCCGCTATCGGTCTGACGCTGGCCAATCGGGTCCCAGTCGTCGTGCACCGTGATCCCGGCGCGCGTGGTGGGCACGACCGCGAACACCGGGCTGCCAGTGGCGGGATCGTGCGCGCTCACGGTCATCATCTCCGACCCGTAGGTGCCCGAACAGAATCCCTTCCTGCCATGCAGACGCCAGCCGCCTTCCCTGTTCGGCTGCGCGACGAGCCGCGTGTCGATGGGGTTCACGGCATTGCCCCACCACCAGCGATGCTCGACGGTGCCTTGGAGCCAGTTCGCGCGCTGCGCGGCGCTGCCCCACAATGCGACGCTCGCTATCTGCAAACACTGGAAGCCGAGCAGATGCGCAAGCGCGCTGTCGACGCGCGCGAGCGCGCGAATGGTCGCGTAGATGTCGCTCCAGCGCACGCCGTCTTCGCCGAACTGCCCGCCGAATTCGCGCGGCACGGCGAGCGTAAGCAGCCCGGCGTCGGCTATGCGCTGCTTTTCGGCGGCCGCGTGACCACCTGCGAGATCGCGTTGCGCGGCGTTCTCGCGCAGCGCTTCGAGCAGCGCGGCGAAACGCGCGTCGTGTTCCTGCCCACGTGGGCGCTGTGCTTCATTCATACCCATAGTTCCCGAATGTAATGCCCGAAAAGCGATGCGCGCAGCAAGAGAGCTGCGCGCGTCGTGTCGAACGGCTCGCGCCGCTCAGGTTCGCCGCAAAAGACGCCGCACCAGCATGTCGCCCGTGAACTGCACCGCCGCGACGATCGCGATCAGCAGCACGATCACAGTGACCATGACCGTCGTGTCGAAGCGCTGATAGCCGTAGCGTATAGCGAGATCGCCGAGACCACCCGCGCCGACGGCGCCCACCATCGCCGAAGAGCCGATCATTGCCACCACGGTGATCGTGAAGCCGCCGAGCATGCCGGGCAGCGCCTCGGGCAGCAGCACATGCCACACGATATGGCGGCGCTGCGCCCCCATGGCCTGGGCCGCCTCGATCAAGCCGCGATCGACCTCGCGCAAGCTCACTTCGGCCACGCGCGCGAAGAACGGAATGGCGGCGATGGAAAGCGGCACTACGGCGGCCCACACGCCGATGGTCGTGCCCACGAGAAAGCGCGTGAGCGGCAGCAGCGCGACCAGCAGGATGATGAAAGGCGTGGAGCGGAACGCATTGACGAGCGCGCCCAGCGTGGTATTGAGCGCGGGCCGCTCCAGAATGCCGCCGCGCGCAGTCGTGACGAGCAGCAGCGCGATCGGAATACCGATCAGGAGTGCGAATACCGCCGATACGCCGACCATCAGCAACGTGTCGCGGATGCCTTCGAGAAGTTCGGTGATCCACACGTCAGACATAGCCCAGCACCTCCACGCGGCTCGCTTGGCCACGCGCGCGCCCGGCGAGCGACGCGGCCTCGGTGGCGTTCAGCACCGGCACGGAAACGATCAGCCGCCCTTGTGCGCGCCCCTGGATCCGCTCGATACCGCCATGCACGAAGCGCACGCCCTGCGCGCCAAACGCCTGCGCGAGCATGGCGAGGTCGGGCTCCTGCGCCTCGTCGCCGGTGAAGCGCACATCGAACAGCGCGTGCGCGCCCGCTTGCGGTACAGCTTGAATACGCGCCGCCAGGTCGTCGGGCAACTCGTGGCCAGGCGTGTGCAAGAGCGCACGCGTCGCTTCGTGCCGGGGATCGCCGAATACGCGCCATACGGGCCCCTGCTCCACCACCTCGCCGCGCTCGATCACCGCGACCGTGTCGCAAACGTCGCGTATCACCTCCATCTCGTGCGTGATGAGCACGATGGTGACGCCGAGCCGCCGGTTGATATCGCGCAGCAGCGCGAGAATGGCGCGCGTGGTTTCCGGGTCGAGCGCCGAAGTCGCCTCGTCGCAGAGCAGGATATCGGGCTCGTGCACGAGCGCGCGCGCAATGCCCACGCGCTGCTTCTGGCCGCCCGAAAGACGCGCCGGCCACGCGTCGCGTCGTTCGCTCAAGCCGACGAGATCGAGCAGCACATTCACGCGCGCCTCGATGTCGGCCTTCGGCACACCCGCGATTTTCAGCGGCAGCGCAATGTTGTCGTGCACGGTCTTGGCGGAAAGCAGATTGAAGTGCTGGAACACCATGCCGATGCGCCGCCGCAGCGCCACCAGAGCGCGCTCGTCGAGTGCGCCCACGTCCACGCCGTTCACGCGCACGCCGCCGCTCGTGGGTTTTTCGAGCCCGTTCACGAGCCGCAGCAGCGTGGACTTGCCCGCGCCGCTGCGCCCGATGATGCCGAACACTTCGCCGCGCGCCACCTGCAAGTCGACGCCAGCGAGGGCCGCCGGTGCGCCTGGCTCGTAGGTCTTGCCGACGTTTTCGAACACCACCGCGGCGTGCGATGCATCGGCATCGCCCTGCGCCTCACCCGCCGCCGGCCCCGCCTCGATAAAGCGCGCCGCTCCGAACCATTTCATCATCGCTGCTCCTCGTGCGTGAATTGCTCGCGCGTTACCAGGCGACCGCGTAGAGGTTGCCGAAGGCCTTGTCGAGCTCCTTGCGCACGGCCGGCGAATGCTGGTAGATGTCGATGAACTTGCGAATGCGTGGATCGTTCACGCTTTCGGGCCGCACGACGAACTGGATCGCAAACGCCTTGTTCTCCACGCCGTCGAAGAGCAGCGCGCTATTCGGATCGGTCGTGCCCGCGAGCTTGATGAAGCTCGGATAGCCTTGCGCGAGATCGACGTCGTCGAGCGAGCGCGCCAGTTGCGACGCTTCGAGCTGCACGATCTTGAGGTGTTTGGGATTAGCAACGATGTCGAGCGTCGTGGCGCGATAGTCGACGCCCGGCTTGAGCTTGATGAGGCCCGCGCGCTGCAGCAGCAGGAGGCCGCGGCCACCGTTCACGGGATCGTTCGCGATGGCGACCGTCGCGCCATCCCTCAGGTCTTCGAAGCGTTTCACCTTCTTCGAATACAGGCCGATCTTCATGATCGTGCCCGGCGCGATGGCGACGAACTTGTAGCCGCCCTGCTGTTCGGCGTTCTCCAGAAACGGCTTGTGCTGGAAGTAGTTGGCGTCGATATCCTTGTTCGCGAGCGCGGCGTTGGGCGTGTTCCAGTCGGTGAATTCGATGATCTTCACGTCCACGCCCTGCGCCTTCGCCTCGCGCGCCGCTTCCTCAAGCGCGGGCGTTTGTGGCGTGGTGGCAATGCCGATTTTGAGCGTGGAGGTGTCGGCATGCGCGTCGAGCGCCGCCGCCGCAAGCGACACGGCGATTGCCGTCAGCAGGCCGAAGCGCTGGAAAAAGGAAGGGCGCCCCACGGCGCGCACGGCACGGATCATCGCGTTCCTCGATGGAAGTTGGACTTCGTTCAGTGAGGAGCGACGCGATGAGGGCCCATCGCGTTGGCTCCAGATGGGTCCAGACGATGATAGGGGGGCGGCGGGGCCGGGTCTACGAAGCGATTGCGCAAAGGAAATCGCCGCCTGCGATATGCACAGGCGGCGAGCGATGCGGCTGCTTGCGCGGGGTTAGACGGGCGTTTTAACGCGCCGCGAGCGGCGCCGGCGGAGGCGGCGTACCGTCGCCGGGCTTCGCGTCGCCCCAGCCGCCGCCGAGCGCGCGGATCAGGTTGACCGTCGCCACGGCCTGCGAGCCCTGCAGATGGCTGGCCTGCAACTGCGACACGAGCACCGTCCGTTCGCTGTCGATCACGTTCAGATAGCTGACCTCGCCTTCCTCGTACTGCGTGCGCGAAAGCTGCGCCGACTGCCGCGAAGCGCTCACCGCGTCGTTCTGCTCGCGGATCTGGTCGTCGAGCAGGCGCAGGTCGGAGAGATTGTCCTCGACCTCGCGGAAGGCCACGAGCACCTGCTGGCGGTATTGCGCAACATCTTCTTCATACTTGCCGCGCGACTGGGCGAGATTCGCCTTGCGCCGGCCGCCGTCGAACAGCGGCAGCGTGAGCGCCGTACCCGCGAGCGGCCCGAGCAGGAACGCGCGGCTCGACCACATGAACAGGTCGCCGAGCGTGGCCGACTCGAAGCCAGCTGCACCCGTGATGTTGAGCTGCGGGAAGAACGCCGACTTCGCGATCCCCACGCGTGCGTTCGCGGCCGCCATGGCGCGCTCGGCGGCGGCCACGTCGGGGCGGCGCTCCAGCAGCGTGGAAGGCAGACCCGGCGGCACTTGCACGAGCACCGGCGCGAGCGGCGTTTCGGGGAACGTGAAGTCCGCGGGCGCCTTGCCGAGCAGGATCGCGAGGCTATGCTCCGAGGCCGCGCGCTGACGCGCGACGCCCACCGCGTCGGCACGTGCGCTCGCGAGTTCGTTGCGCGCCTGCGCCACGTCCAGCGCGCTGATGTCGCCTTCCTTGAAGCGGCGTTCGACGAGCTTGAGCGCGTCTTCGCGCAGCGCCACCGTGCGGCGGTACAGATCGACGTCGGAGTCGAACTGGCGCAGCTGGAAGTAGTTCTGCGCGACATCGGCCTGCAAGGCGAGCTGCACCGAGAGGAACAGGGCTTCGCTTTGCTGGGCGTCCGCCTGCGTCGCGTGAACGTTCGAACTCACACGGCCGAACAAGTCGACTTCATAGCTTGCCGTAGCCTGTGCGCGCCACAGCGTTTGAGCGGGCACATTGTAATTTTGCGGGTAATACAGCGAAGCCGGCGAAGCACGCTCATAAGTCGGGCCGAAGCCCGCATCGATCGACGGGAACCACGAGGCGCGCGCGGCCTGCGTCACGGCGCGCGCCTGCTGCACGCGCGCGGCCGCCGCCTTGAGGTCCTGGTTCGCTTCCAGCGCCTGCTGCTCGAGCTTGTCGAGTGTCGGGTCGCCGAACACCGTCCACCATTCGCCGCGATGGGTGCCGTCGGCGGGCTGCGCCGGCGTCCACGTGCCCACATCGTGCGGATTCGTGCTCTGCGTTTGCTGCGGCGCTTCCTTGTAGGCCGCGGGCACGGCGGCGTCGGGCACCTTGTAGGTCGGCTCGACCGAGCATGCCGCGAGCCAGGCAAAAAGCGCGACGCTCGCCGCGATTCGTGTGATACGCGCGAGATGCCCGCCTCCCGGCGCGGCATGCGCGCTATAGCGCAAGATGGATTCGTTAGTCATGTTGATCATTTTTCCTTGTCGCCTTACGCGTCGACCATCGACTGCGGCTTGCGCGCATTGTCCTTCTGCGCGACGTGAATCTTGCCGCCCGCGAGTGTGCGCAGCACCACGTAGAACACCGGCGTCAACAACAGGCCGAATGCGGTCACGCCGAGCATGCCGAAGAACACGGCCACGCCCATTGCGTGACGCATTTCCGAACCTGCGCCGCTGGAGAGCACGAGCGGCACCACGCCCATGATGAACGCGATGGACGTCATCAGGATCGGGCGCAGACGCATGCGGCTCGCCTCGATGGCAGCGCTAAGCGGCGTGTGTCCGTCATGCTCCAGCTCGCGCGCAAACTCGACGATCAGAATCGCGTTCTTCGAAGCGAGACCCACCAGCACCATCAGGCCAATCTGCGTGAAGATGTTGTTGTCGCCCTGCGTGAGCCACACGCCCGTCAGCGCACACAGCACGCTCATCGGCACGATCAGGATCACCGCGAGCGGCAGCGTCAGGCTCTCGTATAGCGCCGCCAGCACGAGGAACACGAGCAGCACGCTGATCGGGAACACCCAGATGCCCGCATTGCCCGCCAGCACCTGCTGGTACGTGAGGTCGGTCCATTCGAACTTCACGCCGCGCGGCAGCACTTCGGCCGCGATGCGCTCCGCCGCCGCCTGCGCCTGACCCGACGAGTAACCGGGCGCCGGGCCGCCGTTGATGTCGGCAGCGGTGTAGCCGTTGTAGCGCACCACCATCTCCGGGCCATACGTGGGCGTGACCGTGATGAGCGACGAGAGCGGCACCATTTCGCCCGCGGCGTTGCGCGTCTTCAGTTGCAGGATGTCGTCGGCGCGCTGGCGGAACGGCGCATCGGCCTGCACGCGCACCTGATACACGCGTCCGAAGCGGTTAAAGTCGTTCACGTAGAGCGAACCCAGATAGATCTGCATCGTGTCGAACACGTCGGTGACCGGCACGCCGAGCTGCTTGGCCTTCGTGCGGTCGAGATCGACGTTCAACTGCGGTACGTTGATCTGATAGTTCGTGAACGTCGGGCCGAGCTCCGGCGTTTGCGCCGCGCGCTTGACGAAGTCCTGCGTCGCGCGATTGAGCGCCTCGTAGCCGAGCGCACCATGATCCTCCAGTTGCATCTTGAAGCCGCCCAACGTACCGAGCCCGAGCACCGGCGGCGGCGGGAACACGGCGATGAACGAATCCTTGATGCCGGCGTACTGCTGGTTCAGCGCACCCGCAATCGCACCGGCCGAAAGCGCCTTGCCCTTGCGCTCCTTGAACGGCTTGAGCGTGACGAACACAATGCCCGCGCTCGAACTATTGGTGAAGCCGTTCACCGAAAGGCCGGGGAACGCCACGGCGCTTTCCACGCCGGGCTGTTTGAGCGCAATGGCGCTCATGTCGCGAATCACGTTCTCGGTGCGATCGAGCGCGGCGCCATTGGGCAGTTGCGCGAACGCGATCAGATACTCCTTGTCCTGCGCGGGCACGAAGCCGCCCGGCACGATACGCGCCATCAGCACCGTGGCGGCGATCAGCACCACGTAGACCGCCAGCATCGCGCCCTTGTGGCGCAGCACGCCGTTCACGCCGCGCCCATAGCTTTCGGAGCCGCGATGAAACACCCGGTTGAAGCGGCGGAAAAAGCCACCCAGCACGAGGTTCATCGCACGCGTGAGCCAGTCTTCCTTCTCGCCGTGACCGCGCAGCAGCAGCGCCGAAAGCGCGGGCGAAAGGGTGAGCGAGTTGAACGCCGAGATCACCGTGGAAATCGCGATGGTCATCGCGAACTGCTTGTAGAACTGACCCGTGAGACCACTCATGAACGCGAGCGGCACGAACACGGCCACGAGCGTGAGCGCAATGGCGATGATCGGCCCGCTCACCTCCTGCATGGCCTTGTAGGTTGCATCGCGCGCGGATAATCCGCTGGCGATATTGCGCTCCACGTTTTCGACCACCACGATCGCGTCGTCGACCACGATGCCGATGGCGAGCACCATCCCGAACAGCGATAGCGCGTTGATCGAGAAGCCGAAAGCCAGCAGCAGCGAGAACGTCCCGACGATCGACACCGGCACCGCGATCAACGGAATGATCGAGGCACGCCACGTTTGCAGGAACACGATCACCACGATCACCACGAGCGCGATCGCTTCGAGCAGCGTATGCACGACGGCTTCGATACTGGAGCGCACGAACTGCGTCGGGTCGTAGACAATCTTGTAATCCACGCCCGCCGGCATGTCCTGCTTGAGTTCCTTCATTGCGGCGCGCACCTGATCCGAAATCGCGAGCGAGTTCGCCCCCGGCGCCTGGTTGATGGCGAGTGCAACGGCCGGCTTGTTGTCGAGCAGCGAACGCAGTCCATATTCGGAGGCCGCCAGTTCGATACGCGCGATATCGCGCAGGTACGTCACGCCGCCATCGGGATTCGTCTTGACGATGATGTTGCCGAACTCGCTTTCCGTGCGCAGACGGCCCTGGGCATTCACGTTGAGCTGGAACGGCGTGCCAGGCACGCTAGGCGAGGCGCCGATCACGCCGGCCGCCACCTGCACGTTCTGCTCGCGAATCGCGTTGACCACGTCGTTCGCGGTGAGATTGCGCTGCGCCACCTTCTGCGGATCGAGCCAGATGCGCATGGCGTAGTCGCCTGAACCCCACAGCTGCACCTCGCCCACGCCCTGGATGTTCGAGAGTCGGTCCTTCACGTTGAGCAGCGCGTAGTTGCGCAGGTACGTCATGTCGTACCGGTTGTCCGGAGAGATCAGGTGCACCACCATCGTGAGCGTGGGCGAGCTCTTGATGGTCGTGATGCCGAGGCGCTGCACGTCTTCCGGCAGGCGCGGCAGCGCCTGGTTCACGCGGTTCTGCACGAGCTGCGTGGCCTTGTCCGGGTCGGTGCCGAGGCGAAACGTGACCGTGAGCGTGAGATTGCCGTCGCTATTGGCTTGCGACTGCATGTACAGCATGTTCTCCACGCCGTTGATCTGCTCTTCGAGCGGCGCGGCGACGGCCTCGGCGATCACCTTCGGGTTCGCACCCGGATACTGCGCGTGGACCACCACCGAAGGCGGCACGACCTCGGGATACTCGGAGATCGGCAACTGGAACAGCGCGATCACGCCGGCCAGCAGGATCAGCACGGACAGCACGCCCGCGAAGATCGGCCGGTCGATGAAGAATTTCGATATGTTCATGGGTTGCTCTTGTTCATGACGCTCAATTTGACGCGAATCTTGCTGCTTAGTCGTCCTCACGGATGCACAGGCGTAGGCTGCAATCGCCTACGCCCGCCGCTCGTCAGGACGTTTTCGCTGCCTTGGCGCCGGGGTTCGCTGCCGTGCTGGACGAATCGGCGTCGGGGTCGCCGTTCATCGGCACCATGTGCGAGCGCACGGCTTCACCGGGGCGCACGCGCTGCGTGCCGTTCACCACCACGTGGTCACCCGGCTTCAGGCCGCCCAGAATCACGCGCAGGTTGCCCTGCTGGCCGCCCGTTTGCACCGTGCGGTAGGCTATCTTGCCGCTGTTATCCACGACGTACACGAACTTCTTGTCCTGGTCGGTGCCGATGGCGGCGTCGTCCACGAGCAGCGCCGGGTGCGGGGCGCTGCCGCTCACCTTGATGCGTGCGTAAAGCCCCGGCACCAGTGCGCCGTCGGCGTTGTCGAAGCGCGCGCGCACGCGGATCGTGCCCGACGTGGTGTCGAGACGGTTATCCACCGACTCGATCGTGCCCGTGCGCGAATAGCCCGATTCGTTCGCGAGACCCAGCTCCACCGGCACCTTCGAGCCATTTTTCATGTGGCTGATGTAGTCGAGATAGGTCTGCTCGTCGGCGTCGAATTCGGCGTAGATGGGCGAAACGGAAACGAGCGTCGTGAGCGGCGCGGCGCTTGCCCCGGCGGATACGACGTTGCCCACCGTGATCTCGGCGCGCGACACGCGCCCGGCAACCGGCGCGACGATGCGCGTGTAGCCCAGATTGATCTGGGCGGCCTCGAGCGCGGCCTGCGCGGCCTTCAGGTTCGCGTTTGCTTCGCGCGAGGCGTTCTGTTTCTCGTCGTAGTCGCGCTTGGCGATCGCGTTGTCGCCTATCAGGCGCTGCGCGCGCTCCCAGTCGCTTTGCGCGTAGCCCGTGCGTGCCTGCGCGGCTGCGAGTTGCGCAGCGGCTTGATCGACGGCCGCCTGGTACGGGCGCGGGTCGATCACGAACAGCGTTTCGCCCTGCTTCACGAGCGCGCCGTCGCGGAAGTTCACGGAGACGATCGTGCCGGAAACCTGCGGACGTATTTCCACTTTCTCGACAGCGGCCATGCGGCCCGAGTAGGTCTGCCAGTCGGTGATCGTGCGATTGAGCACGGGTGCGACATCGACCTCGGGTGCGGGCGGCGCTTCAGCGGCAACGGCAGGGTGCGAGTCGAGGCGGATAGCACCGAGGGTGCCGAGGCCCGCGACCACGAGCGCGCCAATGACCGCTAGCGCGATACGGGTTCGGGATTGCGAAAAGAGTGACATGTCGGACTCCAGAAATAATGGTTGATTGTTCTTCACTGGTTCGGCAGCACCGCCGCAAGGGTGCTTCGTCTATGACGCCCCCGCGTCGAAGCAACATTGGAAAAACCGTACGGCTTCGCTGAGCGCGGCCGGATGCGCCGCGAGATTCGCGTGCGAGACGCTCGGGTAGCGCACCACCTGGGTGCGCACGCCCGCGTCGATCAGGCGGCTCGCGTACTTCTCCGCTTCGATGTGCAGCACGTCGTTCTGTGCCGTCACGATGAGCGTGGGCGGCAAGCCGCCAAGGCGCAGCGATTCGAGCGGCGCGGCGTACGGATGCATGCGCTGCGTCGCATCGGGCAGATACGCGCGATAACACGCCGCGCATTCGCTTGCGGTGATATCGGAGCCCAGGCGCGCCTCGTCGCCAAGACGTGTGAGGCTCGGGTCGAGCATCGGCGCAAACAACGCCTGCGCCGCGAGTTTTACGTCGCCGCGATCGCGGCCCATGAAGGCGAGCACGTTGGCGATCTGGCCGCCCGCGTCGTGGCCCGCCGCGATCACGCGCTTCGGATTGCCGCCGAAGGCGCGGGCCCGCGTAAGCGCCCACAACGCCGCGCGATGCGCATCTTCGGGCGCGGCGGGAAACGGGTGCTTCGGCGCGAGCGAGTACCCCACGCTCACCACCAGCGCTGGTAAGCGTTCTGCGAGAAAGCGCCCCACCGCATCCGCTTCCTCGATCGACCCGCGCACGAAGCCGCCACCGTGGAAATAGAGCAACACCGGCAGGCCGCTCGCGGCTTCCTGGCGATACAGGCGCAGCGGAATCTGCTGGTTGTAGCCTTCGATCACCACGTCGGTCGTGAGCAGCGCGCGCACCTGGCCAGGCTTGGCGGACGCGGTAACAGGCAGGGCCGCGGGCACTTCGGCCAGCGGCGCTTCCTCCGCGGAGGTCCAAGACGTTGGGCGTTTAAAGACATCCATGTCAAATCGGCGCAATGCGCGAGAGTAGCTTCGAATGAGGCGAATTGTGGGTTCGGCAGACTTGCAAATAAATGCCTATAATCCGGCAACACAATTCGGCGCACCTGAACAATCTGTCTCCTCTTTCTGCGCGGGTGTTTCTTTCGAACTCCGCGCGCCGTGCGGCCGAAGCTTTTTGGAGAGTGGCAATGGACCGCCTTCAGGCCATGCAAGTGTTCACCCGCGTCGTCGATACCAACAGCTTCACGCGTGCAGCCGAAACGCTCGACATGCCGCGCGCGTCGGTTACGACGATCATTCAGAATCTCGAAGCGTTTCTCGGCGTGCGCCTCATGCACCGCACTACGCGCCGTCTTTCGCTCACGCCCGATGGCGCGGCGTACTACGAGCGCTGCGTGCGCATCCTCGCGGACGTCGAGGAAACGGAAACCACATTCCAGGATCGCAACCGCAAGCCACATGGCAAACTGCGCATCGACATGCCCGGCTCCATCGGGCGGCTCATCGTGATTCCGTCGTTATGCGAATTCCACGGCCGCTATCCGGACATCGACCTGCAACTGGGGCTTTCCGATCGGCCCGTGGACATGCTGCAGGAAGGCGTGGATTGCGTGGTGCGCGTAGGTGCGCTGCAGGATTCGTCGCTGGTTGCGCGGCGCATTGGCATTTTCGAAGGCGTGTCGTGCGCGGCGCCGTCGTATCTGGAGCGCCACGGCACGCCGCAAACGCTCGAGGAGCTGGCCGAGCATCGCGCCGTGAACTACTTCTCTTCGCGCACGGGGCGCGTGATGGACTGGGCGTTTCTCGTCGACGGCAAGGAAGTCGAGGTCAAGCTCAAGAGCATGGTCTCCGTGAACGATGCGGACGCTTATGTGACCTGCGGCATCGAAGGTTTCGGCCTGATTCAGGGGCCGCGCTACATGGTGCTGCCGCACCTGAAGTCAGGCGCGCTCGTCGAAGTGCTGCCCGATTACAAGCCGCTGCCCATGCCGATTTCGGCCGTCTATCCGCACAGCCGCCATCTGTCACCCAAAGTGCGCGTGTTCGTGGACTGGATCGCCGAAGTGTTTGACCGCTGCCCGCTGCTAAGCGGCCGCGCCTCGCTCGACAAGGCCTGCACGATGCGCACGCTCGAAGAGCGCGAAAACGCGCCGGCGCTCGAAACCCCCGTCATCTCCGAGTGGGCCGCATAGGCTGGGCGGCGTAACGCCGTCGCGCTGCGCCAACCCTCGAGACCGCGCCCGCAAAGGCTTTGCGGGCGCGGCGCAGCGATTGTTCCGGATTTTCGACAATTGCTTTCGCGTTCCAGCCGTTTATCGCAAACGGCTGCGCAACTACATTTGCTCCTGTCGCCGCGACCCACGTGGCACCAGTACAAAAGGAGCAGATCATGAAACGCACTCTCGCAACCGCCATTGGCGCCACGCTCGTTCTTTCGCTCGCCGCCAGCGCTTCGGTCTTCGCCCAGGACAACAGCGCCCCGAAAACCCGCGCTGAAGTCAAAGCGGAAATCGCTGCCGCGTATCGCGACGGCACGCTGCCCTCGCTGAACAAGACGAGCTACCCCGAGCAAAGCCTGATCGGCCGCACGCAAGCGCAACGCATCGCTCTGCAGGAAAGCCGCGCGAACAACGCCCAGCGCGTTGCGCAGGCTGGCGAATAAGCCCGCAAGACGCATCGTCATTTCGATTGCAAGACAGAAAACGTAGGAGTCCAACATGAAACCGACCGTACCTTCCGAACTCGAGCAGTGGGACAACACGACGCCCGTGTGGACGCCGTTTCGGCATTGAAATGTGAAGCGCGCGTGAAGATGTGAAAGTTATAAAAGGGCCTGGCGGTTTCACGACCGCCGGGCCCTTGCATTACCGGTTCACGAAATCCGGCTCGAAAAATACCCAGCGCACGAGAGGAAAGCGCGCCTGCAGATCGGCTTCGATCTCGTTGATCGCCTCGACCATGGTGCGGCTGTGGTCGTACTGGAGCATTTCACACTGCACCGCCACCATCACCTCCTTGCCCCATTGCAGGGTAATGAGGCTGATGATGCTTTGAATCTCGGGCCGCGCGCGCAGGAACGATTCGATATCGCGCCGCATTTCCGGGCTGGCCGATTCGCCAACGATCATCGACTTCACTTCGCGCGCGATGAACCACGCAATCAGCATCAGCAGAATGCCCACGCCGATCGAGCCGCACGCATCCCATACCGGATTGCCCGTGATGACTGTGAGCAGAACGGCGGCGAACGCAATGGCGAGACCCGCCAGCGCGGCGATGTCCTCTCCCGCCACGACGAGCAGGTCGGAGTCGCGCGTTTCGCGCGCCCAGCGCCACAGCGATTGCGTGGGCGCACCCTTGCGAATCTCGCGCATCGCGCCATAAAGCGAAAACGCTTCGAGCACCACGGAAATGCCGAGCACGACGAGAGCCACATAAACGAATCGCAACGGCTCGCGCGCGATCAGCCGATGCACGCCCTCGTAGACCGAGAAAGCGCCGCCCACGAAAAACAGCAGCAGCGCCACGAGCAGCGAATAGAAGTTGATGGCGCGGCCCGTGCCCATGGGATGCAGCGGCGTGGGTGGCTCGCGCGACTGGCGCAGGCCGAACAGCAAAAGCAGCTGATTGCCACAGTCGGCCGTGGAGTGAATCGCCTCCGCGAACATCGACCCCGAACCCGTGAACGCCGCGGCAGCGTATTTGCAGACCGCTATGCCGAAGTTCGCAGCGAGCGCGTAGAAGATGGCTTTCGGCGATTCTCCGCTCATACGGCCCTCATGCGACGTCCACGCGTGCCGGGCCTGCGCCCAGTTCGCCGATCACACGGGCGTCGTCAAAGCCTTCCGCGCGGAAGATCGCCAGCACGTCGTCCACGCTTTCCGGCGCGCAGGCCACGAGCAGGCCGCCCGAGGTTTGCGGGTCGGTGAGCAGCGTGCGCGCGCTTTCGGGAAGGCTGGGCGCGAGCGTGACGGCGTCGCCGTACGAGGCCCAGTTGCGGCCCGAGGCGCCCGTGTATACGCCGTCATCGACGAACTTCTGCACGCCCGGCAGCCACGGCAGATGGGCGTAATGCAAGCGCGCCGTGAGATTCGCGCCGCGCGCGATTTCGAGCGTGTGGCCGAGCAGGCCGAAGCCCGTCACGTCGGTCATGGCGTGCACGCCATGCAGTTCCGCGAGCGTCGCGCCCGGCTTGTTGAGCAGGGTTGCGGCGGCCACCATCGCCTTGTAGCCCGCGTCGCCGAGCATTTCCTTCTTGAGCGCGGCGGAAAGTACGCCCACGCCCAGCGGCTTGCCGAGCACGAGCACGTCGCCGGCTTGTGCCGACGCGTTGCGCTTCACGCGCTCGGGATGCACGACGCCGAGCGCCGCAAGGCCGTAGATGGGCTCCACGGAGTCGATCGAATGGCCGCCCGCCACGGGAATGCCCGCGGCCGCGCACACGTCCTCGCCGCCGCGCAGCACCTGCGCGATCACGTCGTGCGGCAGCACGTTGATGGGCATGCCCACGAGCGCCAGCGCGAGGATCGGCTTGCCGCCCATGGCGTAGACGTCCGAGAGCGCGTTGGTCGCGGCGATGCGACCGAAGTCGTACGGGTCGTCGACGATCGGCATGAAGAAGTCCGTGGTCGCGACGATGGCCTGCTCGTCGTTGAGCTTGTAGACGGCGGCGTCGTCGGCGGTCTCGGTGCCGACCAGCAGGTTCGGAAACACGGTGGTGAGCGGCGTGCCGCGGGCGAGCAGCGCGGAAAGCACGCCCGGCGCGATCTTGCAGCCGCAGCCGCCGCCGTGCGAAAGGCTCGTGAGGCGCGGCACCGCGGCGCCAATGGCGGGTTTATCGTTCATGTCTGGAAGTCGTCCTGAAAGTGCCGGATGAGTTTTCGTATTATGGGGCAATCGCCGGCGGCGATGCGGGCGGCGCGCACCCGCCGCGGCGCCGCTCAGCCGCGCCCGGCGGCCTGGCCAGCGGCGTTCGCGGCGACGTCGCCTGCGTGGAGCGTATCGACGAGCCATTGCGGATCGTCGTGCGGGAGATCGTGCCCCGCCCACGGATGCGCCACGTGCGGCGCGCCCCAGGCCCGCGCGAGCCGCGCCGAGCAAACGGGGTTGACGAGCCGGTCGCCTTGCGACGACACCACGAGCACCGTACAGCGCGGCGCGGCGCGCGCCTTGAAGCGCGCGGCGGCGGCGAGCTGGCGCAGCGCGTTTGCGCGGCTCACATGGGCGCTCTCGCGGATCGCGCGCCACGTTTCGAGGTCGGCCGCGAGCGTGTCGCGGCGCACGCAGGTGAGCCCGTGGATCAGCGTCTCGGCAATGTTGCTGCTGTCGACGCCATCCCAATGCCGCGCCACGCGCACGAGCGCGGGCCACGCCGAGGGCCGCAAGCGCTCGTGAATGCGACTAAAAGGCCGCATGCTCGTGTTCACGAGCACGAGGCGCCCGACTTCTTCGGGGTAACGCAGCGCCCACGCCGTCGCCACCATGCCGCCGAGCGACATCGCCAGCACGCGGTAAGGTGCGCGGGCCCCGTGCCGCTGCGCTTCGGCGCGCAGCGCATCCACGTAGTCGTCCACCGCGAGCGGCGAGCGTTCGTGCACCGCCGTGCCGTTGCCCGGCAGGTCGATGGGCAGCACGCCGTTACGGGCCGCAAGCAGCGTGGCGAACGCGCCCCAGTGGCGCGATTCGCGCGTGAGGCCGCGCAGCAGGATCCACGGTTCGCTCATGTGCCCGGCTTGCGATACCAGTGCCCGATCGCGCTTTTCAGCACCTCGTCGCGGATCACGCCCTCGGGCAACCAGCGCTGCGAGGAATACGCGGCGCGCGTGAGGAACTCGAACAGGTTGGCGTGACGGCGCAATACCCGCGCCGTGCGATGCTGCAAGAGCGGATTGAACATGCCCTGGCGCGAAAAGATCTGGCGCGGGTTCTTCTTGATCCACAGCCACGAGCCCAGTTCGAGCGTGAGCGGCAGAAAGATATTGCTGTCCGGCGCGCGATCATATGCGCAATCCCACAAGTCGCCGTGGAGCAAATATTGGTGGCTCTGCGGCTCGAATGTGTAGCCGTGATGCGGATGCGCGCGCTCGAACATCGTCTTGAGCACGTACATCTCGGGCAGATGGCGGATGAGGCGGCGCGTGCGCGCATACGGAAACCAGATGCTGTCGGTCCAGCCGTAACCCGAATGGCAGTCGAGCGCGAACGAAAGTGGGCGCCGCGTGAGTTCTTCGTCGACGATCTTCAGGAGCGCCTGCGCCTCGATCTCCATGGCCGCGCCGCGCCGCCCCCGATACCACGGCAGCCACGAGCCGACGCGCTGGCCCCCCGCGAGAAAGGGCACGCGCTCGTCGGCGTCCTGCGGCGCGTTGCGCATGAGGTCCACGCCGTTCGGGTTCGCGCGCGTGGCAAGCCACATGCCGCCGGGATTGAGGATCGGCGCGAACACGATGCGCACGGACTCGAGCTGACGCAGGAGCAGTTCGTCCCAGGCAAGACGTCCAACCAGTGCGCGCATGTAGTCGAGCACGAGCTGCGAGCCAATGCGCTCGAGCCCATGAATACCGCCGAAGAAACCAATGCCGGGCGCGGCCGGATCGCGCGAGCCGATTGCCGCCACATAAAGAGGAAACGTACGGCCGCGCACCTCGACTTCGCCCTCGCTGCGAATGTCGAGCCAGCGCGCGCCGGCATCGAGGATCGTCTTGAGGTCCTCGTATTCCTCGAAGCTGTCGGGTAGGAAGCTCAGGGCCTGCATATGGCGCCGGGTCTCGTCGCTTGTTTGGATGGGGCCGCCTAGGTGGGGCCGCCTAGGTGGGGCCGCCCAGGTGGGGCCGCCCAGGTGGGGCCGCCGCGTGCGGCCGCATTGTCTACAACTGCCTTGTGCGCGCGACCCCTGTCGACAATGAGTCAGCAATAAGTCAGTAAAACCAGGGACAGCACGTACGTTGCCCATCAATATAGCCGCTTCCCGCAGTATTGAGCGTGACAGATGTTTGGCGTCATGTCCCTGTCACATCTCTCGCGATTTTTCCGCGCCAGCAAGACCGCAAGACATGTAGTCGTCTAGACGTCGCGACACCTTCACTCAACCGTCACAGTCCCTTCCTAGAATGAGCCCTCGACTACACAGCGACGGATTGTTATGGACGCCATACGCATCGAACGCCTCTCGAAAAGCTTCGACAGCGGCCGCAAGGCACTCGACGAAATCAACCTGCGCGTAGGCGTTGGCGAGATGGTCGCGCTGATCGGCGCATCGGGCTCGGGCAAATCGACCCTGCTCCGCCATATTGCCGGCTTTACGGCTTCCGACCCGCAGCCTTCGCGCATCGAGATTCTTGGTCGTCCTATCCAGCAGGACGGCCGCATCGTGCGCGAAGTGCGCCGCATTCGCCGTGACATCGGCTTCGTGTTTCAGCAATTCAATCTCGTGCATCGCCTCACGGTCGAGACGAATGTGCTGATCGGCGCGCTGTCGCGGCTGCCGCTCTGGCGACGCCTCACGGGCCGCTTTCCGCGCGCCGAACGCGAGCTGATGCTGGCCGCGCTCGGCGAGGTCGGCATCGCGCACAAGGCCGCCGAGCGCGCTTCGAACCTCTCGGGCGGCCAGCAGCAGCGCGCGGCGCTCGCCCGCGCACTCGTGCAGCGCGCGCGCCTGATTCTCGCCGACGAACCCATCGCCTCGCTCGACCCCGCATCGTCGCGCCGCGTGATGGACATGATGCGCATGCTCAATCGCGATCACGGCTTGACGGTGGTCGTTTCGCTGCATCAGGTGGATATCGCCATGGAGTACTGCCCGCGCACGATCGCGCTGCGCGACGGGCGCGTGGTGTACGACGGCGCATCGTCGGCGCTCACGCCCGCCCTGCTGCAACAGCTTTATGGCAACGCCGCGCGCGAGTTGCTCGAACCCGATGCTGCGCCGTCCGCGGCAACGCGCTTCGGCGCGCAGCCTCGCGCGGCCTGATCGCGCAACCCAACCCATTTCCAACCCACAACGTTTTTACTCACCACGGACCGCCCCAATGAACCTGTTCCGCTCCATGCTCTCCTGGTGCGCCGCCGGCGCCGTCGCGTTTGCCTCGCTCGGCAGCGCGGCCGCTCACGCGGAAGATCTCAGCTTCGGCATCATCTCGACCGACTCGTCGGCGGTGCTCAAGCAACGCTGGCAGCCGTTCATCGATGACCTGAACAAGCAGACCGGCCTGCACGTGAATGCGTTCTTCGCCACCGACTACTCGGGCATCATCGAAGCCATGCGCTTCAACAAGGTGCAGATCGGCTACTTCGGCAACGCTTCGGCCATGGAAGCCGTGGACCGCTCGAATGGCGAAATCTTCGCGAAGGTGCTCTACGCGAACGGCGATGCGGGCTACAAGTCGGTGCTCATCACCAACGTGAACAGCCGCGTGAAGTCGATCGACGATGTGTTCAAGAATACTAAGGATCTGACGCTCGGCTGGGGCGACCCCAATTCGACCTCGGGCACGCTGATTCCGGGCTATTACCTTTTTGCGAAGCACGGCATTTCGGTGAACGCGACGAACTTCAAGACCGTGCTGCCTTCGAGCCACGAAGCGAACCTGCTGGCCGTGGTGAACAACAAGGTGGATATCGCCACCAACAACACCATCGAACTTTCCACGCTGCAACAGAAGCACCCGGACCGCTTTGCCCAGGTGCGCGTGCTGTGGACGTCGCCGCTGATTCCGTCCGATCCGCTCGTGTATCGCAAGGATCTGCCTGAGGCCACCAAGCAGAAGCTGCGCGACTTCTTCTACCACTACGCCAAGACCGATCCGCGCGAGAAGAAGATCATGGCCGATATCACCGGCTACGCAGGCTTCGCGCCCGCCACCGACGCGCAGCTCCTGCCGATCCGCCAGGTCGCGCTGTTCCAGCAGAAAGAGAAGATCGCCGCCGACACGCATCTCTCCGACGACGACCGCAAGAGCCAGATCGCGGCCATCGACGCGAAGATCGGCGCGCTCGCCGCACCTGCGAAGCAGTAATGGGCGCAATGGATTTCGACAGCTCACGCGCCGTGCCGCAGGCAGAAGTCGCAAGGCCCGCTGCCGGGCCGGCGGCGCCGCCGAACGCCGCCGCCGCGCCGCAAGCGGCGGCCCTTGCGGCGAGCGGCCTGGCAGGCAAACGCAGCTGGTCTTCGCTCGTGCTCTGGGCGATCGTGTTCGTGCTGCTCGGCGTGGCGTGGCGAGGCGCCGACATGCGCCCGCTCGACCTCTTCTCCGACTCCGCGAACATGGGCACGTTCGCACGCGGCTTCTTCCCCCCGGACTTCACGGAATGGCGCACGTATGCCCAGGAAATGTGGGTCACGATCGCGGTGGCGCTGTGGGGCACGGCGCTCGCCATCGTCTGCGCGGTGCCGTTCGGGCTCATGTCCGCGCACAATCTCGCGCCCGCGTGGGTGCTGCATCCCGTGCGTCGTTTGATGGACGCTTGCCGCGCCATCAACGAGATGGTGTTCGCGATGCTCTTCATCGTGGCCGTGGGCCTCGGGCCATTCGCCGGTGTGCTCGCCTTGTGGGTGCACACCACGGGCGTGCTCGCGAAGCTCTTTGCCGAAGCGGTGGAAGCCATCGACCCGCGCCCCGTGGAAGGCGTGCGCGCGACGGGCGCCTCGCCGCTCGACGAGATCGTCTACGGCGTGCTGCCCCAGGTCATGCCGCTGTGGATCTCGTATGCGCTCTACCGCTTCGAGTCGAATGTGCGCTCGGCGATGGTGGTGGGCATGGTGGGCGCGGGCGGCATCGGCGTGGTGCTGTATGAGGAAATCCGCTCGTTCGATTATCAGCAGACCAGCGCCGTTCTCATCATGGTGATCGTGGTCGTCACGGCCATCGATCTCATCTCCGCAAGACTGCGTGCGCGGGTGATCTGACGCGTTCCCCCAAAGCCGCGCGAGCCGAATAGAAACACAACTACGGCTTGCGCGGCTTTTTCCTATTTCTGGCAGCCACACGCGTTCGCTGGAATAATCACACGATTGCGGCCGCAACGGCCCGCGTCTCCAACAAACCATTCGATTCGCAATCCCGATGGCCAGTTTCGTCGTTCTGCTGGTTCTGCTCTCGGCACTCATGCACGCGAGCTGGAACGCCTTCCTCCATCTTTCGGGCGACCGCCTCTGGCTGCTCGGCATGTTCTCGGTGCCGTACATCGTCGTGAGCGCGATCGCCGTGTGCGTGCTGCCGCTGCCCGCGCAGGCGAGCTGGCCGTATATCGCCGCCTCGGTGGTGCTGGAGTTCGTGTACTGCTTCACGCTGATCCGCGCCTATCGCAGCGGCGACTTCGGGCAGAGCTACCCGATCGCGCGCGGGCTTTCGCCGCTGCTCGTGTTCGGGGGCGCGCTCGTGTTCGCGCACGAAGATCTGCATGCGCTCGCGGCCACGGGCGTCGCGCTCGTATCGCTTGGCATCATGTCGCTCGCCTTTCGGCGCGGCATGCGTTTTTCGGGCGAGAGCGTGCCGTATGCACTGCTCACGGGCCTTTTCATCGCGATGTATTCGGTCGTCGACGGCCTCGGCGCGCGCCTGGCCGGCAACGGCATCAGCTACATCATGTGGGTCTATCTACTATGGAACGTCCCACAGTTTCTCCTGGTCTGCAAGCTGCGCGGCGGCGCGGCGCGGATGTTCATCTCGAAGGCCGCGGCCGCGCGCGGCATGCTCGCGGGCGTGCTCGCGCTCACGGCCTATTGCCTCGTGATCGAGGCGTTCCGTTACTTGCCTATCGCGATGGTTTCCGCGCTGCGCGAACTCGCGTCGGTCTTCGCGGTGCTGATCGGCTGGCTCTTCATGAACGAGAAGCTCACGGCGCGCCGCATGGTGGCGTGCGCGCTCGTGACCTGCGGGGCGGTGCTGATCCGGCTGTGAGCGGCCTGCGCCCTCGTGACCGCTTCGCTCACACGAACGCGGGTAACGTCGTATCGATCGCCTCGGCAAGCGTGTCGAACGCCGGCGCGATCTCCTCGTCGGGCACGCAGGCGTAGCCGATCAGCAAGCCCGGGTTCGCGCGCTCGCGCGACGAGTAATACCCCGAAAGCGGCCGCACCACGATATTGCGCGCGAGCGCGGCCTCGGCCACGGCGCGGTCGTCGCTGCCTTCGGGCAACTGCATCACGACGTGCAGGCCCGCGTCGCCGCCCATCGCGGGCAACGCGTCGCCGTATCGGCGCGAAACGGCGTCCAGCAGCACCTGGCGGCGCTGGCCGTAAAGCGCACGCATTTTGCGGATATGCGAGGTGAAATGCCCTTCGGCGATGAACTCCGCGAGCACGGCCTGCTGCAGCAATTGCCCCTCTCGATACAACTCGGCGCTCGCGGTCGCGAAGCTTTCCGCCAGCGCTTCCGGCGCGACGAGATACCCCACGCGCAAGCCCGGAAACAGCGTCTTGCCGAAGCTCCCCACGTAGATCACCTGCCCCGCCGTATCGAGCCCCTGCAACGACGCGAGCGGGCGGCTGCCGTAACGGAACTCGCTGTCGTAGTCGTCCTCGATGATCCAGCACTGATGCTGACGCGCGTACTCGAGCAACATGCGCCTGCGCGCGAGGCTCATCACCATGCCGAGCGGATACTGGTGCGAAGGCGTGACGAGCATGAGCCGCGGCGGTGGCGCGCCGAAGTCGCCGGCCGACGGGTTGAGTCCTTCGCTGTCCACTGCGATCGGCCGCGTATTGAGGCCCGAGACGTGCAGCACGCTGCGTACGCCCCAGTAGCATGGGTCTTCGGTCCAGATCGTGTCGCCCGGGTCCGAGAGCAGACGCACGGCCAGGTCGATGGACTGGTGGATACCCGTCGTGATGATGATCTGCTCCGGCGAGCAGCGCACCGAGCGAGAGGTGCGCAGATAGTCGGCCAGCACGTGGCGCAGCAGCGCGAGGCCGCCGCCGGGCGCGTAGGTCAGCAGGTCAGGGCGCAGACTGCGCCAGTACTTGTTGTGCAGGCGCGTCCATACGCGCGCCGGGAAGCGCGAGACATCGGGCACGCCGGGCATGAACGCGCCGCCCTGGCGCTTTGAGACGCCCGCGCCGGTGATCAGGCGCGTGCCCCGCGCCGAGAGTGCGCGCCCCGTTGGGCGTTGCGCGTGCGCGGCGGCTTCTAGTCCGCTTGTCGCGGCGGCTGCGGGCGCCCCGGCGGCGAGCGCTTCCGCGCGCTGTGCGCTCGGGCTGTTAGTTGCAACTCCACTCAGATGCAGCCCGGCTCCTGAAGCGCGGCTATTTTTGCGCGTCTGCATAGAGCCAATTTCCGTCGCCCCAACGATCTCGTCAGGCGACGTGTCCGCAACGAAGGTGCCGCGCCCCGTCGCCGATGTGACATAGCCTTCGAGCACCAATTGTTCATAGACCTGCGTCACGGTATTGCGCGCAATCCCCAGTTCGGCCGCCAGCAGCCGCGACGACGGCACGCGCGCCCCGGCCGGCAACTCACGCGACAGGATCGCCTGCTGCAGCAGCTTGTGCAGTTGCCGGTACACCGGCTGGGCGCTCCCGCGGTCGAGCCGTTGGGCCAGCCAATCGGACAGAACACTCGCACGCATCGAAATTGGCTCCTAAACATTGCACTGAATGGCTCTGAAATTCAGAGCCAAATAACAGTATAGTCGCGACATGGACTGCTTGCCGGTCCGCCAGCCAACCTCAGAACTGACACCGACTCCACAGGAGATGAACGTGAGCAAGAACGCCGACCTGCAAAGCCGCAAGAACGCCATTACCCCGCGCGGCGTGGGCGTGATGTGCGACTTCTACGCCGAGCGCGCCGAAAACGCGGAGCTGTGGGACGTGGAAGGCCGCCGCTTCATCGACTTCGCCGCCGGTATCGCCGTGTGCAACACGGGCCACCGCCATCCGAAGATCGTCGCCGCCATCAAGGCGCAGCTCGAGCAGTTCACCCACACGGCCTACCAGATCGTGCCGTACGAGTCGTACGTCTCGCTGGCCGAGAAGGTCGCCCAGCGCGCGCCGGGCAGCTTCGCCAAGAAGGCCGCCTTCTTCACGACGGGCGCCGAAGCCGTCGAAAACGCCGTGAAGATCGCTCGCGCCCATACGGGCCGTCCGGGCGTGATCGCCTTCGCAGGCGGCTTCCACGGCCGCACGATGATGGGCATGGCGCTCACGGGCAAGGTCGCCCCGTACAAGCTCGCGTTCGGCCCGTTCCCGGCCGACGTGTACCACGCCCCGTACCCGAACTCGGTCCACGGCATCAGCACGGCCGACTCGCTCAAGCACATCGAGATGCTGTTCAAGGCCGACATCGATCCGAAGCGCGTCGCCGCGATCATCTTCGAACCGGTGCAGGGCGAAGGCGGCTTCTATCAGGCGCCGGCCGATTTCGTGCGCGGTCTGCGCAAGATCTGCGACACGCACGGCATCCTGCTGATCGCCGACGAAGTGCAAACGGGCTTCGCGCGCACCGGCAAGCTGTTCGCGATGGAGCACTACGACGTCACGCCGGACCTCATGACGATCGCCAAGAGCCTGGCAGGCGGCATGCCGCTCTCGGGCGTGGTGGGCCGCGCGGAAGTGATGGACGCGGCGGCGCCCGGCGGCCTCGGCGGCACGTATGCGGGCAACCCGCTGGCCGTGGCGTCGGCGCACGCGGTCATCGAGATCATCGAAGAAGAAAAGCTCTGCGAGCGCGCCACGAAGCTCGGCGACAAGCTCAAAGCCAAGCTCAATGCGATGAAGGCCGACGTGCCGCAAATCGCCGACGTGCGCGGCCCCGGCGCGATGAACGCGGTTGAGTTCTGCAAGCCGGGCACGAGCGAAGCCGACGCCGACTTCACGAAGCGCGTGCAAACCGCCGCCCTGAATCGCGGTCTGCTGCTGCTCGTGTGCGGTGTGTATTCGAACGTCGTGCGTTTCCTGTTCCCGCTGACGATCCAGGACAACGTGTTCGACGAAGCGCTCGCGATCCTCGAAGAGTCGGTCAAGGAAGCCGTGGGCGTGCCGGCATAAGCCTCCGCCACATGCTGGCCCGCGAGCAGCGGGCCAGCCGCGAAACGGCACACCGGCGCTTGCCGCTGTGCCGTTCGTCGTTCTAAATGAATCGAAGTCAGTCCGGAGTGCAAGCATGAATCTGAAAGACGCATCGCTGCTGCAAACCAGCGCCTTTATCAACGGCGAATGGCAAGGCGCCGAAGACGGCGCCACGTTCGAAGTCAAGGACCCCGCCACCGGCGCGGTGATCGGCACGGTGCCGCGCATGGGCGCCGCCGAAACGCGCCGCGCGATTTCCGCCGCGAACGCCGCATGGCCCGCATGGCGCGCGAAGACCGCGAAGGAGCGCAGCGTCATCCTGCGCAAGTGGCACGACCTGATGATGGAAAACGCCGACGACCTGGCGCTGATCCTCACCACGGAACAAGGCAAGCCGCTCGCCGAGGCGAAGGGCGAGATCGGCTACGCCGCGTCGTTCCTCGAATGGTTCGCGGAGGAAGGCAAGCGTATTTATGGCGACACGATCCCCACGCCCGCCAACGACAAGCGTATCGTCGTGACGAAGGAACCCGTGGGCGTGTGCGCCGCGATCACGCCGTGGAATTTCCCCGCCGCGATGATCACCCGCAAGGTCGGCCCCGCGCTCGCGGCAGGCTGCCCGATCGTGCTCAAGCCCGCCGAAGCCACGCCGTTCTCGGCGCTCGCGCTGGCCGTGCTGGCCGAGCGCGCGGGCGTGCCGCGCGGTGTGTTCAGCGTCGTGACGGGCGACCCGAAGGCGATCGGCGGCGAACTCACGAGCAACCCCACGGTGCGCAAGCTCTCGTTCACGGGCTCGACGCCGGTTGGCCGCCTGCTCATGAGCCAGTGCGCCTCGACGGTCAAGAAGGTTTCGCTGGAACTGGGCGGCAACGCGCCGTTCATCGTCTTCGAAGACGCCGATCTCGATGCGGCCGTCGCCGGCGCCATCGCCTCGAAGTATCGCAACAGCGGCCAGACCTGCGTGTGCACGAACCGCTTCTACGTGCACGACGCCGTGTACGACGCGTTCGCGGCCAAACTGCGCGACGCGGTGGAAAAGCTCAAGGTCGGCCTCGGCACGGAGGCCGGCGTGACGCAAGGCCCGCTCATCAACGAAGCGGCCGTGCTGAAGGTGGAATCGCATATCGAAGATGCGCTCGCGAAAGGCGCTCAGGTGACCACGGGCGGCAAGCGCCACGCGCTCGGCCACGGCTTTTTCGAGCCGACCATCCTCACCGGCGTTACGCCCGCGATGAAGGTGGCGCGCGACGAAACCTTCGGGCCGCTCGCGCCGCTGTTCCGCTTCTCGTCCGACGAAGAAGTGATCAGGATGGCGAATGATACCGAGTTCGGTCTCGCCGCTTACTTCTATAGCCGCGACATCGGCCGCGTGTGGCGCGTGGCCGAAGCGCTCGAATACGGCATGGTGGGCATCAACACCGGCCTGATCTCGAACGAAGTCGCGCCGTTTGGCGGCGTGAAGCAGTCCGGCCTGGGCCGCGAAGGCTCGCACTACGGCGTGGACGACTATGTGGTCATCAAGTACATGTGCATGGCGGGCATGTAACGACCAGACGAAAAACGGGCGCCTTCTGAGGCGCCCGTTCGAATCGTAAAAAGGAGCCGGCGCCGCAATGCGCCGGCTTTTTTTCGGTGCTTACTGCGTGGCGGCGACCGGCGTGACCTGCGACGCGTAAGCGGAAACGAACACGGCGTGAACCGTGTCACCGACCTTCAACGTTTTCAGGTCGATATCGGGCGTGGCTTGCAGCGTGACGGTCTGATACGCGCCGCGCAGCGTCACCTCGCGCTTCTTCGCGTTGATATGCTGCACCGTGGCCTGAACTTCGACCTGGCGCGCGGCGTCGTAGCCCGACGACGCGGGCAGATAGACATTCGTGTCGACACGCTTGCGAACGCCCTCGTCCTTGCCCGTTACTTTGTCGGCCGTCATGAGTAGCGCGTTCTTGTAGAGCACATCGACAGTGTCGCCCACGCGGAGCTGGTCGAAGTTGCTGACCTGCGGGCTAAGCGCGATATCGACATCATTGCCGCGCGGCCCACGCAACGTGACGACGCGCGCAGCGCGATCGATGCCGACGATCTTCGCGTGGATATGCACCGGCTCCGCGTTGGCAATCGCTTGCTGCGCCGCGCTGGCGAGCGCGCTTTGCCCCTGCGGCGCCGAAGCCGCCGCGTCGTTTTGCGCAAACGCCCCCTGCGAGAGGCCAACGCCCACCACCCATGCCGCCGCCAGAATCGCTGCCTTCGTCATTCACATTCTCCTCGTCAAACGGGTTTGAAATGATTGCCGTATTCGCATCGGCGTGTGGAGCCGAAGTGCGGCCGATTCTACGCGCGGCTTTTAGAACGCGGACGTTACCTGCCCGGAAGCGGGTCAACTTACCGCAACCAAACACGGCTAATTGCCGAGGGGTTTGCTGAGGCTCAAATTCCCGTGCGATTACGTGGTGAAATGGATCGCGCAATTGTTGCGTAGCGCGAAATTTCTAACAAAAAAGCCGCGGACCGAATCGATCCGCGGCTTGTTCAATTCAGAGCGGCCAAAAATCAGACGCGCTCGATAGCGATAGCAATCCCCTGCCCCACGCCGATACACATCGTGCAAAGCGCAAAGCGCCCTTGCGTGCGATGGAGCTGATACGTGGCGGTCGTCACGAGCCGCGCGCCGCTCATCCCGAGCGGATGCCCCAGCGCGATCGCGCCGCCGTTCGGGTTGACGCGAGGATCATCATCGGCGACGCCGAGCATGCGCAGCACGGCGAGCCCTTGCGAAGCAAATGCTTCGTTCAACTCGATAACATCGAACTGATCGATGGTCATGTTCAGGCGCGCGAGGAGCTTCTGCGTAGCCGGCGCGGGACCGATACCCATCACGCGCGGCGCGACGCCAGCCGTCGCGATACCGAGCACGCGCGCACGCGGCACGAGCCCGAAACGCTTCGCGTTTTCCTCGTTGGCGAGGAGCAGCGCGCAAGCGCCATCATTCACGCCCGAAGCATTGCCAGCCGTCACCGAGCCATCCGGGCGCACGACGCCCTTGAGCCTGGCCAGCGCCTCGAGGCTCGTCTCGCGCGGATGCTCGTCGCGCGAGAAAACAATCGGGTCACCCTTCTTCTGCGCAATCGTCACTGCGACGATCTCCTGCGCAAGCGTGCCATCCGCCTGTGCGCGAGCCGCCTTCTGCTGGCTGCGAACCGCGAACGCATCCTGATCGGCGCGGCTTACGTTGTAGTCGACGGCGACGTTTTCGCCCGTCTCCGGCATCGAGTCCACACCGTACTGCTGCTTCATCAGCGGATTGACGAAGCGCCAGCCGATCGTCGTGTCGTAGATCGCGGCGTCGCGAGCGAATGCGCTCGCCGCCTTGCCCATGACGAACGGCGCGCGGCTCATGCTTTCCACGCCGCCCGCAATCATCAGCCCCGCTTCGCCCGACTTGAGCGCGCGCGCGGCAATGCCCACGGCGTCCATGCCGGAGCCGCACAGGCGGTTCACCGTCGAGCCCGGCACGGCCTGCGGCAAGCCCGCCAGCAGCGACGACATGCGCGCGACGTTACGGTTGTCCTCGCCCGCCTGGTTCGCGCAGCCGTAGATGACGTCGTCGATCGCCGTCCAGTCCACGTCCTTGTTGCGCTCCATCAGCGCCTTGAGCGGCACGGCGCCAAGGTCGTCGGCGCGAACCTGGGCAAGGGCGCCCGCGTAGCGGCCGATTGGCGTGCGAACCGCGTCGCAGATGAATGCTTCCGTCATGTGAGTCTCCTTTCGATCGCACGCACTTGATGCGATGCCATGCAAAGATGATTGAGATTGACGGACTGCGCGGGCGAAAATGGGCGATCGAACGCGCACGTCCTCGTGCGATTTGTTCGACTGACGAACCGATGATCGTCAATCGAACAATTTGACGGCCATCATAGGCGTGTCCCGGGACGGGTGTCAAGCACGCGGACCTGGCTCCAAAAACGAAAAAGCCGCACAGGACGGGCCCGTGCGGCTTCGCGAGGCAGGCGGGCGAGGCGCCGGCCAGTGAGGCGAACGCTTAGCGCGACATCATGAGTGCGCCGACGTTATGCATGACCCAGATGGTGCCGAAGATCAGGAACGCGGCGGCCAGCACCGTGTACGCGAGCGACAGCACGTTCCAGCCCTGCCCCGGCGACGTGTTCAGATGCAGGAAGAACACGAGGTGCACGACCACCTGCACAAAAGCGAGCACCGCGATCACGATCAAGGCCGTGGTGGCATCGAGCGTGCCGTGCAGAACGACGCCGAATGCGCCCGCAGTGAGCAGCACCGAAAGAATGAAGCCCGCCACATAGCTGCCGAGGCTGCCGTGCGACTCTGCATGAGATTGAGCCATTTAGAGCACGCTCCCGAGATAGACAAAAGTAAACACGCAGATCCACACCACGTCGAGAAAGTGCCAGAAGAGGCTCAGGCACGTGAGGCGGCGGATTTCCTGCTCGCCCAGCTCCCGTGCGCGAACCACCTGGATCATCATCACGAGCATCCACAGCAGGCCGAAGAACACATGCAGGCCGTGCGTGGCGACAAGCGTGAAGAACGACGAAAGGAACGCGCTGCGCTGCGGACCGGCGCCTTCTGCGATCAGGTGCGAGAACTCGCGCAGTTCGAGCACGAGGAACGACGCGCCCAGAATGAAGGTGACGGCGAGCCAGGCGAGCACCACGCCGTTCTTGCGCTGGTGCGCGCCGAGCATCGCGAAGCCGTACGTGATGCTCGAAAGCAGCAGCACAGCCGTTTCAAGCGCCACGCCCTGGATATCGAACAGGTCCTTGCCAGTGGGGCCGCCCGCGAACTGGTGGCTCAGCACGCCGAACGTGGCGAACAGCGCCGCGAACAGCAGGCAGTCGGTCATCAGGTAGACCCAGAAGCCGAATACCGAGTGCGATTGCGGGTGATCGTGGTGATCGAGTTCGGCAAGGATCGCCGCATTGGTTTTTTGTAACATCAGACTGCCTCCTGGGCGACCCGGTCACGCGTGGCCACGGCAGCGCCGGTGCCAAAGCGGCTTTCTTCGATCTCGCGGACCTTCGCGGCCGGAATGTAATAACCGTCGTTGTTGCCGAAGCTCTTGAGGATCACTGTCAGCACGGCGCCAATGAATCCGAGCACCGCCAGCCATGTGATGTGCCACACGGCCGCGAAACCCAGCACGAGGCTGAACACGCCGATGAAGAAGCCCGCCGACGTATTCGACGGCATGTGGATGTCGCTATATTTCGCGACGAGGCCCGGACCGCGGCCCGCTTCCTTCATGTGCGCGAAAGCGTCGATGTCGTCCACGTGCGGAATGACCGCGAAGTTATAGACCGCCGGCGGCGACGACGTCGCCCATTCGAGCGTGCGGCCGTCCCACGGATCGCCAGTCACGTCCTTGCATTCGGCCTTGTTGCGGTTCACGAAGGCCATGACCCACAGCAGGACCTGGAACACGACGCCGACCGCGATGATCGCCGCGCCGATCGCGGCGACGACGAAGTACGGATGCCATTCGGGGACGTCGTAGTGGTTGGTACGACGCGTGGCGCCCATGAAGCCGAGCACGTAGAGCGGTACGAAGGCCACGTAGAAACCGACAAACCAGCACCAGAACGACGCCTTGCCGAGCTTTTCGCTGGGCTTCAGGCCGAACACCTTCGGGAACCAGTACTGCAGGCCTGCCAGGTAGCCGAACACCACGCCGCCGATAATCGCGTTGTGGAAGTGAGCGACCAGGAAGAGCGAGTTGTGGAGCACGAAGTCCGCGCCCGGAATCGCGAGCATCACGCCGGTCATGCCGGCGATCGAGAACGTCACCATGAAGCCGACGGTCCAGAGGACGGGCGCGGTGAAATGGACACGGCCGCGATACATCGTGAACAGCCAGTTGAAGATCTTCACGCCGGTGGGAATGGCGATGATCATCGTCGCGATACCGAAGAACGCGTTGACGTCGGCGCCCGCACCCATGGTGAAGAAGTGGTGCGCCCACACGAGGAACGCCAGCACCATGATCGCGCACGAGGCGTAGACCATCGTCTTGTAGCCGAACAGCGGCTTCTTGCAGAACGTGGCCATCACTTCCGAATAGATGCCGAAGGCAGGCAGCACGAGGATGTACACCTCGGGGTGGCCCCACGCCCAGATCAGGTTCAGATACAGCATGGCGTTGCCGCCAAGTTCGTTCGTGAAGAAGTGCGTGCCGACGTAGCGGTCGAGGCCGAGCAGCGCCACCGCGATCGTGAGGATCGGGAACGTGGCCATGATGAGCACGTTCGAGCACAGCGCCGTCCACGTAAACACGGGCATCTTCATGAGCGTCATGCCGGGCGCGCGCATCTTGACGATCGTGACGAAGAAGTTCACGGCCGTGATCAGCGTGCCGACACCGGAGAGCTGCACTGCCCAGATGTAGTAGTCCACCCCCACGTCTGGACTGAACTGGAGCTCGGAGAGCGGCGGATACGCGAGCCAGCCCACCTTCGCGAACTCGCCGACCACGAGCGAAATGTTGACGAGGATCGCGCTGATCGCCGTCATCCAGAACGAGAGCGAGTTCAGGAACGGGAACGCCACGTCGCGCGCGCCGATCTGCAGGGGCACGACGAGGTTGAAGAAGCCGACCATGAGCGCCATCGCCATGAAGAAGATCATGATGACGCCGTGCGCCGTGAAGATCTGGTCGAAGTGATGCGGCGGGAGATAGCCGGGCGAGTCGAACGCCATGGCCTGCTGGATACGCATCATGACCGCGTCGGCGAAGCCGCGCACGAGCATGAGCACCGCCACGATCATGTACATCACGCCGATGCGTTTGTGGTCCACGCTCGTGAGCCACTCGGTCCAGATGTACTTCCACTTGCCGGTCACGGTGACGAGACCGAGCACGCCGACGACGATCAGCGCCATGAACGCGGCCGCGCCCATGATAATGGGCTGATCGAACGGGATCGCCTCTAATGTGAGTTTTCCGAACATGCTGCTTACCCCTTGGTCACGCAGGACGGGTCGAAATTCGTGACGTGCCCGTTGTTGTACTTCGCGATGATGTTATTGAAGAGCTTCGGATCGACGGTCGAGAAGTACTGCACCGGCGCCTTCTCCCGCGGCTTCGCGACCGTTGCGTACTCGTCCATCGAAAGCTGGGTGGACGACGTCTTCACCTTCTGCACCCACGCGTCGAAGTCCTGCTGGCTCGTGGCGAGCGTGCGGAACTTCATGTCCGAGAAACCCTTGCCGCTGTAGTTGGACGAGAGACCGTCGAAATCGCCTGCTTCGTCGGCGATCAGGTGCAGACGCGTTTGCATGCCCGCCATGGCGTAGACCTGGGTGCCCAGCTGCGGGATGAAGAACGAGTTCATCACCGAATCCGACGTGATGCGGAAGTTGACCGGCGTGCCCACCGGCACGGCGAGCTGATTCAACGAGGCGATGCCGAGGTCGGGGTAGATGAAGAGCCACTTCCAGTCGAGCGCGACGACCTCGACGTTGATGGGCTTCACGCTCGACTCCAACGGCTTGTATGGGTCGAGTTCGTGCGAGGTGCGCCACGTGAGGATGGCGAGAAACAGGATGATCGCGGCCGGAATGGCCCAGACCACTATTTCGATCGCCGTGGAGTGGGCCCACTTCGGCGCGTAGGTCGCGTTGCGGTTCGAGGCGCGGTAGCGCCAGGCGAACAGGAGCGTCAGGATGATGACGGGCACCACGACCAGCAGCATGGCCCATGTGGCCGTGAGGATGAGCGACTTCTCGGCCGCGCCCACGCTGCCCTTCGGGTCCAGCACGGCAAGATTGCCGCTGCACCCCGCAAGAGAAACGAGCAGCCCGCAGCCCAGGGGGATTAACCACCTTTTAAAGGCTTTTCTGTCTTTCATGTTTGCCTGTTCTTCCGTTGTCCACCAAAACGCGTAACACCCAACACATTTGCATCGCAAATTCGCCACGCAAAAATGCACCCGTATCGTATTCAGCGCGATTCTACGGAATGCACCAATCTCAAAATTTGATCTTTGCTAAGGATTAGCCAGCGGGACAAAGCTCGCCCAAGCAAGCGCGACGGTAAGCCGCAAATATCTTTCCAGGAGCTTTCACACAGAAAACGTCCGCTGTGCAGGGGTCTCAGCGTAAGGCCCAGCGCGCAAGCGAACAATCGAAGCGAAGATACGCGCGGCGCAATCGCAGAATGGCCGGAAATGCGCCGATTCATTCGAATTTCGACATCACTTTTATCTCGTTCTAAATTCTGGCCCGGCCGATATTGGAATTTTTAATAATCAATTCACACGTCAATCTTTTTTAGCCACAATTAATTGACTAGAATCAAATAACTGAACATCAAATGATCTGGTGTGCGTATTTGACGCATGTCATGCAACGCCGCACTATCGATGTTGACCGGGGTTCCCGATCCCGAAAGTTTGCGCCCGCCCCACCTCGCGGCCTTCGCCGCTTGTTGGCGAAACCGATCGCTTGGGTTATCTTGATATGTTCTTCAAGCGCCGCAGCAAGACCGAACGCCACGCCCATGACTTCTGCTTCCAGTGCCTCGCCAGACCGCTCCGCCGACCAGCAGGAGATTCCCGAAAAACCGGGCGACTCCTATGTGCAGTCGTTCGCGCGGGGGCTTTCGGTGATCCGCGCGTTCAACGCCGAGCATCCCGAGCAGACCCTCACCGACGTCGCCGCCGCCACGGGCCTCACGCGCGCCGGGGCGCGCCGCATTCTGCTCACGCTGCAGACGCTCGGCTACGTCGAAGCCGAGGGGCGGCTCTTTCGCCTCACCCCGCGCATTCTCGACCTGGGCTTCGCGTACCTCACGTCGATGCCGTTCTGGAATCTCGCCGAGCCGGTCATGGAAGAGCTGTCGCAGGAAGTGCACGAGAGCTGCTCGGCGGCCGTGCTCGACCGCACCGAGATCGTCTATGTGCTGCGCGTGCCCACGCACAAGATCATGACGATCAATCTCTCGATCGGCAGCCGTCTACCCGCGTACTGCACCTCCATGGGGCGCGTGCTGCTCGCCTCGCTCGACGAAGCCGCGCTCGACGAAACGCTTGGCTCCTCGCCGCTCTACGCGCATACGGGGCGCACGGTCACCGACGTCGGCGAACTCAAGAAGATCATCGCCCAGGTGCGTCAGCAGGGCTGGGCCATCGTCGATCAGGAACTGGAAGGCGGCCTCATCTCGATCTCCGCGCCTATTCGCAACCGGCAGGGCCGCGTGATCGCCGCGATGAACATCAGCGGCAACGCGCAGCGCACGTCGGCGAAGCAGATGGTGAAGACGTTCCTCGATCCGCTTCAGCAAGCGGCGGCGCGTGTGTCCGGCATGGTCGCGCGGCGCACGTAAGTTCAGCTGAACTCAACCGGGCGCGCCTGGCGAATCGCCCCGGCGCGCTCGAGCCATTTCAGGCAACCTCGGCAAACACCTGTATGAGCCAGTCGGCGAAAGCGCGTACCCGCAGCGACAACTGGCGGTTCTGCGGATACAGCACCGAGACCGGCAAGGGCGGCGGCGGATGCGCGGGCAGCACGACGCACAGCTCGCCGTTGGCGAGCAGCTCACGCACGCGGTAGCGCGGCACCTGGACGATGCCGAGCCCCGCCAGGGCGCCCGCCGTGTAAAGTTCCGCGCCGTTCACGGCCACGGGACCCGGCAGCGTCACGCGGGCGATGCCGTCAGCGGTCGTGAATTCGAGCGGGAGCGCGCGGCCCGTGGCCGGCGAAACATAGTTCACGGCTCGATGGCCTGTTCTGCCCGGCCAGCCCGGCGCGTCCGTATGCGTGCCGGCGAGCGCCTCAATCGACTCCGGGTCGCCGTGCCGCTCCAGATACGCGGGGCTCGCGCACGTCACCTGCTCTAGCAGCGCCACGCGCCGCGCGATCATCGAGGAGTCGGCCAGCTCGCCCGCGCGAAGCACGCAGTCCACGCCTTCGCGCACGAGATCGACGAAGTGGTCGCCCGAGCCGATGAAAAGCTCGACGCGCGGATAGCGCGCGAGAAAGTCGGGCAGGCGCGGCATCACGAAATACTGCGTGAGCGTGCCCTGCATGTTCACGCGCAAGCGCCCCTGCGGATCGGTATCGCGAAACGCCTCCTCGGTTTCCTCGAGATCGGCGAGCAGGCGCATGCAGCGCTGGTAGTAGGCGTCGCCGTCGAGCGTCGGCTTGACCTGGCGCGTGGTGCGTTCGAGCAGACGCACGCCCAGGCGCGCTTCGAGGCGCTTGATCGAGTTGGTGACCGTCGCGCGCGGCAGGTTCAGATCCTCGGCCGCCTGCGTGAAGCTGCGGCGGTCGACGATGCGCGTGAAAATCTGCATCTCCTGGAAACGGTCCAAGGGCATTCTCGTTGAGTTCTCGGGTCGCCTGCATCTTCTCATGGCAACCGCACCGAACCAAAAATCCCCCGCCCCGTTCGAGCCCTTAAGCGGCTGTTAAGCGACGCGCAAGGACAGCGCCGCGACTATCCGGCCGCCACCTGCAGCACGAGCTCGACGAACGCCCCGCCCGCCTCCTCCAGGTGCCCCGAGTTGTCGATGCGCGCAAACGCGGCGCCCGACGGCACCTCGAACGGCGCGCGCCGCGCAAGACGCAATGCGACCTGCTCGGGCGTTTCGCGCGCCCGGGACGCGAGGCGCGCAGCCAGCACGTGCTGCGCAGCCTCGACGTGCACGAGCGTCATGCGCGGGTAGCGCTCGAACGCCTCGCCCGCGTAGGCGCGCGAACCGTTCACCACGACGGTGCAGCCAAGCGCCATCCATTGGTCGATCTCCACGCCCACGCCGTAGCGCAGCGCGTGGCTGCGCCATTGCAACGCGAAGAGGCCGCGCTGCGAACGCGCCTCGAATTCGGCCTCGGTAAGCGCGATGTGGTTTTCGCCGCCGCTGTCTTCGCGGGTGATGTAGCGATGCGCGAAGACGACGTCTTCGCCGGACAGCCGCTCGCGCGCGTAACGCAGCAGCGTGTCCTTGCCCGCGCCCGAAGGCCCCATTACGTAGATCAGGCCGCCCTTCATGCGCGGGCTCCCGCGAACGGCAAGCGGCGCCACAGCGCAAACGGCGCGCCCGGTCCGGGCTCGACGAAGAGCGCCGCGCCCTCCACCGGCAGCGGGTTGGCATCGTGCATCTGCGTGTTCCAGGCATCGACGAGTTGCGCGCAGGTTTGCGCGTCGTTCAGCGAATCGGATAGCGTCATGTGAAAGCGGAATTCTTCGAACACGTACGGATAGCCCCACGCTTCGACGTAAGCGCGCTGACGCTGCGTGAGCGGCGCGTCGAGGCGCTTCGCGAGTTCGGCGGGCGTTTGCGGGGCGCGCAGCGAGCCAAGCGCGCGCAGTGCGTTGGCAGCCAGTTCGCGCAGGGCGGTTTCGCCGGCATCGTCGGCGGGGCGCAGCGCCACGAAGCGGCCGAGCAGCGCCGCCTCGACATTGGCTTCGAAGCGCGCCTGCCCCTGCGCCCACTGCTGCGCGGCGGCCAGCAGCGCCGCGGGCGTCACGCCCGGCGCGAGGCGGAACGGCGGCACGAGGGTGCCGTGCCAGCCATAGCGGCGCGGCGCGACCGTGAGCGTTTCCAGCGGCTGCGGCAGGCCTGCGAGCCATGGCGGCGGCGCGAGCGCGTCGCCCGTCTCCGGATCGCGGCCAAGCCACGCGCAGCCCGCCTGCCACCACGCCGACGCGCGCGGCGGCGCATAGTAAAGCGCGAAGCGCGTGGCTTCGTTCCAGTCTTCTTGCAGCACGCTCATAGGTCGTGCTCCACCATCAGCTGCACGCGGTCGGCGGCGAAGTGCGTAATGCCGTACTTGATCGGCACGCCTTGCAGATCGACGTCGACGTTTTCCACCCATAACACCGGCTGCTGCCGGTTGATGTTCAAACGCCGCGCCACCTCGGCCTCGGGCAGCACGCTGCCGATACGGCTCCACTTGCGCAGATAGTCGGTCACGCCGAATTCGGCGAGGGCCTTCGAGGTGCTGTCCACGCGCTCCATGACCACGGGCAGATCGGCGAAGCGTGCGGCGGGATACCAGCTGCGCGCGTAAGTGAGCGGCACGCCGTCCGACTCGTGCAGCGTTTCGAGCCGGTAGACGAGCGCGCCCGCGCGCAGGCCGAGCGCCTTGGCGACCGTGGGGTCGGCCTTGCCACGCGACGACGCGAGCAGCTTGCCCGCCGCCGAATGCTGATGGCGCTTCAGGTTCTCGGTAAAGCGCGTGCGCTTGCCGATGGTGTAGTCGATCGCGCCGGGCTGCACGAACGTGCCGCGCCCCTGCTCCACGCTCACGAGCCCCAACGCCGCGAGGCCCAGCATCGCGCGCCGCACCGTGTGGCGGTTCACGTCGAAGCGGCGCGCAAGCTCGCCCTCGCTAGGCAGCCGGCCGTCTTCGCCGAAGCCCTTCGCGGCGATCTCAGCTGCGAGGATCTGCTCGATCTGCCGCCACACCGCCACACCCGCGCCGCGCTCAAGCAGGCTGGACGGCGCCTCGTCGTTCGATGTCATGGTGCTGTCATTCCTCTCGGTTCCAATAGCGTTTTGTGCATTGTAGTGCGCAGGGCGTGATGGAAATATGAAAACCTTCATTGCGTCCGCTCTGGACGACTGTACCACTAAACGTCTAGACGTTTAGATGAATAGATGGTTCAATCGAGGCCCAGACAAGGCAGTTCGAAAGGCGCAGTCGCCATGTCCGTTCTCCCCCGTTCACGACACAGGAACTCCGATGAACGCTTCCTCCACCCCATCCTCCGCACCGGCGATCCGGCGCGCATGGATGGCCGTTCTCGCGCACACCCCGCGCGCTGAGCTCGAAGCGGCGCTGAGCGTCGCGCTCGCCGGTGCGCCTGAGCCCGCTTTCGACTGGCTGCGTCCGCCACAAACCGGACTGGCCATGGTACGCGGGCGCATTGGCGGCACCGGCGACGCCTTCAACCTCGGCGAAGCCACCGTCACGCGCGCCACGCTGCGCCTGCGCCCCTCGGTCACCGTAGGCGGCGATGCCGGCCAGCCCGGCCCGGTCGGCGTGGCATGCCATCTGGGCCGCGACAAGCGCCGCGCCGAACTGGCCGCGCTCGCCGACGCGCTGCTGCAACTCCCCGCGCGCCACGACCAGTTGCACGCCCGGTTGATCGAGCCGCTCGCCGCGCGTCTCGCCGCACAACGCGACGCGCGCCGCGCCGACGCCGCCAGCACGCGGGTCGAGTTCTTCACGATGGTTCGAGGTGACGCATGAGCGACCCACGCAATGCCATGACGCCCGATTTGCTCGCCGCACTCGCGCCCGGCTTCGGCGATCCGGTTCACGACACGCAGACCGTGTTCCGCACGCTGCTCGACGCGCTCGCGCGACCCGGCACGATCGGCGTGATCGAAACGCCGCTGCCGGCGGCCACGGCGGCGGATGCGTCCCCCGCGCGCGCCGGCCTCGCTGCCTTCGCCTCGCTGCTCGCACTCGCAGACTACGCCACGCCGGTGTGGCTCGCCCAGCCCGACGCCGCACTCGCGGCCGCCCTGCGCTTTCATGCAGGCGCGCCGCTTGCACAGCAGGCGCGCGAAGCCGCGTTCGCCTATGTGCACAACGCCGCGGCGCTGCCGCCGCTCGAAGACTTCGCGAGCGGCACGCCGGAGTCGCCGGAGCAATCCGCCACGGTGTTCGTGCGTGTCGATTCGCTCACTGGCGGCGCGGCGCTCACGCTGCGCGGCCCCGGCATCGAAACGACCTGTAGCATTGCACCCGTCGGTCTGCCCGAGCGCTTCTGGCGCGAACGCGCCGCCCTCGCGCCGCACTTCCCGTGCGGCATCGACTTCTATCTCGTGTGCGGCGACCGCCTGATGGGCCTGCCGCGCACCACTCTCGTGGAGATGCACTGATGTACGTCGCCGTCAAAGGAGGAGAGCGCGCGATCGAAGCGTCGTGGCGTCTGCTCGACGAGGCCCGCCGCGGCGATACGCGCGTGCCCGAGCTGAGCGTCGCGCAGATCCGCGAACAGATGCGTCTGGCCGTGGCGCGTGTGATGGCCGAAGGTTCGGTCTACGACGAAGAACTTGCCGCGCTCGCCATCAAGCAGGCCGCGGGCGATCTCGTCGAAGCGATCTTTTTGCTGCGCGCCTATCGCACCACGCTGCCGCGTTTTGGCTACACACAGCCGGTCGAAACGGAAAACATGGTGGTGGAGCGCCGCATTTCCGCGACCTTCAAGGACGTGCCCGGCGGCCAGGTGCTCGGCGCGACCTACGATTACACGCAGCGCCTGCTCGACTTCGCGCTGCTGGCCGAAGGCGACGATGCCGCGAGCGCCGAGCCCCCGGCGCTGCGAGCAACCCCGCCCGAAGAAGCGATGCCGCGCGTGGTCTCCCTGCTCGACAAGGAAGGGCTGATCGAGCAGGAAACGCGCTCCCCGCAGGCGCGCGAGCCCGGCGACCTCTCGCGCGAGCCGCTCGCGTTCCCTGCCGACCGCACGGTGCGCCTGCAAAATCTCGCACGCGGCGACGAAGGCTTCCTGCTCGCGATGGGCTATGCCACGCAGCGCGGCTACGCGCATTCGCACCCGTTCGCGGGCGAGATCCGATTTGGTTCGGTGTGCGTAGAAATGATGCTGGACGAACTCGACGAAGCCGTCGAAATCGGCGAGATCGACTTGACCGAGTGCCAGATGATCAACCAGTTCGCGGGCGCGAAAGACGTGCCGCCGCAATTCACGCAAGGCTACGGTCTCGCGTTCGGCCACGCGGAGCGCAAGGCCATGGCGATGGCGCTGGTGGATCGCGCGCTGCGAGCCGAGGAGCTGGGCGAGACGATCGCCTCGCCGACTCAGGACATCGAATTCATGCTCTCGCACAGCGACAACGTGGAAGCCTCAGGCTTCGTTCAACACCTGAAGCTGCCGCACTACGTGGACTTCCAGGCCGAGCTGGAACTCGTGCGCAAGCTGCGCGCGCAGCACGAAAACGGCACCGGGGCCGATGCCGATGCCGATGTGCAAAACAAGGAGGCCGCATGAACGCGCCCGATACCTTGCAATCCACCGCAGCCGAAGTCGCGTCACACGAAACTCAGGCCGTCTCGGGCTACAACTTCGCGTACCTCGACGAGCAGACCAAACGCATGCTGCGCCGCGCTCTCCTCAAGGCCGTGGCCGTGCCGGGCTACCAGGTGCCGTTCGCCTCGCGCGAAATGCCGCTGCCGTATGGCTGGGGCACGGGCGGCATCCAGGTGACGGCGGCGATCATCGGCGCGAAGGACACGCTCAAGGTGATCGACCAGGGCTCGGACGACACCACGAACGCCGTGAACATCCGCCGCTTTTTCGCGCGCACCACGGGTGTGGCCACCACGCGCCGCACGAGCGAGGCGTCGATCGTCCAGACGCGGCACCGCATTCCCGAAACGCCGCTCACGGACAAGCAGATCCTCGTGTACCAGGTGCCGATGCCCGAGCCGCTGTTCCGGCTCGAGCCGCGTGTGGCCGAATGCAAGAAGCTGCATGCGCTGGCCGACTACGGCCTCATCAGCGTGAAGCTTTATGAGGACATCGTGCAGCACGGCAGCATCGCCACGACGTACGACTACCCGGTGACCGTGAACGGCCGTTATCTCACGTCGCCCTCGCCGATTCCGAAGTTCGACAACCCCAAGCTGCACATGAACGCCGCGCTTCAGTTGTTCGGCGCGGGCCGCGAGCGCCGCATCTACGCGATTCCGCCGTACACGCCGGTGAAGAGCCTCGACTTCGACGACCATCCGTTCGAAGTGCAGCGCTGGGAGCATGCGTGCGCCCTGTGCGGCTCGCGCGAGAGCTTCCTCGACGAGATGATCGTCGACGACTCGGGCAAACGCATGTTCGTCTGCTCGGACAGCGACTACTGCCACGACCGCCGTGAGCAGATCGATGCGCACGCAACGAATGAAGCAGGAGAGAAAGCATGACGCCGCTGCTAAGCGCAAGATCGCTCACGAAGCAGTACGGCGGCCGCAACGGCTGCCGCGACGTGAGCTTCGACCTGTATCCCGGCGAGGTGCTGTGCATCGTCGGCGAATCGGGCTCGGGCAAGACCACGCTGCTCAACACGCTCGCGCTGCGCACCGAAAGCGATTCAGGCGAACTGCAGTACACGAGCGCGAACGGCGAAACGCTCGACCTGCGCACGCTTTCCGAGCCGCGCCGGCGCCTGCTCGCGCGCACCGAATGGGGCTTCGTGCAGCAGAATCCGCGCGACGGGCTGCGTGCGGGCGTCTCGGCCGGCGCCAATATCGGCGAGCCGCTGATGGCCGTCGGCGCACGTCACTACGGGCAAATCCGCAACACGGCGCAGCAGTGGATGCAGCGCGTGGAGCTGGACGCGCAGCGCATCGACGAATTGCCCTCGGCGTTTTCGGGCGGCATGCAGCAGCGCCTGCAAATCGCGCGCAATCTCGTCACGGGCCCGCGCCTCGTGTTCATGGACGAGCCCACGGCGGGTCTCGACGTGTCCGTGCAGGCGCGCCTGCTCGACCTGCTGCGCACGCTCACGACCAATCTGCATCTTTCGGTGCTGATCGTCACGCACGACATCGGCGTGGCGCGGCTGCTCGCGCACCGCTTGATGGTGATGCAAGGCGGCACGGTGGTCGAATCGGGCCTGACCGACCAGGTGCTGGACGACCCGCAACATCCCTATACGCAGACGCTGGTGGCATCCGTGCTGCCGGTCTAGGATGAACGACATGACTCTGAACTCATCACCGGGCACGCGCGCGTTCCTCGAAAGACCGGCGCTCATGCTGCGCGCCGAAGACGTGCGCAAGACCTTCACGCTGCACGGCCAGGGCGGCATCGGCATCGAAGCGCTCGCGGGCGTTTCGCTCGACGTGGAGCGCGGCGAATGCATCGTGCTGGTCGGGCCCTCAGGCGCGGGCAAGAGCACCTTCCTGCGCTGCCTGTATGGCAACTATCTCGCCAGCGGCGGCTCGATTGCGATCCGCGACGAGGGCGCGCCGCTCGAGCATCTGGAGATCACGGGCGCGGCGCCCCACGACATCCTGCGCCTGCGCCGCAACGTGGTGGGCTACGTGAGCCAGTTTCTGCGCGTGATTCCGCGCGTGAGCGCGCTCGACATCGTGGCCGCGCCGCTCGTTTCGCGCGGCGTGGAAGAAAACGAAGCACGCGAGCGCGCACAAACGCTGCTGGCACGCCTGAACGTGCCGCAGCGCCTCTGGCCGCTCGCGCCCGCCACGTTTTCGGGCGGCGAGCAGCAGCGCGTGAACATCGCGCGGGGCCTGATCGCACAGCATCGCGTGCTCTTGCTGGACGAACCCACGGCCTCGCTCGACGCAGAAAATCGCGAAGTCGTCGCGAGCCTGATTGGCGAGGCGCGCGAGCGCGGCGCAGCGATCGTCGGCGTATTCCACGACGAGGACACGCGCGAGCGCGTCGCCACCCGCGTACTCGAACTCAGCGCGCCGCGCGCGCAAGCGCCGCTCAGCGCCGCAGCCTGAATCCCGCCTGAACGGCGCAAACCGATATCTGATACGGAGCCAGACGATGTTGATTAAAAACGCTCGCATCGTGACGCGAGACGACGTTTTCACCGGCACGCTAAGCGTGGAAGACGGCAAGATCCGCGACATCTCGCGCGGCTCGACCGCCGCGCCCGAAGCCGAAGACTGGGAAGGTGACTTCCTGCTGCCCGGTCTCGTCGAACTGCACACCGACAACCTGGAAAAGCACCTCGCGCCGCGCCCCGGCGTGCACTGGAACACCGACGCCGCATTCGTCATTCACGACGCGCAGATCGCCGCCGCCGGCATCACCACGGTATTCGACGCGCTGGCCATCGGCACGCGCCTCGCCGTGGGCGTGCGCGGCCGCGACGTGCAGCTCGCGAGCGCCCAGGCGCTGACGCGCTTTTCCGAGCGCAACTTGCTGCGCGCCGAGCACTTCCTGCACTTGCGCTGCGAGATCGCCACCGAAGACGTGATCGAGCTGTTCGACACGCTCAGCGACCACCCGCTGCTGCGCCTCGCCTCGGTGATGGACCACACGCCGGGCCAGCGCCAGTGGCACGACCGTGAGCAATGGCGCAAATTTCAGGAGCGCCATGGCAAGTGGACCGACGAGCAGACCGACACGATGCTCGCCGAAATGGCCACGGAGCAGGAACGCTACGCGGACGCGCACCGCCTGGAAATCGTGCAGCGCTGCCGCACGCGCAATATCCCGCTTGCGAGCCACGACGACACGCTCGTAGAGCACGTCGAGCAGGCCGCGGCCGAAGGCATCGTGCTCGCCGAATTCCCGACCACGCGCGTGGCCGCCGAGGAAGCGAAAAAGCGCGGCATCGCGACGATCATGGGTGCGCCGAACGTGGTGCGCGGCGGCTCGCACTCGGGCAACGTCTCGGCGCTGGAGCTGGCGCAGGCCGGTTTGCTCGACATCCTCTCGTCCGACTACGTGCCGTCGAGCCTCCTGACCGCCGCGTTCGACCTCGTGACCAAGGCCGACTGGACGCTGCCGCGCGCGCTCGCCACGGTCTCGTGGGAACCCGCCAGCAAGTCCGGCCTGCACGACCGCGGCGCGATCGAGCCGGGCCTGCGCGCGGACTTCGTGCGGGTGACGATGCTCGATTCGCTGCCCGTGCCGCGCGCGACGTGGCGCGCGGGCGTGCGCGTGGTCTGACGTCGTCCACGCGGTGCAGCCGGATGTGTCTCCTGCACCGCGAATAAACGGCGTTTCGGTATGGCCCATTCGACCCTAAAACGCCCCGCGAGCCGTCGATCCGATTTCACTTTCCCTTCATACCGCTAACGATGCCGCGAGCACGCGGCATCGCATTCTTCCGACTGTTGCGTCAGAGCATCGCGCAGCCCATCCCAGGTCCCCCGCAACGCCTGTCCGCATTGGGCGGCGCGCCTTGCCCGACGAGGCTTTGCGATAAATCGTACAAGCGCACGGGCGTACACTTACAGGCGCCCTTTCCCGCTATCCGGTATTACACTAGCGACGCAGCAATTTTGACCTGGTAAGCTTGCGCGCGCTTCGCTGGCCGCAGGCTGGCGGGTCCAACAATAATCCGGCGCGAGCCGCGCTGGAAAATGCGCCATGGCGGCACAACCGCACGCGGCGCGCCCTGAACCATCTCGAGGAGTACCCATAGTGAAGAAACTGCTTGCCACCCTCACGGTTGCCGTGCTCGCCGTCTCGGCCGGCGTCGCCCACGCGAAGGACTGGTCCACCGTGCGTTTCGGCGTTGACGCCAGCTACGCACCGTTCGAATCCAAAGCACCCGATGGCAAGCTGGTCGGCTTCGACATCGACCTCGGCAACGAAATCTGCAAGCGCCTGAACGCCAAGTGCGTGTGGGTCGAGCAAGACTTCGACGGCATGATCCCGGGCCTGAAGGCCAAGAAGTTCGACGGCGTGCTTTCGTCGATGACGATCACCCCGCAGCGCGAGCAGCAGATCGCCTTCTCGGCGAAGCTGTTCAACACGCCGACGCGCCTCGTCGCCAAGAAGGGCTCGAGCCTCGCCCCGACGGCTGACTCGCTCAAGGGCAAATCGGTTGGCGTCGAGCAAGGCACGATCCAGGAAACCTACGCGAAGGAAAACTGGGCACCGAAGGGCGTGAACGTCGTTCCTTACCAGAACCAGGACCAGGTCTACGCCGACCTGCTCTCGGGCCGTCTGGACGCCGCGCTGCAGGACGAAGTGCAAGCAGATCTGGGCTTCCTGAAGACGCCGCGCGGCGCCGGCTTCCAGTTCGCCGGCAAGGAAATCCCGACGGGCGCAGCCGCCATCGGCCTGCGCAAGGAAGACGCCGACCTGAAGGGCAAGATCGACAAGGCTATCGCCGACATGATCAAGGACGGCACGTACAAGAAGATCGAATCCAGGTACTTCGACTTCGACGTGTACGGCAGCTAAGCTCCAAATCGCGCCGGCGCTGTATCACGGCGCACGAAGCCCGGGCTTTCCGCCCGGGCTTTTTCGTTTCCGGAATTTTATTTCGGATTCCATATTTTTACGACGATGCGGCAGACGCGCGCGGGCGCGCTGGTTCCGGCGGCGCGTCGAATCGGCTAAGATCGGTCTACGGCCCCCAGCACTTGCTTACTGGGCCATCGTCCACTCCAACACCTTTGCGGGCCGCCGCGCCTCGCGCATCCATCATGCAAACCCGAAACCACCCGTTGATCGCGCCCGCCCTCGGTACCGCGCGGGAACTTGCCAGTTTCCACTACGGCAAGGCCGGCGGTCCCAAGGTCTACATCCAGTCCTCGCTGCACGCCGACGAACTGCCGGGCATGCTCGTCTCGTGGGCGCTGCGCCGCAAGCTCGCGGTGCTGGAAGCTGAGGGCCGCCTTCGCGGCGAGATCGTAATCGTGCCGGTGCCCAACCCCGTGGGCCTGAATCAGCACTGGCTCGGGCATATGATCGGCCGCTTCGAATCGAACACGGCGCAGAACTTCAACCGTAATTTCCACGAACTCACCGCGCTCGTGCTGCCCAGCATCGAGGCGAGTCTCGGACCCGACGAAGCCGCGAACCGCACCGCAATCCGCGCCGCCATGGGCGAAGCACTGGCCGCGCAGAAGCCGAAAACCGAACTCGATTCGATGCGGCTCGCGCTTCAGCGCCTTTCATACGACGCCGACATCGTGCTCGACCTGCATTGCGACTGGGAAGCCGCCATGCACATCTACACGAACCCAGAGCTGTGGTCCGACGTCGAGCCGCTCGCGCGCTATCTCGACGCCAAGGCGTCGCTCCTCGCGCTCAACTCGATCGGCAATCCGTTCGACGAGATTCACAGCTTCTGCTGGTCGGAGTTGCGCGAGCACTTCGGCACGCGCTTCCCCATTCCGTACGGCTCGATTTCGGTGACGGTCGAGCTGCGCGGCCAGCGCGACGTCTCGCACGAACTCGCCGAGCACGACGCCCAGGCCATCGTCGACTATCTGATCGGGCGCGGCGTCATCGAAGGCACGGCCGCGCCGCTGCCGCCGCTCGCCCATGCGGCCACGCCGCTGGCGGGCACGGAGCCGATCGTGGCGCCTGCCAGCGGCGTGCTCGTGTTTCGCGTGGATTGCGGCACCTGGGTGGAACGCGGCGCGGCGATTGCCGATGTCATCGACCCGCTCGCCGATACTGTGACGACGCTGCACGCGGGCGTGAGCGGCGTGATGTACGCGCGCCATAGCGCGCGCTTCGCCACGGCCGGCATGGAAGTCGCACGCATTGCCGGCGAAAAGCCCATTCGCAGCGGCTCGCTTCTTTCGCTGTAATCTGCAACGCTTTACCGTAAAAAGGCTCGCATCCGTGATGCGAGCCTTTTTTCATGGGCGATTCCCGCTATTTCAATTATTTCGGGTAACTAATTTTCAATTTCCATGAATCGATGGCAATCAACCATGTAAAGCGCGCATTGATCGGCCGTTAATGCGCCCTTGAGATCAATCGAACCCAGCTTGAAGCGAGAGTCAAAAGATCCATTAACCCGGCAGATAGAAGAAAGCTTAGAAAAAAATTTTATAAGGCCGATTGCCGCAGTCCAGCCTTTCGAATTGACAGAAAAATCGCCCGCGAAGCCACCAGTAGCGGGCTTCGGGCGTCGTTGAGCGGGGCTACAACCTGTCTGTGGCATTTACACAACAGAATGGCGACATTTCCCCTACAAACCCTTACTGTCACATTCCTTTCGTTATCGAGCCTTAAATTGCAGCCCGTCGCATTGACCGGCCCATAAGAGGCCGGGAGTAGTCATCTCGTCCTTTACCCGGAGAAACAGTTGAATAAGAAGATTCTGACCACCGCTATTCTGGCCTCGATTGCAGGCGTTGCCCACGCACAAAGCAGCGTAACGCTGTACGGCGTGATCGACGCGGGCGTGAATTACATCAGCAACGTGAAGAACTCGAACGGTACGAACGGCAGCTCGCATCAGTTCTCGTACGGTGACGGCGTGGCGCAGGGCAGCCGTTGGGGCCTGCGCGGCACGGAAGACCTGGGCGGCGGCCTGAAGGCGATCTTCGTGCTCGAAAACGGCTTCAACAGCGGTAACGGCACGGCAGGCCAGGGCGGCGCGATGTTCGGCCGTCAAGCATTCGTCGGTCTGACGCAGTCGAACATCGGTTCGCTGACCTTCGGCCGTCAATACTCGCTCAACACGGACATTCTCGGCTCGCAGTACTCGACCGGTGGCAACACCGTCTCGGGTAACTGGGCATACCACTTCAACGACATCGACCAGCTGACCTCGAGCCGCATCAACAACGCGGTCAAGTTCCAGAGCGTGAACTTCTCGGGCTTCACGTTCGGCGCGTTGTACGGCTTCTCGAACTCAACCTCGTTCGCCGGCGCACCGGCAACGGGCCCGGCGGCCAGCCCGATCGCCGGCTCGTCGCGCGCGTACAGCTTCGGCGCGAACTACGGCTACGGCCCGTTCAGCATCGGCGCTGCCTACTTCAACCAGACGTACCCGGGCCAGACCACGCCGTCGACCACGACCACGATCGCCAACGTTGCACAGGGCACGCTGCGCGACACGCGCTCGTTCGGTGTCGGTGGCCGCTACATCGTCGGCCCGGCAACGCTGTGGGCCCTTTGGACCAACACGCTGCTCTCGCCGATCGCCGGTTCGTCGACGCTCTACAACGCGTACGAAGCAGGCGGCAAGTACGCCTTCACGCCGGCTCTCGCGGCTGCGCTCGGCTACACGTACTCGCGCACCTCGGGCAGCCAGACGGCTCACTGGAACCAGGTCAACGCATCGCTTGACTACGCGCTCAGCAAGCGCACCGACGTCTACGGCCTCGTGTCGTATCAGGACGCATCGGGCACGCTCGCGAACGGCCAGAAGGTTCAGGCACAGATCGGCGACTCGGGCTCGAACATTTTCCAGCCGTCGGGCCCGGGTTCGCAGGATCAAGTCGCGGTTCGCGTCGGTATCCGCCACAAGTTCTAAGCAGCGTCACTCGCGCAACAGCGGCGGCCGGCGACTCATAGCGCCGGCTCTGCTCGGCGCGCCGCAGCTCGCGCTGCACGCCGCGCCTTACCGGACGGGGCATCCCTTGGGATGCCCCGCTTTTTTTGGTTCATCGCAGTCGATGCACGACGACGCTCTTCGTCACGCCTTCCTGACGAACTCCGATTTGAGGCTCATGGCGCCGAAGCCGTCGATCTTGCAATCGATATCGTGGTCGCTATCCACCAGCCGGATATTTTTCACTTTGGTGCCCATCTTGATCACGCCACCCGAACCCTTGAGTTTCAGGTCCTTGATGACCGTGACGGTATCTCCGTCCTGAAGGACATTGCCGGCCGAATCGCGATACTCCTTGCCCGCGGTTTCCGCGGGCGCGGTGGCTTGCCCTGACCATTCATGCGCACACTCCGGGCAGATGTAGACGTTCCCATCTTCGTAGGTGAACCCGGAATTGCATTTCGGACAGCGTGGCAGTGTGCTCATGGAGAATCCCTGGTGCCGACGGGGGCATTAAAAGCGCGCAAGTATAGCGGCTCCGGCAGGCGGCCCAACCCGCCCTTGGTCCGGGCTGCGACGTTATGTCCGCCGCGAGCCCGCCCTGGCCCCGCTTCTGGTACGCTGCGCTCTCTCACCTCGCAGCTATCGAACCGATGGAACTCCCTTTCAACGAAGCCGCCGTCTCGGTCACGCGCAACGCGCTCTCCGCGGCCGGCCAGGTCTTCCCCATGCGCGACATCGAGGACGTGCGTATCGTCATCGGGCGGCGCAGCCGCGTTGTGCCGATCGCGATCAGCCTGGTCGGCGCCGCCGGCGCTGTCGTGGGCGGCGTGCTCGGCTCGGCGTCCGGTCTCGCGTGCGGCGTGATGGTGATCGTGGTGGGCTGGCTCGCGTGGCTCTGGCAGGAAGCCGTGCACCGGCTCTACGTCGTGACGGGCGGCGAATCGCGCGAGGCGGTCACGAGCCTCGACCCGGCATTCCTCGAACGCGTGCAGGAAGCGGTGCGCACCGCCAAGGCCGCGCAAGCGGCGCAGGCAGAAGGCGGCACGACGCGTCCCGCAGCACCCTGATACCGCCGAAAGCACGGCCGGCAGCACCGCGGGCGCTCGCCCTCACTCCATCTCGATCGACTTCACGTGCCAGATATCGCGTGCGTATTCCGCGATCGCACGGTCCGAAGAGAATTTCCCCATCCCCGCCACGTTTTCGATCGCGCTCGCGGTCCACGCCGGCACGTCCATGAAGCGCTGGTCGGCGGCGTCCTGCGCCTCGATGAAGGCCGAGTAGTCGGCCAGCACGAGGTAGTGGTCGCCCCAGTCCACGAGCGTGTGGAAGATGTCCCTGTAGCATGCCGAATCGTGCGGTGAAAAGAAGCCCGTGCGGATCTGGTCGAGCGCGCGGCGCAGTTCGGCGTTTTCCTCGTAGACCTGGCGCGGCCGGTAGCCCGCGCAACGCAGCTGGTCGACTTGGTCGGAGGTGTGCCCGAAGATGAAGATGTTGTCCTGCCCCACCGCCTCGCCGATTTCGATGTTCGCGCCGTCGAGCGTGCCCATGGTGAGCGCGCCGTTGAGCGCGAGCTTCATGTTGCCGGTGCCCGACGCTTCGGTGCCCGCCGTCGAGATCTGCTCGGACAGGTCCGCCGCGGGAATCAGCGCCTCGGCCACGCTCACGCCGTAGTTCGGGACGAACACCACCTTGAGCCGATCGCCCACTACGGGATCGTTGTTGATCTTCGCGGCCACGTCGTTGATGAGGTGGATGATCATCTTCGCCATGCGGTACGCCGACGCGGCCTTGCCCGCGAACAGCACGACGCGTGGTACCCAGTCGCGTTCCGGGGCTTCGAGAATGCGGTTGTAGCGCGTGATCACGTGCAGCACGTTGAGCAACTGGCGCTTGTACTCGTGAATGCGCTTGACCTGCATGTCGAACAGCGCGTCAGGATTGAAGACGATGCCCGTGCGCTGGAGGGCACGATGTGCGAGGCGCACCTTGTTGCTGCGCTTGGCCGCGCGGAACGCGGCTTCGAACGAAGCGTCGCCGCGCAGCTTGCGCAGCGCGCCCAGTTCGAAGAGATCGCTGCGCCAGCGCGGCCCGATCGCTTCGTCCACGAGGCGCGCGAGCGGCTGGCTCGCCTGCGCGAGCCAGCGGCGCGGCGTGATGCCGTTGGTGACGTTCGTGAAGCGCTCAGGAAAGAGACGCGCGAAGTCGGCGAAGATATCGCGCGTCATCAGTTGCGAGTGCAGCTTCGAGACGCCGTTCACCTTGTGGCTCGCCACGATCGCGAGATAAGCCATGCGCACGCGACGCTGGCCGTATTCGTCCACGAGCGAAATGCGGCGGATCAGGTCGAGGTCGTGCGCGCCGTGGTCGCTCGCCTCGCGCAGGAACGCGGCGTTGATGTCGAAGATGATTTCGAGGTGGCGCGGCAAGAGGCGCGCCAATAGTTCGATGTCCCAGGTTTCTAGCGCTTCGGGCATCAGCGTGTGGTTGGTGTACGAGAACACGCGGCGCACGTGGCGCATCGCCTCGTCCCATGGCAGATGATGCACGTCCACGAGCAGACGGATCAGCTCGGGAATGGCCAGCACCGGGTGCGTGTCGTTCAGGTGCACCGCGACCTTTTCGGAGAAGCGCCCGAACGTGCTGTGCGTGCGCAGGTAGCGGCGAATCAGGTCCTGCATCGTCGCGGAGACGAAGAAGTATTCCTGACGCAGACGCAGTTCGCGCCCGGCCATCGTCGAGTCGTCGGGATAGAGCAGCCGCGAGACGTTCTCGGAGATGTTGCGCGCTTCCACCGCGCGCTGATAGTCGCCCTGGTTGAACGCCGAGAGATCGAGTTCTTCATCCGCGCGCGCGGACCACAGCCGCAGCGTGTTGGTCGCGCTGGTGGCATAGCCGGGAATGACCGTGTCGTAGGCCATGGCGTTCACATGCTGCGTGTCGACCCATTCCACATGGCCGTTGCGCTGCATGGTGCGGCCGCCAAAGTGCACGGGATACTGGACCTCGGGCCGCGGAAACTCCCACGGATTGCCATAGCGCAGCCAGTAGTCGGGCGCTTCGACCTGCTCGCCGTTCACGATCTGCTGGCGGAACATGCCGTAGTCGTAGCGAATGCCATAGCCGAAGCCCGGAATGCCGAGCGTCGCCATCGAATCGAGAAAGCACGCCGCGAGGCGGCCGAGACCGCCGTTGCCGAGCGCCGCGTCGGGCTCGTAGTCGAGCACAGTGTCCATATCGACGCCCACGCTCGCCAGCGCTTCTTTCATCTGGTCGTGGATGCCGAGCGCGATCAGCGCGTTCGAGAACGTGCGGCCGATGAGAAATTCCATCGACAGGTAGTAGACGCGTTTGACGTCCTGATCGTACTGGCGGCGCGTGGTGATCATCCAGCGCTCGACTAGCCGGTCGCGCACGGCGAGCGCCGCGGCGTGCAGCCAGTCCTGCGGACGGGCCGTCACGGCGTCCTTGCCCACACCGTACATCAGGCGATTGGAGAGGGAACGGCGCAGCGCTTCGACGCTGCTTTGCAACTGATCGAACTCGAGACCGATGGCTGTCATCGACGACTCCTGTCGAGTACACCTGGCGCTTTAGCTGTCGGCAGGAGTTAGAGCTTTAGCACTTACTCCGGCCCCACGCAGAGCGCTTGGTGCATTCCACGCAAAGCGCTGGAAATGGCGGCGCGCCCATAAAGATGCAGGGCGCGCGGTTGTTCTGGGCATGCGCCGCGCGCGGCGGAACGGGACGACGCGCATCGGCGCATCGGCGAAAAAGGCCGGCACCGCTCGCCAGCGAGCGCAGATCAATTTGCAGAGTAGTGCATTTTCAAGTGGCGTGCGGCAACGCGCCAACCGGGCGTGGAGCGCGGCCGGCCGCCACGCGGAACCCGCCGGGCGCCTCGATCCCTTGCCATGCGGACGGTTGCGCGCGCGCAGAGCGGCGCCACGCTTGCGTGTGACGGGCTTGGCGGTTAGTTGCGATATGTCGGAGCGCGATGGCGATCGCGTCCACCCAGAGCTTACAGTCACCCCACGCTCTGAAGCGTCTCCTGCAGAACCGGGCGGCCTCTGTAACAATCGCAAAATTCGTCCGCTCGGCCCGCGCCGCAGCCTTCATCGTCCACACGCCCGAGACTGTCTTGTCCGAAACCTTTTCCGCGGCGCGCGAAACCCGCAATTCCCTCAGTACCGAGCCGCCCGACGCGCCGATGTCCGCGAAGAACCGCCGCGCCATGGGCGCGGTGATGCTCGCCGTCGCGCTCGCCACGCTCGACACCGCCATCGCCAACACCGCGCTGCCCGCCATCGCCACCGACCTGCACGCGGCCCCCGCCGCCTCGGTGTGGATCATCAACGCATACCAGCTCGCGATGGTCGCGACTTTGCTGCCGCTCGCCGCGCTCGGCGACATCATCGGCCATCGGCGCATCTATATCAGCGGTCTCGCGATTTTTACGGTCGCTTCGCTCGCCTGCGCGCTCGCACCCACGCTGACGGCGCTCGCCGGGGCGCGCGTGCTGCAGGGGCTCGGCGCGAGCGCCATCATGAGCGTGAACACGGCGCTGATCCGCTTTCTCTACCCGCCGCACCGGCTCGGGCGCGGGCTCGGCATGAACGCGCTGATCGTGGGCGTTTCGTTCGCCGTGGGTCCGACCATGGCCTCGCTGATCCTCTCCGCGGGCACCTGGCCGTGGCTCTTCGCGATCAACGTGCCGCTCGGCGTGCTCGCGCTAGTGTTCGCGCTGCCGGCACTGCCGCAGACGGCGCGCGGCAAGCACGCCTTCGATCCCGTCGCGGCGGTGCTCAATGTGATCACCTTCGCAGCGCTCATCTTCGCGCTCGGCGAGGCGGCGCAGCGCGCGCCAGGCATGGAAGTGGGCATTGCGGCCGTCGTGGCGCTGGTGTTCGGCGCGCTGCTGATCCGGCGCGAGGCCGGCCATCCCGCGCCCATGCTGCCCGTGGATCTGTTCCGCCGGCCGGTTTTCGCGCTTTCGTCGGTCACCGCGATCTGCTCGTTCGCGGCGCAGGGCCTCGCGTTCGTCTCGCTGCCGTTCTATTTCGAAACCGTGCTGATGCGCAGCCAGGTGGAGACCGGCTTCCTGATGACGCCCTGGCCCGTGGTCGTGGCCGCCGCCGCGCCCATTGCGGGGCGCCTCTCCGACCGCTATCCGCCGGGCCTGCTCGGTGCGATCGGGCTCGCGATTCTCTCGGCGGGCATGGCGTCGCTGGCGCTGCTGCCCGCGCACCCCGCGGTGACGGACATCGTCGTGCGCATGGCGATCTGCGGCGCGGGCTTCGGCTTCTTCCAGTCGCCGAACCTGCGGGCGATCATGGCGAGCGCGCCGCCCGAACGCAGCGGCGGCGCGAGCGGCACCATCGCGGTCTCGCGTCTGCTCGGGCAGACCACGGGCGCTGCGTTGGTGGCGCTGTGCTTCGGGATCGTCGGCCGGCACGGCCCGACGCTCGCACTGGGTCTTGGCTGCGCCTTTGCGGGCGCGGCGGCCATTGCGAGCGGGCTGCGGCTGTTCGCGCCGTCGCACCGGGCGGTGCAGCACGGGTGATGCGATTGATGCGGTCCGTGCGGACGGCTGAAGTCTGACGCAAAGGCACGCGGGAAAAGCGCGCCTTCGCCAGCCCGTCTACCGGCTTATCGCGCGAAGTAGCCCTTCACCGCCGTCACGAACGTGTCGATATCGGCGGCCGTCACGTCGAGATGCGTGACGAAGCGCGACGCGTACAGCATCTGCGTGAGGATGCCGCGCTCCTTGAGATACGCCTCCAGCGGCGCGCAGTGTTCCTGCGGGAACTGCACGAACACCATGTTCGTGGCCTGCGACATCACCTTCACCTGATCGATCTGCGCAAGACCGGCGGCGAGACGCGCGGCGTTCGCATGGTCGTCGGCGAGACGCGCGACGTTGTGATCGAGCGCGTAAAGGCACGCGGCCGCGAGCACGCCCGACTGGCGCATGCCGCCGCCGAGCACCTTGCGCCAGCGATGCGCCGCGTCGATGAGCGCGCGGCTGCCGACCAGCACCGATCCCACCGGCGTGCCCAAGCCCTTCGAAAAACAGATCGACACCGAGTCGAAGCCCGCCGTGAGCGCCTCGAGCGGCTGGCCCGAGGCGACCGCCGCGTTGTACACGCGTGCACCGTCGAGGTGCGTGGCGAGCCCGCGCTCATGCGCGAGCTGCGTGGCCTTCGCAACGTAAGCGGCCGGCAGGACCTTGCCGCCGATGGTGTTTTCGAGTGCGAGCAGACGCGTGCGCGCGAAGTGGTCGTCGAGCGGCTTGATCGCCGCGGCGATGCGCTCGAGCGGGATCGAGCCGTCTTCGGCGTTGTCGAGCGGCTGCGGCTGGATGCTGCCCAGCACGGCTGCGCCGCCGCCCTCGTACTTATAGGTGTGGGCCGCCTGGCCGACGATGTACTCGTCGCCGCGCGCGCAATGCGCCATCAGCGCGGCGAGGTTGCTCTGCGTGCCGCTCGGGAAGAAGAGTCCCGCCTCCTTACCCGCTTCCTGTGCCACGCGCGCCTGCAGGCGCAGCACGGTCGGGTCGTCGCCCCATACGTCGTCGCCGGTTTCGGCGCGGGTCATGGCGGCGAGCATGGCTTCGCTCGGACGGGTGACGGTGTCGCTGCGCAGGTCGATCATTGCGATGAAATCCTCTTGTTGGAAGCACGCGCGGGACGCACCGGCGCGCGCCTTGTCGGGCGCGCGCCGCGCGGCGTGAGAACCATCGAGTGTATTTTCAAACGGCGGCCCAGCGCAATGCCGGGCCGGGCGCGAAGCGCGCGCTTTCGCCTTGGCTAGTGCGCGAGCAGCGGCAGCGGATCAACGGGCTTGCCGTCGCTACGGACTTCGAACTGAACGCCGCCGCTGCCCATTTCCGCGATCGGCTGGCCTTGCGACACGGCGTCGTCTTCCTTCACGAGCAGCCTGCCGTTACGCCCGTAAGCCGTCACGACCTGGTCGTTGTGCTTGATGATCACGAGCGGGCCGTAGGCCTCGATACCCGTGCCCGCGTAGACCACGCGGCCTGCGGCGGCGGCCTTGACCTCCTCGCCGGGCGTGCCGCCGATCACGATGCCGGTGGACTTGCCCGGCACGAAGCGCTGCAGGATCGGCCCGCGCGCAGGCCACGCGAGCGCGATGCTGGGCGCAACGGGCGCGGGCATGGCCACGCCGGCGGCAGCGGGTGCGCCGCCAGGCATTTGCGCCTGCGGCGCAGCCGTTGCGTAGTTGGGCGGGGGCGCGACGCGCAGCACCTGGCCTGGCAGGATCTGGGCGTTGGCGGAAGGCAGCTGGTTCCAGCTCGCGATGTCCTGGGGACGCTGGCCGAAGGCCCCGGCCACGCGCGAGAGCGTGTCGCCCGGATTGACGCGGTAGTACCCCGCGGGCACGCCGCTAGTGGTCATGGGGGGCGCGCTCTGGGATTCCCATGGCGTGAAGGTGCTGCTACAGGCGCTGCAGACGACCGTGAGGGCGGCCAGCGCCGCATACGCGCCCGGGTTTCGCCGTTGTCTATTCATCTTGCTGTTCCTCGCTTGGTCCTCGCGTATGACGAAAAATACGCATGTGGAGTGCGCGGCGGGCCGCAGGCGTTCGCTTGCGCGCCACCTTTCGCGCGAATGAAGACGGAAAAAGCCGGAAATAGCGAACGTCCCCCATTATATCGTTCATGCTCCAGCCGCCTTTTTTCGCCGGCATGCTCGCCCGGCCTGCGTTTGCGCGGGTCAACGCCTATACTGGTTCACGCGTCGCCCGATAATCAGATGAAAGGCCTCTCGCTGCAGTCCCATGGCCCTGAGGGATCCGAGAATGAACAAAGCCACCTTTCTTTCGCTGCAGCTCAACGTCGAAGATGTCACGTCGTCGCCGGGCCTCGTCGAATTGTTGAACAACCATCTCATCTTTGCGGCCGACGTGGCCGAAGCCGCCGACGAACTGGTCCAGCACGCCAGCATCGCACGGCTTTCCGGCGCCACCCAGGCGTGCGTGGAAATCCCCGCCGTAGTCATCGAGCGCTTGCGCGACGCGCTCGACACGCTGAGCGGCTATGACGAAACCTGGCTTTTCGCGCTCGAGCCCGGCCGTGCGCTCTTCGACGACATCGCACGCCGGCCTCGCCTGCTTCACTAGTACGCGAACCCGGAGCGGACGGCGCCCTACCCGCATCGCCCGCCCCATTTGCCTGCGCGCCGGCGCCTGTATGCCACGCTGCCGCGCGCGGAGCGCCTTGTTTTTGGCGCGCCAAACTGGGGGAACCGCCGTGAAATCCATTTTGAACCGTCGTAACGCCGCGCTCTCTGGCGCGCCATCACGAATCCTTGCCGTCGCCCATGATGCCGCCACGCAGCGCGCCGTCGCAAGCGAAGCCGCGAACCGCGTCTCGCAATCCGCGCCCGAGCCCACCGTGACGCCGCCCGAGGCCCCCGCCGAGGTCGAGTCGCGTGCCGAGGCGGCCGCGGGCACAGCCATGCAGCCCGAAGGCGCCGGCGGGCCTCGGCCGGTGTCCACGCTCCATCCGGTGCCGGTCATGCCCGCGCACCTGAACGGCCGCCCGGTGCAGATCGCCGATGGCGCCGCATTCGAAGCGCTCCACGCCGCCGACGAGTTGATGACCTTCCGCGTCTATCGCTGCTTCGCCTATACGGTCAGCCTCTTCTTCCATCCGCCCACACTCGGCTACTTCGTCGCGCTGCATCAGGAAAACGTACTGTGGCGCGCGCTGAAAGCCAACGACCTCGACGCGGCCGGCTCGGCGTTTCACCTGATGCAGGAGCAAGCCACGCGCCTCGCCGACGGCGAAACGCGCCGCGTGCAACTCGTCGCCCAAAACGCGGAGCTCACGCGGCAGATCGAGGAGTCGGAAGCCCAGGCCGAACGCCTGCGCGTGGACCTTCAACGCCATGCGGAACAGGAACAGACGGTGACGGGCCGCCAGCACCAGATACGCAAGGACGTCGCTCAGCTGGAGGCGCAGCGAATTGCCGCGCAGGCCCAGTTGAACAAGGCACACCGGGCGCTGCATCAGCTCAAGGTCGCGACGAGCGAGGGCGTGCCCCATCTGCATGCGCGGTGATCAGGCGAGCGGGCCCAGCTGCCGCGCGAATCGCCGCGCGGCTTGAGCACGGCGATGCCCGGCGCGCCGCCACGCACGGCCGCTTCGACCTGGCGCCGCATGGCCGCGCGGTCGAGGCGGTTATCGCGATCGAAGAACGCATAGAGGATCGGGTAGATGCCGGCGATTGCCCCGGCGGCTTGGGCTCGCGCGGTCATCGCGTGCTCCGGCGCGATCAGTGGGAGTCGCGCGGCACGGCCGCACCGCTCGCGCCGACCAGAAAGTCCAGGTCGGCGCCCTTGTCGGCCTGCAGCACGTGCTCGACGTACAGCCGGTAGTAGCCGCGCTCGGGCAGCTCGGGCGCCTGCCACGCGGTCTTGCGGCGCGCGAGTTCCGCGTCGGAGACTTCGAGATGCAGGCGCCGCGCCGCGACGTCCAGCTCGATCATGTCGCCCGTGCGCACTAGCGCGAGCGGACCGCCCGCCGCCGCTTCGGGCGACACGTGCAGCACGACCGCGCCATACGCCGTGCCGCTCATGCGGCCGTCCGAAATGCGCACCATGTCGGTAATACCTTTTTGCAGCACCTTTTTCGGCAGCGGCATGTTGCCGACCTCGGCGAAGCCCGGATACCCTTTGGGCCCGGCGCCCTTGAGGACCATGATGCAATGCTCGTCGATATCGAGCGAGGCGTCATCGACCTTCGCGTGCAGTTCCTCGACGTTCTCGAACACCACCGCGCGGCCGCGATGACGCAACAGCGCCGGCGTGGCGGCAGAAGGCTTGATGACCGCGCCGTCGGGCGCAAGGTTGCCCTTGAGCACGGCGATGCCGGCTTTCGGCTTGAACGGCTGCGCGAACGAGGTAATGACTTCGGCGTTGTAGTTCGGCGCGTCGGCCACGTTTTCCCAGAGAGTTTTGCCGTTGACCGTCAACGCGTCCCGATGCAGCAGCCCTTGCTCGCCCAGTTGCCGCAGCACCGCGGGCAGGCCGCCCGCGTAATAGAAGTCCTCCATCAGATAATGGCCGGACGGCTGCAGATTTACGAGGCAAGGGACATCGGAGCCCAGTTCCCAGTCGTCGAGCGAAAGCGGCACGCCGATGCGCCGCGCGAGCGCAATCAAATGCACGACGGCATTGGTCGAGCCGCCGATGGCCGCGTTGGTGCGGATCGCGTTTTCGAACGCCGCGCGGGTGAGGATCTTCGACATCGTGACGTCCTCGCGCACCATCTCGACGATGCGCCGCCCGGCGAGTTGCGCGAGCACCTGGCGGCGCGCATCGACAGCGGGAATGGCCGCGTTGTGCGGCAGCCCCATGCCCAGCGATTCGACCATCGAGGCCATCGTGGATGCCGTGCCCATCGTCATGCAGTGGCCGCGCGAGCGGTTCATGCACGACTCCGCCTCGACGAATTCGGCCTGCGACATCGTCCCCGCGCGCACTTCCTCCGACATTTGCCACACGCCCGTGCCCGAGCCGATGTCATGGCCCCGAAAGCGGCCGTTGAGCATCGGGCCGCCCGAGACGGCGAGCGCGGGCAAGTTGCACGACGCCGCGCCCATCAGCAAGGCTGGCGTGGTCTTGTCGCAACCGACGAGCAGAATCGTGCCGTCGATCGGATTGCCGCGAATCGACTCCTCGACGTCCATGGAGGCGAGATTGCGAAACAGCATCGCGGTGGGCCGCAGGTTCGATTCGCCCAGCGACATGACGGGAAATTCGAGCGGCAGGCCGCCGGCTTCGTACACGCCTTTTTTCACGTACTCCGCGAGTTCGCGAAAATGCGCGTTGCACGGCGTGAGTTCCGACCACGTATTGCAGATGCCGATGACGGGGCGGCCGTCGAACGCGTCGTGAGGGATTCCCTGATTCTTCATCCACGAGCGGTGAATGAAGCCGTCCTTGTCGGCTTTGCCGAACCAGGCCTGGCTGCGCAAGGGTTTGCGGGGGGAGCGGGTCATGGCGGGGCGTCTCCTGTAGCGAGGCAACTGTCAGGGAAACTGCCGCCCGATCATAGGAGTGACGTTCGGACCCGTCAATATTTGATATGGCGTCCTTAGATATGGACAATACGCGCCACAAAAAAAGTACGGGCCGGTGGAGAACCGGCCCGTGCTGGACTGCCTTGCAACAACATACTGCCTACTGCGTACTACAACTGCACGGCTGCACCTCTCACTGCGCCAGCCAACTTCAACTACCTTCTGCTCTCTGCGTACTGCAACTTCCTTCTTGCAACAACTCACCTACTGCGTACTGCAACCACTCACTGCATATTGCAACTGCACCAACTACAACTTCTACTGCAATCACTCTCTGCGTACTACGACTGCAACTTCTATCGCAACCACTCACTGCGTATTGCAACTGCAACTCACTGCTCACTTCTGCTGCAACTACTGACTACGCACAGCGACAACTCACTACAGGGGGTAGCTTGCCGGAACCGCCTGAAGCGGTTCCGTTCGGTCAGGTCTTAGTGGCCGAAGTAAATGCGCTGGTTCGGTGCGACTTGCGCCGGTTGCACCGCCGCACCCGACTGCGACGTACCGACTGCCGGTGCGCCGTAACCGCTGGTGTCGCCGGCGGCGAGCTTTTCCTGGGTCACGCGCGCTTGAGCGGCCTGCAGGTTTTCCGGGTAGTTCACATGGTCAGCCGACGGGTTGTAGCCAGCGTGCTCGAGTTGAACCAGTTCGGCGCGCACCTGGGCGCGGGTCAGGCCTTGCTCGCTCGACTGCGCGAACGAGATTGCCGGGATAGCAAGAGCAGCAGCAACGACAACTGCGGGGATAAGCTTGTTCATGATCGGACCTCCATCTGTTTTATGTTCGCTTCGGAACACCGTGCTCGTCAGCGATTGATTACAGTGTAGGCGCCCGGTCACGCTAGGGAAAACCCTAATTCGTCAAAACACCATTGCGATTTTGGTAATAAAAAAAGGTGAGTCCCAAGGACTCACCTTACGATTCCAACAAAGACCGCAACGACAATGCGGCCTTTCGTCTTGCGACCTTACGACCAGTCGGCGTGGAAACTGCCCGGCTTATCGATGCGCTCGAACGTGTGCGCGCCGAAGAAGTCACGCTGCGCCTGCACGAGGTTGGCGGGCACGCGCTCGGAGCGGTAGCCGTCGAAGTACGCAACCGCCGACGAGAACGCCGGCACCGGCACGCCCGCGCTCACCGCCTGGATGACCACGTCGCGCAGCGCCGACTGATAGTTGGCCGCGATGTCACGGAAATAGGGATCGAGCAGCAGGTTGTCGAGCTGCGGGTCCTTCGCGTACGCCTCCGTGATCTTCTGCAGGAAGCGCGCGCGGATGATGCAACCCGCGCGGAAGATCTTGGCGATCGTGCCGTATTGCAGGTCCCACTTGTACTCGTCGGAAGCCATGCGCAGTTGCGAGAAGCCTTGCGCGTACGAAATCACCTTCGAGAAATACAGCGCGCGGCGCACCGACTCGATGAACGCCTTGCGGTCGCCCGAGAACGGCTTCGCGTCCGGGCCCGCAAGCACCTTGCTCGCGGCCACGCGCTGCGTCTTGAGCGACGAGAGCACGCGCGCGAACACGGCTTCGGTGATGAGCGGCAGCGGCGCCCCGAGGTCCAGCGCGTTCTGGCTCGTCCACTTGCCGGTGCCCTTTTGTGCGGCGCGGTCGAGAATCACGTCGACGAGATCCTTGCCCGTTTCCTCGTCTTTCTTGCCGAAAATCTTCGAGGTGATCTCGATCAGGTAGCTGTCGAGCTCGCCTTCGTTCCACTCCGTGTAGACCTTGCCCAGTTCCTCGTTCGAGAGGCCGAGCACCTGCTTGAGCACCGCGTAGCTTTCGGCGATCAGCTGCATGTCGCCGTACTCGATGCCGTTGTGCACCATCTTCACGAAATGGCCGGCGCCGTCCGGGCCCATGTAGGCCACGCACGGCTCGCCGTCCGTCGGCGCCTTCGCGGCGATTTCAGTGAGAATCGGTGCAACCAGATCGTAAGCATCGCGCTGGCCGCCCGGCATGATCGAGGGGCCCTTGAGCGCGCCTTCCTCGCCACCCGACACGCCCGTGCCGATGAAGTGCAGGCCCGACTTCGCGAGTTCCTGGTTGCGGCGAATAGTGTCGGTGAAGTGCGTATTGCCGCCGTCGATCAGGATGTCGCCCTTCTCCAGCAGCGGCTTGAGCGCGGCGATGGTGTCGTCGGTGGGCGCGCCGGCTTTCACCATCATCAGAATGCGGCGCGGCTTTTCCAGCGAATCCACGAACTCTTCGAGCGTGTACGCCGGCACGAGCTTGCGATCCGGATACTCGGCGATCAGCTCGTCGGTTCTGGCGCGGCTGCGGTTGAACACCGAGACCGCGTGGCCGCGGCTTTCGATGTTGAGCGCCAGATTGCTACCCATCACGGCCAGACCCACAACGCCGATTGGCTGTTTGCTCATGTTGATTCTCCACTTCATTCATTGACGGCGCCGCAACGGGGCGCCAACCGTGCAAGCATAAGGGAAACGTAGCGGCGCTGCGCGAACGCGCGCACGCGCGCCGGACGTTTGCCGACCTGGCTTACTGTTTTCGGAACACGAGGCTGAAGTTATTCGCGGGCATCGGCACGCGCGCTTCGCACTCGAAGCCGTTCTCCTGCGCCAGCGCCTCCACTTCCTCCATGTCGCGCACGCCCCAGGACGGGTCGCGCGCGCGCAAGTCGGCGTCGAAGGCCTCGTTGCTCGGCGCCGTGTGCACGCCTTCGCGCCGGTACGGCCCGTAGAGCACGAGCGCTCCGCCCGCAGCAACGCGCGCGCCCGCGCCTTTCATGAGCGCCTGCGCCGCTGCCCACGGCGCGATGTGAATCATGTTGATGCAGACGATGGCGTCCACCGCGTCGACCGGCCAGGGCTCGCGGCACACGTCGAGATCGAGCGGCGCACGCAGGTTGGCGAGACCCGAGTGCTCGCGCCAGGCGTCGATCGAGGCGCGGGCGCGGGCGTCGGCGTCGCTCGGCTGCCACGCGAGGTCAGGAAACGCGGTCGCGAAGTGGACGGCATGCTGGCCGGTGCCGCTCGCGATTTCGAGCACGGTGCCCCGCGCGGGGAGCGCGCCGCGCAGCACCTCCAGGATCGGCGCGGCGTTGCGCTCGGCGGCGGGCGCGGATAGGCGTTGGGCGGCTTGCGGTTGGTTCATCGTCTTGCGGTCTTTCGGCGTTTGATCGGCGTTCAGTCGGCGTTCACTCAGTACAGCGTGGTCTTGATGCGTTCGGCGAGACCGGCTTCGTAAGTTTCGGCATCGAACGTCTCGCCATATTGCTCCTCGTTCACGCGGCGCAGCATCTCGCCCGCGCTCGGCAGGTGCGAGCGCTCGACGTGGCGCGACGGGTCCCACAGCTTCGAGCGCACGATGGCCTTGGAGCAATGGAAGTACACGCTTTCTACGTCGATCACGAGCACCGAGCGCGGCGGCTTGTCATCCACCACGAAGCTCGCGACGAGCGCGGGGTCGGTGCTCACACGGCCACGCCCGTTCACGCGCAGCATCTCGCCCACGCCCGGCACCATGAACAGCAGCCCCACCTGTGACGAGGCGACCACGTTGCGCAGGCTGTCCACGCGATTGTTGCCGGGCCGGTCGGGCAACGCGAGCGTGTGCTCGTCGAGAATGCGCACGAAGCCGGGTGCATCGCCGCGCGGTGAGCAGTCGAGGCCATCCGGGCCGCCCGTCGCCAGCACGACGAACGGCGAGCTTTCGATGAAGCGCCGGTAATCCGCGTTGACGTGATCGATTTCCTTGCGCAACGCGCGTTCATGCGGCGTGCCGTAGTGCGCTTCGAGGTCGGCTAGCGTAGTCAGCATGTCGTCGGTTCCGTGGGGTCGTGGAGTGTCAGGGGACGAGGCGCGCGCCCAGCGCGTCGAGCACGGCCGCGCAGGAGGCTTCGAGTTTGAGAGCGAGGAGCGGGTCGGCGCGCGTCTTGCCCATGTTGATCGCGGCCACGGGTTTGCCGCGCTGCTGCGCCCAGGCGCAGAAGCGGTAGCCCGAATACACCATCAGCGAGGAGCCGACTACGAGCACGGCGTCGGCCTCGTCGAGCGCGTTCGAGGCGCTCGCCACGCGCTCGCGCGGCACGTTCTCGCCGAAGAACACCACCGAAGGCTTGAGCATGCCGCCGCACGCGGCGCACGCGGGCACGTGGAAGGCGTTGGCGCCGTCGAAGTCGAGATGGGCGTCGCCGTCGGCGGCGGGTTCCGCGCTCGCGCCCGTAACGGCCGGGTTGCGCGCCTCGAGTTCGGGCTGGATCGAGGCACGCGAATACTGCGCACCGCAGTCGAGGCAATGCACGTGCGCGATGCTGCCGTGCAGTTCGATCACGTCGCGGCTGCCCGCGCGCTGATGCAGGCCGTCCACGTTCTGCGTGACGAGCGTGCGCGCGTAGCCCGCCGCGCCGAGGTGCGCGAGCGCGCGGTGCGCGCCGTTGGGCTGCGCGAGCCCCACCGTGGGCCAGCCGATCAGGCTGCGCGCCCAGTACCGGCGCCGCATGCTCTCGGAGCCGAGGAATTCCTGCAGCGTGATGGGCGGCGAGCGTTTCCAGGCGCCGTTCTCGTCGCGATAGCCCGGAATGCCCGAATCCGTGCTGATGCCCGCGCCGGTCAGCACGAACAGGCGCGGATGGCGCTCGACGAACGCCTGCAGCGCGTCGAGTGCGGCGGCGTCGAGAACGGGAGCGTCGGGAACGATAATGGATTCGGTCATGGCGGCAGGCAGCAATGCAGTTCAGCGCGAGGGCTTCTCCCGCGACGGCGCGGCCGATGGGGAAGCCGGTTTTGCGGCTCGCTTGCGCGGCGCTTTCATCTGCGCCTGTGCCTGCCGTTCGGCTTCGCGCGCTTCCCACGCGGCCAGCGCGGCGCGGTACCGCCCGAACTCCTCGTCGTACAGATCGAAGATGCAGGGGTCGCAGCCGCTATGGCAGCAGTCGTCGTTATCGGGGCATACGGGCGGCTGGGGACGCGGATCGTCGTCCGGACGCGGGGGCAAAGACATGGGCGCTCGGGCGTCGTGGTGGTTCAGCGGCCAGTATACGGGACGCGGCGGCCGAGCGTGCGACGCCCGCCCGGGCTACGCGCTCAGCCGCGCCCTACGAACGGCATCTTCGTCGCCATGATCGTCATGAACTGCACGTTCGCTTCGAGTGGCAGCTGCGCCATGTGCAGCAGCGCGTCGGCCACGAACTCCACGTCCATCAGCGGCTCGACGGCGATCTCGCCGTTCGCCTGCGGCACGCCGCGTGCCATGCGCTCGGCCATCTCGGTCGCCGCGTTGCCGATGTCGATCTGCCCGCACGCAATGTCGTAGCGCCTGCCATCGAGCGAAACGGTTTTCGTGAGGCCCGTGATGGCGTGCTTGGTAGCCGTGTAGGCGGCGCTGAACGGCCGCGGCGCGTGCGCCGAAATCGAGCCGTTGTTGATGATGCGTCCACCTCGCGGCGTCTGCCGCTTCATGAGCCCGAACGCCGCGCGCGTGCACAGGAACACGCCGGTGAGGTTCGTATCGACCACGGCGCGCCAGTCGTCCACGGAAAGCTCGTCGATGTCCACGGCCGGCGCGTTGCGGCCCGCGTTATTGAAGAGCAGATCGAGCCGGCCGTAGCGCGTGCGGATCGTCTCGAAGAGCGCCTCGACGGCCGCCGCGTCGGTCACGTCGCAAGGCGCCGCCAGCGCCTCTTGGCCGCGCGCGCGGGCCTCGCTGGCGAGCGCTTCGAGCGGCACGGGCCGCCGGCCTGCCAGCACGACGGCGAAGCCGTTGGCCAGCAGCCTTTGCGCGCACGCTCGGCCAATGCCGCTGCCCGCGCCCGTCACCAGTGCGATCCTGCGTTGTTCCGTATCACTCATCGTTGCCTCGTTCTTTCGGTTGAGCCTTAAATCGAGCGGCTGGTCGTCCGCTCAAACGCGGAAATCGGCGGCCATGTCGTCGTCGCTGCGCGCGACGATCGCGCCGCTGCGCGCGGCCTTGAGGAACACGTCGTAATCGCGCTCCACCTGGTCGGCATAGCTGAATGCGTAGCCCGTGAGCGCCTCCGCGAACTGGTCGCTGCGGCCGATGTACGAAGAGATTTCGATGGCGGCGCTGCCCGACTTCGCATGCGCGCGCGCGAGCGCCCAGCCGCACAGACGCGCATAGCCGCAGAGCAGCGTGCTGTCGAGCAACTGGAGATCGACCGAGAGCTTCATGTCGCGCAACTGGCGCACGTAGAAATGACGCCCATTGGGCCCCGTAGTCCAGCCAAGGAAGATATCGCTCGCCGCCTGCAGCAGCCGCTGGCCGTGCACGACGCGAGCGCCTTCGTGCTTGATCGAAGTCGACTTCAAGTACTGCGAAACGACCGAACGACGCGCCTCTTTCACCTGCAGGAAGAGCGGCTTCTCGTGATGATCGACGAGCAGCATCACGAGGCAACGCGTGCCCACGCTACCCACGCCCACCACTTTGAACACCAGGTCCTGAATCGCGAAGTGATCGAGCAGTTCACGCCGGTCGGGTGCGAGTGTCTTCGCGTAATCCTCGAACATGGGCTCGATCAGCGCGCGCCAGTCGCCAAGCGTGAACCAGTCGTCCTCGGGTTCGAACAGCGTGTTGACGCCGTGCACGTGAAAGAGCGCGGGCGGGAGGTCGTGAATCGTCCAGCGGTCGCCGTCGCGCTGCGCGAGCTTTTCGAGCAGGTTCTCATGCGTGCGATTGGCGGCCTTCTCCATGCCGCGCCGGATCAGGCGACGGCCTTCGGGCGTGAGCGCGGTTTCGACCATGCGGTCGAAGGTGATCTTGTCGTACCAGAGATCGAGCGCGCCGTACTCCGCGTACTGGCGCAGGCGGTCGCGATAGCTGGTCACGGCCGTCATCACCAGTTCCTCGGCCACACCGCGCGAGTAGCGCATGTGCCGCGCCGCCACGACGAAGCTCGCCACGAGGCGCTTCACATCCCACTCCCACGGGCCGGGGGCGACCTCGTCGAAGTCGTTGAGATCGAACACGAGTTGACGCTCGGGCGTGGCGAAGGCGCCGAAGTTCAGCAGATGCGCGTCGCCGCAAATCTCCATCGTCATGCCGGTGTTGGGCACCCCCGCAAGATCGTGCGCCTGGAGGATCGCGCTGCCGCGAAAGAACGTGAAGGGCGAAACGATCATGCGCCCGTAGCGCAACTGCACGAGGTTCGGCACGCGGCCTTCGCTGCTCGAGCGCAGCAATGCGAGCGGATCGCGCTTGATGGTGCCGGTTTCCTTGTGGCTCGAACGTTTCGAGCGCTCGCGCGCGGCACGCCCGGCCGTCACGCGTTCAGCAACGGTGCTCCCATTCATGACCTTCTCCGGTTCTTGTACGGTCTCGCGCCATCGCGGCAAACGGGGAAATGCGGGGTTATTCGTCCTCCATGGCCGGCGGCTTTGCGCTTGTGAATGCCTGCCAATTTAAGCGTGGGGCCCCGTTTCGTGCAAGCAACGTGGCCGAAACCGGCGCGTCGCTGCGCATCATGCGCGCAACCCGCAGGCGCCTGGTGTACCGTGCGCGAAAGATGCGCCGCCAGCCTGGCCCCCTCCTCGCCCCGCCGGACACCCGCCATGAACGTCAAAGTCTACGGAACGCTCGTCGTCGCGTCACTCGTGCTGCTGGTCGGCCAGTGGCTCGTCGCGGCCGTGCCGATCCTGCGCAAATGGACGATACCGGAACCCGTGGCGGGCGGCATCGTCGCGGCGCTGATCGTGTTCGGACTCCACAGCTTCGCGCACACGGACGTGGCCTTCGACACCTCGCTGCAGGCGCCGCTCATGCAAGCGTTCTTCGCCACCATCGGCCTCAATGCGAACCTCGCCAACCTGAAGCAAGGCGGCCCGGTGCTGGTGCGTTTTCTCGCTGTCGTGGTCGCCCTCCTCGTGCTGCAAAACGTGCTGGGCATCGCGCTCGCCATGGCCTTCGGCGTCGATCCGCTGTTCGGGTTGCTCGGCGGCTCGGTCTCGCTCGCGGGCGGGCATGGCACGGGCGCCGCATGGGGCGCGGTGTTCACCGAGCATCACGGGTTGCAGTCCGCTACCGAAGCAGCCATTGCGTGCGCCACCTTCGGGCTGATCATGGGCGGCATTCTTGGCGGCCCCGTTGCGCAGCACCTGATGAAGCGCATCGGCGCACAGGCCGGCGACGCAGCGCCGCGCGCCAGCGACGCGGCAACGCCCGACCCGTACGCCTTCGAGGAACCGAAAGCCGAGCAGCCCACTACGCCTGGCGCGTTCATCAACACGCTCACGCTCATCGCCATCAGCCTCGCCGTGGGCGAAGCGCTCTCCGGGCTGATCGCCGGCACCGCGTTCGAATTGCCGACCTTCGTGTGCGTGCTGTTCGTCGGCGTGCTGCTCGCCAATGGGCTCTCGCTCGTCGGGCGGCCCGTGGCCGAGCATGCCGTCGCGCTGATCGGCAACGTGAGCCTCGCGCTCTTTCTCGCCATGGCGCTCATGACGCTGCGCCTGTGGGACCTCGCCGCGCTTGCGCTGCCGGTGTTCACGATCCTCGCCGCGCAAACGCTGCTGATGGTGGTCTACGCGATCTTCGTGACGTTCCGCGTAATGGGCGCGAACTACGACGCCGTCGTGCTTTCGGCGGGGCACTGCGGCTTCGGCCTCGGTGCAACGCCCACGGCGATTGCGAACATGCAGGCGGTCACGGCGCGCTTCGGCCATTCCCATCTGGCGTTTCTCGTGGTGCCGATGGTGGCCGCGTTCTTCATCGACATTGCCAACGCCATCACCATCAAGCTCTTTCTCATGCTGCCGGTTTTCCATTGAGCGGCCAGGCGGTTCGCGCGCGGCGCGCTAGAATGGCGCGAATCACGGCGCGCCGCGCACGGCGCTAACGTTCTTCGAGCGTCATCATGTCCCTCACCGCCTGGCTCTTCTTTCTGCCCGCCTGCTTCGCGCTCAACATGGCGCCGGGGCCGAACAATCTCCTCTCGATCAATGTGGCCGCGCGGCACGGATTCCTGCGCGCGTTCCTTGGGGGCACGGGCCGGCTCGTTTCGTTCGCCGCCATGATCGCGCTCGCGGCCGCGGGTCTTGCCGTGGTGCTGCGCGCATCCGAGGCGGTCTTCTTCGTCATCAAGCTCGCGGGCGCTGCTTACCTCGTTTGGCTCGCCGTGCAGCTCTGGCGCAGCGACGCCAACCCCATCGGCGAGAGCATGGATGGCGACGCCTCGCTCGCGCGCCTCGCGTGGCGCGAGTGCCTGGTGGCGGCGGGCAACCCCAAGGCGATTCTCGTTTTCACGGCCTTCCTGCCGCAATTCGTCGATGTCGCCAGGCCCATCGCGCCGCAGTTCGGCGTGCTCGGCGCGAGCTTTCTCGTGCTCGAATGCGTGGCCATCGCGCTCTACTCGCTCGCCGGCATGTACCTCGGCCGCTGGCTCACACGCACCGCCGTGCGCCGCTGGTTCAATCGCACCTGCGGCGCATTTCTCGGCCTGATCGGCGTGAGTTTTCTGCTCGTGCGGCGCGCCTGAACAGCCTCGTCTCGCGCCCTCCATGCATAAGCTTCTCTTGATGATTTTCGCGAGAAACTTTAACTGTCGTTAATCGACGACGCCCCCTATGCTCAAACCATCGTCCGGGGTCGCGGCGAGCGGGCAGCTTTTCCCCGAAGCTCGCGCATCGCCCTGCGGACAGCGGTTTTCAACGTCATTGGGGTTTCAACATGAAGATCTGCATCTTTGGAGCGGGCGCCATTGGAGGCATGATGGGCGTGCAGCTCGCACGCGCAGGCGCCGACGTGAGCTTCGTCGCTCGCGGCCCGCATCTGGCCGCCATGCGCGCGAACGGCGCACGCCTGCTGATGGACGGTGAGGAGTACGTGGCGAACGTCCGCTGCACGTCCGATGCGCGCGAACTGGGCGTGCAGGACGTCGTCATCATTACGCTCAAGGCGCACTCGGTGGCGGGCGTGATCGACGCGATGCAGCCGCTCCTCGGCAAGCACACGGCCATCGTCACGGGAACCAACGGCATTCCCTACTGGTACTTCTACCAGCATGGCGGAAAGTTCGCGGGCACGCGGCTCGAAAGCATCGACCCGGACGGCGCGCAATGGAACCGACTCACGCCCGAGCGCGCGATTGGCTGCGTGCTCTATCCGGCCGCCGAAATCGACGCGCCTGGCGTGATCCGTCACGTGTACGGCAAGAAGTTTCCGATTGGCGAGCCTTCGGGCGAGCGCACCCCGCGCATCGTCCAGCTTCATGAAGCCATGCAGGCCGCCGGGTTCGAAGCGCCGATCCGCGAGAACATCCGCGACGAAATCTGGCTCAAGCTGTGGGGCAATCTCTGCTTCAACCCGATCAGCGCGCTGACGCACGCCACGCTCGACGTCATCACCAGCGACCCGGCCACGCGTGCCGTGGCGCGCACGATGATGCTCGAAGGCAAGCGGATTGCCGAGCGGTTCGGCGTGAGCTTCCGCGTGGATGTGGAGCGTCGCATCGACGGCGCGGGCGCGGTGGGCGCGCACAAGACCTCGATGCTCGTCGACCTCGAAACCGGCCGGCCGATGGAGATCGATCCGCTGATCACCGTCGTGCAGGAAATGGGCAGGCTGGTCGGCGAGCCGACGCCGGCCATCGACACCGTGCTCGCGTTGGTCAAGCAGCGTGAGCGGATGGCGATGCAGCCGGCGTAACGTCAGTCATCGCGAAGAGGCGGCGTGCGCGCCGCTTTTTTTCCGCGCTGGTTCCGATGCTGGAAAAACAAAACGGATCGCTTCGAGCGATCCGTTTTGCTTTGCAGATGAAGTAACGCGCCACTATTCGATGCGGGCGTGGGTGCGGGTCACCTGGAGCGGCGGCGGCGTATCGGCGCCGCGCAACGCGACGCGCATCGGCGCGCCGTTAGAGCCACGCATCGGCGAGCCGTCGATGGCCGTTTGCGGCAGTGCTTCGCTATCCGGCGATGAAACCTCCGGGTCCGAACCCTCCGCCACTGCCCCATCCGCGACTGGCCCGTCCGGCATGAACTGCGCCCACGCCTCCTCAGCACAAGGCCGCAGCGAACGATGGCGACGCCGCACGAGCATCGTCGTCACGTTGACGACTGGATGCAGCAAGCGCGTCACGAGCGGCCCCGCGGGCGCGGGCCAGTGACACGTTGCGTGCGCAACGTCGCCCGCACGATGCGCATGCCCCCCGCGCGCGCCGTCCACGCACACCGGCAACACGCCGATGCCCATGCCGAGTTGCGCCATGCGCGCCACGCCCGCCACGTGCGCGAACTCCTGAAGCGGCCTCCCCTCAGGCCGCAGACCGTCCAGCGCACGCATCACCGCGCCACGGCAGCCGGCGTCGCGATTGAGCGTGACCAGCGGTTCGCGCGCGAGATCGTCCCATCGCAGCGCCCCCTGTAGCGCAAGCGGATGGTGCGCGGGCAAGAGCGCGCAAAGCGGCGTGGCCGAGAGCGGCTGCACGTCGAGATTGCCGCTTGCGAACGGCACGCTTTCCGCGATCACGCCGAAGTCGGCCTCGCCCTGCTCGACCGCCTGCAGCACGGCCGCCTGTGGCAAATCCTGCAGTTGCAGCGTGAGCGAAGGAAAAGCCGCTGCGCAGCGCGCGAGCGCGGCGGGCACCCAGGTCGACGAAAGCACCGGGTTGCTCGCCACGAGCACTACGCCGCTATGCGCCTGATGCGCGTCGCGGCCCTCGTTGAGCGCCATCTCGATCTCGTCGAGCAGGCGGCCGATGCGCCGCTCGAAGCCGCTGCCCGCGAGCGTGAGCTCGACCTGGCGCGTGGTGCGATCGAACAGCTTGAGTTCGACCGCTTCTTCCAGTTCGCGCACGCAGCGGCTCACCGCCGACTGCGTGAGCCCGAACTCGCGTGCTGCACGCGTGAAGCTGCGCGCCCGCGCCACCGCGACGAACACCTTGAGCTGCTGGAGCGATACGTTCATCGACATGGCGGGCCGCGCGCCTCATTCGCCGCTTTGGTTGGACCAGTGCGGCAGCCCCGCGCCCGTATTCGTGGCAAGCGTGACGTTGGACTCGCTGCTCGCGTCACTGCTGGCTTCGCTGCTCTGCTCGATCAGACGCTTGCGCATCGGCGCGAGGAAGAACTTGGCGCTCACGCCCGCCGCGATCGTGATGACCGCAGCCGCGATGAACACCGCACTCCAGCCGCCGGTGGCAGACAGCACCGAGGCCACGGGCACGAGCAGCGCTGCCGTGCCCTTGGCGGTGTACAGCGTGCCGGCGTTCGATGCGGCGTACTTGCTGCCGAAGGTGTCGGCGCAGATGGCCGGGAAGATCGAGAAGATTTCGCCCCAGAACAGGAAGATGAGCGCGGCGAAGGTCATGAACGCATACGGGTTCGTGCCGAACTGCATCATGCCGAGCAACGCGAGCCCTTCGCCCACGAAGATCAGGAACATCGCATTCTCACGGCCGATCTTGTCGGAGATGAAGCCGCACAGAGGACGCGTGAAGCCGTTGCAGATGTTGTCGATCGACAGTGTGAGCGTGAGGAGCGGCAGCGTCATGCCGAACACCGTCATCGGAATGCGGGCGAGGCCCCAGTCCTTGGCGATCGGCCCGATCTGCGCCGTTGCCATCAGGCCGCCGGCGGCCACCGCGACGAAACAGACATAGATCACCCAGAAGACCGGCTGCTTGACCATCTGGCCCGGCGTGTAGTCGACGCGCGAGACGAGACGACGGCCTGCCGCAGCGAAGGGGCGCGTCACGGGCTTCACGAGCAGGAGCGAGAGCACGAGAATCGACACGCCCTGGAGCACGCCGAAGAAGAAGAACGTGTGCTCGTAGCCGGAGCGCGTGATCATGTTCGCAATCGGAATCACCGTCACGGCGGCGCCGGCGCCGAAGCCTGCGGCCGTGAGGCCCGCGGCGAGGCCGCGGCGGTCCGGGAACCACTTGAGCGCGTTACCCACGCAGGTGCCGTACACGCCGCCCGCGCCGATGCCCGCGATCACGGCCGACACGTAGAGCATCGGCAGCGTCGTGACGTAGGAGTTGATCACCCAGGCGAGGCCTGCGCAAACCGCGCCGCCCGCCACGACCGGACGGGGGCCGAACTTGTCGACGAGCCAGCCTTCCACCGGCACGAGCCAGGTCTCGGTCAGAATGAAAATAGAGAACGCCAGTTGAATCTCCGCCTGGCCCCAGTGGTGGCGCGAATTCATCGGTGCGACGAACAGCGTCCATGCGTATTGCAGATTGGCAACGAGCGCCATGCATAGCATGCCCACCACCAGTTGAAACCAGCGGTTCGTCCAGAACGGACCGCTCTCGCTCCTCTGACCGATTGAATTCATATCGCTTGTCTCCGCTATCTATTCATTGCAGCCTGCATGATTACGGGTCTGCATAAATCGAGGCTTATGGTTTTAGCTTTTCACTTCGCCGCGCTGTGCTTTGTGATCGCCGGCGGAATCGCCGATCCGATTGAACATCCGTCAATACTCATTCACCCTGGCATAGCGTCAAACACCAGAAAACATCGTAAAACAGGGGATTTTCTACGCGTTGTCCCTTATGAAATCGCATTTCCGAGCGTTAACCCGAACGTTGCTTCGAGCGCTTTGCACGGCATTCGGACTCCTTTCAACTTATGCTAGGGTGATTGCCGAATTACTCACAATTAAAGTTTGTTATTATGTGGATTCAGTATCCTTTATGGTTCGGCCATGACGATGCGAAACGCCACGCTGCGCCAGCTCAAGGTCTTCGAGACCGTGGCGCGCCACCTCAGTTTTTCGCGTGCTGCGGAAGAGCTGCATCTCACCCAGCCGGCCGTTTCCACGCAGGTTCGGCAACTCGAAGATCACGCAGGCCTGCCGCTCTTCGAGCAGCTCGGCAAAAAGATCTATCTCACGCCCGCGGGCACGGAGATGCTGCACTACAGCCGCGCGATCATGCAGCAGTTCCACGAAGTGGACGAGGCGATGAGTCAGCTAAAGGGCGTCTCGGGCGGCAAGCTCAACGTCGCCGTCATTAGCGCCGGCGATTATTTCTTTCCGCGCCTGCTGGCCGAGTTCACGCGCCGCTACAAGGGCGTCGCGCTCAACCTCTCCGTGCACAACCGCGAGCAGTTGCTCCAGCAGCTCGCCACCAACCAGACCGATCTCGCCGTGATGGTGCGTCCGCCCCACGCGACCGACGCCATCAACGAACCGTTTGCGCCCCACCCATACGTGATCGTTGCGGCGCCAACGCATCCGCTCGCCAACAAGCGCGCCATCAAGCTCAGCACGCTCGCCAACGAGGCATTCATCGTGCGCGAGCGCGGCTCGGACACGTGGAACTCCATGGAAGAGGGCTTCGCCGGGAAGATCACGAACCTCAAGATCGCCATGGAGATCCAGAGCACCGAGACGATCAAGCAGGCCGTGATCGCGGGCATGGGCATCGCCTTTCTTTCAGCGCACACCATCAGTCTCGAATTGCAGGTCGGTCACCTTACTGTGCTCGACGTCGAAGGCTTCCCGGTCATGCTCAACTGGTACGTCGTGCACCGGAAAAACAAGCGCCTGCCGCCGGTCGCGCTCGCGTTCAAGCGCTTCCTAATGGAGGAAGGCGCGCCGCTCATCGAGAACATTACAAAAGTGTCAGAAGCGAGTTTGCATAAGTAAGGTTTGATGGCGTCGCCTGGAACCATCACGCATGACTAATCATTCACGTCGTATTGCGTGTTCTGCTATTTCTCCTGGTCCCGCAGATGGTCGATACGACCTCAGTGCGGCCCTTGCCTCTGACGCAGCGCGCCGCCCCGGCTGCGCCGCCGCCGTGGCAAGTCCTGCGACGCGTGATGCCCCGCGCGCCCCGCCCCACCGTGCGGCGTGCCGCTCGCGGCCAGCCACGCGGGCTCGAACGCGCCACTGCCGCAGGCCGCGACCAGCAGTTCGTCCGGCACACCCGCAAAACTTGCATTGAATGTCGCGCTGAAGGGCTCACGCTGCGGTGCCTGGACGACGCCCGTGCGTGCGAGCCGCGGTCGCCGGGCGCCGCTCATGAGCCGCGCGCCCAGCGCCGCGCACAGCACGCTCGCCGCGACCAGCACGGAGATTTCGAATTCGGGGGAAGCACGCGCACTCAGGAACCCATAGCCGAGTGCCGCGCCGAGCAGCAGCGCGAGCGCATTCATGACGCGGTCGCCGCGGCCGAATGGCACGCGCCTGCGCACCGGGCCGCTCGCTTGCGCGCCACGGCTGAGCAAACTCAGCGCGCCGCCGGTTAGCAATGCGCCGGTCGCCGCCGCGACGAACAGCGCCACACGTTCGCCAGCGCTACGCTCAGGCTGCAGCACATAGCCAACGAACGCGCCGATCAAGACACTCGCGCCCGCTACACCACCGAGCAGCGCCGCCGTCCGCGCGCGCCGGGTGAGGTCGCGCCGGCCCACAAGGCACAAACCGCCGAGCACGCCGGCTTCGACCGCGACCGTGGCGTCGGCGGCATGCATCCACCCCGCAGCGATCGCGCCGGGCGCAACGGTCAGTAGCAATGCGAACGAAACGGCGAAGGCGAACCGATGCTTGTACGGCGCACCAGCTCGCCTCGCGCAGCGCGGCCTGGCGTGAGAACGCGACGAAGACCACGCACGCACCGGCGCGAGCGCCGCCAATTGTGCAAATGCACAGCCGAGCCATGCGAACAGCGCGCCAGCGCCCAGCCACGCCAGGTCGCCAGCCAGTTGCTCCGGCATTTCTCCTCCTCGCGCGGCATCGCTGCCGCGCGTCTTTTGTTTCACTCCGTCAAGCCGTGCCCTCGACGGCAGCGAGCGACTCGATCTGCGCCGACGCGGCCCCCAGCGCATTGCTCAGCGTACCGATCCCTTCAATGGTGACCTCGACCGTTGCGCCATCAACGATCGAGCCTACGCCGAGCGAGGTGCCGCACGCAATCACGTCGCCGGGTTCGAGCGTCAGGTCCTGCGAAATGAGGCTCACCTGCTGTGCCGGCGAAAAGACCATGTCGTCGAGCGGATAATTCTGCCGCTCCACGCCATCGAGTTTCGTGACGACACGTGCACGCTGCCAGTCGAACCCGGAAACGATCGCCGGGCCCAGACAACAGAACGTATCGAAACCTTTGGCGCGGCACCATTGCGGGAAGTGCGGATTCTCGGGGATGAGGCCCGCGGCCGTGACGTCGTTGACGATCGTGTAGCCGAAGATCGCCGCCTCGGCTTCCTGGGCGCTCGCATCGCGGCAGCGCTTGCCGATCACGATGCCGAGTTCGCCTTCGAAGACGATTTTTCCCGCGTAGTGAGCAGGACGCCGAATCAATTCCGAAGAGCCGATCACCGAAGCCGCCGGCTTGATCAGAAAAAGCGGGTGCGAGGGCACCGGTTTTTCGAGTTTCGCGGCGAGCGCGTGAAAATTGTTCCACAGCGCAACGACCTTGCCGGGCGCACAGGGCGCAAGCGGCGTGAGGGCGCGCAGCGACAGCACCGCGCCAGTCGGCACCGGCTGACCGAGGCCTTCGTATTCGTGCAGGTAACCGTTCTCGACGCGGCCGAACACGATGCTGCCGTCGCTCGCCATCAAACGCATCCACGTTTCCATGTTTCCTCCCTGATTTCAAACAGCGCCAGAAGCGCGCAGCGAGTGGATCTCGTCCTTCGTGTAGCCGAATTCGGCGAGCACTTCGTCGGTGTGTTCGCCCAGCATCGGCGAACGCGTGACTTCGGTCGGACTGTCCGAGAGCTTGATGGGGTTGCCCACCGTGAGGTACTTGCCGCGCACCGGGTGATCCACCTCGACGATCGTGCCGCTCGCGCGCAGCGATTCGTCGTTGGCGATCTCCTTCATCGAGAGAATCGGGCCGCACGGAATGTCGTAGCGGTTGAGCACGGCCATCGCGTCGAACTTCGTACGATGCATGGTCCAGTGCTCGATCTCGTCGAAGATCGCCTTCAGGCGCGGCAGGCGCGCATTCGGCGTGGCATAGTCCGGATCGTCGATCCACTCCTCGCGCCCGATCAGCTTGCAGATGCGGTCCCACACGGGCGCCTGCGCGATGAAATAGATATAGGCGTTCGGATCGGTCTCCCAACCCTTGCACTTGAGAATCCAGCCCGGCTGGCCGCCGCCCGACGCATTTCCGGCGCGCGGCACGGCCTCGCCGAAGCCGTCGTTGGGATACTGCGGGTACTCCTTCATGACGCCGGTGCGCTCGAGCCGCTGCTGGTCGCGCAGCTTCACGCGGCACAAGTTGAGCACGCCGTCCTGCATGGCCGAGAGCACCTTCTGGCCGCGCCCCGTGTGCGTGCGCTGGTAGAGCGCCGTGACGATGCCGAGCGCGAGATGCAGGCCGGTACCGCTGTCACCGATCTGCGCGCCGGAGACGACCGGCGGGCCGTCGTCGAAGCCCGTCGTCGAAGCCGCGCCGCCCACGCACTGCGCGACGTTCTCGTAGACCTTGCAGTCCTCGTACGGACCAGGGCCGAAGCCCTTCACCGAGGCCACGATCATGCGCGGGTTCAGCGTCTGTATACGTTCCCAGCTGAAGCCCATGCGCTCGAGCGCGCCCGGCGCAAAGTTTTCGACCAGCACGTCGCAGTCGCGAATGAGCCGCTCCAGCACGCGCTTGCCTTGCGGGTTCTTCGTGTCGAGCGTGAGCGAACGCTTGTTGCCGTTGAGCATCGTGAAGTAGAGGCTGTCCGCGTCCGGCAGGTCGCGCAGTTGCTCCCGCGTGATGTCGCCGGCGCCTACGCGCTCTACTTTGATCACGTCCGCGCCGAACCACGCGAGCAGTTGCGTGCAGGTGGGTCCCGACTGCACGTGCGTGAAATCGAGGATGCGCACGCCGGTCAATGCCTTGCCCATGTCATGTCTCCTTATCTAATCGTGGCCGGGCGAGTTTTCGAAAATCGGTGGGGTTGCGTGGGCGAGGGGTTTCGCGCGATGGCGCGTATCTGCGTCCTTGAGCAATACGGTATGTGATATATCAGTATGAAGCAAGAGGGGAATTGCCCATCGGGAATGCCATCAGAATCGCGTCGACGCCTTATCCAGCGTGGTTTCGGCGAAAATTCGACGGCCTTGACGCGGTGCACACGAGGGAAAACCCCGAACGTCTTCCCACTCTGATATGCCAGATTTCGTGTGAAGGATGGGTCGCGCACCATGACCGGGTCAGGGATGCCAGAGATTGATGCGCATAAAGTCGGCTGATGGAGGCCGTTCACGCGACGTGTGATGAATGGCGTGAAGGGCGTAAACGCAAAACGGGAGACCGGATGGTCTCCCGTTCTGCCTTGCTTGAGCGGCGTCAGCCGCCTGGCTCAATCCAGGAAATCGCAGTTCTTCTCGACATAGACCGCGAGATCGAGCGAATGCTGGCGCACGAGCTTTTCCGCCAGCTCGGTGTCACGCTTCTCCAGCGCTTCGATAATGCGCAGATGATCGACGATCGAGCGCGAAGCCCGGTCGCTCTGCGAAATCGTCATGCGGCGAATGGCGCGCACGTGCACGAAGATGTTCTTGATGGTGTCGAGGATGATCTGCGACTTCGAGAGCTCCACAATCGCCTGGTGGAACGCGATGTTGGCGTCCGAGTACTCGGCGATGTGTTCGGCGGGCGTGCTGTCGCGGAAGTCGTCGAACATGTGGCGCAGCCGCGCGATTTCCTCGTCGGTGGCGTGGATCGTGGCGAGGCGCGCAGCCATGCTTTCGAGCGCGGCCCACATCTGGATCATCTCGACGATCTCGCGCTTGCTCTTGCGCACGATATAGATGCCGCGGCGCGGCACCATGCGCAGGAAGCCCTCCTGCTCGAGCAGCGTCATGGCCTCGCGCACCGGCGTGCGACTCACGCCGAGCGATTCGCTCAGCACGCGCTCGTCGAGCCGGATTTCCTCGCGCGACTGGTAGATGTCGGCGTCGGCGATGGCTTGGCGCAGCATGGCGTAAGCCTGATCGCGCAGGCTCAGTGTTGCGTTGATGGGCTGCAGCACCAGCTTGAGCGGCGCCGCTTCCCGGCTTGCTACAACTTCAGTTTGTTCTGACGACATTGATTACCTCTTTTCCGACCTGCGCACGGATTCGCGGACCGAATTGTGCACGACGAATAGCCCTGGCGCGCGGAGCTTCGCCCAAACCAACGTACCGGCCATGCTGCGCGGCCTGCTCAATGGCAGACTGCGGCAGCCACCTGGCGATCATGACCGTAGCAACTGCACCCAGACCCACGACCGCTGCACCGAACAGTGCGAGAGAAACGAAATCCATTTGAAGCTCCGCATGATTGAGTAATCGAATCACTCAATCATATGCTGCGCCGCGACAAAAAGCAATATTCTGTATGTGATATATCAGACACAGTCGTTTCCACACAACACTGTGAAGCTGCGGGCTTCTCAAGGGTGCGCTCCCATGCGAACACCGTCGACCGGATATTTATGTAAACCACCGATCCTATTGAGAAACCAGTGCCGCCGGCAAGAGAATATGCCATCGAAGGGCGCGATCGCATCATGCAAAGGTGGAAAGAGACTCGCACGCAACACAAGCGACGGCTGGCAAAGCCAGTTAAAGCATTTCTGGTTGACAGCGCGGCAAGGCACCCCGCACACTCGACCCATGCACACTTCCTCCACCCGCCTCGTCATCGCAAACACGATGAATCATCCGTGCAAAACCCATACGGGTAACCCACGGGGATGGTGTGCGTACTAGCAGTCTGTCGTCACGCAAATCACAAGCCCCGCCGGCATCGACGGGGCTTTTTGTTTTTCTGGGTGACAGCGCTCCGTTCGTCGGCTCCAAAAACTGGAGAAAACGATGGATGACGCTTTTCAGGCAGCCTCACTGACCGCTTCGCAACTCGCCTCGCAACCCGCTTCACAGCCCGCTTCACAGCCCGCTTCACAGCCCGTTGCGCACGCCGTTGCGGACGCAACCGACCGCTTCGACGATTTGTTGCCCGTCCAATCGGTCCACTTCGCCGTGCCGCCCATGCGCACTGTCACCTGGCGCGTGAGCGCATCGGCCACGCTGCGTGTTCGGGTAACCCAGGTGTGGGTCACGCGCGCGCGGTCGCCCTACGACCACTGGCTGCAACCGGGCGAGACGCTTCGGCTCGAGCGTGGCGAGCGCATCTGGCTCAGCACCGAGGCCGCCATGCCGGCGCGCGTGAGCATCACGAGCGCGTGGCAGCCGCCGTTCGCGGGCGTGCGACGCGGTATGGAGCGCCTCGCCGCCTGGCTTGCGCTGCTAACGCTCCGGCGTTCGCACGAGGCGTGACGCGCGAAGCCCTGGCGCTTGACGCGCTTTGACCCGCACTCAGAGCCGCAAACGCCAAAACGCCGGATGCGCCGCCCTACTGGCGCATCCGGCGTCGGATATCGCGGCGCGCGGTCAGAACTTGTGCCGCAGCCCGAGGTTCACGATGGTCTGGTTCGACGTGCCAGCGTACCCGTAGGAGCCAACCGAAGCCTCGGCCGGCATCGAGCCGCCCGCGCCGTTGCCGGTATCGCCGCTCGCATGCTGCCAGGCTGCCGTCATGTAGAGGTCCGTACGCTTGGAGAGGCTGTAGTCCGCGCCGAGCGATACCTGGTTGTAATTCGCCGCGGTATCGCCATTGGCGTGCGTGTAGCTGTAGCCAATGCCGAGCAGCAGCGCGGGGCTCAGCTGATAGTTCATGAAGCCCTGGCCGGTGTTGTACTTTTGCGTCTCGCGGAACACAGAACTCGCATCGGGCGAGTAGCGCGCATTGCTGTAGCCGAGGCCAAAGGTAAACTGTCCGAGCTGATACTGCGCCGCTGCGCGCGCGATGGTGAGCGAGTGTGCCGTGGCGTAGCCGGAGTTGATAGGGCCGTCGAAGGTGCCGTCCGAAGTGCTCGTCCAGCCGCCGGTGCGAATCGCGTTCACGGCCTGGCTGTTCGTCGCGTAGAAGTAGCCGCCTGCCAGCGCGAGCGGACCGTTGGTGTAGTTGAGCGCCGCCGAGTACGACTGCTCGGCGCCTGTCGAGCCCGCAATGCCGCCAAACGAGTACATCGCCGCAGCCTGGAGACCGCTCCATACGGGAGTGGTGTACTTGACGGCGTTGTTCACGCGAAAGCTGTTGTCGTAGTTGTCGACGTCGCCGGGCGTGGCGAACACGGAGCCGAAATAGTTGTCCGCCGTGATGCCCTGCACGAGGTCGATGAGCGGGTCATACTGCCGCCCGAGCGTGAGCGACCCGTACTGCTCGGCCGTCAAGCCCACGTATGCCTGTCGGCCGAACAGCCTGCCGCCCTGCGCAAGCGCGCCTGTGGACGGGTTGAAGCCGTTTTCCAACTGGAAGATCGCCTTGAGGCCGCCGCCGAGATCTTCGGCGCCCTTCAATCCCCATCGCGAGCCGGAGAGATTGCCGTAACTGCTGTTGCCGAGCGTCCAGAGATTGTGGCCGCCGTCGGCATGGTTGACGTAGGTAATCGAGGTGTCGATGGTGCCATACAGCGTCACGCTGGTCTGTGCCTGAGCCACGCCGGCCACCCCGAGCGCGGCCAGCGAAAGGGAAGTCAAGGCTAGTCTTTTCACGTCATTCTCCCGGCGCAGTAAAACAACTCTTGACCAAAGCAGACTAACTCGCCCGTCGAGCATTGTAAAAGGATTAAACAAGCTGTCTCGAATTAGTGACAGCGATTGCAGGAAGCACCTGGCTAACAAGTGAAACATTATCTCAAACTGCGCAACAATGCCCGACGCAACTGTCTGGAACGCCCGCCACGCAAGGCTTTCGGCAGATCGGCCCCATCGGTGCATGGTTTCATGCGTGCACTCAGCGGCCGCTCATTACTCATAACTTAACGATTACCTTCCGGTTCGACCCACCTGGTAATCAGACTTTCAAAGAATCATCCCCTAATGATTATTCCCCAATTAAACCCGCTGATCACGACGCGCCATCGAGCCGGAAAGATCTGCACCCAATAACGGTTTCTTGCACCCCGGCGTCAACCGGCGGGGAGTCCTATGCGTTTGCTGAGCTTAACGAGTCCTTTCCGAACGATTACGATTCGGCTCGAATTTCCGGTTCGCGGCGCGCGGTGCGCGAGAACCGGCCTCGAAAGAAAGTAAGCGCAAAACGCGAATAACGCGATGTCACCGCCGGGGAAGCTGTAACAGTCGATACGGCGACATCGCAGAGAGCCACCAGACCGATCCATGTCTCGATCGCATTCTTCGCGCGCGGCGCGCGCCCTCGGGGCGCTGCGCCGCCGTGCCGGGGCCCTGCACCTGCAGCGCTTTGTCGCGCCGGTGTTCGCGCTCGGCATTTGCGCGCTGCTGCTGGTCGTGTTCCAGCACCTCTCGCGCACGGTCGACTACCACTCGGTGATCCGCCAGCTCTGGACGCTCACGCCAGCGCAATGGGTCGGCGCGCTCGCCGCCACGGCCGTCAGCTTCATCGCCTTGGTCGGACGCGACGCCGTGGGCCTGCGCTACCTGGGTGCACGCGTCTCGCGCGGCGCGCTGTGGGCCGGCGCGATCGCCGGCTCGGCGCTCGGGAACGTCACCGGCTTCGGCGCGCTCACGGGCGGCGCCGTGCGCTGCCGCGTCTATGGCGGCGCAGGCGTCACCCCCGCGCAGATCGGCCGCATGACGGTGTTCACGAGCGTCACGCTCGCCCTCGCCCTCGTGCTCATGACCGCGCTCGGCATGGTGGGCGCCGCCGTCACGCTCTCCGGTCTGCTGCACCTCTCGGCCGACGAGCTGCGCCTGATCGGCGGCGTGGTCCTCGGCTGCGGCGCGGTGATGGTCATCCTTTGCCCCGCAAGCGCGCGCGAGATCGAGCCGTTCGGCCGCGCCTGGCTGCGCTTTTCGGTGCCTGCGCGGCGCGACCTCGTCGCGCAGCTGCTGCTCGCCGCGCTCGACGTGGTCGGCGCCGGGCTCGCGCTGTGGTCGGTCATGCCGCATGCGCTCCTCGGCTTCAGCGACTTCCTCACCGTGTATTGCGCCGCCATGCTGCTCGGCCTGATCGGCCACACGCCCGGCGGCATCGGCGTGTTCGAGGCCGCGATGGTCTACGCGCTCGGCCCGAGCGTGCCCACCTCCAAGGTGCTTGCTGCGCTGCTCGCCTATCGCGCGATCTACTTCGGCGCGCCGCTCGCACTCGCCGCGGCGGTGCTCGCCGTATTCGAGGGCCGCGCGCTCAAGACGCCGCTCAGCGCGCGCTTTGCGAAGCGCGGCGCCGACGGCGTCTCGCAACTCGCGCCGCTCTTCCTCGCCATCGTGACGTTCGTGACCGGCAGCATGCTCGTGATCTCGGGCGCCACGCCCGCGTTCTCCAAGCGCATCGCGCTGCTGCAAACCATCGTGCCGCTCTGGGTGCTCGAAAGCTCCCAGCTGATGGGCAGCCTCTTCGGCGTATTGCTCCTGTTCGTCGCGCGCGGTCTGCTGCGGCGTCTGGACGCCGCCTGGTGGCTCGCGCTCGTAATCGCGATGGCCAACCTCGCGCTCTCGCTCGCCAAAGGCCTCGCCTTCGTCGAAGCGGGCGTCCTGGGCGTGCTGATCGTGCTGCTCCTTGGCACGCGCAAGCGCTTCAATCGGCACTCGTCGATGTTCTCCGAGCGGTTCACGCCGGCCTGGCTCGCCTCGGTCGGCTGCGTGATCGCGCTTGCCGTGTGGGTGCTGCTGTTCGCGTTCCGCGACGTGCAGTACTCGCAAAGCCTCTGGTGGCAATTCGCCTTCCACAGCCGCGCCCCGCGCGCGCTGCGCGCCACGCTCGGCGCCGGCGTGTTCGCGGCCGCGCTCGCACTTTGGCAATTGCTGCGCCCCGCCGCCGGCCGCTTCGTGATGCCCCCGAGCGAAGACCTCGAAGAGGCCGCGCGCATCGTGCGCGCCCAGGAGCGCAGCGACGCGGGCCTCGCGCTGATGGGCGACAAGAGCTTCCTGTTTTCCGTCTCGCGCAAGGCCTTCCTCATGTACGCGAAGCGCGGCCGCACCTGGGCGGCGCTGCACGATCCGGTCGGCCCCCGCGAAGAGTGGCCAGCGCTGATCCGCGAATTCGTCACACTCGCCCATGCGCACAACGGCCGCGCCGCGTTCTACCAGGTGCGCGCCGACGCGCTGCCGCTCTATCTCGACGCCGGCCTCACGCTGATGAAACTCGGCGAGGAAGCGCGCGTGATGCTGCAGGAATTCGACCTCAAGGGTCCGCAGCGCGCGCACCTGCGCTACGCGCTCAAGCGCGGCGAACGCGACGGCTTTTCGATCGAACATATCGAGCCCACGCAGATGGGCGCGAGCCTGCCGGTGCTGCGCGCGATCTCCGACGCCTGGCTGCAGGACCGCGAAGCGCGCGAAAAGAGCTTCTCGGTAGCTGCATTCGACGACGACTATCTCGCCGCGCAGTCCGTGTTGCTGATTCGCCAGAACGACGAGCCGCTCGCCTTCGTCACCTTCATGACGACCGATCTGAACACCGACGCAACGGTGGGCGTCATGCGCCATTTGCCGGGCGCCTCGCCCTACGCGATGGAGTATCTGTTCACGCAGCTCGCGCTGCATTTGAAGGCCGCCGGCTACCAGTCGCTCTCGCTGGGCATGGCGCCGCTTTCGGGCATGGGCCCCTCGCCGCTCGCGTCGTCGTGGCACCGGCTCGCGGGCTTCATCTGGCGCTTCGGCGGCCGTTTCTATAACTTCCGGGGGCTGCGCGGCTTCAAGAACAAGTTCGCGCCGCGCTGGGAACCACGCTATCTGGCCGCATCGGGCTCGATCAGCGTGTTCATCACCCTCGCCGATCTATCGCTGCTGGCAGGAGGCTGGCGCTCATGACATTCCGTATTCCCAGGCTGCCGCGCATTGCAGGCACGGCAGCGGGCGCCGCTGTGCTCGCGTTTTTCACGGCTCACGCCAGCGCGGCTTCGATGCCCGTCTCGACGCCCGCTTCCGCCGCGACGATGCACGTCTCCGGCGGCCGTTACGGCGAAGTCGCAGTGACGAAACCGACTGGCGCGATGCGCGGCTTCACTGTGCTGTTCTCGGCGGATCCGCACTGGAGCGCCGCCGACCAGACGCGCGCCGAAGCGCTCGCGCAGCATGGCGCACTCGTCGTCGGCGTGGATACGGAGCGTTATGCGCAGAACCTCGCCGCCGTGAAGAACGAGACCTGCCACAAGCTCTACAGCGACGCCGAAGCGCTGAGCCACCAGCTCGAACGTCAGCAGGGGTCCAGCGAGTATTACGCGCCGATCGCCATCGGCAGCGGCGAAGGTGCGCTCATCGCCCAGCGCATGCTCTCGCAGGCGCCCGCGAACACGATGGCGGGCGCCGTGTCGCTCGATCCGGCTGCGAAGCTCGACGCGCGCTTCGCGCCCTGCCCGGCCGATCCCACGCTCTCGCGCGGCAACGGCCTGCCCGGTTTCTTCGAGCAGGGTGTGACGACGAAAGATGCGCGCGCAACCAGTTCTGGCGCACCGCGTGCCTTCGCTCCCGGCGTTGCCGACGCCGACAAGATCGTTGCACTCACCACGAATCATCTGCGCGTCGTGACGGAAAGCGAAGAGGACGTGTCGGACCTGCCGCTCGTCGAACTGCCCGCGGCACACCCCACCGACATGCTCGCAGTGGTAATTTCGGGCGACGGCGGCTGGCGCGATCTCGACAAGACGATTGCTGAAGCGCTGCAAAAGCAGGGTATTTCGGTGATCGGCTGGGACGCGCTGCGCTACTTCTGGAGCGAAAAGACGCCCGAGCAAACGAGTCACGATCTCGCCCGCGTACTGAAAACCTACGGCTCGCGCTGGCATGCGCAGCACATCGCGCTGGTGGGCTACTCGTTCGGCGCGGACGTGATGCCATTCGCCTACAACCGTCTGCCCGACGCGTTGCGCGCGAAGGTGTCGTACATGTCGCTGCTCGGTTTCGCGCCGGACGCCGACTTCCAGGTCCGCGTGACGGGCTGGCTCGGCATGCCCGCCAGCGACAAGGCGCTGCAGGTGCGCCCGGAACTCGCGAAGGTGCCGCCTTCGATCGTGCAATGCGTGTATGGCGCGGGCGAGAAAGACACGCTGTGCCCGGCGCTCGTGAATACCGGCATCGACGTCGTGAAGACGAACGGCGATCACCACTTCGACGGCGACTACAACGCGCTCGCCGGGAAGATCATCGCGGGGTGGAAGAAGGAAATCGCGGCGCGGGGGTGAGGGAGCGAGTCGCCTTCGCGCCAGCGCTCCCACATTAGTCTTCGCTGGCTATCGGAGCACTCGGTCGCTGTTTCATTTGTAACACCTCGGCTGCTCACGCAGGGTTTGTGTGCTGCATCGACCGGTTGAATCCGCTCGGCCCCTCGCGGCATAGGCGCCCCGCCTTCACTTCCTCCCCACCAGGTACTGCACGCCCTGCGGCCCATAGCGCTCGGCGTGCGGCAGGTTGGCGGCGAGATGAAACACGTCGCCGGCCTTGTAGTGTCGCTCTTCGTCGCCTACGCGGATGTGCAGTTCGCCCTCGATGACCAGCGCCTTCGCTTCGAACGGATGCGAATGAACCTCCATGACGCCGGCTTCGCGCGTCACGACAACGGGCTCGGGAAAGCCTTCTTCGGCCAAGCCGCGGATGAATGTTTCGCGCTGCATGTTTCGTCTCCTCGATCGACGGTGTCGACCCGACAGCAGCCAGTTTGGCACGCGCACCGAGACGGTGTTCAATTAATTTCGCATATTGCGTAAAAGGCTGTCCGCCCGTGCGGGACTGAGCCGTCTTCTTGCGCGAAACCATAAAAAAACGCCGGCGTGAGCCGGCGTAAAGAGAGACTGCTCTAAACCTTTGCTCAGGCGACCACAGGCGCCGCTTTCGCGTCCTCTTCCTGCTCCACGGAGGAGCGGATCAGGTAATCGAATGCGCCGAGCGATGCCTTCGCACCTTCGCCCACGGCGATCACGATCTGCTTGAACGGCACGGTCGTCACGTCGCCCGCGGCGAACACGCCCGGCACCGACGTCTGGCCCTTCGCGTCCACCTCGATCTCGCCGTGCTTCGACAGCGCCACCGTGCCCTTGAGGAACTCGGTGTTCGGCACGAGGCCGATCTGCACGAACACGCCTTCGAGTTCGAGATGGCGCTTCTCGCCCGACGTGCGTTCGAGCCAGGCGAGACCCGTGACCTTCTGGCCGTCGCCGGAAATCTCCGTGGTTTGCGCGTTCAGGTGCACCGCGACGTTCGGCAGGCTGCGCAGCTTGCGTTGCAGCACTTCGTCCGCACGCAGTTGCGCGCCGAATTCGAGCAGCGTGACATGGCTCACGATACCGGCCAGGTCGATCGCCGCTTCCACGCCCGAGTTGCCGCCGCCGATCACCGCGACGCGCTTGCCCTTGAAGAGCGGACCGTCGCAGTGCGGGCAGTAGGCCACGCCCTTGTTCTTGTACTGCTGCTCGCCCGGCACATCGACATTGCGCCAGCGTGCGCCGGTAGCGAGCACGACACTCTTCGCGCGCAGCGTCGCGCCGCTTTGCGTGCGCACTTCGAAGCCGTTGCCCGTGGGCACGAGCGCTTCGGCGCGCTGCAGATTCATGATGTCGACGTCGTAGGCGCGCACGTGCTGCTCCAGCGCCGTGGCGAACTTCGGCCCTTCCGTTTCCGTCACGGAAACGAAGTTCTCGATGGCCATCGTGTCGAGCACCTGGCCGCCAAAGCGCTCGGCGAGCACGCCGGTCTTGATGCCCTTGCGCGCCGCATAAATCGCAGCCGCAGCGCCAGCGGGGCCGCCGCCGACGATGAGCATGTCGAAAACATCCTTCTGATTGAGTTTCTCGGCTGCGCGCGACGATGCGCCGGTGTCGAGCTTCGCGAGAATCTCTTCCACGCCCATGCGGCCCTGGCCGAACACTTCGCCGTTCAGATAGATGGTCGGCACGGCCATGATCTGGCGCTTCTCGACTTCGTCCTGATACAGCGCGCCGTCGATCGTGACGATCTGCACGTTCGGGTTGAGCGAAGCCATCGCGTTGATCGACTGCACGACTTCCGGGCAGTTCTGGCACGACAGCGACATATAGACTTCGAACGAGAACGCGCCGTCGAGCGCCTTCACCTGTTCGGTGGTGTCGTTCTCGAGCTTGACCGGGTGGCCGCCCACCTGCAGCAGCGCGAGCACGAGCGACGTGAATTCGTGGCCCATCGGAATGCCCGCGAACGTGACCTTCACGTCGGAGTTCGCGCGCTTGATGTCGAACGAAGGGGTACGCGCGTCGCCGGCTGCGGCGCCACGGCGTTCTTCGTAGGAGATGCGATTCGAGAGCGATGCGATGTCCTGCAGCAGTTGCTGCAGTTCTTGCGACTTCTCGCCATCGTCCAGGTACGCAACGATCTCGATCGACTGCGTGACTTTTTCGAGGTAGCTTTTGAGTTGATCTTTGAGGTTGGCGTCGAGCATGGCTTTTTTTCCGGCTAGAGAAGAAGCGGGGAATTCTAAGTATTGCCTGGCAATTTCGCCGCTCCGCTTAAGGCGTCAAGAGGCGAACAGGGCACCCGGGCCGCGGCCGCGTGGGCGCGGCCCGGGGATACAGCTAGTGAGACTTGGGCGTCATGCGATCAGGGCGATCGCATTTGAACAGCGACGCTTAGATCTTGCCGACGAGGTCGAGCGACGGCTTGAGCGTTTCAGCGCCCGGCGTCCACTTGGCGGGGCAGACTTCACCCGGGTGCGATGCCACGTACTGAGCAGCTTGCACCTTGCGCAGCAGTTCCTTGGCGTCACGGCCAATGCCGTTGTCGTGGATTTCGCACAGCTTGATCTCGCCTTCCGGGTTGATCACGAACGTGCCGCGCAGTGCCAGACCTTCTTCTTCGATCATGACGTCGAAGTTGCGCGTGATTGCGCCCGTCGGGTCGCCGACCAGCGGGTACTTGATCTTGGCGATCGTGTCCGACGTGTCGTGCCATGCCTTGTGCGTGAAGTGCGTGTCGGTCGACACACCGTAGACTTCAACGCCCAGCTTCTGGAATTCTGCGTACTGGTCAGCCAGGTCGCCGAGTTCCGTCGGGCACACGAAAGTGAAGTCGGCCGGGTAGAACACGACAACCGACCACTTGCCCTTGAGGTTTTCCTCAGAGACCGGAACGAACTTACCGTTGTGGTATGCGGTTGCCTTGAACGGCTTGACTTGCGTGTTGATGAGAGACATTCGTTGTTTCCTCGCTCTGGGTTGGGAAAAGGTATGGACGAAGATTACGGGAACCGCGTCCGTTTGAAAAATTGGTTGCTTTGATCGCGGGTATTAACCCTGCCTATCGGACCCTATAGCGTCTGTCAAAGCCCGCCAGCACGGGGTTCCGCGCCCGCATCGCGCGGCCCGAGCGACCCTCGGGGCGGTGAGCATACAACGAAACTGCGACAATGCGCCTCACGCGGCCGCGCTGTCATGCTGCGTTCACGAAGCTTCACGCCTTAGATGCAGGCGCAACGGCCCATCTGCAAGGGCCGCATGCTTGCTGCGTCAAAGCGCCCCGCCACGCGCGGTTGCCGCACGAGCGGCGAGCCGCTCGCGCAGGTATTGCGTGAATGCGCGGATCGTCACGGAAGCTTCACGATGCTGCGGGTACAGCGCGTGGAGCGCGTTTGGCGGCGGCATGAACGGCTCCAACACCTCCACCAGCAGGCCCGCATCGACCGAGCCCGCCACGATGAAGTCCGGGAGATAGCAGATGCCGAGCCCGGCGATGGCCGCCTCGCGGAGCACTTCGCCGTTATTCGCGCGCAGCGGCCCATGCACGTCGAAAGGCGTGCGCACGCCATCGACGATGAATTCCCACGGTGCGCGGCCCTGCTGCCCGTACGGCAGGCAGGCGTGCTGCGCCAGATCGGCGGGCGTTTGCGGCGCGCGCCGCCGGCGCCGGTAGCCGGGGCTGCAGCAGGCGATCATGCGCACGTCGATGAGCTTTTGCGCCACCAGCGTGGAATCCGCCAGCCGGCCGATACGCAGCGCCATGTCGAAACCCTCGCCGATCACGTCGACGGTGCGGTCGCTCAGATCCATGTCGAAGCGCACGTCCGGGTGCTCGCGCAGAAATTCGGCGACGAGCGGCGAAAGGTGCGCCATGCCGAACGACATCGGCGCGCTCACTTTCAGCAGGCCGCGGGGCTCGCTGCGCCGGTCCGACATGGCCTGCTCGGCCTCCGAGACGTCCGCAAGGATGCGTTTCGCGCGCTCGTAGAAGTCCTGACCGAGGTCGGTGACCGCCAGCTTGCGCGTGTTGCGTACGAGCAGGCGCGCGCCCAGATCGGCCTCCAGCGCCGCCACACGCCGGCTCACGAACTGCTTGGAAAGCCGCAGCCGATGGGCCGCCGCCGTGAAATTGCCCGCATCCACGGTGTTCACGAAAATTCGCATGTCGTCGAGTTGCATTCCAATTGTCCACTTCGCGGTGACAGTGAGTCGTATTTTACGGCGATTCAATTCGATTTGATTGACCTAAACTTCTTCCATCGCAAGCAATCAAGCGAATCCCATTAACCCAATGGGGCCAGAGGAAGGCGCTAGCGCGCCAGCTCTGCCCGCCAGGAGAGACGGAAATGATCGAACTTCGCAAGGCAGACCAACGCGGCCGCGGTGAACATGGCTGGCTCAGCTCGCGTCACACGTTTTCGTTTGCCAACTACTACGATCCGAAGCAAGTGGGCTTTTCGGACCTGCTGGTGATCAACGACGACCGAGTGGCCCCGGCGCGCGGCTTCGGCAAGCACCCGCACCGCGACATGGAAATCTTCTCGTATGTGCTGGAAGGCGCGCTGGAGCACAAGGACTCGATGGGCACGGGCTCGGTGATCGTCCCCGGCGACGTGCAACTGATGAGCGCCGGCACCGGGGTCGCGCACAGCGAGTTCAACCACTCGGCCGACGAAGGGGTGCACTTCCTGCAGATCTGGATTGCACCGAACGTGAAGGGTGCGCAACCGCGCTACCAGCAGAAGAACATCGCCGATGAGCAAAAGCGCGGCAAGTTCCGCCTGATCCTCTCGCCGGACGGCGCCGAAGACTCGCTGTTGCTGCGCCAGGACACACGCGTCTATGCCGGCCGCCTCGACGGCGCGGAAACGGCGAAGGTCGAAGTGGGCGCCGAGCGCTACGCTTATGTTCACGTGGCGCGCGGCAGCGTCAAGCTGAACGGCGTGGAACTGGGCGAAGGCGACGGCGCGCGCATCCGCTCCGAGCGCGAGTTGAGCTTCAGCGACGGACACGATGCAGAGGTCCTGGTGTTCGATCTGCGTAATATCGAAGTGTCGGAGCTTTGGTCCTGACTTCGGCGTTGCGCTTGAGGTTATGCTGGCGCGGACCGGCGCGCGGCGGTCCGCTCACTGAGAGCGGGCCGCCGCCCGGCAAAGCGCGAACTGATACGTAGTGAAATGCTTAAAACTTCTTCGGAGAAAACCATGCGATACAACCTGTTCGGGCCAGGCAACGACGTCGTGCTGCTGGTCTCGCGCATCTTGCTGACTTCCCTGTTCATCCTGTTCGGCTGGTCCAAGATCACCGGTTTTTCGGGGACGGTCGACTACATGGCGCACGTGGGCGCGCCCGTGCCGATGCTGTCGGCCGTCATCGCCGTGATCATGGAGTTCGCGGTCGGCATCCTGCTGCTCGTGGGCTTCTTCACGCGGCCGCTCGCCGTCCTGCTCGCGATCTATACCGTTGCGACAGCCTTCATCGGCCATCACTTCTGGACCATGACGGGCGCCGATCAAATGGCGAATATGATCAACTTCTACAAGAACATCAGCATCGCCGGCGGCCTGCTCGCACTCGCGGTAACGGGTCCGGGAGCGATCTCGATCGACAGGAAGTAACGCACGGTTTGGTTTGACGGAAGAAAGGCGCGATGCTGGATGGCATCGCGCCTTTTTTGTGTCCGGAGCGCGACCTGCGCCACGCGGCGAAGCCGTTGCGCAAGTCTTGCCTGCCCGGCGATCCGCACACGGCGAACACGGCTTGATATGCTTGGCAGCGCGAGCGCTTATCCTCACGTTCTCCTTACGATCGATCACGCGTGATGCACGACCCACAAGACGACCTCTACGCCTATCTCACCTCGCTCCAGCAATCGGCGCTGGGCGCGCTCAAACGCCTGCCGCTCAAAAGCCGCGCCGCGCAAGGCACGCTCATGGCGCTGCGCGCCGTCTGCGCGGCAGGTCTCGCGTACAGCATCGGTCGCGCGCTGCACACCGAACAGGCGTTCTGGGCCGCGATCACGGCGATTGCCGTCACCCAGCACGATTACGCCGATACGCTCGCGCAGTCGCGCGACCAGTTCATCGGCGCGATTGCGGGCGGCGCGGTGGGGCTCGCGACGGCGGCGTTCGGCCCGGAAAATCTCGCGGCCTACCTCGTCGCCGTGAGCATAGTGATCATCGGCTGCTGGTGCCTGAGCGTGAGCACCGCCGCGCGACTGGGCGCGATCACCACCACCATCGTGCTGCTCGTGCCCATGAACGGGCCCGTGTGGGACATCGCGCTGTTTCGCGTGGCGCAAGTCGCCATCGGCATGGCGTGCGCAGTGCCGGTCAGCTGGCTGTTTTCGTATATCGAACGCCGCTGGCTGCAGTTGTGAGCGGCTTCTCTCAACGGCTGCGAAATAAACCATCTCCGCGCGTTCAGGAATCCGGTCCGCCTTCGCGGCGATAATCGATGCCGCTGTTCGGCGCAGGTTGCCGGGGGCGGAAATACGCGGCGCGTACGCGCAGTCGCCGCGCAAATGCCCCCTTGGGCGCGAAATCGTGCGAAACTCCCCCGCCGCGCTCTGCCGCCGTCATACCGATGATGGCGACTTTACGGGGCGCAATCGAGACCGCAACCCACGCCGCCGCAAGATCAACTTATGAACACCACCACCCGTCCCGCCGCTTCGAACGCCAAGTCCAGCAAGTCCATCACGCTCCTGCAAATGCTCGCGCTGATCGCCGCTGGCGGCATCGCGGCCTCGCTGCTGTTCCGCTACTTCCTGTGAGCGCAGCGCGTCCGGGGCATCAAGCCAACCGTTTTTGCTTATGTACAAGAAAGGCGTCGCCCTCGAAATCCAGTTCTCGCCAGAACGCCTGAATGACGGCGCCGGCGACCCGTACTGGATCGACCTCACCGCCGAGGAAGCCGCAGCGCTGCTCGCCACGCTGCAAAGCAGGCTCGCTGAACGCGATGGCACCGCAGCGCCGCTCGTCGTCGCGCTCGACACCCCGCCCGAAGGCGCCGCGCCCGAGGCCCCCGCAAGCGCCTCGACGGCTGCGGCCAGCGCCGACGACGGGCCCAAGCAATGGGTCTGTGTGATCTGCGGCTGGGTGTACGACGAAGCCGCAGGCGCCCCTGACGACGGCCTCGCTCCGGGCACCCGCTGGGCCGATGTGCCCGACGACTGGCGCTGCCCCCTCTGCGACGTGGGCAAGGAAGACTTCGCGCTCGTCGAGTTCTGACGCGCGCCGTCAAAGGCGTGCGGCGCTCATACGCCCACGCGCCCGAGCGGCTCGTAGAAAAGCGCAAACAGCTCAGACTGCGAACTCACGCCGAGCTTGGCGTAAATATGCTTCTTGTGCGCACGCACGGTCTCGAACGAGATGTCGAGCCGCTCGGCAATCGCGCGCGTGGAAAAGCCACTCAGGCTCAAGCGCACCACTTCGATCTCGCGCGCAGTGAGCGGCACGCGTCCGCTTTGCTGCGTGACCGTTTGGATGCGGCTCGCGAAGCCCGCCTCGCTCAACTGCCCCTGCCGCGCTGCGCTGCCGGCTTCAGACGCGTCCGACGCGACCGCCTCGGCGACACCCTCGGCAAACGTCTCATACGCAAGCCGCTGCTTCATGAGCGCGATCACCCACGGCGCGAACATCGCGAACAACGCAATATCGCGCTCCGTGTAATGGTGCTGTGCGCCGAGCGAGAAAATCAATGTGCGTGCTTCGTCGAGCGGCACGTTGAACTGCACTTCGTCGCCGATGATGTTGCTCTTGAAGTAACGCTGATAGTAGTCCGTCATGCGGAAATTATCGGGCGCGACTTCGGCGAGTGTGACGAGCCCCGCGCGCGGCTTCTCGCTCGCGTTCAAATAGAACGGATCGAGCAGGTACATCCCCTCCAGATACGCGCGGAACAAGAGATCCACGGTGCCGTCGGGCATGGGCGACTCGGCGCATACGAGCGGCACGCGATCGCGCCGGAAGACGAGCGCAACCCAGTTGTCGAACGCGACGAAGCGCTCGATCACACGCGTCATGCGAGTCCAGAAGTCGGGGCCGTCGAGGGCATCGATCAGCGTCGCGATATGGTGATGGAACGCGCGGTCCTGCCAGTCCAGTTCCACGAGGGGCTCCATGGGTCCTCCGATCAGGGTACCCCTGCAGGGTAATTTCTCGACAAAAATAACGTGGAGATAATAGCCGCTCCAGACGCCCACGCGGTGCTTTACGTAATACATAAGGAAGGAGACAGGCATGCAACTCGAACTCGCGCAGATCCCGATCGTGGACGGCGCAGTCGCTCCCAACCTCGCCCGCGTACTCGACGCTACGGCCAAACGCCGTGAAGGCAGCGATCTCATCGTCTTCCCCGAAGCCACGCTCACGGGCTTTCCCACCCGCGAAAACGTGCGCGACGTAGCCGAATCGCTCGAAGGTCCGTCTTTGAGCAAAGTCCGTGACGCCGCTCGCGCCGCGAAGATCGGCGTGGCGGTCGGCCTTGCCGAGCGCGACGGCGACCGCTTCTACAACACGACCGTCCTGATCGACGAACGCGGCGACATCGCGCTGCGCTACCGCAAGACGCATCTGTGGGCCACGGACGTGGGCGTATTCACGCCCGGCGACCACTTCGAGGTGTGCGAATTCAAGGGCATGACCGTGGGTCTCCTGATTTGCTACGACATCGAGTTTCCCGAAACGGCGCGCGCCGTGGCCTCGCTCGGCGCGGAAATGCTCGTCGTCACGAACGGCAATATGGATCCGTTCGGCCCCGTGCATCGCCGCGCGATCGTTGCGCGCGCAATGGAGAACCAGATGTTCGCCGCGCTCGTGAACCGCGTCGGTCACGGCGACGACAACCTTACGTTCCCGGGCGAAACGGCGCTCGTGAGCCCGTTCGGCGACGTGCTCTGCGAGTTGAAGAGCGAAGACGCGGTGCTGCACGCGAAGGTGGATCGCGCCCTGCTCGCGCAAAGCCGCGAACATTACAGCTATCTGCACGACGCACGCATTGCGCTCACTCTCGCGGACGAGAACGACGCGCGCGGCCGCCGCTCGCTCAATATCCGCCCGCGCACGCGTTAAACGCGCACAGCAGCAAGACCAGGTAACAAGCCCGGCAATCAGCGATCCGGCACGCCGCCATGCGCGGCTCGCCAGGCTCGCCCATGCCTGCCAGAACCGCAGCACCCAGGAGACAACTGCATCATGAAGCCTGCCTCGCCGTCGCATGAACGCGGCACTCAAGAACCTCACCTGAAGCGCACGCTCGGCCTGCCGTCCGTGCTCCTGTTCGGCCTCGCCTATATGGCGCCGCTGATCGTCTACGGCACCTACGGCGTGCTCGCTGGCGCAAGCCAGGACACCGCCGCTCTCGCGTATCTCATTGCGCTCGTCGCAATCGTCTTCACGGCGCTCAGCTACGGCAAGCTCGCGCGCCTTTTCCCGGTGGCGGGTTCGGCCTACACGTACACGCGCAAGAGCTTCAATTCGCATCTGGGCTTCATGATCGGCTGGGCCACGCTGCTCGACTACTTCTTCCTGCCGATGGTGATCTGGCTGATCGGCGCTGCGTATCTTGGCGCGGCGTTCCCGAGCGTGCCCGCGTGGATCTGGATCGTCGCGTTCATCGTGCTCACGAGTGCGCTGAACGTCATTGGCATCGAACTCGCGGCGCGCTTCAACATCGTGCTCATGATCGTGCAGCTCGGCATTGCGGCCATGTTCGTAGTCCTGTGTTTGCACTACGCCTCTGCGGCCGCGGGCCCCGGCGGCCTCATCACGGCACAGCCGTTCTTCCAGCCGCACGTGCCGCTCTCGGCAACGATGGCGGGCGCTGCGATCGCCGCGTATTCGTACCTCGGCTTCGACGCCGTTTCCACGCTCACCGAGGAAACCATCGAGCCGGAAAAGACCATTCCGCGGGCCATTGTGCTGATCGCGCTGGTGGGCGGCGCTATCTTCGTGATCGCCGCGTACACGCTGCAGCTCGCGCATCCGGGCGCTGTCTTCAAGGACCCCGATTCGGCCGCGTTCGAAATCGCTCGCAAGGTGGGCGGCGATATCTTCGTGACGATCTTCCTCGCAGGCCTGATCCTCGCGCAGTTCGCCTCGGGCATCTCGGCGCAGGCGAGCGTGGGGCGTCTGCTCTATGCGATGGGCCGCGATGAGGTGCTGCCCAAGTCGATCTTCGGCTACATTCACCCGCGCTTTCGCACGCCTGCGATCAACATCGCGATTGCCGGTGTCGTCGGTCTGATCGCGCTGAAACTCGACGTGGCCACGTCCACTTCGTTCATCAACTTCGGCGCGTTCCTCGCGTTCACTTCGGTGAATCTGTGCGTGATCCGCCAGTACTTCAGCGGCGCGGCGGGCACGCGTGGCTTCGGGTTGCTCGGCGGTCTGGTGTTCCCGCTGATCGGTGCCGTGACCGACATCTGGCTGCTGTGCAGCCTCGAAAAGACCGCCATCGTGCTCGGCGTGATCTGGTTCGTGCTCGGCCTCGTGTACCTCGGCTGGATCACGCGGTGCTTCCGCCAGGCGCCGCCCGAAATGGCGGTGTAAGCGCAGCGCGGCACACTCAAGTCTGCTTCAAGGAAAACGGCGAGCATCCTTACGGGCGCTCGCTGTTTTCCATTCTGCGTAGCGAAAAGAAACGCTTAGCTGTCCAGACTATCCAGTCAGCGTCCCCGCCTCACCCACGACGCGCCGCTTGCAGGCGTCGACGATCGCGCAGTGATCGCTTTGCACCTCGTTTTTCTTCCGTATCGAGCGACATGCGTAGATGCGGATTTCGATTCGTCGTGCTCAGGCAGTACTCCTCGATCATCGCAGACGCGCGTTATTCGCGGGCGCGCACAGCGCCAGATTGAACTGGCGGTTGCATCCGGCTTACTCCGCGGCGAGGAAGCCCGCTTGTTTCATCATGTGGGATGTAAGCTTCGAGACGCCTTCGTCCGGCTTTCGTGAAGCTTCGAAAAAACGAGCGTTCGGTCATGCGCAGCGGAACCGAACTACAATGCATGCCGTCCGATGCAATGCCGCATTGCTGCCCAGTTTCCCCCGAACATGTCCCGTTTTTCTAAAGTTTTCCCTCGTTTGGCCGTCCCGCTTCGCAGCGCCACCCTCGCCGTCGTCACGGTGACCCTGGCTGCTGCGCTCGGCGCGTGCTCCTCGCCCAAGCCCAAGTTCCAGGAAGATCAGCTGCTGAGCACCGCGCCCAGCCAGTTCTCGCGCAGCTTCAACTACGCGAGTACCGACGCCTGCGAGTCGTCGCGCCGCGCGCTCCTGAGCCAGGGCTACATGACGACGATGACGCGCAACGACACCGTCGACGCCACGAAGAACTTCCAGCCGACGATGGATCAGCACATCGTCGTGGAGGTGCATGTGGTCTGCACGCCGGGCGACGCGAGCAATACGAGCATGGTGTACGTGAACGCCGTGCAGAACGGCTACGCGCTCAAGAAGAGCGACACCTCTGCGAGCGTGGGGCTCTCGATTCTGGGGTCGGTTTCGCTGCCCATCCGCTCGAACAGCGACGAAATGGTGAAGATTTCGAGCGAGACGATCCAGTCCGGCCCGTTTTACTCACGCTTCTTCGATCTGGTCGGGCGGTATTTGAACGCATCGGCGCGCAGCGAGCCTGTGCCGAACGCCGGCGCGATCAAGATTTCGCCGTTGCCGCCACCGATCGAGCCGGTCACGGCCAGCGCCGCGCCCGCCGCGACCACAGTGGGGTCGGCCGCGCCGGCAGCCGCTGCAGCGGCTGCGGCGACCGGTGCGGCTGTGTTGCACAGCAACGCGCAGCCGGCCGCGCCCGTTGTGACAGCGCCACCGGCTGCGCCCACGCCAGCGCAGGCGCCTGCCACGGCGGCACCCGCGCCCGCCGCTTCGGCTCCGGGCGCATCCGCACCGGTCGATCAGGGCGCTGCAGCCGCGGCGGCGATCATGGGCGTGCCGTCGCCGGTTGCGGCAAACCCGCAGGCCGTGGGGCTCGCGGCGAGTGTGACCACTCACAGCACGGCGGCGCCTGTCGCGGCGGCCGCGGTGGCGGCGTCGGCCAGCGGAGCGACGGCACAAACGCTCGCGTCGGCCTCGACGACCTCCGGCACCCAGAGCGTGGCAGCGGCATCGGCAACGCCGTCAGCGGCCACGCTGACTGCAGCGGCCACGCTGACTGCAGCGGCCACGCTGACTGCAGCGCCGGCCGCATCGATCACCTCGCCGTAAGCGCCACCGAGCGCCAAACGGGCGTCACGCGAGCGGGCCCGCGCACACGCGCGCGAGCCATCCGCCGCCTGCGCGTTCAGCGTAAGCCGGCCATCATCGCGCCCATTCCCACCAGCAGGCTACCCATCAGGCGATTCACGGCGCGCATGCGCTTCGGCCGCTGCAGCACGTGGCGCAGACGGTGCGAAAACAGCGCCATCGAAGCCACGCCGCCTGCGAACAGCAGCGCGAACGTCGCCGCCAGCAGCAAAAACTGACGGTTGGCGCTCCAGGGCGCATCGGCGCTCATGAACTGCGGGAAAAACGACGGGAAGAACAGCAAGGTCTTCGGGTTGACCCCGGAGGTCGCGAATCCGCGCCAAAACAGATCGCGATGGCTCGCGCCATCGGCTTCGGCAGGCGCATCCGTGCCCGTCAAGGAGCGGCTGCGCCACTGTTTGCAGCCCAGCCAGACCAGATAGGCCGCGCCCAGCCAGCGCAGCAACGTAAGTGAATGCTCACTTATGAGCAGCAGCGAATTGAGGCATAGCGCCGTCAGCGCGAGCTGAAGCAGTACCGCGAGCGTGCCGCCCCAAACGCAGGGCAGCGCACGGCGCCAGCCGGCATTGAGCGCCTGGCTCATGGTGAGCACGTTGACGGGACCGGGCGTGTAGACAAGGACGAGCGCGGCGGCGAGAAAAGAGAGATACAGCTGGATCGACATTGGGGGGCGTACTGGCGAAGACGGGTGACGAATGGCGCTCGCGGTCGCGGGGATATTAAAAACGGGCAACAAAAAACCGCGCGACGCGCGGTTTTCAAATGCCACCTGCCTGACCGGGCACTGCTGGCCGCGTGGTGAACGCGCGCAACGCCCGGTAGCCGCCGCAAGGTGCAACGGAAACGGCCCTGACGGACCGCCGCTGCTTGTGGCTGCGGCGGCGCGCCCCATAGCGGGAAGGTGGCCGCGTGGGTCGTGCCAGGCAAGAAGGCATGTGGAAAATATACCGGGGAAGAGCGTGTATGGGCTTCCGGTTTTCAGGCAATATTGGTCAATACACGGAAGCTTCTTCCGCTAGAATTGCCAGTACCTGTACAAGATTCTTTTTCGCCATGAGCCCTCGTGAACGGCCGCCCAAAGCGCTCGACAACCAGGACCGCAAGATCCTCAGCGCCCTGCAAAAGAACGCCCGACTTTCGAACGCCGAACTGGCCGAGCAAGTGGGCATGTCCACCACCGCGTGCTGGAACCGCACGCGCCAGCTCGAAGCCGATGGCTATATCGACGGCTATGTCGCGCTCGTGAACCAGCAAAAGCTGGGCTACGCCGACATCGTGATTCTGGAAGTGACGCTCGACCGTCACGAAGACGACGCGCTCGCGCGCTTCGGCGCCGAACTCGCGGCGCTGCCCGAAGTGCTGGAGGCCTATCTCGTCTCCGGCGAGTACGACTACTGGATCAAGGTGGCGGTGGACGGCACCGCTGGCTACGAGCGTTTCCTGCGCGAGAAGCTCTATCGCATCTCGAGCATCCGCCACAGCCGGTCGATGTTCGCCTTGCGCTGCATGAAGGATGTGCCGTCCATGCAGGTGTGACGCGCGTTCGCCTGGCAATCACGCGAAGGGCGTGAGCGTCAGCGCTGCACGATCAACGTCACCCGCCGGTTCAGTGCGCGGCTCGCCGGGTCGTTGCCTGCCACGAGCGGGAAGTTATCGGCGCGGCCAATCGCGGCGAGCCGGTGAGGCTCGATGCCGCGCTCGACCAGATAGCGCACCACCGCGCCCGCGCGCGCCGAAGAGAGCTCCCAGTTCGACGCGAATTTCGCGTTCGAGATCGGCGTGCTGTCGGTGTGCCCTTCCACGAGGATGTTGCCCGCCGGCGCCGCGCGCAGCACCTCGGCGATACGGCCCAGCACGCCAAGCGATTCGGGCAGCAGCGTGGCATCCCCCGCGTTGAACAGGATCTTCGCGTTGATGCCGATCTCCACGCCGCGCGCCGCCGGCACGATCGTGATTTCGCCGCGCTCGCGCAGCGTTTCGAGCGCGGCGAGCAGCGCCTGATCGACGGCGGGCATTTTCCCGATCGCTGCCACCGTGCTTGTGCCCGTTCGCTGCGCCGCCGACCGTATTTCGGATTCCTTATGCTTTGCCAGCTGCATCGCGTAGAGCGCGAGGAACAGCACCATCAGCGTCGTAATCAGGTCCGCGTAGGAAAGGAGCCAACGGCCGGAACTCGATTCGCCGCCTTCGTCCTCGTCGTGATCGAATTGGGCCGTGAGCGGCAGGTCTTTATCGGAATGCATGGGCGGTCAGCTCGCGCGCGTCGTGTCCAGCGCCCACACGTTCGCTTCGCCTTGCAAACCGCCGCTCTTGCCGCCCACCTCCCCAGCGAGGCGCGTGGCGATCGTGTGGGGCGACTCCTTGCGCGAAATGGCGAGCAGGCCGTCGAGATACAGCTTGCGCAGGCGCAGATCGCTTTCGATATGGGCGCGCATCTTGCCATATAGCGGCAGAAAAACGAGGTTCGCGAATGCAAGGCCGTAAAGCGTCGCGACGAAGGCCACGGCAATGCCGGGCCCGAGTTCGGCAGGCTCGATCAGATGCCCTGTGACCTGGATCAGGCCGAGCACGGAGCCGAGAATGCCGAACGTGGGCGCGTAGCCGCCCGCCTGCTGCCACACGCGCGCCGCCGCCATATGCTTGCGCCCGGTGGCTTCGAGTTCGCGCTCGAGCGCATCTTCGAGCACGGCGGTCGAAACACCGCTCGCAAGCAGTTCGAGCCCGCGCCGCGCGAACGGATGAATGCCTTGCAGATCCATCGACTCGAAGGCGAGCAGACCGTTGAGCTTGGCCTGATCGCCCCATTCCAGCACGGCGGCGAGGCTCGCTTCGTCTACGCGCGGCGCTTTAACGAAGGCCATGCGCAATTGCTTGATGGCGTCGAAGAAACGCGCCCACGTGTTCTGGATCATCACGGCGCCGAGTGTGCCGCCCAGCACAATGGCCAGCGCCTCGGGCTGAAGCAGCGTGACGAAGTGGCCGCCTTCGAGCGAGAAGCCCGCGACCACAGCGAGCGCGCCAATCGCGATGCCGATCAGGGTAAGCAGATCCATGCGTGTCTCCCGACTCAGCGATCCGCCTGGCCCGCGCCAGGCGTCTTAAGTGCACGCACCGCTGCAAGCAGGCGCTGCTCGATGTCCTCGACTTCCACGGGATCGATCTTGATGTCGCGACGCATGACCCACGACACTTCGTTCTTGCGTGCGTCCGCCATCACCGAGAGCAGGCGCCCGGATACGGCCGGATCCTCGATCGAGGCGAGCAGCTTCGCGAGATCGTAGGTATCGAGCGCGCTCACGGCTTCGAACAGCGTGCGCTGATCGACGAACAACAGATCGTCGAGCGCCTTGAGTTCGCCCGAGCCGCGGTTCGTGCGCTGCGAAAAATACGCGACGCCCTTTTGCTCGACGAAGTTGAGCACCTTCGACTTGCGGAACGCGAAGACCTCGTCGGCGATTTCGGCGTGCGAGAGCTTGTTGAGAATGACCTTGCGC
>NZ_JAMBPQ010000090.1 GCF_024206495.1 Paraburkholderia sp. CNPSo 3272 | reverse complement strand
CCCCGCGCTCGGCGGCAACCCGGTCGTGCAGGGCAAGGACCCCACTTCGCTGATTCACGTGCTGCTGGCAGGCAGCGCCCTCGAAGGCACGAAATCGTCGCCCTCGTCGTTCACGATGCCGGCGTTCGGCTGGCGTCTATCCGATCAGGAAGTGGCCGACGTGTCCACCTTCGTGCGTGCGAGCTGGGGCAACACCGGCGCGCCAGTGAGCGCAGAAGACGTCGCGAAGGTCCGCAAGACCGTCACCGTCAGCACGCCCGAGCTGCCGCCGGGCGCCTCGCTCAAGCACCAACGCTAATGCCAATGCGGTAACTCGCTGGCGCTTTCAATCGCGTTTTCTACCAGCGCCTGCCGTGGGCCGGCTCGACCGTTCCACTCACGAACGGACCATTGTTGATTGTCGAGATAGCACATGATGAAAAAGCCCCTGATTTCTGCACCAATTCTCCTGTCGCTAGCGGGAACAGCGGCGGCGCAAAGCTCCGTCGCGCTCTACGGCATCGTCGATGCAGGCATTACCTACCGCAGCAACGAACGCTCCGGCAGCACCGGCACGGGCCAGGGCCATTCGAACGCGGCAGTGACGAGCGGCAACCTATCAGGCAGCCGCTGGGGCCTCCGTGGCAAGGAAGAACTCGGCAACGGGCTCGCCGCGATCTTCGTGCTCGAAGACGGTTTCGACATCACCAATGGCACCGAGGGCCAGGGCGGCCGCCTGTTCGGCCGCCAGGCGTTCGTCGGCCTCGCCGACACGCAGTACGGGTCGCTCACGATGGGCCGCCAGTACACCTCGCTCGACGACTTCGTCGGGCCCGTTGCTCCGGTCAGCGCGATCGGCGGCTTCGGCGCGCATCCGGGCGATATCGACGATCTCGACCAGACCACACGCGTGAACAATTCGGTCAAATACACGAGCGCGAACTATGCGGGCTTTACCTTCGGCGCGCTATATGGCTTCGGCGGACAGCCCGGCAGCCTCAAGAGCCAGAACACATGGAGCGTGGGCGGCAGCTACGCGCACGGCCCTCTGCAAGTGGGCGTGGGCTACGAGCACTCGGATAACACTAAGACTGGCTCCAAAGACCCGACCTCCGGCAAGTGGCAAGGCACCTATGACGGAACATTCAATTCTTCGATCAACGAAGGTTTCGCGAGCGCGCAGTCGCAGCAGGTCGTGGCTGCTGGCGCGACCTGGGACTTCGGCCCGGCGATCGTAGGCGCGAACTACGGCAACGTACAATACAAGGCCGGAGCGAATTCGCTCTATTCGGGCACTGCGACGTTCAATATTGCCGGCCTTTTCGGCATGTGGAAAGTGCAACCTCACATACATCTGTTCGCAGGTTATAGCTACACGCGCGGCAGCCATGTGGATGGCATCGAAGACGAGGCGCAATACCACAACGTCTCAGTGGGCGCGCTGTATGACCTCTCGAAGCGCTCGACGGTTTATCTGCTAGCCGGCTACCAGCACGCTTCGGGCATGACGCTCGATGCACTCGGCAAACCAGTGGCGGCCACGGCTTCGGTCTCGGATAAGGGCAACGGCCACTCGGCGGCGACGCAGTCGCAGGCGATTGTGAGCTTTGGATTTCGTGAACGGTTCTAGGTGTTCGCATGTCCACCCTGCGTGCCGGATGGACGATGGGTGCGTTTGCGAAAGCCCGCCGATTATCACGCGCGATACCTGACCCATCATGCAATTTGACTGGAAAGATAAGTACTCGTATTTTGACAGCAACGTCACTTCTCGCGCCGCTGCGCGGCCCTGCAGTTGACGCAAGCGTGACTTACATGACTTCTCCGTCTAGCACACGCAATAGTCAGTATGACTCCGCGAGGTAGAGGCTGGCCTGCCGCGGAGGAATCAAGCGCGGGTTAGCATGACTGCCAGAGCCGCATGGTGTGGACAGGGTCACACCCGGCGATTTCCGGCACGGAGGCCAGCAATGGAAAACGATAGCACGTTGTATGTCGGCCTGGACGTTCACAAGGAATCGATCACGGTTGCCTATGCGCTCGGCACCGGCGAGGTCGAACTGCTCGGCAAGATCGGGACGACGAAGACC
>NZ_JAMBPQ010000089.1 GCF_024206495.1 Paraburkholderia sp. CNPSo 3272 | reverse complement strand
CGTCATGCTCGCCGATGACGATCATTGCGTTGCCCGCTAATTTGCGCAGATCTGAAATGTACCGGTTACGCGGGTGATACGACGTGCTGAGGCGGTAGGAGTACGAGAGTGTTTCGGTGCCGTCCCGGTATCGGATGGGCTTGTTAAAGTCAATGACCGGAAGCGCATTGAGTCCGCGAATGCCGAGTGCATTCAGGATGATCAGACCGATCAGGCGGCGCGCGTGAAGCTGTGCCCAGCCGCCACCCGCCCCCTCCCTGAGTGTCCGGGAGGTCGGAATGACTGGACTCGACAGCAGGAATCGCGAAACGAGGTGGGCATGGGTACCGCCTGCGAATCGGGTAACAAACCCACCACCACTGGAATGTCCTCCGAGGACAACGGGGCCACCATGCCCTTGTTTCCGCAGTTCGGCGATCAGATCGGCAATGTCGTCTTCCAGTTGGCCGATGTATTCAACGTCCCCCCGGTGGCGGCCAGACTGATAGTGTCCGCGGAGATTTGGCAGGATTACCTTGGCCGCGCCGGCCTGGCTTACAGCCGAAGCCAGCGCATGGTAGGAACGCCCGTGATACGACGATCCATGCACGAAGATTAGAATCGGGTTGGCGGAGGACGCGTAGAAGCGAAAGGCTAGTTGCTCGCCGTCTCTGGCGGGGTATCGGCAAAGCGAGGGTAGATCGCTATCGGGCACCGAATGCAGCGAGGCAAATCCGAAAACGTCCTTCTCCTTTGGCGCGGGCGGCGACGCCGACGCTACCAATACGATGGCGACGCCGACAATAAGCACGAACACCGCAAGAGCAATCCCTAATACGAGCAATATGGTCAAGGTGGTCTCCAGGCACGATTATGATCGAGCAATATGCGATATGGTCGCTCATGCTAAGACCATGCGTGTAGCAGATCTTGCTGGATCTTCAGGCGATTGTCGACGATTCAGGCAGGCGTCTCGAACGGCCGGTTGTGGCCGGACAGCGCCCGAGTGCAGTCCGGCCACCTGTCGTTCAAACCTCTGTCTGTTCCGCCATCTCGAGAGCGTCGTCGACCTCAATGCCAAGGTATCGAACGGTACTCTCGAGCTTTGCGTGACCGAGCAGCAACTGTATCGCCCGCAGGTTCTTTGTGCGCCGGTAAATCAGTGACGCTTTCGTTCGACGCATTGAATGCGTTCCGTAAGCTGTGTCGTCGATCCCGATCGACCGTATCCAGCGGTGGACAAGGCGGGCGTATTGGCGCGTTGAAAGATGGGCCGAGCCGTGAATGCGGCTAGGGAACAGATAATCGCTCGACGACAGTCCCGCCTCTCGAATCCACGAAGCGGCGCTCTCTCGCGTCTGTTCAGTGATTTCGAACTGGACCGGGCGCTGGGTCTTCTGCTGCATTACAGTCGCCCTTGGTGCCACACGAGAGCCAAGACAGATATCCCTCACTCGTAATTTCGTCAGATCGCACGCTCTCAACTTGCTGTCGATCGCGAGGTTGAACAGCGCGAGCTCGCGCGCTCTTCCAGCCAGCTGCAGGCGGATACGGATTCCCCAAATCTCCCTCAGCTTCAGTGGCAGCTTCTGTCCCGTCAGCTTGTCCTTGTTCCAAGGTACACGGCCGACGCCCGGGTTGATGGTGGCTTCCATGACGACTCTCCTTTCGAAGACGGGAGAATCAGTTTGCACCCGGCGCCGCCGGGCAATGCCCGACCCTGAACGGACCTTCGAAAACACCGTAAGCGGCCGTTCGTGGGCTTCCTCGGAGGCTGGGCCTGTCACTAATTGGAAGCCCTGCCAGACGGCGAGATGCAGGAAATCAGCTCCTCGTAAAATCGTAGTCCCGCTCGACCCTGCAAATGCGAGTCTTGTAGGTCTCGTACCATTGATCGCGACCAAGCCTTTGTGCTACCAGATGCGCTGAATCGTAAGCGGCCAGCGATCCCGTGTTGACGAACGAGGTTAGGCGATTGTGGGTTTCGGTTGCCACCGATGCGGCAACAACGCGGCGATGTCGCTGGCCCTGTGCGTGGGCAGACGCGTGAGGATGTCCTTGAGATACGCGTGCGGGTCGTGCCCGTTGAGTTGTGCCGAGCGGATCAGGCTCATGATCGCAGCGCCACGCTGCCCCGCTCGCAGTGAACCTGCGAACAACCAATTGGCCCGACCGATGGC
>NZ_JAMBPQ010000088.1 GCF_024206495.1 Paraburkholderia sp. CNPSo 3272 | reverse complement strand
CGGCAATCGTGAGTTGTCGTTTGGCCGTATCAAAGTCGACACCTTGCACGTACCACGGTGCCTTGATTCCCAAGGCGGCTTCAAAGAGTTGATTCGTCACTCGCATCGTCCCGCATGTCTGATTGCAGCATTCTGCCGCAACCAGCCATGCGCCAGCTTGTCGATTCAAAGCCCCTCAAGGGTTCCCTGCGCCGGGCTCACGCCCGCCCTTGACCCGCCAAACCGCCCACTCGGATTTCAAAAGAGGCATATTTGTTAAGTAATTCTATTCGGTATATTCAAAAAAACTTGATGGCGCATAGTTTGCTTGTTGGCTACCGTTGGCTCTACTCGATGGCAATAACGGCGATCTACGCTTCGTAGTCGCAACGCGCGAGCTTTGCAAGGATTAGGCATGCCAAAATACAGGCTGACATTAGCTGTGCTCGCTTTTGCCAGCGAGCCGGCGGGCGCGCAGTACGATGGTACTTACTACACGTGGGGTCATCACGTCCGCATAACATGCGCGCCCAGTGAACCCAATCTGTTCTGGCGGCGCGTTGGCGGGCCATATTTTGACGGTGACTGTACCCAGACGCTCCCGGCCCGGCCGGCTACAGCGGCGTCGCTCGGCGCAGCCGGAGAAGGGGCAAACGAATGAAAAACGCCGTACTGGTCTCCGTATTGTGTGCAGCCGCGTTGCTCCAGAACGGTTGCGAAGATGACCGCGGGGTTGCGTCTGCTACTGCCGTCGCACTTTCCTCGTCGAGCAATCCAAACGAGCCGATTGCCGTTGGGGCAGCCGCTCACAAAACTAATGTGCCACTCGATCCGCCGGCCTCGCTGGTTCCACCATTCGACGAGAATCCTCCACCGGCAGAGTCGCACCCGCCATCCGCCGGTTGCAGGATTACGAGAGTCACGCCATGGTATGAGGAGCAACGGCTCTTCAGTGTGTTGCCGGGCAACTCAATGCCGTTCGCGGACCAGATTCTCGGCGCATCGGGCTTCGCTCACTTTGGTTCTGACTTCTCGAAGCAGCTCTGTGGGGCCGACGCAAAACGGTTCTCTGGGGGCGCGGAGCACGTTGTGAAGATCGCTGGCGAAGGATTATGGAAGGCTGCTGTCGATCGAGTGCAGGGGCGCTCTGTCAGTGGCGCCCAACCGCGCAGCGACGACCGCATGTTGTGCTGGGCGCGCTCATGACACAGATACTGCGCCAGTGGGCCGCGCAGGTAACGCTCAACCGCTTACAGCTCCAGTGCGTGCTGGAACGCGCATCGCGCGGACAATATGCCGTCCATTTCCAGCCGGGTAAGGGCGCTACGCGAATCATCATCAGCGGGTTCGATCCGTTCACACTCGGGACACCCGGTGCAAATAATCCGTCGACCAATATCCGGATCGGTAATCCATCGGGGGCAATTGCGCTCGCGCTCGCCAATCGTAGTATTGAGCTCGTGAATGGCTCCATCGCATCATTCGAAACCTACCTGCTACCGGTGGACTACGATTCGCTCGCAAGGGGATGAAGGAGCATACGATCGAACAATTCTTCATCGGTGACGCCCGAGTCGATGCGTCAATTACGATGAGACAGGGTGGCGAGCGCGGGTTTTGGATTGAGAACTGGCACGGCCGCTATCACGCGGCCGCATTCGCAGACTACGTCGGGACGACGATTGGAGACCCGTTCGGCGCTCCACTGTTGCCTGCAATGCCGTATGCGGACATGTATCCGCCAGAGGACGTGCTCGGCACGACCCTCAGCCTTGGCAACCCGACTGGGCCAGAGCAGTACACGATAACTAGTCGAACCTGAACAATTCGGAGAGCCTTGTGCGGCGGAGCTTTGAGGCCGAAATGGTGTTGTGAGATCTTCAGGAACCTGGCACATTAACGTGAGAATCCTGCATTTTTCGATGAGGTGAGGATGGGTCCGAAGACGCCCGTGACGGAGGGAGATTTCTTCCGCCAACCGCTGCGCGAACAGATCAACCTGAAGCATCCGTTGATACGTTTGGCCGACCTCATCAACTGGGAGCGACTTGGCGCATCAATGAGCGAAAGCTTTGTATCGCGCAAGGGTCGACCGGCGACGTCTCCCAGGCTGTTCGGCGTCACGGATTTTGGGATCATTGCCGCTTAACGGACCAAAGTGTCGTGTGAAATGCGTCCAGTGCTCGATATTGGGGGAGTGTCTGAATTTTTGTGTGCAAGGCAGATAAAAGCCTGCCGTCTGGCAGGCTCATCAATTGCATTCTACAAATGATTTCTGGTGAAGCGATCCTCGTAGAGGATCGCGAACTGGTTCATCGCGGCTTTCCAGTCATGCGCGGCACGGCTCCAGTCAGCCGTGATATTGCGCAAGGCCAGCCAGAGCAGTTTGGTCGCGGCCTCGTCCGTCGGGAAGTGCCCACGCGTCTTGACGATCTTGCGTA
>NZ_JAMBPQ010000087.1 GCF_024206495.1 Paraburkholderia sp. CNPSo 3272 | reverse complement strand
GCAGTACCGCCAACCAAAACCGCGCCTTTCGTTTCGGCTCACCGAACACGCATTTCGGCGGAGTGAACAGCCGTTTCGGCGGGCTGAACACCGATTTCGGGAAGATGAACACGCGTTTCGGAGCGCCGAACACCGATTCCGGAATACCCCGAAACCGTTCGACTTCAAACGAAACGGCTGTTCACCTTCCTCCGGAAACCCTGTTCGACTTCAACCGAAATCCGTGTTCGACTTCGCCGAAATACGCACGTAAACCTACGGCGCGCCGCGCTCCGCTATCCTGGAGCGCATGAATCCTCCTGATCTCAAGCACATACCCAAGGTCGTCAAGGGCTATATCCGCGATCTCGAAGAGCGCGCGACACAGGATATTGCCCAGCGCGACGCACAGATCGAGGAGCTGAACCAGCGCATCGAGCAGCTCGAGGAACAGATCCGGCTGCTGCAGGCAGAGCGCTTCGCACCGCAGAGCGAGAAACGCAAGGATCGCGTGTTCGACGAGGCCGAGCAGATCGCCCAGACCGCCCCCTCCAATGAAGACGACGAGGGTGCACAGCCAGCGCTGCCCGACACCGGCCTGCCCCAAAACAGCGAGCCCGAACGGCGCAAGGGCGGCCGCAAGCCTCTGCCGGCCTACCTGAAGCGTGAACCTGTCGAATACGACCTGCCCGAAGACCAGAGGGCATGCGTGGACTGTGGCAACCCGATGCATCGCATCGGCGAGGACATCAGCGAGCAACTGCACGTCGAGGTCAAGTGGACGGTCCGGCAGAACGTGCGCTCCAAGTGGGCCTGCCGGCACTGTGAGTGTCACGCCGAACATACACGGATCGTGCTTGCGCCGATGCCGGTGCAGCCGATTCCGGGCAGCCATGCGGACGCGTCGGTGATCGCGACGGTCACGACCGCAAAGTACGTCGACGGCATGCCGTTGTACCGGATGCAGGACGCGCTCGCACGCTGGCAGATTCCGGTGAGTCGCGGCACGCTCGCTCACTGGATCATCCGCCCCAGCGAACTGCACTACCGCCGCCTGTACGACGCGCTGCACAAGACGTTGCTGTCGCAGCCGTTGATCCACGGTGACGAAACGACGGTTCAGGTGCTCAAGGAGCCCGGCAGGTCCGCCCAGAGCAAAAGCTATGCATGGGTGTACCGCAGCGCCGAAGGCTGCGCCGAACCCGTTGTGCTGTTCGACTACCAGCCGGGGCGCGGCCAGGAACATCCGAAGAAGTTTCTCGGCGACTACAGCGGCATGCTGATGAGCGACGGCTACAGCGCCTGGCGCACGCTCAAAAAGGCCACGCACTTCGGATGCGTCGCGCACGCCCGGAGGCTGTTCGTCAAGGCGGACAAGGCGGCCGAGAAAAAAACGGACTCCGGCAAACAGAAGATACCTAACGCTCGTGTGGCGAAAGCGCTCGAATACTTCCAGGCCCTGTACCGTGTCGAGGCGCTCGCCAAGGGCGAACTGCCTGATGGCCAGACGCGCGCTGATTACACATATGGCTTGCGGCAAAAGCATAGCGTGCCGGTGCTCGAGGCCTTCAAGGCGTGGCTCGACGAACTGGCGCTCAAGGTACTGCCCCAGAGTCTGCTCGGCAAGGCAATCGCCTATACACGCAACCAGTGGCAATATCTGAGCCGCTACGTCACCGATGGTTGCGCTCCCATCGATAATAATGTTTGCGAACGTGACATCAGACCGTTTGCCACTTCGAGAAAGTCATGGCTGTTTAGCGACACAGTTGATGGCGCAAAAGCGAGCGCCACGGTGTACAGCCTGATGTTGACGTGCAGAGCCTGCGGCGTCGAGCCATACGACTACCTGCTACACATACTCACCGAGTTGCCGCAGCGTGCGCCGGACGCAGATGTAACCGACCTTCTGCCGTTCAATTACGCCCGGCAACAAAAGGAAAAGGAAGAGACCGGCTGACGAACTGAATGCGCGTCGGCGTGCTGGCCCACGCGCAGGCTCATCACCTCGACGCGAATATCGCCGGTTGACCCCGACCATCGCGGTACGGCTGCGCTTGCCCGTCTGTCGCAAACGATTCTTTATTCGGTGTGCTGAAATCACCGCTTACGAACAAGCACTCACCGCGTGGGACTGGGCTGAATGCTTTGTCGCGCTAAACCTCGTGGTACGCCCGGCTGTGGAAGAGACCGTATTGCGCAGCCTCGGCGTCACGGCGCGCCAAAACGGCGATACCCTACTCGGCCTTATTACCGATGCGCAGCTCGTCGACACGGAGCGGCATCGGCGTTGGGCCAGCGAACTCGTTCGCATGGCCAGCGAACAGGAAGGCAATCACGCCGTGCTGGGTACGTGGGTGAGCAAATGGGCCTCTTTTGAAATCCGAGTGGGCGGTTTGGCGGGTCAAGGGCGGGCGTGAGCCCGGCGCAGGGAACCCTTGAGGGGCTTTGAATCGACAAGCTGGCGCATGGCTGGTTGCGGCAGAATGCTGCAATCAGACATGCGGGACGATGCGAGTGACGAATCAACTCTTTGAAGCCGCCTTGGGAATCAAGGCACCGTGGTACGTGCAAGGTGTCGACTTTGATACGGCCAAACGACAACTCACGATTGCCGT
>NZ_JAMBPQ010000086.1 GCF_024206495.1 Paraburkholderia sp. CNPSo 3272 | reverse complement strand
CTCAAGCTGCGCGGCAAGTGGGTCTATCTTTATCGGGCGGTGGATCGGGTGGGCCAGACGGTTGACTTCATGCTCCGTGCAAAGCGCGACGTGGAGACGGCAAAAGCCTTTTTCAGGAAGGCGATCAAACATCAGGGCCAGCCACCGAAGATCATCACGCTTGACGGCTATGCGGCCTCGCACCGCGCCGTGCGCGAGATGAAGGCCGATGGCTTGCTGCCTGAGGACACGAAGGTCCGATCCTCGAAATATCTCAATAATCTGGTCGAGCAGGACCACCGCAGCATCAAGTCCCGGACGAAAGTCATGCTCGGCTTCAAACGTTTCAGGAACGCAGCGATCACTCTCTCTGGTATTGAGTTGGTACATCGCATTCGCAAGGGCCAATTCGGCCTCGCGAAGCTCGGCCTCAAAGATACCACTGCGCCCGCAGTCTGGGAGGCCGTCCTGTCTGCTTGATAAGGTATCCTCTATATAACAACAATCTCGTACACACCGCCTATTTGCACCAGAGTCCCCTTATCGAGCTTCGGTCCGATTCGCCAGCACTTCGCGCGCAAGCGACATTCACTGCGTGCATCACTCTATCGCAAACAGCTCGCCGCACGCTTTGCCGGCGTGGCATCGCTTCTCTCACCCAAGTTCCGTCCAATTTCTGGGCAAATGCACGTTCTGTACGCTCTTGCGTCTCGAATACCTTAACGTGACAACGCCGTGCGCTTGGGCCATTCGTGAAAATCTGAACAGAGCGTAGCGGAAGCGCTACGGATCTCCGGCTGCGGAACGCACCTGAAGGCACTATAATCAAGCAAACTATGCGCCACCGGTTCCCCAGCTTGAAATCACAAGAATAGCCGACGATGCACGATCAATTGTGTGAGTGGTCGTCCTGTTTGTCCAACTCCCGACGACGTATGTCGACATTGTCACGTTAGAGCGTTCTCTGAAAGTCGCAGTTGGCCTGTTGCAGAAAACAACTCCGACGAGCATTCCAGCAGGATCAGTATCACGTCTTCGGGGTCGAGCCGATCCGCACGGTCTTGCGGACGGCCCCGTCAGGGCTGCCGACGTCATGCAGCACAGCTTCGAGATCCGTCCCGACGCTGCGCCCGAGCATTCGGCAACCGGAGATCAAGCGTGACTGGCTGGCCAACATGCAGGTCTATTGCGTGCCGAAGGTCTGGAGGCAGACGAACCGGGAAGGCGTTGCGGTGGCCCGCTGCACGGTCGCACGATTGATGAAACGGCAAGGGCTGCGTGGGGCAGTTCGCGGTAAGCGGGTCGCACGACATAGGCCGATGCGAGTGCACCGCGCCCGCTGGATCGGGTCAATCGGCTAAACATGCGCGATTTGTAAGGAACCCACGTCATTGTTTGATAGCCGACGCAATTTCCCGCCAATGCGTCACTATGCCTGTGCTCTGGGGGCTCCGAGCGTTTGCGGTCCACATGGCCCGGAAAGTGCTTTGGAACAGGACTGGAACAACCCACCGCGACAGAGGGCATTGTCACGTTGCGGACTGAGTCCGGTAACATCCGGCGATGCTGGTTACCAATCGCTTTATCGCAGCCACCGCTTCCCGGCGATCGTCGTCAGTTGAACCGTGCGCTGGCAGTTGGACCGCGGTATTGTCATCAGCTACGAAACAATTCGACGCTGGTGCGACAAAACTGGCGCCGGCTTTGCACGTTGGATAAGGCTCTGGTGCAAATAGGCGGTCTGTACGAGATTGTTGTTATATAGAGGATACCTCATCAAGCAGACAGGACGGCCTCCCAGACTGCGGGCGCAGTGGTATCTTTGAGGCCGATCTTCGCGAGGCCGAACCTCCAGTGGTCTCCTCGCGCTAACCTCGTAGCGTGTGGTTTTTAGCGGGCTCCGGGCCCGCTTTTTTTTTGTGCGCCGAGCATGCGCAACAGCTTGGGGGTGAAAGTCCCCTGCCCAACCTGATGGTGGTGAAGGGCTAGTGAAACGCAAGGGCGTCGTCGTGAGGCGGGGTCTGAAGGAAGCGTGTAGCAAAGCCACGACCTGACGAACAGAAACCAGATACGAGGCCTACCCAGTCGGACGAGCGAGCAAATGATTGCGAAGTCCATAACCATCAAGGGCTGGGGTGGTAAATCTGGCAGGTGCGTGGTGAAGGCGGTTGAGCTTACCTTCTATGAGCGGAATATTGTCAAGGCATGTCACGAGCTCGCTGTGGTTCGAACATTGACTGCGCGGTCAATTCAATCCGCTGGCGCCTGGCCAGCCTCATCCTGCATGCGCGTTGCGCCGGAGTTGTGTCCAGGAACATGCCCCATCTCGGGATCGGTTGCATGGCAACCCGGTAAGAACACGGGCATGTTCACCTCAAACCTGTGCCTGCTGCGCCAACGCGCAAAGGCATTGACCCCACTGCTTTCGGCGTAGCGCCTGAACGACGGCGACGCTCAGCGACCGGCGATGACACTGCGCCGGTCTCCCACACGAATCTTGCGGGCTTGCGTTCAACGAAGGCAAGCAATAGCAGTCCTGAGCCCAACGTAAACGATTGAATGTGACTATACAAAAATCCTACGAACTCAATGTCACGGCGATCAGTATAAAGGGTCATCAACTCGACGGAAAATGCGTCGATGTGGCATTCCAATTAGGCGGATCTTGCCCGAAAACATTGCGAACGAAGAAATCCA
>NZ_JAMBPQ010000085.1 GCF_024206495.1 Paraburkholderia sp. CNPSo 3272 | reverse complement strand
TGCGTATTTCGGCGAAGTCGAACACGGATTTCGGTTGAAGTCGAACAGGGTTTCCGGAGGAAGGTGAACAGCCGTTTCGTTTGAAGTCGAACGGTTTCGGGGTATTCCGGAATCGGTGTTCGGCGCTCCGAAACGCGTGTTCATCTTCCCGAAATCGGTGTTCAGCCCGCCGAAACGGCTGTTCACTCCGCCGAAATGCGTGTTCGGTGAGCCGAAACGAAAGGCGCGGTTTTGGTTGGCGGTACTGCGGATGGCTCAATCGGCCGGCGGTTAAGGTTGCTCCTTTTGGGAGAACCCGACGATGCCGGCTCACCGGACGACCATGCGCAAAATAAAAGATGTGCTTCGCCTGAAATGGACCTGTAATCTGTCTCACCGGCAGGTGAGCGGCGCGCTCGGGGTCGGGCTCGGCACCATTACCCAATATTTGCAGCTTGCCGCCTCGGCCGGCCTGGACTGGGCGAAGATCGAGCCGCTGTCCGAGGCAGAGCTGGAGCAGTTGCTAGTCAACGGCGCCGTTCCGACAATGGCCGCAGGCAAGCGCATGGAGCCTGACTGCGCCTGGATTCATCGGGAGTTGCGCCGCAAAGGCGTGACGTTGCAACTGCTGTGGGAAGAGTACGTTGGCGCGAACCCCGGCCAGAAGACCTTGCGCTACACGCAGTTCTGTCAGCGATACAAGGACTGGGCCCAGACGTTGAAGCGGTCGATGCCCCAGCAACATTACGCCGGTGAGAAGTTGTTCGCCGACTACGCCGGGCAAACGGTGCCGATTCTCGATCGCACCGGCGGCATTGCGTTCAAGGCGCACATCTTCGTCGCCGTGCTCGGCGCATCGAATTACACGTATGCGTGCGCCACGCGTTCGGAAGCGACACCCGACTGGATCGGCGGCCTCATTGACGCGATGGAGTTCTGCGGCGGCGTGCCAAGGCTGCTTGTGCCCGACAACCCGAGGGCACTGATCTCGAACGCCGACCGCTACGAACCCACGCTCGGCCTGACCACGCAGGACTTCGTGAGCCATTACGGTACCGCGATGCTGCCCGCGCGCCCGCGCAAGCCGAAGGATAAGGCGAAGGTCGAGGTCGGCGTACAGATCGTCGAACGATGGATTCTCGCCCGCCTCCGGAATTACCGGTTCTACAGTCTGGCCGAACTGAATAAGGCGATCGCCGGGCTGATCAACGATCTGAATACTCGGCCGTTCAAGAAGCTCGATGGCACTCGACGCGAGTGGTTCGAGCGGCTCGACAAACCGGCGCTGCGCCCGCTGCCGACGCGCCGCTACGAAATCGCCACCTTCCAGAAGTGCCGCGTCAACATTGACGCGCACATCGAGGTCGACGGTCACTACTACAGCGCACCGCACAGTCTTGTGCGTCAGGAAGTGCACGCGCGCGTAACGCGTTACGGTGTGGAAGTCCTGCACGGCGGCAAGCGCGTCGCCGCCCACGCTCGCAGTCGGCTCAAGGGGAAGTACACCACCGTAGCCGAGCATATGCCTGCGGCTTACCGCGCCCACATGGAATGGACCCCGAGCCGGTTGCTGAACTGGGGCGCATCAATCGGCGTCAGCGCCGAGGCGATCGTCAGGCATTTGCTGACGAACCGTCCGCACCCGGAAATGGGATACCGCGCCTGCCTGGGTCTGCTGTCGCTGTCGCGCAAGTACGGTAAGGAGCGGCTGGAAGCGGCGTGCCAGCGCGCACTCGTGATTGGCGCGCCGACCCAGCGGTCCGTGCGCACCATCCTGCAAACCGGCTCCGACAAGCAGCCACTGCCACAAAACGGGGCCACCGAATGGCAGTCGCCCCTGCACGAGAACGTGCGAGGGCCCAAGTATTACCACTGACCCAAGGAGGTCACGATGTTGATGCAGCAAACCCTCTCCCAGCTCAAGGCCCTCAAGCTGGACGGCATGGCTCGCGCGTTCGAGGAACAGGCGACGCTGACGGCCAGCACGAGCCTGTCGTTCGAGGAACGCTTCGGCATGGTCGTGGATCGTGAGATCGCCTGGCGCGATACCCGGCGGCTTGAGCGATTGCTCAAGTCTGCGAAACTCAAGAATCCACAAGCCTGCGTTGAGGACATCGAGTACCGGCAGAGCCGTGGGCTCGACAAGAGTATCGTCGCCACACTCGCCAACTGTGACTGGATCCGCAATGCACAGAACCTCATCCTGACAGGGCCAACTGGCGCCGGAAAAACATGGATCGCCTGCGCCTTCGGCCAGCAGGCCTGCCGACAGGGCTTCTCCGTGCTGTACGTGCGCGTCGCGCGGCTGTTCGAGGAATTGAAAATCGCCCACGGCGACGGCAGCTTTACACGTCGGCTCGCGCAGCTCGCCAAGATGGACGTCCTGTTGCTCGACGACTGGGGACTGCAGGACGTCGACCAGGGCGCGCGCAACGATCTGCTCGAAGTGCTCGACGATCGCGTCGGCACGAGATCCACGATCATTACAAGCCAATTGCCCCTTGACCACTGGCACGCCTGGCTGCAAGACCCGACTCTCGCCGACGCAATCCTCGACCGCCTCGTCCATCAGGCTCACAAGCTCCCGCTGAAGGGCGATTCGATGCGCAAGAAGAACGCACCTGATCAAAAAGTAGCCTGATCTCGAACACGCGCAGTACAATCTAAGCACTACGCAGCACCTCCCTCCTGGCCTGTTCGACTTCACCGAAACGGGCGTTCAACTTCCCCGAAATACGCA
>NZ_JAMBPQ010000084.1 GCF_024206495.1 Paraburkholderia sp. CNPSo 3272 | reverse complement strand
GAGCAACGGCCGGTGGTGAGAAATCTCCTGCAGCGCAGCCTCACCGCCTCGATCGTACAGTTCCTTAAATCGGTAGAAGCTGTCGCGCGAGTAACCCATCACGCGACAGGCCTGGCTGACGTTGCCGAGTTGCCGGGCCAACTCAAGTATGCCGACCTTGGCACGAATTACCTTCTGCTCCTGAGTCATGGCGGACTCCTTGCTGTTCGCGGCGCGCATTGTCGCTACGGGCTACGCCCTCCGCGCCAAAGCGCACCAGCATGAGAAACCAACCACTGTCAGATTTAGTCTAGTCCACTGCAGCTCAGGTCTACCAGTCGAAAAGTCGCACGACCGCGCGAGCCGTTACGATCGTCGCCCTTTGACCAACTCAGCACTTCGGTTTTATAGGTTCCTCTCCGTTCTGTTCCTGCGCCACCCTCGCGAAATCGGTCGTCGGACAGACTCGCGCCCCGACCTTTGCGAGCGCAACGCAGAAGAACAATCACGTTTTGTTAGCAAGTCCTTTTACCCATACCGGCTACTGGCCGGGGGTATAATCCTCGCTTTCCGTGGTCGGCTGGTAACAACGATACCGGCCATACGACACACTCTGGCAGGGTTATTCAAGCCGCAATTGCTCGACAGAAACCATGAGTGGAAAGCAGTCTTCGAGATATCTTCCGTCACGATGGCGGGCCACTTCGCTCGCCGCAATAACATTGCCCGCCTACAGCGTCTCCATATGTCCAATAACAACGACGACCAACCTGTTCAACCGTCGAATGTAAGTCCTACCGACGTCGCAGGATCACCGTCAAACGACCGCTACCGCTTCCGCCCAAGCGACTTCTACGTTCTAAGCATTTTGCTAGCAATTTTCTGGGTGGGCGTGCTTCGTCACATTCAGGTGCCGGGGCTCTATATGGATGCGGTCAATCCAGACTATCTTGCCGCACGCACGCTCGAGCCCGAAATCCACAACCCCGCCTGGATCATACCAACTAAGTGGTTTCCTATCTTGGGCAACCTTTACCACGGTGTGCAGACCTATTACCTCGCGATACCGATCGACGCGGTGTTCGGGATGAACATAGTCTCCGTAAGGCTCGGCCAGGCATTATTCGGCGCGGTGATCGTCGCACTGTCATTTGCAATTGTGATACGCATTACCGGAAATCGCTTGCTAGCCTTTGTTGCAGCAGCGGGCCTCGCTACGGACATAGCATTCATCGCATCGTTCAGAACACAGAATTACATCATTCTTGCCGGCGAAGTGTGGCTATTTTTCTCCATCCTATGCCTGCTGAAACCGGGCCTCGGCCGCAGCACTGCCTGGCGCCCCTTTCTATCGGGCGTTTGCTTCGGCTTGGCTGCATACGGATACTTCGTCTTTCTCTTTTTTGGGCCAGCCATGCTCTGGCTCGCCGGAAGCACTGCTACAGGCAAATCCAAACGAGACCTTGCTATTTGGATTGGCGGCGTAGTAGTAGGCATGCTTCCCTACGTGGCGGGTTACGCTTCACTTATCGTCGCGCTAGGGGGCGTCCCGAACGCAATTGCGTGGGTTCAGGCAGCACTGCACAACCTCAGCCCGTTTTCCTCGCAGCTATCCATATGGGGGGACGTGATAAATGCTGGCCGCCTTTCGCAATATGCGATGACCAATACGAGCAACGAGCTCATGCTGCTCGGCGGAGGTCTGCACGCAACGTGGCCGAACCTGCGTCTCGCAGGCATGATTGTCGTCTTGCTCTGCGGACTTGCCACCGCACTCACGTTTGAACGGGCGTCAGGCGCGAGCCGCCAAACTTCTGCCCTGCTAATTGCTTTACCGATCGTCTATATTTTTGCCGCATCACCGCTTGGCACGCGTCTGTGGGCTCATCATTTTTCCGTTCTCATACCGCTCGGCTATCTTTCCGGCGCGATCGCAGCGAACGCACTAATGTCGCGCAAGAACGATGGGCTGCAAAAATTGGCAAAGGTTACCTCTAAGGTCGTCTACGCGGTCGGCATCGTCGTGCTGTGCCTGAACGTGCGCCAGCAAAACCACTTCTATTCCCAACTCGAAGAAACCGGTGGTGTCGGGATGGCGACGAGCGCTTTAACGAGCTTAGCCAACGAAGCACGACCATTGAAGACAAGCGTGGTCTATGTTTTCCCCGACTGGGGCTTCTTCATGTCGTTTGCATTGCTAACAAATAACCAAGTACCTTATGCGCTGGAACTTTCACCATATGTGATATCGCAATATCGCCAGACCGCGAACGAAATACGCGTCGCGTTCTGGAAGGAGGTTGATGTGCAAAAATACTCTGCTTTACTAAGTCAATACGGCATCCACAATCTGCAAGTAGAAACATTTCGACGCAATGATGGGGCGCCCGCCTTCTACCTGCTACGCGGCTCTTTCAGATGAGTCGGTAGGCCACACCGGATTGCGTCAGATAGGCGCTCCCGTCGCAATGGGACGAATAAGCGGACACGTGAACACTCTCGTCGAAGAAGGAATGCCCTCCGAACGCCGACGCCGGCGACGCTACAGTGAGGAGTTCAAGGCCAAGGTCGTAGCTGCTTGCCACGGAACCGGCGTATCAGTAGCGGCGGTCGCGCTGGAGCACAGGCTCAACGCGAACTTGCTGCGACGCTGGATCGACCAGGCAGAAGGCAAGGCTCCGAAGGGCCTGGCGGGCCGTCCGGCAGATCCGCAACCGGTACCCGCGCCGGCATTTGTGCCGGTTGTCCTGGAAACCCGAAACACGCATTCGGCGGAGATCCGCATCGAAGTGCGCCGAGGAGATCAAGCGGTCACGGTAAGCTGGCCGATCTCGGAGGCAGCCCAGTGTGCAGCCTGGCTGCGCGAGTGGTTGCGGTGATCCGGGTCGACGAGGTCTGGCTGGCTGTCGATCCACTGGACATGCGCGCCGGCTTCGACACGGCACTGGCGCGCGTGGTCAAGGTGTTCGGCGCCGCGCATCCGCACCACGCCTATCTGTTTGCCAACCGCCGGGCCAATCGGATGAAGGTGCTCGTTCATGACGGGATCGGCATCTGGCTGGCAGCACGACGCCTGAATCAAGGACAGTTCGTCTGGCCGCACGCCGGCAGCGAGCCGAAGCAGCACGCGCTGACGCACGAACAGCTGGCTGGCCTGGTGCTGGGGCTGCCGTGGCAGCGCATTGGACAGGATGGCGTGATCCGCATCGTATGACGGCGACGTAAACAGTTTCGCTTCACCGGTGTGTGGGCTTCTGGCAGACTGGTCTGCATGAACCTGCCCACCGATCTTGACTCCCTCAGTCCGGACCAGCTGCGTGCCCTCGCAGTGCAGCTGATTGCCGAGGTGCAGGTGAAGGACCGGGAGGTCAGTGAGCGGGATCGGGAGCTGCATTACCGGCAGACCCGCATCGACCAGCTGTCACACGAGATCGCGATCCTCAAGCGCCAGCAGTTCGGCCGGCGCAGCGAGCAGCTCAATAGCGAGCAGATGAGCCTGCTCGAGGAAGCCATCGATGGCGACGTGGCTGCCATCGAGATGGAGCTCGAACAGCTCAAACCCTCGTCGGCTGAACGGCAACGCGAGCAGCCCAAACGCACGCCGTTGCCGCCGCAGTTGCCTCGCACCGACATCCACCACGAGCCTGTCAGCACGGCGTGTCACTGCGGCTGCGAGCGCGTGCGAATCGGCGAGGACATCAGCGAGAAGCTGGACTACGCACCGGGCGTGTTTACGGTGGAGCGGCATATCCGGGGTAAATGGGTATGCCGCAAGTGCGAGACGCTGATCCAGGCACCGGTGCCCGCACACGTCATCGACAAGGGCATCCCGACCGCCGGCCTGCTTGCGTCGGTACTGGTCAGCAAATATGCAGACCACCTCCCCCTGTACCGCCAGGAACAGATCTTTAGCCGCGCGGGCCTCGCGATACCGAGATCCACGCTGGGCGCGTGGGTGGGCATGTGCGGTGCGCAGCTTCAGCCGCTGGTCGACGCACTGCGCCATGAGATTCTGCAACAACGCGTGCTGCACGCCGATGAAACGCCAGTGCAGATGCTCAGCCCAGGCAAGGGTAAGACGCACCGTGCGTACCTGTGGGCGTATACGTCCACTCAGTTCAGCGACCTGCCCGGGGTAGTCTACGACTTCGCCGACAGCCGCGCCGGTGCACATGCCCGCGCATTCCTCGAAGGCTGGCGCGGCAAGCTGGTGTGCGATGACTACGGCGGCTACAAGGCGTCATTCCAGCAAGGCGTCACCGAGATCGGATGCGCGGCTCATGCACGCCGAAAGTTCTTCGAGTTGCACGCCAACCACAGCAGTCAGGTTGCGGGGCACGCCCTGCCGTTCTTCTCAGCGCTCTACGACATCGAGCGTGACGCAGCAGAACTGAATGTGGATGAGCGATACCGCCTTCGCCAGTCACGGGCCAAACCGGTTTGCGACGCCTTGCACGAATGGCTGACCAAGC
>NZ_JAMBPQ010000083.1 GCF_024206495.1 Paraburkholderia sp. CNPSo 3272 | reverse complement strand
TGTTGACGGCTGTGCAAATCCGACACTAAACGGCGGCGCAGGTCGAGTAAATCGCTCAACAACGAACGGCGGCCGATGCCGGCCGCTGGTTGACGTCGTTTCAGAACGGGTCCGCGATATCGTCAACGTCGCCGACGTTCGGAGGCGATCGCTGTTGACGGATCAGCTCGTGCAACTCGACGCCGTAACGCATCCAGATGCGAGCCCGCAGATCGCTGAGCAGCTCGAACACGGCAAACGCCTGCTGGGGCGACCATTCGGCATCGATCAGGAAGTCCAGTCCGAAGGACAGACCCGATGGCAGGTGCGTGCGCCGGCTCACGGTTTTTTCTCCGGGCGCGTGGCATTACGTCTGCTGGCGCGCTGCTCGGAGCGCTCGCGCGCTTCCTTGACGCGATACGACTCGCCCTCGATGGCAATGACCTCGGCGCGATGCACGAGACGATCGACCAGCGAGACGACGCAGGCCGCGTTCGGGAACACCTCTGACCATGCCTTGAACGGTTTGTTGGTCGTGACCACCGTGCTTGCGGCACCGTACCTGCGGCTGACGAGCTCGAACAGCAGGTCGGCATGGCGGTTCGAGTACGAGAGGTAGCCCACTTCATCAATCACGAGGACTTCGGGCGAGGCGTAGCGATGCAGGCGGCGCCGCAGCGCCGAGTCGCTGTCGAGCGCGGCCAGTTCGCCGAGCATCTGGCCAGCCGTGGTAAAGAGCGCCGTGTAACCATGGATGAGCGACTGGTACGCAAGGTTCAGCGCGAGTGTCGACTTGCCCACGCCGTTCGGCCCGATCAGCACGACGTTGGATTTCTCCCTGACGAACTCGAGTGCCATCAATTCCTCGAGCGCAACGCGGTCGATGCGTTTGGGCCATGCCCAGTCGAAGTCGGCAAGGGGCTTGAAGTTACCCAGCCGGGCGTCGCGAATGCGCCGCTCGAGTGAACGGCGTGTGCGCTCCTGTTCTTCCCACTGCACCAACGGCTCGACCCACGGCGCCTCGGCAATCTCGCTCCAGTGCGCCAGCAACCCGTACAACCGCAACGCATTGGCGCGCTCCTGCAACTGCTCAGTCCTGTTCATCATCGGCCTCCCGCGTGAGCTGGTCATAGATGTCGAGCCGGTGTGGTGTTACCAGTTTGTCCTTGTCGCGCACGTGTTCCGGCAACTTCACGGCGACCGGTGGAGGCGCTCCGCGCTCAGCCCGGCGACGCTCCAGCGCCAGACGTACCGGATTCTGGTGAGGCGCGCTATCGCTCGCAAGGGTTTCCTCGATCGCCGCCTGCAACTCGGTGGCGCCATAGCGGTCGAGCAAACGCAACAGCTGTGCGGTGATGTTCCCCAGGTTGCTGCCGCGCTCGGCCGCGCGCAGTATCAGGGTCTGGGCAGCCGGTGCGGCGCGCGTGAGATGGTCAAGCCCGCGGTGATGACGGGCCTCGCGTTTGCGCTCGATGAGCGCATCGATGTGCGCAGCGATCTCGATCTGCTCGCCGCGATCGTAGCTGCGCACATGCTCGGCAACGACATCGGCGCCATCAAGGATGCGTACCCGGCGCTGATCGGCACATATCGTGAGGGTGCGTTGCACATGGGTGTGGGGTACCGAGTAATCGTTCAGGTCGAAGCGCGCATAAGGCGTCTTGCCGACTTTCACGGGCAACTGCAGTTCACACGGGTACGGGTTATCTGGCAGCACAAGCAGGCTGGGTCGCTCACGCTCGAAGGCCTCGCGTACACTGATCTGCGGTTCTTCCCGACAGGGACGCTCCGCTGCCATGCCCGTGCACCACTGTGCAGCCTGCGCGTTCAGATCATCGAGATCGTTGAACTTGCGGGCCGCAAAGAAGCTTTCCCGTGCATACCTGATCGCTCTTTCGACGCGACCTTTTTCGTTGCCGCGTGCCACGGCCACTGGCCGAGGTTCGAACCGGTAATGGCTCGCAAATGCCAGCAGCGCAGGATTGAAGCGAATCGCATCGCCCTGACGTTCGAGCACGGCGCTGCGTAGGTTATCGTACTTCAGGACCCTTGGCAGTCCGGACCATGCTTCGAAGGCACCCACGTGGCCGGCCAGGAAGCTGTCCATACGGGCATCGAGGAAGAAGCGCAGCCAGATCTGGCGCGACCACGCCAGCACCATCACAAAGGCCATCAGCGGCCGGCGCGCGCGACCGATCTGCAGATGGCCGAATGAGGCCCAGTCGACCTCACCCACTTCTCCCGGCATCGTGCGCAAACGCAGATAGGCTTCGGGAGCCGGTCGCGGCCGGTGAAGCGCGACCATGTGCCTGAAGTGGTGGATGTTTCCCCGGTAACCACGCTCAGCCACCATCGCATACAGGCGGCTCGCCGTGAGCGAAGGGAACTTCCTGAGCGTCTCATGGATGAAGGGCAGATAGGGATCTATGCGCGAGGGCCGCTGTACTGCGCCCAGCCGTGGCAAGCCTGCCTGGGCGAGCACGCGCTGCACGGTGCCGCGATGCACATGCAACTGGCGCGCAATGGTGCCGCAGCGCCACTTCTCGACATGGTAATAGCGCAGGATCTGCGCCTCCAGTTCTGCCTTGATGGTCATGGATCGTTTCCTCTCATATCCGTAGCAGTACGAATTTCATGGAAGACCCGACGGCGTAACGGCCCATGACGCAAGAATTCGCATGCGCGACAGCAGAAACGGCAATGCCCGGTCGCCAGCGGCGTAGCAGCAGTCTTGGGGATGGGTCCGCTGGCCGACGTCGTCGATGTCGAAGCCAGTAGAGCATCAGCGGCGGGACCAGTGGAACCGTGATGCGTCACCTTATTTCGCTTGTCGCGAAAGCGGCGCATCCTGGCGGCATGTGCAGAACGTCCGCGCCGGCTGCGCTGGTAGCGGCGGCCAGCCTCCCGCTGACTGGCCCGGCGGGAAGCCAAGGAGCAGTCGCGACCGCAGTAGATCTGCCCACGATCGCAACGGCGGCAGACGATGACTTGCGCCCGGCAGCGGGCGCACACATACAGGCGGCCCGTGGGCGGCTGCATTGGCGGTTCCTCCAGAACGCCAAAGAGGAGGAGTCGAACAAGGTCGACGGGCCGCTTGAGCAATGCGATACTGAGGGCTCACACGGCTGTCCGGCAGGCCAACAGGCCTGCCATATGGATATCCCTTGTGGAGGTGCGGCGCCGGACTGGACTTGGCGGTTGAGGCCGGCGCTGCACCTGTTGTTCTTCTTCGGCAAACGCCTTTCTACCATGCGGACGGCACGCCCCGATGCAGGGCACGTCTCCAGTCGCCCTACGGGCTCCCTTCACCGTGCCCTGCATCAACTAGCCCCGGTCACGATGCGTTGGTCATTTCCGCGAGTTCTTTTTTTGCTCTCGCGTCACACCGC
>NZ_JAMBPQ010000082.1 GCF_024206495.1 Paraburkholderia sp. CNPSo 3272 | reverse complement strand
CTGAAGGCGGCGTAGCCCGGCATACGAGTAACCCGCGGAGATGCTAGGCAACGGATCTCATCCGACTTGCGTCAGTAGATAGCGGCAGGCTCATCGGACGGACCACTGTAATGCGGTACCCAACCCGCGGATATCAGCGTGATTCACCGTCGAGATTTACTGCTACGCCGCCCTCAGGAAATTCAGATTGCGTGCAACTCAAACAGGCAAAAACGATCCCGATTGACACGCGGAGTCATATCAGCATCTCGCCCGTTGGCCGCCCCCTCTCCTTGAAGGCCTGAAGGGAGGGGATTCCCACTTCACTGAATGCAACCCAACATCATCTCAATGAGACATGGGATTTAGGCTTTCTCCATGGGCTGACACCGCGAGCCCCGCGGCCAAAACATTACGAGCAGCATTCACGTCGCGGTCATGTGTTGACCCACATTCCGGACACGTCCACGAGCGCACGCCGAGAGGCATTTTCTGCACCGTATGGCCGCAGTCGCTGCATCGCTTGCTGGACGGATACCAGCGGTCGATTCCGATCAGCGTGCGCCCGTACCACCCGGCTTTGTACGTCAGTTGCCGCACGAACTCCGACCAGCTTGCATCGCTGATCGACTTCGCCAGGCGGCTGTTCTTCTGCATGTTGCTGACGGCAAGGCTTTCGATGGCGATCACTTGGTTCTCGTTTATCAACCGGGTCGAAAGTTTGTGCAGGAAGTCCCTGCGGGCGTCTGCCACCCTGGCATGCAGTTTTGCAACCTTCAGCTTCGCTTTCATGCGGCGAGCCGATCCCATCTGTTTTTTCGCAAGCCTGCGCTGCTGCTTCGCGAGCTTGTTTTCGTACTTGCGGAACGTGTTCGGAGCGCCGAACTTTTCTCCAGTCGAGAGGATTGCGAAGTGCGTCAGCCCAAGGTCGATTCCGACTTGCCCCGTCACCTTCTTCTTCTCCGACACAACGTCGTCGCAAAGGATCGAGACATGGTATCGACCCGCCGTATCTTTGGACACGGTAACTGTCGTCGGCTTTGCGCCCTTCGGCAACGTGCGTGACCAGCGGATTGCCAGTGGTTCGTCCATTTTCGCCAGTTTGAGTGCCCCGCCGTGCCACTTGAAAGCACTCGCCGTGTACTCGGCTGACTGGACGCCATCCTTGCGACGGAAGCTCGGATACTTCGCCCGCTTTGCGAAGAAGTTGGCGAACGCCGTCTGCAAATGCCGAAGCGCCTGCTGTACCGGCACCGAACTAACTTCATTCAACCACACATGCTCAGGCGTTTTTTTAAGCGCCGTTAGTACAGCGGAGGTCTCGTGGTAGTTGACACGCTCCTGGCGCTGAAACCAGGCATCGGTACGCAACCGAAGCATGTGGTTGTAGGCGAAACGCGCGCAGCCAAACGTCCGGGCGAGCACTGCGGCTTGCTCGAGCGTCGGGTAGAACCGAAATCGGTATGCGCGCTTGATGTTCATTATTCATACAATACCATGCTCTAGTTTGAGGGTGACGCAGCGATGCAGCCTTCGGCTGCACTCCTTTCACTCCCCGCCCTGCAGGAGCCCTGACGATCGGGGTTTCTCGGAGCAACATCTGATGAAAACCGTCCTCACCCGCGACTTTTTCGCGCTGATCCTGAGTGTGGCCGTGGTCGGCCTCGGCTCCGGCGCGACGCTTCCGCTCACCGCCCTCGCTCTCACCGACGCCGGATACGGCACCGCCATCGTCGGCCTGCTCACTGCCGCCCAGGCGCTGGGGGGCCTCGCCGTCGTGCCGTTCACGGCATGGATCTCCACACGCTTCGGCTCGCGCCAGGTGATCGTCGGCTCGGTGCTGACCGTGGCCGTCGCGACTGCGCTGATGCAGGCAAGCGCCAACCTGTGGCTCTGGGCGCTGCTGCGCATGCTCTGCGGCGCGGCGCTCATGCTGCTCTTCACGATCGGCGAAGCCTGGGTCAACGAACTCGCCGACGACTCGAACCGCGGCCGCGTGGTGGGCATCTACGCGACCACGTTCACGCTGTTCCAGATGTCGGGTCCAGTGCTCGTGAGCCAGATCGCGGGCTATACGGCGTGGCGCTTCGCGATCTGCGGCGCGATCTTTCTCGTCGCGCTGCCGATGCTTGCGGCGATCCGCTCGAATCCGCAGCAAACCGACATGCACGAGCCGCACGGGAGCTGGCGTCATGTGATGCCGAAGATGCCCGCGCTCATCGTCGCCACCGGCTTTTTCGCGCTGTTCGATACGCTCGCGCTGTCGCTCTTGCCGCTCTTCGCGATGGGTCACGGCATCGGCACCGAGGAGGCCGTGCTGTTCGCCTCGGCGGTGCTGCTCGGCGATACGACCATGCAATTCCCCATCGGCTGGCTTGCCGACCGGCTCGGCCGCGAGCGCGTGCATGCGCTCATGGGCGTGATCGTCGCGGTGCTGCTGCCGCTGTTGCCCTTCGTCGTCGATACACCCTGGCTGCGCTGGCCGCTCCTCTTCGTGCTGGGCGCGGCGGCGGGCTCCATTTATACGCTCGCCATCGTGGCATGCGGCGAGCGGTTCGAGGGCGTCGCGCTCGTTTCCGCGAGCGCGCTTGTGAGTGCGGCGTGGAGCGCGGCGAGCTTCGGCGGCCCGATCGTCACCGGCGCGCTGATGGAGCACGCGGGCCGCGACGCGATGCTGTGGGTACTGTTTGCGGGGGCGCTGGTGTTTCTCGGCGCGTTGCGGTGGGAGCGTTCGCGCGGGCTGGCGGGGGTGCGTGCATAAGCGGGTGGCTTACTTGTTATCGTGTCGGTATGCCTGGGTTGCCCCTGTGCGGGGCCGCACCTACTTTTCTTTGCAGCGGCAAAGAAAAGTAGGCAAAAGAAAGCCGCTCAAACCGCTAATGCCTGCCACAGTTCACATCTCGACGTACACGGTGAATGGCTCCGGAGCGTCTGTCGCCCCGCACCACCCAAGTGAGTGACAAAGCAGTCATTCATCCCGCTGCTCGCTACGCTCGCTGCGGTTGGGTCTGCATGGGAAACCAAAAGGCAATTCGGGCTTCGCGATAATGCACGCGTCTCAACGGTGTTGGGTTATGCCCTTCGGCGCGCGCAGCGCCGCCGGATGTATGAGCGCCTTGTCACTAACCTGGAAGGTGCGAGGTGACAGACGCTCCGGAGCCATTCACCATTTACGTCGAGATGTGAACTGTGGCAGGCGCTAGCGGTTTGAGCGGCTTTCTTTGCCTACTTGTATATTGCTTACTGCGTCTGGAAACTGATCCTTTCCTTTCGCAGGAAGCGGTAGCCCGTTTGTCCTTCAAGGGCTCGCAGCCCGAAAGAAAGCTGGTGGCGCCGCTTCCACTTACCGCTCCGAACCCGGACAGTTGACTGAGCCTCGAGCTCGTATTTCTGCAAGTATGGGTGCTGTGGTGAACCAAATCCAATCTTCTTCCGTTT
>NZ_JAMBPQ010000081.1 GCF_024206495.1 Paraburkholderia sp. CNPSo 3272 | reverse complement strand
GTCTCGCAGAGGGAACTGCCTCGACAACGCGGCCATTGAGAGCTTCTTCGGTACGCTCAAGTCAGAGTTCTACTACCTCAATGAGTTCCGAGACGTCGAGGAGTTACGAACTGGCATCGACAGGTACATCAGGTACTACAATCACGACCGGATCAAGATCAAATTGCAGGGATTCAGCCCGGTCGAGTACCGAGCTCAATTTGCGAAGGCATAGTTCGTCCACCGTCCAACTTCTGGGGTTCAGTTCATTCGTTAGGTGGACACGATACTCCCAAGAGCCTTACCGATCCTCAAGATGGGTTGCCAAGCCGCTTACGCTGAATCTTGTTTCCAGGCTGCAATGGACTCTAGGCTGTCCCAGTAGGAAACTGTGATTCCCAGTTTTTCCCTCGCTGACTCCACGCCCAGAAATCCGGGTTGTTTCGCTGCAGCCTCAACCATCGCATCGGCCATGTCTCCATACCCGTCATCTCCGCTGGTGCGGATGGACGTGAATATCACCGCGTAATAGGGAGTGGCTCTCGTCTTTGCAATGGACATCGTTACCTCCGCTCATAAATGGTATACCATTATGCCAGATTATTGGGGTGAACGAATATGGAACGAAAACCAGATTCGACGGCTGACGCGGTTGCCGCGTCGCTCCGCGAACTGATTGCGATTGGCGAGGTGGTCGATGGAACGCGGCTGGTGGAGCGTGAATTGGCCGACAGATTTGCCGTTAGCAGAATCCCTCTGCGGGAAGCGCTGCAGAAACTGGAGTCCGAGGGGCTCATCGAGATCAACAGGAACCGTGGCGCAGTGGTTCGGACACTAACCCCCATCGATGTGGAGGAGATTTACAGCCTGCGCATGCTGCTTGAGGGTGACGCGATCTATCGTGCGGTCAAACATATGGACGACGAGACGCTGGCCCGTGTCGAACTCGTCCATCGTCTGCTTGGAGAAGCAAAGACACGAGAGAAGCAAGGTGAACTCAATCGGGAGTTTCACGAACTTCTCTACGCCCCTTGCGGGAATGCGCGCCAGCTCAAGTCGATACGAGACTTACGCAGCCAGGTGGAACGATACGAACGCTTGCAGTCCACATTACTCGCGGATACAAAAGCATTTCAGCATGAGCATGCAGAAATCCTTAAAGCGTGCGCGGATGGTAACGCACGCGCCGCTCGATCGATGACCGTTGAACATCTCGCATCAGCTAAGCGTATCGTCGCAAAACTAACCAAAAAAGCGCTGACACGCGGGTCACCATGAATTTTATATCGCGCGACCCGCCGCCTGATTGTCGACAATCCATATCGCAGCGTCGAACGTCCCAAAGTGGCCGGTCAGCGCCCGCTAACCGACTAAATTCCGCCAGCGTATGCGATGGGCTTTGCGTGCTGGTGTGCGCGAAAGCCCACGCTCCGTCTTCGATGTTCGCCAGCCGGGCGGACACCGGCTGTCATTTTCCTGGTCATCCTAACTGAAGAAATCCTGTTGCCAGGCTGAAGAAAAGTGATGCCTCACGCGCAGTGCTCAGGCATCCCGGGGCAGCAGTCCGTCCTCGACGAAAAACCTCCGGCGCGCCGCTTCGTCCGACGGCGCCTCCGGACCCAGCCCGCGTATGTCTGGCACGCGATCGGGCTCCATCGCAAAACACGGCAGTACCCGCGCGCGACGCTCATCCGCAAACTTCCCGCGTTCGTAGAGCAGCTGGGCCAGCCAGTCATGCACGCGATGCAGCGCGCCGTAATACCGGTCGTGCTCAAACGCATACGCATGCGCCGCAGCGTCCCAGTCTTCGTTTGCAAGCAATCGGTCGAGCAGCACTCTCACGTCGCGCAGCGTCAGGGACAGCCCGGCACCCCATGAAGGGTCGCTTGCCGCGGCCGCATCGCCGACCAGCACCACGCCGCGGTCGTAAGGATGCTCAACCCAGCTATCCGCTCCCGGATACGCCGCCAGAGGACCGACGGCGCGCGCGTGATCGAACCATTCGTGCGGCACGCCCGAGTTCGCGCACGCGGCCTGGAATTCGGCGAGGTGCGCGCTCCCGCTAACGGGGTGTGCGAGTTGCCCGGCGCAGGAAACGAAGTACGTTCGGAAACGCTGACGCCCGACAGGATAGATCAGGGAGGTCTGGCCCAGCGCCGGGCACGGGAAGTGGTGGACGGCATCCTCCGGTGCGTCGAGCCCCTCGTACAGCGCACCCGCCACTATCAGCCGTTCGGGATCCCGCTGCACAGTGAAGCCCGCGATCCTGCGCACGGTCGACCTTCGTCCGTCCGCACCCACCACGAGCCGTGCCGTTACCCGTTGATAGCCACCATCCATGCGGATCTCGGCGGCCGACGTATGGCTCACCTCGTCCGCGGGAGCAATGCCGACGATCTCCGCGCCGCGCCACACCGTGGCCCCCGAGGCCTGCGCAGCATCGAGCAGGGTGCGCTGCATCGCCGGATGGTAGAAGTTCAGACACGCGGTGTGCGCGGGGGTGGTGGCGGGAAGGTCCCGGCGATCGGTTACGCCCGGGCCCAGATAGCGCTTCCAGAAGGGCACTACGTGCGCGCCGTCGTCGAGCAGCAGGTGCTGAACGCCAAGGCTACGGGCTTCGACCACGCCCCACGGAAAGATGCCCTCACCACGAACTCGGTCCCTAAACGTTGTTTCGCGCTCCACGATGAGCGTCCGGGCGCCGGCGCCAGCCAGCGCACGGCCCAGTGTGGCGCCACCCACGCCGCCGCCTGCAATCACAATGTCGTAGCTGCCCTGTGTCATGTCGGGTCTCTGTGCTTTTCGCGCACGCGCGCAAGGGCGGCAGGAGCGCAACGCAGAGGACACACGCGGGAAGGCGTGCGCTTGCGGTGCATTGCCCGATTATGCGACTGGCATGCCGCAGACGAGCGGAATCTGGCGGAAAAGCATTCGTGGTGGGCGGGACCGGAAGGGCTCGAAACCGAAGCGGCGCTGGTTATCTAACGCAGGGGACGGGACGTCAGGTCCGCAACCATTGGACGACCCGCACACGGAGACGCTGCGCTGTGTGTCGCGCAAAGGAACGCTGAGACGGCAGCGGAGACGGCGCAACGAACCGATCAGCCGGCATGCGAAGTCGAAGGGCGGTTGGCCGTAGCCGACCCACACCAGCCGCTTGAATCTCCCGAAAGCAGACTTTCTACTACGCTACGTTAGCAACGCAACGCTGGGTGCGGTGCTCATGCCTGCGTCTCTGCATATTGCGTCAACCATTCGATGAGCATTTCGTGCACGAAGGCGCTCATGAAAATACCGAAGTGGTTCGTGTCGGGAAGAATATTGAACAAGCTTGCCGGGGATTCTCGAGCGAACAGCTTCTGCAGGCGCTGGGCATCGACGGCCTCGTCATGCTCGCCGATGACGATCATTGCGTTGCCCGCTAATTTGCGCAGATCTGAAATGTACCGGTTACGCGGGTGA
>NZ_JAMBPQ010000009.1 GCF_024206495.1 Paraburkholderia sp. CNPSo 3272 | reverse complement strand
TGAACTGAACCCCAGAAGTTGGACGGTGGACGAACTATGCCTTCGCAAATTGAGCTCGGTACTCGACCGGGCTGAATCCCTGCAATTTGATCTTGATCCGGTCGTGATTGTAGTACCTGATGTACCTGTCGATGCCAGTTCGTAACTCCTCGACGTCTCGGAACTCATTGAGGTAGTAGAACTCTGACTTGAGCGTACCGAAGAAGCTCTCAATGGCCGCGTTGTCGAGGCAGTTCCCTCTGCGAGACATACTCTGGGTAATTTGACGCTCTTCAAGGCGACGTCGATATTCTGGCATTCGATACTGCCAGCCCTGGTCGGAATGCAGGACTGGCTTATCGCCGGATCTCAACCGGTTGAACGCCTTCCCTAGCATCGCGCTCACCATATTGAACAAGGGACGCCTGGCCATCTCATACGACACGATTTCGCCATTATAGAGATCCATGATTGGCGACAGATACAGCTTCTGACCGCCCACGTTGAACTCCGTGACGTCCGTCACCCACTTTTCGTTCGGACTGCTCGCCTGAAACCTGCGCTCGAGTACATTGGGCGCTACGTGGCCGAGCTGTCCTCTGTAGGCACGATACTTCTTCACCCGCACGCAGGATTTCAATTGCAGTTGGACCATCAATCGTCGGACGGTCTTGTGATTGATCAAGTGCCCCTCCCGCCGGATGACGGCTGTGATCCGGCGGTAGCCATAACGCCCCTTGTGTTGATCGAACAACGTGCGAATCTTCGCTTTCATATCAGCATACTTATCGACCATCTGCAATGCCTTCTGCTGATAGTAGAAAGTACTGCGCGCAAGTCCAGCGACCTTCAGAAGGCCCGCAAGCGGATATTGTTGCCTTAGCTCAAGCACGATTTGCGTTCGCTCTCTCGCGCTGACTGCTCGCTCGCTTGAACCAAGGCCCTCAGCTTTTTTAGATATGCATTCTCCATACGGAGACAGCGCAGCTCGTCCAGCAATTCCTTGCGGCTTCTCGCATCATCGGCTTGTTCCGTTTCGTTCTGCAATTGAGCGTTCTTCGTCATCTTCCTGCGACGTCCCCTGGAACCCCACGACAGGGCGTCCGGTCCGCCTTGATTGTATTGCTGTGAGCTCGATAGCCAGCGATCCATTGGCGCAGCGATGAAACGTCGACGTTGTGCCGCTGAGCGATAGTCTTCAGACCAGCCTCGCCAGAACAGTAGTCCCTGACCGCGGCCAGCTTGGCTTGCTCCGTATATTTTCCCATGAACCCCTCGGGTTGATGTCCAACCTTCGGGGTTCAGTTCATTCGTTAGGTGGACACGATACTCCCAAGAGCCTTACCGATCCTCAAGATGGGTTGCCAAGCCGCTTACAGATGGCCGCGCATCTCGGTCGACTTTGTAACGACAAACGATTTGATTGATTCGGCTTAGGGTTTGCTCACCGCGTGGTTGTGCACGAACGTTGAAATCGCTTCGACAACATGGTCTGCCAGAGGTAGGTCTGGGTCCGAATAAGCGGCGAGGTTTTCATTCCGGTCTACTGTGCGAACGGATTTGAGAACGTGGTTTGCGTTGGCGATCAGCACGAGTTCGGCTCGGGGATATGCCTGCTTGAGCCGTTGCGCGTCGTGGGTGCTGACTTGAAGATCGCGTAGCCCCTGAATGATGAGCACTGGCTTTGTGTAATCCGCCAGAAGGGTTGCGGGATCAATTGCCAATTCGCTCATCAGAAAGCGCTGCACCTGCGGCCTGAACAACGGCATAAGACGCCGATCGATCTTTGTCGCGTCCACAGTTTGCCCAGCTTCGAGGGCGTCGAGTACCTTCATCGCGTTATCCAGGATAGGGGCGTTCGCAGAGTTAGAACGAAGTTGTTCTCTCAATACTTCTCCGAGCGGGCGTCCTGCTGTGGATAACAGAATCAAGCCGCAAATGTCCTTCATGCGCTGTGCGGCTACCAGCGTCACCAATCCGCCTTCGCTATGGCCCAAGAGCCAAACACACGAAACGCCAGCGCGCTTTCGGATAGTCGCCACCCACGACTTAACATCCGCCGCGTAGTCGTCCAGCGTAACGTCATCTGCGTCAGGTATTGCCGACGCGCTACCGTACATGCCCCTCTTGTCGATTCGAATCGACGCGATACCGTGACTTAGAAGCCCCTCAGCAAGCAGCCGGTACGTTGAAGCCCGAAGGCCGTTTGGGCCATTGCCGTTCCGGTCGGTTGGGCCCGAACCCGGCACGATCAGAACCACCGGGACGTCTTGGTTGGCAGGCGAAAGCAGTGTACCCTGCAACGGCCCCGCGGGACCCGGCGCGGCGATGTTCGCCCGCACCGTCTGCGATGGTATTCCTGACTGGATAGCAGCAGCCATTGTGATAGTGGCGAGAATACCCATTCGAGTCCTCGACGTGCGTGCAGAGCGTCCATAAGGCGGCGAATCGATTGTCGACGATGTAGACTGCCGCGTCGAGTGTCCCTTTGTGGCCGGCGTCGGTGTCGCCGCTTACCTGATGCTCGTCGGACGCGCTGGCTCCGACCGCGGCGCTTGCTGCTCGGTGTAGCGGTTCCCGATCGAGATGGTCGTAGTTTAGTGAGGTTACGAAGGCTACCGCTGGTCCCTGCTGGGTGTGGTCTGTTGCTGGTCGTGTCGGGCAAACTCGTCTCGTTCGATCTTATGCGGCGAGTGCCGGCTTCGTGAGGGGCGCGCCGCTAGCCTCTCAGTGGCCCCAGCGGTCTCCGTGGCCTCAGGGCTCCAGCAAACGAACGAGCCGCATCTCCTCGAAATCCAGCTCCGACTCGATGCGATGGAGCACGGCGTCGTCCACTCGGCCGTTGCGATGCAGATCGAGCAACGCGCCCCGCGTCACGCCGACGAGTTCGAGCTCTACGCGCAAGAGCTGCGCACGCTCTTCGATCCTCAAGCCGCCCGTGAGGTGCGCGCCCTTGTTCGCAGTCACGCGAACCTTGTACTCAGCGATCAGGCGATCGAGCGTGGCACGCGGAATAGGCAGGCCCTGTTTCGCCATGTCCTTCACCGCGTCGAGCGCCGCGCCGAACGAATGGGCGCGCGCTTCGTGCTCGGACATCGTACGGCGCGTGGCCGGGCGTAGTTTGAGCCAGCGGATCAGCGGGGCGAGGCTGCCGCCCTGCACGACGAGCGTGGCGATGATGAGCAGGAAGGTGCTGAAGACGATCACGTCGCGCCCCGGAAAGTTCTCCGGCAACGCGATGGCCGCCGCCAGGCTGACCACGCCGCGCATGCCCGCCCAACCCATGACGATCGCTTCGGCGAACGACCATGCCTCGCCGCCCGAACGGCGCGCGCGCAAGCGGCTTGGCAACCAGACCGCAGCGAGCACCCAGACCAGCCGAGCGACAATTGCGGCCGCCGTTGCCGGCAGCGCGACTCGCAAGCCGGCCATCACGACGGCGCTTTCGTGATTCACGCGCGCGAGGATCTCGTGCAGCACGAGGCCGATCATGATGAACACCAGCGCGTCGAGGATAAACACGACCGCTTCCCAGGTCGCTTTCGCCTTGATGCGCAGGTCGGCGCTGAACACACGGTGCTGTCGGATGCCCAGCACGAGCCCGCACGTCACGACCGACAGCACGCCCGAGCCGCCCACGGCTTCCGCGATGCCGTAGCTCGCCCACGCCATCACGAAGGTGACGACGATGCCCAGCATCGGCTCGCGCAGGCGCGGCAGGGCCCAGCACATGACGTGGCCACACAGCAGGCCGACGATGATGCCGATGAGGATCAACTCGACGAACAGGCCCGTCGCGCTCGCGAACGTGATGGTGGCCGCGAGCGCCGCCGAAACGGCCATTTGATACAGCAGCAGGCCCGAAGCGTCATTAACGAGGCTTTCGCCTTCGAGCACGGCCACGAGTCTGGCGGGCAGGGGATAACGCTGCAGAATCGCTTTCGCCGCCACGGCGTCGGGCGGCGAGACGATTGCGCCGAGCGTGAAGCACGCGGCCCACGGCAACGCGGGGTTGACGGTGTGGACAGTGACCGCCACGGCAACCGTCGTGAAGGTCACCGCGCCCAGCACAAGCGAAACGATGGTGCCCAGTTCCTCGCGAAACTCCTTCCACGCGGTATAGAAAGAACTCGACATCAAGAGCGGCGGCATGATGGCCGCAAGCAGCAGATCCGGGTCCGTTTGCGGCACGCGCTTGCCCGCGACCGCAATCACGCAGCCGCCAAAAAGCAGCACGACCGCAGGAGGAATGGCAATGCGCTCGGCAAGCCATGTCAGCGCGCCCGCTCCACAGATCAACAAGAGCAGATAGTGGAAAAATTCGACGTTGGTCACGATGCCTGGTGCGTTGAGTGATAGGGAGAAACTCGGAAAAAGCGGACGCCGACGGTTGGAGCCGTTCGGCAGCATATATCACTTCATATTTGCGTGTCGTTAAGCGAAGGCGGCGGCACGCGACTTTGTGGCCCGACCGTTATACGAAGGTTTCGGTCACTGTAGCTTTCTCGTGAGACCGCGATGCGATTGCATAATTGCGAGGCAGGCGAGCCCGGCGATATTCTGGAGCGCATCGGTTGCCGCGCCATGCGACAACTCAACGAAGCCCATCAGGAGCATTTCAGAACATGAACACGTTGCTCGCCGAAAACCTCACTTCACCGCTACAGCCCGGCGTGCAAGCGCCGGACTTCACGTTGCTGGCCACGCCGGACCAGAAAATGTCGTTGTCGGAATTGCGCGGCGCGCCGGTCATCATCGCCTTTTACCCGGCCGACTGGAGTCCGGTTTGCGGCGACGAACTCGGCTTGTTCAACGCCGCACTCGACATGTTCAAGCGGTACAAGGCGCAGTTCGTGGCCATTTCCGTGGATAGTGCGTGGTCGCACGCCGCCTTTTCCGCGCAGCGCGGCTATCACTTTCCGCTGCTGGCGGACTTCGAGCCCAAAGGGGCGGTCGCCAGCAGCTACCGCGTTTATCGCGCGGCGGAAGGCGTGAGCGAACGGGCGCTTTTCGTGCTCGACGGGGACGGCGTCGTGCGCTGGTCGGAAGTCTCGCCGATCAGCATCAATCCGGGCGTGGACGGCGTGCTCGACGCCCTCCAGCATCTCGTCTCCACCAAGCAAGAGAACCTGTCATGAGCCATCTCACTGCGCCCGTTGGGCACGCCGATCATGTGCAGGGCGCCGCGGATGCGCCGGTCACGCTCGTCGAATACGGCGACTTCGAATGTCCGTATTGCGGCGCGATGTATCCCGTCATCAAGGCAGTCCAGCAAGCGATGGGCGAGCGTCTGCGTTTCGTGTTCCGGCAATTTCCGCTCGCTTCGATGCATCCGCACGCGCTTCATGCAGCCGAAATGTCGGAGGCCGCAGCGGCGATCGGACGCTTCTGGGAAGCGCACGACGTGCTCTATGAAAACCAGAGCGCGCTGAACGACGGGGCGCTCGCGACCTACGCCTCGCATATTGGCATTCGCGCGAGCGACTTGAAGGTGGCGTTTGAAGGCGCGTATGACGAACGCATTCAAGGCGATTTCGACGGCGGCTTGCGCAGCGGCGTCAACGGCACGCCGACGCTGTTCATCAACGGCCGGCGTTATGACGGCGGTCGCGACGCCAGGAGCCTGCTCGAAGCGCTCAACACCGTCGCGGCCGGCAAGTGAGAGGGCAGACCGTCAAGCCGGGGTGAGCACCCGGCTCTGGCTTTCTGCGAAGGGCCACGCATGATTTGCGACGATGCGCACCCTGGCGGCAGGGCCGTCTTGCTCTGTGCGCAGCCGATCGAACTTGCGCTGCATGTCGGCCGCTTCGCCGCATGCCGCGAGCCGCTCCTGGGCGAAGATTCTCGTCAGCGCGAACATTTCGAAGCGTGTTTTCATGCCTTCTTGCCGACGCAACAAAAGCGACTTTTCTGCAAGGAGCGCAAGCGCATGCTCCACGGACGCAGCGTCATGCTGAGAATCGGCCGCGATCCGAACGGCTTCGCTCGCATCGAAAGCGCGTGGGAAAACGGCCAGCCGCCGCAGGGCCACGCGTTCCAGATCGCAGAGCGTATTTTCGCTGCGCAGGAAATTCGCCTTCAGCGTGCGCTGATGCGCGGGCAAATCCTTCATGCGCGACTCGAGCGCCAGGATGCGCTGCTCGAAATCGCCTGCGAAAGCATCGAGTCCGGCTATCGCAGCGGCTTCGGCGGCGAGTTCGATGGCGAGCGGTACACCGTCGAGCGAATTGCACACTTCTCGCACGGCGGCCATGCCGGCTTCGCTCATGCTATTACCTCCACTCAATGCAAAAAAACGCGCGAGAAATAGCTCGACCGCTCCGCATTCGGGTGCGCGTTTCGCTGCCGCAACCAGCGTTAAAGACGAGAGCGGCGGGACGATCACCCGCGCCTCATAAGAGAGGTTCAGCGGCACGCGGCTCGTGACAAGCGTGTGGATGCCGGGGCAGTCTTTCAGGACGGCGTCCACGCAGTGCGCCACCGCATCCGCCAGAAGCTCGCAGCCGTCGAGTATCAGGAGCGCCTTCTTTGCAGTGAGCGCCTGCGCTAACGATGCAAGAGAATGTGCACGCTGCGCCGACCCTGCAAGCGTTGCCTCTGCGATCTTAGCGACAATCTCCTTGATACACGAGACGGAATCGAGCGAAACAAGGAATACCCCGTCGCTGAAGTTTGGCAGTGCTTCGAACCCCAAAGCCACGGCCAATCGCGTCTTGCCAATGCCGCCCGCTCCCAGCAGCGTAAGAAGCCGTGTTTCGCCCACGCGCGCCGACAGCGTCGCCACGGCGTGCTCGCGGCCCAGCACTTTGCCGGGCGTGCGGGGCAGGTTATGACGTGTTGCTTCGGTCTTTGCGCGCGAGGGTTCGCCGGTTCCGGGAGTGGCTTCGCATTGCTTCAAGCGGTAGCCACGCCTGGAAACCGTGGTGATCAGATCGCGGTCTTTCCCAAATGCGCGGCGAATGGCGGAAATGTGTACGTGCACGTTATTTTCCTCTACCACGCAATCCGACCACACCTTTTGCAGGATTTCATCCTTGGAAACGAGCTTGCCATCCGCGAGAATCAAGACTTCGAGAATGTCGAAAGCGCGTGTTCCCAGCGTCATTTCCGATCCTGCCCGATAGACCTTTCTCGTCACGAGATCGATTTCGACATTTCCGATGCGTTTCATCATTCCATCCGGTCTGGTTTGCAATGGTCTCTTCATGCGCCTGCGTCCCAATCCTTATACGGGCGCGCAGTATCCGTAAGACTATCGATCTCGAAGCGCGCAGTGAATATGCATGGAATCGGTCATGAGGTTGCGCGGTGCGCAATACGATTTAAGGAACTCGTAACGGGCTCCTTAAAGTGTATTGCCCGCATTGCTCATTACACGCATTCAACAACCGCGCGGCGTTAGGGTGTAACCTCCCCATCACAAAGTCATTGCGCAGCATGCGCGTCATGGAGCCATGGATAAACTTGTAGCCCTCAAGACCCTGCTCGAGGTCGCGGACGCCGGAGGATTCGCCAAAGCGGCAAAGCGCATGGGGGTCGCCACCTCGTCGGTGGCGCGCCTGATGGACGCCCTGGAGGCGCAACTCGGCACGGCGCTGCTCACGCGCACGCCACGCCGCGTGAGCCTGACCGACGCTGGCGCGAGCTATGTCGAGCAGGTATCCAAGGTGCTCGACGGATTGACGGAGGCTGACGAAAGCATCCTCGACAGCGGCGCGGCACCAATCGGCACGCTGCGCATCACTGTTCCCACGACCTACAACCGCGTCGTGCTCGCGCCGCACCTTGCAGCGTTTTTGCGCGAGCATCCCAATGTAGCGCTCGACATTGTCGTTGCCGATCACATGATCGATCTGGCGCTGGAGCGTATCGATATCGCCATCCGCATCGGCCTGCCTTCCGATAACCCCAATCTCATAGCGAAAAAGCTGGCGGAGAATCCACGCGTGGTAGTGGTGAGCCACGAATATCTGGAGCATTACAGCGTGCCGCTCACGCCCGCCGAACTGACCGACCATCAATGCCTGCGCATCGCGTACGGCGGCAGCTATCGAGCCCGTCAAACGTGGACGTTCATGCGAGCGGGAGAGCAGGAACGAATCAACGTGCGAGGGCGGCTCGTTTCCAATAGTCTCGATATGCTGCTCGAGGCCGTGCTCGCGGGCCAGGGGCTCGCGCTATTGCCGGAATGGCAGGTCAGGGAACATATCAACGCGGGTCGACTCATGCATCTGTTCGCGGACTACCGCGTGACGCCGCACGGCGACGAGGCAGTCGCGTATGCGGCGTATCTGCCTAACCGGCGGCTCTCGCGAAAAGTGCGGGCGTTTCTCCAGTTCGTCGAGGGCCGGGTGGAATAGAGCATTGATCGACTGACGCGACTGCATCGCGCGATCACGCTATTGCGTGCTTGCGCCGAGGCCGAACGACTGCGCTAGTTGTTTGCCTCGCGCGATGAGCGGGCCGAGTTCCGTGCGCCTCGCCGTTGCCCACGTTGCCAGCGCGGCTTCGACATTGTCGGCTGGGTTCAGGCCGCTCAAGGTTTGTGCAAGCGTGATCGCGTCGTCGGCCGCCTTCGAGGTGCCGGAGGCCGTGTGCGGGCGGACCGTGCACGCGGCGTCGCCCACCAGGGCGACGCGTCCCACGGCAAACGACGGACTCAATGCGTCGAAAATCGCCTGAATGAATGGTGCCTGCGTGTGCGTCATCAATTGCTCCAAGACAGGCGGCAGCTTTTCGCGTGCGCAATCGTGCAGGTACGCCGTAGCTTCGGCCGAAAGCCCTCCGGGGCTCACGGAGGCATGGTGACGATGTCCTTCGCGATCAGTTAGATAGCGGCTTAGCGCTGCGTCGGTTTCGTTTCGATACCACAGCCAGTTGAATCGCCGTTCGCCCGGTTCGATCGCCCCATCCAGTGCGGGAATGGGAAACGTCATGAACAACGCATCCCGTTCGCGCACGAGCGTGATGCTGTTATCCAGTTCGGCGACCAGATGTGCCGGAAGCTGCGCTTCTTCAACCACGCCGCGCCACGCGAGATAGCCCGCATACGACGATTGATAATCAGGGAAAAGCATGGCGCGCAAGCCAGAGCCTGCGCCGTCCGCCGCAACCAGCAGATCGGCGGTGACCATTTCGCGTGCGTTGATTTCGATTTCCACGCTGCCTTGCAGGTTTCGCACGTTCGTGACCGGCTCGCCATATCGAACGGCATCGGGTGGCAGCATCTCGCTCAACGAGCGATAGACCGCGTCCCACGACGAAAACGGCACGATTTCGCGGCCCTCGTCGATGAGAGAGCCATCTGAAGCCAGCCATCGCCGCCACTCGACCGGCACGGCAAGCGTCTTGCGCGTAGCATGACCGTGCTGCTCCAGAAAGCGCATCATCTGGCGTAGGACCGCAACGCCGCCACCGTGGCCGCGCATGCCGGCGGCCGTGCGCTCGAATATCGTTACGTCGTGGCCGACGCAACGCAGCGTCAGCGCGGCCGCCAAACCCGCAATCGAGCCGCCGACAATGGCAGTTTTCATGTGCGTCACCCATCCGGACGTTCAGACGCTGTGCGCGGGAATGCGCATCAACTGGTTGCCGAGCATGATGCCTCGCGTCGTCATGGCGCGGCCCACTCGCATCTGCTCCGCGTTCCAGCGCGAGAGCGCCCGGTCGAGCGCGCCTTCGCCCGTGTGCTGCGGCTGCTGCGCCGCCTCCAGTTCGCGCGCCAGGGCGTAAGCGTTGGCGGCCGCCTTGGCCGTGCTGCCGGCGGTGTGGGGGCGCGGAACCGAAGCGGCGTCGCCGGTGAGCAGCACCCGGCCGTAGCGCATCGAGTGCGTCTGCACGTCGACAATGGGCTGCATGAACGGAATGTCGGTGGCATGCACGAGCGCGCGGAACGTCGGCCCGAGCAGCGTTTGCGCTTCATCCTTCAGGCGGTCGATGTCCACTTGTTTGGCAGTCCCGGGCGGAAGCGAGAATGGCCGTTGCACGCCGTTGCGATCCACGAGCAGGTCTCGCAGTTCATCGGTGTCGTAGCGGCGGTACCAGACCCAGTTCCAGCGGCGGCGGCCGGGCTCGGTGGAGTCGTCCTCGCCCGGCACCATGTAGGCGAGCGCGGAGTGTCCCACGCCGTCCGAGAACGCAAAGCGATCGCGCAATGTGTCGGTGGCGAAGGCGGCCAGGTCCGGTTCGTCGATCAGTCCGCGCCACGCGACATAGCCGACATAGCGGGGTTTCGTCTCGGGTTCGAGCAGCGTGCGCAGCGTCGATCGAACGCCATCCGCGCCGATCAGCAGGTCGGCCGTGTGCCGATGGCCGCTTTCGAAGTAAGCCGTGACGCGCTCGCCATCGTCCTCGAAGCGGGTAAAGCGCTCGCCAGCGTGCAACGTGCCGTCCGGCTGCGCGCGCTTGAGTGCCTTGTAGAGCAGGCTCCACGACGTTTGCATTTGCGGCATGTAGAAGCGGCTGACGATGCGGTCCGATTCGTCGAGGTAGATCCGGTCGCCGGAAAGCACGCCTGGCGGATGCGGCACGGGGACGTCCGCGAATTCGAAGGCATGCGTCACATCGGGCTGCAACACGACGCCGCCGCCGCGGCTTTCGAGTTCATGCGCCGAGGCCTCGTACACAGTCACGTCCCAGTTGGCCGCGCGCAGCGCTGCCGCGGTGACGAGTCCGCCCAGCGATCCGCCTACCACGACGGCGTGCGGTTGGGTATCACGGCTCATGCGAATCTCCCTTGAAGCGCCTTGGCGAAAACAACCGGTGGTTGTGCGCCGTTCACGATGAATTTGTCGACGAGTATCGTCGGGACAGAGCGAATGCCGAGTGCGTCGGCTTTCGCGCGCGAGGCCTTGACGTCGATGTCGCCCGCGTCGGAGTCGAGGTAGGTGCGTGCCGCTTCGGCGTCGAAGCCCTCGCTCGCCGCGAGATCCACCAGCGTGTCGAGCTCGCCGATATCGCGGCCCTGCGCGAAGTACGCGCCGAAGATGGCGTCGTAGAGCTGTTCGGCCTGCCCAGGCGTGCCCGCGCCGAGTGCGTGATGGATCAGGCGATGGGCGAGGCGCGTATTGGGCGTGAGTTCGATGCGGCTGAAGTCGAAATGGACATCGGCCGCCACGCCTGCCGCCGTCACAGCCGCATCGAGCATGTCCGAATGGGCGAGGCTGCCGAACTTGCGCGTGCGGTAGGCGCGGCGGTTCATGCCGCCACGCGGCATTCCCGGGTTCAGTTCGAAAGGCAAAAAGATGTTGTCGTAGCGATTCTCGCAATCCGCTATCTTTGCGCCGGCCTTCAGGTTGCGATGGCCGATCCAGCACCAGGGGCATATGAAGTCGTACGCAAGTACGAGTTGTGTGCGTTCCACGAAACGTGCTCCAGACAAAAATGCGTCGTATGGAGGCTATACGGGAAGGCGTGGGAACAGAATGCCATGACCGCGCAACACCAGATTGCGTGGCGCGCAACTTACCGCGTGCGAGCAGGCCCTAGGTCCTGGCGGCGCGCCGCCACGCGCCGGGCGTCGCACCGCACATCTTGAGGAACACCCTGCTCAGGTGACTTTGATCCGAAAAGCCGCAGATCATGGCGATTTCTGCGAGCGACTTTTCCGTGGTTTCGATCAGCACGCGCGCTTCGGTAATGCGCTGTTCGAGCAACCATTGATGCGGCGTGCGACCCGTGGTTCGCGCAAACGCACGAATGAAATAGGCGCGCGAGAGATTGCACTCGCTCGCAATGTCGGCGATCGAGTTGCCGCTGTCCGAGCGCAGCAGCAGAAGCTCCTTCGCCCGGGCTTCCTGTGCGGGCGTGAGCGTCCCTTTGGACTGCGCTTCGTGATGCGCAAAGTTGCCATATTGACGCGCGAGATGGATGCCGATGCACAGGCCGACGTGGTCGACGAACAGCTTGTTCAACGGCCCGGACGTGTCGGTGGTTGCAGCCAGCGCGCTCGCAAGGTGATAGAGGACAGTGTCTTTTTTCCGCGGCGAGCAGGTGAGCCCGCGGATCACGGGGCTGCCGTGTTCGTCGGCGAGACGGGCGAGGAATTCGGGCGATAACTCGACGAGAACGAAATCGAAATCGCCGTGAAGTTCAGCGGAATACGGCTCGGAAAAATCGCGAATATAAATCGAGCTCGAATCGAAGCGACGTTCTTCGCTGCGTGCGCCGCGAAAGAGATTGCGCCGATGCCCGCCCTGCAACGCAATGCCGGCCAGAAAGCCGCGATCGCAGGCCTCGGTCGAGACGCGCTCCGCCCGGGCGTCGTCCATGCCCTTTCGGTAGATCTGGAGGTCGCCGCTGCCGATATGCAGGTCCTTGCGCAACCGGCTCGCGGTACAGCCGAGCCCGTCGCGCTTGACTGGCGCAGCGGCGGGAGACGGGCTGATTTCGTTAGCGAGCTGCATTGGGCGGATTCTCGTGCGGAATGGCTCGTACGGTGGCGCAACCGGCGTGAAGTCACCGCGCTCGCGGCATTCGCCATAAGTCAAAAATACTCGGGCGATTATATCGGAACTCGCGATTGGCGTTGCGGGCGCTAAAACACGTCTGAAGATTAAAGTTTTTTAATTAGAGCAGCCACGTTAAATGCAGTCCAATAAACCATTTCGATTGGGATGGGAGGCAATCGGGGGCAAGTCAGGCCTTGTGGCGACGCAGTTCGGACCCATCTTAAGCCGGATCCATCCCGTTGATTTTTAATGTGTCTCGGAAGCCGGATAAGACGGCGTTGGAGCCGTTTTGTCCAAAAGTCATCAAATTTTGCATCAAAGCGGTGCATACGATGATTTTACTCCCTGCTTCAAGCGGGTTGGCATGGAAAGCGCGCTCGCCGCCCGGTGTGCATTTTTCTTCAAGACTCGCGCGTTACATCCTGCTTACAATCCGGTCGTGTGATCTTTGATGGCAAGCTCGACTAGTCAGAATTGGCAGTGATCGTGCCGCACCGTCCGGCGGCTCAAGGGAACGTCCATGATCAAAATTGGCGCCTTGCTCGTGAATTTCGAGCAACGTGAGATTCTGCGCAACGGCTTGCCGTTGCGTATAAGCGCGCGCGCGTTCGACATTCTGGAAGTGCTCTTTCGGGCCAATGGCTCGATCGTGACCAAAGACGACATCATCGACTCGGTCTGGCCAGACCAGATCGTCGAGGAAAACCGCCTGCAAGTGCACATCGCGGCGTTGCGCAAGGCGTTGGAGGCCGATCGCGAGCTGATTAAAACTGTCACGGGCCGCGGTTATATTCTCATCCCTCAAGCGCCGCTGGCGCCGCAGGGCGCGCTCGCCTCGAATTTGCCGGGCCGCCCCACCGCGCTGGTGGGCCGCGACGCGGATGTCGAAAACGTGGTCGCGAAGCTGGCGGAGTCGGCCGTCGTCACCCTCGTCGGCGCAGGCGGCATCGGCAAGACCGCGCTGGCGATTCGCGTCGCCGAGGTCGCGCAGGCGCAGTTCGCCCATACCGTTTGTTTCGTCGAATTGGCCTCCGCGAATTCACGCGAGTCCATGCTCGCTACGATGGCACTGGCCCTTCAGGTGGGCCCCGCGGAAGTCTTGCAGGACACGCGCGCGCTGCTCGCGAGAATGCCGCCGGAAGGCGTGCTGCTGGTGCTCGACAACGCCGAGCATGTGGTCGATGAAGTCGCGGAGCTTGTCGAAAATCTCGTCGCTCATGCGCGTTGGCTGCGTGTGCTCGTCACGAGCCGCGAGCCGCTCACCATCCGCGCGGAGACCGTCTATCGGGTCGAGCCGCTGGCCGTGCCCGCTACGGAAGATACCGTCGAAGCCATGCTCGATCATGGCGCGGTTCAGCTATTTCTTCAGCGCGCGCGTGATATCGCGCCGCGTTGCGCGGGGGACGAGGCCAGTGTCCGGGCGGTGGCGGACATCTGCCGTCAACTGGAGGGCTTGCCGCTCGCGATCGAACTGGCGGCGGCGCGCGTGGCGACGCTCGGCATCGAAGGCGTGGCGGCGCGGCTCGATGACCGGCTCGATCTCTTGAGCGGCGGCTTGCGCCTTGCGCTACCGCGCCACCAGACCTTGCGGGCCACCTTCGACTGGAGCTATGCGCTGCTCGACGCGGAGGCAAAGGGGCTGTTTCGCAGCCTCGCGTTCTTCACCGGCACATTCGCCTTCGAGGCGGTTTGCGCCGTGGCCACCGAGCCTGGCGTGCCGATCGCGGCGGCCATTACGGCGCTCGGCGAACTGGCCGCGAAATCGCTGCTCACGGTCGAGTTTCATGGTGCGATCGCGCTCTACCGGCTCACGGAGTCGACGCGCGCCTATGCAATGGAAAAACTCCACGACGAAGGAGAGGTCCAGCGCGTCGCGCAGCGCCATCTGCGTTATTTGCAGCGCCAGATCGAAGATCGCTCGGCCCTCGTGCCGCATCGAAGCAAGAGTGCGCAAGCGCATTCCTCGCTCGACGCGGCGCGTAGCACGTGGGATTGGGCGTTTTCATCCGATGGCGATGCGGCGCTGGGTGTGGCACTGGCGGGCTCACTGGTGGGCACGCTGCTCGACGCCTCGCTGGTGCACGAATGCCGCGAGCGCGCCCATCGGGCGCTCGAAACGCTCGACGCGCTGCCCAAGGGCGCCGTGGACGCCACCTGCGAAATGCGCGTGTGCTCCGCATACGCGGCCGCGCTCCTGATGACGGATGGCGCGGCGGCCGACGCCGCCGCGCTCTGGCGCCGGGTGCTGGATCGGGCCACGGGTTGCGCGGACGCCATCTTCGAGACGCGCGCCATGTGGGGCCTGTGGAATGCGGCCATGACCGCGGGCGACATTCATGCGTCGCTGCGCTTCGCCACGCGTTTCGAGGCGCGCACGTTGCGGGGCGGTTCGGCGTGGCAAAAACTCTGCGCGAGCGCGACGCTGGCGGCATCGCTGCATTGCTTCGGCGAACACGAACAGGCGCGCGACCGGCTGGAGCGCGCGCTCGCGTCGCTTGAGGTGAGCGGGCCGCGAAGCCGCGCCGACACTGACCTCGCCATCGATCCGCGCATCTTCGGCACGGGCACGCTCGCGCGCATCGCGTGGATGCAGGGGGAAACTGCGCTCGCGCTCGACCTGATCGAACGCGCGATCAACCTCGTGCGCGCGGACATGCTCGAGCCTTCGCTGTGCCATCTGCTTGCGGTCGTGGCGGTGCCCATTGCGCTGGCGTGCGGGGAGTCGGACCTCGCGGCGAGCCATCTGGCGTTGCTGCGCTCGCAAGCGGCGCTCAACCGTTTCGAAGTGTGGAAAGACTACGGCGAATGCCTCGCGGGCCAGTTGGCGCTGGAGGCGGGCCGCCACGAAGAAGGGCTTTCCCGGCTCGAAGCGGGGTTGGCGAGCCTGGAGGCCCGTGGATTCCGCAGGCTGACCTCGGCCCTGACGGTTTCGTTCGCGCAAGCGTTGTTGCTGGAAGGGCGGCTCGACGAGGCGCTCGCGACAATCGACGAGGCGCAGCGGCGCACTGCCGCGGATGGCGACCACGCGTTTGAGGCCGAACTGATGCGGGCAAGCGCCCAGGTGCACCTCGCGCGTTCGCGGGCGGGTTACGCTTCAGGCGACAAGACGCGCGCGCGCCTCATCGACGCGGGGCATCGCAAGCTTGCTCAAGCGATGGCGCTTGCACGCGAGCAGGGCGCATGGCTGTTCGAACTGCGCGCGGCGCTCGATCTCGGCGAGTCGATGGTGCAGGAGGGCGCGCTTCGCGATGCCTATGCGTTGCTCGCGCCGTTCGAGCGCTTCGGCGGCGAGCAAGCGGCGCAGGGAGAACAGGGAGAAGGCCCGCGCCTGCCCGAAATGCGCAAGCTGGCCGCGCTGCGCCGCAAGCTCGACACGCCGGGGCTGCGTGACGTCGACATGGCCGACGCCATGTAGCGCGTGGGTAACACGCGCACTCGGCTTTCTGAAGAGCGGTTTCAGGATTATTCAGGTTTCACAAAAGACATGGCTTTTCCGCGTCGCTAAGCTGCGGTAGCGAAATCGGGGTGCAGACCGTTCGACGTTTCAGGGTCTGTGCGCCCATCGCTCATCAGCCTGAACGCAGTGAGCTCGCCCGGGCCTTCCGCGGCGAAGCAACGACGGAGAACACATGACTACGCAGCAAATCAATACGAATACCATTCTCACCTCGCGCCGCCGCATCCTTTCCGCAGGCGCGGGCGTGGCCGGCGCCATGGTCGCCATGTCGAGCCTGCCGGCCGCGGCGGCCGCCACGACCGGGGCGCCCGCGCATGCGCACGGCACGGGCCATCATCATGGCGGCAACTATGTGAGCGCCAAGGACGGCACGCAGATCTACTTCAAGGATTGGGGCACGGGCACGCCGGTGGTGTTCTCGCACGGCTGGCCGCTGTGCGCCGACGCCTGGGACGCGCAAATGCTCTTCCTCGTGAACCAGGGCTACCGCGTGATCGCCCATGACCGCCGCGGGCACGGCCGCTCGGGCCAGCCCTCCGAGGGCAACGACATGGACACCTACGCCGACGACCTGGCCGCCGTGCTCGACGCGCTCGACGTGAAGGGCGCGATGCTCGTGGGCCATTCGACGGGCGGCGGTGAAGTTGCGCACTACATTGGCCGCCACGGCGAAAAGCGTGTGGCCAAGGCCGTGCTGATCGGCGCGGTGCCGCCGATCATGGTGAAGACGGCCAACAACCCGAACGGTCTGCCGATGTCGGTGTTCGACGGCATTCGCGCGGGGGTGGCCGCGAACCGCTCCCAGTTCTACCTCGATCTCGCCACGCCGTTCTACGGCTTCAACCGCCCGAACGCGAAGGTCTCGCAAGGTCTCGTGCAGGAATTCTGGCGCGAAGGCATGGCCGGTTCGATCAAAGGCCAGTACGAGTGCATCAAGCAATTCTCGGAAGTCGATTACACCGACGACCTGAAGAAGATCAGCGTGCCCACGCTGATCCTGCACGGCGACGACGACCAGATCGTGCCGATCGACGATTCGGCGAAGCTCTCGGCGAAGATCGTCAAGAACGCCACGCTCAAGATCTACCAGGGCGCGCCGCACGGCATGTGCAGCACGCACGTCGATCAGGTCAACGCGGATCTGCTCGCCTTCCTCAAGGCCTGACGATCCTGCCTGAGAAGCAGAAGGGAAAGTGATTCAAGCCGCGCCGCCTATGCGGCGTGGCTTGAATTGCGTCGTCTCGTGCTCAGAAAAGCCATCATAAGTCTTCAGGTTTTACACAGGACTTTCAGTTGCAGATTCCATAAAGTGGGGTTCTTGCAAAGTCCTTGAAACCGCAACGATTTTCCGGATGCGATGAATGCGGTGCGGTGCGAGTCTGCTGCATGCAATTCGGACGACAAAAGAACTCCCTCAAGACACAGGAGAGCGTCGATGAGCGCATCCGATCAACCTCGGCGTATTGCCGACCTGGTGATCTACAACGGCAAGATCGCGACCCAGGACGAGCGCCGCTCGTTCGTCACGGCGCTCGCGGTTGCCGACGGCAAGATCGTCGCGTCCGGCAACGAGCGCGACGTCATGCAATGGGCGCGCGACGACGCGCGCCGTATCGACCTCAACGGCCGCACGGTGATTCCCGGTCTGAATGACTCGCACTTGCACGTAATTCGTGGCGGCCTGAATTTCAACATGGAGTTGCGCTGGGACGGCGTGCCTTCGTTGCAGGACGCGCTGGAGATGCTGCGCGCGCAGGTCGCGCGCACGCCCGCGCCGCAATGGGTGCGCGTGGTGGGCGGCTGGAACGAATTCCAGTTCGCCGAAAAACGCGGCCCCACGCTTGAAGAACTCAACGCGGTCGCGCCGGACACGCCGGTATTCATCCTGCACCTGTACGACACCGCGTTGCTGAACGCGGCGGCGTTGCGCGCCGTCGGCTACACGCGCGACACGCCCAATCCGCCGGGCGGCGAGATCCAGCGCGACCGGCGCGGCAATCCCACCGGCATGCTGATCGCGCGACCCAATGCGGGCCTGCTGTACGCCACGCTTGCCAGGGGCCCCAAGCTGCCGATCGACGACCAGATGAATTCCTCGCGCCAGTTCATGCGCGAGTTGAACCGCCTCGGCGTGACGAGCGCGATCGACGCGGGCGGCGGCTACCAGGCCTACCCCGACGACTACGCCGTCATCATGGAGCTCGCGCGCCGCGAGCAACTCACGATCCGCATTGCCTATAACCTCTTCACGCAGAATGCGAAGCGCGAGATCGAGGACTTCGCGCGGTGGGTGAAGGCCACGCGGCCCGGCGAAGGCGACGACTTCCTGAAGGTCAATGGCGCGGGCGAAATGCTGGTCTTTTCGGCCGCCGACTTCGAGGACTTCCTGGAGCCGCGCCCCGATCTGCCCGAGGAGATGGAGAAGGAACTGGAAGGCGTGGTGCGCCTGCTGGTGCAGAACCGTTGGCCGTGGCGCTTGCACGCGACCTACGACGAGTCGGTCAGCCGCTTCCTCGACGTGTTCGAGCGCGTGAACGCCGACACGTCGTTCAACGGCCTGCGCTGGTTCTTCGACCATTGCGAAACGATCTCGGATCGCAACATCGAGCGGATTGCGGCGCTGGGCGGAGGCATTGCCGTGCAGCATCGCATGGCCTACCAGGGCGAGTATTTCATCGCGCGCTACGGCGCCGAAGCGGCGGCCCACACGCCACCCGTACGCGAGATGCTGGAAGCGGGCCTGCCCGTGGGCGCAGGTACGGACGCCACGCGCGTGGCGAGCTACAACCCTTTCGTTTCGCTCTACTGGCTCGTTTCGGGGCGCACGGTGGGCGGCACGCCGATGTACGCGCAGCGCGACCGGCTCGAGCGCATGGAAGCGTTGCGCCGCTACACGGTGGGAAGCGCCTGGTTCTCGAACGACGAAACCAGGAAGGGCGCACTCGTGCCGGGCCAGTTTGCCGACTTCGCCGTGCTGAGCGACGACTTCTTCACGATCGAGGAAGCGTCGATCAAGCATCTGACTTCGGTGCTGACGGTCGTGGGCGGACGCATCGTTTATGCCGCCGCGGAGTTCGACGCACTGAGCCCGCCCGCGCTGCCGGTGAGCCCGTCGTGGTCGCCCGTGGCCGAATTCGGCAGCTATGCGCGCTACAAGCCGGCAACCGCGCTTCATGCCGCCGTGCCCGCGCAGTCGTGCAGCGATGCTTGCGTGAACCTGTGCGGCATTCACCAGCACGCGCATGGCCGGGCGTGGAGCAGCAACGCCCCGGTATCGGACCAGAACGGGTTCTGGGGCGCGCTGGGTTGCAGTTGCTTCGCGTTTTGAACGGGAGCACGCTGAGATGAAACGCACCGACGTCACTCGCGCCGCGCTTGCGTCAACCACCGAAAATAACGATCGGGACATCCGGAAGGGCTTCTATGCAAACAGCGTCGTGGTGCACGGTCAGCGAAGTCGCTGGCGTGCGGATTCCGCGCACGCCCGTGGCGACCGCGGCTGTCGAAAGCGCATGCGCCACGTTGCCGCCCATCCTGCTCGGGCACGCCAACCGGGTGTTCATGTTCGCGATGCTGAGGGCGCGGCGCTGGGGCATGGAATGCGACACGGATTTACTTTACGTCAGTGCGATGTACGCGAACATGGGCCTGAGCCCCGCGTATTCGCATTCGACGCTGCGCTATGAAATCGACAGCGCCGACGCGGCCCGGCATCTGCTGCACTACTACGGGATGAAAAGCCAGAAGCAGCATGATGCGTGGCTCGCGGTCGCCCTGCATACATCGCCCGGCATTCCGGCGCGAGTGACGCCGCTTTCGGATCTGCTCGCGGCGGCGGTTCGCACCGATCTGATTGGCACGAATCTGCATCTGTACACGGAGCACGAGCGGGCAAGCGTGCTCGCGGCGTTTCCTCGCGGGCAAGGCTACAAGCAGGAAGTCATTCGCGCCTTCGGGCGCGGGATCGCTTTTCGGCCACAGACCGCCGTGGGCAATCAGTGCGCCGACGTGCTGGACCGGATCGACCCCAACTATCGCCGCATCAATTTTTGCGGGCAGATACTGGGTTCGCCCTGGCTGGAGTAGAGGATGCAGGGGCCGCGCTGTTTTGGAGAACGCGACATGTCGTCCATGAAAACCATCACACTCACGAGCGAATCATCGTGCAACAACGAACTCTAAACACGCGAGCGCGCTTCGCGGGAAGCGTGCTCGAATCGCTTTTGGGCGAGAACGGCATGCTCGCTTTCATCGCGGGCTATGTCGACACGCTCGGCTTCGTGGCCCTCTACGGTCTTTTCACCGCACATGTCACCGGCAACTTCATCCTGATCGGTTCAGGGCTCGCGGGTGCGGGCAACGGCCTTTCGATCAAGCTGCTGGCGTTTCCGGCGTTCGTGAGCGGCATTGTTGTCGCGCGCCTGCTCGACGACACACTGCGCGAGCGCCCCGAAAGCACACGCGCGGTGGGCCTCTACCTCTTGCAGATCGCTTTCCTCGTTGCCTTCATGCTCGCAGGCGTATTCGCTGCGCCCATCACGAACGCGAATGCGCCGCTGACCATCGTTTGCGGGCTGCTGGGCGCGGCCGGCATGGGCGTGCAGAACGCCCACGCGCGGCTCGCGACGCGCAGTGTGGCCGCGAACACGGTGATGACGGGCAACGTCACACAGGCCGTGATCGACGCATTCGATCTGCTCGCGCCCGGCACGGCGCACATTGACCGGGGCGAAGCGCGCACGCGGCTCGTGCGCACGCTGCCGCCGGTCCTCGCATTCGCGCTGGGCGCGGGCGGCGGGGCGCTGGGCTGGTTGATGGGCTCGTTCTGGGCGCTCATCTTGCCGCTCGTGATGCTTGGGGTGCTCGCTTGCTGCGCGTCGCGAATGGGGCGTGAAAGCGCGTGACGGCTGGCTGACACGCTTCAGCCTTCAATTCAGGCGCGTCCGGTCGTCCTTCACGACGATCCCCAGCCGATGCGCGAGAATGACAAGTTCTGCGAACGAACGTGCACGCATCTTGCGCATCGCACTGCTGCGGTAGACGCGCACGGTGACTTCGCTAATGCCAAGCTCGTCCGCGATCTGCTTGCTCAATTTACCGGCCGCGGCGGCGGCCATCACCTCGCGCTCGCGCTCGATCATCGCTTCGAAGCGCGCGAGCACATCGTTATCGTGCCGCTCGCGGGTCAACCTTGCGGCGTCGCGTTCCAGCGAGATCGCAATGGCGTCGAGCAGATCCTGATCGCGAAACGGCTTCGTGAGGAAGTCGATGGCGCCCGCCTTCATCGCCCGCACGCTCATGGGAATATCCGCATGACCGGTGACGAAAATCACCGGAATCGGGTCATGCTCCGATTTGAGCAGGTCTTGCAGCGCAAGCCCGCTGCTTCCCCTCAGTCGAATGTCGAGCACGAGGCAACTCGGCCCCGTGTTGCGCTTGCAAGTGAGGAAGTCCTGCACGCTCAGAAAACCCTGTGCATCGACGCCAACGGAGCGCGCAAGCAGGCAGATGGCCTCGTTCATGACTATGTCGTCTTCGACGACATAGACCGTGAAGACTTCGCTGGCTAGCTCTTGGTTCAAGAATGTCGCTGATTTCACGATTCAACCCGGATTGCGTGGGATCCGAACAGACAGGAGGCTAACGCGCGTAACCGGGAAAGTCTTGAATGTTAATGCTGCGCGCGCGCCGGGGTGCGACATCGTGCCAGGCGATAGGCAGCGTCATGACAAACTCGGCGCCGTCCTCCACGTTAAAGGCATCGAGCGTCCCGTGATGGCTCTCGACGATGGAGCGGCAAATCGCCAGGCCCATCCCCATGCCCGACGCCTTCGTCGTATAGAGCGGATCGAATATCCGCTCGAGGACGTCTGCCGGAATTCCAGTGCCGCGATCACGCGCGGACATCACGACCTTTCCCTCACTCACTCTCGTGGAGATCGCAAGCGTGCGCGTTTCCAGCACCGTTTCGCTCATCGCCTCCACGGCGTTGGTAAACAGGTTGAGCACCACCTGCTGCAGCTGGACGCGATCCGCCTGAACGATCGCGTCGCCGGCTTCCAGTTGGGTGACGACGCGGATTTGCTGCGCTAGTGCTTCCGGTTGGAGCAGGTCCAGCACGTCGCGCACGACGTCGTCCATGCGTAGCGGCGCGAGAATCGCGGGCGCCTGCTTGGCGAGTGCGCGCAGCGCGCGAATGATTTCGACCGCACGCAAGCTCGTTCGCTTGATGTGGTCGAGGCCCGCCGCGACTTCCTCGAGATTGGGCGTGGCGCGCTGCAACCAGCGCAGGCTGGCGTCGACCGAAGTGGCGATTGCGGAGAGCGGTTGGTTCACCTCGTGGGCGATGGAGGCTGCGACGCTGCCCATGACCGTGAGATGCGAGGTGCGCGCGAGTTCGTCGCGCGCGTAGCGCAGGTTGACTTCCGCATTCAGGCGGTGCTCGCTTTCCTCGACGAGCCTTTCGTACAGGCGGGCGGTTTCGAGGGAAACCGCGACCTGCGGCGCGAGCACTTCAAGGCCGGCGACGCGGCTCGGGTCAAAGACGCCAGGCGCGAGATTGTTCTCCAGATAGACGACGCCAATCAGCGATCCGCCCCGCAACAGCGGCATGCAGAGCACCGAGCGTTGCGTGCGCCCGGCGCTAGTGCGCGCGCGCAGCAACGGCGATTCGACGCTTGCTTCCGCGAACACCAGCGTCTTTCGCGTGCGAACGACGCTATTGAGCACGGCGAGCGGCAAGGCTTCATCGTCGGGTGCCACGGATCTGAGCGTGACCGCCATGTGATTCGATTCGACGCGCGCCAACGCTTCGATTTTCGGCCCGTCGTCGTGCATGAGCAGCAAGAGGCCGTATTGCGCCCCGGCGTACACGGTGATGCCCGTCAGCAACCTCTCGACCAGACGATCGGTCACGGCTTCGCCCGAGATTGCCTTCGCGGCTTCGACGCCGAGCTCGACAAAGGGCTGCTGCCGCACTTCGTTGCGCGGACTCGCTTCGTCGGTCGCCACGGACGCCAGTTGCGGGTGGCGTTCGTGAATACGCTCCTCGGGTAACGCCGCGCCCCAGCGGCCATAGCAGATTGCTGCCTGATGCAAATGATGGCGCGCGGAGCTCTCCAGCGCATGCGCCATGCAAAGCTCGCCCGCGAATTCGTGCGCGAGCGCCTGTTCGTGCGTGAATCCCGCTGCTTCGGCGGCTTGTGCGGACTTCTCGTAAGCGACGAGCGCGCCGAAGGCATCGCCCTGGAGCCGCGCGATTTCAGCGTCGATCAGGAGGAGCTTGTTGCGAAACGTCGCACCGTTTTGATTGGCCCAGCGCGCGAACTGCACGCGCTGCGTGCGAAGCTCGAAAAGCGCGCTGTCGTGCGAAGTGAATTGCCCGCGTGAAATTGCGAGCGCGCCATACCAGTGGCAGTCGGCCACGTTGATATGCGCGGGCACGGTCCAGGCAAGCGCCCGCGCATCGTCGAGGCGAGTGCGCGCGGCGCAATACGCTCCGGCGAATAGCTTCGCGAGGCCGTCATAAAAGTACAGGAAAAAGCGGGCGATCTGCGAAACCGCGGCGCCGGTGTGCTCGAGTCGATCCGTGCTGTCCTTCGCTCGCTGCAACTGGTGAACGAAATCGCGTTGTGCCAGCAGGACCGCTTCGATATCGCGGTACTGGATGATCGCTGTGAGTTCGAGTCCCCGTTCGACCTCTTCGTCGACGAGCGACAAATTTTCGCCCATGGCAATCACGTCGGAAACAATGTGATTGCACGCGTAACAGGCCATGCCGATGTCGCCCGAGGCACGCCCCAGCACGCGCGCCTGCCGCGCGTGCTCGAGCGCGAAAGAGAGCGGGCGCGTCCATACGCTGACCTGATCGATGGCAACGAGCGTGGCCACGCGCTGCGCTTCGAAACCGTGCTGATCGACCAGCGTCAGCGCAGCCTGTCCGTAGGCGAGCCCTTCGTCAGCCGCTTCGTACATGCCTGCGAACAGGACGCCGAACCACGCGAGACCATACGGCGACTCGGGCGTCACGCCATGTTCGAGCGTGAGTTCGACCATCTTGGCGAGATGCAGGATGCCGAGCCCGTCAGTCACGAAGAACGAGGAAGTGAGCGTGGCGAGCAGGCCCATGACGATCTGAATGCGCCGGTCCTCGCAGGGTGGCAGATGGCGCACGCTCGCGATCGCGCGGCCCCGCAACGCGATCTGTACCGACTCGCACGCGGCGCGCATCTGTTCGGCTGTTGGCGAGCGGTGCAGATGTACGCCCAGCAGCGCAAGCCCGGCCAGCGCGGTGGACAAAGCGCCTTCGTAATCGGACTGGACGGTCTGCAGGACGGCCTTGAGGCGATGCACGCCGGCCCGGTCGAGAATCGCGAGCGGGTGGGCGAGCAACGCGTCGATGCGTTGTTGAGCATCCGTGAGTCTGGCCTGCGCCAGCAAACACTCGCAGTGCAGCAGTTGGGCGCCGTAAGTCAGGCCATAGTGGTTCGACCACCACTGTTCATCGACCATGCCGAGGGCCACGTTGGCATATTCCGTTGCCTGGTCCAGGGCCGCGGCGTTGCGTGCGCGCTTGCCCGCCAGGATCAATACACGAACATACGCAACCCGCGTTTCGGGGTCGAGCGCTTCTTTGGGTGCGCGCTCGATCTGACTGGCAATATCGAACGCAGACTCGGGGAGACTCGCACGCCAGTAGTCGATCATCACGGAGGCGATGCGCGCGTGATAATGCGGCTTCGTTTGCGCATCGATACGCGCGTAAGCGGATTCGAGCACGCGATCGTGCAAAAACGCGTAAGCCTCGGGTTGAGCCGCGAGCAGATTCGCATCGACGAATGGGCGCAGACGCTCATGAACGTCGCCCGGCGTGATGCCGCCAATTTGCGCGAGCAGTGCCACGTCGCATCGCACCCCGACGCAGGCGAGCCACTCGACCAGTTTCACGCTTTCCTGCGGAAATCGATCGAAGCGGCGAATCAGCAGGTCGATCACGTTGTCGGAGTAAAGGCGCTGCGCGATGATCGCTTCGTCCCACGTCCAGGCCGCGGCTTTGACGCTGTAGCCCAGCACTTCGTCGTCGATCAGCATGCGCAGGAGCTGGCGCGAGAAGAATGGATTGCCGGCCGTTTTCGCGTGTACGGCGCGCGCCAGAGGCTCGACGCGCTCGGCCGGTTCGTTGAGCGTCGCGCCAATCAGACCGGCGAGGTCACGTACCGAAAGCGCTTGCAGACGCACTTGCGTCACGCGCGTCGTCTTGCATGCGTCGAGTTCGCGCAGCCACTGGTGCGGGCCAGGCCGCTCGACGGAGGATTCGCGGTGCGCGCAAAGAAGCAGCACGTGCGGCGGCGGTTCCGAAGAGAACGCCCTCAGAAACGCGAGGCTCGCGGGGTCGGCCCATTGAACGTCGTCGAAGAAAATGACGAGCGGCGCGCCTGGCTGTGCGAGCGCTGCGAATGTGTGCAGCAGCGCGCGCACGAGACGCGCCTGGGCGAGCGGCGCGGCCACGTCGGCAAGCGGCGCGCCGGGGCCGATGACGTGTTCGACTTCGGGTACGAGTTCGGCGATCGCTCGCCCTTGCCCCTCGAGGCGTTGAGTCCAGCGTTCGCGAACGGACGCGAGCAGGTTGTCGGCCTCGCCGAGCAGCGCCAGCGTCAAGGCGCGCACGATCTGGACGACCGGCGCGTAAGGGATCGTGGTGCGAAGCTTGTCGGCCTTGCCGGACGCGAATCGGGAGCCGAGGCGCTGCACGTCGTTGAAAAGCGATTCGACGAGCGCTGACTTTCCGCAGCCGCCGCTGCCGGAGATCAGCACGACTTCGGTCTTGCCGGTCGCGGCCACGCGCGCAAGCGCATCGTCGAGCAAGGCTTTCTCGGTTGCCCGGCCAAACAACCGGCCAGGCAGGCTGAGGAGATGAGACGATGCGCCGGCATCCACGGCCACGCGGGCTTCGCCGCCAGGCGCGCAAAGCGAGTTGCGGATGCGTTGCAAGTCCGCATAGGCGGCAGCGGCCGTGACATAGCGTTCGCGCGGGTCTTTCGCGAGCAGCCTGAGCAGGACTTCGGCGAGCGGCTCGGGCACGTCCGCGCGGTGTCGGCGCGGATGAAGAGGTTCGATTGCGAGGCGCGCGTGATACCAACCCGCCGCGCTTCGCGCGTCGATGGGCAATTCGCCGGTCAGCAGGGCGTAGAGCGCCACGCCCAGCGCATAGAGGTCTGCGCTTTTTCGATCGGCAGGGGCGTCATTGAGCGCGACTTCCGGAGCCAGATACGGCTGCGCGCTCAGGCGTTCGCGATACGCCTCAGGCGGCGCGGGATCGAATCCGGTCAGGCGGATTGCGCAGGCTTCGGCGTCGGCTTCGAGGTCGGCCTGGGCATTGGCGAGCACGATGCTGGAGAGTTTCAGATCCCCGTGGCAAAGGCCCGCTGAATGCGCTTCGCCTAGTGCGCGCGCTGCGCCCGCGGCCACGGCGAGAAACGCTTCGAGGCCGAGTTGCCGAGTGTCCAGAGAGGAGGCGAGCGTGCTGCTCGCGCCTGCCTCGTACACGATGATGAAGCGTTCGCCACCCCAGATGGACTCCACCGGCGGCAGGCCCCAAGGCATGCTAATTTGTGCGCTGACGGCAAGTTCGCGCTTCAGGCGCTCGCAGCCGATTGCAGAGGTGTTCAGCGCATGGCGCGCGAGCCAATACCTGCCGTCACCGGGCTCGCGCAGCAGGCAGGTCGTGACGCCGTCGGCATGGTCGAGTTCGCGCTTCTCGCAGCGCTCGAACCAGGCGATGTCGAAGTGCACGCCAGGGAAAGCGGCGTCCACGGCCGCGCCATTCTCAATCTGTGCGGCAACCGGGTGGGAGGGCTTGGCATGCGTGGTCATTGAATGGGCAGCTTGTTAGCTTCGCGTTCGCGGGCCGCGGATGCGCCGTCGCAAGAACCTCGTGGAGAAGTATTCAAGGAATACTGGAATAGCGTATTCCTCGCGCGTAAGCCGCAGTATGGAGGACAGGTTTCGGGATATCCAGCGATTGCCGCCTGCGTTCATAACACTTAAGGATTTTTAGCGAATGCAGGCGTTGTCGTAATGATTGAGCAAGGCGGCTCAATCATTAGCGTAGTGTTGGGGAAAATCGCCGGCGTGCTGAAATGTGGGGCAGACTAATTCAGAACCCGCTGAACCCGCCGTTAATGCGAGTACAGCTTGCTGTTCGAGTGGCGCAGTGATCGAATGTTCGCGCAATCCGGTGCAAGGGCGCTCGAAAGCGGGCTTTGCGGCGCAAGGGGAACGCGCTTCCCGGACTCGGCCATCCGCTCGGCAGCGTAGGCGCGAACGATGGGAAAGAGCGAGTAGAGCCGGTTCGCCCCTTCGGAGTGCAAAGTCAGCAGCGACTTTGCGGCGAGCCCGTGTACGCATTCCAAAGCCGTGTCGCGCTGAATGCCGTCGACAGCGGCGACTTTGCAGGCGCTGGCCAGGTCGAATGGCGCCTCGAAAGCGGCCAGACGATGCAGCACCGCGCGTTCGGCTGCGCCAAGCTGGAGATAGCTCCATTCGATCGAAGCGCGCAGGGTGCGCTGGCGAGGATGCGCGGTTCGCGACCCGCCGGCGAGACCCAAAGCAGAACCCTGTAGCTCATGCGCGAGCGCCTGTGCGCCCAGCAACGCGGCGCGCGCAACCGCGAGTTCGAGCGCGAGCGGCAGGCCGCTCAGGCGCCGGCAAACATCGGCGATTGCCGCGAGTGTTTGCGGGTTTTGCGGAAATTCGGTTCCCGTGGCTCTCGCGCGATCGAAGAACATCGTAACGGCACCGCTGGCGAGAATGGCCGCTTCGTCCGCACCTTCATGGGGCAGTGAAAGCGGCGGTACCGTGTGAAGGTATTCGCCCTTTGCGCGCAGCGGCTCGCGGCTGGTCGCGAGCAGCACCGCGTTGCGGTTCGCGGCGAGAATGCACTCGCATAGTGCGGCGACGCTCTCCACTTCACGCTCGCAATTGTCCAGCACGAGCACGATGCGCCGATCGCCAATTTCGCCCGCGATTTCCGCAATCCCGGCGCTGCCGTCGCGAAGTTCCTGCAACAGCATAGGCAGTCGTTCCGCATAGCAGGAACAGCGATCGATATGGTCGGCGAAATCGACGTGGCAAAAAGCGGCGCGATTGTCCTCGGCCCACGCTTTCGCCACGGTGAGGGCAAGCCGCGTTTTACCCACGCCGCCGGGCCCGGTGACCGTGATGAGCGATTCGTGCCGAAGCCGTTCGTACAGTCGGCGCGCCTGATCTTCACGGCCGGCGAGCGCCCATGCGCGCTGGCGGTTGTCGCTATCCTGCTTCAGCACGGCCGCACCCTCAACGGTGCTCGACGCGCTTGATGGCTGCGACGAAGGGCGCACGAGCCGATAGCCTCGCCCCGAGACAGTGCGAATCCATCCTTCGCCAAGCAGCTTGCGCAGCGCCGAAATATGGACCTGAATATTATTTTCGACAACGAAGGTCGTGGGCCAGACGAGCCGCAAGATCTCGTCTTTGGTCACGATGGCGCCTTCGGCGCGAATGAGCAATTCGAGAATGTCGAACGCCCGTGCGCCCAGCGCCAACGGCTGTCCATCGAGATATACCTGACGCCCCCCGAGGGAGACCGAAACTCGACCGAAAACGTACATGTTCTGCCTCCCTTCTTTAATGTTGAATGGCGCGTCGACAAAATGAACGGCGCAATGGAGTGCTCAAGTGTAAACGCGCTTCATTGCAATTTGTAGCGTGTTTCCTTCTAAATGGATAATCTCTCGACAAATCGAATGAATGCGCGAACTTTGCGCGAAAGGCGCCGGTTGGGAAGGTAGGTCGCGTAGACGAATGCCTCGCCCGAGTCGGCCGTGATCTCGCTGTCCTCGAACAGCCTCACGAGGCGACCGGCCGCGACGTCGGGCGCGACGAGCCATTTCGGCAGCAAGGCCACGCCCTGGCCGCCAACCGCGGCGCCCGCGATTCGAGGTGGATGTCCGACACCCGCTGAGCGGGCAATCAAAGCCCCCGCTGGGGCCTGCGCGGCACGGAGGACCTGGGCGGCGGCAATAGCGCCGTATTCGTGCTTTGTCCGCACGCAAGCACCAGCCAACGAAGCAGTCGCCCGTTTGCGTTTGCTGCGCGAAGAATTCCGCGAGCGGTTGTCCGGCGCTTCAGGACCGTATGATCGACAATGCTTTAGTCGTTGGTCGACGTCGATGAACTTCATCGGCAACGGACCCAGGCTGCCGGCCGGTGTCTTGAAGGTGAACGAGTGCCCGTCGCACACGAAACTGCCGCCGTATTCGAGCCTTCCTTACCCACGAGGTCGCAGTACGATTCGGGGTAATAGTGCGGTGATGGGCGCCGCCACGGCTGGCGCCGCCTGCGCGGGTTTGGCGCTCACGCCGAGTGCGGCTCCCCCGGCAACCGCGCCCAGTGCGCCGAGCAAACGGCGGCGAGCCGGGGAAATACAGCACGTGCAATCCATACGCTGTCTCATTCTGTTTTTATGTTGAGAGTGTCTTGAGAGGCTTACGCACCATGCGTGGCGCCCATTTCACATCTGACGGTTTGCGAATCGAACAGCATGCGCTCGCGTTGCGCGCGCGCTGAACGGTCGGTGACCGAAAAAAGCCACGTGCCCGCGAAAGCGCAGATCATCGAGAAGAGCGCGGGATATTCGTACGGATAAGCCGCGTGAGCGTGGCCGAGCACCTGCACCCACACCGTTGGGCTGAGCACGGTCAGCGCCACGGCTACGGCGAGTCCAATCGTGCCGCCCGCCACGGCGCCGCGCGTGGTCATGCCACGCCAGTAAATCGACAACAGCAGCACCGGGAAATTCGAGCTTGCGGCAATCGAAAACGTCAGGCTGACGATGAACGCGATATTCTGCTTTTCGAAAGCGAGCCCGAGCAGAATGGCAAGTACGCCCAGAACGAGGGTGGTGATGCGCGAGACGCGCATTTCGTCGCGCTCGGAAGCCTTGCCACGGCGCAGCACGTTCGCGTAGAGGTCATGCGAGATCGCGGAGGACCCCGCGAGCGTGAGACCCGCCACGACGGCAAGAATGGTCGAGAACGCAACGGCGCAGATAAAGCCCAGAAAGACGTTGCCGCCCACCGCGTGCGCGAGATGAATCGCGACCATATTGACGCCGCCGATCACCGCGCCCGAAGGCGTGTGATAGCTTGGGTCCGTCGCCACGAGCGCAATCGTGCCAAAGCCGATCACGATGATGAGGGCGTAGCCAATGCCGACGATGCCCGTAGCGTAAAGAATGCTCGTGCGCGCAGCCTTGACGTCGCGGACCGTGAAAAAGCGCATCAGGATATGCGGCAAACCCGCGGTGCCGAATATGAGCGCGAGGCCCAGCGACACGGCCGAAACCGGATCGGAGACCAGGCCGCCCGGCCGCATGATCGCGTCATGCGCCGGATGCACGGCAACCGCCTGGGCAAAAAGCGCATTGAGGCTGAAGCCAAAGCGCGCGAGCACCATGAACGCCATGAACGCCGCGCCCGCGACCAACAGCACCGCCTTGATGATCTGGATCCACGTGGTGGCGAGCATGCCGCCGAAGAACACATAAACGACCATCAGCACGCCCACCATCACGACGGCCACGCTGTAGTGCAGGCCGAACAGTAGTTCGATCAGCTTGCCCGCGCCCACCATCTGCGAGACGAGATAAAGCAGCACGATGACGATGGAACTGGACGCCGCGAACGCACGGATCGGGCGCTGCGCGAGGCGCCATGACACGACGTCCGCGAGCGTGTATTTGCCGAGGTTGCGCAGCGGCTCCGCGATCAGGAACAGAATAATCGGCCAGCTTGCGAGAAAGCCGATCGAGTAGATCAAGCCGTCGTAGCCGCTCGTAAACACCAGCGCGGAGATCCCGAGCAGCGAAGCGGCCGACATGTAGTCGCCCGCAATGGCCCAGCCGTTCTGGAGCGCGGTGATCTTGCCGCCCGCCGCATAATGGTCCGATACGCTGTTGTTCCTGCGCGCCGCCCATTTGGTGATGAAGAGTGTGGAGGCGACGAAAATAAGGAACATGCCGATGGCGAGGGTATTGTGGCCTTGCGCGATGGACGAGGCCGGCGCGGCTTGCGCCGCGACGGGCAGGGCCGCCAGCGTATAACACAGGAGGAGTGCCAGGCGTTTCATGACTTCTCTCCTTTGGCGCAGGCTTCGACCATCGCGTCGTGTACGCCGTTGGCACGTGCGACATAGATGGCCACGAGCGCGAACGTGAACACGAACATGCCAAAGCCGACCGGGAACCCCCAGGTCATCGGCTCGCCTTGCGTGATTGGCATGCCGAGCCATTTCGCGTTGAACGCGAGCGACAGGATGAACGCGAAATAAGCGCTGAGCATCAAGGCGGTGAGTCCCCATGAGAAGGCCCGGCGCTTTTTCACGAGCGCGGCGAAGCGGGGATTGCCGATCAGTGTTTGCGGGGGATCGGCGGGCAGCGCCGCCTCTTCGGGCCCGTATGCGCCGTGAGAGGAAAGAGTGTGTTCCACGTTGTCTCCGTATATGTCGTGTTTGGCTCGCGCGGCGTCGCGTTGGTCGTACATCGCCGTTGTGCGCCGTGCGTGTGTCGTCAAGCCGCCCAGGGAACGGCCGTCTCGCGCATCACCGCCTCGGGCGTGCGGTAACGTTCGGCCATCTCGCGCTCGGACTCATCCTTGAGCTGCGCCTGCATGTACGCGCCCAGGTGGCGCGCATGCTGAACGATGGCGGCCCCGAATTCCGTGCGAACGGCGCTATAGGCTTCCAGCGCAGCGCGCACGTCGGCGCCTTCGCGCAACGCCTTGACGAGTTCCATCGCATCGCCCGCGGCCTTGGTCACGCCCATTCCGCAGTGCGGGCGCGCCACGAACGCGGCGTCGCCGAGCAGGGCGACGCGGCCAAAGGCCATGCGCGGCACTTCGAGATCGAAGATAGGCTGAAAGAGCGGCTGCGCGGCTTTCGTCACGATCTCGGCGAACTGCGGCGCGAGCAGCGCAGGCGCGGCGTCTTCCATGTCGGCCAGCACGTCGTCGCGAATCAGCGTGGGCGGGATGCCGCCTTCCCAGCGCTTGCCCGACGCGTCGGTGAGCATGTCGCGAAGCGCTATCTGCTCGTCGGTCGCGCGGTACCAGACGAAGTTGTAGCGCCGCTCGCCGGGCCGGGTGCTGTTGGCGTGGCCGGCCACGGGGTAGCCGAGAATCTGTTCGCGCGGGGGCAGGCAGAACGCGAACTTGTCGAAGAGCGCCGCGTGCGTGGGCGCGGAAATGGCCGCTTCATCGACCAGACCGCGCCATGCGACATAGCCCGCGTACTGCAAGGCCACGCGCGGCAAAAACTGCTCGCGAATTGCCGAGCGCAGGCCGTCCGCCGCGATCACGAGGTCTGCCGTGTGCGTCGCGCCGTCTGCCAGCGTGACGGTGGCGCGCTCGGCGTCCTCGTCCACGCGCACGACCGACACGCCGGGGCAATAGTGAGCGTCGTGGATCGAGCCGCGCAGCACGCTATACATTTTTCCCCATGCAGTGAGCACCTGAGGCATTGCGCAGGCGGAAATCAATTCGCCATCCTGATCGAATGTGGCGCGCTTGTCGACGCTCACGCCGATCGTGTCGTCAAAGCGGATGTCCGCCGCACTCAGCGCCGCGAACAGCTCCGGGTGCGTGACGATGCCCGCGCCGCGTCCCGTGAGCGCTTCCGGCACGCGTTCGAAAATCTTTACCGCCCAGCCGTCACGTGCGAGCAGGTTGGCGGCGAACAAGCCGCCAAGCGAGCCACCCACCACGATCGCGGTGCCCTTCGTAGTTTTGCCGTTCATCTCAGTTCCCTGCCTTTGCCAGATCGCTTGTTTCGTTCAATGCTGCCAACGCTTTCGCCTCGCCTTGTTCGACTTCAGCGGCGGGGAAGTTCAGTTCGATGGTGACGCCCGAGGGGTCTTCCACGAAGATCTGATGCAGGCCGAGGCTCGGCACCGTGCGGTCGCGCCATTCGAGCCCTTCGGCGCGCAGCGTTTCCCACATTGCCTGCACGCCGGTTGCAAGAAATGCGATGTGATCGACGGTTCCTGTGCCGCTTTCCACCGGGGCCTTGTCGCCCAGGTACGCGGCCAGTCCCTCGGGGTTGTCCGCGTCCACGCCGATGATGTGGACGATGCCGTAGTCGGCTTCGTCGCCGCCCCGGTATAGCCACGCGCCGGGAAAGTCGAAGGGCGGGCGGTAGCCGCGCTTGAAGCCGAGCACACGTTCGTAGAACCGGCACGAACGTTCGAGATCGGTCGCGCGGATCGAGTAGTGGGCGAGCCGGGAAATCGGCATGAGACGCTCCTCGTAATTTATCGATCGATAACTGATCGGTTGATAAATTGTAGGGAAGAACTCGCCCGATTACCAAGCGCAAACGCGCGGGTGTTTACCCTGGAGCGGGCATGCGCTCCTGGGGGCATATCGCTCGAATCAGGCGAGGCTCAGAGCATCGTGAGGGCGCAGCAGGGCGGCTCCGCGCCAGTGCGGTGCGCCCGCGCGTTCGTACTGCGGCGGGTATTGAATCGCGTCGAGCGCATCGAGGCGTTCGGCGGCGTGCCAGACCCAGCGCGGGTCGTCCAGAAACGCGCGGCCAATGGCGACGATATCGGCCTGGCCTTCGGCGATGATGGCTTCGGCCTGATGCGGATCGACGATCATGCCGACGGTTCGCGTGACGATGCCGCTGGCGGCCTTCACGTGCTCAGCGAGCGGCACCTGATAGCCCGGCGTAACCTTGATCGAGGCGTGCGCCACGCCGCCCGACGTCACGCACACGTAGCTCACGCCGCGCGCCTTCAGGGCCGTGGCCAGCGTCGCCGCTTCTTCCACCGTGATCCCGCCGGGCAGCCAGTCCGTGCCGGTGATGCGAAAGCCGAGCGCCACGTGGTCGGGCAGCGCGGCGGCCACGGCATCGGCAACCTCCAGCGCGAAGCGCATGCGGTTTTCGAGGCTGCCGCCGTATTCGTCGTCGCGCTGGTTCGCAAGCGGCGAAAGGAACTGGTGCAGGAGGTAGCCGTGTGCGGCGTGGATCTCGACGATGTCGAAGCCGAGGCGCACGGCATGCCGCGCCGATTCGACGAAGTGTTCACGAACCCGGGCGATGTCGCTCGTTGTCATGGCGCGCGGCGTGTGCCAGTCCGCGGCGAAAGGAATGGCGGAAGGGGCTTCGGTCGTCCACGGCTGCTCGTTCTCGCCGAGCGCGCCGCGGCCTTCCCACGGCCGTTGCGCCGACGCCTTGCGTCCCGCATGGCCAAGCTGGATGCCCCATCGCGCGCCTTGCGGCGCGACCGCGAGCGCCGATGCCATGACGCGGGCAAGCGCCGCTTCCGTTGCGTCGTCATAGAGTCCGAGGCAGCCGTGTGTGATGCGCGCGCGCGGCTCGATGGCGGTCGCCTCCAGCATGATCAGTCCCGCGTCTGAAATCCCGAGCTGCATGAGATTCATGAGGTGCCAGTCGTTTGCTTCGCCGTTCGTGGCGCTGTACTGGCACATGGGTGAAACGGCAATGCGGTTGGACAGGCGGACCGGGCCGACATCGACGGGGGAGAAAAGCGTGCTGGACATGGCGATCCCTTTGCGTAGTGTGTGACGGTACGGGATTCGCGCTCTCGCGAATCCCGTACCGAAACCTTACGCGGCGAGCGCCACGCTGAGAATCACGGCAAAGTGGAAAGCGGCGTTGCGTGCAGCGCAATATGGGCTAGATACCGCAACTGCTCGCGCTTTGATTCGCCGCCTCTGCCTTGCCGTAGCGCACCCGCATGTGCGCGGGCACGAGCACGCCGTTTTTCGCGGCGGTCAGCTCCGCGAGTATCGATATGGCGATCTCGGGCGGCGTGCGGCTGCCGATATGCAGGCCGGCGGGGCCGCTCATCCGGGCGATCTGCTCGTCGTCGAGATCGAACTCGCGCAGGCGGATGCGCCGGGCGTCGTTGTTGCGCCGCGAGCCCAGCGCGCCGATATAGAACGCGGGCGTCCTGAGCGCCTCCATCAGCGCGAGATCGTCGAGCTTTGGATCGTGTGTGAGCGCAACGACCGCGCTACGCTCATCGAGCCGCATGGCGGTCACCGCGTCGTCGGGCATGTCGCGCACGAGCTTCGCTTCGGGCACGTCCCACGTATCGGCGTATTCGTCGCGCGGGTCGCATACGGTCACGTGGTAGTCGAGTCCGACGGCCATGCGCGCGAAGTATTGCGAGAGCTGGCCGCCGCCGATGACGAGCAGGCGGTAGCGCGGGCCGAGCACCGTGTGCAGGCGCTCGCCGTCAAAACGCAGCCCCTCCGTCGCGAATGCGGGGCCCATGCGTACGGCCCCCGTGGCGAGATCGAGCGTGCGGGTCAGGAGCCGCCCGGCCTGCAGGGAATCGAGTAGCTGCGGCAACTGGCTCGCAACGCCCAGGGTTTCGAGCACGAGTTCGAGGGTGCCGCCGCATGGCAGACCGAAACGGTGGGCTTCGTCGGCGGTGATGCCGTAGCGCACCACGCGCGGCGCTCCCGCCGCGATTCCCGAGGCGCGCACCTGCGCAATCAGGTCGTCTTCGATACAGCCGCCCGACACGGAACCGGCCGCGAGCCCGTCGTCGCGGATCGCCAGCATCGAGCCCGGCGCCCGCGGCGACGAGCCCCACGTCTTGACGACCGTGACCAGCAAAACCCTGCGATGCTCGCCGAGCCACCGGGCCGCCGTTTTCACTACCTCCATGTTCACGCTGTCCATACGATCCTGCCGGATGATGAGGGCGCGATTCGCACGGGGCACGCGCGACATCGCGGGTTGTTTGCGAAGTGGAACGTGTAGCTTAAGGAGGGCGCGGCGACGCGGAATCTACGGGCAATGCAATCCCGCGTTTCGGATCGCGCAACAACATGCGAAGTAAGTGCGTCAACGCGGGCGTCACTCGCGTGAAGCGCGATGACGAACGCCAGCGTCAGGACGCCGTTTTCGTCTGTTTCGCGCGGGGCAACTTTGCCGCGGGCGCGTGCCGCAGATGCTTGAGCGCTGCCGGAACGCCGTTGAGGAAGGCATCGATCTGCAAGGCAATCTGGGCTTCGAGGTCGTCGGGAACCGGCAGCCCGTAAATCCATTTGCGCACGCCGATATAGAAAATGCTGGCGTGCAGGCTCCAGATCAGTTCGAGATCGGCCGCGCGTTGCTGCGCGCTGTTCGCGGGCTCGACGCCGTAAGCCTCGCGAATCTCGTTCATCACGGGAACGAACACGCGCTCGCGCAGGCGCGCGAGGTATTTCGAGTTGATGCCTTCCTTGGTCAGCCCCGCGAAGATGAAAATACGGATCCACTCGCGGCGCAGGATGATGCGGGAATAGCCGTGATAAAACGTGACCATGCGCTCCTGAATGGGAATCGTGCGGTCGAGAATCAGCTTTTCCCACGACGAGTCCCATTGGTAGACCTCGTCGTACACGCGGTCGATGAGCGCTTCCTTGCTTGGGAAATAGCGGTAGAGCAGGGGTTGCGTGACCCCGAGCTGACGCGCCAGTTCGCGCGTGCTGCCCGAAAAGCCGTGCGTGGCGAAGTGGTCGACAGCCTTGAGCAGGATCTGCCGCTCGCGCACTTCGGGCGCGAGGCGGCGCGCCGTGGCCGGTTGCGCTTGCGGCGTCGCGGCTTCCTCCGTTTTCTTTCGCGGCATGCTGGATCACCACTGGTTGCGTCGTGGGGATCATACAAAGATTGTCCGCCGATGGCTAGCAGGCGCCATGCCTCGCCCTCCGGTACCCATGTGAGAGCGCGCTCATGAAAGACGCTGCCCCTGCAACGCCGGAATGCCCGCGTAGAGCGCCGAGAGCCATTCGATGAACACCTTCAGCTTCGGTGGCATGTGGCGATTGGGCGGATACACCACGGAAACCGGCCGTGGCGGCGTGTTGAAGTCGGCCAGCACTTCCTGCAACCGGCCGGCGCGAATGGCGGGCTCCACGAGGTAGAGCGACGTTTTGACGAGGCCGAGACCGGCGAGCGCGCACTCGACCTGCGCGTCGGCGTCGCTCACTGCTATCGCTCCGCGCATGGGCACCGTGCGCCGCGCGCCGTCCACCGAATATTCCCAGGGGCGCGGGCGCCCCGTGTCCGCCGATACGTAGGTGACGGCGCTGTGATGCGTGAGGTCGTCCACGTTCTCGGGCGTGCCGTGCCGCTCCAGGTAGGCGGGCGTCGCGCAGGTACAGGTGGACATGCTGCCTATGCGTCTTGCCACCATGGCGGAGTCCGGTAATTCGCCCACGCGCACGACGCAATCCACGCCTTCGCCCACGAGGTCCACCTGGCGGTCGGTGACCGCCAGGTCGATCGAGATATCGGCAAAGCGGTCGACGAACTCGGGCAGAGCGGGAATCACGACGCGTTTGGCCATGGCCGTCGGCATGTTGACCCGCAGCTTGCCTTTGGGCGCGACACGCGCGCGTGACAGCGAGGCCTCCATGTCGTCGATCTCGCCCAGTACCGCAACGCAGCGCTGATAGTAGGTGCTGCCGTCTTCCGTTGGCGACACACGGCGCGTGGTGCGGTTGAGCAGCTTGCAGCGCAAGTGCTGCTCCAGTTGCCGCAGGAGCGCGGAAACGCGCGGCGTAGTGAGCCCCGTGAGTTCGGCCGCGCGGGTGAAGCTGCCGGTTTCGACGATGCGTGCGAACACGCGCATCGACAATAGCGTATCCATGGTCGTTCACACCTCGATGAGCTTGCGCAGCGAGTCGCCGGCCAGCGGCATGTCGCGAACGCGCTTGCCGCTCGCGTCGAACAGCGCGTTGCCGAGCGCGCCGGCGGTCGGTCCCATGGCCGCTTCGGCCGCGCCGAGAAAGGGGGCGCCGGGGCGGTCGATCAAGTGCACGTTGATCTGTTTCGGTACCGACGAGTAGCGCAGGATGGGGTACGTGCCCCAGTCGAAGCTGCGAATGCGCTGTGTGTCGAATTGCAGGGACTCGTGCAGTGTCCAGCTCGCAGACTGGATGATGCCGCCCTCGATCTGGTTGCGGATGCCATCGGGATTGACGATCTGCCCGCAATCGACCGCCGCTTCCGCGTGTTCGAGCGTCACCTGGCCCGTCTCCGGCTCGATCGAGATTTCAACGGCAACGGCCACGTACCCCATGAGGTTCTTGTACTTGGCGAATCCGAAGCCCACGCCATGATTGCGGGCGCGCGGCGCGCGCGGCCAGCCGAAATGTTTCGCGGCGAGCTTGATGACATCCTTCGCGCGCTCGTCGTCGAGATGCCGCAAGCGGAACTCGACGGGATCGAGGCCGGCCATATGGGCGAGGTCGTCCATCGTGCTTTCGATGGAGAACACGTTCATGTGCGCACCGAGCGATCGCATGGCCGAGGTTTGCAGCGGCATGGTCGGCGAGAAGTTGTTCATCACGTAGATGTTCGGCAACACGTAAAGCGGAATGCCGTTGCGGTCGCCGCCGCCTTCGGGTTGCAGCATCGGGGTGGAGGGCGCGGAGACGAATGGCTTTTCCAGCATGCGCGCGGGCAGCAGACGCCCCGCGTTGACGATGCGCTCGTTGTGCGAGCTGCTCCACAGCGCGTAGTTCCAGTCGACAATGCGGCCGTTCGCGTCGATCGCGGCTTTCACCTCCGTCACCATGGCGGGTGTGTAGTGGTCCCAGGTATGTTCCTGTTCGCGCATCCATTGCACGCGAACCGGATGGCCCGGCATGGCCGCGGCGATCAGTGCCGCATGGGCGGCCACGTCGTCGGCGCCGTTGTGGCCATAGCAGCCCGAGCCTTCCACGTGTACGCAGCGCACCTGCATCTTGGGCAGCGAGAGCATTTCGGCGAGCGCCTCTCGCAGTGGATACACCCCTTGCGAATGCGTCCAGACGGTCATCTGCGTGCCGTCGAACAGGGCGACCGAGCACGACGGACCGATCGAGCCGTGCATCATGTAGCGCTTCGTGAACTGTGCGCTGAGCGTCTTGACGGCGGGCGCCATGGGCGCGTGGTGATCCGCGATCTTGATCGGCTCCGTCGAGATGACTTTCAGGTCGCGATGCACCGTGTGCGGATCGGGCAGCGCGCGGCCATTCGTCCAGGTGCTGCCCGCGGCGAGCGCGCGTTGCGCCTTGACCGCTTGCCATTCGCCTTTCGCCACGACGGCCATCATGCTGCCGTTGCGCACGATCTTGACCACGCCCGGCATTTTCATGACCGTGGCTTCGTCATACGCCATGAGGCGTGCGTCGTAGACCGGCGGCATCACCACGCGCGCGTGCAGCATGCCCGGCAACGCCATGTCCTGAACGTAGCTCATGCCGCCGGTGACTTTCGAGGGGATATCCACGCGCGGCAGCGAGGTTCCGATCACGCGGAACGTTTTCGGGTCCTTGAGCGGCGAGGCGGGCGTGGCGCTGCGATGGAGATTGACGAGCCCGACGGCCTCGCCATAGCTCATCATTCGGCCGTCGCGCGCGCGGATCACGGCGTTGTTCGCGAAGAGCGTTGCGCTGTCCACCTTGAAGTGCTTCGCGGCGGCTTCCACAAGATGTCCGCGCACCTGGGCGGCGGCGTTGAGCAAGGCCGTCCCGCTATCCGCGATGGTGTGGCTGCCCGCGGTCAGGCCTTCGTCGGGCGACGCGCCGGTGTCGGCGGTCAGGAAGGTGATGAGCGCGGGCGCCATGTTCAGTTCTTCCGACGCGACCTGGAGCAGCGCCGTGCGCACGCCAGTGCCGAGTTCGACCTTGCCCGTGAATACGGTGACGTTGCCTTCGGGCGTGATCTTGATCCACGCGTCGAGCATCGGGTTGGTCTTGAGACTGCCCGCGAGCGCCTGGGTCTCCTTCGAGACATGCACCGCCGCGCCTTCGTCGGCGATCACCTCCTGGGCGAACACCTTTGCGCCCGGCGCCATGCTGAAGGCAACGAACAGCGCGCCCGAAATCATGAAGTGGCGGCGGCCTTCGTCGACGAAATCGTCCTGGTGGCTCATCGTTGCGCCTTCGTTTCGGTGTGGGGTTGAGCGATGCCTGCAACTTCGCGCACGGCTGCGAGAATGCGCATGTGCGTGCCGCAGCGGCAGAGATTCGGCTCCATGTGATCGCGCAGTTCCTGCTCGCCTGGGTGCGGGTTCTTGTCGAGCAGCGCCTGGGCGCGCATGATCATGCCCGCGATGCAATAGCCGCATTGCGCCGCCTGGTGCTTGATGAAGGCGTTCTGCAAGGCTCCGGGATGCGCGGCGCTGCCCAGTCCTTCGAGTGTGCGTACGGGGCGCGCGCCAATCGCGCTCACCGGCACGAGGCAGGAGAACGTGGCCTCGCCGTCGACGATCACCGTGCACGCGCCGCATTGACCCAGGCCGCAGCCGAACTTCGCGCCGTGCAGCTCGAGATCGTTTCGCAGTGCATACAACAGCGGTGTGGACGGATCGATATCGAGCGTGTGCGGGACGCCGTTGACATTCAGGGTAATCATCGCGCACTGTCCTCCTTTTTGAGCTTGGCGACGAGCGGGGTGGCGTCGGGCCACGCGGGTTTCGCGGACCACGTTGCGCGCACGTAAGCGAGGAGATCGGCAACCTGCCGGTCGTCATAAACGCCGCTGAATGCGGGCATGTAGTTCATCGCGTCCTCGCCGTGCCAGTTGATGCCGTTCAGGATCATCTGGATCGCGTTGCGCGGCGTGTCGGCGTTGACGGCCGTGCTGAAGGCGAGCGTGGGGCGTTCGCCGATCGTCTGCATGGGCGAGCCGTTGCCGTGGCACTGCGCGCAGGATGCGGCGAACAGCACCGCACCGCGTTGCTCGGCCGGTATAGCCTCATGCGAGGTGCTCGTCGCGACCGTTGGCGACGGATGCGGCGGCTCGCCCTTTTGCAGCGACAGGATGTACCTGGCGATCGCCTCGACGTCCGACTGCGGCACGGTTGCGAGGTCGCGCGTGACGGGCAGCATCGGGCCCGCGGCCGCGCCATGCTCGGAGGCGCGGCCAGTGCGCAGGTACGTGACGAGCTGCTCGCGCGTCCACGGCCTTGATGCGCCGTAGAGCGCGTTGAGGGGAGGCGCTTCCCAGCCGTCGACAATGCCGCCGTCGAACGCCTGCCCCGACTTTTCTCCGCCAATGGCGTTGAGCGGCGAGTGACACGACGCGCAGTGGCCGAGCCCGTCCACCAGCAGCTTGCCGCGGTTCCATTGCGCGCCTGGCTCCGGGTCCGGCTGGAGCGGGCCGGGGTGTAGGAACAGCACATTCCAGAAGGCCACGAGCGGGCGGAAGTTCAGCGGAAAGATGAGTGCGTTCGCGGGCGCGGTGGCCTGCACCGGCTCGCGGCTCATCAGGTAGGCGTAGGCCGCCGAAACATCATGGTCGGTCATGTGCGTGAAGTGCACGTACGGAAAGGCGGGATAAAGCTGGTGCCCGTCGCGCGCGATGCCGTGGCGCAGGGCGCGGGCGAACGCCGCCTCCGACCAGTTGCCGATGCCCGTTTGCGGGTCGGGCGTGATGTTCGTCGCGTAGATCGTGCCGAACGGCGTGGCGAGCGGCAGGCCGCCCGCGAACGGCTTGCCGTTCTTCGCGGTGTGGCACACCACGCAGTCGCCCAGGGCGACCACGCGCACACCTTCCTGCTTGAGCTGGGCGTCGAAGCTGTCGGGGGACGGGGGCGTGATGGGCGCGATGGCAGGCTCGTACATGATGGCGCCCGCCACCGCCAGCCCCACGACCGCGAGCGCGCCAACGGCCAGCGCAATGCGTTTGCGATTCATGCTATCTCCTCGTTGCCTCGTTCATGAGCGCTTTGGGGGAAGGCTTCACGAGGAGAGGGCGTCCGCCGCAGCCGGTTCGCCGGAGGGGGCGCCATGCGGCGGGTAATCGACATAGCCGACGTTGTCCCCGCCATACCAGCCCACGGGGCGCGGCGCGGCCAGTTCGACGTTCGCGGCGATGCGCTCGACGAGGTCCGGGTTCGCGATATACGCGCGGCCGAACGCGACGAGATCCGCGTCGCCCGTGGCGATCAGGCGATCGGCCGCCGCAGGCGTGATGGAGCCGTTGAGCATCAGCGTGCCCTGGAACGCGGGGCGCAGGGTCCCGATCATGCGGGGCAAGTCGGGTTGGCCGCTCCAGCCGTTCGTGTCGGCCGCATGCAGATACGCAATGCCCGCTTCGTCGAGCATCCGCGCGACGTAGGCGTAGGTGCCATCGGGGTTCGCGTCGCGCACGTTGTTGTAGCCCGCGTACGGCGAAACGCGCACGCCCACTTTCGCGAGCGGCATGACTTCGCCCACGGCCTTGACGACTTCGGCGAGAAAGCGCGCGCGGTTGGCGAGCGAGCCGCCAAATTGGTCGTCGCGCGTATTCGTTGTCGACGAGAGGAACTGATGCAGCAGATAGCCGTTGGCGGCGTGGATTTCGACGCCATCGAAACCGGCGGCGAGCGCATTGACGGCGGCGCGCTTGTACTCGGCGATGGCCTGGATGACTTCGTCGGTCGTCATGGCGCGCGAGGGCGTGGCGTGGATCTTCGTGTAGTAGCCGTTTTGCAGTTGGCCCCACACCTGCAGTTGTTCGAGGTCGTCGTTGAGCCCCGAGGGCGAGAGCGGCTGATTGCCGTCGAGCAGCGCCATCGAACTGACCCGGCCGCTATGCCAGAGTTGCGTGAAGAGGCGGCCGTGCTTCGCGTGAACCGCTTCGGTCACGGGCTTCCAGGCCTCAACCTGGGCATCAGTCACGAGGCCCGGCGCGAGTTCGAACGCGGCGGAGTGCGGGCTGACGTTCGTCGCCTCGCTGATCAAGAGGCCCGCCGACGCGCGCTGCGCGTAATACCGAGCCATCAGCGCGGTGGCTTCGCCGCGATGCGGCGCGCGGGCGCGCGTCATGGGCGCCATGGCGACGCGGTTGGGCAGCGCGAGGCCGGACAGATCGTAAGGAGTAAGCAAGGACGACATGGCGAGTTTCCTATGAGGCACGTTCTCGAAATTGAACTGCGGGTACGAACTGCGCGTTCTATCGGCTGCTGCGCACGTGGGCGCGTCCGACAAACAGAAAGTGGACGAACGCGATGAGCGGGAAAACCAGGGCAACGCTGGCAACGAGCGTCCATCCGCCGCGCTCGAACAGCGTGCTGGCGAGCGCCGAGCCGATCGCGCCGCCCACGAAGATGCTCGTCATGTAAAGTGCGTTGAGGCGGTTGCGGCTCGACGCATGCAGGGCATAGATCTCGCGCTGGCCGAGCACCATGTTCATTTGCACGGCGAAGTCGAGCGTGATGCCGGTGACGACGAGGCCGAACACGCCCCATGCGGGATGCACGAGCGCGGGCAGGAACGACAGCGCGGCCGTGCTCAGGGCGACGAGCGTGGCGCGCACGGAATGACCGGCGTCGGCAAGGCGTCCCGCCACCGGTGCGGAGGTGGCGCCGATCGCGCCCACGAGTGCGAACAGTGCGATCTCCGACTGCGTGAGGCCGTACTGACGCGTCAATTCGATCGGCACCGCCGTCCAGAAGAGGCTGAACGTGGCGAACATGAGGCCTTGGTAGAGCGCCCGGTGACGCAGCACGGGCAGGCTGCGCGTAAGCGCGATGAGCGAGCCGAGCAGTTCGAGGTAGGTGGCGCGATGCTCGGGACGGCGCTGCGGGATCGTGAGCGCGAGCACGGCCGTGACGAGCGCCATCAGAACCGCGGCGCCGCCGAACACCACGCGCCAGCCCAGGTGGTCGGCGACCACGCTCGCGAGCGGGCGCGAGAGCAGCACGCCGAGCAGCAGGCCGCCCATGATGGTGCCGACGATGCGTCCGCGCGAGTGGTCGGGCGCGAGGTGCGCCGCGAGCGGAATCAGGATCTGCACGGCGACGGAGCTGAAGCCGATCAGAAACGAGAGCACGAGAAACCAGCTCGCCGAATGCACGACCGAGGCCGCCGCGAGGCTCGCGATCGAGACCAGTGCGGTCGCGATCATGAGCTTGCGGTTTTCCAGCAGGTCGCCGAGCGGAACGATGAAGAACAGCCCGAGCGCATAGCCGATCTGCGTGAGCGAGACGACGAGGCTTGCGGTGTCGCCGGACATATGAAGCGAGGTGCCGATCAGCAGCGTGATCGGTTGCGCGTAGTACAGGTTCGCGACGATGGCGCCGCAGGCGAAGGCGAACAGTGCGACGAGTCCCGACGTGAGCCGGACCGTTTCGCTTTTGCCGTCGAGGGTCCGTGAGGGCGTGGACATGCTAACTCCTTGAACGATGGCCTCCCGGTCTGGCGAGGCGGGACCCCGTATTCGCCGCCGCCGACCTCTGGCGCGGATAAAGGGCAACATTTGTCAGATCGGAAGGTTAGAAGAGGCGCCAGCCCTGCGGAAGCCGGACGCCACGCAACCCCACGTTGCAAAAATCGCAATGAAAACGCGGTTTCAGGCGCAGTGTGCGCACGCCGGAAAGCCTGTGTTTGCGGCCGGCGGCCCGCTTTTCGGATTCGCACGACGCCGGTTCGGCAAGCGCTGGGTGAGCGCTTAGGGCCGCGCCGGCGGCGCGAGCGTCACCGTGCAGGTCATGCCCATGGCCAGCTTGACGCCCTCGGGCACACGGTCGAGATGAATCCGCACGGGCACGCGCTGCGCGAGGCGTACCCACGTAAAGATCGGATTGACGTCGGCGAGCAGGTCGCCGCGGCTCGTGGGGTTGTCGCGATCGGCAATGCCGCTGGCGAGGCTCTCCACGTGTCCATCGATCGGTGTGCCGCCCGAGAGCAGACGCACCTGCGCCGGGTCACCCACCCGCACCGAAGGCAGTTTCGTTTCCTCGAAATAGCCGTACACCCAAAAGGAATGCGCGTCGATCAGCGCCACGCGCGCGACGCCCGCGCTCGCGAAGTCGCCGGGGTACAGGTCGAGGTTGGTGATATAGCCGTCGGCGGGGGCGTGCGCCTCGCTGCGCGCGAGGTTGAGCACGGCCGTGCGCTGCGCAACCTGGGCCGCCTTCACCTGCGCCTGCGCCGACGCGTACGCTGCCGCCGCGCCTTCATAGGACGATTGGGATTGCAGGGCGAGCGAATCGGCGTCGGCGCGGTTTTCCTCGGAAATCGCGTCGCCAGCGAGACTTGCGCGGCGCGCGGCCTGGGCGCGCTTCATCCCGTACTCGGTCTGGGCCGCCGCCATGCGCGCCTTCGTTTCGGCGAGTTGCGCCTGGGCGCGCTGGAGGTCGGCATCGGCCTGGGCGATGGCGTACTGAAAGCGCGCCGGGTCGAGCACGAACAGCACGTCGCCCTTGTGCACGTACTGGTTGTCGCGCACGCGCACGTCGCTCACGAGACCGGACACGTCGGTTGCGATCTGCACGACCTTGGCGCGCACGCGTCCGTCGCGCGTCCAGGGCGAGAACATGTAGTCGAGCCACAGCGCTCGCACGAGCGCGATGGACACGGCGAGCAGCACGAGCGTGGTGGCGGCGCGCAGGAGGGTTCGGGTATTCATCGTGGGTCACACAGTGTGGGCGCGGTCACTGACGCAACAGCAGTGACGCGCCGCTGAACAGCGCCGCGAACAGCGCGACGCGAAAGAGGCCAGGATGCCAAACGAAGCGATACAGGCCGAGCCGCGCGAACGCGAGATCGAGCGCGACGAACAACAGCGCGCAGGCCGCGAGAATGGGCAGCAAGCCCGGCACGAGCAGCGAAAAGCACTCAATCTCGCGCGGCATCGCTCGCTCCTGGATTGGGTCGGGCTGAATTCACGGAGCGCGCTGCGTCATAGCCGCCGCCCAGCGCGCTCATCAGCAACGCCCACGCGTCGAGCCGCTGCGCCTGCACCTGCGCGAGACTCTGCTCCTGCTGCAACTGCGTGTTCTGCGCGGCCAGCACGTTGAGAAACTCGCTGATGCCGCTGCGGTAGCCCGCGTCGGCCAGGCGGTATGCCGTACGCGCGGCGTCTAGCGTCGACTGGGTCGAGGCCTGCTGATCCTCCAGCGCGCGCAGCGACACCGCCTGCACGGCCACGTCGCGCATCGCGTTCACGACCGTGCGGTTGTAGACGTCCACGGCGGCGTCGCGCGACGAGACCGCCACGCCGTACTGACCGCGCCGGCGTCCGCCGTCGAAAATCGGCAGCGAGATCGCCGCGCCGACGCCATGCCCGATGCCGTCGCTATTGAGGAAGTTGAAGAAGCCGCCGAAGGTGGCCGCTGAACCTAGCGAAGCCGTCGCAAGCAGATTGATGTCGGGATAGAAGTCGGCGTGCGCGGCGTCGATGCGCTTGTCCGCTTCGAGCACGCGCCAGCGCGCCGCCACGACGTCCGCGCGATGACCGACCAGTCCCGCCGGCAAGGCATCCGGCAACGCGAGCGGCACGCTCAGGGCGAGCGTTGGCCGCGCGAGCGCGTCGCCGTAGCCGGGGCCTTTGCCGCACAGCGCGGCAATCGCAAGACGATCCAGGGCGATCTGCTGCTGTGCGCGTCGCAGACGCGTCGCGCTCATGGAGAGCTGCGTTTGCGCTTGGGTCGCTTCGAGGCGGCTGCCGATGCCCGCGCGCCAGCGCTGCGTCGCGATCTCGAAGGTGCGCCGCTCCTCGTCCTGAACGGCGCGATACACGTCGGCGAGCGCGTAATCGAGCGAAAGCTGCACATACGCGCGCACGACGCTGGTTTGCAGTTCGACCATGGCAAAGCGCGCGTCGGCGGCTGTGGCGTGCAGATTGTCGAGCGCGCCCGCGCGGATCGCACGCTGTTTGCCCCAGAGATCGAGGTCGTAAGACAGCGTCGCGCCGATGTCGTTGCTCCACACTGTCGTGCCTCCCGGCGGCGCGGGCGTGGTGTAGCGCGCGTAGCGGCGGCGCTCGAACGAGCCATCCATGTTCGCCTGCGGCAGCGCGTTCGCCCAGGCGATTTCCGTCTGGAAGCGCGCGGCCTCCACCCGCGCGGCGAGCGCTTGCAGGTCGGGATTGCCCGCCGTGGCGTCGCCCACCACGCGATCGAGTTGCTCGTCGCCCCAGTGCCGCCACCAGTCGTCTTGCGGCCATTGCGCATCGGCTTGCGTCTCGCGCAAGGCGGCGCCGGGATCGAGCGTACTTGCATCGACCATCGTCGCGTGCGTGTGGATGCCGCCGCTGTTGATGCACCCGCCGAGCAGGAGCGCCGCCGACAACGCCGCCGCGAATGCGACTGTGCGCCGACCGAAAAAGGACAGCACGGTACGCGCTTTCATGCGGAACGCTCCGTGTGCGCCCAGAGTGCGAGCGCGTCGTCGCGCAGCGCCAGTTCCGTGAAGTGCAGCAACGCCTGCATGCGGCAACGGATGAGCGCTTCGTGATCGGCCGGGGCGTCACCCTGCGCATTCGGGCCCGGATCGATGCCCGGCGGCAGCGCCGCGAGCGCTTCGTCGGTGGCGGCGAGCGCACGTCTCGCGCGCTCGGGCGCGGGCGCATCGAACAATTCGGCCAGCGCCTGGAGCCACGCTTGCAGACGATCGGCCCACGCCGCGGGCAGCGCGTCGCCAAGCTGCTGCGTGTCGAGGCGCATCAGGATCATCGCGCGGCCCGCTTCGAGCACGGCAAATGCCCACGCGATCATACGCTCGCGATCCACGCGCGGATCGGCGGCCGCGGAGGCGATCTGCATGATGCCGTCGCGCACTTTCTGCTCGAACGCGTAGAGCAGATTGTCGTCCAGGTCGCCGTCGCGCGCGTCGCTGGTAATGAGGGCGCGCATGTCCGCGAGGTAGCGGCGCGCAATCCATTCGCCCGCGCGCGGCGCGAGCACGGAAAACGCCCCGGCGGCGGTGGCGATCCCGCAAAGCAGCGCAAAGCCCGTGTCGAGATACACGCTCGGGTTATAGACGGCCGGATTCGAAATGCCGACGATGAAGCAGAAGTAGATGTTGAAGCCGAGCCCTAGTACGGCCGTCCTCGGGAACGTGTTAAGGTAGCCGCCGACCATCACGACGATGGCGGTCGCCGCCGCAAGCAGCGTGAAGGTGCCGAGATGGGGCAGCGCGAAAAAGCTGAAGCCGAAGCCGGTGAGCCAACCCGCCAGACAGCCCATGAAGATTTGCCACGCGGCCTTGGGCGGGTCGGGTACGAGCGCGAACAGCGTACTCGTGATTGCCACCGCGACGATCGCGGTCGCGCCGCCAACCCAGCCCGAGGCAACCCACACGGCGCCGACCAGCAGGACTGCGAGCGCCGCGCGAGCGCCTGCGACCAGCGCGGCCGTGCGGTTAGCCACCGCGTGCTGGCGCGCGATACGGCTGATCGCCTGAAGCACGGAGACGTTCCAGGGCAGGCGGTCGGCGTTGCGCGCTTCGATATAGCGGCGGCAGAGCAGGCGCAGATCCGCTGTCATGAAAAGGAGCGCGGCACCGGTGCTCGCCACGACCCGGCGTTGCGATGGCGGCAGATCTGCGAGCGCTTGCAGTTGCGCGGCGAGCCGCGCGGGCAGCGCCGCTTCGAACGCGTCGAGTTGGGAGAGCAAGGCGGCCACGGCGGCGTCCGTGATGCCTGGCGCGCCCGCCTGCGCAGGCATGAGCGCGAGCGTCGCGTCGGTCAGCGCCGCGATGGCGGCCTGCGCGCGGGGATGCGCGTCGGCGATCGCGTGCGCCTTGAGGCGTTGCAGTGCGTAGAGCCACGTGACAGTGTCGAGAAAGCTGCGGTCAAGATCGAGAAAAACGGAATGCAGGAACCGCATCGACGGATCTTCGAATAGCGCGCCGGTGCGCAGCAACTCGACGTTCGCGCGCTCGCTGATAAGGCCCAGCAGCGCGTGCGCCTGCGGAGCGGCTGACGAGGGCGTCCGCGGCATCGACGTCGCGTGTTCGAGCGTCGTGCGCAGGGCGCCCAGCAGATGCGTGAAGCTCACGCGGCTTGCCGCAGCGAGCGCCGGCGCGACGTTACGCGGCAGCACGATCGAACTCACCACGCTCGCGCACACCACGCCGATCACGACCTCGCTGATCGTATAGACCACGTTGTCGAATACGCCGTACGGATTCGATATCGCGGGCATCGCCGTGATCGCCGTGGCGAAGCCGGTGAGCACGAGGCCGTAGGACTGGAAATTGCGAAAGTACGCCGAGCCAAACGCGCACAGTCCGATCCACGCCGCAAGCGCGAGAAAGAAGGGCAACGGCTGCTGGGCGAATAACGCGATCAGAACGAGGCCCGCGAGGCTCCCGCCCACCATGCCGAGCCCGCGATAGAAACCGCGCGCGATCACGATGCCGCTTTGCTGGTGCATCATCACGATTACACAGGAAAGCATGGCCGTGGCCGGCGAGCGCAACTCGAGGCGCATGCACAGGCCCATCGAAAGCGCGACCGCGAGGCCCACCTTGACGATGTGCAGAAAGCGCGGCGCGTCGTCTTTCCAGTACGCGAGCCATTCGTCGCGCAGGCGCGGCGGTGTGGCGCCTGCGGGCGTCACGTTCATGGGTGTCCTTTTCAATGTCGGTTGCGCGTCCGGAAGAATTGCACAGGGCAAAAATGTTTGCGCTTAAGCGCCGGGCGCGGCTTCGGTAGCCAGTCCAACGATAGCAACGCGCTCGCGCCGGCACCATCAGCCTCTGATATGTCCGTTTCAGACCATCGATTGACGTTCCATACCTTGGTTTAGGTTGGGCGCACGGCGTCGTTCGAATCTGAAAACGCCGGCAGAAATCACGCACCTCGACTCGCCGGGCTGTCCATCATCCACCTCGTCGCCAGGTTACGAGTCCCGGCATGCGCTACGGCGCCATTCACAAGTGGAGAGTCTCGCTATGGACATGTTCAAGTCACTCAAGGCATTTATCGCTGTCGGGCAACTGGGAAGCTTCACGCAAGCCGCGCGTGCGTCGGGCTTGTCGACGCCCGCCGTGAGTCGTGCCGTGTCCGACCTCGAAGGCGCGCTCAAGGTACGGCTGTTGAACCGGTCCACCCGCAAGGTGAGTTTCACGGAAGAGGGCGCGCTTCTTTTTGCGCCGCTGCTCGAAGGGATTCAATTGATCGAATCGGGCATGAGCGACGTATGCCGCTCGAACGCGGCCCTGCGCGGGGTGATTCGAATCGGCGCGCCGGCGGTGATTGCGGGCACCATGCTCTCGCCGCTCATCGCGGCCTTCAGCGAGTTGCATCCCGAGATCGAATTCGATGTGTCGATCGACGAACGCCACAACGAGACGCTCGACGAACAGATCGACGTGGCCGTGCGCGTGGGCGTGGAGCCGGACTGTAGCTGGATCGTGCGCGCGCTCGGCACGCTCAAGCTGGTGCAATGCGCCGCGCCCGCGTATCTGCGCCGGCGCGGCGCGCCGCGCACGCCCGATGAACTGGCGCGGCATCGCTGCATCGGGCTAAGGGGCTCGCGCGGTGCGCGCGGTTCGCTTGCCCAGGCCTGGGAGTTCGCCGCGAGCGGCGTGCCGCTTAGTTGCCCGATCCAGGCGGTCGCCACCTTCAACGAGGTGAGTGCCATCGTGCATGCGGCGCGCGCGGGGGTGGGCATTGCGCAGCTTCCGCAGTATCTCGTGCGCGGCGATCTTGCGGCGGGGCGTCTGGTGAGCGTGCTGCCCGACTATGCGAGCGAGCGCCGCAAGGTGCTGCTCTGCTATCCCCGGCGCGCGCCCATGCCCATGCGGGTGCGAAGTTTCATCGATTTCGCCTTCGCGCGCCTGAGCGACGAACTGCACGGCGCGCCACGACCCGCCACGCTCCCGCAGCACGCGCCGCAGGACATGGCGCTTGCGTGAGGGCAGCACCGCTCGAGGCCCGACGAGTGAAACGTTACCCGCTTCATACTTAGATATAGTTGTCACACATCGAGATATAGTGTTACTCGACGACGCTCCTATCTAAGATAACGAACATGAGCGGTCAGCACTTCTCGAGGCCCGCCCGAAACGCTGTACTGGACGAGGACCATTCGCTTGCAAACCCCCATGATAGTTTCCATCGTCGACGATGACGAAAACGTGCGTCTCGCGACTTGCAGCCTGCTGAGGTCGCTGGGTTGCGACGTTCGGGTGTATGCATCGGCTGAGGCGTTTCTGGATTCCGGCCGCCTTGGCGACGTGAACTGCGTGATTTCCGACGTGCAGATGCCCGGCATGGGCGGCATCGAGATGCAGCGCAAGCTCGCCGAACTGGGGTCGGCCCCGCCCATTATCTTTATCAGCGCATTCGGCTCCGAGGCGCGGCGCAAGGAAGCGCTCGCCAATGGCGCGCTGTGTTTTCTCGACAAGCCGGTCAACGGGGATGCGATCCTCGCATGCCTGGACAAACTCAGTCGTTCCACTTGAACGCCACGCTCACCCGATCCGACGCCATTCGGCATCGGCCCGAAGGGGGCCTGGTCCTCTGGCTCGCCGCGCTCGCCGCGCTCGGCGTATTCTGCGTCGACGCGTTCACGCCGCTCGATATCGCCGTTGCCGTCTTCTATGTCGTGGTCGTGCTGCTCGTCGCGTCGAGCGGATCGAGCATGGCCGTGGTGGGCACCGCGGTCACCGTCGGCGTGTTCAATCCATTCTTTACAACAAAGGCAAACGGCATGGGCATGGGATTGTCAATCTGCCGCTCGATCGTCGAAGCGCATGGCGGCAGCATTGGCCTTGACGCGCCGGCGGCTCACGGGGCGCGCTTTTTGATTACACTGCCGCTGGAATCCGCACAAGAGGAGCTTGTCACATGAACGTTCAGCGCGATGCAGGGGGCTTGGCGCCGGGCCGGCTTGTCTACGTGGTCGACGACGACGACTTGATGCGCGAGGCCGTGGGCACCTTGCTGCGCTCGGTTGATCTGCCGGTGCAGACGTTCGCATCGGCGCGCGAATTTCTCGCCTTCGAGCGGCCCGACGTACCGAGCTGCCTGATTCTCGACGTGCGCCTCAAAGGGCAGAGCGGCCTTGCGGTGCAGGAGCAGATTGCGCAGAGCGATCTGCGCATTCCCATCATCTTCATGACCGCACACGGCGATATCGCCATGACGGTCAAGGCCATGAAGGCGGGCGCCACGGACTTTCTCGCCAAGCCGTTTCGCGATCAGGACATGCTCGACGCCGTCGATCACGCGCTCGCGGCCGATGAAAAGCGGCGCAGCGCCGATCGCTCCGTTTCGGACCTGCGCAAATGCTATGGATCGCTGACGCAGCGCGAGCGCGAAGTGATGGCGCTGGTGGCCTCGGGGCTGCGCAATAAACAGATTGCCGCCGAAATGAATTTGAGCGAAATCACCGTGAAGATTCATCGCGGCCAGGCGATGCGAAAAATGGAATCGAATTCATTCGCCGATTTCGTGCTCAAGGCGAAGACGCTTGGCATTAGCGCGTCCGCCGACGAATCCTGAATCGCAACGCTCCTCATATCCCCCGTTTTCCACGCTTGCACGCCCGCCGATTTCCGCCAATGCGCGAATGACCGGGCGCACCGCCGTTCATGGCAGTTTTAATTCTTTCTACCACGCTTTTTATCGGCGGCTCATACCAAGGTATGAGCGGATCAGTGCACCAGGAATAAGCGGCCGACGGAAATACGGCGCGCGCGGGGTACCTCGTCCTTCGTTTCGTACTACGGGATATTCAGACGGGCATTGGGTTAAACGTCGGTATGAGTGCCTCAAACATTCACGCCAAAGGCGCAATCCATTGTACGACTAGTGGGCGCGATATTCGTCGGGTAAGGTGGAGCCTGATCACATTACTCATCGTCGTGGCGCTTCAGGTCGGAACTTCGACACGACGGCGGCGAGAAAGGAGCGAATCTCATGAGCAATCTGTCCGACTGTCTTGTGCCGTCGCGCGCGGCGCGCCAGCCGATCGACGCGGAAGCCGAATGGCGCGTACCGGGCGACAAGCTGCAAACGTCGCCCGAGATGCGGGTCCTGCGCTGGTCGCGCAGGCCGCGCGTGCCGCTCGATGTCGTGAGCGATGGGCATGCGTCGATGCATTGCGTGGCACTCAATCTCAAGTGCACCGTGGTCGATTTCGATTACGGCGCGCGTCCGCTGATTCGTGGGCGCGTGTCGGCGGGCGTCGCGCATGTGGGCGCGCCCGGTGTTGCCGCGCGGGCGTGCTTTTTGTCGCCATGCGACGTGCTGCATCTGTACGTGGCGCAAAAGGTGCTCGAGGAATGCTACGCGGACCTGTTCGAGCACGCGCACAACGGCGACCTCGTGCTCGGCGACGGCCGCTTGCTGCGCGACCCCGCGATCGAGCGCCTGAGCCAGGCGCTAGCGGTTTCGCAGACCAGCGACGCCGCGCTTGGCAAGGTCTTTACGGACAGCGTAAGCCTCGCCATCGTTTCTCGCCTCGTGAGCCGCCAGTACGCGGGAACGTCGCGCAGCGCGCGCGTCGCGGCCGAGTTGCCGAAATGGCGCATGACGCGCGTGATGGAGTACGTCGACGCGCATCTCGGCGACCCCATCGGGCTCGCGGAAATGGCGCAGAGCGCGGGTCTTACGCGCATGCACTTCGCGGCGCAGTTTCGCGAGGCTTGCGGCCTGCGCCCGCATGAATACCTGCTGCGCCGGCGCATCGACCACGCACAGTCGCTGCTGCTCGGCTCGCAGCACAACGTGCTCGACGTCGCGCTCGCCTGCGGCTTTCGCTCGCAGGCGCACTTCACGACCGTCTTCAAGCGTTTCGTGGGAGAGACGCCATATTCCTGGAGGAAAAGCAACGATGGGCTTCGATAGCGACCTCGTGCGCTTCATGGCGCACAGCACGCAGTATCTGCTCGGTCATCTTCCCACGGAAGCGGCGCACGAGCCGAAGGTGGAAACGGCGGTGCTCCCGTCGCCCGCCGAGTGCTTGCCGGGTGTCGAGTCGCCGCATGGATTGGGCGGCATCGAAGCGGAACCTCTCCTCGTCTGAAGCTTGACCGTTGACGCTGCCGCCGCGAATGGAACTTTGGCGCAGCGAGATCCCAGAATCCACAGCAAAGTTGAACGCGGTTACAATAGGAGTCCGAAATATGGAAGCGCAAACGCAAGTTGTCGACCCGTGGCAAATGACGATTGGCCTGCTTGGGTTGTTGTCGGGCGAGACGTGTCCGAGCCAGCCTGTTCCGGCGGCGCGCAAGCCCGCTTCGCGCCGCAGCGCCGACAAGCCCGTGCCCGGCCTCACGATCCGTGTGCTCGAGCGCGCCACGGCCACGCGCGTCACGCTCGCCTGGCGTGATCCCGCGCGGTGCGCGTATTGCGATCAGGAGTGGTATCGCACCCGCGCGCGCCGCTCGGGCGTGTGCGCAGTGAGCGGGCGCGAGATCCGGCGCGGCGAGCACGTCTATCGCCCGCGCCCGATGCGTCCGCAGGCGCTCAACGCCGACGCGATGATCCATAGCCTCGTTCTCGACGAAGCGGCGCGCACTTGAGGTGGAAACCACGCCCGGCGCGATAAGAGGCGAGCATGAAAGAGGGGCGCTCCGCACGGAGCGCCCCTCTTTCATTGGGCGTTCGGAACAAACGCCCGCGTCTCAAGCGTTTTCCTCCGCGTGTGCGGGCATGCTGACCTTGCCGCGGAAGATGTAGTACTGGTAGAGGTTGTAGCCGATCATGACCGGAAACACGAAACCGATGCCGATAAGCATGAAGGTGAGCGTCGCGCTATCGGAAGCGGCGTCGATAATGCGCAGCTTGCCCGGCACGAAGTCGGGAAAGAGGCTGATGGCGAGACCGAGAAACGAAATCAGGAACATCGCGATGGTGGCGCGAAACGGCAGGGCCGACGCCGCGCGCCGCAAGCCGACCAGGATCGCGACGAAGGCCAGCGCCGCGAGCAGGCCGAGCGCGCCAAGCGTGTGCACGACCGGTGCTTGCGACCAGCGGTCGTGGCCCACGCTGCTGTAGAGCCAGGTCGCGGCGCTCAGCGCGAGCGCCGCCGCCACGCATACCTTGGCGCACACGTTTGCCGCGCCGCGCGCCCACTTCTCGAGCGGGCCCTGAGTCTTCTGGATGAGCCATGTTGCGCCCAGCAGACCGTAGCCCGCGATCACGCCCACCGCCGAACAGGCGACGAAGAGCGCGCTCACGGGCCCGGGTTCGAGCGCGGTGATGACCTTGCCGAGGATGACCCCCTGCGCGGCGGCCGCTACGACGCTGCCGAAGCCGAACACGCGGTCCCAGAGGGCGCCGCGCGTCGCGCTGTGGCGGAATTCGATGGCCGCGCCCCGCATGATGAGGCCCGCGATCAACACCATCACGGGCACATAGAGCGCTTGCATGAGGAGGGCGTAGGCGAGCGGAAAGGCGCCGAAGAGTGCGCCGCCCACCACGACGAGCCAGGTTTCGTTGGCGTCCCATACGTGGCCGATCGAGGCGACCATCACGTCGTGATCGGTGCGCTCGCGGCGCAGGAGCGTGAGGATGCCGACGCCGAGATCGAAGCCGTCGGTGACGACGTAGAACGCGAGCATGAGACCGATGAGGCTGAACCAGGTATAGGCCAGCATGACATGCGTGGAAGTATCCATGAGGGTTCCTTCGTCCTTCAGCGAGAGGCGGCGGCTTCAACCCACCGTGGTGTATGAATCGGCCGCTTGCGATGCGGCGCGCGCCGGGGCGACGAGCAGGTCCGGTCCCGTGCGCAGCCAGCGGCGCGCGAGGAGGAAGAACGTGACGATCAGCACGAGGTAGAACGAGAGGAACATGCCGGTGCTGGCGGCGACATGGCCGGGCGGCACGGCCGAGACGGCATCGCGCGTGCGCAGCAGGCCATAGACGACCCACGGCTGGCGGCCCACCTCGCGCACGATCCAGCCCGCCTCGACGGCGATATACGGCAGCGGGATCGCCGCTACCCACGCGCGCAGCAGCCAGCGGCGCTGAAGCAGCGCGTCGAGCCTGCCGTGTACGCGCCGCAGGCACCAGGCGGTCCACAGCGCGAGCGCCACGAACAGAAAGCCGATGCCCGCCATCACGCGAAACGCGTAGTAGAGCAGTGGCAGCATGGGCGGCGGGTCCTCGCGCGCGAAGTCGGCGAGCCCCTTCACGGTGCCGTGCAGCGTATGGGTGCCCAGCACGCTCAGCATGCCCGGCACCTCGATCGACCAGTCGTTGCGCTGCGCAGCCTGATCGGGCCAGGCGAGCAGCGACCACGACGCGCCCTTGCCCGGCGCATTGGTGTGCCAGTGGCCTTCGATCGCTGCGCCCTTGGCGGGTTGCGTGGCGAATACGCTCACGCCGCTCGAATCGCCGAGCCACACCTGCAAGGGCGCCGCGACGAGCAGCACCGCGAGCGCGAGCTTGAACGAGTGCGCGAAGAATTCGGCTTGACGCGCGCGCAGCATTTGCCACGCGGAAATACCCGCGACCACGAACATGCCCGTTTCGATCGCGGCCACCCACATATGGCCCACGCCCCAAGCGACATCGGGGTTGAAGATCGCGTGCAGATAACTGCTGACGACGATCTTGCCGTCGACGACTTCGATGCCCGCCGGCGTCTGCATCCACGAGTTCGCGACCATGATCCAGAACGCGGAGAGGCTGGAGCCTAGCGCAACCATCGCCGTTGCGAACAGATGCACTCCACGCGGCACGCGGTCCCAGCCGAGCAGCATCACGCCGATGAAGCCTGCTTCGAGCATGAAGGCCATCGCGCCTTCAAAGCCGAGAATGTTGCCGATGAATTGCCCGCTGTACTGCGCGAAGCCTGCCCAGTTGGTGCCGAACTGGAACTCCATGGGAATGCCGCTCACCACGCCCACGGCGAAGTTCAGGATCAGAAGCTTCGACCAGAAGCGTGCGTGCCGGTAATACGCGAGATCGCCCGTGCGCAGCCACAGGGCCTCCACGAGCAGGACGAAGGCCGCGAGGCTGATCGTGAGGATCGGCCAGAGAATGTGGAAGATGGCCGTGAGCGCGAATTGCAGGCGCGAGAGGGCGAGCGTGTCAAACAGTTCCATGGAGGCTTCCTTGTTGCGCAGCGGCGCCGGCGCGCCGGATCTTCACGGGTACGCCCTTATAGGAAGGCGTGCGGCTTTGCGGGTCGTAGGCATAGAGCGGCACGAGCGGGTTCGCCTCGGGGTAGTAGGCGCCGCAGCAGCCGTCGGGCAACGCATATTCCACAAGCGTCAGGCCGCGCACGACGCGCTCGATGCCGTCGCGCGACAGGGCGACGAGGTCCACGCGCTCGCCCGCGTGCATCTCGCGGCGGCGCAGTTCCTCGGCGTTCACGAAGACCACGTCGCGTTGGCCAAATACGCCGCGATAGCGGTCCGAATGCGAATAGAGCGTGGTGTTGTACTGGTCGTGGCTGCGCATGGTGGTGAGCCAGAGCGCGTCGGAGTCGCCGTGCGCGGGATCTTCGTCGAGCCCCTGAAACACGAGAAAATTGGCCTTGCCCGTGGGCGTGGCCCAGATGCGATCGCGTGCGGTCGAGCCCAGATGGAAGCCGCCTGGCACGCGAATGCGCGCGTTGTACGCCTGGAATGCGGGAAACACGATTTCAATGGCCTCGCGGATGCGGTTGTAGTCGGCCACCAGGTGCTCCCAGGGCACGCGCGAGCGCGCGCCGAGCGTGGCGCGCGCGATGCCCGCGACGATTGCGGGTTCGCTGCGCAGGTCCGGCGAGGCGGGCGGGTTGCGGCCCGCCGAAGCGTGCACCATCGACATCGAATCCTCCACCGTGATCGATTGCGGGCCGTTCGCCTGCACGTCGATTTCGGTACGGCCGAGGCAGGGAAGGATCAGCGCGTCCTTGCCGTGCACGAGATGGCTGCGATTGAGCTTGGTCGCGATGTGCACCGTGAGCGCGAGGTTGCGCATGGCCGCCTGTACGCGCGGCCAGTCGGGCACAGCCGCCGCGAAGTTGCCGCCCAGGCCGATGAAAACCTTCGACTCGCCCTTGAGCATGGCCTCGATGGTCGCGACGACATCGCGGCCATGTTCGGCGCTCGGCCGAAAGCCGAAGGCGCGCTCGATGCCGTCGATGAGCGCCGCATGCGGCTTTTCCGTGATGCCGACCGTGCGGTTGCCTTGCACGTTCGAATGGCCGCGCACGGGGCACACGCCCGCGCCTGGGCGCCCCACATTGCCGCGCATGAGCGCGAGGTTCGCGACCTGCTGCACATTGGCGGTCCCGCAGTGATGCTGGGTGATGCCCATGCCGTAGACGAGGATCGCGTTCTTCGCCGCCGCGTAAAGGCTCGCGGCCGATTCGATGTCAGCCTGCGCGAGGCCGCTATGGGCGGCGATCGATTTCCATGACGTCGCGCGCAAGTCCGCTTCGAGCGCCTCGAAGCCCAGGGTATGGCCCGCGATGAATTCGGTATCGAGAATGCGCGGGCGGTCGTGTGCCACAGCGGCGTCGTCCATTTCGAGCAGCGCCTTCATCATGCCTTTGAGCACGGCCGCGTCGCCACCGACCTTCACTTGATAGAGACAGGTGCTGATGGGCGTCGAGCTGAAGGTGGCCATTTCGATCGGGTTCTGCGGCGCTGCGAAGCGCTCGAGCGCGCGCTCGCGAAACGGATTGAACGAGACGATGCTCGCGCCGCGGCGAGAGGCCGCGTGCAGGTCGCTCATCATGCGCGGGCTGTTGGTGCCGGGGTTCTGCCCAAAGATGAAGATGGCGTCCGCGTGCTCGAAGTCCTCCAGCAGCACCGTGCCTTTGCCGACGCCGATCGACTGCGGCAGGCCCACGCTGGTCGCTTCGTGGCACATGTTTGAGCAGTCGGGGAAGTTGTTGGTGCCGAACTCGCGCACGAACACCTGGTAGAGAAACGCGGCCTCGTTCGAAGCGCGCCCCGACGTGTAGAAGTCAGCTTCGTTCGGGCTTTCCAGCGCGTTCAGATGCGTGCCAATCAGCGCAAATGCTTCGTCCCAGCCGATGGGCGCGTAACGGTCGGCGGCGGCGTCGTAGCGCATGGGGTGGGTGAGGCGGCCGACCATTTCAAGGTCGTAGTCGTCCCACGCGGCGAGCGCGCTCACGCTGTGCGCGGCGAGAAATTCCGGCGTGCAGCGCTTGTCCGTGGCCTCCCAGGCCACGGCCTTCGCGCCGTTCTCGCAGAATTCGAACGAGGAAGTGTGCTTCGGATCGGGCCACGCGCAGCCGGGGCAGTCGAAGCCCTCGGGCTGGTTCATGCGCAGCAACGTGCGCGCGCCGGAGACCGCGACACCCTGAAGCGCGAGTGCATCGCCCGTGGCGCGCAACGCGCCCCAGCCGCCCGCCGGTTCTGTATAGATGCGGATTGTTTTCTTGTCGCTAGCCATTTCGATTCCTTCGCGGCAAGGGAGGACGCCACGTGTGCGAAGGGTGACGCGTTTGCGCCGCCGCAGCTTGCGGCGCACGGCTGGCGATTTCGAAATCGCACGGCGATGCGTGCGGGGGGTTTCGAGCGGGGTTGCTCAGGTGTGGGCTGGCGGCCCAGATGAGCGTGCGAATCCTGAAAAGACATCGTGCATTGAGAACACCGGTGCGGTTGCGCGCGCCGATACTGCAACGCAATGCCGGCGCGACCGATCCTTGAAAGTCGCGGCTCCGGCCGTTAAAGACCGAAGCAACCTTACCTGGCTTATCTGGCTTGCGCTTCACGCGCGGCGATCACGGTGCGGAGACACGACTATGAATCACGATGAAGCTTTGAACCGCGCCACTGCCGACGCGCGCACGATGGATGAAGCGCCTGAGTTCGCTCGCTTCTGGGCGTGGCTGCGCGGGCGCGGAACGGCTGTTGCAAGCGACGCAAGGGCGACCGGGCTCACCGGCGCGTGGACCCGCAGGCTCGTGAAATTCTCGGCGCTCTGGGCGCTGGTCGAGTTGCCCGTTGCGTACTGGAGCGCGGCTGACGACCTGGAGCGCGCGGCGCTCGCGGTGTCGACGGTGATCTGGCTTGCGATCGTGGTTCGCGTGCTCAAGGGCGGCGCAACGGCTCGCGGGGTATTCGTTTTTCTCTGTGCGCTCAGTCTCCTTGCCGTCGCGCCCGCGCTGCCCGCCGAATACGCGAATTTTCGCATCGCGTTCTGGCTCTCACTCGTGGAATGTGCTTTTAAATGCGGGCTGTTCGTGGTGTTCGTCTCGCGCTATATCGCTATGGAGCCGTGAGCACGAGAGCCGCGGTAGACCGAAATAGGCAAAACGCATGGCGTCATAGCTTACTATGACGCCCGTATGTCACACGAAAAAAGCGATTGCCAGGATGCCTCTGAAGATTATCGATCTTCCTTTCCTGCATCGGGGATACGACCGCCGGGCAGCGCGCCAAACATGTGCTGGCTGCATTTCGCCTCACGCCATGCTGCACCGGGCTTGAGCCCCGATACGATTCGCCTCACAACGGGCAGAATCTGCTCTCCAGCCAGAATGCCAAGCAGGCCTACCAGAGCAATCGCGGGAGGGGCGGGCGATTGCACGCCGATCAGACTGTAGACGACCCCCGCAAGAATGCCTGCGAGGAGTGAAAATAAGTATGCGTTCATCGGACGATTTCCCTGTGTCGCAGTGAAAGTGATATTCGATAATGAACGATAAAGGTATCAGATTGATTTTGAATGGAGGAGGCTAATTCAGAATACTTCAGGAAGTTTGCGCTGGCCGGGAATTCAACATCAGATCTCTTCAGAATTCTTCAGAGCCACTTGCTGGTGATTGCGTGTCAAATAGCGCTAGCTGGAGTGTCGCTACTTCAGGCAGAAGACAGACGGAAATTCGGCTGTCCCGCCCAAGAGGCGGTCTACCTATTCCTCGATCAAAGGACGCAAGCACCATGAGCAACGCCAAACTTGAAGTACTCACCCCGCAAAACAGCCAGATGATCTTCATCGATCAGCAGCCGCAAATGGCCTTTGGCGTTCAGTCGATCGACCGCCAGGTCCTGAAGAACAACGTCGTTGGGCTGGCCAAGGCGGCGAAGGTCTTCAACATTCCCACCACGATCACGACGGTCGAGTCGGAGAGCTTCTCCGGCTATACGTACCCGGAACTGCTCGACGTGTTCCCGGACCACAAGCTGCTCGAACGTACGTCGATGAACTCGTGGGACGACCAGAAGGTGCGCGACGCGCTTGCCGCGAATGGCCGCAAGAAGGTGGTCGTTGCCGGTCTGTGGACGGAAGTCTGCAACACGACCTTCGCGCTGTGCGCGATGCTCGAAGGCGACTACGAGATCTACATGGTTGCCGACGCATCGGGCGGCACCTCGAAAGACGCGCACGACTTCTCCATGCAGCGCATGATTCAGGCCGGCGTCGTGCCGGTCACGTGGCAGCAGGTCATGCTCGAATGGCAGCGCGACTGGGCGCGCCGCGAGACCTATGACGCCGTGATGAAGATCGCGAAGGAGCACTCGGGCGCGTACGGCATGGGCGTCGATTACGCGTACACGATGGTTCACAAGTCGCCGCAGCGCACGTCCGCGCCGCATGAAATTCTGCCGGCGGTTCCGGCCCGCTGATCGGCTTCTCTGTGATTGTGGACATTGATGCGGCGCGCTCCAGGCGGGGGCGCCGCGTCTTTCTCCACTAGTTGGCAGCGTGCTCGCGCAGGGTTCGGGATTCGATGAATCTCCGGCGCGCCTGTCACATCAATCAGGACAACCAACCGATGCCGGAACTGCTGCAAACGGAACCTCTGCGGGTTCCCCGGCAGCCATGTCCCGCATTCCAATCCGACCGCGAGGCCGACCGCATGGAATCTTATCTGGTGTCACTGGGCGCGGGCGTGCTCATCGGCGTGATCTACAGCGTGATCAGGGTCCGCTCGCCCGCGCCGCCGCTGATCGCCCTGGTTGGCTTGCTGGGCATGGTGATCGGCGCGCAGGCCGTTCCCGCCCTGAAGCCGCTGCTGGGTCTTTAATCAACGTGAGGAAACGCCCGTGAGCGCAACCGACAGCCACCCCGATCTCATTCTTCATAACGCACGCATCACCACGCTGGACCGCTCCAACCCGCTCGTCAGCGCCGTGGCCATCGCCAACGGCCGCTTCGTCGCGGTTGGCGGCGAGGCGGACGTCATGCCGCTCGCGGGACGCGGCACGCGCGTCATCGACTTGCAGGGGCGCCCCGTGCTGCCCGGCCTGATCGACAATCACCTGCACCTCATCCGCGGCGGCCTGAACTACAACATGGAACTGCGCTGGGACGGCGTGCGCTCGCTCGCCGTTGCCATGGAGATGCTCAAGCAGCAGGTTGCGATCACGCCCGCGCCACAATGGGTGCGCGTGGTCGGCGGCTTTACGGAGCACCAGTTCGCCGAGAAACGCCTGCCCACGATCGAGGAACTCAACGCGGCCGCGCCGGACACGCCCGTGTTCATCCTGCACCTGTACGATCGTGCGCTGCTGAACGCCGCCGCGCTGCGCGTGGTGGGCTACACGAAGGACACGCCGGAGCCGCCGGGCGGCACGATCCTGCGCGACGCCTCGGGCACGCCCACCGGCCTGCTGCTCGCCAATCCGAACGCGACGATCCTCTACGCGACGCTCGCCAAGGGGCCGAAGCTGCCAGCCGAGTACCAGTACAACTCGACGCGTCATTTCATGCGCGAACTGAACCGCCTGGGCGTGACGGGCGCGATCGACGCGGGCGGTGGTTCGCAGAACTATCCGGACGACTACGAAGTCATCCGCAAGCTGCACGACGCGGGCGAGATGACGGTGCGCATCGCGTACAACCTCTTCACGCAGAAGCCGGACGCGGAAAAGGAAGACTTCGTGAACTGGACGCAGAGCGTCAAGTATCACGATGGCTCGGATTACTTCCGGCATAACGGCGCGGGCGAGATGCTAGTGTTCTCGGCGGCCGACTTCGAGGACTTCCGCGTGGCGCGCCCCGAGTTGCCGCCGGAGATGGAGGGCGAGCTCGAAGGCGTCGTGCGCGTGCTCGCGCAGAACCGCTGGCCGTGGCGTCTGCACGCCACTTATGACGAAACAATCAGCCGCGCGCTGGACGTGTTCGAGAAGGTCAACAGCGACATTCCGCTCGAAGGGCTGAACTGGTTCTTCGATCACGCGGAAACCGTTTCAGATCGCTCGCTCGACCGCATCGCGGCGCTGGGCGGCGGCATCGCCGTGCAGCACCGCATGGCGTACCAGGGCGAATATTTCGTCGAACGATATGGTGCGCGCGCGGCCGAGGCCACGCCGCCCGTCGCGAAGATGCTCGCCAAAGGCATCAAGGTCTCCGCGGGCACCGACGCCACACGCGTGGCGTCGTACAACCCGTGGGTTTCGCTTGCGTGGCTCGTGAGCGGCAGGACGGTGGGCGGCCTGCGCCTGTATCCGCAGCGCGATCTGCTCGATCGGGAAACGGCGCTGCGCATGTGGACCGAGTACGTCACGTGGTTCTCGAACGAAGAGGGCAAGAAGGGCCGTATTGCGGTGGGGCAGCTTGCCGACCTGATGGTGCCGGACCGCGACTTCTTCGCCTGCGCCGAGGACGATATCGCCGACACCACAGCGCTGCTTACGGTGGTGGACGGCCGGATCGTGTGGGGCGCGGGTCCGTTCTCGGAGCACGACGCGCCGATCCCGCCCGCGATGCCCGACTGGTCACCGGTGCGCCAGTACGGCGGCTATGGCGGCTGGGGCGCGACGCAGCAGACTGGCGCGCCGTTGCAGCGCGCGGCCGCGGCGGCGCTGTGCGCCTGTGCGAGCGCGTGCAACCTGCATGGCCATGCGCACGGGAGCGCATGGGGCAGCGCGCTGCCGACCTCGGATGCGAAGGGCTTCTGGGGCGCATTCGGTTGTTCGTGCTGGGCGATCTGACGTGGCGGCGTTCACGGGTCGGGGCAACCCGGCGTGGATTCGCGCGTTGCTTGCGCAGCCATGGGTTGCGCCGCTCGTGCGCGTCGCGCTGGTTTCCGCATGGCTGATCGGTGGCGTGGAAAAGCTGCTGGACTTCGACGCGGCCGTTGCGGAGCAGGCTCATTTCGGCCTGCATCCGCCCGCGCTGTGGGCCGCGCTCGCGATCCTGGTGGAGATCGGCGGCTCGCTGTGCGTGGTGTCGCGCCGCTTCACGTGGCTCGGTGCGGGCGCGTTGGGCGTGCTTACGCTCGTGGCCATGCTGGTTGCCAACGACTTCTGGAACCATACGGGCGCCGCGCATTTCATGGCGCTGAACAGTTTTTTTGAGCACCTCGGGCTGATCGCGGCGCTCGTGCTGGCCACGCTGCTGGAAGATATCCGCGACTGACCGGCACAAACCTATGATGAAACAAGGAAATCCGACGATGAAAGCATTTCGTTCCGCACTGCTCGCGCTGATGGTGGCGGGCGGTCTTGTCGCCGCGCCCGCGTCATTCGCGAAGCCGCCTGTGATGGAGTCCGAAACACCGGCCGTGGCCGTCGGCCCACAGTACGATACGACGCACGTGTACGTTGCCCCGGAAGACTTCGACCTCTTCACGGACAGCTTCGTGGCGACCTTCGGCGGCAGCAAGTCAAAACAGGGCGTATTTCAGGTCACGCCCACGCCGAGCCAGACAATGTCGCAGCTCGTGTTCACACCGTCGGGCACGATCTCCGTGTTCGGCTTCAAGACGCCGGTGCCGTATCCCTTCGGCTCGGAGCGTACCGGCTACCTCGTGACTGACATGGACGCGGCAGTGAAGGCGGCGCGCGCGCATGGAGCGGACGTGATCGTCGACACCTTCCCCGATCCGATCGGGCGCGACGCGATCATCTCGTGGGCGGACGGCGTGAACATGCAGCTTTACTGGCACAACCAGGCCCCGCACTACGACGCGCTCCAAATGGTTCCCGAGAACCGTGTGTACGTTTCGCCGAAAAGCCTGCACAAGCTGGTGCATGACTTCGTGAAGTTCTCTCACGGCAAGGTGGTGTCCGATGAGGCGAAGGCGCCGGGCGTTGAAATCGGTCGGCCGGACGAGACGTATCGGCGCGTGCGGATCGAATCGGGCTTCGGCAAGATGACCGTGCTGGTGACGGACGGCCGTCTGCCCTATCCGTTCGGGCGCGAAACGACGGGCTACGAAGTGGCGAATCTCGACGAGACGCTGCAAAAGGCCCAGGCCGCGGGTGTGAAGGTGCTGGTGCCGGCGTTCACCTCAAACGGTCGCAACGCGGCGATCGTCCAGTTCCCGGGCGGGTACATCGCCGAAATCCACGCCAACGCGGCGAAATGAAATACGAGGACACGATCCTGGCGGCGGTAGCGGGCTTTGTAGACACGCTGAGTTTCGTGGCGCTGTTCGGACTCTTCACCGCGCACGTCACGGGCAACTTCGTGCTGATCGGCGCAGGCGTGGCTGGCTACGGGCAGGGCGTGCTCCTCAAGCTGATCGTGTTCCCGGCGTTCGGCGCGGGCGTGGCAGGCAGCAGCCTGCTGTTGCGCTCGCTCAGCGGGCAGCACGCGCGCCAGGGCGCGCGCCTGCTTCATGCGGTGCAAGCAGTGCTGATGCTCGGCTTTTGTCTCGCGGGCGTCTGGGGTCAGCCAGCCCGACACGCTGCCGGTGGTCGTGGCCGGCGTGCTCGGCGCGTTCGCGATGGGCGTGCAGAACGCGCATCCACGCCTGATCGTGCGGGCCGCCGTGCCGAATACGGTGATGACGGGCAACGTCACGCAGGCGATTCTCGACGTCGTGGACATGGTGCACACGGGCGCGCCTGAGAGCCTGCGCGCCGCGGCGCGCGCCCGGTTCGCGAAGATGATGCCGGCCATCGCGGCGTTTGCGGCGGGGGCGGTGGGCGGCGCGCTCGGCCTGCGCTACGTGGGTTTCTGGGCGCTGCTCGTGCCCGTGTGCGCGCTGGCTGCGCTCGCGTTGACCACCGGAGAGCACGAGCGCGCGGCAACCGCCGACCCGGCATAACGCGAACGAATCGAAGCGGCGGGGCGCCTGCCCTTCGTACGTCTCGCGAAATCAAACACACGCCGTCAACGGCAAGGAAAAACATGGTGTCGAGCACGACGCGCGGGCGTCGAAAGAAAAGGGCCGCGGGCGTTGCGGCTGCCGCCGGGCTGCTGATGATGAGCGCCCATGCGGCATTCGCAGAGACGGGAACGAACGCGCCGGACAATACGCCCACGTGCGACGTCAAGCGCCCCGTGCCTGGCTTCAACCGCTGGCAGGAAGACTGGGGCGTGCTCGCGAATCCGTGCCTGCCGCGCAGGCCTTTCGACGGGCTCAAGTACATCCCGCTTTCGAAGAGCGATCCCACCTGGTATCTCTCACTGGGTGCGAACCTGCGCGAGCGTTTCGAACTCAACAACACGCCGCTCTTCGGTCTTGGCAGCGCGCGGCCCGACAGCTGGGTGATCCAGCGCGCCGAAGTCCACGCAGACGCACACTTCGGCGAGCACGTGCAGGCATTTTTCCAGCTCGAAGACGCGCGGCCATTCGGTAAGGACTCCGTCACCCCCGTGGACAAGAACCCGCTCGATATCGAGCAGGCATTCGTGGCGTTCGTCTACGGCGTGGGCGGCGGCACGTTCAAGGCGCGCGTGGGCCGGCAGGAAATGGCGTTCGACTTGCAGCGCTTCGTTTCCGTGCGCGACGGCCCGAACGTGCGCCAGGCCTTCGACGCGCTGTGGGCTGACTACGAGATCGGCAAGTGGCGCTTCATCGGCTACCTCACGCAGCCCGTCCAGTACCGCGACACCGCCGTGTTCGACGACGTCTCGAACGGTCACCTCACCTTCAGCGGCATACGCGTGGAGCGCGCGAACACGGGGCCGGGCGATCTCTCGGCGTACTGGTCGCGCTACGAGCGCGACAACGCGCGCTTTCTCGATGCGAGCGGCAAGGAGCGGCGCGACGTGTTCGACGCGCGCTACGCAGGCAAACAGGCACAGTTCGACTGGGACGTGGAAGGCATGGTGCAGACCGGTCGCGTGGGTGCCGATACGGTGGGCGCGTGGGCGTTCGGTGCGCTGGGCGGCTATACGCTCGCCGCGCTGCCGGGCACGCCGCGTCTCGGGCTCCAGGTTGACGGCGCATCCGGCGACCGGCATCCCGGCGACGGCCGTGTGGAAACGTTCAATCCGCTTTTTCCGAACGGCTACTACTTCACGCTGGCAGGCTACACGGGTTACAGCAACCTGATCCATGTGAAGCCTTCGCTCACGTTCAAGGTCACACCGAAGGTGACGCTGCTCACGGCGCTGGGCTTCCAGTGGCGTGACACGACGGCGGATGCGGTCTACGGGCAGGGCATGGCGGTGGTGCCGGGTACGGCGGGCAAGGGTAACCGCTGGACGGGCATGTATGCGCAGGTGCGCGCGGACTGGCTGGTCAGCGACAACGTGGCGCTCGCACTTGAAGCGGTGCATTTCGAAGTGGGCGATTCGCTGCGTGCGCTCGGTGCGCGCAATGCGGATTATGTCGGCGTGGAAGCGAAGTTCGGCTGGTAATGAAGGGTATCGACAGGGGGCGCCATGAGTACGCATCTGCATGAACTGGAACTCGCGCGGTTGCGTGCCGCCGTGCGTGCGAATCTCGACGACGCGCGCGTATGGCGCTGGTACGCGGATCTTATGGAGGACGAGCGTGTGAGTTGCACGCGCACACGCGACGGCTGGCAGATCACCATCGATGGGCGCTGCACCGTGGAGGACGAATCGTTCGATCGTGCGGTGCGGCTTGCCGCGCGCACGTGGCTCGATATTCCGCGCGCGCCGCTCACACTGCGCCGCCGTCGCAAGCGCGCGATGAAGCCAGGCGTGGCGCTCTTTCCACAGATCATCTAGTGCAACTGTTAGCCATAGGCACTATTCGTCGATCACGTGGCGCTCGCATTCCAGGCTCACGTCGCACACCGGTATGGCGGCGTCAACGCGCGCAGGGAGAAGCTGCTAGCCGGCTCGCGCCGTGGCAGGAGCGTCGCGCGAAGGAACTGCTGCTGGCGCACCTGGAAGGGCAGATCTCTCTTGCCGACGTGGCACGCGCATGCGGCTTGTCGCGTGGCTATTTTCTTAAGGCTTTCCACCAGACGACGGGACTGCCGCCTTATCGCTGGCTCGTCAGTCAGCGCATCGAGCGGGCCAAAGAGTATCTGCGCGATGCTCAGACGCCTTTTAGCGCGATTTCGCAGGCTTGTGGATTTGCGGATCAGAGCCATTTCACGCGAACTTTACGCGGGTCACGGGCGTGAGTCCTGGACGGTGGCGCTTGGGGGCTCTGTCGCAATAACGCGGTCCGGTATGATGTGCCGCAGGCCGTTCTTGCGCTGCATCGTCGTATGCGTCAGCAACTCGTGAAATTCCGCACGATGCAGTTCAACAGTCTTCGCGGGCTGTTGAGCGAGTATGGCGAAGTGATGGGATGCGGTAGGGCAGCGCTCGACAAGGCAATAGTCGAGATTCTGGAAAGGTTGTCAGGGGCAGCATTAGTCACGTAGTCAAGGTCATGACCGGCGCTTCGTTGGCCAGCCACGAGGTAGGTGTTTTTCCGACGAGTCTTCTGAAGACACGCGTGAAATGCGCTTGATCGCTGAAGCCATATCGTTGCGCAATCTGCGCGATCCCGTCAGGGAGTTCAATTAAATCGATCTGCGCGGCGGCAATGCGAAGTCTTAACCTCCATTGATGAGGCGTATATCCGACGCTTCGCCTGAAAGTGCGAAAAAAATAGGATTTCGACAAGTTCACGGAAACCGCAATATCTGTCATTGAAAGCTCGGCAGTCGTATCGGCTTCCATAGCCTGTAGAACGCTGTCAAGCCATGGAGGCGGTGGTTCCGGAAATGCCGCAGTCGGATCTTGTGTGGTTCTTTTCGGCTTAATGCTCATCGAGTTCCCCTCGAATTGTTTTCCTTCACAGATGGCACGAGCGGCAGTGTGCCTCATTGGAAAGGAAATTTGCATATACGTAAAATCAATACATCCTTGAAAAAAAATCAAGAATCGGCCGACTGCGTTTCGCTTTGTCAGGTTGGGTAATGTCCTCTCCCTGACGCGCGTCTGAACTACACGCCAGGCTTCCAGAAGGCAGCGACGAATGCGCTCAATGAAGAACTCGCAACTGGGATGGCGCAGGTGGACTCGTGGTCCATGAGGCGCCGTTTTTCTACGCTGCGCACCATGGAACCGGAAATTGTCGCCGGGAATCGCTAGGAGTCCACCGGAGCGTAGCCAGCGAACGAACGCCGATGGACAGTCCCGTCCAACTGCTCGCCCTTGCCGCAGACGACTAGTCTGACGTAAGCGATCTCCCCAGCTTTTACGCGCTCTATGGGGCGGCTAGCGTAGAGCGTGTGTATTGGCCGCACGATCGTCTCGCGCGGTGCCCGGATGATGGGTACGGGGTAGTGCGGTCGGGTGGGAGTCAAACCTGGCGCGGCTTCGCCGGCCAACTGTTGGAGTCGGCTGCCTTCCGCCACATGGGCCTTACGGCCTGCTCCGATCTCTCTTCCGATGGCTCACTGATGACCGCGTTCTGTTCGAAGCTCTCTCGCCGCAATATGACGGATGCCTGAACGTCGGCGGAAAAGATCGTGGCCTATCAATTTCGCCATCCTTACTATGAGGGAATTGGAGAGCCAACGTTCATCGGATGATCGGGATGTATGGAACCGCCACAGCGGACTCAACGATGGATATGGGCCGCCGTGTTTCTCCAGCAGACCGACTTCCGGCGCGGCGTCTGGCTCAAGCGGATCGCGTCGAGGCGTGGCGAATAGCCTTACGGTTGCCACGACGAATCGGCTATTGCCCAGAACGCGGCTTTCGGTTTCAGGTTCGCGTCGAATAGCAGCGGCAGATTGGTACGCGGCACCGGTATCGAGGTCAGCCACGTGTGCTTGTCCGAATAGCCCCAGAAGGTGACGGCCTTGATGCTTGGCTCGTGCTCGAACAGATCGAACACCGCGCGATACCGCTGCGCCTGCGCACGCATCACGTCGTTCGGCACCGGCTGGCCGACATCGGGCAAACACGCAGGCGGATGGCTCCAGCATGCGCCCGGGTCGCTGTACAGACTGACATCGAGTTCCGTCACCTGGTTTTCGAGTCCGAGGGCGGCGACGTCGTCGAAAGCCTGCTTCATATTTTGGAGCGGCGGCCAGTTGATGCTGATATGCATTTGATGCCCGACGCCATCGATCGGCACGCCCTGAGCACGCAAATCGCGTATCACGGAGAGCAGCTTCGCGCGCTTGGCCGCGTCGTCCGTGCTGTACTCGTTGATATAGAGCTTGACGTCAGGGTCGGCCGCACGCGCGGCGCGGAACGCAATTGCAATGTAGTCCTTGCCGAGCGCGCGATACCACGGGCTGTCTTCGCGATAGACCTGATGCGGGTCGTCGCTGATGACTTCGTTCACGACGTCCCATGCATAAACCTTGCCGCGAAAATGCGTGACGACATCGGTCACATAGCGTTGGAGCCGTGCCGCGACGATATCGTGGTAACGCGGATCTTTGGCGTCGCCTGTAAAGAACCAGTCCGGCGCCTCGGTCCATTCGCCGCTCCTGTAATGCCACACCAGCGTGTGCCCACGCACGGCCAGGCCATGCGCCTGCGCGAACGCCACGATCTGGTCGGCCGGCGCGAAGTTGTACTCGCCTGCGGCCACGCCTATCGTGCCCGGTTTCATTTTGTTCTCGGCGGTCACGCTCGAGAACTGGACGGCCAGCAGCGCGGCGTCGGCGGGACTGTCGATGGAATCGGGTTCAATCGCCGCGCCTACCTTGAAATGGGCGGCCATCACGCTTTTCAGTTGCGGCACGGCCTGTGTGGGAGCAGCTGCGAGCGGCAATCCATCGCGGGTGGCAGCCGTTTGGTTGTGCGCGCAACCTGAGATCGACGCAATCGTGAGCAATGTGACGCCTGCGTACAGTGCACGCACGGCGACCCCCGATGGACGCATTCCCGTCTCCTTATAGTGATGTGCCTGGCCAGAAAGCATGTTTGCGTACCATGCAACGTTACCGGTAACGTCGTGGGATATTAAACACCGGACTTCAAGGTTGCCATGCGGGGTTTACCTGACACACGCGAGGTGCAGCGGCGGGCTTTGACGAGAGAACGTATGAGGAGGCGGGCAGAGGCCGGGCTGAGAGACCAAAGAGTCATCCCATCCCGGCTGTGAGAGGCGAAACCGGAGCCGCGGTTCGTTCGAGCTGGTCGGTGCAGTCGAGTCATTAAGACGCAAGTGGTGAGAACTGCGCATCGATGTCGAGTACGCGCGACATAGACTGCACCGCTCGACACGTCGCAGCGCTGGCTACAGCGTTACCTACCAAAGAAAGCGCACGCCGAGATCGCCCTCGACGCCACTGCGGCGGACATTGCTACTTCCACTTACCGCGAACTGGTAGCCGCACTGTCCGTAAAGGTTCAGCCGATCCTTGATCCTGGCGGTGACACCGCCGGCGAACTCCAGCCGCGTGGCCTGCACATTCAGCGGCACCGGTTCATTGCCGAAGGTCGTGGTGGCCTGGGCATTGAAATCCCGCCACAGGTTGGCACGCACATACGGCTGCCACACCGCTTCATGGCTGCCTTCGATGGTCCACTTCGCGCGCACGCCGAGACGGCCAGTCGCGCCCGACGTGGAGCCGAGGGACACGTCGCCCAGACCGTCGTTCGTGTCGGAGAACGACACATGCTGCCAGATGATTTGCGCCTGCGGCTCCAGCTCGAAACCCGGGCCGAGCGGCAGCGGGATCGGATAGCCACCCTCGAGGGATGTCACGAATCCCGTACCCTGGACCGGCAGATTCGCGAACTGCGTGGTCGCGGCGCCGTCGTAGTGCGTACCCTGCACGACTGCATCGAGATACCAGCCGCTGGGGCCGTAGTGCGTCCAGTAGCCACCGCCTGTGTAGGCATTCAGATGCATCGAGCCGGTGTGCTCCAGCACGTATCCGGTTGTCGCGGCGTTGGTGACGAGGCCATCGACATCGGCACTGCCGTAGCCGTATGCAAAGTAGACGCCTGCCGCATCGCGATGACCGGGCAGGAAGCTTCCTCGCCATACGTCGAGACCCGTCTGCAAGCCTCCGACTCCGCCGCTCGCGCGCGGATCGGCGTAGGCCTCGTAGTGGTTGTCGATCTGGCCGCCGAACACGCGTGCCCAGGCGGAGCTTGCCCAGCCCGAACCGCCCGCTGCGCCGCTCTGCGTCGTGAGCGTGTCGCCGATGCGCTCATGCAGCGTCCCGAGCATCTCGACACCCATCTGCCGGGCGACCGGCTGCACGACGCCGTAGGTGGCGAGTTCCGGCCCGATGATCGGGTAGATGCCAGGCGGCAGCGGATCCGGTGGGGGCCCGGTGCCGGTTCCCGGTTCCAGTTCCTCTTCGCCTCCCCCCGGTGGAGGCGGCACGACGAACGAGGAGCGCAGAAACCAGTCCTCGGGATTGCTGCTGTTGAGGCCACCGCGAAACAAACGATAGTCTTCGGCGCCACCGCGCGCCTCGCCAGCAAGCGTAAAGGCATCCGGCGCCGTGGTCCCACCGTTGGTTGTCTCGACGACGAGAATGCCGTTGCCCGTTGTCAACCCACCGGAGCCGCCGGCGTTCGTGATGCGTGCGGCTGAAGGGTCGGCGCGGCCGCCGTTGATGACGAGCTTGTCCGACGGCGAGCCGTCCAGACCGAGGAACGTGCGCAGCGCGAGCGTGCCGCCGGCCCCCACATAATTTTTGACGGTCACCACACCGAATTGCCCCGCCGGGAGACCGAAGCCCGGCTCAACCGTTCCGGCATTGGTGACGGTATTCAAGTCCGTTCCTGTACCGCCCAGGGTTCCGTTCGCCTCCACATTGACCGGCGACTGCAACGAGCCGGTCAGATTGAGCACGCCACCGCGAACGTTGGTCACACCGGTATAGGTGTTCTGGCCGGACAATGTGAGCACGCCGTTGCCGACCTTGGTCAGCGCGCCGCTTCCGGAAAGCACGCCGGACCATGTCGCGCCGAGGCCGTTGGTGTCGATGGTCGACGTCGTGCCGCCGACCAGCGTTGCGTTGACGCCTGCGCTCAGCGCCGAACCCACCACCTGGATCGTTCCACCGCGGAGGTTGAATGCATACGTGCCGCCCAGATTGTTGAAGTCGCCGAACAGCGAATTGCCGCCAATCTGCAGTGTGCCGCCCGCCAGGTTGTACGTACCGTTGCCGGCCGCCGCGAGGAACAGTCTCGACCCGCTGCCGATTACCAGGGTGCCGCCGGTCTGGTTGATCGTGCCGGTGCCCTCGCTACCCGTCGACGCGACGTTCGAGCCGAGGAACAGCGATCCGTTAGCCACGTTGAAGGTGCCGCCGCTCAGGTCGAGCGTGCCGCTGCTCGGGTTGCCTTGCGTATTGCGCCCGAGCGTCACGAAGTCGGTGACGCTGTTGCCGAACGTGACCGTTCCGCCCAACAGGTTGTAGGTGCCCGTTCCGCCCTGATTGCCGATATTCAGCGACACCGGCGTGCCCGGCGTACCGAAGACGACGTTGCCCGCGGTCTGCGTCACCGTGCCTGTGCCGCCGAAGTCGCCGACCTGAAGCGCTGAGTTGAACGTGAGCGTGCCGCCGCCCACGTTCAACGTGCCCGACGACGTCGATCCGGGCACCTGCGTCGCCAGCGCATTGCCGAGGCCCAGCGAAAGATAGTCGATCGCGGCGCTGCCGCTGTTGACCGCCAGTCCGCCGCCCACGACAAAAGCCGAGCCGCCCTGAATCCGCGCGCCGTTGATCGTGAACGTCCCTGTGCCAGTCTTGACCAAGATGCCGTGCAGCGCGTCGTTCACCGTGCCGGTATTGACGATCGTGCCGGAGAAGGTGGTGTTCGTGTTATCGGTGCCAACCACCAGGATGTTCGTGCCGTCGATCACGGTGCCGCTGCCCGACAGGTTCGGTAGCGGCACGACACCGGTCGGGATCCCCGGTATCGGCGTGGTCGTGACGCCCGAAATATCGAAGGTGCCGTTGTTCAACATCCCGCTGGTGAGATTGATGCTGCCGTTGCCGGTCAGCGCCAGCGTGCCGGCCGAGATGGTCGTCATGCCGGTATAGGTGTTCGCATTGGTCAGCGTGAGCACGCCGTTGCCGACCTTGGTCAGCGCGCCGCTTCCCGAGAGCACGCCGGACCATGTCGCGCCGAGGCCGTTGGTGTCGATGGTCGACGTCGTGCCGCCGACCAGCGTTGCGTTGACGCCTGCGTTCAGCGCTGAACCCACCACCTGGATCGTTCCACCGCGGAGGTTGAATGCATACGTGCCGCCCAGATTGTTGAAGTCGCCGAACAGCGAATTGCCGCCAATCTGCAGTGTGCCGCCCGCCAGGTTGTACGTGCCGTTGCCGGCCGCCGCGAGGAACAGTCTCGACCCGCTGCCGATTGCCAGGGTGCCGCCGGTCTGGTCGATCGTACCGGTGCCCTCGGTACCCGTCGACGCGACGTTCGAGCCGAGGAACAGCGATCCGTTGGCCACGTTGAAGGTGCCGCCCCTCAGGTCGAGCGTGCCGCTGCTCGGGTTGCCTTGCGTATTGCGGCCGAGCGTCACGAAGTCGGTGACGCTGTTGCCGAACGTGACCGTTCCGCCCAACAGGTTGTAGGTGCCCGTTCCGCCCTGATTGCCGATATTCAGCGACACCGGCGTGCCCGGCGTACCGAAGACGACATTGCCCGCGGTCTGCGTCACCGTGCCTGTGCCGCCGAAGTCGCCGACCTGAAGCGCTGAGTGGAACGTAAGCGTGCCGCCGCCCACGTTCAACGTGCCCGACGACGTCGATCCGGTGCCCAGCGAAAGATAGTCGATCGCGGCGCTGCCGTTGGTGAGCGCCAGTCCGCCGCCCACCACGAAAGCCGAGCCGCCCTGGATCGTCGCGCCGTTGATCGTAATCGTCCCGGCCCCGGTTTTGACAAACTGGCCTTGTAGCGACACGGGATCGCTCGCAACGCCAGCGTTGTTGATCGTGCCGGAGAAAGCGGTGTCGGTGCCATCGGTGCCGACAATCAGGACGTGGTTGGGGGGAGTGTCGATGGTTCCGCTCCCGGAGAGATTGGGCAGTTCAGTGGGTATCTGCTGTGCCAGCGCCGGCACGGGTGACTGGCCCAGGAGCCAGATGGCATGGAGGATGCTGAGGGAGTTGAGCCGCTGATGCCGCGTCGTCAGCGATGTCGCCAATTGACTGCGCGCGACGCCTGCAAAAGTGTTTAACGATGCGCGACGAATCGATCTTGCAGCCATGCCAGCCCCTCCAATACCCGCCGGTGGAAGCTTGCCAGGTCAGTTAACTCGACCTTGGGAGACCGACCCATCGACGATAAATGTTGGACAGCGAGGCCCCGAACAGTCAATGCCCTACTAGTTGTGCCCTGTCGGTTGAGTTGTAATTAAGCCTCGCTAATAATAGGTAGGCAGATCGAATTGTCAAGAAGAAACCCGGAAGGATTCGATTGAGAATCTACCATCTCCTAAACACACGTGAACGCAACCAAAATGCATGTTATTCAATATGTTTGCATTCAGTAAATTGGATACCTAAATATTATTAGCGGTGGCGACGATTGGCCGCTTCGCCCTTTAAATGAACTGCCCTTCGACAACTTCCTTTGACGCTGATTGCAGTGTCGTAACAGTTCGCTGACAATGATGCAGGCGTGCAATTACACCGCTTGATGCAGAATCGGCGCAATGGCCACAACGACACGACCTGAATACCATGGACGACCCAGAATCGCTTTCCCTGGCACTGCCCGACGGCACCAAGGTCTCTGCGCTCCTGCGAGTGCCGGAGGACGCGCGAGCCCTGTATGTCTTCGCGCACGGTGCCGGGGCGGGCATGCAGCATGCCGGCATGTCGTCATTGGCCGACGCGCTTGCGTCGGCCAATGTCGCCACACTGCGCTACCAGTTTCCGTACATGGAGCGGGGCTCCAAACGGGTGGACTCGCCGGCCGTGGCACATGCTGCCGTGCAGGCAGCAGTCGCAGAGGGCCGCCGGCGGCTGCCAGACCTGCCGCTCTTCGCGGGCGGCAGGTCGTTCGGCGGCCGCATGACGTCCCAGGCCCAAGCCATCGCACCGCTCGACGGCGTGCGTGGCCTCGCTTTCGTCGCATTCCCGCTGCACCCGGCGGGCGCGCCCGGCGTGGAGCGGGCACGGCACCTGGCGGACGTCACGGTGCCGATTCTCTTCCTGCAGGGCACGCGCGACAAGCTGGCCGAGCTTCACCTGCTGAGGTCGGTCGTCGAGACACTGGGGCCACGCGCCACGCTGCATGTGGTGGACGACGCAGATCATTCGTTCCACGTGCGCGCGTCCTCCGGCCGGACCGACGCCCAGGTCGTGCTCGAACTGGCACGGACGATGTCGGCGTGGTTCTTCGCCGAAGGAGAGTTCGTGCCAGTTACCTGAGCAAGCGCAGGAATGCCGGTAGCAGAGTCGGGGCGGCGAGCCGGCGAACTCGCACGCTCAATCGCTTCGCTATGCGCAGATTGTCTGTCGCATAGCCACCATAAGCGACGCCTGTCGCGTCAGAGGGATGGTGTCGGCAACTTCGCTGCTGTAGTTGGCGCTCGTTGGTGGAGAGACCCTAAGTCGTATCTCACGCAATTCGTGGCGTCGAACCGTGTCGGTGGATGAGTCCAGGAAATCAGGCGCGAGTCGATAAATCTACAAAGACTTCAACTGAACCGAAGATCGAGTAGAGCCCGATTGGGAGGGCGTGAACGTCCGTTAAGGCTTGAGAAGCAGCCGACTATGTTTTTGGCTCTATCGTCGCTTCCTGGCCGGTTTCGCGCGGACGGAGGAGCGCGAAAGAGCAGCCGCACGGACTCAAATCCAGTCCGTGTGGCGTGCGCCGATCCCGTTAGATCTCAGTCTGTTCGGATATCTCCAGAGCATCGTCAACTTCGATCCCAAGGTAGCGCACTGTACTTTCCAGCCTGCTGTGACCAAGCAACAGTTGGACTGCCCTGAGATTTTTTGTGCGCTTAGATTTCAATGTCCACTTTGGTGCGTCGCATCGAATGGGTGCCATAAGCGGTTGGGTCAAGCCCCGCTGCTGCTGCCCATTGATGTACCATCCGGGCGCATTGCCGGGTCGAGATGGGAGTTCGATTTTGTTACCTCGCCAGGCGTCCGCTTACGATCAATTTTCCGGATGCTTGCAACCGGCCATGAGCCGCCGTTCCTCTTCGTTGTTCTGCGGACGTTTGAAGGGCCGCTTCACAACTGACAGCGGACGGTGACCTCCTGCGTTCCGAGGAGATATTCGCCGTCCAGCAAGTGCCGTTGCCTCCGCGTGGAAGCGAACAGAGATTCCTCCTTCTACTTGATCTTGATAACGACCTTACCCTTTGCACGCCCGGTTTCGACATACGCCAATGCCTCTCGCGTTGATTCGAACGGGAAAATACGGTCGATGACGGGCTTTATCGCAGCGGCGTCGACGAGCTTGGTGATCTCGGTTAGCTGGTCTCCGTCGGCACGCATAAAGAGGAATGAATAGCCGACATGCCGACGTCTTGCCGCCTTTCGGATGCGATAGCTTAGAAGGCGCATCGCCGCTCTCAGGAACCAGGCGGCACCAATCTGTCTGCCAAATTCAGGATCGGGCGGACCGGCGATTCCGATCAGCTTGCCACCCGGCTTGAGCACTTGCAGTGATTTTTCGAGGGTCTTTCCGCCCTGCGTATCCAGCACCACGTCACAGTCTTTCAATACAGCGGCAAAGTCGTCCTTTCTGTAATCGATGACGATGTCCGCACCGAGCTGCTTCATCAATCCGGCATTCGCGGCGCTCGCTGTCGTGACGACGGTTGCCCCCAGGTGCTTCGCCAGTTGAATGGCAAACGTGCCGACGCCGCCCGAGCCGGCGTGTATGAGCACCTTCTGCCCCGGCTTCAGTTGTGCTCGTTCGACCAGCGCCTGCCATGCAGTCAGGCCCGCCAATGGGATTGAAGCCGCTTCTTCCATACTGAGCACGTTGGGCTTGATTGCCACGGCGTCTTCCGTGATCGCGATGAATTCCGCGAAAGTGCCGATCCTGTCTTTGGGCGGTCGCGCATACACCTCATCGCCCGGCTTCAATCGCCGCACGCGTGATCCGACGCGGACAATGGTCCCAGCCAGGTCGTTGCCCAGTATCAACGGCAAGCGGTAGGGCAAAATCAGCTTGAATTCTCCGTCCCTGATCTTTGAATCGAGTGGGTTCACGCCAGCGGCGTGAATCTGGATCAATACGTCGTCCTCACGCAGTTCCGGAACCGGCATTTTGCCGGCTCGTATGCCATTCTTGCGCCCATATCGATCGACGACGAATGCCTTCATCATGGTTCGTTGTTCCTTGCCAGTTTCTCGTTGCGTGAAGTCATGCCATCTACGTTGTGAGCCGCAGATCTCTGCGAATGCTGGCGTCCACCAGGCCCACAGGGGCAAATCTGCGTAGCAATCGGAGACGGCCGGCGAGTCCTCCCGCTGCATAGCGGAGTTTCGGGCGAGCCGCGAGAGCGGCCTGCAAAACGGTTTCGGCCACAACCTCAGGACCGTCAGCGCTTTCGACTACCTCCTTGACTCGCTGATCCAGGGCTACACATACCTCGCGGTACGCGTCGAGGGGGGCGTCGGGCGGCATGAAGTTCGTGTCGAATGCCGTCTTGATGTAGGCAGGCTCGATCACCGACACCCGAATGCCCATCGTGCGCAACTCGTGGTCGAGCGACTCCGAATAACCCGCTACCGCGTGCTTGGTGGCGGTATACAGCGCCATATAGGGCATGGGCAGGAAACCCAGCACAGAGCCGATGTTGATGATGCGCCCGCGACCTTGTTGCCGCATATGGGGCAGCACGGCACGCGTCATGCGAATAATCCCGAAGAAGTTCGTATCGAAGATCGTACGCGCCTGGTCAAGCGAACTTTCTTCGGCAGCAGCCGGGGCGACGCCGAAGCCAGCGTTGTTCACCAGCAGGTCGATGCGGCCGTGCAGGCGCAGCACTTCCTCGACAGCTGCTTCGACTGATGCATCGCTGGTCACGTCCAGACACAGCATTTCGAATGTCCGCTGGCCAGCTTGTGCGCTACGTCGGCTAGTGCCGTAGACCTTGTACCCGGCCTTGGAAAGGAGGTTTGCCGTGGCTTCACCGATGCCAGAGGAGGCGCCCGTAACAAGGGCTATTTCGCGTTTCATCATGTCTTTCCGGTAGCGAGAAGTGTGTTTACATGGTTAGGCGAGCGCCTGAATATGATGAGCGTCATATTTTTGATCCAACGAAAGCGGCCGCTTGGCAAACGGATTACTCATCAGCGGGCGCGAATTTATTCAGTGCGGCTTCGAGAAGACTGTCCGACAGTTTGGGGTCGTCGACGGCGCGCGCCAGCACCATGGTGCCGACCATTGTGGCAACGGTCAGAAGTGCCTGTTCATGTGCGCCCGGCTGCCCCCAATCTGGCAATTGCCGGGCGACGACATCTATCATTTCCTTGATGCGCCGGGTGGCCGCACGGCGCACGACCGGCGCCTGGCGCGGCATCTCCGAGCCAAGGGCAGAGACCGGGCAGCCCGTCGCTACGGCGTCACGGTGCTCTTGCGATAGATAGGCGCGCACCATCGCCGACAATGCCTGCTCCTGCGGCACGGAAGCGGCGATTTGCTCCGACAACGCCACGGCCTCAGCACCAGCGCGGTCGGCCGCTTCGGCAAGCAGCACCTCCCGCGATGGAAAGTGTGCGTAGAAGCCGCCATGTGTCAGGCCAGCCTCCTTCATGATGTCGGCCACCCCCGTCCCGTCGTAGCCACTGCGCCGAATCGCACGGGCGGCAACTTCGACGATGCGCTCGTGCGTGATTTCCTTGCGGCTAGCGGGTTTGCGATTGGATGATGATTTTTGCATGATGGTCATCATATACGAATTTACTGCACGAAGCAATCTCGATTGGTTTCAAGGCGTCCACCTTCTCGCTCGCTCAAGAAGGGTAGCGGCCGCTCTGAGACGGCGGCTCGCGAAAGCCGTTAGACGAAGCAAGGTCTCCGGAATGAACCGCGGGTGCACTACGCCGCCGTCACCATTGAGGCCGAAGACGTTTGACGAGCCGGTTCGTCCTTGCAACCGGCGAACTATCGGTGGCAGGTGAGGGGTCGCCGCGGTCACGCGGGTTCTAAGGTTGTGAGGGTGTAATCGCAGTTGTGCGACAACATTGACCGGACCTCTGCGCTGGCCTCGATCGCCTTGTAGCCGCTCTGACTGGTTTGAGAGCCCGCTAAAAGAGCATGCGTGGCGGTTTGACCAAGCGTTATGAATGGGTACCTTCATCTTCCGTACAGCGCATTATCAGTTTTTCTAATGAGGACCCGCGCCTGATTCGATTTCCTGAATGTGTCACTACACTCGTCTTCAGCGATACGCCCAATCTTGATGGCTATCCAGGATTCCACTCTTCCAATCTGGAGACATCCCGTGAGACACAACCGCGCTCATATGAGCAACTACTTAGACTGGCTTTTAGCCGGCCTTGCACTCTGCCTGTTCTCAGTGACCCCGGCCATGGCGCAATCCACATCCCCCGAGAAGCTGCCCCACGTAGCGGTGCTGGCAACCGGCGGCACGATCGCAGGTACCGCAGGAAGTGAGACGCAGACGACGGGCTACAAGCCCGGCGTCCTGACGGCTGACGCGCTTCTCAAATCGGTGCCGTCACTGGGCAAGATTGCGCAGGTGTCCGGCGAACAGATTTCGAATGTCGGGAGTGAGAACATCACCAACGATATCCTCCTTAAACTGGCGAAGCGCGTGAATCAGCTTCTCGCTCAACCGGACATCGCAGGTGTCGTGGTGACCCACGGCACCGATACCCTCGAGGAAACGGCCTATTTTCTGGATCTTGTCGTCAAGAGCGACAAGCCCGTGGTGGTCACGGGATCGATGCGGCCGTCGACGGCCATCAGCGCCGATGGTCCGAGCAATCTCCTGCAGGCAGTCACGGTTGCGGCCTCGCCGGAGGCGCGTGGCCACGGCGTCATGATCGTGCTCAACGACCGGATCGGCTCGGCTCGCTACACCACGAAGACCAACGGCACGTCGCTGGATACGTTCAAGGGAAACGATTCCGGCTACCTCGGCACGCTGGTTGATGAGGTTCCTCACTTCGAGACGTCCGTGTTGAAGCGCAACACCACTTCAACGCCGTTTGACGTATCGAAGCTCGATTCTCTCCCGGAAGTCGATATCGTCTACGGCTATCAGAATGACGGCGGCTTCATGTACGACGCCGCAGTCGCACATGGAGCAAAGGGCATTGTGGTCGCCGGCGTTGGAGCAGGCAGCGAATCGCTTCTCACCCTTCCATCTATCAAGAAGGCGATCGCACAAGGTGTGGTTGTGGTCCGCTCCTCTCGTACAGGGGGCGGATTCGTACCGGAAGATCCGGCCTATGTGGGGCTTCTCGGCGACGATTTGAACCCTCAAAAGGCCCGCATTCTCCTCATGCTTGCGCTCACGACAACCAAAGATCCGGCAAGTATCCAGGCAATGCTTCACGAGTTCTGAGCCGCTCCGCCGGCCGAGCGCCGGTGAAGATGATTCCTTCAGGCGCGACGGTGCTGTCAAAGCACCGCCGCGCCGCATGCCGTTCCCTCTCCGGGCCTAGACCCGATTGGTGTGCGTCGAGGTGCTGAACTTCAACCCCCGCGTGACATACTATTAGTATTGGTGATACTGGCACCGGACATGCTGTTTTCTTGAATCCGAGTCCCTACACTGGTTTCAGAAGGCGCCGGCAGGCGCCTCGCTGAGGACCAGAGTCCAGGAGACGAAAGTGAGCAAGCAGATATTGTTGGAGGACGTTCCGCTGCGCGGTTTCCACTTGCGCGTGGCGTTCAGCGGTACAGGCGGACAGTTCAGCGACGGTTTCGTGCTGGGCATCATCGGCATCGCGGTGAGCATGGCTGCAGGGGCTCTTCACCTGAACGCGCTCTGGATGGGAGCACTCGGTGCGGCGTCCCTTGCCGGTCTGTTTTTTGGCAGCATGTTTGCCGGGCCCGTGGCGGACAGATACGGCCGGCGCACCATTTTCGCCTTCGACATGCTGCTCTTTGCGGCGATTTCCGCAGCGCAATTCTTTGTGACGTCGCCGACCCAGCTGCTGGTGTTGCGCCTGCTGCTTGGTCTCATTCTCGGCGCCGACTATGTCGTGAGCAAGTCGCTCGTCACAGAGTTCTCACCACGCCGCTATCGTGGCCGTCTCCTGAGTGTGCTCGCGGCAGCCTGGGCGGCGGGTTACGTCTGCGCGTACCTGGCTGGCTTTGCCCTTCGCGATGTCGGCCCCGACGCATGGCGGATCATGCTGGCCGCCAGTGGACTGCCGGCACTGCTGATCCTGCCGTTCCGTCTCGGCGTACCCGAGTCGCCCATGTGGCTGATGAAACGCGGCCGGAAGGACGAGGCACTGGAAATCATCCGCGCAAAGTTCGGTCCGGAAACCATCCTGCCTGCACCGGCAGCCGCGCCCCAGCGACGTCGTGGTGCCTGGTCAGAACTGTTCTCGGCCCGCTGGAGAAAAAATACGCTGGTGGGCTGCGTGTTCTACACGTGCCAGGTCATTCCATACTTTGCGCTCGGTACCTTCTCTCCGAAGGTACTGCAAGCCTTGCAGGTCAAGGACGGCTTTGTCGGTGGACTTGTCTATAACGTACTGCTGTTCGCTGGAGCAATCTTTGGACTGCTGATCGTTGACAGGCTCTCGCGTCGCGCGTTCCTCATTGGCAGCTTCTATCTCGCAGCTATCGGACTGGCGGTGCTCGCGTACGCCGGGTTCGGGCCGCTCGGCACGATACTCGCGTTCGGCATTTTCGCCTGCATTCTCTCGGCGGCGGCGAACCTCGAGTTCGTCTATCCGCCCGAGCTTTTCCCGACCCACCTGCGCGCGTCAGGCGTCGGGCTGGCCGTTGCCTCCAGCCGGTTCGGTTCCGCGATCAGCACGTTTCTCCTGCCCGTGGCCGTGCAACAGGTTGGCATTCACGCTGCGCTCGGCGTGTGCGTGGCCGTATTGGTGTTCGGCGGCGTGTTCTGTCATTTGTTCGCACCGGAAACGGGCAGGGAGAGTCTTTCGGATATGGGTTCTGGCCAGGGCGGCAACGAGCCGGCGGTGGACGGTGCCCAGAACGTGAGCCTGCACACAGTGGGACATCGCCACTGAAACCCTTGCGTCCGGCGCTCACACGTTGGCGCACTCAGGGCAATGTCTGCTGATCGTAACCATGAGAGAGCCCATCGTGTCGCTCAACAAGCCAATTGATATGTATGCGGTGCAGGTCTTCGTCGCCGTGGCGGAGGAAGCCAGCATGTCCGGGGCGGCCGCGCGCATGGGCATCTCGCAATCGGGTGTCTCGCAGATCGTCCGCCAGCTGGAAGACGAACTGGGGGTCGTGCTGGTCAATCGCACGACCCGTCCCCTCGCGTTGACGCCATACGGCATCGCATTGAGGAACCGCGGAGCGGTACTCAGCGAGGAGATCGCCAATCTGAAGGCGCAGGTCGTCGAAGCGGGGCGCGGAATCAAGCCTGATCTTCGCATCGGATTTGTTGACTCGTTCGCGGCCACGTGTGGCTCAGCTTTTACGAAGCGGCTGTTGGAGAAGGTATCGCAACTTTCTATCCGTACGGGATTGAGCCCGCAGCAAGGCGAGGCGCTGCTGCGGCGCGATCTGGACCTCATCGTCACGAGCGACGCGCTGATCGACGCCAATGACGTAGTGCGGTTCCGGCTCCTGTCCGAGAAGTACCTTGTCATCACGCCCCGGGATTTCCGCAAGTCGGTTCGAACCGTGGAGGACATCCGGTCCCTGGCCGACGCATTGCCTATCGTGCGCTTTAACCGGAAGTCACAGGTCGGCATGCAGATCGAGCGCTATCTGCGTCGAATTGAGGTGCGTACGCCGACCAGGCTGGAGCTCGACAACGCTGACGCGCTGACTTCAATGGTGGCCGAAGGCATAGGCTGGGCCGTGACCTCGCCGATGTGTCTGCTTCAAGGTGCAGCCTACGCGGACGGGGTCACTCGCCACGTCGTCGACAGGCTGGGCCTCGAACGATCGCTGTATCTGGTTGCGAGGCGCGACGAATACAGCGCCTTCTTCGAAGATGCATGCGATACGGCATCCAAAGTGATCGAAACATCGTTTCTCCCGCGAGTGAAAAAAGCTCTCGGTCAGGAAATTGAACAACTGATTGATATTGGAAACAGGAACTCAAATGAACAGTCAAGCCAAAGCTGAAACGCGTATCGAGCGCGACTACGTTGGTGAAGTCGATATTCCGGTCGAGAAGTTGTATGGCGTCAACTCGGTGAGGGGCGTCGACAACCTGACGGTTTCTCCTCTCAGCATTGCCCACTATCCGGCGTTTGCAGTGGCTTTCGCGCAGTGCAAATGGGCGGCCGCGCTCGCGAACCGGGACACCGATGTCATCACGCCCGAGCAATGCGATGCAATCAGCCGTGCGTGTCAGGAAATCATCGAAGGCAAGTTTCGTGACTCACTGATCGTCGATCTGCTCGAGGGCTCAGGTGGCACGTCGACGAACATGAACTTCAACGAGGTGATCGCCAATCGGGCGCAACAGCTTTTGGGTCACGAGCCAGGTTCGTACGACGTGATCCATCCGAACGACCATGTCAACCGCTCACAGTCCACGAACGACGTGTATCCAGCCGCGCTGAAGATTGCGACGTATGCGATGCTCGGGCCGCTCATTGCGAAAGTAGAGCAACTGGCTGAGCAGTTCGATCGCAAGACGATCGAGTTTGCCGACGTCCTTCATCTCGGCCGTACGTGTCTCCAGGATGCGCAGCCGATGCGTCTCGGTCAGCTTTTCGGCGGTTACGCGTCGCTCGCACGACGTCTCGCGGAAGAACTGATGGCGGTTCGCGACAAGCTGCGTACGCTGCCGCTCGGTGGTACGGCTATCGGTACGGGATTTGGTGCGCCGGCTGGGTATCGAACTGCGGTCTACCGGCACCTCGCGGATATCGCAGGCGTCGACTATGTCGCGCCGGCAAACTCGTTCGACGCGATGCAGAATATGGACGTGTTCTCGCGCGTTTCGGGCGAACTTCGCACCTGTGCGGCGTCCATGGCGAAAATTGCATCGGACCTGACGGTTCTCTCCTCCGGCCCTGTGGGGGGAATTGGGGAACTGCGCCTGCCGGAGGCGCAGGCCGGCTCGTCGATCATGCCGGGCAAGGTGAACCCTGTGTTGCCGATGGCCATGATCCAGTTGAGTTTTGCCGTGATCGGCAATGATGTCGCGGTGGCTCAGGCCGTCCAGTATGGCGAACTGGAAATCAATCACTTCGAGCCCGTCGTGGCTTCCCGTGTGTTCGACAGCGTCATGCTGCTGACCAACGGCATCGAGCGGTTCGCGCAGAAGTGTGTCGCCGGCATCACCGCCGACGTTGCAAGCAATGAGCGACACCTGATGGATTCGATGGCTGTGGCCACAGCGCTCGTGCCAAAGCTTGGATATGCGCGTGTCAGCAAACTGGCGCGGCAGTCGGTTGCGGAAGGTCGGCCACTCGTGGAGATTCTCGACGAATCTGGGGTGCTGTCGCGCGACGATACTCTGTCGCTGATCGATGCGGCCTCATACCCGGTATTTGAGCCGAGGTAATCGGCTGCTGGCCGGCCGCGCGAGGCGGCGGCCGACATGACAACATACTGGATTGAACGGGAAATGATAGACAGGGACGAATTGCTGGCACTGCTCGAGCAGCAGGACGTGCCGTTTGAATGCGAGTTCCACGAACGGGTGCTCAACATGGCGGATTCCGGAGCGCTCAAGCTGTCGCTTGACGGCGCGCGCTGCAAGAATCTTCTGCTGCAGGACAAGCAGGGCGGTGTGCACCTCGTGGTCACGACCGCGCATAAATCGCTGGATCTGTCGGCAGTTGCAAAGACGCTGAACAGCAAGCGTCTGTCGTTCGCCTCGGCCGATCGTCTCTTCGATCTGCTTGGGGTTCGGCCTGGGTCGTTGAGCCCGCTGGCCCTGGTCAATGACCGTGCTCATCACGTTCGCCTTGTTATCGATAGTGACCTTGGGCACGAACGGGTCTTTCTCTTTCATCCGCTCGATAGCACGGCGACAGTTGCGTTGTCGAGGCGAGATCTCGAAGTCTTTCTGCAGCGCATTGGTCACGCGCCGTCGTGGCATGCCCTCGGAGAGAGACGGTCGGCTTGAAGCGGCAACTCATGCTGGCAATGCTCGCGATGTCGAGGAAGGGCAATTCGGGTCACGGTTGCCATTCGGGACGGAATTCGCGCTATTGCGTCGGACACTGGCCGGTTATGCGCGCAATCCCAATTTTGCGGCCGTGCTGTTTGTCGGACTGGGTTGCGAGGTACCATGAGCAATCGGGTTCCCAGACGGTAAATCTCCATGTCCAGAACGCCTTGGTCTCGTATGTGCCGGATCACTTCAGGCCAAACCTGGCGGTGAAGTTCTTGATGGAAACAGACGACACAATATATGACGCTGCCAGGATGGCGACTGCTGCTCAAAATAACCCCGTGGTCCAGCGGTGGGAAACGTTGATGTGGCAGTTTCAGGCGCCCACACCGTGGACGCCGTCAGGACAGAAGTGGATGGCGATGAGCCGGATATTCGACCTGGCACAGCAATAGAATTGCCGGCGACTGCGGCTCAGCGAAGGAATGAATCAGGCTCATCGAAGATAGTGAATATGCATGGGACAAACGATGAGCCGCGTACGACGGGGTAACGGTACGTTCAAGGGCTCGACTTTTCGATTCAGCATTGCGCTTATGTTTGCCGCGTTGTTTTGCGATTCTGCTCGTCGTGAGTGCGGCAGGTCCCATCGCGCCGAAGCTGGGCAATGACGCTTTGCGCGAAATTGTATGAAAGCGATACACAATCCCCTGTTGCGCCTGAGGCCAGCGATGCCATGCTCGAGCGTGCGCGCTTAACCGTGCGTGTCGACCCACGCCTTTGCCCAGGCGATTCCCGCGTCCTGCGCTCTCTCCTCCGAATCGAACAGGTCCAGGACTCCGGAAGTGCAGATGAGCTTGTTTCCCTGGATGATGGTCCCGCCACCCGCGTAGCGCTCTGGCGTCAGCAGTTCTGCCTGTTGCGCGATGGCGTGACCCCACAAATCGTAGCCTTTGTATGTCTCTCGTTCCATCTTTCTGGTGCCCGAAGACGGGAGCAATTGCCTATCTCCCATCTTAACTTCTCTCATAGACAAGAGCGTGCCGCCAGGCGCCGTGGTGGCGCCGTACGCCTGCGAATCGCCGGGCCAGTCAGGCCTTCGCCCTGTCGGCACTGTTTAAGCTCAATTTAAGTGACGCTACGTACTCTTCGAAAGAATCCTTGAGCGGATAAAAACTCGAGGCATCCATAGACGCACAGAGGTTGAAATGGTGTACCTGATTACCGACCTGAAGATGGTCGAAAGCTACGGCCGCATTAAGGCTGACAGCGGCAAGGATGCGCTGGAAGCGTTTGCGCTCAGCGAGGGCTTCATCAACCTGATGGAGTTTGCTTCGGCCCAGCCCACGTTCGTCAACGACTTGATGGCTGTTCAACTGCAATAAGGAATTTAACGTGGCCATGACTTTGGGGCAGGCCCTCGTGCACGCTGAGCCACGGGGTGATTTCCAGCACAGCGCAGGCGCTCATCCGGCTGAAACATGAGTACCGCGAGGTGGTCGGCGCGGAAAAATACGAGCAGATTATCGAGGAAGCGGGCCTCGCGCATCCGGATGCGCAATGACCCCGGCGGCGCCGGCCGCTACTTTTGCGACTCGAGCATATCGAGGTTGGCTTGCGCGGTCTCCTCGGGATGCTCCGAGCAGTAAGCGTCGAAGAGGGTCGAGCATAGTTGCGCGAGTGCCGCGAGATTCACTGCCTGGCCCGCATGTTCAACTTCCCCGGCGTTGAGTATGTCGTCAACGACGGGGGCGAGACGGCGCAGTCGCCGGAAAGTCTCCGCATCGATTTCCATTGCACTTCTCGTGTTCAAGCGCCTGGGCGCACTCGACAAACCCTTACGGTAACACTTCACCGACGCGCGCGCAGAATGCGACTTCGGGAAGAACTAAATACCAACCCTGATATTACCCTTTGCGATGGCGTTGATGCGTCGCACAATAAAGACGATTGTCAGTCAGATTCCGCCCCCAGGTCATCCCGGGGCTCTGGCGCACGACCTCCAGATATGGCACCGATAATGGTGCAAAATTGAATCCATGCACGCTCCGTAGTTTATGGTGCAATGCAAAGGAACAATGGCTTTTCAGGTGCCGACAAAGGGAATACCCTTAGAGAATTCCCCTATCGGAGGCTTGTGGTTGTGTCGACTCTTCTCGAGCAGGACGGGCTGATAGCGACTTGGCGTCGGATGCACCCCAGCGCCGATTCCGGGGCGTGGGAATGCTGTGAACTCGATGGCCGGGGTGCAGCCGTGCCGCATCCTCAGCCCTCGGCACGGCGGCAGATAGTTCTCACCGATGCGTACTGCCAGATCGCCGAGCAGATTGGTCACGTGGCCGCGATGTCGGTTGCCGTGGCGACACCGTCATTTGGCATCCGCGTACCTGACGTCGTCTGGATGCCGCCTGAAAAGTGGGAAGGGTTTGACCGGGACGATCCCGTTCCGTTTGTGCCCGATCTGTGCGTCGAGGTGCTGCTCGACCGCAATTATGCGCACGACATCGGCGCGCGGGTCAGGGCGTACCTCGAGGGCGGCGCCCTGGAGGTCATCGTTGTCGGCCAGCGCGGAGAGCTGCAATTCTGCGGCGCCAATGGACTGCGGCAGACTTCGCAGTTCGGCATCACGCTCACACTCGAGCGGATGTACTTCGAATCGTTCGCTCCGTCTTCGCACTGATCGTAAGGTGAGCGTCGGCCGACGCTTGCCACTCCACCAGCAGTCCCGACTAATCCACCGCGAAATCCGCCGGGCCTCCCACGACCGCCCGTTGTTCTTTGGCGGCACACGCATCGGTTATACGGACTATCCGTTCTAGCAGTCCGAGGTGAAAGCGGTACTCTGAACAGCGAGGCCGCCCAATTGCGCGAACTCGGCGCAATATTGGGCTCGCTTCGGGCAATTGGTGCGGCGCCTTTGCGCCTACACTGTCTTTCATGGAGCGAGACGTTGGCCCCATCCCAGGATTCCCCTCCTGCGGTCGAGTTGGACCATACCGTGTACCCGTTGCAGAACAGCAGTCAGGCAGTTGTAGTTGTATGTGGCAGAGTTGAGCGGTTGATGTCGAAGCAGATCGCTGTTGAATCAATGAGGAGTGCAAGACAACTCGTAGTTGAAGTGCAAGTCGGCATGCAGTTGAAGGGCAGGGCATCACGCAGTTGAAGCACGCAGTTAAAGCACGCAGTTGAAGCACGCAGTTGAAGCACGCAGTTGAAGTGCGGAGCAACACGCAGTTGAAGTACCGCGTCATCCAGGCATTATGCGATTGCAGGTCCAGGCCGCTTACATCGGAAAGGGTGTGAGCGGCCGCCGTTCGTCAGTCGGGGTCACGTGTGCCGGGCGCATGTTCCCGGGCGAGCATTGATTCGCTCCGCTATTAGCGCTACCTTTACGTTTGTCCTGTTCGTCGAGTGCTGGTCAACGAGGGGAGAATCGTTTCGTGAAGAGAGCGTGGGTTTTCCCTTGCGTCGTCGCCTTGAGCGCGATCCTTGGCGGCTGCGGCAAGGACAGTTCGCGAAACGTCACCGAGGCGTCGGGCGCATCCGCGAGCCAGGCGCCGGGGCAGCCAGCGCAGGGCGCAAGCGGCGCACCTGCCGCATCAGGGGCGCAGGTTGCGGGCGCGCTGGGTACCGTCACGATGAAGCAGTTGCCTGGGGAAGCGGCCGAGACACTGCGGCTGATCAAGGCGGGCGGCCCCTTTCCTTTTGCGGACGACGGTGTCTTGTTCCGTAACACCGCGCAATTGCTGCCGAAGCATCCGCGCGGCTACTATCACACTTACACGGTTCGCACTCCGGGCATGACGGATCGTGGGCAGCGCCGGGTCGTATGTGGCGGGCCGCGCAAGCAGACCAGCGACTGCTACTACACCGACGACTACTACGTCAGTTTCAAGCGCATCGCCGAGTAGAGGCGGATCCAGATCCTCGTCGCGCCTGAGCGCTCGCTCAGGCGCTAAATCAATAGCGCCAGGGTTTTGAACAATGCGAGGTCTTCTTTCTTCGCCGAGCGGGCGTGTCGGCGTATCACCTGAAGCAAGCATTCGATGAAAGCAACGGCCGCGCGACTTAGCGTGCTGTTGCGGCGCGTGACGATGCCCAGTTGTCGGGGTTCGAACGCTTCGCGCAACGCAAGCGAGCGCAGGCGGCCTCCGAACGGCGGCACGTGGCTCAGGATCGTCGGGCTCCACGTGCACATGTCGGCCTGCTCCACCATGGTTTGCAGCGTCGCTACCGACTGCGCGCGCACAATGCGGCGTTCGTCGATCTGCGCGCCGTGGCGCGTGAACAGATAGTCGACCAGATCACGTTTGCCGTCCGGCGCGAAGTTCAGCACCCAGTCTTCATCGAGCAGTTCCTGGATCGAGCGCGCCCGCACTTTCCGGTGTCCTTCCCGCACCATCACCGACGATTCGTAAGTGAGCACCGCCTCGCACGCGAACTCCTGCTCACTCGCGCCGGGCTGCAACTGGCCGACGGCGAAATCCATGCTGCCGTCGCGCAGCAGCGGCTGGGCAACGGCCGTCAATCCTTCGACCAGTTCCAGACGAATATCGGGCATGCGCTCGCGAAACAGCCGTACGGCTTCGGCCAGAAAGGTCAGCGTAATCCACGGCGTGATGCCCACCGTGAGACTGCCTTCCACGCGGCCCCTCAGTCGCTCCAGTTCACTGTGCGCGTGTTCGAGTTGATTGAGGACGATGCGGGCGTGCGTTAGCAGCACCTTGCCGTGCTCGGTAAAGGTAATGCCTTCGGGCGCGCGGATCAGGAGCGGCAGGCGCTCGTTTGCCTCCAGTTCGCGCAGCGCGCGCGTGACAGCCGCCTGCGACAGCCCGAGCGAACGGGCCGCGCCGCGAATACTGCCGGCGTCCGCGCTGGCGACCAGCGCTTCCAGTTGGTGCAGTTTCATGTCAGAGGGCGTGCCGAGAGGCGGGGTGACAACAAGGGGTTGTCATCATAACAAAACGCTGGCTGTTCCCCGGAATTTGTGCTGCATACGATTCGCTCCACGATGCACGAATGGACTGAGGAGGCGAATTGAGCAGACAGTGGGTTTTGCCCGAGGTGGCGGCAATCGAAGCCGACATGGTTGCGTTGCGGCGCCAGTTGCACGCGCAGCCCGAACTGGGCTTCGAAGAACATGTGACGAGCGCGCTTGTCGCCGAAAAGCTCGAAGCATGGGGCTATCGCGTGACGCGAGGCGTGGGCGGCACGGGCGTGGTCGCCACGCTCGTGCGCGGCAGCGGGTTCAGTCTCGGGCTGCGCGCCGACATGGACGCACTGCCCCTAAGCGAGGCGACGGGCCTTCCCTACGCCAGTGGCAACGAAGGCGTGATGCATGCCTGCGGCCATGATGGCCACACCGCGATACTGCTGGCAGCCGCGCGATGCCTCGCGCAAACCACGCAGTGGCGCGGCACGTTGCACCTGATTTTTCAGCCGGCTGAAGAGGGCCTGGGCGGCGCGCGCAGGATGATCGAGGACGGCCTCTTCGAGCGCTTTCCCTGCGACGCCGTGTTCGCGATGCATAACGTACCTGGCTTTCCGGCGGGACGAATCGGCTTTCACAGCGGCGCCTTCATGGCCAGCGCGGACGAGGTGACGATCCGCGTGATCGGCCGCGGCGGCCATGCGGCCGCCCCACAGCAGACGATCGATCCTGTCGTGGTCGGCGCCTCGATCGTCATGGCGCTTCAGAGCGTGGTGGCGCGCAACGTGGCGCCGCACGATCAGGCCGTCGTCACCGTCGGCGCGCTGCACGCGGGGAGCGCCTCGAATGTCATTGCAGCGCACGCCGATCTGCATCTGAGCGTGCGTGCGCTTTCGTCGCCGGTGCGCGAGTTGCTGGAGCGTCGCATCCGCGAAGTGGCGCAGGGGCAGGCCGCGAGTTACGGCGCGCGCGTGGAGATCGACTACCGCCATGACTACCCGGTGCTCGTCAACCACAGCGACGAGACGGAGGTGGCGCGCCGCGTCGCGCTCGAATGGGGCGGCCCGGAGATGCTGATCGACGGCCTGCGCCCGCTCATGGCGAGCGAGGACTTCGCGTACATGCTGGAGCGCTGCCCCGGCAGCTACCTCTCGATCGGCAATGGTGACGGCGCGCAGCACTGCTCGCTTCACAGCCCCGGCTACGACTTCAACGACGCGAGCCTTGCCATTGGCGCGAGCTACTGGGTCAAGCTCGCAGAACACATTCTGCAATAGCACCATAGAAGTCGCAGAAACCACCGAAGCAGTTGAAACACCCGAAACGACACGAAGGAGACAGGCAAATGAAGCAATGGACGATGGCGCTTTCACTGGCGCTCGCTGCGGCGGCAACCGCGGGACAGGCGCACGCGGTGGACCTGAAGGGCCGGGAGATCCGGCTCGCGGTCGATCCCACTTACCCGCCGCTCGAATACAAAACGCCGGACGGCAAGCTTACGGGCTTCGGCGTGGACATTGCCAATGCGTTGTGCGCGCAACTGAACGCGCATTGCGTATGGGTGGAGACGAGCTTTGACGGCATGATTCCAGGCCTGATTGCGCGCAAGTTCGACGTCATCTCTTCGTCGATGACGATCACGCCCAAGCGCGCGCAGCAGATCGCCTTCACGAACAAGATCTCGAATGCGCCCGCGCGGCTCGTCGTACGTCGCGGCTCGGCGCTCCTTCCCGATGCAGCTTCGCTCAAGGGCAAGCGCGTGGGCGTGGAGCAGGGCACGAGTCAGGAAGATTACGCGCGCGCGAAGTGGCAGCCCGCGGGCGTGGAGATCGTCCCCTATCAAAACCAGGACCAGGTCTATGCCGATTTGACGTCGGGCCGCCTGGATGCCGCTTTTCAGGCGTCGATCGCCGCAAGCGACGGCTTTCTGAAGCGCCCTGAAGGCAAGGACTTCACGTTCGCGGGCCAGGCCATCGACGACCCGAAATTCTTTGGTCAGGGCGACGGTCTCGGCCTGCGCAAGCAGGACACCGAACTGCGCGAAGCCTTCAACGGCGCGCTGGCCGACATTCTAGCTAACGGCACTTACGCGCGTATCAACAAGAAGTACTTCGACTTCGATATCTACGGCTCGAAATAACGCCCGACGGGCCGCGCAATTGACGAGGGCGGGCGCGAGGCATGCGATCCGCCCTGGTGAGGATAAGAGGGCTGTGTATTGGCCCGATACTTAGCATGACGTATAAAAATGGAAGGCATATGAGAAAGAGGAAGATCGTTTGCGTCATGGCACTGTGCGGTGCGGCGGCGCCAGCCTTTGCGCAAAGCAGCGTGACCCTGTACGGTTTGATCGACGAGGGCATTGACTATACGAACAACGTCGGCGGCCACGCCGTCTACGAAATGACGAGCGGCTACGCCCAAGGCAGCCGCTGGGGCCTGAAGGGCACCGAAGACCTGGGCGGCGGCAACAGCGCGGTCTTTCAGATCGAAAGTGGCTTCAATGCGAGCAACGGGGCGCTGGCAGAAGGCGGCCGCGCTTTCGGACGCCAGGCATACGTGGGTCTCGCCAATGAACGCTACGGCACGCTCACGTTCGGGCGTCAGTACGACTCCGTGGTGGACTATCTCGCGCAGACGACGGCGAACGGCAACTGGGGCGGCTACCTGTTTTCGCACCCCTACGACAACGACAATACCGACAATACCTTTCGCCTGAACAACACGATCAAATACGCGAGTCCGACGTTCGGCGGCTTCTCGTTCGGCGGCACGTATAGCTTCAGCAACGACACGAACTTCGCGAACAACCGCGCGGTGAGCGTGGGAGCGCAATACACGGCGGGCGGCTGGCTCATCGCCGCGGCCTACCTGAACGCCAGCAACCCCGCGCTGACCTCGGGCGGTGCGATTGCGGGCGCGAGCAGTACGAACGGCGCGGACGGCAATTTCGCTTCGTCGCGTTTGCAGATTTTCGGCGCTGGCGTGAGCTACACGGCTGGATCGGCAACGGTCGGCTTCGCGTACACCAATACCTACATCGGCCAGCCTGTGGCGAACGTCGGGTATCTCAGCGGGGACGAGACGATCCAGCCGGTGACTGGCCCGCTCGCCGGCGGCCGGGTGACGTCGCTCAGGTATCAGAACTTCGAGGTGAACGGCAAGTATCAGCTTACGCCGGCTTTCTACGTCGGCGCGGACTATGTCTACACGCTCGAACACTACGACGCGACGACAGGCAGCGTGAAGCCATCGATCCACTCCGTGGGCCTGATGGCCGACTACAACCTCTCGAAGCGCACGGACGTATATCTGCAGGGTGCATTCCAGCTCGTGGCTGGCGACAAGACCGGCTCATCGCTCGACCAGGCTTATGTGCCCGGCGCGCAGGATCTCTCGTCTACTTCCCGCCAGGTCGTGGTGCGAGCCGCCATTCGTCACAGCTTCTGACTTCGCGGCCTGCACGCGGCGCTCTGCACGGTCTGAGCGCCGCCGCCCTTTGTGACTTTACGACGGAAGCAGGTTTGCGGAATTAGTCGGACAACTAAGCATACCCAACGGCGCATGCCGCACTGCATGAACGAAATCGAATCGCCCCCGTTTTTTTCACCAGCATTTCTGGCCCGTTCCGCTTAAAATTGCATGATCCTGCAGTACCGGAGCACTACCATGGAACGAAAGAAAGCTGAACACATCCTGCTGGAAGCCGACGAAATCGCCGGCCTGGTTCTCAACGGCTTCGACATGACGATGGAAACCGACGCCGGGCGTGCGCTGTACGATCGCACGTTTAACGCCTATATCCACAACGAAATCGGCGACGTGCCCGTTGGGGAGCTGTACGACGCCTTGAACGGTTCGCCCGAAGCCTTTACCGCAACCACGCCGCACTGAGCCGGCGCCCCGCCGGATAACCCCGAACGGGCCACGCTGCGAAAACGCAAGAAATCGCAGCATGGCCTCATCTCGTCGTTACCCGTTCACTTCACGTCGAACGAGTAATGTCCGGTCGTACGATGCCCATCGGCGGCGACCGCGACCCAGACCACCGAATACTTTCCCGGCGTCAGCGCGTTGAGCGCGACCGACATGCGCTTGTTGTTGCCCGCATCGACCTTGGCCTTCTCGCGAATGACGGATTTGCCCTGCGCGTCCGTCACGTCGATGGAACTGAAGGCGGGCTCGAGCCCATCGTCGAAGTCGATCACGACCGCGTTGAGCGTGGCCGGCGCGGTCGATCCCGCGGGCGGTTCCTGGTGCTTCGGGTAGGCGTGCGCCCACGCGAGGTGGGCGGCGAGCAGCGCAATCGAGGCGACGGCCGTGCGCAAAGTAGCGAGTTTCATGGCGATATTCCTCTGTGAATGTGCGGGCTTACTGGAACAGCGGCTTGCCGATCGTGCGCGGTGCGACATCGTCGAAGAAGATATGCACCTGCGCGAGGATGCCGACGTGCGAGCCGCTTGCCCGGTTGATCGGGATCTGCGCTTCGATGCCGAGCTGGCCGTAACGGTTCATCCAGATGAAGCCGGGGTTGACGGTCCCGGTCGTTTGCCCCTGGCTGCGCGAGAGGGGCACTTCGACCAGCGGGATCAGGTTGGAAAACGGCTGCGGCAAGCCAACGTCGTGTACGTGCTGCTGCAGGTAGGGCAGGCTGTACTGGAACGTGAAGCCATAGTCGAATGAGTTCGGCTGCCCGCCGCCGGTCGTGAACGACGGTCCCGCTTCGCCCGTGATGGCGATGGGCCGCAGCCAGGCGAGCGAGTCGGGCAGATCGCCCATGCCCTTGCCGGCGAAGACCGTGGGCGAGATCGTCGAGAAGTTGTTGGCGATCGCGCGGCTGCCCGTGCCCCCGAGTTCGGCGTTCACGCCGACCGAGGTCATGAATTCATGCGCGTCGTTCACGTAGAGCAGGTACTTCAGCCCCACGCCAAAGTTGTCGAAGCCGCGCGCGGTGGGGTTGTTCTGCATGACGTAGCCGCCGTCCACCGAGAACGCGAGCCGCGGCGTGATGAGCTTGTCGTACTCGAAGCTGAAGGTGTTGATGCTTTGGTCGCCTGCGTCGCCCGGCACGCGCTGGTGCCCGAATTCGAGGTTGGCTTCGTCGCCTACGCCGGGGTCGTCGACGGAGAGCGTGGAGGGGAACACGCGGTCGCCCGCGATGGCGTGAGCATGGGCCGCGCACGGTCCGAGCAGCAGCGCGCAGCCGATGAGCCGGGTCAGCGCGCGAACGGGTGCAAGCACGCCCGGCGCCATGCGGCCGGACGACAATTGGTCAGTCATGAGTTGTCCTGTCGAGGAGCGAGGCACGCGCGCGAGCCAGGGCGGCGCGCGTGCAGGCCCGGCCACACGCTGGGCGCGTCGGCCGGGATTGGCATGGTCGATCCAGTCAGGACAGGGGTGGGGCGCGTGCGTGGATGTGGCCCGCGGGCGCGACGAGGCGAACGCTTTCGAACTGCGTCGCGATGCGCGCCTGCACGAGCCGGCCGACGACAAACAGCGCCACGGGTACGCCGGACACGACGGGCAGGTGCGCGAAGAAGCTGCAATAGCCGCAGTCCTGCATGTCGCCGGGCGTCGCGCTCGTGGCGTGCGTTCCCGTAGCGCCGGTCGTGCCGTGAACGTGGCGCTCCATCGAAGGCATGCCGCAAGGCGCGCGTTCCACCGTGCCGGGCGCCGTCTGCATGGCCTGGGCGGCAAGCAGATGCGAAACCACGGGCGCGAGCGTCGCCATGAGGAGCGCAAGCGTCCCCAGTAGACTGCCCAGCCTGAGATGGAATTGGCGCACGGCGTGAAGTGGCGGAAATATTGGGGGAATTATGCCACGCGAGCCGCCACTCCCGCCGCGCCGTTTATGGCAGCGCCGCCCTTCAAAGCATCGCCCGCGTGAAGCCGGTATGAAACTGCCTTGAAGCGCTCAGCCGCGCAGGCCGACCGTGTGCCGCAATTCCTGGTAGCTGCGCAAGCCCGCGACGCCAAGTTCGCGGCCGATGCCGCTCAGGCCGAAACCGCCCCAGCACACTTGCGGGAAGATCAGTTGCGGGGTATTGACCCAGACGAGCCCGGCGCGCAGCTGCGCCTTGTAGCGTCGCGCGGCCTTTTCGTCGCGCGTCACGACCGTGGCGACCAGTCCGTAACGTGTGTCGTTGGCGAGTGCGATTGCTTCGTCATCCGAACGGAAAGACTTCACGCACGCGACGGGTCCGAAGATCTCGTCGGTCCACAGCACGTTGTCCGCCGCGGGCTCCGCGATGACGACGGGCGCCATGAAGAAGCCATCGGCGCATGCGGGATCGAGCTGGCCCGCGAACGCGATCTGTGCGCCCGCTTCGACGCCTTGCGCCACGTGCGCGGCCACGCGCGCGTGTTGGGCCGCGCTGATCAGCGGTCCCATCGACGCGTCGGCACCCTGAGGCGGCGCGACCACTACGGCTCGCACCGCGGTCTCGAACGCGGCCATGAACTTGCGATACACGTTGTCATGTACAAGTATGCGCGCGGTGGCCGAGCACATCTGCCCGGCGTTGGTGAACGCGCCGCCTACCGCGAGCGAGACGGCCTGCGCCACGTCGGCGTCTTCGCGTACGATCAGCGCGGATTTGCCGCCCAGTTCGAGCGTGAGGCGCTTCATGTCCTGCGCGGCGGCCTGCATGACCTTGCGGCCCGACGGCGTGCTGCCGGTGAACGAGATCTTGTCGACGAGCGGGTGCGTGGTAAGCCATGCGCCGACGTCGCCGCCGCCGTTGACCACGTTCACGACGCCATCGGGCACGCCCGCTTCGCTCACGATTGCGGCGAGCATGTGCTCGGTGGGTGAGGTGAGTTCCGAGGGTTTGACGACGACCGTGCAGCCCGCAGCCAGTGCGGGTGCGAGTTTCCAGGCCGTTGTGACCATCGGGAAATTCCACGGCACGATCAGCGCCGCGACGCCCACCGGTTCGTGCACGCGCTCGGCCAGCAGCGCATCGTCCGGCACCGCGACCGGCTCGGCGGCGAACGCGGAGGCGTCTTCGCACAGGCTGGCGTAGTAGTTGAACGTCGCGATAGTGTCGCTCACGTCGAGGTCCGCTTCGAACGGCGGCTTGCCGCTCACCTGCATCTGCATGGCAGCGAGGCGTGCGCGGTCGGCTTCCACCAGTTCGGCGATCTTGCGCAGCAGCTTGCCGCGCGCGGCGGGCGTCGTGTGCCGCCACGCGATGAGCGCATCGTGCGCGGCGTGCACGGCGCGATCGACCATCCCGGCCGTGGCGTGCTCCTGCCAGCCGATCGTTTCGCCCGTGGCCGCGTTGCAGATGCGCGTGCACACTTCGCTGTCCGCGGCGCTATAGCTTTCGCCCGCAATCGTTGCGGCGGGCAGCACGAAGGCTTCGCCGTCGATCCGACGTTCGGTATTCGTAACCATGATGTGTCTCCTCGCGCCCTAGCGGTAAGCCACGCCGGGCATGATGCAAAGCATTTCGAAGGCCAGATTCGCGCCCACGAGCGCGGTCGTGCCGGCCTGGTCATACGGCGGCGAGACTTCGACGAGATCGGCGCCCACCACGTTGAGCCCCTTCATGCCGCGCACGATTTCGAGGCCCTGATGCACGGTGAGTCCGCCTACCTCGGGTGTGCCGGTGCCGGGCGCGAAGGCGGGGTCGAGCCCGTCGATATCGAAGCTCAGGTAGACGGGCGTGTCGCCTACGCGTGCGCGCACCTCTTCCATGAGCGGCGCGAGCGAGCGGTTCCAGCAGGCCTCGGCTTGCACGACGGTGAAACCCTGCTTGCGGCACCAGTCGAAATCTTCGGCGTGATAGCCGGTGCCGCGCAGGCCGATTTGCGTGACCTTGTCGCATTGCAGGAGGCCATCCTCGACGGCGCGGCGAAACGGCGTGCCATGCGCGATCTTTTCGCCGAACATGGTGTCGTTCACGTCGGCGTGAGCGTCGATGTGGACGACGGCGACTTTGCCGTACTTCTTGTGCAGCGCGCGCAGAATCGGCCATGCGATCGTGTGGTCGCCGCCGAGCGTGATCGGGCGGCAGCCCGTCTCGACGATGCGGTCGTAGGCCGCTTCGATCAGACGAATCGAATCCTTCAGGTCATACGGATTCGTTGCGACGTCCCCGATATCGGCGACCTGCAGCGAATCGAACGGCGCCGCGCGCGTGGCCATGTTGTACGGACGCAGCAGCACCGATTCCGAACGGATCTGGCGCGGCCCGAAGCGCGCGCCGGAGCGGTTCGAGGTGCCGATATCGAGCGGCACGCCCACGAAGCAAACGTCGAGGCCCTCGGTGGTCTCGGCCTGCGGCAGGCGCATCATGGTGGCGATGCCGCCGAACCGCGGCATCTCGTTGCCGCCTTGCGGCTGGTTGAACTGGCGCTCCATCTGGTGTGTCTCCGATCGTTAGAGGCAAATCGATCGGGCGATGGTAGGGGAGATCCCGCGCGGCCAAATATTGAAGTTGAGATGTTTACATCGATGGGATTCGATGTATGCGGGTCCTGAATAGACCGGCGCGCGTGCCTGAACGGCCGGGTTAAACCGCGGCGTGGCCCCAGGCGATCAGCTCGCGCTTGGTGCGCACGCCCAGCTTCGCGAAAGCGCGCTTCACATACGACTCGGCGGTGGCCACCTGCACGCCCAGGATTTGCGCGGCTTCGGGCACGGTCTTGCCGGTGATGAGGTGCGCACAGGTCTCGTATTCGCGTTTGGACAGGCGCACGTTGTCGGCCGCAATGCGCGCGTCGAATTGCGCGAGCGGATGCATGAACGGAGCCGCATGGGCGATGCGCCGAGCCGCGCTCGTGGAGGCGTGCAGTTCGAGCAGCGGAAACAGAAACTCGCTCACACTGCGAAAACGGTTCATTTCCACGAGCGTAAACGGCGGTTCGCGCAGCCCGCGTTCGAGCGCGATGGAGTCTTGCGCGTGGCGCGTGCCGCGAGCGAGCACGCATTCGTGGGCGATGCGCGCCTCGTCGAAGAGCCGCTGGCGGAATTCGCCCGGCGGTATCGCGCCGATGTCGCGCACCACCAGCATCGTGCCGAGCTTGCCGCGAATGCCTGCGAACAGCGGATCGCTTTCGTAGAAGCGGTCATAGTAGAGCGTCATCACATCCGAGATCGCGCCCGAATCCATTCCGACCCCGCCACTGCCGATCCATTCGCAACGAAAGCCCGTGGGCATCGTATTGTCCGCGCGCGAACGTTCGATATGCACCACATTGACCGGCACGACCTCGTTGAGCAGCAGCGTGAGACGCGGCACGAAATCGGGCGTGCCGACGGCCTCGATCACGTTGCCGAGGGTCTTGAACGAGAGCGGAAAGTTCGGTTGATCGCGGTTCAGCGGGGGGACGTTGAGCAGCATGGCACGCCCATTCGTAATAGCTGATTGATTATAGCCGAAGGCAATTGGCCGCCAATAATGCCCAAATCGGGCAGCAAAACATCGCTTGCCCCCCCTGAGGGGGGGCATACCGCAACCGCGCCGGTCGGTAACTTTAGCGTCATTCAATCAACTGGAAGCGACGCAAATGAGCAAAGTGATTCAGGACATCAAGCCGCTGGGCGCTGGCATCGGCGAATTCACCAAGCTGGAATACGGCATGGACGAAAGCGACTGGCGCGCCGCGGTCGGCAAGAACAATCACTATGTGATCGGCTGGTGGGAAGGCAAGGTCGGGGCGGTGGATTTCCCGGCCACGACCGCCGACGAAGCGGTGTGGCTCGTGGAAGGCAAGATTGCGCTGACCGACGCGAACGGCGCGCGCAAGGAATTTACGGCCGGCCAGGGCTATCTCCTGCCCGCCGGCTTTGCAGGCCGCTGGGAAACACTCGAAGACGCGAAGAAGTTCTACGTCGTGCTCGAACAGGCCTAAGAACTATGGCGAGGCACCTTCCACAGGAGGCGGCTCTGTTTCTCCCGTTCCACGCAGTGAAGCCAATGATGAGTACCCCTGCAGAAGTCGAAGTCGAATCGCGCCCGCGCGTCACGCCCAGCGTGCAAGAGGCGCTTTCGCGCACACGGTTCTTTCCGTACTGGCTCGACAACCCCGCCGAGCCGCCGACCGAGCCCAAGCTCACCGCCAACATCGAGGCCGACCTGCTGATCGTCGGCGGCGGCTTCACGGGGCTCTGGGCCGCCGTGCAGGCCAGGGAGCAGATGCCGCATCTGAACGTCGTGCTGATCGAGGCGGGCAAGGTCGCGCACGGCGCGTCGGGCCGCGCGGGCGGCATCATCTCGACTTCGGTGATGCATGGATTGCCCAATGCTGTACGGGTATTCCCCAACGATATTGCGCAGCTCGAAGAATTCGGCCATCACAATCTCGACGGCTTCGAAGAAACGCTCAAGCGCTACAACATCGACGCCGACATCGAATGGAACGGCGAAATGACCGTGGCAGTCGATCCCGAGCATATCGAGCACTTGCGCGGCGACTACGAGCTGCACAAACGCTACGGGCACGATGTCGTGCTGCTCGACAGCAAAGCGACGCGCGAGCAACTCGATTCGCCGTTGTTCGCCGGCGCGCTGTGGTCGCGCAATCGCAGCGGCATCGTGCATCCGGCCAAGCTCGCGTGGGGCCTGAAACGCGCGGCGCTTTCGCTCGGCGTGAAGCTCTACGAGCACACGCCGCTCATCGATGTCATCGACGAAGGCCAAACTGTTTATGTGAAGACGCCCGAAGGCAGCGTGCGCGCGCCGCGCGTGGTGTTCGGCAGCGGTACGGCGAAGGTCGGCATTCCCGATATCAACCGGCGCGTGCTGCAGGTGCGCGACCACGTGCTCGCCACCGAACCGCTCACCGAAGAACAGCTCGCGCGTATCGGCTGGAAGAATCGCCAGGGCATCTACGACACGCGCACGCAGCTCAATTACTTCCGCCTCACGAAGAACAACAACATCATCTTCGGCGGGCTCGTGAGCTATCACTTCGATGGCGATCCGAATCCCCCGCAGGACCAGAAGGCCGAAACCTACTATCGGCTCGCGCAAGCGTTTTACCGCACCTTCCCGCAGCTTGCCGATGTGCGCTTCTCGCATGCATGGGGCGGCCCGATCGACTATTGCTCGCGCGGCTCCGTGTTCGCGAAGCGCTATCTGAACGACAAGGCCGTTTTCGTGGCGGGTTACACGGGCTTTGGCGTGGCGGCGAGTCGCTTCGGCGCGTTCATGGGACTGAATATCCTGTTCGACCGCAACAGCCCCGAGCGCGCGCTCGATATCGCCAACCAGAGCCCCACTTATATCCCGCCGGAGCCGGTGCGCTGGCTGGCCGCCAAGGTCACGTTCCATGCGTTCGACGGCGCAGACGCCGAAGGCGGCTGGAAGCGCGCCTGGATCAGGGGTATCAAGGCGATGGGCTTTCCGATGTGAGGGACTAGCGGCATGTTCTCCAATACCTCCGATCTCGACCTGCGGCTCATCCGCGTGTTTCTCGCCGTGGTGGACGCGCGCGGTATCACGGCAGCCGAAGCGACGCTAGGCGTACGGCAGTCCACCATCAGCACGCAGCTCTCTGCGCTCGAGGTGCGCGTGGGCTTTAAGCTCTGCGAGCGCGGGCGCGGCGGCTTTCGTCTCACGTCGAAGGGCGAACGCTTCGTGCCCTCGGCGCGTGCGCTCGTTGCGGCCACCACCGAGTTCGTTGCGCGCGTGCGCGATATCGACCGCAAACTCGTCGGCACGCTCGGCATTGGCTTGATCGGCCAGGCTTCGCACGCCGAGAACGCGCGGCTCGCGGAGGCGATAGGCGCATTCCGCCAACGCGATCAGGCTGTGCGCTTCACGATGAAGGTCGCGGCGCCGCAGGAACTCGAAGAAAGCCTCGTCAACAACCACCTCGACATTGCGATCGGCTACTTCTGGCATCGCGTGGCGGGCCTCGACTACACCGAGTTGTTCAGCGAGCGCCAGGTGCTGTGCTGCGGGCGCGGCCATGCGCTGTTCCACAGTGCGCCGCACATCAACGTCGATGACCTGGGCGAGCACGACTGGGTCTGGCGCAGCTATCCGATTCCGGAGGAGCTTGCCGGTATCGGCGACCGTCAGGTGACGGCAATTGCCGACGGCATCGACGCCGCCACGGTCCTGATCCTCTCCGGCAGCCATATCGGCTATCTGCCCGCGCATCACGCCGAGCCGTTCGAGCAGCGCGGTCTCATCCGGGCGCTCGGACGCACGACGTTCGGCTTCGACGTGCCGATGCATCTGGCCATCAAGCGCAGCGCTGCGGAAAAACCCATCGTGCGCGCGTTCTGCGACGATCTGCTCAGCGTCTATGGGCAGCATGCCGCCGTGCCCGAAGCGCTCGTTGAATGAAAGAAGCGCTGCGCGACATACATTGGCCGCGCAAGATGTAAACGTATGGAATGCAGAATAATTAGCCCACTGTGATCGATTAAAGTGGGCGAGAGACGTTGATAGTGCGTTGGCCGGTTGTTGCAAAAGCAGCCAGATCAGCGCGGCACGGAGTGAGACAATGAGCAATAACAGCATTACCCAGATCGAAACATTCGGTTTCGAACGCATTCCCGATGCATCGCGCTACGCGCGGCCCATCGATCTGTTCCGGCTGCTGTTCGGCGGCTGCAATACCTTCTCCACCTCGGTGCTAGGCAGCTTTCCGGTGCTGGTCGGCCTTTCGTTCAAGGCCGGCGTGTGGTCCATCGTGCTCGGCGTGCTTGCCGGTACCTGCATTCTCGCGCCCATGAGCCTGTTCGGGCCGCGCAACGGCACGAGCGATCCCGTTTCTTCGGGGGCGCACTTCGGCATTCACGGGCGGATCGTGGGCTCGTTTCTCGCGCTGCTCACGTCGATTGCGTTCTTCGCGCTTGCCGTCTGGAGTTCGGGCGATGCACTCGTGGGCGGCGCGCACGACATGGTCGGCGTACCGGTCAATACCTGGACGCTCGGCACGGCCTACATGGTGTTCGCCGTGCTCGTGGTGGTGGTGTGCATCTACGGCTTTCGCTTCATGCTGTGGGTGAACAAGATTGCCGTGTGGGCGGCGAGCCTGATGTTCGTGGTGGGCGCCTTCGCGTTCGCGGGCGCGTTCGATCCCAGCTACGCCGGTACGCTGCATGAGGGCGGCGCGGGATTCTGGGTGGCCTTCGTGAGCGCGGTGCTCGTCGCGTTGAGCAACCCGGTGTCGTTCGCCTCGACGCTCGGCGACTGGGCGCGCTACATCCCGCAGCACACACCGCGCCGCCGGGTGATGGGGGCCGTATTCGCCGCGCAGATCGCCACCTTCGTGCCGTTCTTCTTCGGCCTCGTCACGGCCACGCTCATCGCAACGAAGGCGCCGAGCTATATCGCTTCGAACGACTATGTGGGTGGTCTGCTGGCCGTGTCGCCGCGCTGGTTCCTGCTGCCTACGTGCCTCATTGCGATCATCGGCGGCATGTCCACGGGCACGACTGCGCTCTATGGCACCGGCCTCGATATGTCGAGCATGTTTCCGCGGCTGTTGAACCGTGTGCGTGCGACGATGCTGATCGGCACGCTGGCCATCGCCTTCATCTTCGTCGGCCGCTTTGCATTCAATCTCGTGGAAAGCGTCTCGACGTTTTCGACGCTGATCTGCACGTTCAGCTGCCCGTGGATGGCGATCATGGTGATCGGCTTCATTACGCGCCGGGGTCACTATCTCACCGACGACCTCCAGATCTTCAATCGCGGCGGCCGCGGCGGGCACTACTGGTTCGCGCACGGCTGGAATCTGCGCGCGATGGGTGCCTGGCTGCCGGCGGCGTTCCTCGGACTTTCGTTCGTGAATCTGCCGGGGCAATTCGTCGGCCCGCTTGGGTCACTGGCGGGCGGCCTCGATCTGAGCGTGCCGGTTTCGCTGGCGGTGGGCAGCATGATCTACGTCGTACTGCTGACGATCTTCCCCGAGCCGGATGCCGTGTACGGCCGGGAAGGGCGCCGCTTCGTGCGCGGCGGTGCGCGCGGGGAAACCGCTGGCGCGGCGGCTGAGCTGCAACACAGCCCGGAGTACGCCGAGTAAGTCGGCAAGCACCAGGTCGCTTCGCCAGAGGCCGCTGCGCACAGACCGGGTAAGATCACGGCTTTGCGCAGCGCGTAAGGAGGCGGTCTTGCTTCGTTCACTCGTGAGGGGCTTTGCCGGTGCCCTGCTGTTCTCCATCGCCGTCAGCAGTCCCGCCTTTGCCGCCGGACCCGCCACCGGCAGCGACGCACAAATCCGCGACGCCGCGCTCGCGTTCATGCGCGAAAACGGCATCCCGGGTCTTGCGATCGGGGTCGCCGTGAACGGCACGGAGCGCTTCTACAACTTCGGCGTTGCGTCGAAGGAAACGGGCGCGCCGGTCACGAACGAAACGCTGTTCGAACTCGGCTCGATGAGCAAGACGTTTGCCGCCACCCTCGCCGGATTGGCGCAGGTGACCGGCAAGCTCTCGCTCGATGCGCCGGTGAGCCGTTATCTGCCCGAGATGCGCGGCACGCCGTTTGGCGCGCTTACGCTCGTCAATCTCGGCACGCATACGGGCGGCGGCTTCCCGCTGCAGGTGCCCAACGAGGTCACGGACGATGCACAGCTGACGGCGTGGCTCAAGGCGTGGCGCCCGCGCTATCCGGCGGGCACGCAGCGCACCTATGCGAATCCGAGCATCGGCATGTTCGCGCGCATCGCGGCGCAGCGGCTCGGCATGAGCTACGCGGATGCGGCGGAGACGCTGCTCTTTCCGAAATTGGGGCTCGCGCACACGTTCATTCGCGTGCCTGCCTCGGAGCGCGCGGCCTATGCGCAGGGCTACACCAGCAAGAACGCGCCGGTGCGCCTGAATCGCGGCGTGCTTGCCGACGAAGCCTACGGCGTTAAATCGGATACGCGGGACATGCTGCGCTTTCTCGAAGCGAACCTGGGCGTGGTCGAAGCCGAGCCGGAGCTGCAGCGCGCGCTGGAGGCTACGCATGTGGGCTATTTCCGCACGGGTCCGTTCATTCAGGACCTCGTATGGGAGCAGTACGCGCAGCCGGTGGGCCTGAACGATCTGGTGAAAGGCAACGCGAACGTGATGGCGCTGGAGGACAACCCGGCCACGGCTTTGACCCCGCCGCTGCCGCCGCAGCCCGACGTGTTGCTCGACAAGACGGGCGCGACCAATGGCTTTGGCGGCTATCTGGCGTTCGAGCCTTCGCGCAAGACGGCCATCGTCATTCTCGCCAACCGCCATCACCCCACCGAGTCGCGCGTGCGGTTCGCGTATCGGGTGCTGGAACTGGTGCAGGGCGCGTCGGCGCCCTAGGCGGAATCGCTCGTCGCCCGCGCGGTTCGGCTGGCGGGCGCATTCGTGTTGGTCGCCGGGCTGTCGTGCATAGGCAGCCCGCTCACCGCCGCCGTGAGCCCGCGTCCGCCCGGGTTGTTGCGCAGCGTGAACGTCAGGCCATGACGCTGCGCGATGCGCGCCACGATCGAAAGACCGAGCCCGCTGCCCGTGCCCTGGGCATGATCGCCGCGAAAGAAGCGGTCGACCACGCGCTCGAGATCGGCTTCGGGAATCCCGGGCCCGTTATCGATGACTTCGAAGCCGAGCGCGTCCTGCGAACGCGTGAGCACGAGATCGATCTTGCCGCCTGCCGGCGTGTAGCGGATCGCGTTGTCGAGCAGGTTGTTCAGCAAGGTGTTCAAGCCGTGCGCGTCGGCGTTCACGTTGCAGATGCACTCGGGCGTGATGGGCGGCCGCGACTCGAGGCCGAGGTCGATGCCTTTCTCTTCCGCGAGCAGCGAGAAGTCGCCGATGGCCTGCTCGCCCAGGCGTCGCAGGCTCACGACAGTGGCGGGCGTGCTCGCTTGCGCATCTTCGCGCGCGAGCGTGAGCAATTGCTGCACGAGGCGAATAGTGCGGTTCAGGCGCGTTTGCATGCGCTCGAGCGTGCGCGGCTCGCCGTTGAGCGTGCCGTCGTGCAGCGCCGCCTGCCATTGCAGCTTGAGCGCGGCGAGCGGCGAGCGTAGCTCGTGCGCCGCGTCGGCGATGAAGGTGCGCTGCGCCTGCGAGGCCGTATTGAGCCGGTCCAGCAGATCGTTGAGCGCGACGACGAGCGGGCGCAGTTCGAGGGGCACCGAGCCATCGAGGCGCAACGGCTCCAGCTCATGCGCCGAGCGCGAAGCGAGCAGCGCCGACAACGCGCCCACCGGCGCGAGCCCGCGCGTCACCACGAACAGCAGGAGCACGATGGCCACCGGCACGAGCAGTGCGAGCGGCCACAGCGTATGCAGGGCGAGGTGCAGCGCCAGCCCGTCGCGCACGGAAATCGGCTGCGCGACCTGAACGAAGCGGTCTGCTTGCGCGATGCCATACACGCGCCAATGCACTTCGTCGTTCTCGATCGTGCGAAAGCCCGTGGCCTGGCGCGGCAGCACGGGCGTTTCCTGCGAGCGGTAAACCAGCTTGCCGTCGTGGTCCCAGATCTGGATGAGAATACGGTCGTCAGCGATCTCGTCAAAGCCGGGGCCGGACTGCTCGACCTCGCGCGCCATCGCGGCGTTCGCGGGCATGGATTGCGCTACAGCATGCAGCTCGTAATCGAACAGCTCGCCCGCTTCTTCACGCGCGCTGTGAAAAATGCCGAAGCCGGCCACCACGGAAGCGGCCGCGAATCCGCAGATGAGCCAGCCCAGCAGGCGGCGGCGGATGGAGTTCATTCCGATCTCTTGAGCCGGTAACCCACGCCCCGCACGGTCACGATCTGGTCGGTGCCGATCTTGCGGCGCAAGCTGTGCACATGCACCTCGATCGCGTTGCTGCCGACTTCCTCGCCCCAGCCATACATGCGCTCTTCGAGTTCGGCCTTTGTGAACACGCGCGCGGGTTGCTCGATGAGCACGCGCAGCAGCGCAAATTCGCGCGGCACGAGCGGGACGCTTTCGCCGTCTTTCGTCACCTCGTGCGCGGCGGGGTCGAGCGCGAGGCCGCTGTGCGTGTAGACGGGCTGTTTCTGGCCCGTGCGGCGGCGGAGCATGGCGCGCGTGCGGGCCGCCAGCTCGTCGAGATCGAAGGGCTTGATCAGGTAGTCGTCGGCGCCGGCATCGAGCCCGGCAATGCGATCCGTCACCGAGTCGCGCGCGGTCAGGATCAGCACGGCCGCTTCGCCGCCCTTGCGGCGGTAGCCGTTGAGCACTTCGATCCCGTCCTTCTTCGGCAGCCCGAGGTCGAGCAGCACGAGGTCGTACACGTCGTTGTCGAGCGAAAGCTCCGCTTCCCGCCCGTCGCGCGCCCAGTCGACGGCATGACCCTCGCGGCGCATCGAGTCGAGCACTGTTTCGGCAATCATTTCGTCGTCTTCCACCAGCAACAGGCGCATCGCTCGCTCCCCCAATTTCCAGCCTTACATTGTCGCTCATCCCGCCTTAACCGGTGCTTAAGCGGCACGCTCCCACGGCCAGCACGCTGGCGGCGGACATGGCAGCCCGTGTAAAAAAACAAACCGGGCCAACGTGGCCCGGTTTCGGTGTTTCGAACGAAGATTGGAGAGAGGCGCGCTGAATCCGTAACGTTTAAAGACCGACGTCCGGCAGGGCGGGGCGCGTGGCGAGCGCCTTCTCGACCACGGCCTTTACATGCGCGAGCGCTGCGCCTTCGAGCGCCAGGCGCGGCGGGCGCGTAATCGCGCTGCCGCGGCCCACCAGTTCCTCGCACAGCTTGATGCATTGCACGAGGTCGGGGCGCGCGTCGAGATGGAGCAGCGGCATGAACCAGCGGTAGAGCGACAGCGCTTCGTCAAAGCGCTTTTGCTTTGCGAGGCGGAACAGCGTTTCGCCTTCTTTCGGGAACACGTTCGACATGCCCGAGACCCAGCCTTGCGCGCCCACGGCCACGCTTTCGACCAGCACGTCGTCGAGGCCCGCGAACAGCACGAAGCGGTCGCCCACGGCGTTGCGCAGATCGATGAAGCGGCGCGTGTCGCCCGACGAATCCTTGAAGCAGACGATATTTTCGCAATCCTGAAGAGCGATCAGGATGTCGGGCGTGACATCGTTCTTGTAGATCGGCGGATTGTTGTAGACCATCACCGGCACGTCGGTGCTCGACGCCACGGCGCGGAAATGCGCGGCCGTTTCGTGCGGCTTCGAGGAATACACGAGCGCCGGCATGACCATCACGCCGTCCACGCCCACGCGCTGCGCTTCTTTCACGGTCTGACGCGCGAACTCGGTGGTGAATTCGGCTATGCCCGCGATCACCGGCACCTTGCCGCCTGCCGCGTCGCGCGCGGCCTCGATCACCGCGATCTTTTCATTCGTCGCGAGCGAGGTGTTCTCGCCGACGGTGCCGCACACCACGAGGCCCGACACGCCGTCCTTGACGAGATTGCTGACCACCCGGTGCGTGGCGTCGATATCGACCGAGAAGTCCGCCTTGAACTGCGTGCTGACGGCGGGAAACACCCCGCTCCACTGGATAGCGCTCACTGTGACTCACTCCTTGAATGCGTAGCGGCTCACGCCGGTACCTGTTGAATATGAGTGAAGTATCGCTGTCCAGATCGTTTGACGCTTGGGGCCTTTCGCGCCTCAAAAAGACGAAATCTGCATAGTCCGCCGCTTTCTTCAGCGGTCCCGGGGCAACCCTGGGCACGCTGGCGCGAGGCTCAGGCGCCGGGCCTCTGCGCGTTTTCGGGCGTTTGCAGCAACGCGCGATACTGACTTGGCGTGACGCCCACCGTGGCCTTGAATTGCCGCGTGAACGCGCTGTGATCGTTATAGCCGCACTGCGCGGCGATGTCGGTGATGCTCTGGTCACTCGCGAGCAGCACCGAGGCCGCATCCAGACGCGTTTTCAGCAGCATCTGGCGGGGCGTGAGGTGAAAGATTTTGTGGAAGTACCGCTCGATCTGCGCCACCGACATGTTGATGAGCTTCGCCAGGTGCGCGAGCTTGAGCGGTTGCGCATAGTTGTCCTGGATGTACTTCGCGGCGACCGCGAGCCGCTGATAAGCGGGGTGCGTGCCTTCGGCGGCCTGCAGGTCGCGCGAAATGCCCGCCACGCCCAGCACGCGGCCGCGCGCGTCGTGCAGCGGGACTTTCGAGGTGAGGCACCAGCCCGGCTGCCGGCCCGGATACAGATGCAGTTCGAGCTGGTCGATGAGACTGCTGTCGAGCCTCACCACGGCCTGGTCCTGCGCGGTATAGCTGTGGCCGAAACGCGAGGGAAAGACCTGCTCGGCCGTCTTGCCGAGCAGCGCGCGTTTTTCCTTGAAGCCGCAGCGCGCGGCGAGCGTGGTGTTGGCGATTACGTAGCGCGCGTCGTGATCCTTCACGAAGAACACCACGTCGGGCATGGCGTCGAACAGCGGCTCGAGCATGGTGAAATGCGCGACCATCTGCGCAAACGTGGCGTTTTCGAGGGCGGCGGGCAGGACCAGTTCGGGCATCGCGAGGCGCTTGGGGCGGGATCGGCGGAAAATATCATTGTGCCGATTTGCGCACGCGCGCGCATCTGCAACAAAAAACGGCTTTGGCGCTATTGCGCCGTTTCTGCGTGCAGCAAGGTGTCGATGCGCGCGGGCGAGAACGGCGGGCGCTGGCCAATTTGCGGCCAGCCGAAGCAGAACGCCGCCGCCTCGCCGCAAATCTTGCCCTGGCACGGGCCCATGCCGCAGCGCGTCTGCAGCTTGGCGTCGCGCCACGACGCATGGCGCGCGACGTCGCGATACGCGACGTCCTCGCAACGGCAGAACACGGTGTCGGGCTGCGGGAGCGCCCGCAACGCGGGTGCGAGTTCGAACGCTGCGTGCAGGCGCATGGCGAAACGGCGGTAACGGTCGCGTTCGGTGAACAGGCGCCGGGCGTTCGCGTGGTCGCCGAGCGCGGCGTAGGCCGCAATGCGTCCTTCCACTGTCGCGAGTTCCATGCCGCCCACGCCCGTGCATTCGCCGGCCGCGTAAATGGCTTCGGCGCAGGTCTGCTGCCATTCGTTCACGGCGATGGCGGGAGAACCCGCATGGGTTTCGAGGCGGCAGCCCAGCGCCGCGCCCAGGCCCGTATTCGGCACGAGGCCATAGGCGCAAGCGACCCGGTCGCAATCGACCAGCACTTCGCCGTTGCCGAGCCGTACACGCGCCTGCGTCACGCGCGTCGTGCCAATGGCCTCGGCAACGTACGCATCGCACCAGTAGGGCGTCGCGCGCAGATCGAAGCGCATGCGCAGCGCCTGTGCCAGCTTTGCGGGCGTATGGACGAGGCCTGCCGCGAAGCGGCGCACCGCCTGCGGCGGCGCCTGCTCCACGATCGCGGCGATCGTTGCGCCATGCTGGCGCGCGGTGATCGCGGCGGCCCAGAGCAGCGGCCCGCTGCCCGCGATGACGATGCGTTCGCCGCGCACGGGCATCCCGCCCTTGATGAGCGCCTGCAAGCCGCCCGCGCCCGTGATGCCCGGCAAGGTCCAGCCGGGATAGGGCAGGAAGCGCTCACGCGCGCCCGAGGCGACGATGAGCTTGCCGTAAGCGAGCGTGAGCGCGCGGTCGGGGCTCTCGGCGAGCAGCTGCCGGCCGGGAAGTGCCTGCACGATGCGGGTCGCGCTTAGCAGCGTGACGTTGGTGCGCGCCGCGAGTGCGTCGAGCACGACGCGTGCGGGGCCAGCGGCGCGATGCCCCGGACCCTGACGCCAGATCTGGCCGCCGGGCAGCGCATTGTCGTCGACGATGCCGACGCTTGCGCCCGCATCTGCGGCGATGCGCGCGGCATTCAATCCGGCCGGTCCGGCGCCAATGATCAGGATCTCGAACTTCATGGCGCTGCATTGCCGGTGACGACCTTCATGCCCGCGACGCAAACCGTCTGGCAAGCGAGCCGATGCGCCACGCCGTCGATGGTGACGCGGCATTCCTGGCAGATGCCCATGCCGCACAACGGCCCGCGCAGCGCGCCGCTCATCGAACGCCGCGTGACGGGCGCCGCGTGTTCTGCATGCGCGGCAATGGCGATGGCGGCTGCAACCGAACTGCCCGGCGCGACGCCCACGTTGCGCCCATCGATCGTCAACGTCGTATTGGCCTCAGTCATGCACGGCCCCCTGGGCAGCGAAGCGCGCCGGGAGATAGGGCGTCGCGTCGATCTCGGCGGCGCGTCCGAGCATCTGCGCGGCAATCAGCTTCGCGGTGCCGAGCGCAGTGGTGACGCCGAGGCCCTCGTGTCCGGTGGCGAGCCACGTGGACGGATGGCTGTCGTCGTCGGCGAACGAGGCCGCGGGGCCGATCAGCGGCATGCCGTCGCTCGATGCCGGGCGAAAGCCCGTCCATGCGCGGATCGCATTGAGCGCGGGCAGTTGCGGCAGGTATTCGGCGGCGCGGCGCAGCATGCGAGCGAGAATCGCCGGCTCCACGGCAGGGTCCGTGCTGTCGAACTGGCGCGACGAGCCGATCAGCAATTGCCCGGTCGGCCGCGGCTGCACGTTGAACGCCACCGAGGTGCCGCTCGCGTTGTGCGCGCTCTTGATGTAGCCGAGTTCGAGAATCTGATGGCGAATCGTGCCGGGATAGCGGTCGGTAATGAGCAGGTGTCCCTTCTTCGCCTGGAGCGGCAGGCGCGGCAGCAAATCGAGCGCTGCCAGGCCGTTCGCGATCAGGATCGCGCCCGCGCCAATGACCTCGCCATTGGCGAGATGCACGCCCGCGCGGTCGATACGCGCGACCTGCGTCTGCGTGCGGCAGGTCAAGCGGCCGCTAACGGGCTGCTCGAGCAGCCATGCGGCTACGGCAGGCGCGTAAACCACGGCGTCGTTGTCGACGATCATGCCGCCCACGAGGCCCTTGCGCAGTCCAGGTTCCGCTTCGCGCAACTGGCGGGCGTCGAGCATCGTGCACGGCACGCCCTGGCGTTGCAGAGCCTGCCGACGCGTCTGCGCGAGCGCCAGTTCTTCTTCGTCGGCGGCGACCCAGAGCGTGCCGCAGCGCAGGAACGCATGGCGCTCGTCGAGACACGGCGCCAGCGCGTGCCACAGCCCCAGCGACCAGGAGCTCAGCGCGAATTCGGCGGCGGTGTCGTCCATCACGACGAGGTGGCCCATGCCGGCGGCCGTGACGCCGCCGCCTATGCCGGCCCGCTCGATGACGAGGACGTTCAGACCTTGCGCCGCGAGCTCATTCGCGCATGCCGCGCCCACGATGCCCGCGCCGATCACGACGACATCGTGTCGAACGTTCAAACCTTGCATCACGCGGGAATGCCCCAAGCGAACGGATCGTCGTCGGAAAAAATCAGTTTGGACTCCGCGCTAATATGCGCGCTGCCGCGTATGCTCGGGCGCACATGGCCTGCGGGGAGGTCGGGCATGATTTCATAGCAGGCTTCGAACACGCTGCCGATGATGCTTTCCTGGCGCCACCGCGCGCCGGGAGCAAGCGTGCCGTCCGCTGCGAGGCACGCGACTTTCGCGCTAGTTCCGGTGCCGCACGGCGAACGGTCGTAGGCCTTGCCGGGACACAGCACGAAATTGCGGCTGTCGATGCCCTCGACCTCCGAGTGCGCGAACAGTTCGATATGGTCGATCAGCGCGCCGTCCGCGCCGGTAATGCCGTTCGCCTCGAGCGCCTGGCGCATGGCCCACGTGGCTTCGGTGAGCGCTTCGACGTTGCGCGCTTCGAGCGTCAGGTTGTGATCGGCGACGAGGAAGAACCAGTTGCCGCCCCACGCGATGTCGCCGTGCACGAGGCCATAGCCGGGCACGTCGAGCGGCACGGCCTGGCGGTAGCGATACGCGGGCACGTTGCGCACGGTGACGCTGCCGTCGGCATGCAGTTCGGCTTCGACGTTGCCGACCGGCGTTTCGATGCGATGCACGCCGGGCGCGATGCGCCCGAGATGCGCGAGCGATGCGATGAGGCCAATGGTGCCGTGCCCGCACATGCCGAGAAAGCCGACGTTGTTGAAGAAGATCACACCGGCGGAGCAGGACGGATCATGCGGTTCGCATAGCAGCGCGCCGACCATCACGTCCGAGCCGCGCGGCTCGTTGACGACGCCCGCGCGCACGCGGTCGAAGTCGCGACGGAAAGCGGCGAGGCGTTCGGCGAGCGGGCCGTGGCCCAGTTCGGGGCCGCCGGCGACCACGAGCCGCGTGGGCTCGCCGCCCGTGTGGGAGTCGATAACGGTCAGGGTTTTCATGCCGACAATCGTAGGTCGCGCCGTTTTGGCCGTCTTGCTCGAACGACCCATGCGCGGTGACGATTTCGGCATAGTGCGCCGGGCATGAATGCGCGGCGCTCCGGGGATCCCTGGCGCGTGCTTTCTTTAATCTTTCACAAGCGCCAGTTGCTCCAGTTGGCGCACCACTTCGGCGCGCAGGCGGGGCGGCATGTTCTGGTAGCCGAGCAGGTCGGAGATCCACAGACCGTCCGCCGCGAGCCGGCAGATCATGAGGCGGGCGGCGGCTTCGAGCGGCAGCGGGTCGGGGCGCGTCCACTTGCGCATGGGCGCGGCGTAGCGCTCGCGAATCGCGGGATCGGTCATCATCGCGGCCACCAGCACACGCAGCACGTTGGTGCTGGCGGCGGGGCTCGTTTCGTCGATCGTGGTGTGCAGGTAGGCGCGCGCGGCGGCGCCGTGTTTCGGCGCGCCTTGCGCCACGCCTTCGTCGATGCGCGTGTGCATCTGCTGCTCGAAGCGCGTTAGCGTCTGCTCGAAGAGGGCATCGAGCAAGCCCTGCTTGTTGGCGAAGTGGTACTGCAGCGCTCCCTTGGTCACGCCCGCGCGTTCGGCGACGGCGTCGAGCGTCACAGCGGGCACGCCTTGATCGGTGGCGATATCGGAAGCCGCTTGCAGCAACTGCGCGCGCACCTGGGCAGGGGCTTTCTTGCGGCGCGTGCCGGCGGCAGGCGCCGCGTCCTTGTGTGGGGAACGGGGCTTCGAGGCCGGGGAGGCCGGGGCAGCCGAGGGGCCCGCTGCGTCAGCCGCCTTTGCGCTGCGCCTTGTCGCGCGCGCGGGCGCCTTGACGGAGGAGTCTTTCATGGCGGCGATCATACCATTGCAGGCGTCGCTGCTAAACATTCCATACGGATGGTATGATCCGCCGATGAAAAATTCGAACCCGCCTTTTCCCGCCTCCGCAGCCGCCATCGCGGCGCTCGACGCCTCGATCGTTCGCGGCCGCGAGGCGCTCGTGCGAGAGCAGGACGCCGATGGAAGCTGGTGCTTCGAGCTCGAATCGGACGCCACGATCACCGCTGAATACATCCTCATGATGCATTTCATGGGCAAAATCGACACGGTGCGTCAGGAGAAGATGGCGCGCTATCTGCGCGCCATTCAGCGTTTGCAAACGCACGGCGCATGGGACCTCTACGTGGATGGCGCGCCCGATGTCTCGTGCAGCGTGAAGGCGTACTTCGCGCTGAAGGCGGCAGGGGATTCGGGGAACGCGCCGCATATGGCGCGCGCGCGGGAGACCATTCTGAAGCTTGGCGGCGCGGCGAAGTCCAACGTGTTCACGCGCATTCTGCTCGCCACCTTCGGTCAGGTGCCGTGGCGCGCCACGCCGTTCATGCCGATCGAATTCGTGCTGTTCCCGAAGTGGGTGCCCATATCGATGTACAAGGTCGCCTACTGGGCGCGCACGACCATGGTGCCGCTGCTCGCGCTCTGTTCGCTGAAGGCGCGCGCGGCCAATCCGCATGGCGTATCGATTGCCGAACTGTTCGTCACGCCGCCTGGCGAGGAGCGCGAATACTTTGCGCGCGGCAAAGGCATTCGCCGGCTTTTTCTCGCGGCCGACCGCGCGCTGCGCCATATCGAGCCGCTGCTGCCGCGCGCGCTGCGCCAGCGCGCCATGAAGCACGCCGAGGCCTGGTGTGCCGAGCGCATGAACGGCGAGGACGGCATGGGCGGAATTTTTCCGCCTATCGTCTACAGCTACCAGATGATGCAGGTGCTTGGTTATCCTGAAGACCATCCGCTGCGCCGCGATTGCGAGAATGCGCTGGAAAAGCTGCTCGTCGAGCGCCCGGACGGCAGCATGTATTGCCAGCCATGTCTCTCGCCGGTGTGGGACACGGCCTGGAGCACGATGGCGCTCGAGCAGGCTCGCACGGTCGCACCCGCCGATCCGGCGTCGGCCGCGATCAGCGACCAGGAGCTGCAGCAGCGCATCGCGCGCGCGTACGACTGGCTCGCCCAGCGTCAAGTGGACGACGTGCGCGGCGACTGGATCGAGAACGCGCAGCCCGGCACGCCGGTTGGCGGCTGGGCGTTTCAGTACGAGAACCCGTACTACCCCGACATCGACGACACGGCCGTGGTCGCGGCCATGCTCCATCGGCGCGGCCGCGGGCAGGCGCGCAAGACGGGCGTGGACCCGTATGCGGCGCGTGTCGCGCGTGCGCTCGACTGGATGCGCGGCCTGCAATCGCGCAACGGCGGCTTCGGAGCCTTCGACGCCGATTGCGACCGCCTCTATCTGAATGCGATCCCCTTCGCGGATCACGGCGCCTTGCTCGACCCGCCTACCGAGGACGTCTCGGGCCGCGTGCTGCTGTGCTTCGGCGTGACGGGCCGCGAGGAGGACAAGGCCGCGCTCGCGCGCGCCATCGAGTACGTGAAGGCGACCCAGCGAGCCGACGGCAGCTGGTGGGGCCGCTGGGGCACCAACTACATCTACGGCACGTGGAGCGTGCTGGCGGGTCTTGCGCTCGCGGGCGAGGACCCGAAGCAGCCGTACATCGCGCGCGCGCTCGCGTGGCTGCGCGCACGCCAGCATGCCGATGGCGGCTGGGGCGAGACCAACGACAGCTATATCGACCCGCGTCTTGCGGGCACCAATGGCGGCGAAAGCGCGTCCAACTTCACCGCGTGGGCGCTGCTCGCGCAAATGGCCTTCGGTGACTGGGAATCCGAATCGGTGCGGCGCGGCGTGGCGTATCTGCTAGCCGTGCAGCAGGAAGACGGGTTCTGGTGGCATCGCTCGCATAATGCGCCGGGATTCCCGCGTATTTACTACCTCAAGTATCACGGGTACACGGCCTATTTCCCGCTGTGGGCGCTGTCGCGCTATCGGCGGCTGGCGGGCGGTGCGGTTGTGGCGCGGGAAGTGGAAGAAGCCGCGCTCGCAGACTGAATTCGAAGCGGGGCGCAAGCGCCCCGCGTGATTCGCTTAGCGCGACTTGGCCAGCATAATCGTTTCGAACAACTCATAATTGCCGGTTGGCGTTTGATCCGCGCCGGGCGCGTGATAGTAGTTCATCGTGATCGTCGTCTTGCCGCCGTGCGTGCCGGGATCGACGTCGAACACCGCAATGCCATAGCCCGTACCCGTGTCGCGCTGCGCCGACCAGATCGCGTCTTCGAGCGCATCCGCCGTGGGGCGCGCGAAGGTGCCCGCGGTCGTGCCCGCCACCGGGTGGTTGGGCTTCGTGAACACCTGGGCCTGCGGATTGCCGTTGCCGGCGTCCACGCCATACACGTCGAGCGGCGCGCTCGTGCCGCCGCCGCCCAGGATCAGGTGGATCGTGCCGTGGCTCGTGTCGAAGGTGTTGCCCGCGCCCTCGGCGTGCGTGACGGGACGCGGCTGAAGCGTGTCGACGCTCGCGCCGGTCTTCGCGTCGACGCCCGCGTGATGATTGCAGCCGCGCACCGGGTAGCTGCGCTCGTAGTCGTGATCGTGGCCGCACACCACCAGGTCCACGCCATAGCGGTCGAAGAGGGGCAGCCATGCTTCGCGTATGCCCTTGTCCGAGCCGTTGCCCGTTTTCGACGAGCTGAGCGCGTCCTGGTGCATCTGCACCACGATCCAGTCGATATCGTCGTCGTCTTTTGCCTGCTTCAGGGTTTGCTCGAGCCACCGCGTTTGCACGCCGTTGCTGTAGCCGCGCACATAGAACGACGTGCCCGGCTGAACCGGCGCGTTGCCCGTGCTCGCGGCAGGCACGAGCGGCGCGGGACCGGCCACGAACGCGGCGGCGTCCTGGTAGACCACGTCGTCGGCGTCGAGCGAGACGAACAGCACGTTGCTCACGCGGAAGCTGTACCAGCGCCCCGAAAACTGTGTTCCGTTATGGGGCAGCGTATAGCGCGTGAGATACGAATTCAGCCCCTGCGGGCCGTTGTAGAACTCGATCTCGTGATTGCCGGGGCACGGCATCCACGGACGATTCGCCGACGACGTCTGATTGTTGTTGCCGAAGTCGCGCCACACGTCGGTCTGGTGTGCGGGATTCAGGTTCGCATAGCAGAGGTCGCCATTGAGCAGATGAAAGAGCGGCTGGAAGCGCTCCACGGCTTCGACGGCGAAGCGGCTTTGCGGCGACGACAGCACCCAGCCCGTGTTCGGCGTGGCGAGGTCGCCGTAGCTCGTGAAGCGGAACTTGGCGCGCCCGCGCGGCGCCGTGGTGAAGCTCGACGAAAACGGGCTGCTCGCGTGGCTGTCGTTGTCGGCGGTGACTTCGTAGCGGTAGGTCGTGGCCGGGTCCAGCCCGCGCAGCCGCGCGTGATACGTGAAGACGACGACGCCGGTGAGCCCGTCGGTATAGGTGCGCTGAAGGGCGTGCACCGTCTCGCGCTTGCCGCGATCGGCGCCGTAGATCACGCGCGGATTCGTGGAGGAGGCGAGCGACGCCCACGAAACGACGACTTCGCGCGTCGGGTCTTCGCCCCAGGTGAGGTGGATCTGCTCTGGCGTGCCGTCCGGTGTGGCGGCGTCGGCTTTCGCGCTGCCCGCGAAAGCGCCGGCCGCGCTCGCGAAGCCGGACGCGCCGGCAAGCTTGAGGAAGCCGCGGCGCGAGACACTGGCGCCGCTTTCGGTGGATGCATTCTCGGGGATGTCTTTATTCGTCATGTCGTCTCGCCTCGGGAGCAGAAGGCGAAGCCTGCGCTGGCGGACTTGCATGACTGACGCGCGCGGGCGCAAGCATCGCAGGGTGAGTGTCTGCGCAACGATGGCGCGCTTGCATGACTTGGCGATGACACTGCTCATTTTACGCAGCACGACGGGCCGCGCTTGCATCGCGGCCCGCTCTCACCCGTTAAGCATGGGGTTAACGCTCGTGCAGCCGGCAGCCGCCGCGAGCGCGAGGAGGTTCAACAACCGGAAACTTAGGCGAGGGCGATTACCAAACGCGTCGAAAGTGGCCCTGAAATGAAACTTCGTTCAGGTCATTGATACGTTCTGTTCGTGAGAAAATCGGGTTGTGATATGTGGTTGACAAGTCAACCACAGGATCCCCGCGACTTTCAGCACGCATGCGCGGCCTTGTGGGGCTCGGGGCGGCGCCGCGCCCCGGTCGTTCTTCGCGCTTCGGTCAATCGACGATCTTCTTCGTGACCACGAGTGCGATCACAAGGAATATCACGCACAGCACCACAAAGATAAAAAACAGGATCTTCGCAATCGCGGCCGCGCCGGCCGCAATACCCGTGAAGCCGAACAGGGCCGCGATCACTGCGATCACGGCAAAGAACAGGGCCATTTTTAGCATGACCGGTTTCCTCCTCGCGTGAAGGCGCCGCCACATGGGCCGCGCTATTTGATGGACTGACAGCGCACCTGCCAAGCAATCCATGTGCCCAGCCCGGGCGCCTGACAGCGCGGGAATGAAAAACGGCCCGGCGTGCGCAGGCACACGCCGGGCCGAAACGGCGGCGTACAGGGGAGCACGGCGCCGTCGAGGTCGAAAACAGACTGAAGGGTCGCGGGACTGCGGGCCCCTTGCGCTTACAGGTAGGAGGTTCCGTCGATATAGGCCTTGCGCCAGCGCACGATCTTCGCGCTCTCGAACAGGCCGACATGCGTGAACGGATCCTGTGCGATGAAGCGCTCGGCTTGCTCGCGGGTTTCGAGGTCGACGATATAGATGCCACCGCCTGCGCTGCTGCCGTCGTCATTGAGCTTCGCGCCGCAGGCCAGCAACAGGGCCTTGTTTTGCGCGAGAAACGCCAGATGCGCATCGCGCTCGCGTGCCCGCACCTCGGCGTGACCGGGCTTGTCGAACGTCTCGATAAGAAAAGGCATAGGGCGTTCCTCTCAGTTGGGCACGATGGCCGACGGATGCTGGGCGAGCGGCGTCACGCTGATCTTCAGGAACGGGAAGAGCGGCAGCGCGGTAAGCAGCGTATGGAGTTCGTCGTTCGACTCGACGTCGAACACGCTGTAGTTCGCGTATTCGCCGGCCACGCGCCACAGGTGGCGCCACTTGCCTTCTCGTTGCAGCTTCTGCGAAAACGCTTTCTCCTCGGCCTTCAGGGCGTCGGCGAAGGCGGCGTCGGTGCCGTGCGGAATCTGCACCTGCATGTGCACGAGAAACAGCATGAATAGTCTCCGGTGAGGGTGGGGTTCAGAAAGGGGCGCCGATAAGAGCCAATCAGCCCCAGGCGAGAATCGCAACCGAATACACGATGCCGATCCAGAACATCATGATGACCGTGTAGCCCATGATGTCCTTGAGCTTGAGCTTCGAAAGCGCGAGCGCGGGCAAGATCCAGAACGGCTGCACGAGGTCGTTCCATGCGTTGCCGAGCATGACGGCCGTCGAGGTATGGCCCACGGAAGCGCCGATGGTCTTCGCCGCTTCGATCATGAACGGTCCCTGGATCACCCAGTGGCCGCCGCCCGAAGGCGCGAAGAAGTTGATGACGAATGAACTGATCAAGCCCCAGAACGGCAGCGTGCCCGGCGTCGCGACCTTCACGAACGCTTCGGAAAACGTATTGACGAGACCCGAAGACGCCATGATCGCCATGATGCCGGCGTAGAACGGGTACTGCAGAATGATGCCGCTGATCGTGCGAATGCCTTCGTTGAGTTTCTCGACGTAGCGGATCGGCGTGCCGAGCAGCAGGATGCCGAGGAACAGAATGAAGAAGTTGATCAGGTTCAGATCGATCGAGCCGCCCTGCACGAAGTGCAGCGCGACATAGCCCATGCCGATCAGGCCGATCACGTAGCTCAGAAGGCGGCTGTTGTTCAGGCGGTTGGCGAGCGTGTTGCCTTCGTCGAGATCGACGCCGAGCGCGGCGGCCTTCCGCTGCTTTTCCTCCTGGTCGCGATCGATTTCCTTGATCGGCTGACCGGGCCTGGGGTGCAGCCATGCGTTCAGGAGAGGCAGCGTGATGATGGTCACGAGGCTCGTGATGAGCATGGTGGGCGAGAAAATCGTTTCGGAAAGCGGAATGACGCCCATCTGCGCTTCGAGCGGATGTCCCTTCGTGGAAATCAGCACGGGTATGCTGGCCGAAAGCCCGAGGCCATAGAGCGTAAAGCCGCTATACGCCGAAGCGATGATGAGCGGGTAGTGCACGCCTTTCACACGCAGCGCGAGCTTGCGCGCGACGATCCCGCCCACCACGAGGCCGAAGCCCCAGTTCAGATAGCTGCCGATGCCGCCCACCAGCGTGGCGACGATGATCGCCATGCGTGGATCGTTCACGCGCGCCACCACGCGGTTCAGAAAGCGGTCGGTCAGCGGAGCGGTCGCGAGCACGTAGCCCATCGCGAGAATCACCGCCATTTGGGTGGTGAACGCGAGCAGCGCCCAGAAGCCCTTGCCCCAGCTCGTGGTGAGGGCCGTGACGGCTTGTCCCTGCACGATCACGGCAAGGGCCATCGTCAGCAAGGTGAGGCCGATCGCGAACACGAACGGATCGGGTAAATACCGGCGCATCAGCTCGGTAAAGAAAGCGGTGACTTTCTGCATGGAAGTGTCTCTATCTGAATCGTAATAGTTGTCGGGTCTCTTCGGCTCTTGGCACGCGCGTTCGACGCGCTCACGAGTCGTCGTGGCTTTGGGTCTTGCGATGGCGGGCGAGATGCATGAGCCGGCGGTCGCGCCAGCCCACACGTTGGTCCCATTGATCGAGCGGCAGCGCCGCGCGTCTCGCCGCCTCGACCTGGGCGACGAGTTCGGGCGTCCAGGGGTCGTGCTGGCCGCGTTCGGCGCCCATGCGTGCGTACGAGGGGCCCATCTTCTGCGCATGCGAGGCGATGCCGCCGCGCGTGTTCAGATCGACGGTCTCGAACGGGCCGATCACCGACCAGCGCGGGCCGAGGCCTTCGCGCATCACGGTGTCGATGTCTTCCACCGACGCCACGCCGTCGCGCACGAGGCAATACGCTTCGCGCAGCACGGCGCCTTGCAGACGGTTGAAGATGAAGCCTTCCACTTCGTGCTTCACCCGCACGGGCTTCATGCCCGCTTCGGCGTAGAGCGCGATCGCGCGCGCGGCCGCCGCTTCGGACGTGAACGGTGCGGGCACGACCTCGATCAGGGGCACGAGGTAGGGCGGGTTGCCGGGATGGGCGACGAGGCAGCGCGCGCGGCCCGGCAGCGCAGCGTCGACGAACTTCGAAGCCGCGAGAAACGACGAAGCACTTGCGAGGATCGCTTCGGGCGGCGAGGCGCGGTCGAGCTGCGCGAAGATTTCGCGCTTGAGTTCGGCGCGCTCGGGGGCGCATTCCTGCACGAGATCGGCTTGCGCCACCGCGGCTTCGAGCGTGTCGACGATCGCGACGCGCGCGGCGATTGACTGCGCGCTTTCGTCGAGCAGGGCGTATTGCGTGAGCGCGTCGAGGCGCAGCGCAATCTCTTCAGGCGCGGCGGCGCGGCGTGCCGCGTCGGGATCGTAGAGGCGCACGCGCCAGCCGGCCCGCGCAAAACAGATCGCGAACGCCACGCCGATGCTGCCCGCGCCGACGATGCCGGCGCGGCGCGTTTCGCATGCTTGCGCAGGTGTTTCGGGGGCCGCCATCGTCAAACTCCCGCGACGCCAACGGTCATGCCGCCGCATACGTAGAGCACCTGGCCGGTCACGAAACCGCTGCGCGCGTCGAGCAGATACGAGGCCGCGTGCGCGACATCGTCGGGCGTGCCTACGCGCTTGACCGGCACGGCGTTGATGATCGCTTCGGTGCGCGCCGCGCCCGGCGGATTGGCACGGTCGAACAGTTCGGTGCGGATCGGACCCGGCCCAATGGCGTTCGCGGTCACGCCGAATGCGCCGAGTTCGAGCGCCCATACGCGTGTCATGCCGATCAACGCGGCCTTGGTGGCCGAATAGGCCGTGCGCAACTCTTTACCGAGCGCGGCGCGCGACGACATGTTGACGATGCGCCCGAAACCCGCCGCCTTCATGCCGGGCAACAGCGCCTGCATGCACTGCTGCGCGCAGCGCACGTTGAGGGCCCATGCGCGTTCGAGTTCTTCGAGCGACTGGTGCTCGGCGTCGTTGGGCACGACCACGCCCACGTTGTTAATGAGGCGCGTGATCGGGCCGCCTTCCAGCGCGCGGGCGAGTGCGGCTGCCGTGGCCTCGGTGTCGGAGAGATCGGCGATGATGCCGTCGCCCACGCGGTCGATGACGACGGCCTCGTAGCCGTCGGCCTCGCAGCGCGCGGCGCACGCGGCGCCGATGCCGGCGGCGCCGCCGGTAATCAGGACTCTTTCTTTAGCCATGTCTTTCATCAATTCGGAGAAAAAAAGGATAACGAATCAGTTCGTCAAACCGTGGCGACGGGCGTGACGGGCGAGCCCATGGCACCCGGTAGCCGCAGCGGCGGCGCGGTGAGCATGAAGCGCGAGCGCTGGTGCGCGCGCAGCCACTGGGCGAGATCGCGCAAATACCAAAGCTCGCCGAGCGGCAGGCCGAGCTTGAAGAGGCAGTGGTGATGCAGCGGCATGAGCGGGTGATCGCCGGGTGCCGTGGGCGCACGCGCGGGGTAGCGTTCAACTGCGTAGTTGTCGGCGGCGAGCGCCGCGATGCCCGAATCGGTGATCCATTGCAGCAGTCGCTCATCGCGCCCGTCGAGTGCGCTGCAGTGGCTCGACAACACGGCTTCGTCGGGCTGACGGTTCATTTCGAGCACCATTTCCGCGAAGCCGGTGCGTAACACGAGCATGTCGCCGCGCTCGACTTCCACGCCGTCGGCCTCGATCACGCGCATCAGGTCGTCGTAGCCCACGGTGCGAAACTCACGGCCAAAATGCGCGGCGAAATCGATCAGCACGCCGCGGCCTTGCATGCCCTTCACCGCGAGATGTTCGATGCCGAGTACATCGGCATGGCTATGCTCGCCGCCGCACGCGTGGGGCGCGAAGTTCTCTTCCGCGCGATATTCCATCGGGCCGACCACATCCACGTTCGCCCGATAGCCGTTGTAGTAAACGCTCTCGGACACGCCGTCGCCGTTGGCGTCGAAGCGTGCGCCCACGTGCGCGAGCGAATCCCACTGCGTGGAGTATTGAAGCGAGAGCAGCACCTGGTCGTCGCTCACCACGTCGGTCGCGCCCGCAACGTTCCGCGCGAACGGGAAGTTCACATATGGCAGGCCGTCGCGGAAGGTGGGACGCAGCACCGGCGGATGGCGGCGCACGTTGAGCTTGCTGTCGCCGGGAAAGTCGAGCGGCAGCGAAAGGGTAAACGTGAGACCCGCGCGTATTTCCTGCGCGCCCTTGAGCACCTGCTCCGCGCCGATGAGATTGGGGCGGCCCAATTGATCGTCGGGACCGAAGTCGCCCCAGTTCGAGCCTTCCGGCCGGTTCTTCCAACGCATGCTTAATCCTCCGCTTCAGGAATTCCGCGCTTCGCGCCTCGCTGCGTTCAGCGCCTGGGGCGCTCGATGTGCCTCACGCGGCGAGCAGCGTTGGCGGGATTTGCGCGTACACCTCGAGCAGCGCCTGCACGGCGTTCTGCTCGTTCTTGAGAAGGCGCGCCTTGGGCGCGCCGATGACGAGCGCAAACGCCTCGCCATGAATCAGGAAACCGCGTGCGAGACCGGCTACGTCCTCCACGCTTTCACCCGTCGAGCGATGCCAGCCGTCCGTCACACCCTGCTCGACGTCGCGCTCGAACGCGCCGCGGTCGATCACCGCGCCGTTGGCCGAGTGCAGCTGCGGCTCGCAACTGTCGAGCAGTTTGCGGCGCGCGACCGGAGCGAGCGCGCCGAGCAGCGCCTTGCCCGCGGCGCTCGCAATCGTCATGAAGCCGCCAGGCTCGTCGCTGTAGCGGATCTTCTGGCGCGACTCCATCACGTCGAGATAGACCACGCGGTTGCCCGCGAGCGTGGCGAGCGCGGCGGTTTCGCCGGTCGCGTCGCGCAACGCGGAAAGCAGCGGCTGGAACATCAGCGTGAGCGGGTCCTCGCTGCAGATGTCGCGCGCCACGTGCAAGAGACGCTGCGTGGGGTAGTAGCCCGCCTTCACGCCCGGCGCGTACAGATAGCCTTTGGCCACCATCGTCTGCAACAGCGCGTGGCAGCTCGACAGCGGGATCTCGGTTCGACGCGCAATCTCGCTGTAGATCATCGGTTGCCGGACTTCGGCAAAGAGGTTGATCACGTCAAAGACGCGCACTGCAGTTTTCACATCCATGAGAGCATTATCGGCATACCGATAAGCGGCTGACAATACGATTACGGGTAAACACCTAAATCAACGCAATCGCCGCCCACGCGGGCGGCCGGGGAATCGAGGGTTATCCCTTGGTTGACGCTAATGAACGACCGTTTCATAGTCCGCACCTTCCGGCATTTGTTCGATAAATGAAAGGAAGTTCGTAAGGCGAACGCCATCGCACGCCACTATCGCATCGGAAATGCTCGGGAAATGGCGCGCTTCGCGTTTGGAAAACCGCCGCTCGAAATTGAAAACTGGAGACGTCTCTTGGCCGCAACCACCCTCGACACCCAGCACCGTCAGGCTCGCAAGGCGGGCATCGCTTCGTTCGTCGGCACGACGATCGAGTGGTACGACTTCTATGCGTACAGCACGGCGGCCGCGCTCGTGCTCGGCAAGCTCTTTTTCCCGTCGACGAATGCGCTGATCGGCACGCTGGCCGCCTTCGCCTCGTTCTGGGTTGGCTTTCTTGCGCGTCCGATTGGCGGCATCGTATTCGGCCATCTCGGCGACAAGGTGGGACGCAAGAAAACGCTGATCGTCACACTCATGCTGATGGGCGGCTGTACCACGCTCATGGGCCTGTTGCCCACGTATAACCAGGTGGGCGTGCTCGCGCCGGTGTTGCTCATCCTGCTGCGTCTCACCCAGGGCATCGCCATGGGCGGCGAGTGGGGCGGCGCGGTCGTGCTTTCCTCGGAACATGCGCCCAAGGGCAAGGAGATTTTCTATTCGGCGTTCGCGCAGCAGGGCTCGCCCGCGGGCAATCTGCTCGCCACTGTCGCGTTTCTCGTGATTTCCATGCTTCCCGATCACCAGTTCATGACCTGGGGCTGGCGCGTGCCGTTCCTCTTGTCGGCGATGCTGGTGGGCGTGGGGCTCTTCATTCGCATGAGCGTGGACGAGTCGCCCGCCATGAAGGAATTGCAGGCGAAGAACAAGGTGGCGAAATTGCCGATTGCCGAAGTGCTGCGCCATCACAAGGGCCTCGTGGCGATGGGCGTGGGCGCTTGCGTGATCGCGCTCTCGGCCACTTACTTCAAGACCACCTTCGCGCTTTCGTGGGCCGTGACCTCGATCGGCTTCGACCGCACGCAGTTCCTGGGCGTCATCACGTTCGCGATTGTCGTGCAGTTGATCGTGCAACCGTTCGGCGCGGTGCTCGCCACGAAGCTGGATCTCAAGAAAGCGATCATCTACATGCTCGTGCCCGAGATCGTTGCGTTGCCGCTGATGTTCTCGATGATCGCCACCGGCTCGACCAAACTTGCGATGATCGGCATGGCGCTCGCCTCGATTCCGCATTCGCTCTACTACGCGGCCATGGCGGGCATGCTGGCGAAGGCGTTCCCCGCGCAGGTGCGTTACACCGGCATTTCGCTCGCTTATCAGATCTGCGGCATGGTGTTCGCAGGAACGACGCCGATTCTCGGCCAGTACCTGTTGAGCGCCACCGGCAGCATTCTTTCCGTGGTTGCGCTAGGCGTGGTGCATGTGCTCATCACGCTGGTTTGCGCGCTGATGCTGGTCGCCCGCATGCAGGGCGAAGGCACGCTGGAGACGCAGCGCGCGGTGACGGCGCGGGTTTGAATCGCTGAATACCGGAGCTGCATGGCCGACGGGGCGCGGGCGATTGAGTCCGTGCCCCGTTTGCGGTTGAGCACTTGCCTCGGCGTGTGGAGCTGGAAGAGCTCGAAAGCGAGCTGCAGGAAGCGGCTTAACCCCGCGCCTTCTCCGCCTCCTGATACAGCTCGCGCAGCGACTGCCCGAAGGTGGCGTCGACGTCGCGCAGCACGCCCGCGCGCGTGAACATCGCAACCGGCGGCAGCGTCCAGTCGAGCGTGTACGGCACGATCGCCACGCCCGCGAAGTGCACGAGTTCCTCGGCGATATCGGCGGGCACGATCGACACGGCGTTTTCGTTCGTGCTGATCATCTCGCCGATCAGCCGCGACGTGTAGCTCTCCACAATCGGCACGGGCGGCGCCACGCCCGCATGCAGGAAGAGGTCGGAAATCTGCTCGCGGATGGGCGTGTGCGGCGCGCCCAGGATCCAGTCCAGTTCGACAAGCTTTTCCCAGTCGAGCTTGCCGCGCGCGAGCCGCGCCGCGAGCCGGCGGCTGGCGATGAGCCGCGGCTTTTGCTGATGCAGCACCTCGAAGCGCAACTGCGAGACGTCGACCGCCGAAGACGCGCGCCCGATCACGATATCGAGCGTATGGTCGCGCAGCTGCGGCAGGAGTGCGTCGCTCGTGCCTTCATGAATCGTCATGGTGACGCGTTGCGGCAGCCGCGACTGCGTGAGGCGAATGGCGGCGGCGAGCGTGCGCCCCGAGATGAACGGAATCACGCCCACGTGCACGCGCGTGGCGTGGCCGGCCACCACGGCTTCGATGTCGCGCGCGAGGTGGTCCAGGTCGTGCAGCATGGCCTGGGCGCGCGCGAGCACCACGTTGCCGAGCGCTGTAGGCGTCATGCCGCGCGGCGTACGGTCGAAGAGCGGCGCGCCGAACATGCTCTCCATTTCAGCCAGCGCGTTGGTGACGGCGGGCTGGCTCGTCGCCATGTGTTCCGCCACGCGCGTGAGCGAGCCGTGCTGGCGGATCTGCAGGAGCAGGACCAGATGGCGCATTTTCAGGCGCGTATTCAACCGCCTCGTCACGTCGTCAATGCTGAAAGACACGATTCCCCAGGGTATTACCAAAAAATGATGGCCCCATACTAAATCAAAATGAGCAGGTTATGAGGTCTCTCTAGAATCGCCTCATTCGAACATGACCGCCGCGCCTTCCGTGCGTGCGGCACACCATCAGAGTGAGGAACATGAACAAGACCGATCGTCAGGCCGCCCTCGAATATCACGAATTCCCCACCCCGGGCAAGATTTCGGTGACGGCCAGCAAGCCGCTCGTCACCCAGCGCGACCTCGCGCTCGCCTATACGCCGGGCGTGGCCGTGGCCTGCGAGGAGATCGTCGACAATCCGCAGAACTCGTTCCGCTACACGGCGCGCGGCAATCTGGTGGGCGTGATCACGAACGGCACGGCGGTGCTCGGCCTCGGCAACATCGGCGCGCTGGCCTCCAAGCCGGTCATGGAAGGCAAGGCGGTGCTCTTCAAGAAGTTCGCCGGCATCGACGTGTTCGACATCGAAATCACCGAAAGCGATCCGGACAAGCTCGTGGACATCATCGCGAGCCTCGAAGCCACCTTCGGCGGCATCAATCTGGAAGACATCAAGGCCCCCGACTGCTTCACGGTCGAGCGCAAGCTGCGTGAGCGCATGAAGATTCCGGTCTTCCACGACGATCAGCACGGCACCGCCATCACTGTTTCGGCCGCGTTCATGAACGGCCTGAAAGTGATCGGCAAGGACATTTCGAAGGTCAAGGTCGTGACCTCGGGCGCGGGCGCGGCGGCGCTCGCCTGTCTGGATCTCATGGTGGATCTGGGCCTGCCGCTCAAGAACATCTGGGTGACCGACATCGACGGCGTGGTCTACCAGGGCCGCACGACGCTCATGGACCCGGACAAGGAACGCTTCGCGCAGGACACCTCGGCGCGCTCGCTGTCCGACGTGATCGAAGGCGCGGACGTGTTCCTCGGCCTGTCGGCCGGCGGCGTGCTCAAGGCCGAAATGGTCAAGAAGATGGCGGACCAGCCGCTGATTCTCGCGCTTGCCAACCCCACGCCGGAAATCTTCCCCGAGGTCGCGCTCGAAGCGCGCCCGGACGCGGTGATCGCCACGGGCCGTTCGGACTTCCCGAACCAGGTCAACAACGTGCTGTGCTTCCCGTACATCTTCCGCGGCGCACTCGATGTCGGTGCAACGACCATCACGCGCAACATGGAAATCGCGGCGGTGCACGCGATCGCCAAGCTCGCGGAAGAAGAGCTGAACGATTCGGTGGCGGCCGCTTACGGCGCCTATGACCTGCGCTTCGGCCCGAAGTACCTGATTCCGAAGCCGTTCGACTCGCGTCTGATCGTGCGTATTGCGCCGGCCGTTGCGAAGGCGGCGATGGAAGACGGCGTGGCCACGCGCCCCATCGACGACTTCGCCGCCTACACGAACGAGCTTCAGCAGTTCGTGTATCACTCGGGCGCGTTCATGAAGCCGATTTTCGCGGCCGCGAAGCAGTTCGTGCGTGACGGCGGCAAGTCGCGCATCGTGTTCGCCGAAGGCGAGGAGGAGCGCGTGCTGCGTGCGGTGCAGGTGATCGTCGACGAGAAGCTTGCGCGTCCGATCCTGATCGGCCGTCCGGAAGTGCTGCTCGCCCGCATCGAGAAGTTCGGTCTGCGTCTGAAGCTCGGCGAAGACGTGGAAGTCACGAACCCCGAGTACGACGAGCGCTTCCACCAGTACTGGACGACCTATTGGGAACTGCGTTGCCGCGACGGCATTTCGAAGGAAATGGCGCGCGTGGAAATGCGCCGCCGCCTCACGCTGATCGGCGCGATGATGGTGCGCCTGGGCGACGCGGACGGCATGGTGTGCGGCACGGTGGGCGCGTATCACGACCACCTGCGCTTCGTCGACGAGGTGATCGGCAAGCAGCGCAACGCGAATACGTATGCGGCGATGAACATCCTGCTGCTCGACAAGCGCACGGTCGCAATCGTCGACACGCACGTGAACGACAACCCGAACGCCGAGCAGATCGCCGAATTCACGCTGGCCGCGGCACGCCAGATGGAATGGCTGAACCTGCAGCCGAAGGTAGCGCTGCTCTCGCGTTCGAACTTCGGCTCGGGCAGTTCGGCTTCGGGCACGAAGATGCGCGAAGTGCTCAAGCTGGTGACGGAAAAAAATCCCGACCTGGAAATCGACGGCGAAATGCACGGCGACTGCGCGCTGGACGAAGCCCTGCGCCTGCGCATCCTGCCGCATTCGAAGCTCAAGGGCGCGGCGAACCTGCTCGTGTGCCCGAACGTGGACTCGGGCAACATCGCCTACAACCTGCTCAAGACGGGTGCGGGCAGCAACGTGGCGGTCGGCCCGTTCCTGCTGGGCGTGAATGCGCCGGTGAACGTACTGACGTCGAGCTCGACGGTGCGACGCATCATCAACATGGCCGCTTTGACGGTGTTGCAGGCGAACCGCGACTGAGTGCAGTCACAGGACGCACGCAGTGAGTCCCGACGAAAAAACGCGCGACGGCTTCTGGCAGTCGCGCGTTTTTTTGCTTTGGCGGGTCAGGGCGCCATTGCGGCGAGCTGTTCGTCGATCAGGCGACGGGCCTCGCTGTAGCCGCCCATCAGGGCGTCGATATCGGAGTGGAAGGGGAGCCCGGCAGCGGTATCGATTTTCAGGGGCAACGGGAAGGCGCGCTCGTCGAGCGCCGTGATGCTCACCACCGCGGCGTAGCGAGGTCGTTCGATTCCCGGGCGCTCGAGCGGGACAGTGCCATTCGCTTCGACGCCAACGCGAATTGTGTACCCGCGATATTCATAGGTGCGATTCATGACTGCATTGCCGTACGGATTACAACCTGCAAGGGTACGGCACGCGAGCTTAAGTCAACCTTACGTAAGCACTGAATGAACTGGAAGAGACCTTTCTGAGTTGCGCACGAATCGAGACAAGACGAAAGGCGCTGAAAGGCGTTGGTTGGTAAGGTGCGCAAAGAATTACGTCCGACGATAAAAGCGTAGCCGCATGCGCCTTTCCTTAAGGTTCTCTTCAGGTTGGAGCAGGCAGGATCCCATGACTGTGCCCAGCTTCGCGTTGCCATGCGCCTGACATTCGCGAGGCGTAGGGTGTAACCCGCCAGACTCGATATCGTTGTCCGCGCAACTTTCTGGAGTGCAGCCCCATGAAGCCGCCGACCGATCGCTTGCACGCCTACCTGTTCGTCGCTTCGCTTTCGGCGATCGTCATTCAGGTCGCCGTGTTCATTTCCATTCTTCTGCTGCACGTGCCGGAACGCGCCTTCGAGTCGTCGCCGTTTCGCCTGGCCGTGGTCGCGGCAATAGGCTTCGCGGTCCTCGCCGTGCGCAGGCAGGCGCAGCGCGCCTCGCGCGAGGCCGCGTCCCACAACCGCAGTCAGGCGAAGCTGCGCGCGACGCGCGCGGCGTGCACCTCCAGGCGCGCGGCCCGCGCGCCGCTGCGGGCGCGCCATCTCCGCAATGCCATGACGGCGGCTGTGGCCCGCCAGAGCGCACGTTGAGTCGCGAGGCGCGCGCTCGACTCAGCCGTCCACCGGCGGGGCGGGCATCTCCAGATTGAGCTGGTAAAACGCGGCGTCGAGCCAGCGTCCGAACTTGAATCCCGCTTCCTTGATCGTGCCCGAGTGCGTGAAGCCCAGCTTGGCATGCAACGCGATGCTGCCGGCATTGGCGGCGTCGATGCAGCCCACGAGCACGTGAATCTGTTCCTCTCGGGCGCGGCGGATCAACTCGAGCAGCAGGCGCTCGCCGAGGCCGCGGCCGCGCTGGTCGCGGTGCACGTAGACGCTGTGCTCGACCGTGTACTTGTTGGCGGGAAACGCGCGAAAGCTGCCCCAGCTCGCGAAGCCGAGCAGCGTGCCGGCCTCGTCCACGGCGCCCACCACCGGAAATCCGTTCGTGCGCTTGGTGCCGAACCACGTGGCCATTGCCTCGGGCGGACGCGGCTTGTAGTCGTAGAGCGCGGTCGAATTGACGATCGCGTCGTTGAGGATCTCGAGAATCGCCGACGCGTGGTCCGTTTCGTTGCAATCGATGAAGCGCACGCCATCGCTGCGTGAGTTCGAATTCATAGGGAATCCTGTTTAAATGAATAGGGTGAAAGATCGGCGAATGACGCGGGTTCAGATGCCGCTTACGTCGCAAATGGCGACGACGTAGCGCGCGGCCTGCGAGCCTGGATTGCTGAAGATCAGCGGCTGATCGAGCCGCATGGCGAGGCAATCGCCCGCGTGAAGCGCATGCCGTTCGGTGCCCAGCTCCACGTCGATCCGTCCTTCCATCACCCAGACCTGCTGGTGAATCACGTTCTCGCGGCTGCCCGTTTCGTAGGCTACGCGCGCGCCGGCCGGGAAATCCACTTCGACCAGCTGGATCGGCGAAGGCCAGTTGGGCGGCGACACGCTCCGGCGCGTATAGCCCGACTGAGGATCGCGCCATTGTGCCTGCTGCGTGCGGCGTACCAGCGGCTCGGCGGGCGCGCTCTCGCCGCTTGCGCCGAACAGGCTCGCCAGCGAAACCGACAGCCCCGCCGCGAGCTTTTCGAGCACCACGGCCGTGGGGCTGGCGGCGCCGCGCTCGATCATCGAGATCATCGAACGGCTCACGCCGCTGCGCGTGGCCAGCGCGTCGAGCGTCAAGCCGCGCGTGGCGCGCAGGTCGCGCACACAGCGGGCAATGCGCTCGTTGATGCCGGCGTCGGTCGGAGTATCCATGGGGTTGGTTTCCAAGATGATGGAGTCATTATCCAGTAAATTGGAAATTGAAGCCAATAAAAAAGCGTGCGGCCCAGTATCGTGGGCCGCACGCGCAGGCGGATCAATGCTTTTCCGGCAGGAACCAGTTCAGCACGAGCGCGCAGATGCCGCCCGTTGCGACGCCCGACTCCAGCACGTTCTTGAGCGCATGCGGGAGGCTGGTCAGAATCTCCGGCACCTGCGAGACGCCAAGCCCCAGTGCGAGCGACACCGCGATGATGAGCAGGGCGCGGCGGTCGAGGCGCGTGCCCGCGAGGATGTTGATGCCGGAAGCGGCCACCGCGCCGAACATCACCATGGCCGCGCCGCCCAGCACGGGTTCGGGCACGGCCTGCAGCACGCCGGCCACGGGCGGGAAGAGGCCCAGCACGACGAGCATGCCCGCGATCCAGAGACCGATGTGGCGGCTGGCAATGCCGGTGAGCTGGATGACGCCGTTGTTCTGCGCGAACACGGAGCTGGGAAACGTGTTGAAAAAGCCGGCGAGCAGCGAATTGAAGCCGTTCACGAGCACGCCGCCCTTGATGCGCCGCATCCACACGGGACCTTCCACCGGCTCTTTCGACACCTTGCTGGTGGCGGTGACGTCGCCGATCGCTTCGAGCGAGGTCACGAGGTAGATGATCAGCATGGGCACGAAGAGCGACCACGAGAAGCCCAGGCCGAAATGCAGCGGGGTCGGAATCTGGAACAGCGCGGCTTCGCGCGCGCCGGTGAAGTCGAGCCGACCCATTGCGCCCGCAACGATGTAGCCGATGGCGAGTGCAATGACGAGCGCCGTGCTGCGCACCCAGACGACAGGCACGCGGTTGAGCACGATGATGGTGCCGAGCACGAGGCCCGAGAGCGTGAGGTTCTGGACGCTCGCGAAGTTGCCCTTGGCGATGGCGCCGTAGCCCCCGCCCATGCTGATGAGGCCGACCTTGATGAGCGTGAGCCCGATCAGCAGCACGACGATGCCGGTGACGAGCGGGGTGATGAGGCGCTTGATGAAGGGCAGGATGCGCGACACCGCCATTTCGACGAACGAGCCCGCAATGACGACGCCGAAGATGGCGGCCATCACGGTTTCGACGGCCGCGCCTTGCTTGACCATCAGGCTGCCGCCCGCGATGAGCGGGCCCACGAAGTTGAAGCTCGTGCCCTGCACGATGAGCAGGCCCGCGCCGAGCGGCCCGACGCGCTTGCATTGCAGGAACGTGGCGATGCCGGAAATCATCAGCGACATCGAGACGATCAGCGTGGTGTCGCGGCTGGAGACGCCCAGCGCCTGGCAGATCAGGAGCCCCGGCGTCACGATCGGCACGAGGATCGCGAGCAGATGCTGGAGCGCGGCCACGAAGGCGATGGCGGGCGCGGGGCGGTCGTTGGGGCCGTAGACGAGGTCGTGGGTGAGTTCGGTGTCGTTCGCTTCGCGGGCAGCGGCGGGCGAGGTCGATGGAGCGGAGTGCATCGGGCGCGGCGGGGGAATAGAGAAAGCGCAGCATTTTAACGGAAGCTTCGGGGCAACCCTGGGCGCGCCTGCTTCAGGGCGCGCCCGCGTCCCGCTACTTGCCGTTGCGCGCCCGCGCCTGCTCGGCGAGCGCCTTGTAGTCGTAGGTCGGATAAAACTCCGTGTGATAGCCGCCCCATGCGGTTTCCTCGATCGCGCGGTTCACCTCGCGCAGCCGGTCGGCGGGCACCCGCAGCGTCACGACCTGGCCGATCCCCATCATCACGTACCACGAGACCACTTCGATGCCGGGCGGCGGAAAGGCCTTGTAGAAGCCCTGTTCCGCGAGTTGCTGATTGATCTTCGGCAGCGGCTTCGACTCGTCGTGCTTCAGGAAGATCGTCAGGAGGAAGGTGCCGTCGCCCGCGGGCGTGGCGGGCGCGTGCGCAGCAGGGGGCGTTGCGCCGGGGTTGGTTTGCGCGGCGGCGGGCAGCGGGGCCAACAGCGCGGCCCACAGCGGGGCCAGCAGGGCGGCCACGGCGGCGCCTGCTCTCCATTTGCGTGCGGCATGCATCGGCTTTCTCCTGATTCGGGTGGGCAAGCCCTTACAATAGGCCGGTCCTCACTTGCATGCCAAACGAGCCAATGACACGAGATCCTCGCCTCACCCTGAACGCGCGCCAGCAGGAGATGCTCGAATGGGTGCAACGCGACGGTTTCGTCACGGTCGACGATCTCGCCTCGCATTTCGACGTCACGCCGCAAACCATCCGGCGCGACGTGAACTGGCTCGCCGACATGAATCTGCTGCGCCGCTATCACGGCGGCGCGAGCCTGCCCACGAGTTCGGAGAACGTCTCGTACAGCGCGCGGCAGCACATGTTCCACGATGAGAAGCGCCGCATCGCGGCCCTTGCGGCCCAGCACATTCCCGATCAGGCCTCGCTCTTCATCAATCTCGGCACCACGACCGAGGAAGTCGCGCGCGCGCTCAATCATCATCAGGGACTGCGCGTCGTCACGAACAACCTCAACGTGGCGAGCGTGATGAGCGGCTACCCCGACTGCGAAGTGATGATCACGGGCGGCGTCGTGCGGCCCTGGGACAAAGGGATCGTCGGCGAGCACACCATCGACTTCATCCGCCAGTTCAAGGTGGACTACGCGATCATCGGCACCTCGGCCATCGAGACCGACGGCACGCTGCGCGACTTCGACACGCGCGAAGTCCGCGTGGCGCAGGCCATCATCGAGCATGCGCGCACGGTCTACCTCGTGGCCGACCATTCGAAGGTCGGCCGCCCGGCGCTCGTGCGCCAGGGACACCTGAGCCAGATTCATGCGCTCTTCACCGACCAGCCGCTGCCCGAGGAAATGAACGAGGCGGTGCTCGCCGCGGGCACGCAGGTTCACGTCGCCGCATAAGCCGCGCGAGGTTTTCGTCCGCGCTTTTTCCGGGCGCGTCGTCTGCGCGTTTTCTCCATTTCCGATCTACCATCCAACGCGTTTCGCGAGTGGGCGGGGTGCTGCCCATCGGGCGCGCAAGGCCCCGTTTTCATTCGCGCCTGACGAACGTTCGATAATGTCCGACGTATGTTCGTTTACGCACTGCTTTCGATCAAAATCCCGTAAACCGAACCTTTACTTTTTCGTTCATGTTCGATAAATTTCGAATTCGAACATTTCGAGGTTCGTTTTTCTTTCAGGGACACAGCAGGGTGACTCAACAGAACCGGTACGATCTGCTCGTCGTGGGCGGCGGGATCAACGGGGCGGGCATCGCGCGCGACGCGGCCGGCCGCGGGTTGTCGGTGCTCCTTTGCGAGCAGGACGACCTCGCCTCGCATACCTCGTCGTGCAGCACCAAGCTGATTCACGGCGGGCTGCGCTATCTCGAGTACAAAGAGTTCGGGCTCGTGCGCAAGGCGCTGCAGGAGCGCGAAACGCTGTTGCGCGCCGCTCCGCACATCATGTGGCCGCTGCGTTTCGTCATGCCGCACATGCCGAACCTGCGTCCCGCCTGGCTCATTCGCATGGGCCTGTTTCTCTACGACCATCTTGCAAAGCGCGAATTGCTGCCGGGCTCGCGCGGCATCGACATGCGCCGCCATGCGGCCGGTGAGCCGCTCATCGACTCGATCCAGCGCGGCTTCGTGTATTCGGACGGCTGGGTCGACGACGCGCGCCTCGTCGTGCTCAACGCGCTTGACGCGCAAGAGCGCGGCGCGCAAATCCTCACGCGCACGAAGCTTGTTTCCGCTGTGCGCACGAACGCCACGAACGGCGCGCAAAGCGAATGGCAGGCGCTGCTGCGCCGACCGGACGGCAGCACCTTCGACGTACGCGCTCGCGCCATCGCCAACGCGGCCGGCCCGTGGGTGGGCGAGGTGCTGCATGGTGTGCTCGGGCGCGGCGCGCAGCACAGCGTGCGGCTCGTGAAGGGCAGTCATATCGTCACGAAGCGGCTGTTCGAGCACGACCACGCCTACATCTTCCAGAACCCGGACAAGCGCATCATCTTCGCGATTCCGTACGAGCACGACTTCACGCTCATTGGCACGACCGACGTGGAGTATCACCACGACCCCGCGAAGGTCTCGATCGACGGCGACGAAACGCGCTACCTGTGCGAATCGATCAACCGCTACTTCAAGCGCAAGATCTCGCCGGCCGACGTGCAATGGACCTACTCGGGCGTGCGTCCGCTGCTTGAGGAAGAGGGCGCGGAGAATGCGTCCGCCGTCACGCGCGACTACAAGCTCGAACTCGACGAAACCGCTGGCGCGCCGCTGCTTTCGGTGTTCGGCGGCAAGATCACGACCTTCCGCAAGCTCGCGGAAGAGGCTTCGGACCTGCTGTGCGGCGTACTCGGCCACGCCGCGCCTTCGTGGACGGCGGGTGCGCCGCTGCCCGGCGGCGATATCGCGAACGCGCGTTTCGAGCCCTTTGCGCAGGACTTCGCCAGACGCCATGCGTGGCTGCCTGCAGCGCTCGCGCGCCGCTACGCACGCGCCTACGGCACGCGCGCCGAGCGGCTGCTCGACAACGCGCAATCGCTGGCGGACCTCGGCGCCGAACTCGCGCCCGGCATCTTCGAGGCCGAATTGCGCTATCTGCGCAACGCCGAATGGGCCACGCGCGCCGACGACGTGTTGTGGCGCCGCTCGAAGCTGGGCCTCCATGTCGCGCCGGGCACGCTCAATGGCGTGGCCGCCGCAATCGATCACTGGTTTGCCGCAACAAGCGCGACGGCGACCGCGCAGCACTGAAGTTCGCCGGCATCACCCAAGGTAGGTCACGCACCCCCACGCGCCGTCCCCGCGGCGCGTCATCACAACTAGTACAGACGGAGATGAGAGACATGCAGGAACAGTACATTCTTGCGCTCGACCAGGGCACCACGAGTTCGCGCGCCATGCTTTTCGACCGCCAGGGCAACATCGTTTCGGTTGCCCAGAAAGAGTTCGAACAGATTTATCCGCAGCCGGGCTGGGTCGAGCACGATCCGCAGGAAATCTGGTCGACCCAGGCGGGCGTCGCCGCCGAGGCCGTGACGCGCGCCGGCATGAACGGCACCAACATCGCCGCGATCGGCATTACGAACCAGCGAGAGACGACGATCGTCTGGGACCGGGAGACGGGCCATCCCGTCTATAACGCCATCGTGTGGCAGGACCGCCGCACGGCCGACTTCTGCGACTCGCTCAAGGCGCGCGGCCTCGAAGAGAAAGTGCGCGCGAAAACGGGTCTGCCGATCGATTCGTATTTCTCGGCAACCAAGATTCGCTGGATTCTCGACAACGTGCCCGGCGCACGCGAAAAGGCGCGTCAAGGCAAGCTCGCGTTCGGCACCGTGGACAGCTGGCTCGTGTGGAACTTCACGAAGCACGAACTGCACGTGACCGACGTGACGAACGCGTCGCGCACCATGCTCTTCAATATTCACACGCGCCAATGGGACGACGAGTTGCTCGACGCGCTCGAAATTCCGCGCAGCATGCTGCCCGAAGTCCGTTCGTCATCCGAAGTATATGGTCCGACCAAGACCACGGTGTTCGCCTCGAAGATTCCGCTGGCCGGCATCGCGGGCGACCAGCAGGCGGCGATGTTCGGCCAGATGTGCACGAGCACGGGCATGGTGAAGAACACCTACGGCACGGGCTGTTTCCTGATGATGAACACGGGCACGACGCCCATCGAGTCGAAGAACAACCTCGTCACGACGATCGCGTGGCAGATCGGCGACGAAGTCAACTATGCGCTCGAAGGCAGCATCTTCATTGCGGGCGCGGTGGTGCAGTGGCTGCGCGACGGTATGGGCATCATCAAGAGCGCACCGGAAATCGAAGCGCTCGCCGCGAGCGTGCCTCATACGGACGGCGTGTACCTCGTGCCGGCGTTCGCGGGCCTCGGCGCGCCGCACTGGAACGCGCGCGCACGCGGCACGCTGTTCGGCGTGACGCGCGGCACGACCTCGGCGCATCTCGCGCGCGCGGCGCTCGATTCGATCGCCTACCAGTCGCTCGACGTGCTGGCGGCCATGGAAGCGGATTCGGGCATCAGCGTGGGCGAGCTGCGCGTGGACGGCGGCGCGAGCGCGAACAATCTGCTCATGCAGTTCCAGGCAGATTTGCTCGGCGTAAATGCGGTGCGCCCGAAGATCACCGAAACCACGGCGCTCGGCGCGGCCTACCTCGCAGGCCTCGCAACCGGCTACTGGCAGAACGTAGGCGAACTGCAGAGCCAGTGGAAGCTCGACCGCCGTTTCGAACCGTCCATGCAGGCCGCGCAGGTCGACGCCTGTCGCGCGGGCTGGCAGCGTGCGGTGCGTGCGGCCAAGGCATGGGCCGACGACTCGCACTGAACAGCGCGGTCAGCATTTCCAATATACAAGCATAACTAATTAACATAACCCGCAGCGGGATCGCATGCGCTTCGTGCGCATGCACCGCGCGGGCAGAGAGAGACTAAGACAATCATGTCACCCTATATTGCGGAATTCATCGGCACGGCCATTCTCGTGCTGCTCGGTAACGGCGCCGTTGCAAACGTGCTGCTGGCAAAAACGAAGGGCAAGGGCGCCGACCTCATCGTCATCGTGATGGGCTGGGCCATGGCCGTGTTCGTGGCGGTCTACGTGACCGCCTCGTTCAGCGGCGCGCACCTCAACCCGATCGTCACGATCAGCCTCGCGCTCGCCGGCAAGTTCGCCTGGTCGAAGGTCGGCGGTTATATCGCGGCGCAGATGCTCGGCGGCATGGCGGGCGCGCTGCTCGTGTGGCTTGCCTATCGACAGCACTTCGCGAACGAAGCCGATCCGGACATCAAGCTCGCGGTGTTCTGCACGGCGCCCGCTATTCGCAGCAAGCGGCACAACGTGTTGACGGAAGCGATCTGCACCTTCGTGCTGATCCTCGGCGTACTCTATCTCGCTTCGCCGCAGGTGGGACTCGGCGCGCTCGACGCGCTCCCCGTTGGCCTGCTCGTGCTCGGTATCGGCATTTCGCTCGGCGGCCCGACCGGCTACGCAATGAGTCCGGCGCGCGATCTCTCGCCGCGCATCATGCACGCGCTGCTGCCGATTCCGGGCAAGCGCGACAGCGACTGGCGCTATGCGTGGATTCCGGTCTTCGGGCCGCTTGCCGGCGGTGCCGCGGCGGCCGGTCTCTATCACTACTTGCACGCCATGCACTAACCACGCTGTAACGCATGCCGCGCCTGCGAGCCAGGCGCGTTGCAGTGCACAAAGCCCGCGGACGCTCCGGCGTTCGCGGGCTTTTGTTCGTCTGCATGCCCAGGGCGCATTACCGTACAAAGGGCGCGATCCGGTTTCGCTATCGCCCCATGCGGCTTTCGGATTGTTCGGCTATCGCGGCACACCTATATTGGCTGTCAACGATCCATTCCAATCTCAGGAGACGCCGCATGAAGCTCGTCCGTTGGGGCAGTAAGAGGGCCGAAAAGCCGGGCGTGATCGAACGAGGGGCGCGTGCGCAATCTCTCCGGCGTCGTGCCGGAAACCCGCGTCGTGAAGAAGCGCGCAACGTGCCGCGCTATTTGCGCGCGGGACAGACCATGCGGCTGGGCGTGAGCGGCCTGGGCGAACAACAGCAACGCCTCGTGGCGGAACAAGGAGGGCAGGCGCAATGAATCAACTGGATCTGAACAATCGCGTGATGGTCGTGACGGGCGGCGCGCGCGGTCTGGGTTATGCCGTGGCGCAACGGGCACTGCGTTCGGGCGCGGCGGTCTCGCTGTGGGACATCGACGCCGAACGGCTCGAACGTGCGCGCGCCGAGTTGTCGGAGCTGGGCAACGTTTCGGTGGTGAAGGTCGAATTGACCGACGAAGCCTCGGTCGAGGCAGCCGCACAGCAAACCGTGAAAACGCACGGCGGGATTCACGCGCTCGTGAACAGCGCCGGAATCACGGGCGGCAATGGCCTCACGTGGGAGTTGCCCGTGGACGTGTGGCGCCGCGTGATCGAAGTGAACCTGATCGGCAGCTACCTGACCTGCCGGGCCGTGGTGCCGCGCATGATCGAGCAGGGCTATGGGCGCATCGTCAATATCGCCTCCGTGGCTGGCAAGGAAGGCAATCCGAATGCTTCGCACTACAGTGCATCGAAGGCCGGTCTCATCGGGCTGACCAAGTCGCTCGGCAAGGAGCTTGCCACCAAGGGCGTGCTCGTCAATGCCGTGACGCCGGCGGCGGCCAAGACCGAGATTTTCGATTCGATGTCGCAGCAGCATATCGACTACATGCTCGCGAAGATCCCGATGAACCGCTTCCTGATGCCGGACGAGGCGGCTTCGATGATCGTGTGGCTCACGACGGAAGATTGCGCGTTCAGCACCGGCTCGGTGTTCGATCTTTCCGGCGGGCGCGCGACTTACTGAGGCGGGAAGCACGACCCTCGCGCATCGGCCGGACAAAGCGCGGGATCACGATAACGGCGCGGTGGCAATAGAAGAGCGCCGACAGGAGACATCGATGTCGATCGAGGCACCTAAGGTGGCACCCAGGGTGGGAACTGAGCTGGCACCTAATCTGGCAGAAGCCGCGGGCCGCAAGGCCATGCGCCGCCTTTTGCCTTTCCTGCTCTTGATGTACGTGCTCGCGTTTCTCGACCGCGCGAACATCGGCTTCGCGCAAAAGGCGCTGTTGCACGATACGGGCCTTTCGGACGCGGCATTTGCGTTCGGCGCGGGCGTGTTCTTTGTCGGCTACGCGCTCTTCGAAGTGCCGAGCAATCTCGCGCTGCACCGCGTGGGCGCGCGCATCTGGATGTGCCGCATCATGGTCACATGGGGCCTGATTTCCGCGGCGATGGCGTGGGTGCAGTCGCCCACCTCGTTCTATGTGCTGCGATTCCTGCTGGGCGCGGCCGAAGCGGGCTTCTTCCCCGGCATCATCTATTACCTCACGCAGTGGTTTCCGCAGTCCTCGCGGGCGCGCGCCATCGGCGTGTTTTATTTCGGCGCGCCGTTGGCATTCATCTTCGGCGGCCCCTTGTCGGGGCTACTGCTCGAGATGCACGGCACGTTCGGGCTCGCGGGCTGGAAATGGCTCTTTCTCGTGGAAGGCGGCCTGGCCTCGGCCGTGGGCGTGTGGGCCTTCTGGTATCTCGTCGACAAGCCCGAGGACGCGCGCTGGCTCTCGTCCGACGAGCGCCGCGCGCTCACAAGCGCGATCCAGCTCGACGCGCGTGAAGCCGCCGCGCACGGCCCGCGCGATGCGCTCGCCGCCTTGTTCGACCGCCGCGTGCTCGCCTATGCCGGCATCTATGCGCTGATTCAGATGAGCGTGTACGGCGTCATCTTCTTTCTGCCGCAACAGGTGGCCTCGCTCGTGGGCGCATCCGTGGGCTTGAAGGTGGGCCTGCTCGCGGCCGTGCCCTGGCTGTGCGCCGTGGCGCTCACGTGGATCGTGCCGCGCCGCGCGGACCGCCTCGGAGGGCATCGCGCATGGGCTGCGCGCCTGCTCGTGATGTCCGGCGTCGGCATTGCCGTGTCGGGCCTGGCTGGAGGCCCTGGCGGCACCGCGGGCGCGATCGTCGCGATGCTCGGCCTGTGCTGCGCGGCGAGCGGCTTCATCGCGGCGCAGCCGCTCTTCTGGACCTCCCGGCGCGCGATCTGGCGGGCGCGGCCTCGGCCAGCGGCATCGCGCTTATCAATTCGCTCGGCGGTCTGGGCGGCTTCATCGCGCCGATGCTGCGCGCCGCCGCCGATCGAAACTTTGCTTCCCACGCGGCGGGCCTCGAATTGCTCGGTCTTGCGAGCATTGCCGCCGCGCTGCTCATTCTTGTCGTCGCGCCGCGCGCCGTTGCGCCGGCGGCTCGTTCGTTCGAGGCGCCCGTGCGGCGCGCGCGCTAATCCTTTACCCAGGAGCTACGTAACATGGCCATGCCAACCATCAAACACGTGCGAGCCTTCACCGTGCGCGGCGGCGGCGCCGACTATCACGATCAACCCGACGGCCACTGGATCGACGACCATATTTCCACGCCGATGGCGCGCTATCCCGAGTATCGCCAGAGCCGCCGCTCGTTCGGCATCGACGTGCTCGGCACACTCGTCGTGGAAGTGGAGGCGAGCGACGGCACCGTGGGATTTGCCGTGACCACGGGCGGCGAGATCGGCGCATTCATCGTCGAGAAGCATCTCGCGCGCTTTCTCGAAGGGCAGCGCGTGACCGACATCGAGAAGATGTGGGATCAGATGTACTACGCCACGCTCTACTACGGCCGCAAGGGCGTCGTGCTCAATACCATCTCGGGCGTCGATCTCGCGCTGTGGGACCTGCTCGGGCAGATCCGCAAGGAACCCGTGTATCAGCTGCTCGGCGGCCCAGTGCGCGACGAACTGATGTTCTACGCTACCGGCGCGCGTCCCGATCTCGCGAAGGAAATGGGTTTCATCGGCGGCAAGCTGCCGCTGCTGCATGGTCCGGACGAAGGCGAGGAGGGCCTCAGAAAGAATCTCGAACTGCTCGCCACCATGCGCGAGCGCGTGGGCGACGACTTCTGGCTCATGTACGACTGCTGGATGAGCCTCGACGTGCGCTATGCCACGCGCCTCGCCCAGGCCGCGAAAGAGTACGACCTCAAGTGGATCGAGGAATGCCTGCCGCCCGACGACTACTGGGGCTATGCCGAACTGCGCCGCAATGTGCCGCGCGGCATGATGGTTTCCACCGGCGAACACGAGGCCACGCGCTGGGGCTTTCGCATGCTGCTGGAAATGGGCTGCTGCGACCTGATCCAGCCCGACGTGAACTGGTGCGGGGGCATGACCGAACTCATCAAGATCTCGGCGCTTGCCGACGCCCACAATGTGCTGGTCGTGCCGCACGGCTCCTCGGTGTACAGCTACCACTTCGTCGTGACGCGCCATAACTCGCCGTTCGCGGAATTCCTCATGATGGCGCCGAAGGCCGACAAGGTGGTCCCGATGTTCACGCCGCTGCTGCTCGACGAACCGGTGCCGGTGAAAGGACGGCTCAAGGTGCCGGACGCGCCGGGCTTCGGCGTGCGGCTCAATCCGGACTGCAAACTTTCGCGGCCTTATCCGCACTAGGCGCACCGAACGCGCGCACTAATCGAGGCTCATCAAAGCTACGAGGAGAAACACGTGCTGCTCAAGGACAAGGTGGTGATCGTCACCGGCGGTTCGCGCGGCATTGGCCGCGCCATTGCGATTGCGAGTGCCCGCGAGGGCGCCGATGTCGCGATCAACTACTGGGGCGACAACGACGCCTCGTACGGCCGCCGCTCGGCGATCGACGAGGTGCTGGGCGAGATCGAGCGGCTAGGGCGCCGCGCGATCGCGCTGGAAGGCAACGTGGCCGCGCCGCAAACGGGCGTGGATCTCGTGCGCCAGACGGTGGAGCGCTTCGGCAAGGTCGATGTGCTGGCCAGCAATGCGGGTATCTGCCCGTTCCATTCGTTTCTGGACATGCCGCCCGCCGTGCTCGAACGCACGATAGGCGTGAACCTCAACGGCGCGTTCTATGTGACCCAGGCCGTCGCGCGGCAAATGAAGGAGCAGGGCACGGGCGGTGCGATCGTGGCGACGAGTTCGATCAGCGCGCTCGTGGGCGGCGGCATGCAGACGCACTACACGCCGACCAAGGCCGGCGTGCATTCGCTCATGCAGTCGTGTGCGATCGCGCTCGGGCCCTATGGCATACGCTGCAATTCGGTGATGCCGGGCACCATCGCCACCGACCTGAATGCCGAAGACCTGAGCGATGAAGGCAAGCGCGCGTACTTCGAAAAGCGCATTCCGCTCGGGCGGCTGGGCGCGCCCGAGGACGTGGCTGAATGCGTGGTGTTTCTCGCCTCGGACCGTGCGCGCTATGTGACGGGGGCTGCGCTGCTCGTGGACGGCGGGCTATTCGTGAATCTGCAGTGAGCCCTGGGCCCACGCGTATCAATGAGGAGCGAGCACGGCCGCGTGCGAACCATCGTGAGCGATATCGTCCAATTTGAAGGGCTGCGAAAAGCGCCGCAGCAAGCCGACGAAATGCTCGGCGGGCTCCGCGAGCGGCTCGTTCTTGCGCGTGAGCACGCCGTAGCCCGGCAGGCTCTTGCCGATTTCGAGCGGCAGCACGACGAGCAGCTTGCCGCGCACATGGTCGCGCACGACCGGCTCGGGCAGCATGGCCACGGCGTCGAAGCTTTCGAGCAGTTGCAGCGTGGCGAAGATCGAGGCCGACTCGGTGAGATTGGCGGGCGTGCCGAGACCGGCGCGCGCGAGTTCGCCTTCGAACAATTCACGCGCGGGACTCGTGATGGGCTGCGCAACCCACGGCCAGTCCATCAGTTCCGCGAGGGTGACCTGTTCGCGCCGCGCAAGCGGATGGCGCGCGCGCACCACGAGCACGAGCGTTTCCCGCGCGATCGGCTCGAAGCTGAAATCGTTGTGCTGCAGCGGCGTGGTGAGGCGGCCGAGCGCGAGATCGACTTCGCGGCGATGCAGCAACTGCACGACCTGATCGCTCGTTTCGCCGAGGATGCGCACGTGCAGCAGCGGCCGTTCGGTCTTGAGCGTGGCGACGGCTTGCGCGAGCAGGTCGGGCGCGGCGCCCATGATCGCGCCCACGGTGAGCTGGCCGTGCCCGCCGCGGCGCTTCACGTCGAGGTCTTCCGCAAAGCGCGTGAGCTCGGCGAGCGCGCGGCGCGCGTAGGCGAGCGTGACAACGCCGAGCGCGGTGGGCTGCATGCCGCGCGCGTTGCGCTCGAAGAGCCGGAAGCCGAACGCTTCCTCGATGTCGCTCAGCATGCGGCTCGCGCTGGGCTGGGCCACGTTGATGGCGTCGGCGGCCTGATGAACGTTGCGCGCGTCGTCGAGCGCGACGAGCAGGGCAAGGTGCTTGAATCTGAGCCGGTTGACGAGCGCGACGACGGAAGTGTGATGGTTCATGGAGCGATCCGGTTTGTGCATCGCCCGATCCCAACATCGGATTGGTTGGCTATCGATGCGGGAATTATAGTCGGATCACAACGCAGCTAACCACGTAAAAACGCGTGCCCTCAGCGTTCTCAGGCGCAGCGAAGCCAGGGCAAACACCGAGTCCACGCGTGTGCCTGGGTCACATGAGCGGCGCAGGCGCACGACGTAACAAGGCTGGACGGAGACACGATCATGGAGACAATTGCGTTTCGCATGCAGCTCGATCCCGGCAAGCGGGATGAATACGAGCGGCGTCACCGCGAAATCTGGCCCGAACTCGCGAGCGCGCTGCGCGACGCGGGCGTGAAAAATTACCGCATCTTTCTCGACGAAGCGACGCACCATCTCTTTGCCGTGCTCGAGCGCCGCGACGATCACACCATGGACGCGCTGCCCGAGCTGCCCGTCATGCGCAAATGGTGGGATGACATGGCCGACATCATGCAGACGGATGCACACAACGTGCCGCTGCAGCAGCCGCTCGTGCAGGTTTTTCATTTGCCTTGAGAACACGCGAGGAACATGCCATGCAGGTCGTCGATCCGCACGTTCACTTCTGGAACCTCGATACGCATCACTACCCGTGGCTCGAAAATCCGGGCACGTCGTTCGTCGGCGATGCGCGCGAACTCAAGCACAACTATCTGCCCGCCGACCTGTTGCGCGAGGCCGGCGACATCGACGTGCTCAAGGTCGTGCACGTCGAAGCGAATCACGATCCGGACGATCCGGTGGAAGAAACGCGCTGGCTGGAAGGGCTCGCAGACATTGCCGCGAACGCGGGGGAGGCGCGAGCGTTGCCCGACGCGATCGTCGCGGCCTGCGATCTCAGTTCGCCCAATGCGCCCGCGGTGCTGGAGGCGCACGCGGCGTTTGCGCGTACGCGCGGCGTTCGCCAGATTCTCAACGTTCACGAGAACAAGCTCTACGACTACGTGGGGCGGCATTACATGCGAGAGGCCACGTGGCGCGAGCACTTCGCGCTGCTGGAAAAGCACGGTCTTTCGTTCGACCTGCAGCTTTACCCCTCGCAGATGGAGGAGGCCGCCGCACTCGCGCGTGCGCATCCCGGCATTCAGCTCGTGATAAACCACGCGGGCATGTTCGTCGACCGCAACAGCGTGGCGGGCTACCGCGCGTGGCGCGACGGCCTGCGCCTGCTTGCGGCATGCCCGAACGTGGCCGTGAAGATCAGCGGGCTGGCGATGTTCGACCATGCGTGGAGCGTCGAAAGCCTGCGCCCATATGTGCTGGAAACGATCGACGCGTTCGGCGCGGATCGCGCGATGTTCGCTTCGAACTTTCCGGTCGACCGCCTGTTCGGCGGCTATTCGAAGCTTTGGCAGGCGTATGCCTCGATCGTGAGCGGCGCGAGCGAGAGCGAACACACGGCGCTGTTTCGCGGCAACGCCGAACGTATCTACCGCATTTGAGCGTGCGCGCAACGACATGGAGACAGGCGTGGAAGCAGAAGCAAAAAGCAGGACCGATGGCACTCCGCGGCTCGAACTGCGTAACGCGAGCAAGTCGTTCGGGCGCGTGCGCGCGCTCATCGACGGCAGCCTGAGGCTCATGCCCGGCGAGGTGCACGCGCTGCTCGGCGAAAACGGCGCGGGCAAGTCGACGCTCGTGAAGATCCTCGCGGGCGTGTATCAGCCCGATGGCGGCGAAATGCGCATCGACGGCGTGGAGCGCGCTTTCGCGACGCCCGCCCAGGCGCGCGACGCCGGTATCGCAGTGATTTATCAGGAGCCCACACTGTTCTTCGATCTGTCGATCGCGGAGAACATCTACATGGGGCGTCAGCCCGTGGATCGCGTGGGCCGCATCGACTACGACACGATGCATCGCGAGGTCGCGGCGCTCCTCCAGTCGCTCGGCGTCGAGCTGAAACCCGAACGGCTCGTGCGCGGCCTTTCGATTGCCGACCAGCAGGTGATCGAAATTGCGAAGGCGCTGTCGCTCAACGCGAGCGTGCTCATCATGGACGAGCCCACGGCCGCACTCTCGCTGCCCGAGGTCGAGCGGCTCTTTACGATCGCGCGCACGCTGCGCGACCGTGGCGTGGCGATTCTCTTCATCACGCACCGGCTCGAAGAAGTCTTCGCGCTCACGCAGCACGTGACGATCATGCGCGACGGCGCCAAGGTGTTCGACGCGCCCACGGCCACGCTCAAGACCCAGGACATCGTCGCGAAGATGGTGGGACGCGACCTCGCCACGTTCTACCCGAAGGCGGATGTGCAGCCGGGCGAAGTGATGCTGCGCGTGCGCGGCCTCACGCGCCGCGGCGTCTTCAAGGACATTTCGTTCGATGTGCGCGCGGGCGAGATCGTCGCGCTCGCGGGACTCGTGGGCGCGGGGCGCAGCGAAGTGGCGCGCGCGATATTCGGCATCGATCCGTGCGACGCGGGGCAAGTGCAGATCGCGGGCAAGCCGCTGGCCTCCGGCATGCCCGCTGCGGCCGTGAAGGCAGGCCTCGCGCTCGTGCCCGAGGACCGGCGTCAGCAAGGTCTCGCGCTCGAACTGAGCATTGCGCGCAACGCCTCGCTCACGGTGCTCGGGCGACTCGTGCGCTTTGGCCTCATCTCCACGGGGCGCGAAGTGGAGCTGGCCGGGCAGTGGGGCAAGCGCCTGCTTCTCAAGGCGAGCGATCTGAACGCACCGGTGGGCACGCTCTCGGGCGGCAACCAGCAGAAGGTGGTGCTCGGCAAGTGGCTCGCCACGGGGCCGAAGGTGCTCATCATCGACGAACCGACGCGCGGCATCGACGTGGGCGCGAAGGCCGAAGTCTACGGCGCGCTCGCGGAACTCGTGAAAGAGGGCATGGCCGTGCTGATGATTTCGAGCGAACTGCCCGAAGTGATCGGCATGGCTGACCGCGTACTCGTCATGCACGAAGGCCGCATCACGGCCGACATCGCCCGTGCCGACGCCAACGAAGAGCGCATCATGAGCGCCGCGCTCGGCGAAACCAACATTCATCTGGGGCACGCCGCATGATGCGCCATTCCACTTCTCCTCATCCCCTGCACGGCGGCGAGCCGCGCCCGCAGCGGCGCAACGCGGGTGCATTGGCCGAAGCGCTGGCACGCAGCCGCGAGACCACGCTTTTCGTGGTCCTGCTGCTGATCGTGGGCGGCACGGCGCTCGCGCGGCCGCAATTCCTCAACCTGCAGAATCTGCGCGACGTGCTGCTCAACGTCTCCATCGTGAGCTTGCTCACGGCGGGCATGACGATCGTGATCCTGATGCGCCATATCGATCTCTCGATCGGCTCGACGGTCGGCATCAGCGCCTATGGGGTGGGCAGTCTCTACGTGGCGTTCCCCCACATGCCCGTGCTCGTGGCGCTGGTCGCGGGGCTTGCCATCGGACTCGCGGCGGGCGCGATCAACGCGCTGCTCGTGGCCGTGGGGCGCGTGCCGTCGCTCGTCGCGACGCTCTCCACGCTCTACATTTTCCGCGGCGCCGATTACGCGTGGGTGCATGGCGGCCAGATCAACGCAACGAGCCTGCCCGACGCGTTTTCGCGGCTCGCTACGGGCTCGGTGCTCGGCATTCCGGTGCTGGCGCTCATCGCGATCGTGCTGCTGGCCGCGCTCTCCGTGTATCTCAAGCAGTTCCGGCCGGGCCGCGAGTACTACGCGATCGGCTCGAATCCGGAAGCGGCGCGCCTTGCCGGCATCAACGTGGAGCGCCGCGTCGCGACGGGCTTTTTGATCAGCGGCGCGATTGCGGGCCTCGCGGGCGCGCTGTGGCTCTCCCGCTTCGGCACCGTGGATGCGAGCACCGCGAAGGGCATCGAGCTGCAGGTGGTCGCGGCCGCCGTGGTCGGCAGCGTGGCGATCACGGGTGGCGTGGGCACGATACTCGGCGCGACGCTCGGTGCGCTCGTGCTGGGCGTGATCAGCATCGCGCTCGTGGTGCTGCACGTCTCGCCGTTCTGGGAGCAGGCGATCCAGGGCGCGCTGATCGTGGCCGCCATCGCCGCCGATACGCTGCTCGCCCGCTCTGTGGCAAAACGCATGATGAGGAAACGCGACCATGGCTAAGAACGCCCCGAAACCCGACGCCGCGCTGCTCACGCGCAAGCCCGGCTTGCCGCTCAGCTGGGAAGCGCTGCTCGTCGTCATTCTCATTGCATCGCTGGTGGTGGGGCGCGTGCTCTCGCCCGTGTTCCTCACGGGCGCGAACATCAGCAACGTGCTCGCGGACCTCACCGAAGTCGCGCTCATGGCGTTGCCGATGACGCTCATCATCGTCGCCGCCGAAATCGATCTTTCGGTGGCCTCGGTGCTCGGCGCTTCGAGCGCATTGCTGGGCGTGCTCTGGCACATGGGCTTGCCGATGCCGGTCGCCATGGCGCTCGTGCTCGTGGCGGGCGGTCTCGCGGGCCTCTTCAACGGGCTCGTGATCGTGAAGCTCAATCTCCCTTCGCTCGCCGTGACGATCGGCACGCTCGCGCTCTTTCGCGGGCTGGCTTACGTGTTGCTCGGCGATCAGGCGATCGCCGACTTCCCGCCGGGTTATACGCTCTTTGGCATGAGCAACCTCGGCGGCACGTTTATCCCGTTGCCGTTCCTGATCGTCGCCGCGTGCGCCATCGTGTTCACGGTATGGCTTCAGGCCACGGCGTTCGGCCGCAGCCTCTTCGCGATCGGTGCGAACACCACGGCCGCGTCGTTCTCGGGCATCGACGTGCCGAAGATCAAGCTGCGCCTCTTCGTGCTCTCGGGCGTGATGAGCGCGCTCGCGGGCATCGTCTATACGCTGCGCTTCACGAGCGCACGCGGCGACAACGGCGAGGGCTTCGAGCTTTCGGTGATCGCGGCTGTGCTGTTTGGCGGCGTGAGTATTTTTGGCGGGCGCGGGTCGATGTACGGCGTGCTGCTCTCGCTCCTGATCGTAGGTGTACTGAAGAACGCGCTTACGCTCGTCGATGTGTCGAGCGAAACGCTCACGATCGTGACCGGGGCGCTGCTGCTGGCTTCGGTGCTGATCCCGAATCTCGCTGCGCGCTGGCGCACGATGCGCGACCGGCGCGCGCTGGCGCGGGCGGCGTGAACGTGGTGTGAAGAAAGGCAAGGAAGGCAAGAGGCAGTCAATCAGCCGGACGCGTCCGGTACCCATCGAGGAGACATTTCATGAGAAAGCCAGTACGTCAGGTGTGCACGGCCTTGCTGTGCGCGATGCTAGTGGGAGGCGGTGTCATTGCGCATGCGGCCAGCATCAAGGATGGCTTGAAGATCGCGTTCGTGCCCAAGCAGATCAACAACCCCTACGAGGTGATCGCCGATAACGGCGGTCTTGATGCGATCAAGGAGTTCAAGGGCGACGGCAAGGCGGTCGGTCCTTCGGATGCAGGCGCGTCCTCGCAGGTCTCGTACATCAATACGCTCACCACGCAGCACCAGGACGCGATCGTCATCGCGGCCAACGATGCCAATGCGCTCGTGCCGTACTTGAAGCGCGCGATGGATCAAGGCATCAAGGTCGTCACGTTCGACTCGGATACGGCGCCCGACGGGCGGCAGATCTTCGTGAACCAGGCGAACGCGGAGAGCATTGGCCGCGGCCAGATCCAGCTCGTTTCGAAGCTGATGGGCGGCGAAGGCGAGTTCGCGATTCTTTCGGCCACGCCCAACGCGACGAACCAGAATACCTGGATCAAGTGGATGCAGGAAGAGCTGAAGAAGCCCGAGTATTCGAAGATGAAGCTCGTGAAGATCGCCTACGGCAACGACGACGACCAGAAGTCCTTCGTCGAGACGCAAGGCTTGCTGCAGGCGTATCCGAATCTGAAGGCGATCGTTGCGCCCACCTCGGTCGGTATCGCCGCGGCGGCGCGTTATATTTCTTCGTCGCCGAGCAAGGGCAAGGTGGTGGTGACGGGCCTCGGCACGCCTAACCAGATGCGCGCGTTCGTGAAGAACGGCACCGTGAAGGCGTTCCAGCTATGGGATCCGGGTGCACTCGGCTATCTCGCCGCGTATGCGGCAGCCAATCTTGCTTCGGGCACGATCACGGGCAAGGAAGGGGAGTCGTTTGAAGCAGGCAAGCTGGGCAAGCGCACGATCGGCAAGAGCGGGGAAGTGATTCTCGGGCCGCCCACGACGTTCGATGCTTCGAATATCGATAACTTCAACTTCTGATTCACGTTGCTGGTTTGATCGATGTGGAATGCCAGGCGACCCGGTTTTTGCCGGGTCGTTTGTTATTGGCCGTTCGTAGCGGGCTTCGGGCTCGCGCGCGGGGGCAGTGGCTGAGGCTCGGCCGCCATTCCCTCCACCGGATAGAGATTGAGAAACGACCTCGCCTCGTCCATCGAGCGGCTCGCCAGCCAGTTCTCATACTCGGAGGGCGGCACGATCACCACGGAACGTTTCTCGTCCCCGGGCTTGTGGAAACGCTTCATGAGCGGATGGTCGTTTGCATTGACGGTGAGCATCGTGAACGAGTACGCCTTGCCGGCGTCGCCTTCGTCCCACTCGCGCCATAAGCCGGCAATGGCGAATGGCGCGCCGTCGGCGAGACCAATGCGCCAGCGCACCGCCTTGCCGGTTTCGTAGCTCGGCTCGAAAAACGCCTCGCATGGAATCAGGCACAGCTGCAGCTTCTTCCATGCGCCGCTGAAGCTGCGCCTCTCGCCCACCGATTCGGCGCGTGCGTTCATCGTGTCGAACACTTTCACGCCGGGCGCAATCTGTCTGCGCGGCACCATGCCGAACGTCGCGAGCAGGGCTTCGCGCGCATCGGGAGTCCCGGGCAGATCGTCCGTCGGGCTCGCCCGGCGAATCACGGGCGCGGCGTAGTCCTTGAAGATTTCGTCGCGCCACGGGTCGTCCGGCGGCAGGACACCGTAGTGCCTGAAGAGGTAGTCACGGCGTGCGGCGGCGTAGTTCGTGCACATGGTCGTCTCTCCGTCCCGTCCTTCAGAATCATTCTCACATGTGATAGGCTGTATAAATATACAGTGTTTTTGGGGCGGAAAATGGGACGGGATCATCGTCACTTCCCTCCGCTCACAGCGGCGGAGCTGGCTGAAATCTACGACCGGAATCCCTCGCCCGTCGTATTGCGGTTGCTATGGGAGATCCACCGGTTGCGCTCCACCATCAGCCGGGCGAACCAGATCCGGCTGACGATCGGCACGCGCGTCGGCAAGGCGAATACGCCAGCGGGCATGTGGGAGCGTTTCGAACAGGAACTCGACGCGGAGCCGTGTTTGACCGATCCGCTCACGGCGCGTCAAAAGGGTTTGCTGCATGAGGGTGAGCCCGAGGGCCGGCTGCGGCGCAGGCGGCGCAATGGCGATTGATCGCACGGTCGCCAACCATTCTTCGTGTGGCACGCTGAAATTTGGCTGTAAGTGGCGCTTGTTAGAGTCCACGAAAGCAGTTGTCTTTCGTGGCAGTCAACACAAGAGCGACTTCTCATGACTATTGTCCGCGCATGCTGGTTCGTTCTGGCGCTGCTTCTCAGTGCACCCGTCTGGGCCTACCAGACGCGTGTCGTCTCGATTCCCAGCGCCACGATGCAGCGCTCGTTCGACGCGACCGTCGTCTTGCCCGACGACTATGGGCGCGGCAACCACGCCGCGCGCTTTCCGGTGATCTACGTGCTGCACGGCTCGGGCGGCAGTTATGCCGACTGGACCTCGAACACCCGTATCGGCAAGCTCGCCGACCGCTATCACGTGGTGCTCGTGATGCCGGACGGCGGTCACGAGAGCTGGTATATCGACAGCCCGTTCGATCGGAGCAGTCGTTATGAAACGTATGTGGGCAGCGAGGTCGTGTCGTATATCGACACACATTTCCGCACGATCGCCACGCGCGAGGCGCGGGCGATCACGGGTTTGAGCATGGGTGGATTCGGCGCGCTGCGCATTGCGCTGGACCGGCAGGAGACGTTCGGTGCGGCCGGCAGCATTAGCGGCGCCGTCGATCCGCGCAACTGCGAAGACGAGCCCGGCATCGATCACGTATTCGGCGACCCCGCACGGCACGCATCATTCTGGAACAACAATGCGATCGTAGACAGCGCGCAGGACTTCGCACACGCCCGTATCGCGCTCACTATCGACTGCGGCGTGAGCGACTTCTTCGTACAGTCGAACCGCACGCTGCATGAAAAGCTCGTCGAATTAGGCGTGCCTCACGACTACGCGGAACGTCCAGGCGGCCATACGTGGTCCTATTGGTCGAACTCGATCCGCTACCAGGTGCTCTTCTTCGCCACGGCGTTCCAGCGCGCCGGCTGGCATCCGCAAGTGGCGTAACGCTTCACGAAGCGCGCTTGTCCGGTGCGCGCGTGTTTGCCAACAGTCTTCCGACGCGATTCCGTCACATCATTCCCCTCGAACACCTGCCCGATCCCGGGCACCGCGCTTGCTCCAGTGATCCTGCAGGGGCGGGCGCGTAGAACCGTCCTGCTTAACCAGATGCCGGGCATCGGGCGACCGCACGCGGCGCCGGGGCGCGGCGACCACCCTTGAGCCGGGTTGCACCGGATGCAGGAGGACGTCATGCTTCAATACGCTGTCATTTTCTTCATCATCGCGATCATTGCGGCCGTGTTCGGTTTTGGCGGCATTGCGGCGGGTGCGGCATCGATCGCCAAAATCCTGTTCTTCATCTTCCTCGTGATTTTCCTCGTCACGTTGGTGCTTGGCGTCGTGAGAAGGGGCTAATAGCGAGCCACGCTGGTGGCAGTCGAATCGCAGCCCGCGTACGCGGGCTGCGATTCTTTCGTATTCGACGCTGCGTTATAACGCTTCGTATAACGAATTAAATAGCCTCGCTTGCCGCCTGAGGCATCACGCGATGGTATCCACCACGCCGCCGTCCACGCGCAAGGCCGCGCCAGTGGTTGCGGAAGCCTCTTTCGAGCATGCGTAGACGATCATGTTTGCCACTTCCTCCACGCTCGCCGCACGCCGGATGATGGAAGAGGCCCGATGCGTCTGCACGAACTGCGCGGCGACCTCCTCGACGGTTTTGCCCGAAGCAGCCACTTCGTCCTTGAGCATGTGCGTCACGCCGTCGGAAAGCGTGGGGCCCGGCAGCACCGAATTGACCGTGACGCCCGTACCCGCCAGGCGCTTGGCCAGGCCGCGTGCGAGCGAGAGTTGCGCGGTTTTCGTCATGCCGTAGTGGATCATGTCGGCGGGAATGTTCAATCCCGATTCCGAAGAGATGAACACGATGCGCCCCCACCCGCGCTTGACCATTGCATCCGCGTAGGCGCGCGAGAGACGCACGCCCGACATCACGTTCGTTTCGAAGAAGCGCAGCCACTCCGCATCGGGAATCTCGAAGAAGTCCTGCTGCTGAAACACGCCCAGATTGTTCACGAGGATGTCCACTTGCGGATGCGCCTTCACGAGCGCGTCACATCCCTGCGCACTGGAAAGATCGCCGACGAAGCCCTGCACCTGCGCGCCGGGCGCAGCGGTACGCAGCGCCGCCTCGGCTTCGCGCACGTTTTCGGCGTGACGGCTGCTGACGATCACGTCGGCGCCCGCGAGCGTGAGGCCCTTTGCCGCGGCAAGGCCGATGCCCGCAGCCGAGCCGGTGACGAGCGCGAGTTTTCCAGTCAGATCGATTTTCATGCGGGCTCCTTGAGGGGGAAGGCTGGCCACGCTTTCCAACGCGCGTTGAATGCGTGTCGAACGTTCATTGACGCAACGTCGCGCGCGGCCATCGTGAATGGAACGGGCAGTGTACTGCGCGGGCGCTCCGGATGCGTTCTCAGGCGCCTCACGCACCCATCGCCGGATCGCTCACGCTGTCCCTGCCGGTTTCTACCCGGCCCGCAAAGCGCCGGATCACACCGTTCTCCGCGCTCAGCGTGAAGTCGTACCAGCCGCCCGAATCCCCGAGCGCCCAGTCCGACTGCACCTGTTCGCCGGCGCGCAACGCATAGGTCCATGGGCCGTCGCTGCGGTAGGCATTGGCCGCCACGCTCACGTTCGAGGCCGCGCTCGCGCGATTGACGATGCTCAGCTCCAGTGCATTGCTCGCGGCGTCGTAGCGCACGCGCACTTCGGGATTGGGCCCACGCGCCGCCGCCCGCACATTGCCCTCGAAGGCGCGATGAAAACCGTTCGGGCCAAGCGCCCACAGGCGATATGCGCCGTCGTCAGCGGCGCTGGGCGTCCACGTGTCGCGCAGTGCCTTGCCTGCTTCGACGGTATAGCGGCGCGGCGACCTGTCGAGATGAAGCGTGTCGTACACGTGAAAGACGGCGCCGGCTTTCCCTTCGTTGCCGAACTCTAGTTGAACCTTGTGATGATGCCCGTCGACGCTCGCATCCACGTTGAGGCGATACGGCAAAGCGCGCGAGGGCCGCGCCTTGCGTGCCTGCTGCGGCATGGTCTGCGTGTCGGGCTGCGGCACGGGTACGGGCTTGAGCGCGTTCTGCTGCTTGTTCAGCGCGTCGGCCTCGGCTTTCGTGGGTGCGGAAAACGCCTGCACGGGTTTTTCATTCGGTGTGGTGAAGTTGAATGCCGAGGTGAGATCGCCGAATACCGCGCGCCGCCAGGGGCTGATATTCGGCTCGTGCACGCCGAAGCGCGTTTCGATGAAGCGCAGCACCGACGTGTGATCGAAGACTTCGGAGTTCACATAGCCGCCCGTGCTCCACGGCGAGACGACGATCATGGGCACGCGCGGCCCGGGCCCGAACGGCAAGCCGTCTGGCGCGATCGGCTTGCCGTCGCCGGGCGGGTTCGGCATGGTGAAGTATTCGTGGCGCGTGCTGGCCGTGGATTTGCCTGCGTACTCGCCGCCCTTGATGGGCGAGGGCGGGCAAGGCGGCGGCATGTGATCGAAGAAGCAATCGTTCTCGTCGAAGTTGACGAAGAGCACGGTCTTGCTCCAGATGTCCGGGTTGCGAGTCAGCGCGTCGAGCAGCTTCTGCAGGTAATATGCGCCCTGGCCCGGCGTCGAAACGGCGGGGTGTTCGGAATACGCTTGCGGCGCGATGATCCAGCTCACCTGGGGCAACTGGTTCGCCGCGATGTCGTCGTTGAGCGCCTGCAGGAAGCCGCCATCGGGCATCGTATTGCCGACGCCCTTATAGAGCGGCTCGCGTGCGTCGAGCGCCTGGGTCCACGGCACGGTGGGTGAGCCTTCGATCGCCTCGAGCACGCTGCGATAGCTCGCGAACCCGACGAGCGGATTATCGGTGTAGTTATCGGGCTGGTTTTCGTACACCTTCCACGTCACGCCGGCGGCCTGCAGGCGTTCCGGATAGGTCGTCCATTTCAGGCCTGTGGATGGCGCGCCGATGTTGTCCCAGCCATTGTTGTCGACCACGGCATAGCGCGAGGCCGTGGGGCCGTTCGTGCCGGTGAATAGAAAGAGCCGGTTCGAATTGGTGCCGCCATGCAGCGAGCAATAGTAGGCATCGCAGATCGTGAAGGCGTTGGCGAGCGCGAAATGAAATGGCAGATCGGAGGCCTGAAAATAGCCCACTGATGCGTCGCCTTTGAACTTGGGCCAATGCGTCATGCGGCCATGGTCCCAGGCCTCGTGGGCATCGGCCCAGTTGTGCGCGCCGCCCGCGAGCAACGCGTTGCCCTTGCGGCTGTCGAGGTAGAACGGCAGCAGCGTGCGTGTGCCATCGCTCTGTTGCCACACGCTGGCGCCGTCGGGCAAGGGAACCGTGATGCGGTCCGAGAAGCCGCGCACGCCGGGCAGCGTGCCGAAGTAGTGGTCGAACGCGCGGTTTTCCTGCATGAAGACGACGATATGCTGCACGTCTTCGATCGTTCCGGTTGCGTTGTTGGCAGGAATGGCCAGCGCCCGCTGGATGGCGGAGGAAGCCAGGCTGAGCGTCGCGCCCGCGGCGGCGGCGCGAAGGAAGTCACGGCGGTCCATCGAAGTCATGGTGTGTTCGCGTTGTTGTCGTTGTGCTCGCGACCATTAGCATGACACGTTGGCGCCGCCACGGGCGCCCGAAGAACGGTAGTGGATGCGCGTACGCTCTCGTCAGAGCTTCACACCGCCGGCCTCCGGTGGCTCGCGCCCCGGCTCGTCCAGCGGCAGGCTCGCCGCGTCGTCGCTCCAGTACGGCTCCCGGCCGTAGTACTGGTGCACGGAGCTGGCCCAGGTGCGATCGGCCATCGAAGGCCACTCGTCTTTGTCGAAGCCCGGTGCGTTCTTCACGTGTTCGGAGCTGAGCGCGAGGACGAAGCATTTGCGTGCCGCGTCGAGCGTGAGGGCATTCCACGGCACCGCGAGCAGCTTGTCGCCGATGCCGAGAAAGCCGCCGCTCGACATCACCATGTAGGCAATGCGGCCGCTTTCCACGTCGAGCATGATCTCCTTGACTTTGCCGACTTCGTCGCCGTCCGAACTCAACACGCGGTCGCCTTCCAGCGTACTGGCGGCCATTACGTCGGGGCCGGGGCCACGCGTGGTCGACGGGTCGCGGCCGACGATATGTGCACCGTCGCCGCTGCGCGGCGCTGAACCGATTGGGGTCTGCGAGTAGGCCATGATGTTCTCCTCGTTGATGATGAAACACGCGCACCGGAGGTCTCCCGCGCGGCGCGCGCCGGTTATCCAGAAGATTGCGGAAGTTGAGGGCGCAACCATGCGCCCCGGCAGTCGTGGTCGCTTGAAGGAAGCTTCAATCGCTCTTGCCGCCGCCGTCCAGGCCCGCGCCTTTGCGCCACACTTCCTTGCCTTGCTCGGAGAGTTCGCCGCTGCTGTGGGTGGCGTCGGGCTCGGTGCCGTGCACCGCCATATCGCCGCCCGGCGGCTGCGTGGCGCCCTTCTTCTCGCGCTTGCGTTGCGCCACACGCTCGTCATGCGAGCGGCCTGCGTATTCGCTCATTTCGACCTCCTTGGACATGCGCATCGCCTGACGACGCGATGCGCCTTGGGATTCGATCGCATGCCGGCCCGAAATGGACCGGCCACGCCGATTCCGTAGCATCGGGCATGCCCTGCGCCCCGAGCGCGGCCATCGACCGGCATGTCAGGGGGTGGCAATCCGGTGGAGGATGTCGAGCAGTTGTGAAACGGCGAAGGGCTTGCGCAGGAAACCCACGACGTCGGCGTCGGGGGGCAGGGTGACGAGCGCGGAGACGAGCACCAGGGGCACGCCCGCGAGCTTGCCACTGCGCTTCATTTCTCGCATGAGGGAGAGCCCGTCCATGCGGGGCATCATGCAGTCGGAGATGACGACATCGGGAGGGTCGTCGAGCGCGCTTTGCAGGGCATCCGAACCGTCTGCGGCAGTTCTGACCCGATAACCTTCCTGCCCGACCAGTTCCTTGAGCGCATCGAGCGCGTTTGTGTCGTCGTCGACTAGTAATACGGTAGCCATACGTCTCTTGCGTGAGCGGTCCCGCCAATCATGGCGGCGAGACCTTTGTTCTTCGCGATCGCGTCGCGGCGGGCCGAGGGTATCCGGCGGCCGTTGCGCAGCGCGCAATTTTTGTTCCCGCGTCGCGCAATCGCGATCCGCGCTCGGCATCGTTGACGTTTCGCTCGTCATCCTTGTTTCGCCGCGCCCCCTTGGGCGTTCGGGCCGCGCGCGGCCAGTTGCGCCGCGACGATGAGCGCCGAGACTTCGGGAAAGCTGCCGAACGCCTCGTCGGGCAAGCGGCGCAGGGCGTCGATCACGTCGCGGGGCGCGCCGCTGCGCTCGGCGTTTTCGATTAGCGTGGCGGGGTGCGCGGGCCAGGTGACGCGTTCGAGAGCGTGCAGCACGCGATCGCTCAGCGCCTCTGCGCTCGACCGCGCCTCGTCTGGGGTGTCAGCTCGTGTTGCCTCACAAGCGGAAGCAGGCTTCATCGGCTCCTCCTTCGAAGATCGCGACGCCTTTCGCACTTGCCGTTCCCGGCGCCTTTTTTCTGTGCGTGCCCCATCAAGGGCAAGGAAGGGACGTGGCCGCGCGCACGTCCTCTCGGCAAATCGGGCGGCTGTTCAGGCGGGAAGCTTGTCGGCAAGCACGTCGGCGCGGCGGATCTGCGGCGGCGCGGCCAGCAGTTCGCCTGCGCGCGCCATCAATGCCGCGGCCACCTGGCCGTTCAGATGCGCGTTGCGGCCGGCTTCGTCGTCGAATGCGTCGAAGATCGCAAACGTCGCGGTGTCGAAGCGCACGCCGAACCAGGCCGGCGTGCCGGGCTCTGCATCGACCAGCGGCTTCGCGCTCGCGAGAAATGCCGCCAGTTCCTCTTCCTTGCCGGGCTGCGCGTGCAGCTCGACGTATAACGCATGCTGGGTCATGACATGGCTCCTGTTACGTCGTGGCGTCTCAGGCATGGTCGCGGTGCTTTGGGGCCTTCGTCAAGCGCCGTGAGGGCGCGGCGGGTTTTCCCTGCTTGCCGCGAGAAAGTTACGATCCGCAGTCCAGATAGAGTCGGGAGGACGCAGGGTTTTGTCGGGCGACGCGGGGTCACAGCCGCGCTTCGGGATCGGCGCTATTTGATGCCGAGCGTGGCGCTCCTGCTCGCGGGCCTGCAGCGGGTCGGCTTGCCCATCCAGACCGTGTTCGTTTCGATCACCTTGCTGGCGCTCGCTGTGGTACGCCCGCTCGAAGGCTGCCGCCAGTTCTTCGGGCTCAAGCCGCGTGCCGCTTGCCTACGCGGGAACCGTTGCGCTCGCAATGGGTATTGTGTGGTGGTATTGGGTCACGCCGAGTCTCGGCGCGCGCGTGGTTGTGGTCTCCGCATTTCATGCGGCCATCTCTCGCCCAGGCGAATGCGTCGCTCGAAGCCGCGCGCGAGAAGGGCCAGCGGCCGCGCTCGCGATTGTCGATAGCGATCACTTCAAGTCTCGCTCGCCACGTTGATGGCGCGCGCCGACGCGGCGCTCTACGTCGCCAACTCACGCCGGGCGCGATCGCGTCGTGGCCATCTGACGATTCCGTCGGTCTCGTTCGTGCAATCTATGCGTGCTGAATCAACGCTCGCGCCCTTTCGCGGCGCGACGGCCAATCCTTGTCGAAACTCCATGCGCTACGCATAGTTGCGCACTGCGAGGGGCTTAACAGCGCTGTTTTTAAACGATAATTATCAATGGCGCGACTGACGTTGCGTGCAGCGTGAAGGCGCTTTCGCTGCATGACGTGCATGGTCCAGATGACCTGCGTGGCGCGCCTCAAAAAATTTTTGGGCGGGCGTTTCTTCCCTTGTAACCAGTGGCGATCACGCGAAGCGGGATTCGTGCGGATATGAAGGCGCCTGCTCCCGGCGCCCCGCGCCCGCATTGGTTTTCTCTCAAGCGCGCTCTGGCGCCGCCGGCCGTGACCACTCCCGCCGCGCGCCGCGACTCACGCGCTCGCCAGTCATTGCATCACCCACATTCAAAAGTCCGCTGCCGGAACGCGCACGTCAGGCCTCATCGCGCGTGTCGTTTCGCTGCGGGCACATTACGGGCCGGCCTTTCGGAATCCTTCATGACCAGACAAGTCGCTTCCGGGGCCGGCCTTTAACCACAAGGAGCCTGAGATGAAAGTTGGCAGCAACTGGCGTAACGCACATAACAACGACGCGGCATTGCCCGCATTCCTCGCGGCACGTGTCGATCGCTACTACACCGAGCGCGTGCAGGAAAGCTGGGCCGGGGGGCACATCATGAAGGGCCGTGTTGCCGATACTGATGCCTTGCACCTTTCGAGTAATGACTACCTTTCGATTGCGCGCCACCCCGAGATTCTCGATGCAATGTGCATGAGCATCCGCTCGGAGGGCAACGGACTCCTGATGTCGGGTGTGTTCCTGCATGGCGACGACTGCCCGCAACTTGCGCTCGAAGACCGCTTCGCGTCATACATGGGGGCCGAAGCGAGCGTGCTGTGCCAGTCGGGTTTTGCCGCGAATACGGGGCTGATCCAGTCGATCGCCAATGCGCAGACGCCGGTGTACGTCGACATGATGGCGCATATGTCGTTGTGGGAAGGTATCCGCAGCGCCGGTGCGCGCGCGATTAGTTTCTTCCACAACGATGTGGATCACCTCGAGCAGCGTATTCAGCGCTACGGGGCCGGGATCGTGATCGTCGATTCGGTGTACAGCACGAACGGCAGCGTGGCGCCGCTCGCGGCGATCGCCGAGGTGTGCGCCGAGCACGACTGCGTGCTGGTCGTCGACGAGTCGCATTCGCTCGGCACCCACGGCCCGCACGGTGCGGGCATGGTGGCCGAGCTCGGACTCATCGACCGCGTGCATTTTCGCACCGCGAGTCTCGCTAAGGCGTTTGCCGGGCGCGCGGGCATCATCAGCTGTTCGCGGCGCTTCCAGGAGTATTTCAAGTGCGAAGCGCTGCCTGCCATTTTCAGCTCGACGCTGCTGCCGCATGAAACGGCGGGTCTCGCGGCGACGCTCGACGTGATCGAACGCGAAGACTGGCGGCGCGCGCGCGTCGCGGCCAACGCGCGTTACGTGCGCTCACGGCTGGCCGAGCTCGGCTACAACCTGAACGGCAGCGAAACGCAGATCATTGCTCTCGAAGCCGGGCCGGAGCCGCAAACTATCATCCTGCGCGACGCGCTCGAAGCGCGCGGCATTTTTGGTTCGGTGTTCTGTGCGCCCGCCACGGCGCAAAACCGCTCACTCGTGCGGCTCTCGCTCAATGCGGCGCTGTGCGAGGAGGAACTGGAGCGCCTCGTGGAAGTATGCGCGGAGATTCGCGACGAGGTGCAGATGTGGAACTGGCCGTCCACGCGCCGCAACGAACGCAACGCGGGCCGTGCTCGCGTGCGTGTGCCGCAGGCCGTGGTGAACATGCCGATGGTGGCCGTGGCGGCCTGAGCCGTGCGCGATTGAGGCAGCGTGGAGCGAGACAGCGGTAGCGTGGGGTGCGCCCGACTATCAGGGCGAGTCCCACGCCGCCTGGATCTCGCGGTCCAGCTGGTCGAGATGCCGGTCGTAGGGCAGTACGTTGTCGAGCGCGAGCCCCGCCGGCCTCTTCACCACGGCGTAGAGATAGCGGCGGTCGCCGTGAAACTCGGATGCGGGGTGCATATACGGCTGCCATTCCATGCACTGCGACGGGTAATAGCCTTCCGTGCGCCAGAAATAAGGCAGGCTGCGACGGCTGTCGAGTTCGGCGAGGAAGCCTGTGGGCGCACCTTGTTCGACGGCGATCTCGCGCACGCCGCGCAGCGATTCGTCGGTATGAATGACGAGCAGGTACGCGGTGCCGACACCGTCGAACATCAGGAGTCCGTGCGGTTGATACGAGAGATAGTGCTCGACGATGCCTAGTGAATCGGCAATGCCCTTCACGTGCGCGGCGAGCGCATGATCCTTGAGGAATGCATATTCGGAAACCGCGAGCGCGTCGAGCACCGTGCTGCAGCAGCGGTCGAAATACGCGCGCTGCATATCGCCGATCGCCTGGTTCAGCGTTTCCACCGCGTCGACTTCGTGCTTGCGGATGAAGCGGTCGATCAGCCCTTCGTTGAAGCTCTTAACGGCCACGTGCTCATCGGCTTTGCCGGTCAGCACGATTTTCCTGATCGACGGGTCGGTAATGCGGCGGCAAAACTCCATGCCGTTGAGTTCGGGCATGTCGTAATCGACCACCACGACCGAAACCGACTCGAAGCGCGAAGCGTTATGTACGAGACTACGTATCGCATCGACGCGCATGGCGATGACCTGGTGCGCGTCGTTTTCTTCAGTGCGGTCCAGATAGGGGCTGAAGATAGGCTCCGCCGCGCGGTCGTGTGGCGTACGGCCATTGAGGAACTTCAGCGCCTCGGAGGGCGAACTGAACAGGCGGAAGGCCAGGTCGGGGTCGAGTTGCAGGCTCAGGTTCGAAAGGAACGCGGCGCTGTCGTCGACGAAGGCGACGGTGGTCGGATAGGAGAACGGCTGAATGGTTTTCGTCATGGCGCAGGGAATGTCAAAACGAACTCGGTGTATTCGCCTTTTACGGAAGAGCAGGTGATTGCTCCACCCATCGCTTGCATGACATCGCGGCAGAATGCCAGCCCGATTCCTGCTCCGAGCGTCACGTCATCGGTGGCGGTTGTCGAAGTATAAAAGCGCGTGAAGATATGCGGCAATACCTCCGGGGAAATACCGGTGCCCGTATCGCTGAAAATCAAACGATTGGCCCTTTGCCCTGATTCAAGACGAATCGAAATCTGCGCGCCTTCGATGCTGCCCATATGCCGGAAGGCATTTTTGAGCAGATTGAAGAGCACGTGGACGGTCAGCATTTCAGATCCGTGGAATTCGAAATCGGGGCGCAGATTGCAGATTACCCGACGCCGGTCGCCTTCGCGAAACGGAAAACGCGCGAGTGCGGTTTCCACGCAATGTACGATCGAACACATCGTTGCGTTTTGCATGTTGCCGCCCGTGAAGCGCGCCGTGGCGAGCAGCATGTCGATGATCGCGTTCGAATGCAGTGCTTCCTGTTCGATGCGGCCTGCCACGCCTTGCAGGGAATGCAGATGCGCCACGCGTATTTTGGGCACGGGCAAGCGGCTGCGCTGGGCGAGTTGATAGGTATCGAGCAGCGCGGGCAAATAGCGCATGAGGCCCGCCGCGCCCACGCGTATCGCCACGAGGGGCGTGCGCAGTTCGTGCGCCACGCTGCCCGCGGTCGCCAGCATGGCGCGCTCCTGTTCGATCTGAATGCGGTCCTGATCGTAATTGGCCACCGCGCCGATCGCGACCGCGAACGAAAAGATCGCCAGATGCGTGAGGTAGTTCGGCCCGAGTACGATGGGGTAGGTGGTGAGGCAGTACGCGATCACCGCTAGGCTGATGCCCACGAGGAACTGCAGCACGAGCATGAGCCAGTCGAGCAGCAGCACCATCACGAACGCCGCGATCAGCGCGCTTTCCACCCATACTTCGTTGCCGTTGTTCTTGAGCAGCATGAACGTGAAAAAGAACGGCAGTGCGTAGAGCGTGCAGAAGTACCAGTACCACGGCAGCAGTTTTTTCAGCGCGGCGGGCCAGCGCTCGAAGGCCAGGATCGGCACGAACAGCAACGAGCCGATCAGGCGCAGCGTGAGATTTTCATACGGCTGAGGAAAGAGGTCTTTCCACACGTAGTAGTAAAGCGGGAAGCCCACGCTCGCCACCACGGCGAGCGGGCGCATGCGGCGCTTGACGTATTGCAGGTTGCGCAGCGCGGGCGCGAAGGCGCGTACGAAGCGCGGGCGCATCGACGCCCAGGCTCGCCTCAGTCGCACCGAGGTTCTCGAAACGTTCATCAGGATGGAATCGCTCATCGTTCTTGCCGGCGCGCGTGATCCGGCCGGTCTTCTTGCGTCTCGCTTTTGGTGCCCCGTTTTGCTTTTCGGTTCGCGCGGTCGGACCCCGTCTCCGCCACGCAAAGAAAGACAATATCACCAAAGGATTGCAGCGATGAGGCGGGTTTGGCCCTCAGTTCGGCCTTCGATGGGCTTCGGAGCGGCGCTGGCGGCGGAAGGTTATGCGCGGTGCATCGATTCGCCCCTGTGTGGAGGCAATAGATGCGTGCTGGAGGGCTTGCGGGGGCGCCGATATGCGTTCACGGCATGAGCTTGCATGGTGACGAAACGAACCGCTCGATGACGTCGTCCAGCGGCTGCGGCGCGTCGCGATGCGGAGAATGGCCGCCCTGCGTGAGTGCGTGGACGCGCGCGTGCGGCACGGCCGCGCCAATTGCTTCTACTTGCGCCATGGTGCCGTAGTGGTCGTCGAGCGCCTGCACGGCGAGCAGCGGCGCGCGAATCGACGCCAGTTCGCCGACGATGTTCCAGCACCGGAAAGCGGGATCGAGCCAGATATCGTTCCAGCCGTAGAATGCGGAATCGACATCCTCGTGATAGCGTGCGAGCTTTTCGCGCAGGCGGGTCGTTTCGTACGCAACCTTCGCCTCGCCGATGCTGTCGGCCGAAACGTCTTCGACGAACACGTGCGGCGCAATCACCACTGCGCCCGCGAGGGCTGCGGGGAAAGCGGCGGCGTAGAGCAGGGCGATGGAGGCGCCGTCGCTATGTCCGATCAGCCACATGCGCGCGCGTTCGGTCGCGCTCACGCCAAGCGCGTCGAGCAGAGCGGGCAAGACATCGCGCGCCTGCGCCGACATGAAATCGACCGGCCATTTCTCGCCTTGCGCGCGCGGTGTGGAACGGCCGTAACCCGGGCGCGAATAAACGAGCCCGCGCATGCCGAGGCGTTCACAAAGCGCGGCGGGCCACTCTCTCCACATCGCGATCGAGCCGAGACCCTCGTGCAGGAACACGGCGAGCGGCGCATCGCTGGCGGCCGCGCCGATCCAGCGATATTCGATGCGCAGTGCATCGCGCGTGGACGTGGCGGGCAGATCGGCGAATTCGCTTTCGTTCATGGTGTGTGTCGCTGTCACGATTGAAACTGCTGACGCAGCCGGAAACGCTGGATCTTACCGGTTGCCGTCTTGGGCAGATCGTCGACGAACAGAATGTCGCGCGGATACTTGTGCGGCGCGAGCCGCGTTTTCACGAACGCCTTCAATTGCTCGGCCAACGCGTCGTGCGGGGTTTCCACTGCCGACTGCTTGAGTACGACGAACGCGCAAGTCTTCACGAGCCCGCCCTGATCGACGCCGATCACGGCCGCCTCGAGCACCGCGTCGTGCTGCATGAGCACCATTTCCACTTCGATAGGCGAGACATACTGGCCGCTCACCTTGAGCATGTCGTCGCTGCGGCCCGCGTATACATAGGCGCCGCCCGGCAGGCGCCGGTATTTGTCGCCGCTCCTCACCCAGTCGCCGAGGAAAGTCGCGCGCGACTTCTCGCGATTGCACCAATACATCACGGCCGCGCTCGGCCCGCGGATGAAGAGGTCGCCGATCTCGCCGTCGGTCACGAGCGCACCGGTCTCGTCGCGCAGTTCGATTTCGTAGCCGGGCACGGGGTGGCCCGTGGTGCCGTATTCGACCGCGCCCGGCCGGTTCGAGAGGAAGATGTGCAGCATTTCCGTGGAGCCGAGGCCGTCGAGAATGTCGCTGCCGAAATGTTCCCTGAAGCGCTCGCCCAGTTCGCGCGGCAGCGCTTCGCCCGCGGACGTGCACACGCGCAGCGCGACGTCGGCGCGCGCCGGGAGGTTGGATGAGGCCATCATGCTCGCGTAGAGCGTGGGCACGCCGTAGAACACCGTGGGCCGATGTTGCACGAGGCGTGCGAAAACGGCGTTGGCGGTCGGGCGTTCGGCCATCAGGATCGTTGTCGCGCCGACCGAGAGCGGAAACGAAAGGCCGTTGCCGAGGCCATAGGCGAAGAACAGCTTGGCCGCCGAAAACACGATGTCGTTTTCGCGTATGCCGAGAATGGGCTTGGCGTAAGTCTCGACGGTCCAGTAGAGATTGGCGTGCGTATGCACCGTGCCTTTGGGTTTGCCTGTCGATCCCGACGAGTAGAGCCAGAACGCGATGTCGTCACAGCCCGTTTGCGCGGCGCGCGGAGCGGGCTCGGCGCGTGCGATCAAATCGGCGAGGACGTGTTGGGGTTCATGCGGAAGCGACTGTGAAGCGGGCGGAGAAGCAGGCTGCGAAACGATTAACTGGCAGTCCTCACATTGTGCTTCAACCAGCGCGGCGCTCACGGCGGGCAGCACCGCGCCCGAGGCGATCACCACGCGCGCGCGGCTGTGCGTGAGCATATACACATAGTCGGCCGGCGTGAGCAGCGTGTTGACGACCACCGGCACGATACCCGCATAGAGCGCGCCGAGAAACGCAATGGGCAACTCGACGGTGTCGAGCATCACGAGCAGAACGCGCTCTTCCGCGTGGACGCCCAGCGTGCGCATGGCGGCCGCGAAGCGGCGGGCCTGCATTTCGAGTTCGCCGTAGCTCAGCGTGAATGTGTCGTCGATATAAGCCGTCTTCGCGGCGCGCGCGGCGTTGAGCGCGAACAGATGCGTGGCGAAGTTGAATTGCGCGGGCGGCGGCACGGCCGTGGCGTGTTCCTGCGATGCTGCTGGGATTGGCACGGTGTTGTCTCCGCTCAGTCTGATTCGATCGGATTTGTCGTCGATCAACCTTTTCGCGGAAAATTAGCCGTTAGTAAAATGCATGTCAAGCACTATAGTACATAAACACGGTTTCAGGGATTCCCTAAGATGAAGCAAACTTACATTGCGGAGCTGCCAGCGGAAGCCGCCGACGACGCCTCGCGCGGCGAGCGCACCGAACGCGATCCGTTCCTGACCGCCATGGGCGAGCGCGTACGCATGCTGCGCGCGCGGCGCGGCATGACGCGCAAAACGCTGGCGGCGGAAACCGGGCTCTCCGAGCGGCATCTGGCGAATCTGGAGTCCGGGGTGGGGAATGCCTCCGTGCTGGTGTTGCGGCAGATCGCGACCACGCTGAACTGCCCGCTCGCCGAGGTGATCGGCGACGTCACGACTTCGTCTGCGGAATGGCTCCTGATCCGCGAGTTGCTGCAGGGGCGCGATCCGGCCGCCTTGCAGCGCGCGCGCGTGGCGCTCGCGGAGATGTTCTCGCATACGAGCGCCGACCCGCACCGCAACGAGCGCATCGCGCTCATCGGGCTGCGCGGCGCGGGCAAATCCACGCTCGGGCGCATGCTCGCGCAGGAGCTGAAGGTGCCGTTCGTCGAACTGACGCGGGTGATCGAGCAGCTGGCGGGCTGTCCGCCTTCGGAAATCCATTCGCTGTATGGCGCGAGCGCTTATCGTCGCTACGAGCACCGGGCGCTGGAGGCCGTGATCGCGGAACACCCACGCGCCGTGATCGCCTCGCCGGGCGGCCTCGTTTCCGAGCCCGCCACGTTCAACGTGCTGCTCGCGCATTGCTTCACGGTCTGGCTGCAGGCCGCGCCCGAAGAGCACATGCGCCGCGTCGTGGCGCAGGGCGACCTGCGGCCCATGTCGGGCAACTCGGGTAACAGCGAGGCGATGGACGACCTCAAGCGCATCCTGGCTGGCCGCAGTGAACTGTATGGCCGCGCCGACATGACCTTCGACACCAGCGAAAAGACACTCGCCGACGCTTACCTGCAACTGCGTGACCGGCTCGCCGCCCGGCTGGCCGCGGAGGCGCCTCGCATCGAATGAGCGGCGGGTGTGAACTGCGGCATCGCGGGTTTACCCCTTTCATGCATTAAAATGCACTAATGTGCTTTACATGAGCAATCCATTGCACTATCGTTCATTGAAACGAAGTGTAGACAGGAGACGCTCATGGCCGCAGCCGAAACCGCCGTCGCCCCGCAGCGGGTCGATTACCGCACCGATCCCTCGCAATACCGGCACTGGAAGCTTTCGTTCGACGGTGCCGTAGCGACGCTCGGCATGGATATCGCCGAGGACGGCGGCATTCGCGACGGCTACAAGCTCAAGCTGAACTCGTACGACCTCGGCGTCGATATCGAACTGCACGATGCACTCCAGCGCATCCGCTTCGAGCATCCGGAAGTGCGCACGGTCGTGCTGACCAGCCTGAAGGACCGCGTGTTCTGCTCGGGCGCCAACATCTTTATGCTCGGCCTCTCCACTCACGCCTGGAAGGTCAACTTCTGCAAGTTCACCAACGAAACGCGCAACGGCATGGAAGATTCGTCGCGCCATTCGGGCCTGAAGTTCATTGCGGCGGTGAACGGCGCGTGTGCCGGCGGCGGCTATGAACTCGCGCTCGCCTGCGACGAGATCATGCTCGTGGACGACCGGTCGTCGTCGGTTGCGCTGCCGGAAGTGCCGCTGCTCGGCGTGCTGCCTGGCACGGGCGGCCTCACGCGGCTTACCGACAAGCGCAAGGTGCGCCACGACCGCGCCGATATCTTCTGCACGGTAGTGGAGGGCATTCGCGGCGAGCGCGCGAAGGCCTGGCGTCTCGTGGACGAAGTCGTGAAGCCGAATCAGTTCGGCCAGGCCGTGCAGGCGCGCGCGCTCGAACTGGCCGCCGCGAGCGATCGTCCCGCGCACGCGAAGGGCATCGCGCTCCCGCGCATAGAACGCGTGGAACACGACGGCGGCCTGAGCTATGCCACTGTCGATGTCACGATCGACCGCGCGAAGCGCACCGCGACCTTCACGGCGAAAGCACCTGCCGTGGAACCTGTTTCGGATATCGAATCAATCGTCGCCGCCGGTGCATCGTGGTGGCCGCTGCAGTTCGCGCGCGAGCTGGACGACGCCATCCTCTCCATGCGCACCAACGAGCTCGACGTCGGCACGTGGATTCTCAAGACCGCGGGCGACGCGCGCACCGTGCTCGCCGCCGACGCCGCGCTGCTCGCGCACCGCGACCACTGGTTCGTGCGCGAGACCATCGGCATGCTGCGCCGCACGCTCGCCCGCATCGATGTCTCTTCGCGTTCGCTGTTCGCGCTGATCGAGCCGGGCTCGTGCTTCGCCGGCACTTTCGCTGAACTCGCGTTCGCCGCGGACCGCACGTACATGGCCGCGCTGGCTGCGAACGAAGACGAAGAACCGGCCGTCACGCTCTCGGAAGCGAATTTCGGCCTCTACCCGATGGTCACGCATCAATCGCGTCTCGCGCGGCGTTTCTATGAGGAAACCGAATCACTCGATGCCGTGCGCGAGAAGATAGGCGAAGCGGTCAAGCCGGTCGAGGCGGAGCGCCTGGGCCTCGTGACGGCCTCGCCCGACGACATCGACTGGCCCGACGAAATTCGCCTCGCGCTGGAAGAGCGCGCGGTCATGTCGCCCGACGCGCTCACGGGTCTGGAGGCGAATCTGCGCTTCAACGGGCCGGAGACCATGGAAACGCGCATCTTCGGCCGGCTTTCCGCGTGGCAGAACTGGATCTTCAACCGGCCCAACGCCGTGGGCGAGAAAGGCGCGCTCAAGGTGTACGGCAAGGGCAGCAAGGCGCAGTTCGACGTTGCCCGCGTTTGATCTCCGACTCCGCCAAGGCGTAGCCACAAGGAACCGCAATGTCCACGATCAACTCTACGATTAACTACGGCGAAAAGATCCCGAACAACGTCAACCTCGCCGACGACCGTGCGCTGCAGCGCGCGCTCGAACAGTGGCAGCCGAACTTCCTCTCGTGGTGGGGCGACATGGGCCCCGACGGCTCGCATGGCTACGACGTGTATCTGCGCACGGCGGTGAGCGTCGACGCGGGCGGCTGGGCGCACTTCGACCACGTGAAGATGCCTGACTATCGCTGGGGCATCTTCCTCACGCCGGGCGAAGCGGATCGCAAGATCCATTTCGGCGCGCAAAAGGGCGAGGCGGCGTGGCAGGACGTGCCGGGCGAGCACCGCGCGAACCTGCGCCGCATCATCGTCACGCAGGGCGACACGGAGCCCGCCTCGGTCGAGCAGCAGCGCCATCTCGGCCTTACGGCGCCCTCTATGTACGACCTGCGCAACCTGTTCCAGGTGAACGTAGAGGAAGGCCGGCACCTGTGGGCGATGGTGTATCTGCTGCATCGCTACTTCGGCCGCGACGGCCGCGAGGAAGCCGAAGCATTGCTGGAACGCCGCTCGGGCGACGACGACAACCCGCGCATTCTCGGCGCGTTCAACGAGAAAACGCCCGACTGGCTGGCGTTCTTCATGTTCACGTACTTCACCGACCGCGACGGCAAGTTCCAGCTTTCGGCGCTGTCCGAATCCGGCTTCGACCCGCTCGCGCGCACGACGAAATTCATGCTGACCGAAGAGGCGCATCACATGTTCGTCGGCGAGTCGGGCATCTCGCGCGTCGTGCAACGCACCGCGCAGCTCATGAACGAGCTGAAGACCGACGACGTGAACCGCTTGCGCGCCGCGGGCGTGATCGACCTCGAAACGATCCAGCGTTACCTCAATTTCCACTATTCGGTGACGATCGACCTGTTCGGCGCCGACCACTCGTCGAATGCCGCGACCTTCTACAGCTCCGGCCTGAAGGGCCGCTACGAAGAGACCAAACGCGACGACGACCACCAGCTCGAAGGCCAGCAATACCGTTTGCTCGACGTGCAGGACGGTAAGCTCGTGGAGCGCGAAGTGCCGATGCTCAATGCCATGAACGAAGTGCTGCGCGACGACTACATCAAGGACTCGATTGCGGGCGTGAACCGCTGGAACAAGGTGCTGGAAAAAGCTGGCATCGATGCTCGCCTCACCGTGCCGCACAAGGCCTTCAACCGCCAGATCGGCACGTTTGCGGGCGTGCGCGTGTCGCCGGAGGGCCGCGTGATCGGCGAGACCGAATGGGCCGCGAACGAAGCGAAATGGCTGCCCACCGCGGAAGATCGCGCCTACGTGGCTTCGCTCATGGGCCGCGTGATCGAGCCGGGCAAGTTCGCCAACTGGATCGCGCCGCCGGCCATGGGCATCAACCGGCAGCCCATCGATTTCGAATACGTGCGCTTTAACTGAGGGGAGCGGCGGCGCGCAGCCACGCGTTCGCGCGCCGCGGTGGGAGACAATCATGAACGGTCCGCTACCCGTGGAAATTCTCAGGCAACATCTGATCGATCCTGAAATCTGCATACGCTGCAATACGTGCGAGGAAACGTGCCCTGTCGACGCGATCACGCACGACGGCACCAACTATGTGGTGAAGGCGGACGTCTGCAACGCCTGCATGGCCTGCGTGCCGCCGTGCCCGACCGGCGCGATCGACAATTGGCGCAATGTGCTCAGGACCGAGACGTACAGCATCGACGAGCAGTACACGTGGGACGAACTGCCCGCGCAGAATCCGTCGATGGGCGCCCCGGTCGTCGCGCCTGAAGCGGGCGATGGGGCGAGCGTTGCGCAAGCGGCGCCGAATGCCGCCGAGGCGCCCGTGGGCGGCTCCGACATGGTGCGCGGTTCGACCGTGCCGCCGTGGTCGGCGGCGCGCCCCTACGTCCAGCTCTATACGCGCAAGGCGCCCACCACGGCGACCGTGGTCGGCAACTATCGCCTCACCGACGACGCCACCGAAAGCGACATCCATCACATCGTGCTCGACTTCGGCGCCATGCCGTTCCCGGTGCTGGAAGGCCAGTCCATCGGCATCCTGCCGCCGGGCGCGACCGCGGAAGGTCGGGCTCATCACGCACGCCAGTACTCGATTGCGAGCCCGCGCGACGGCGAGCGCCCCGGCTACAACAACGTTTCACTCACGGTGAAACGCGTGACGCGCGATCACAGCGGCAACGCAACCGATGGCGTGTGCTCGAACTATCTCTGCGATCTGAAGAAGGGCGACGTGGTGACCGTAATCGGTCCGTTCGGCAGTACGTTCCTCATGCCGAACCATCCGAACTCGCATCTGCTGATGATCTGCACGGGCACCGGTTCCGCGCCCATGCGCGCGATGACCGAATATCGCCGCCGCCGCAGGCTCAAAGGCGCGACCGGCAAGCTCATGCTCTTTTTCGGCGCGCGCACGCAGCAAGAGTTACCCTACTTCGGACCCCTGATGAATCTGCCGAAGGATTTCATCGACACGAACCTCGCCTTCTCACGTACGCGTGGCAAGCCCCGTCGCTATGTGCAGGACGCCATGCGCGAGCGCGCCGTGGACGTCGCGCAACTGCTCGAGGACGGTAACACGCATGTCTACGTCTGCGGCTTGAAGGGCATGGAAGATGGCGTGCTGCAGGCGCTTCAGGAGATCGCCGAAAAGCACGGCATGGGCTGGGAGGCGTTGTGGGATCGCCTGAAGCGGGAAGGGCGGCTGCATCTCGAGACGTATTGAAACATCCGCCGCAATGAATCGAGGCCTGAATCGAAACCCGCGACAGGTTCGCGGTATTTAAGCACGATCGTTCGATAAGCGTTACGATGGCGAATCGCACAGGCGCGCAGAGCTGCAAACCGGCGCGCGCCATAGACGGAGACTGCCTAATGAACCTCGTTGCTGAAATGCCCCCTGGCCTGACCGGGATCGAACAGCTGCAGCGCATGCTGCACGGGAGCCGTGGCCCGGCCATTGGCGAAACGCTCGGCTTCAGGCTGGTCGAAGTCGAGGAGGGCCGCGCCGTGTTCGAGGGCACGCCCGGTCTGCACGTGTACAACCCCATCGGCACGGTGCACGGCGGTTACGCGGCCACGCTGCTCGATTCCGCGTGCGGGTGCGCCGCGCATTCGCGCCTCAGCGCAAATCAGGGCTACACCACGCTGGAACTGAAGGTCGCGTACCACCGGCCCATGACCGCCGACACCGGCGCTGTGCGCGCGGAAGGGCGGGTACTCAGCATCGGCCGCCGCGCGGCTTTCGCGGAAGCTAGCATCACGGATGCGCAGGGCAAGCTCTACGCATCTGCCACCTCCACCTTGCTCGTGTTCGACCGCTGACTCAACGAGAGCGGAGCGAGCTAGATCGCCTCGCGCGCCTTGTCCTCGATGAGCCGCACGAGCGTTTGCAGCATGCGATTCGCAGGCGTGGGCACGCCTAGCGCCGCGCCGCGTTGCACGACGTAGCCGTTGAGATGATCGATCTCGCTGAGCTTGCCCCGCGCGAGATCCTGCGCCGTGGACGAGTATTGGCCCGGCATGGTTTGCGCGATGCGTGTCACGGCGCTGTCCATGTCCGGCGGCAGCGTCACGCCGTCGGCCTGCGCGACGGCCATGCATTCGCCCACGATGTCGCGCATCGTTTCGCTCACGCCCGCACCCTTCACGAGACGCCCGTAAGGCAATTGCGTGATCGCCGAGAGCGCGTTGTACGCGCAGTTCACGATCAGCTTCGCCCAGAGCGCGCCGCGCACATTCGGTGAGATTTCCGTGGGCACGCCCGCGTCGATGAGCGTGCGCGCAACGGCGTCGCTCGCGCGCGAAGGCTCGATCACCAGCTCGCCGCGGCCGTGATGGCGTACGTGGCCGGGCCCTGCCATCTCCGTGGCGACATAGACCACGGCAGCCGCGACGTCTCGCGGGATCACCGTGCGCAGGCGCTCGGCGTTATCCGCGCCGTTCTGCAGCGAGAGCACGAGCGTGTCGGCGCCCAGATGCGGTTTGATCGCGGCACCCGCGCTTTCGGTATCGGTCGACTTCACGCAGAACAGCACGAGGTCCGCGCCCGCTACGGCGGCGGCTTCGGTGATGGCCGTGAGATGCGGCGCGCCGATGCGCTCGTCGAACTGCTGCGCTTCGAGGCGCAGCCCATCGCGCGTAATGGCCTCGACATGCTGGGGCCGGCCGATCAAGACCACATCGTGTCCCGCGCGCGCGAGCATGCCGCCGTAAAAGCAGCCTACTGCGCCTGCGCCCATGACAGCGACTTTCATTTGCGTTTCTCCTGTGTTGCGTGCGTGCTTCGTTGCTGAAGTGTTCCGCGGCGTGCCGGTGCGTTCAGCGCAGTTCGAAGCCGAGCGCGTTGAGCGCGTCGCGCAAGCGGTCGCGGCCGTGCAGCGATTCACGGCTGCGCCAGCGCGCGAGCGAGCGCACGGTCCAGCCCGCCGCGCTCAAACCCTGGGCGGTCTGGAAGCCGCCCATGACTTCGTCGTACCGGGCGATCGCGGCCGCCTGCGAAGGCGCGTCGTATTGCTCGCGATGGAGCACGACCTCCTGCGGCAGGCGCGGCTTCACGTCCGCGGGGCGGGTTTCGTCGGGATAGCCCACACACAGGCCGAACACGGGCAGCACGCGCGGCGGCAGCCCGAGTTCCGCGGCGACCTGCTCAGGCTGATTGCGGATGCCGCCGATGTACACGGCGCTCATGCCGAGCGATTCGAGTGCGATCACGGCGTTTTGCGCGGCGAGCGCCGCGTCGATCATGCCGACGACGAGCGTCTCCATGTAATGCAGACCATCGACGCTTGCCCCGCTGCGTGCGCCGGCCGCTTCGAGACGCGAGAGGTCCGCGAGCCACACGAGAAAGAGCGGCGCGGCGCGAACGTGCGACTGGCCGCCCGCAAGCTCGGCGAGGCGCGCCTTGCGTTCGGGGCTTTCGATGGCAACCACGCTCCACGTCTGCAGGTTCGACGAGGTCGATGCCGATTGCGCCGCGGCGATCAGCGTTTCGAGCGTGCCATCGGGCAGCGGACGGTCCGCGTAGTTGCGCACCGAGCGGTGCGCGAGCAGCGTGTCGAGCGTATCGTTCCAGGCTGGCAGCGGCGCGGACCACGGCGTGCCGTAGCGCGTTTCGAGCGCGCGCACGGCATCGGCGAGATCGGCAGCGGGTCGTGCGGGCGCGGTGACGGTTGACATCGGGTTTCTTCTCCGGCAAATGACAGTTGATTCGTGGCGCTGAAATTCGGGGCACCAGGCGCCGTATGGTACATGGCCCGGGCGATCGGCGCAGCCGTTCATCGGCGCGGGCGAAAGAGCGTGTCAGCAGAGTTCGCGCGTGACCGGTATCATCAGAGGTTGCGCATGCGTTCGAAAGTGGCCCGCTTCGCGCCGCGGCGCCGTCTTCCGCTTTCCCCTGTCTTCGGCAGCGCTGTCTGCCCCTTCTTCCGGGAGGCCTCCCCATGTCCGTTCATTCCCCGAATGCGTCGCCAGTCTGGTTCGTGACCGGCTGTTCGACCGGCTTTGGCCGTGAGCTTGCCCGCGCGGTGCTCGGGCGCGGTTGGCGTTGCGTGGCGACCGCGCGCAACAAGGCGTCGCTCGACGATCTTGCGCCAGAGGCCAGCGATCGCCTGCTGCCCGTCTCGCTCGATGTGACCGACGCCACGCAAACCGCCGCCGCCGTCGCTGCCGCGCAAAAGCAGTTCGGCGCGATCGACGTGCTCGTCAACAACGCGGGCTACGGCTATCAGAGTTCGATCGAGGAGGGCGAGGAGCGCGAGATCCGCGCGCAGTTCGATGCCAACGCGTTCGGCCTGTTCGCGCTCACGCGCGCGGTGCTGCCGGGTATGCGTGAGCGCCGCACGGGGCACGTCATCAACATTACTTCGGTGGCGGGGCTCGCGGGCTTTCCGGGTTCTGGCTACTATGCCGCCTCGAAGCACGCCGTGGAGGGATTCTCCGATTCGCTGCTGGCCGAAGTCGGCCCGCTCGGCATCAAGGTGACCTGCGTCGAGCCGGGGCCGTTTCGCACGGACTGGGCAGGCCGCTCGCTCGTGCAAACGGCGAGCCGTATCGATGACTACGCCGAAACGGCGGGCGCGCGTATGCAGCGCACGGCACAAGGCAGCGGGCATCAGCCGGGCGATCCGGTGCGCGCGGCGCAGGCGATGATACGCATCACCGAAACGGAAAAGCCGCCGCGGCATCTCGTGCTGGGCGCATTCGGCGTGGATGCGGTGGCGAACCGCTTGCGCGCGGCGCTGGCCGATATCGAGGCGTGGCGCGAGTTGAGCCTGGGCACGGACTATCCGGCGGGGAGTTGACCCAGCGGATCAGGCCGTCGCGATCATCAACGTACCGGTTGCCACGAGCGCGCCGCGCCAGAGCCAGTCGAAGTTGATCCAGCCACGACGCAGCACGCCAAGACCGAGATACTCGTAGGCGAGCAGCGCGATGACGGCCGTCGTGGCGAGCGTCGTGACGGTATGCAGCGCGGTGAACGCGAATGACAGCGCAAGCGGATTCGCAAGGCCCGCTGCGCCGCCCGCTGCCCCGCACAGCGGCAGCATGGCGGGCATCAGCATGAGTCCCGCGCCGTGCAACGTGGCCATCAACGCGGACCACGCCGCAAGCCCGGCAAAGCCCACGGTCATCCCTACGCGCACGCGGTGCCGGTGGCCATACGCGTACTGCCACGCGGCCCACGCGATCAGCAGCGCGCCCAGGCACCCATGCAGCGCAGCGCCCGGCAGATGCGTGCCCAGCGCGGCGGTGGAACTCGTGAACAGCAGAATCGACGCGGCGTGACCGAGCGCGATGGGCGGCAAGGCGAGCAGCAGCGCCGTGCGGCTCCCGCGCTGCAACCCGAGCGCAGTCGCGAAGAGCCAACCCATCGCCGGATTCACGCCGTGAAAGACGCCGCTGCCCACCACGGCCGCCCAGGCGCCCCAATGCGCGCCAAAGACTTCCTCCATATCGTGCTCCGCGCTTATGGGTAGCAGTACGAATCGGATGAGCAATCGCCGCCTTCGAGCCGGATCTGGTGCGGCCGGTGCGACTTCGGCCATTCGACGAAGAAGCGCTCGTCGAATTCAAGGCCGCCTTCGGGGGCAGCGTCGAGTTTCACCATCCAGCCGTCGATCCCTTCGGGATAGAACTGCCCGTCGATCGCACCATAAAGCGAGTTGCTGAAATAGACGCGCCGGCCGTCGCGGCTCACTTCCACCATTTGCGGGCCGCCGTTGAGCGCGCGCCCGGGCGCAAACGGATGCGCCGCGCGCGCCGCGATGCCGCCGATGCGCACGCAGCCCGTCAGGCGCGCATGTTCGGGGTCCGATACATCGTACTGGCGCAAATCGCCCGTTCCCCAGCACGCCGCGTAAAGGAAGCGGTCGTCGAGCGAGAGCGCGATATCGGTGACGAGCGGCGGCACGGCCGCAAATCCCTTTAGCATGGGCGGCAGATGTTCGGGGTCGGCCGGCTCGGCCGGAATTTCGATGATCTTGCGCGAGGCCCACTGGTCGCCGTCGAGATACCACTGCCAGATCGAGGCCGAGAGGTCCTTCAGGCTGATCACGGAGTTCACGAAACCGTAGGGGCGCGTGGGATTGTGCGCGGGGCGCAGCTCGAACACGAGCTGGTTTTCGGCGCCAAAGTCGAGCACCTGCTTGTGCTGGCGCGTGTGCAGATCCCAGAAGTGCAGGCGATGGCCATACTGGCCGCCAAGCAGGACCTCGGGCACGAGGCCGTTCTCGAAGGTCGCGGGCAGGCCCCACTCGCTCGTCACGAGCGTGTCGTAGCCGAGGTGCCACCAGCCGTCGTAGGCGAGCTGTTGCGGGCCGCGGTCGATCTCCCACTGGCCGAGAATATCGAAGCTCTCGTGGTCCATCAGGAAGACGCCGCCGGGCGCCTCGCCCTGCGCATTCGCAAGCGACGTCACATAAATGCCATCCGGCCCGCAATGCACGGTGTGCGGACGCGTGTAGCCCGCGCGCTGCGCGACGCTCTCGGGCTCGTGCACGCGCGCGATATGCGGGCGGCGCGCGTCGGGCCTCGTGTCGACAATATGAATGCGCGAGGAGCGCAGACCGGGCACGATGAGATAGCGGCGCTCGGTATGCGCGTGGGGGGCGTTGGGGCACAGGCACGAACTGCAGGCATTCCAGCCGAAATGATGGAGCTCGTCGCCGATGTTGGGCATTGCGAGCCGATGCACGATGCGTCCGAATTCCGGCGAGCGCGGGTCCAGATCGACCACGTCGAGCGAATCGGGCACGCTGCGAGTGGGGTCGAAGCTGGCGACGTACGCCAGTGTCTCCGGCGGGGCTTCGCCTGCCATGCGCGCAGACGGGTAGAAGGTCGGGTCCGGTTGCCACGTCGCCATTGCTGCCCCCTCATCGAAGATTCGGAAGAGCCCCTATCATGCATCAGAGTGGGACAGTGCGTTGCACACCTGTTCCATATTCCATGCGGATAGAAGCTTATGCATTGGAGCAATGAAAGCCGATTAGGTGCGCTGCGGGAATAGTAAATTCGCTTTTGCGGCATTTATTCGCGAGGCCAACATTCCTAGACTTGTACGCAACGGATGCAGACATGTAACTGCACCGATTTCAAGTTACTGGAGGTTAGTCATGAGAACGCTCATCAAGGCCGTTGCGATCGCTGCCGTGCTGGCAGTACCGGCCATTTCGTTTGCACAGTCGCAAGGCACCAATGGTCCTGTGACGCGTGCTCAGGTGCGTAATGAACTGAAGCAACTCGAAGCCGCGGGCTATCGTCCGTCGGTGAACGATCTGTATTACCCCGCGGATCTGCAACAAGCCCAGGCGCGCGTGAACGCGCAAAGCGGTGGGGCCGTTGCGCAGGCAACCGGCTATGGCCCGGCCACGAGTGGCTCGTCGCAAAGCGGTGCGCGCACCGATGGCGCGGTTAGCAGCTATTCGCCGCCCGTGTACAACGCACATTGAGTTTGACGGCGGCAGGAAGTCGATTCATACCGCATGATGACGTTTAGCCCGCGACGGTGCGAAAGCGCGTCGCGGGCTGATTCGTTTCCCGGCGTCATTTCCCCCTGCGCAGACGGCACATCGAAGCCGCCCGGTCCGCAATGTTCGCGAACTTCTGCCAATCGCAGCCGGCGGTGCGGTATCGCGAAACCACGTAGTCCGATGTTATGCGGGCGGCCAGTGGCCGCTCGCCGTCCATGGCGAGCCTCGGCGCGCGGCAGACGTCACGCCGCCACCCTCACGCCGCCCACTACGCTTTTCCCTCGACTCGCACCGGCTCGCGTCTCGGAGTCCGGCTAGCCTCTTCCCCGCGGTCCTCCCTTCGCTTTAGCCCGTTCGCAAATTCAGCGGTTTCCGATACCGCGAATTCCCGATTCGCGGCAAGCTGCCGCCGGCACTCGCATTCAGCGCGAGCCGCCCGCATGTGCGCGTGGCCGGCCATTCCCGGCGCGCCAGCGCGCGGCGCCCTGTACGATTCAGCGCACGCCGCCCGGCAACGGCCACGCGGCGCGCGCGCAAACGAGGACCGGTCGATGCAGCGAATAACACGAACAACTCGCGGGTGGGGGACGTTGGCGCTCGCCCTGATTCTGGCCTTGAGCATGGCATGGGCGTGGCGCGCCTATGCCGCGCGCGCGGTGAGCGTGTCGCCGCAGGGGACCGTGGCGCAGGTGCGCCAGGCGGTGGTGAAGTTCGACGAGGCCATGGTGGCGTTCGGTGCGCCCGATGCGAAGGACCCCGCGCGCCTGCAATGCAGCAATGCGGCGGCAAGCGCGGGTCAGGGTCGGTGGATCGACGGGAAAACGTGGGCTTATGATTTCGCAGCCGATCTGCCGCCCGACGTGCAATGCAGCGTCGTGCTCGTAGACGGCCTTAAATCGCAGGCCGGCAACGCCGTGACAGGCGTGCTTCGCTTTACGTTCTCCACTGGCGGCCCGTTCCCGCTGAGCGTGCGTCCCTATGGCGGCGAAATAGAGGAAAACCAGGCATTCGTGCTGAAGCTCAATGGCCCCGCCACGCCGGCTTCCGTGCGCGAACACGTGTGGTGCGAGTCGGGTGGACTCGGCAACCGCATTCCGGTGCAGCCTGTCGATGCGTCCACGCGCGCGGCGCTGCTCAAGCATTTCCGGCTCGAAAAGCACAGCGCGAGCGTGCTCACGCTCGCCTGCCAGCAAACGCTGCCTTCCAGCGCGAAGATGCAGCTCGTGTACGGCGAGGGCGTGCTCGGACCGAACGGCACGCCCAACGACGTGGAGCGCCGCTTCGATTTCACGGTGCGCGAGCCGTTTACCGCGAGTATGAGTTGCGATCGCGAGAATGCGAAGGCGCCATGCACGCCGCTGCGGCCTCTGCGCATCGATTTGAGCGCGCCGATTGCGCGCGCCGACGCGCAGAAGTTCCGTCTGCAAGGGCCGAAAGGGGAAGTCGCGCCGGCTTTTCGCCCAGATGACAAGAGCAACGAAGTCAGCTCGATCTCATTCTCCGCGCCCTTGCCCGAGCGCGCGACGCTCACGATCACCGCACCAGCGGGCCTCAAGGACGTAAGCGGGCGAGCGCTCGCGAACGCCGATCTGTTCCCGCTGCATACGGCGACTGCGCCGATGCCGCCGCTCGCGAAATTCCCGTCCTCGACCTTCGGCATCATCGAGCGCTACGCGGAGCCCGGCACGCCGCCGCTCGTGCCGGTCACGCTGCGCAATGTCGAAGCCGACCTGCACGTGCAGGGACTCAACGCGGGCGAGGCGAAGTTCGCGAAGCTCGCGGTGCAGTCCGATACCGACATGCGCCGCTGGATGCGCCTCGTCGACCAGTTCGACAATTTCGGCATGAGCGAAACGTCGATCGACAAGCTGATGCCTGGTCTGCTCGCTCGCGCGAAGTCGCCCGTGGTGATTCCGCGCACGACGGGCGAGGAGGACGACGACGCGAAGGCGCGCATCATCGACGTGCGCTCGCTCTCGCTGCTCGAGGGCCAGCCCGGCGTAGAGACCCTGACGCTGCCCAAGGCCGACCCAAAGGCGCTGCGGCCGTTCGAAGTGGTGGGCATTCCTGTGCCGAAGCCGGGTTTCTACGTGATCGAACTCGCTTCGCCTTCGCTTGGCGCCTCCTTGCTCGGCAAGCCGGCGCCCATGTACGTGCGCACGACCGTGCTCGTCACCAACCTGGGTGTGCACTTCAAGCAAGGCCGCGAGAATAGCGTGGTGTGGGTCACGTCGCTCGACAAGGGCGAACCGGTAGCCGGCGCCGACGTGCACGTATCGGATTGCAACGGCGAGATGCTCGCCACGGGAAAGACGGATTCCCATGGACTCCTGACGATAGACGGGCCGCTTTCGAATCGTCGTGACTGCGGGGAAAACAGCTTTAGCGGACTGTTCGTTTCGGCGCGCATCGACGACCCGAAAACGGGCCCCGACATGGCGTTCGTGCAATCGGACTGGAATCGCGGCATCGAGTCGTGGCGCTTCAACGTGCCGACCGACACGAGCCTGCAGCCCACGGTGCGCGCGCATACCGTGTTCGACCGTACGCTGCTGCGCGCGGGAGAGACGGTGTCGATGAAACACTTCATCCGCGCCCAGACGATGCATGGCTTCGCGCTACCGCAGCAGTACCCCACGCGCGTGACGATACGCCATGCCGGCAGCGGGCAGACCTGGCATCTGCCGCTCGAGTGGGCCGCCGACCAGACGGCGGATTCGACCTTCGTGTTGCCGCCGGAAGCGAAGCTCGGCGAATACGATGTCTCGCTCGACGACGGAGATGCCAACGCGCGCGCGGCGGCCGACGGCAACGACGAATCCAACAACAGCGCGGACGCCATTCATATGAGCTACGACAGCGGCAGCTTCCGCGTGGAAGCCTTCCGCTTGCCGGTCCTCAAGGGCACGATTGCCGTACAGAACGAGAAGACTTCGCCGCTCGTCGCCGCGACGCAGGCGCGCGTGGCTGTGCAGATCGATTACGTGTCGGGCGGCGCGGCGTCGAATCTGCCCGTGCAGGTATCGGCGCTCGTGAAGGCCACGACGCCGTCGTTCGCCAGCACGTACAGCGATTTCAGTTTCGCTCCGTATGTGAGTGCGAGTCAGGCCGACAATACGTCCGACGACGAGGACAGCGGCCCGCGGGAAGACAACGAGGTCGCGAAGCTCGTGGCCGACAAGGAGCCACTCACGCTCGACCGCAACGGTGCGGGCACGCTCGTGCTGAAGAACCTGCCGACCGTGGACGCGCCCAAGCGCCTCGCGCTCGAAGCGACCTTCGCGGACCCGAACGGCGAGGTGCAGACCATCAGCGGCGCGGCCACGCTTTGGCCCGCTGCCGTGGTGGCGGGCATCAAGTCAGGGCATTGGGTTTCCGTGGGCAGGACGGTGCCGGTCACCGCGCTCGCGCTCGATCTGCAGGGCAAGCCGCGCGCGGGCGTGAAGCTCGAGGTGCGCGGTGTGGCGAAGATCACGACGACTTCGCGCAAGCGCATGGTGGGCGGCTTCTACGCCTACGACAACCACACGGAAACACGTGATCTCGGCACGCTGTGCAGCGGCACGAGCGACGATCACGGCTTGCTCACGTGCGACGCGAAGCTCAGGGAAGCGGGCAACATCCAGCTCATGGCCACGGCGCGCGACGGCGACGGCCATGCCTCCACGGCCACGACCTCGGTATGGGTCACGCGCGAGGACGAACTCTGGTTCGGCAGCGAGAACACGGACCGCATCGACGTGTTGCCCGAAAAGACGAGCTACGAACCCGGCGAGACCGCGCGCTTCCAGGTGCGCATGCCATTCCGCTTTGCGACGGCGCTCGTTGCCGTGGAGCGCGAGGGCATCATCGAAACGCATGTGGTTCAACTCGACGGGCGCGACCCGACTGTCGAACTGAAAGTGAGCGACACATGGGGGCCCAACGTCTACGTTTCGGTGCTCGCGCTGCGTGGGCGCATTTACGAAGTGCCGTGGTATTCGTTCTTCACGTGGGGGTGGAAAGCGCCGCTCGAATGGGCCCGTGCGTTCTGGTACGAGGGCCGCCAGTACGAGGCGCCCACGCCGCTCGTCGATCTTTCGAAGCCGGCTTTTCGTTACGGGCTCGCGCAAATCCGCGTAGGCGACGCAGCGCACCGCCTCGCGGTGAGCGTGACGCCCGACGCGAAACGCTACGCGGTCCGCGCAACGTCGCACGTCCAGTTGCGCGTGCAGCTTCCTGGCGGCCAGCCGGTGCCGGCGGGTACGCAGATCGCCGTGGCGGCCGTGGACGAAGCACTGCTCGAACTCATGCCCAACCGTAGCTGGGATCTGCTCGACGCCATGCTGCAGCAACGCGCCTATGGCGTGGAGACGGCGACGGCGCAAATGGAGATCGTCGGGCGGCGGCACTTCGGGCGCAAGGCGGTGCCAGCGGGCGGCGGCGGCGGGCATGGCGCGACGCGCGAACTCTTCGACACGCTGCTCTACTGGAACCCGCGCGTCATACTCGATGCGAAGGGCGAGGCGCAAGTGAGTGTGCCCCTGAACGACTCGATCACGCGTTTTCGCATTGTCGCGATTGCGGCGAGCGGGGTGGCGCGCTTCGGCACGGGCAGCGCGACCATCGAGAGCACGCAGGACCTGCAGCTGATCTCGGGGCTGCCGCCGCAGGTGCGCGAGGGCGACGCCTTCCGTGCGCAGTTCACGCTGCGCAATACGACCGCGCGCGCGATGAAAGTGCTCGTCACGCCGAACGTGCCGCCGCTCGCGCTTGCCGCGCAAACCGTGGACGTCGCGCCCAATTCGTCGCGTGAGATTGCGTGGACGGTCGCGGTTCCTGACGATCTCGCCGAAGCGGAGCGGCCCGCGCTCGTGTGGAACGTGAGCGCGGCGGAGCAGGGCGGCGCGCATGCGGCCGACGCGGTGAAGCTCGCGCAGCTGGTGAGCGCGGCAATTCCCGTCACGGTGCAGCAGGCCACGCTCGCGCAGGTGGACAGCACGCTTTCGATTCCCGTTGCGCCGCCGGCCAACGCGAGCATGACGCGTGCAGGCGTGGTGCGCGGCGGCATTGCGGTGTCGCTGCAGCCGAAGCTCGCGAACGGTCTGCCCGGCGTGCGCCGCTGGTTCACGCGCTATCCGTATTCCTGCCTCGAGCAACAGACGTCAATAGCGATCGGCTTGCGCGACCCCGCGCGCTGGCAGGCGGAGCTTGCGCGCCTGCCGGTGTATCTGGACCGTGACGGCCTCGCGAATTACTTCCCGCCCGCCGACGACAGCGCGAGCCGCGGCAGCACCGCGCTCACCGCATATCTGCTCACCGTGAGCGACGAGGCGTCGAAGCTCGACCCGCGCTTCGCGCTTCCCGATGCCTTGCGCAGCAGGATGGTGGAGGGCCTCACGCGCTTCGTGGAAGGCCGCATCGAGCGCAATTCGTGGGCGCCGCGCCGCGATCTCGATCTGCGCAAGCTCGCCGCCATCGATGCGCTGTCGCGCTACGGCGCGGCGAACGCGCGCCAGTTCGGCTCGATCGAGATCGCGCCGAACCAGTGGCCCACGTCGGCGGTGATCGACTATGCGGAAAGTCTCGCGCGCATGCGCGACGTGCCGGACCGCGCGGAGAAACTGGCGCAGCTCGAACAGATCCTGCGCGCGCGGCTCACGTGGCAGGGTACGCAGCTGACGTTCTCGACGGCCGCCGAAGACGATTTGTGGTGGCTCATGACAGGCACGGAGGTCAACGCGGCGCGCCTCGCGCTGGCCTTTGTCGACAACCCCGCGTGGAAGGAGGAAATGCCGCGGCTCGTGGCGGGCCTGCTCGCGCTGCAACGCAACGGCGCATGGAGCACGACGACTGCGAACGCGTACGGCTCGCTCGCGGTCGAGCGCTTCTCGCGCGTGTTCGAGCATGACCCTGTCACGGGCGCGACGAAGATACAGCTCGCCGATACGTCTCGCATCGTCGGCTGGAACGCAGCGGCTCAACCGCCGGCGCAATCGGCGGCGCAAGCGGCATCGGGCGCCAGCGGGGCCACGGCGGCGACGCGCAACGCGCCCGCGCGCAGCACGCTGCTACCATGGCCAAAGCAGAACGCGGCCGTGCCCCTCACGTTGACGCAGGAAGGAAGCGGGAAGCCATGGGCCACAGTGGAGAGCCTCGCGGCGGTCGCGCTGCGTGCGCCGTTCGCGGCGGGCTATCGCATCACGAAGACCGTCACGCCGGTGGACGCCGCGGTGAAGGGCGCGTACACGCGCGGCGACGTCGTGCGCGTGCGCCTCGACATCGACGCACAGACCGACATGACGTGGGTCGTCGTGAACGACCCGATTCCCGCGGGCGCGACGATCCTCGGCTCCGGGCTCGGGCGCGATTCGGCCGTGGCGACGCAGGGCGAGAAGCAGGACGAAAACGGTCCGTGGCCCGCGTTCATCGAGCGCGGCTTCGACGGCTATCGTGCGTATTACGAGTTTCTGCCGAAGGGCAAGGTCTCGGTGGAGTACACGGCGCGGCTCAACAACGTCGGCACCTTCGGGTTGCCGCCCACGCGCGTGGAGGCGCTCTACGCGCCGGCCACGTTCGGCGTGGCTCCCAATGCGCCGGTGGTCGTGAAGGCGGCGCCATGAGCGGCCCATACGCGCTACGGCATCGCGCGGCGGGCGCACTCGGCGCCGCCGCGCTGTGCTTCGTGCTCGTGCCGCTGCCCGCGTTCGCACTGCCAACTTTCGATGACGTGCGCGGCCAGTGGAAAAGTTCCGACTGGGTTCTGCTGGCGCGCGACGGCACGCCATTGCAGCGCACGCGGGTGGAACACACCGCGAGGCGCGGCGACTGGGTCGCGCTCGCCGACGTGTCGCCGGCGCTGCGCGAGGCGATCGTCGTTTCGGAGGACAAACGATTCTACGAGCACAGCGGCGTGGACTGGCGCGGCGCGACGGCCGCCGCCTGGGCGAACCTGTGGAGTACGCGCACGCGCGGCGCATCCACGGTCACGATGCAGCTCACGGGCCTGTTCGACGACGACCCGAAGCACTCGGGCCAGCGCTCGCTCGCGCAAAAGGCCGTGCAAGCCGTGGACGCGCTGCGGCTCGAACGCACCTGGCGCAAGGACCAGATTCTCGAGGCGTATTTGAACCTCGTGCCGTTCCGAGGCGAGACCGTGGGTCTTGCCGCGCTTTCGCAAACGCTGTTCGGCAAGGCGCCGTCGGGGCTCGACGAACGCGAATCGGCCGTCGCCGCCGCGCTGATCCGCGCGCCCAATGCGGCTTATACGAAGGTCGCGATACGTGCGTGCCGCATCCTGCGCGACATGCGCGCAGCGAACGTCGATGGCGGCTGCCCGAATCTCGATGCTTTCGTGCAGATCGCCTTCGCGCGCCCGGCCATCGCCACCGACGATCCCTCGTTCGACGGGCGCAGCGAAAACTCGCCGCAGCTTGCGCCACACTTCGCGCGCCAGATCGCGAACGCCGTGCATCCCGCGCCCGGCATGCGCGTGCGCTCGACGCTCGACGCGAACCTGCAACGCTACGCGCGCGACACGCTTACGCGCACCCTCATCGAACTCAATGCGCGCGCGCATCCGCGCAACGTGCAGGACGGCGCGGTCGTCGTGCTCGATAACGCAACCGGCGACGTGCTCGCGTGGGTCGGGTCGTCAGGCGGCCTGTCGAAGGCACGGGAGGTCGACGCAGCGCTCGCGCTGCGCCAGGCGGGCTCGACGCTCAAGCCTTTTCTCTACGCCGAGGCCATCGACGAGCGCCGCGTGACGACCGCCTCGCTGCTCGACGACGCCCCGCTCGATCTCGCGGCGGGCGGCGGCCTCTACATGCCGCAGAACTACGACAAGGGCTTCAAGGGCTGGGTGAGCGTGCGCACCGCGCTCGGCTCGTCGCTGAACGTGCCGGCCGTGCGCACGCTCGTGATGGTGACGCCACATCGATTCGCGAAGACGCTTACGGCGCTCGGCCTGCCGCTCACGCAGGCGGGCGACTACTACGGCTTCAGCCTCGCGCTGGGCAGCGCCGACGTGAGCCTCGTCACCCTCACGAACGCGTATCGTGCGCTGGCCAATGGCGGCGTCGCGAGCCCGATCGCCGAATTGCCTGCGCCCGAGAAGATTGCATCGAATGGCACGTCGAAGCGGGTGTTCAGCAGCCAGTCTGCGTTCATCGTCACCGACGTCCTCGCCGACAACAATGCGCGCACGCGTACCTTCGATTTCGACAGTCCGCTGGATACCCGCATGTTTTCCGCGGTCAAGACCGGCACGAGCAAGGACATGCGCGACAACTGGACCGTGGGCTTCACGTCGCGCTATACGGTGGGCGTGTGGGTCGGCAACGCGGATGGCTCGCCGATGTGGGACGTGTCGGGCGTCACGGGCGCGGCGCCGGTGTGGGCCGCCATCGTCGGCTATCTGCATCGGCGCGTGCCGAGTGTGGCGCCTGCCGCGCCGCCTGGCGTCGAACGCGTGCGCGTGCAGTTCGCCAATGCCGTGGAGCCTTCCCGCAACGAGTGGTTCATCGCGGGCACGTCTACGCCGCTCGTGGGTCTCGCATCGAATGCAGCGGACCTTGCGCGTGGGCCCGCGCAAATCGGCAGCCCCGTGGACGGCACCATATTCGCGCTCGATCCCGACATTCCCGCGCAGCGACAGCGCGTCTGGTTCGAGCGTGCCACAGGCTCGAGCGCGCGCGTGAACTGGCGTCTGGACGGCAAGGCGTTGGGCGGCGCCGCGCGCGTCGCATGGCTGCCATGGCCGGGCAAGCACACGCTCGAACTTGTGGATGCGAACGGGCAGGTGACCGATACCGTGCGCTTCGAGGTTCGCGGCGCGCTTGCCAAGCCGCAGAAGTCGATGCGCGCCGACGCCGCGCAAGGCGGCGTGGCGCGCTGAGGGAGAGGCGAGCTTAGTTCGCGGGCGCAGTCGCGGCGGTTGCCGCCGGTGCTGCTGAAGCCGGTTGCGTGCCTTGCGCCCCCTGCTGCTGCAGCGTTTGCTGATTGCCCTCCCAGCCGCCGCCGAGCGCGAGGAACAACCGCACCTGGTCGAGCGCGACTTCGCCTTCTGCCGCGGCGACCTGTGCGTGCACACTGGTGAGCGTGCGCGTGGCGTCGAGGTCGGAGAGGAAGGGTTCGCGGCCCGCCGCATAGAGACGATGCGTTTCGTCCGCCGACTGCTGCGCCGACGTATAGGCCGTGCGCAGTGCATCGGCGCGCTGGTCGTCGGCGGCGTAGGTCGCGAGGCTCGACTGCGTTTCGCGCAGCGCGTTGAGCACCACGCCGTCGAAGTGCGCGAGCGCGCCGCCCGTGGCAGCCTCCGCGGCGCGCACGCGGTCGCGCTGGCCGTTGACCGGGAAGGTCCAGCTGATCAGGGGTCCGAATGACCAGGCATTGGTCGCAGGGGTGAACAGATCGCTCGTCAGGCCGACTGTGCCCACGCCCGCGCCGAACGTGACGTCGGGGTACATCTCGGCGATCGCCACACCGATGCGCGCCGTCGATGCCGCTAGCTGGCGTTCCGCCTCGCGCACGTCGGGGCGGCGCTTGAGGAGCGCGGCGCCGTCGCCGACGGGAATCGGCTGCTTGAGCCTGGGCAGGCGTTTGCACGCGAGCGCGGCGGGCGGCAGGTCCTTGGGGGCGCGCGCGAGCAGCATGGCGAGCTGATACTGGGCCACGCGGCGGCGTCCCTCGAAGCGCGGGATATCGGCGGCGATCGTATTGGCCTGGGTCTGCCCGCGCGTCACGTCGGGCTGGTTGCCGCGGCCCGCGTCGCGCAGGCGCTTGGTGAGCGCCACGCGCTCGTTCTGCAGCTTGAGCGATTCCTGCGCGATCTCCAGTTCCTCGGCGGCCGAGCACGATTCCACGTAAGCCTGCGCCACGTTGGCGACCACGGTGATGCGCGCGAGGTCGGCCGCGGCTTCCACGGCTGCGTCGTCGGCGCGCGCGGCTTCCACGCCGCGCCGGAGCTTGCCGAACAGGTCGAATTCATACGAGATGTTGACGCCGAGGTCGCCCAGCGTCGCGACAGGCACCTTTTCGAACAGGAGGTACTGCTCGCCCGATACCTGCGCGCGCTCGGCGGTGGCATGCGCGTTGCCCGAGAAGCCGCCCTGCGCGTTGGCGACGTCGACCGCCGCACGCGAGCGCGCGAGGTTCGCAGCCGCCACGCGCAGGTCCGTGTTCGACTTCAGCGCTTCCTGCACGAGTTCGTTGAGCGTGGGGTCGTCGTAAAGCTGCCACCAGTTGGCGGGCACGCCTAGTTGCGAGACGGGCGCATGGTCCGCGCCGTCGATCGGCCCTTGCGCGAGCGGCGCATTGACCGCGGCTTCCTGCGGCACGTGATAGTTGGGACCGAGCGTGATGCACGCGCCCAGCGCGAGCGTGAGCGGCGCGAGCGCGAGGTTGGGCCAGACGTTGGGCGAGAGGCGGCGGCGCCAGAGACTACGGCGTGTCATTGCGACGCTCCGGCAGCCTGGGAAGCGGCGGGGGCGCTCGCATTCATGGCGGGCTGCGAAGCGACGGCGCCGCTTGCGTTGTTCGCGTGGGCGGCCTGGCGGTCGTTGTTCGCTTCCGTGCGCACGGCCACGGTTGCCGTTCGCCCCGCGATCATGCGGAAATCGGCGGGCACTTCGTCGAGCGCCACGCGCACCGGAATACGCTGCGCGAGACGCACCCAGCTGAACGCCGGATTCACGTTGGGCAGCAGGTTGGGCGCCGCCTGGCGGTCGCGGTCCTCGATCGCCGCCACGATGCTTTGCACATGACCACGCAGCGGGCGCGTCTCGCCCATCACCGTGATCTCCACGGGTTGGCCGATCTGAATGCCGTGCAGGCGCGTTTCCTCGAAGTAGCCATCCACGCGGAACGAATGCATGTCCACGACGGCGACCACCGCGCGGCCGGCCGTCACGTACTCGCCAACACGCGGCGCGCGGTCGTTCAAATAGCCGTCCACGGGGCTCACGATCGTCGTGCGCTGAAGATTGAGCCTGGCGGTGTCGACCTGGACCTGGGCGTCGGCGGCCGCGGCTTCGCCCTGATCGACGCGCGTGCGGCTTTCCTCCAGCGTTTCCGCCGCCACGAGATTGCCGAGCCCGATATTGCGCGCGTATTCGCGCTTCGCCTGGGCGAGCGTGGCCTTGCGCTGCTCGAGCGTGGCCTGCGCGAGGCGCAGTGCGAGCGAGTAGCGCGCCTGGTCGATCACGAACAGCACCTGGCCTTGCTTGACCTGCTGGTTGTCGACGACGTCGACGCGGGTGATGAGGCCGCCCACGTCGGGCGCGACCTGGATCACGTCGGCGCGCACGCGGCCGTCGCGTGTCCACGGCGAGAACATGTAGTAGTTGACGATGCGCCACAGCACGAGAGCGGCGACGACGACGACGATGAGCGTCAGCAGGATCTGTCCTGCGGAGAACCAGGTTTTTTTCACGTTCACGTTAATTCACGAAGCGATGCGACACGATGATGACGGCAGCCAGCACAAAGACATAGATGCCGAGATCGAAAATGGAACGATGCCACACGAGCCGGTAAAAGCCGACGCGCGTGAGCACCTTGCCGATCACGACATTGATGAGGTACGCGATCAGCATCAGCACGAGCACGGCGGGCACGAACACGCCAAAGATATCGATTTCGCCGATCATGATGCGGGTTTCGGAAAAGGATGAGAAAGACGCGCGCTCATGCCGTGGCCTCCGGGTTCGAAGGCGATTGCGCCGCAAGGGCCGGATAGAGCGCGATGCGCAGGCCCACGAGCGCGTGCAGCGTGTCGCGTAGCCAGCGCTGCGAGACGAGCGCGCGCGGCGCGGGCTGGGCATCGGCGTCGGCAAGCGTGGCGGGCGGCAGTTGCGCGCGCGCGCGTGCCGCTACGCGGCGCATGGCGTCGTCGATGCTGGAGAGCAGGGCGGACGGGGCGTCCTGGCGCTCGCTCGCACGCGCACAGCGCGCATAGTGGTCGCTGACGCCCGCGAGCACTCGGTCGATCGCGTCGGGCACGTCGCCATCGAGCTTGTGGCGCGAGCGGCGCAAATCGAGCGAATTGAGCGCGATGCGCAGGTCGCGGAAGCTCTCGATCGACGGATGGCGGTGCTCGTCGGTAGCCGCAAGACGCGGAATGAGCTGCATGAGGCGATCGACCATACGCGAGGTGAGATTGCGCTGGTCCGCGATAGGCGTCGGCGACGCCGAGAGCGCGACATCGCTCCAGCTCGAGCGCAGCAGGCGCCGCGCCGCGAGTTCGGCGCCGAAGGGGCGCGTGACGCGCGTCCACAGGTAGGCGAACAGCAGGCCCGCCACGCCGGCAATATTGCTGTTCAGGAAGACGAAGAAGTCCGACTCGTAAGCACTCTGCACGCTGATGAAGGTGGCCGTGTTCACGGCCACGAGCATCGTCACCATGTTGAAGGCCGGGCGCGGAATCAGCGTGCCGATCAGGATGAACGGGCCCGCGAACAGCAGCACGAGCATCGCGAAGTCGTGCACCTTGGGCAGCGCGACGAACAGATAAAGGCCCGCGAAAACCACGCTCGCCGCGGTGGCGAGGAAGAAGCGGAACACCAGCGGCGCGGGCTCGTCGGATGCCGCAAAAAAGCAGCAGGCCACGGCCGCGAGCGTCACCGCGCCCGCGCCGTCGTGCCAGCCCGAGCTGACCCATAGCCAGCAGGCGACGAGAATCGCGCTCACCGGCACGAGGCACGAGAACAGCATGAGGCCGCGATCGTAGAAGCGTTCGGTGCCCCCAAGGCGCCAGTGACGATAGCGCGGCCGCCACGAGCCGATTTTCGCTTCGTGCGCGATGAGCGCGCGCAGCGCGCGGCAGTCCTGCCACACGTCGATCACCTGACCGAGCCGCCAGAGCGCGTTCGAGAGCAGCGCGCCTTCCCAGCTCGAGAGCGCGTCGCGCGCGGGCTGCAGCGTCGCGATGCGCTTGCGCAGGCTTTCCGCGGTCGGGTCGCCCACGTCGTCGTGCATCTCCGCGGCGCGCGTGGCCAGCGGCTCGTCGAACCAGCGCGCCGCGTCGGCGAGCAGGCTGTCGAGGCCCTCCGGCCACACGTGCAAATCGCGGCGCAGCGCGACCAGCGGGTCGGCGAGCGCGGAGATCATCGGCAGAAAGAGCTGCATGCGCCCGCGCAGCGACTCGGCGCGCTCGAGGATCTCGGGGTGCGTGTGGTCGTAGCTCAACTGGCTCAGCAGGAATTCGAGCTGGTTGACCGTGGCGGCCAGACGTTGACGGCAGGCCGAAAGCGCCTTGCCCGCAATATGGCCCGAGAGCGTTTCGCTGCCGTACCAGGCGGCGTCGCGGAACCATGCGTCGGCGCGCTCGATTAGCGTGGGCGCAAGGCGGCTAGGCAGGATATTGCTGCCCACCACGCTCGCGCAAATGATGCCGACCGTAATTTCCTGCGTGCGTGCGATCGCCACGTCGAACACCGTGGTGGGATCGGTTACGGTGGGCAGCGCGATGAGCGGCATCGTATAGCCCGCGAGCATGAAGACGTAACTGCGCGCGGTGCGGTCGGAGATCGCCAGATAGAGCAGCGTTCCCGTCCAGGTCGCGACGATCGCGCTGAAGAGCAGCGGCGTTTCGACGAAGGGCGGCACGAGCGCGACGGCGGCGGCCGCGCCGAGCGCGGTGCCGAGCGCGCGGTACAGCGCCTTGGAGCGCGTGGCGCCCACGAACGGGTTCGAGACGATGTATACGCTGGCCATCGCCCAATAGGGGCGCGGTAGCTGAAATTTGAGCGCGATATAAAGCGCCAGCATCGACGCGGCGAAGGTCTTGACCGAAAAGAGCCAGTCGCGGATGGAGGGGTAGGTCATGAGTCCGCTTTCTGCTTTCAGTCGTGTAAGGGCCGGTCAGCCTGGTCTGCGGGGGGAACTGCATTGAACGCGTTGAGCACGCGCAGCGTCGCTTCGAGGTCGGCGCGGCTCACGCCCTTGAGCACGCGGGCGCGCAGCGCGCGCAGCTCGTCCTCCATGCGCTCGGTCACGGCGCGGCCTTCGCTCGTGAGCGAGATCGTTTTTGCGCGGCGGTCGTCGGGGTCTTCGTCGCGGCGCACGAGGCCGGCGGCGCAGAGCTGGTCGAGCAGGCGCACGAGCGAAGGACCTTCTATGCCCACGTGCTCCGCAAGCGTCACCTGGCGCACGGCTTCGCCAAGGCGCCCGGCGGTGAGCAGCGGCGCGGCGCATGCCTCGGAGACGTTGTATGCGGTAAGGGCGCCGTGCGTCGTACGCCGCCATTTGCGTGCCGCCACCACGAGCGTGCTGCTGACCGCAAGGCGTAAAATATGAAGATTCGACATCGGCGGATCATAGCCCAAAGCGATTCGATAGCAAACTATCTTTTTCTTTCGCAGCGCCACGAATCGGATGGTATGCGACTCGTCGGCGGCCTGCTTTCTATCTGATGCGCGGTGATGCGTACGGCCAACAGTGCGCGCGGCGTGCGGCTCTTTTGGCGTTGTTTTATACGCGCTTAACTATTTGACCAGCGGGTGTTTGACCAGCGGGACAGCAGCCCGTGTAGCTGCACCATGTCGGTGAATACGTGCGCGACGCCCGCCTCGAGCAGCGCCTGCGCGCTGCTGTGGCCGGGCTCGGGCGGGCTGTAGCCGAACACGGTGGCGCCCGCGGTGAGGCCGGCGCGCGCGCCCGTGACCGTGTCCTCGATCACGGCGCAGCGGGCGGGGTCCACGCCGAGACCGGCCGCCGCCGCGAGGTAGACATCGGGATGCGGCTTGCTGCGCGGCGTTTCGTGGCCGCTGTAGATATGCCCTTCGAAGCAGTCGAGCAGGTTCACCTTGCGCAGCTGCAACTCCACCTTGCGCCGGTCCGCACCCGACGCGACGGCGATGCGCCCGTTCATGGCCGCGTACACCGCGCGCACGGCCGCGGGCGCGCCGGGAATCTCGACGAGATCGCGCTCCAGTGCTTCGTTGCGGCGCGCGCGGAAGCCTTCGAGCCAGGCGTCGGTAATCGCGAAGCCCGTATGCGCCTCGATGCGCGCGGCTTCGTCTTTCACGGCCTTGCCGACGAAGATGCCCATGGCTTCGTCCACCGTGAGCGTCCAGCCGAGTTCGCCCAGCATCTGCGTGAGCACCACGTGCGTAATGCGTTCCGAGTCGACGAGCACGCCGTCGCAGTCGAAGAGGACGGCGTCGAAGGGGATGGGGGACATCGTGCGTTTGGGTTTGCTTTGGGTTGCCTGAGGTTGCGTCATGCGGCGCGCATCGGGATCGCGCACGCAAGAGCGCGATGATAACCGCGGTCGCGTTTGCGTGGGGTTTTCGCGGGCAAGTCGCAGCGGCCGCCCCGGGGCGGCCCACTGTGCAGGGCGCTGCGTTGGTCGGGCCGTGCGAAACGATGGACAATAGCGTACCCAATCGTCACCCAACCGCTCTCATGTCCACCGACGAAAAGAATCCCATTGCAACGTCCACCGAACTCCCCGGCCGCGCCAGCTACACACAATTCGCCGACCGTTACGCGGAGCGGGCGCCCGTCAAGCCGCACAACGCGCTCTACGAGCGGCCCGCCACGCGCTCGCTGCTAGGCGCGGTGGCGGGGCTCGACGTGCTCGACGCGGGCTGTGGGCCCGGCATCGTGAGCGCGGAACTGGCGGGCGAGGGCGCGCGCGTGCAGGCCTTCGACGTCACGCCCGCGATGGTCGAACTGGCGAAGTCGCGTTGCGCGGGCCTCGCGGTCGACATCGCGCAGGGCGACCTTGGGGGGCCGCTCGACTGGCTCGCGAATGCCTCGGTCGACCGCATCGTGTGCTCGCTGGCCCTCGACTACGTCGAGCACCTCGCGCCGACGTTTCAGGAGTTTCACCGCGTGGCGCGCCCCGGCGCGCTGCTGGTGTTTTCGATGTCCCATCCCATGCGCGACTGGATCGACACGCGCACGCGCGGTTCGCGCACCTACTTCGAGACGACGCGATTCGGCCTGCATTGGGGCGGCTTCGGCGAGCCGAAGCCGTGGGTGGAGGCGTTCAGGCGCCCGCTTGGCGATATCTTCAACGCGCTCATGGAAGCGGGCTGGGCCATCGACCGCGTGCTCGAGCCCATGCCACAACCGGAAATGAAGGCGGTGTCGCCGGCGCTGCACGCGGAACTGGCGCAGGCCCCGGCGTTCATCTGCGTGCGCGCACGGCGCGTTTGAGGGGTTGAGCGGCCGCGTGGCGCGGAAAGCGCTTAACGCCGCGCTTCGCGCGAGCCAGCCGAAAGCGACTCTTCGAGCGCGGCAACCCCGGTGGGCAGATCGACCTTCACGCCGAGATCGCTCATCGTGCGGCCAAGCGCGTGTACGGTGCGAAAGAGGTTGTGCTCGCGGCACTGCTCGCCCATCTGCCCGATGCGAACGATCGGGAGACCGAACGATCCGGCAATCTCCACCTGGTATTGCTGCGAGATGTGATTGCACACCTCGCGCGCGGTGACGCCCCCGGGCAGCCCGATGCCGACCACGGAATTCAGGCGGCACGTTGTCGGCGTATAAAGCGCGAGGCCCAGCGCGCTCACACCGCTTTGCAGCGCGAGCGAACAGCGCAGGTGGCGCGCAAAGCGTTTTTCGAGCGTTTCCGTGCACACGAGACGCAGCGCTTCGTGCAGCGCCAGCACGCCCGAAACGGGCGCGGTGTAGTGATATCCGGCGTTGTGCCAGAAGTTTTCGGCGAGCATGGCGTCGAGGCACCAGTGCGTGTTCGGTGCGGTGCGTGTACGCACGCGCTCCCAGGCGGCGTCCGAGAAGGCAATCAGCGAAACGCCAGGGATCGACGAGAGGCCCTTCTGGCCGCCCGTGATGACGACGTCGATGCCCCAGGCGTCCATTTCCAGCGGCATCGTGCTCAGCGTGCAGACGGCGTCCACCACCACGAGTGCGCCGGCGGCCTTCGCGAGTTGCACGATTTCCTTCAGTTCGCGGTTCCATACCGTATTGGACGTTTCGCCGTGCACGATCGTGACGACGGCCGGCCGCGTGCGCTCGATGGCCTGCGCAACGGCTTCGAGCGAGGCGATCTCGCGGTCGGCCACGTCGAGCGTGGTGACCTCGGCGCCCACGCGGCCCGCCATTTCGGCCATGCGCTGGCTGAAGAAGCCGTTGACGATGGAGAGCACGCGAGTGCCCGGCCACGCGAGGTTCGAGATCGCCATTTCCATGGCCGCCGAGCCAGGGCCGGCCACGCCGAGCACCCAGTTCGAGCGCGTCTGGAAAACGTAGCGCGCCATCGTCTTCACCTGGTGAATGACGCGCGCCATGGTGTCGCCGAGGTGATTGATGACGACGGTGTTGGCCTTGGCCACGGCGTCGGGAATCGGCACGGGGCCCGCACCCATCATGAGGAGCGGCTCCTCGGGCAGGATGCGGTCGAGCGTTTCGACGCTGGGGCAAGGCACGGGCGCGGCCTCGGCCGCTGCCGCCGCTGTGCGCGAAGTGGCCAGCGGGTCGGGGTTGAGCGCGTTGTCGTTCATCTTGAGTACCTGGTTTTGCCTGGAAGAGGGTTGCGTGAGACGCGCGCGAATGGCGCGCCATCAGGGAGTGTTGTGCGTCGCGGCAGCGCTGGCCATGTACAGTTGCGCGCAATTTTGCTGAACAGTCGTACGGGCGGCGCTGCGGCCCGCTGCGGCATTGCGGCAGCCACCCTATAATCAATCGCATCGCCCGATAATGCAAGGAAGACAGCGTATGTCGCAATTCGCCGTGGACAATCCCTTTCTCGAAACGCTGGGCGTGAGCGTCGCGCAATGGCGCGAGGGCTACGCGGAGCTCGTGATGCCCATCGACGCCTCGAAGCTCAATCGCCAGGGCGTGCTGCAAGGCGGCGCGATTGCCACGCTGCTCGACGCCGCGGCCGGTTACGCGGGGCTCTTCGCGCCGGTTGGCGACCCGCCGCGTCATGGCTTCACGCTCTCGCTCACGACCAACTACCTCGACAAGGGGCTTGGCCAGTTCGTGCGCGCGAAGGGGTTTCTGGAGCGCGGCGGCCGCTCGATCTTCTTTGCGCGCGCCGAGGCGTGGGTGGACGACCGCCTGCTGATCGCGAGTGCGCAGGGGACCTTCAAGTACTCGTATCCGAAGAAGGCATGACCGAAACGCCGCCCATTTGAATCGGTATCCGAAATAATTTCGCTGAAAAGCAGAAGCCCGCCGCTTCGACTGAAGGGCGGCCTTTTTAACGCTGGGCGCGGACACTTACCCCAGCAGCAGCGCGTCGTCGTCGAGCTTCTCGTGGCGGGTCTGCTCGAACATGCGCAGGAGGTCCGGCACGTCGAGGCCGCGGCGCGCATCGCCCGAAACGTCGAGCACAACCTGCCCCTGGTGCAGCATCACCGTGCGCTGGCCGTAGTCGAGCGCCTGGCGCATGCTGTGCGTGACCATCATGGTCGTGAGCTTCGCCTCTTCCACGATGCGTGCGGTCAGCTCCAACACGAACGCGGCTGTTTTCGGATCGAGCGCCGCCGTGTGCTCGTCGAGCAACAGGATGCGCGAAGGCTGCAGCGACGCCATCAGCAGACTCACCGCCTGGCGCTGGCCGCCCGAAAGCAGGCCGATGCGATCGGTCAGGCGTTTTTCGAGGCCCAGATTCAGGAGGCGCAGCTTCGCGCGGAACAGCTCGCGATCCTGCTTTTTCAGCGCGGGGCCGAAGCCGCGGCGCTTGCCGCGCGCCATTGCAAGCGCCATGTTTTCTTCGATGGTGAGCGCCTCGCAGGTGCCGGCCATCGGATCCTGGAACACGCGTGCGACGAGATGCGCGCGGTCCCAAGCCTGTTTCTTCGTGACGTCCTGGCCGTCGATGGTGATCGTGCCGCCATCCACCCTCTGGTCGCCGCTGATCGCGTTGAGGAAGGTGGACTTGCCCGCGCCGTTCGAGCCGATCACGGCCACGAACTGGCCGCTCGGGATTTCGAGCGTGAGGCCGCGCAGCGCGCGTGTTTCAATCGGTGTGCCGGGGTTGAAAGTCAGTTTGAGGTCTTTGGCGCTGAGCATCTCATGCCCTCCCGTTCTTGCGGCCGAACAGCTTCTTGCGCGTGGCGGGCAGCACGAGCGCGATTGTCACGAGCACGGCGGTGACGAGATTCAGGTCCTGCGCCTTGAGGCCGATGAAGTCGCTGTTGAGCGCGAGCGCAATGAAGAAGCGATAAAGGATCGCGCCGAGCACGGCGGCGAGCGTGGTGAGCATGAGCCGGCGCGCGGGCAGGATGCTCTCGCCGATGATCACGGCCGCCAGCCCGATCACGATGGTGCCGATGCCCATCGAAATGTCCGAGCCGCCCTGGGTTTGCGCGAAGAGCGCGCCGGCCAACGCGACGAGCGCGTTGGAGAGCGCCATGCCGGCGAGTGTCGCGCGGCCGGTGGCGATGCCCTGCGCGCGCGCCATGCGCGGGTTCGCGCCCGTCGCGCGCAGCGCGAGGCCATATTGCGACGAGAAGAACCCGTCCACGCCGAACTTCGCGGCCATCACGACGACGAGGAGCGCGATCGGACGCAGCACGTAGTCGGGAAGCCAGGCGGGCTGGATGATCGTGAATACCGTCGATTCGGAAATGAGCGGCACGTTCGGCGCGCCCATCACGCGCAGGTTGATCGAATAGAGCGCGATCATCATCAGGATGCTCGCGAGCAGATCCATGATCTTCAGGCGCACGTTGAGCCAGCCGGTGATGAAGCCGGCGATGCCGCCCGCGACAATCGCGCAGGCGGTGGCGAGAAACGGATCGTGACCGGCCGCGATCAGCGTGGCGGCGACGGCGCCGCCCAACGGGAAGCTGCCGTCGACAGTGAGGTCGGGGAAGTTGAGGATGCGAAACGAGATCAGCACCCCGAGGGCCACGAGACTGAAGATCAAGCCGATCTCGAGCGCGCCCAGAAGCGAGTAGAGGGACATTGGGAAGAATCCTGTTGCGGTCTGCGGCAGCGGTGCGCCGGAGTCGACGCGCGGCGCACCGCCGGGATGGGGCGGCGCGCCGTTGCGGTGTAAGTGGCCGTTATCTGGCCAGGCAGTGTGCCTGCGTGCGATGCGCCATGCCGGCGCCTTACTTCACGACCGTGGTCGCGTCTTTGAGCAGGTCGGCGGAGAGCGTCGCGCCTTGCTTTTGCGCGGCGGCGGGGTTCACGAACAGTTGCAGCCTGCTGCTGGTTTCCGAGGCGATCGCGCCCGGCTTCTCGCCCTTGAGAATGCGCACGACGACCTTGCCCGTCTGGTGGCCGAGGTCGCTGTAGTCGATGCCGAGCGCCGCGATGGCGCCGCGCTTCACGCTGTCCGTGTCGGAGGCGACGAGCGGGATCTTCGCGTCGTTGGCGACCTTCACGAGCGCCTCGTAGGCCGAAACGACGTTGTTGTCGGTGTTCGTGTAGATCACGTCGACCTTGCCGATCAGGCTCTTCGCAGCGGGGCCGATGTCCACGGTGCGCGGCGCGGCGGCTTCCTTGAGCGTCATGCCCTGTTGCGCGAGCAGTTCCTTGAGCGCCTTCACGACGACGACCGAATTCGCTTCGCCGGGGTTGTAGACCATGCCGACGGTCTTTGCATTGGGCACGACGCGCTTGATGAGCGCGACTTGCTTGTCGAGCGGCAGCTTGTCGGAAACGCCGGTCACATTCGTGCCGCTGGGCGTCCACGTCTTGACGAGCTGCGCGGCCACCGGATCGGTGACGCCCGAGTAGACCACGGGCACGGACTTCGTTGCGGCCACAACGGCTTGCGCCGAAGGCGTCGCGATGGCAACGATCGCGCTCGGGTCGTCGCCCACGAACTTGCGGGCGATCTGCGCGGCGGTGCCCGTGTTGCCCTGCGCGCTCTGGTATTCCCACTTGAGGTTCTTGCCGGCGTCGTAGCCCGCGGCTTTGAGTTCGTCGCGCACGCCGTCGCGGATCGCGTCGAGCGCGGGGTGCTCGACGATCGACAGCACTTCGACGGTCGCGGTTTCGGCGGCGCGCGCGGCGCCCGAAGTCAGCGCGAGCGCGGCGGCGCCGGCGATCAGGGAAAGGGCGGCGGCGATGGTTGCCTGCTTGAAGGTCTTCATTCTGTTTGATCTCCCCCGAGTGCTGGGTTCTTGCGGTTTTTTCGATCTGCTCGGTGCGGCGTCGCCGGCTTCACGCGTGGCGCGAGAGCACGCGGCATGCGCTGTAGTGGTGCATGCGGGCGCGGCGAGGGAGCGAGGATACCACCGTCTATTGCGAGGCTGGAACGCGGTGGAAGGGCAGTGAGGCGGGCGCGCCACGGTGTCGCGCGGACTAATTCAAAACTGCTCGATCCGATTATGAGAAAAATGCGTGATTCGGTGGGAGTCTTCTCGGTCTCGGATTGGGCGTCGCAAAGCGTTGGTGATGCGCTACTTTCAGCGCAAGCTAGAAAAGTATTGAAAACTTGATTTTAAGGTTTTCGTAATATTTACGCTTTCAAATCAATGGTTTGGCGAATTTTGCATTTAGGGTATTCCCGGTATCTCCGTAACGCGTCGAATAACTTTACTGTGATAAATAAATAACCTGGAATTCTCTCGAAATATGCGATTCGTCGATCAGATTTCGTTGAAATTAAAATAATGATTGAGAGCGCGTAAAATCAGGAAATTCAGTAATTCCGTATGCCCGCGCCAGCCGGTCATCCCGACGCAGTGGACGCTCCGCCATCCATATGAAAGGCTATTTTTATGAGCGTTTTCAAGTCCTTTCCAGCATGCCCTCCATTGACCGATGCCAAAACTCAACTCGATATCCGAAAAAACCCTTGGTTGCTATGAAATGGGATTATTGGTAGCATCCGCGGGTCGCTGATTCGGGCCGGTCCACCTTTCCGGTATGAATTGCAGCGAACGGGGCAGGCGGAATGCTTGCGCAACAGAGTCTGTAACTCAGCAGTCTCTCCGAACTCAGCCGCCTACCAGGGCGCTGATACACGCCGGGCCCCGTCACGTCTTTTTCTCTGGTGCTCGTCGTGGTTGTTCCCCATTGAAGCTCATTGGGGCGCTGTTCGTTTGCGCAGGTCATTCCGTCTGACCGGTTTGACCCGAAAACAATCGAGGAGCTCCTGATGATGCCGCTGTTCTCCCTTAACCGCTTTACCTCCGTTTCCGTGGCCGCCGCGCTGCTCGCATTCGGTGCAAGCGCAAACGCCGACACCGTGAAGATCGCCATTGCCGGCCCGTTCAGCGGCCCGGTCGCCCAGTACGGCGACATGGTCAAGGCGGGCGCGCTGACTGCGATCGAGCAGATCAACGCCGCCGGCGGTGTGAACGGCAACAAGCTCGAAGCCGTCCTGATGGATGACTCGTGCGAGCCGAAGCAGGCTGTCGCCGTAGCCAACAAGATCGTTTCGCAGCACATCCAGTACGTGGTCGGCCACGTCTGCTCGGGCTCGACGATTCCCGCTTCGGACATCTACGAGAACGAAGGCGTCGTGATGGTCACGCCGTCGGCCACCGCACCGCAGCTGACCGAAGGCAAGAAGCGCCAGTTCATCTTCCGCACCATCGGCCGCGACGACCAGCAAGGTCCGGCGGCAGCCGCCTACATCATCAACAAGGTCAAGCCGAAGAAGGTCGCGATCCTGCACGACAAGCAGTCGTACGGCCAGGGCATCGCAACCTCGGTCAAGGCCGCGCTCGACAAGGCGCACATCCCCGTCGTCGTGTTCGAAGGTATCAACGCCGGCGATTCGGACTACTCGGCAGTCGTCACGAAGCTCAAGTCGCAGGGCGTGGACTTCGTCTACTTCGGCGGCTACCACCCGGAAATGGGCCTGCTCATGCGCCAGTCGCGTGAACAGGGCGTGAAGGCCACGTTCATGGGTCCGGAAGGCGTGGGCAACAAGGACGTGACGGCCATCGCCGGCCCGGCTTCGGAAGGCATGCTCGTCACGCTGCCGGCCGACTTCGCTTCGGACCCCGCCAACGCGAAGCTCGTGAAGGCTTTCGCAGACGCCAGGCGCGACGCGAACGGCCCGTTCCAGATGCCGTCGTACGCGGCAGTCGAAGTGATCGCCGACGGCATCGCCGGCGCGAAGAGCACGGACCCGACCAAGGTTGCGGCCTACCTGCACAAGAACGCGTTCAACACGCCGATCGGCAAGGTCGAATACGACGCACAGGGCGACCTGAAGTCGTTCCGCTTCGTCGTCTACACGTGGCACAAGGACGCCACCAAGACCGCCGCGAACTGATCCCGGCGCTGCACGCCGCGAACGCCCCGCCTTTTCGCGTGGCGGGGCGTTTTCATGGCGGTTGTGCGCGCAACTAAAAAGGGTTGGTACGGTTCCAAAGGTCTCTCATCGGCTTCACGGCCGCGGGGCTTACGCATGAATGATTTTCTTCCTCAGTTCACCCAGCAGCTCGTCAACGGGCTCACGCTGGGTGCGATCTATGCGCTGATCGCCATCGGCTACACGATGGTCTACGGCATCATCGGCATGATCAACTTCGCTCACGGCGAGATCTACATGATCGGCGCCTATGTGGGCCTCGTCACGCTCACGGCCATCGGCACCTCGGCGGGCTATCCGCTGCCGCTCGTGCTGGGCGCGGCGCTCATCGTCTCGGTGGTGGTCACCGGGCTCTACGGTTTCGCGGTCGAGCGCGTGGCGTACCGGCCGCTGCGCGGCGGGCCGCGCCTCGTGCCGCTCATCTCCGCCATTGGCATGTCGATCTTCCTGCAGAACTACGTGCAGATCGGGCAGGGCGCGCGCGACGTGTCCGTGCCGATGCTCATTTCCGGCGTGCTCGACTTCAACATGGGCGGCAACTTCGAAGTGACGATTCCGTACTCGCGCATGCTGATCGTCGGCGTGACGCTCGTGCTGATGATCGCGCTCACGCTCTTCATCTCGCGTTCGCGCATGGGCCGCGCGTGCCGCGCCTGCGCGGAAGACATGAAGATGGCGAACCTGCTCGGCATCGACACGAACCGCGTGATCTCGTTCACGTTCGTGCTCGGCGCCATGCTCGCGGCGGTGGGCGGCGTGCTGATCGGTCTCACGATCGGCAAGCTCAATCCGTATATCGGCTTCATCGCGGGCATCAAGGCGTTTACGGCTGCGGTGCTGGGCGGCATCGGCAGCATTCCGGGCGCGATGCTCGGCGGCGTGCTGCTCGGCCTCGCCGAAACCTTCGCCTCGGGCTACATGCCTGCGGAGTACAAGGACGTCGTGGCCTTCGGCCTGCTCGTACTCGTGCTGCTCTTCCGTCCCACCGGCCTGCTCGGCAAGCCGGACGTCGAAAAGGTGTGAGGTCGAAATGAGTCAGACTGTTTCGGTTCGCGTGGCCGCCAAAGGCGGACAACAAGGCCAGTCCTCGTCGCAAACGGTGAAAGGCGCGCTTGCCGCCGCCGTGGCGACCGTCATCCTCACGGCACCCATTCTCGGCCTGCAACTCACGCTGGATGGCTATCAGGTCGTGCTGCAGCAGCACTGGCGCCCGGTGTGGATCGCGGCCGCCGTGGTGTTCGTATTCCAGCTCGTCAAGCCGATGTTCTTGCGCGCGACGAGTCACGTGCGCTTGCCCAGGGCTCCTGCGCTCGGCGCGCGTCAGCAGCGCGTGGCGATCTGGGTGCTGCTCGCGTTCGGCGCGGTATTCCCGTTCCTCGGTTCGCGCGGTTCGATCGACGTGGCGACGCTCGCGCTCATCTACGTGATTCTCGGCCTCGGGCTCAATATCGTCGTGGGCTTCGCGGGGCTGCTCGACCTCGGCTACGTGGGCTTCTACGCGGTGGGCGGCTATACGTATGCGCTGCTCAACCAGTACTTCGGCTTCACGTTCTGGGAGTGCCTGCCGCTCGCCGCGCTTGCCGCGGCCACGTTCGGCTTCGTGCTCGGCTTCCCGGTGCTGCGTCTGCGCGGCGACTATCTCGCCATCGTCACGCTCGGTTTCGGCGAGATCATCCGCCTGCTGCTCAACAATCTCACGAGCATCACGGGCGGCCCGGACGGCATTTCCAGCATTCCCAAGCCCACCGTGTTCGGCTTCGAAATGGCCCGCCACGCGAGCGTGGAAGGCGCGAAGACGTTCAACGAGCTGATCGGCATCGAGTACAGCGGCGAGCACATGGTGATCTTCCTGTACCTGCTTGCGCTCGTGCTGGTGGCGTTCACGCTGTTCGTCACGAGCCGCCTGCTGCGCATGCCGATGGGGCGCGCCTGGGAAGCGCTGCGCGAAGACGAAATCGCGTGCCGCTCGCTGGGTCTGAATCCCACGCGCATCAAGCTCTCGGCGTTCACGCTGGGGGCGTCGTTCGCGGGCCTCGCCGGTGCGTTTTTTGCGGCGCGCCAGGGGCTCGTCACGCCCGAGTCGTTCACCTTCATCGAGTCGGCGCTCATTCTCGCCGTGGTGGTGCTGGGCGGCATGGGTTCGCAGCTGGGCGTCGTGCTCGCCGCGATCCTGCTCACGGCGCTGCCCGAAGTGGCGCGCGGCTTTGCCGAGTACCGCATGCTGATCTTCGGTCTGGTGATGGTGCTGATGATGATGTGGCGTCCGCAGGGCCTCTTGCCCGCGAGCCGTCCGCACGTGGAGTTGCCGCAATGAGCGCACAAGCGTTGTTGAAAGTAGCCGGCCTGCAGATGCGCTTCGGCGGTCTGCTGGCCGTGGACGGCATCGACTTCGATGTACGTCCGAACGAAGTGTTCGCGATCATCGGGCCGAACGGCGCGGGCAAGACCACGGTGTTCAACTGCGTGGGCGGCTTCTACAAGCCCACCGCCGGCGACATCGTGCTCGAAGGCCATGCCATCACCGGCCAGCCGAGCCACCAGGTCGCGCGCCGCGGCCTCGTGCGCACGTTCCAGAACATTCGCCTCTTCAAGCAGTTGACGGTGCTGGAAAACCTCATGGTCGCGCAGCACCTGAAGGTCAACCGCAACATGCTGAGCGGCCTGTTCGCGACGCCCGCGTATCGCCGCGCCGAACGCGCCGCGCTCGAGCGCGCCGCGTATTGGCTCGAGCGCGTGGGCCTGAAGCCGGTGGCGAACCGCGAGGCGGGCACGCTGTCGTACGGCCATCAGCGCCGGCTCGAAATCGCGCGCTGCATGATCACCGATCCGCGTCTGCTGATGCTCGACGAACCCGCGGCGGGCCTGAACCCGCAGGAGAAGGTCGAGCTGCAGCAGATGGTGGACGGCCTGCGCAACGAGTTCGGAATCTCCGTACTCCTGATCGAACACGACATGAGCCTCGTGATGGGCGTGTCGGACCGCATCCTGGTGATGGAGCACGGCAAGCCGATCATGATCGGCAAACCCGACGAAGTGCGCAACGACCCGCGCGTGATCAAGGCCTATCTCGGAGAGGACTGATGCTGAAGCTGGAAAAGGTCCATACCCACTACGGCGCGGTGCAAGCGCTGGCGGGCGTGTCGATCGAAGTGAACAAGGGCGAGATCGTCACGCTGATCGGCAGCAACGGCGCCGGCAAGACCACGCTCATGATGACCGTGTGCGGCACGCCGCGCGCTTCCGCGGGGAAAGTGACGTTCGAAGGCGAGGACATCACGCGCATGCCCACGCATGAAATCATGCGCAAGGGCATGGCGATTTCGCCGGAAGGCCGCCGCGTGTTTCCGAGCCTCACGGTGCTCGAAAATCTGCAGATGGGCGGCTTCTTCGCCTCGCAGCACGAGATCGATGCGGGCATCGAGCACGTGTTCAAGCTGTTCCCGCGCCTGAACCAGCGTGCGAAGCAGCGCGCGGGCACGATGTCGGGCGGCGAGCAGCAGATGCTCGCCATCGGCCGCGCGCTCATGAGCAGGCCGCGTTTGCTGCTGCTCGACGAGCCCACGCTCGGCCTCGCGCCGCTCGTGATCGCGCAGATCTTCGATATCATCCGCACGATTCGCGAAGAGGGCGTGACGGTGTTCCTCGTCGAGCAGAACGCGAACAAGGCGCTGCACGTGGCCGATCGCGGCTACGTGCTCGAAACCGGGCGCGTGGTGCTCGCCGATACCGCCGACAATCTGCTGGCCAACGACAGCATCAAGCGCGCTTATCTGGGCGGTTGATCCGTCGCACAGAAGATCGCGCTGCGGCCCGCGCCATCCGCGTTCATCGAACGTGCGATGCGCGGGCCGCTTCTTTTTGCGTCGACGAACGTCGACTCAATCCCCGCGCGCAATCGCAAGCTGCGCGATCAAACGCATCAGCTCGGCCTGGCGGCGCGTGGTGGTTTTCGCGAACACGTGATGCAGATGCGTGCGCACAGTCGAAGGCAGCACCTGCAGCGCTTCGGCCACGTCTTTCGGGTTGAGGCCCTTGCCGACCTCGCAGGCCACGCGCGCTTCCGCGGGCGTGAGGCCGAACAGCGCGATGAGACGCGTTTCCACGCCGCGCCGAGACGACTGCGGATCGATCACGATAAGCATGGCCTTGCCGGCGCGCGCGCCGTGGGCGAAGTAGTCGGCGTGACGGTGCTCGCCTAGCGGCGAAATGAGCGCCTGCAGCGGCTCGTCGGGCGGCTCGCGGGCGATCAGCATCGCGCCGCCGCTGCGCCCGCGCACATCGCGCCCGGCCGCTCGTGCGATCAGTGAGCGCAGCTGCTGGGTGGCGGCCGCCGTGGCGGCGCTGAGCGCGGCGTGTTCAGTGCGCAGACCATTTGCACGAGCGAGCTGCGCCGTGGCAGCGCGATTCGCGAACACGATGTGCGCGTCGGCGTCGACGATCAGCACGCCATGCGCGAGCGCGTCGAGTGCGTCCGCGGGGGCATCTGCGCTTTGATCGCGGGAGGCGAGGGTGCGGGCCGTGTGCCGCTGCACGCGCAAGGCATTGCGCAAATGCGGCAGCAGCGCGAGCAGCGCATCCAGTTCGTCTTCGCTATAGAAGCGCGTTTCGTGGCGCAGCGCGCCGAGCACGGCGGCCATGTCGCCTTCGCGCAGCACGTTCGCGAAGGCCACCGTGTAGAAGCGCTGCGGGCGCACCCACTCCTGCACGAAGGCGCTGCGTTGAAGGCTCCCCTGCGGGTGGATCATCGTGTCGGTGACGAGCGTGCCGGCGGCCCAGCGGCGCACCTGCGGCACGAGCGGATCGAAGCTGCCGTAGTGCTGCGCGTACGATTGGGCAAACGAAGCGTCGATGCCGTCCCACTCGGCGAGCGAGAACGTGCTTTCGGGCGGCAGCATGGTGAGATTCACGTGCTGCGCACCGATGCGTTGCGCAATGCGCGCGCACACACCCGGCCAGCGCTGCGCGTCGAAGCCGGCGTCGTAGATCGCGTCGATCAGGCCGCAGGTATCATCCGGCTCGCCGTACCGCACGCGCGCGCCGTGTGCCACAGTGTCGCTAGCCGCGGCCTGAGCGGCCGTGGTGGGCCCCATGATGGTCTCCAGGCTTGGAATATCAACGGCAGAAGGCCGCAGGGCGGCCCGCGCGAGGTTGCATATCGGGCCACGTGGCACTGCAACGACGCGTGGGGCGCTCAGGGCGCGAATCCACGTTTGCAAACGGAAGGCGAGAGGGATGCACTGCAACATCCCGGGGCCCCTATTCTGAATGAATAGACGATAAAACCTACGATTCGCTTTCGTCAGGAGAAATTTCGGGTTTCGTTACATCCGATGCCTGACGGGGACTGGACAAGCGCGCCGCGCTCACGATAATTGAGCGTCCAAACAGACGCGCCGCTCGGGGAAAAGGCGGTGCGCCAGTGAAAGTCAGAGAAAGCGGAGAGTCTTTGGATGTCTGAAGAGTACGAAGTGCATGGGCCGCACGACCACGCGGTCGAACACGCCGCGGCGGGCCACGGCGGGCACGGCGAGGGCGATCCGTTCCCGGGCCGCATCGCGGTGATGACGGCCATTCTCGCTTCGATCGGGGCGATCTTTGCCTACCAGAGCGGCAACAGCGAGAACCTGGCGCTCTATTACAAGAACGAAGCGGCGATCCGCAAGACCGAAGCCGCGAATCAATGGGCTTACTATCAGGCGAAGGGCGAGAAGCAGAATCTCGCGGAACTCGGCGCGCAGCTCTCCGCGCTCGCGCCGAATTCGGATGCCGCGCAGAAGCGCTTCGCCGCCGACGCCGACCGCTATCGCCAGCAGAAGGAGCCCATCCGCGCCAAGGCGGAGGCGCTCGAAAAAATCGTCGAGCAGGACGATGCGCTCAGCGAGCACGTGCTGCACGGCCATCATCGCTGGGCGCAGGCCACGACGCTCATTCAGATCTCGATCGCGCTCACGGCGATTACGCTGCTCACGCGGCGGCGCTGGCTGCTCAATACGTCGGTGGGCGTCGCGATCGTCGGGGCAGGGTTGGGCGCGTTGGCGTTCTTCGGCGGCTGAGCGCTCAACCGCCGCACACGATCGCCGTGAGCAGCAGCGGCACGACCGATTGCACGGTGGCGTCGCTGTTGGCTTCGCGCACGCGCGAGCGCACCTTCTCCGCGGGCGCGGACACGACCACGCCGTAGAGCGGCGAGGTGATCTCCTTGCCGGCGCCGCGCTTGAAGAGCGTGTCGTCGCGGTCGTAGCCGAGCACCACGTAAATGGGGAAGCCGAACGCGCTCAGGCGGGTGCCGCGTACGGGGCTGAACGCGTTGACCGAATTCGCTTCGACGCGGCTCGGCTCGGGCTCAATGGATTTTTCGTCGATGAGCGACGAAATGAACGTGTGGGGATCGGACTTGCAGTCGAACTGCTGGTCGTGTGTGGCGGATTGCGTGGATTGCGCATGCGCGGCCGCCGGGACCAGCAGGGCGGCAAAAGCGGCAAGGCCGCTCAGCGCGCTCCGCAGCGTGGCGGCCGGGAACGCGAATATCACGGAAGTGTGGTGCTTGGTCATAGCTACGAGCAGCAATGCCGGAAGACCGGTTGACTCCATTCGACAGCCGGACTTCGTTCGTGTTCAAAGCTTACGGCACATAAATTGCCCGGGCCGTGCGCCCGTGCACATCTGCATGCTGGGTCGGGGCGGCTAGAGCATCGACTTCGCCTGGCTCAGGATCTTGTCGCAGACCTGCTTCGTGGCCTCCTCCTTGAGGCCGCCGCCCGTGAGGTCGAGCTTCTGTCCATTGCCGGCCGTGAGGATGCCGCTCGTGCCCTGCGTATAGCCGCTATCCGTCGTGTTCGCGCCGCCGGGCAGCTTGCCGAGCAGCGAGTCCTTCACGTTGCTCGCGGCGTCGGCGTTCAGATAATTGTTCTTGATGCAGTACTGCAGGACGCCGGTGACATTGCCGAGACTGTTCGAGGTGAGGGAGGGCGCCGAAAGCGAGTTGCCGAGGCCGCCCAGATTGCCGAGCGCACCCTGTGCCGAACCGCTGTTGCTGCCGCCCTGGTTGAGCAGGTTGCCGAGCTGCGCCTGTGCGGCGCCCCAGGGGGCGAGCAGCGCCAGAGTCAGGGCGGCCATCAACGCCGTGGCGATGCGCGGCGTGGCGACCCGCGGAACAGTGGTTTGCATACACGAATCTCCATGGTGGTTCAGTGCGCCCTTACTATAGACGGATTCGTTTACCCGGCTTCGCTACGTGACGCCGCACGAGCGTTCGGTTAGCGGCAGTGCAACCGCTGCGAAGTGCGAGCGCCGGGTCTCGCGTGAAGGTTTCATGATGCATCTAATGATTTCATCGGGGTGTCATTTGTTGCGGGCACAACGATAATGCTGCAGAAGCAAACCTGAAGTCCGCCGGGACGGACGTGTCTTAAGTGGTATGCATGGGGTAGGAAATGCGTAGGGCTGGGATCGTGTGTCGGCGACGCAACGATTGAACCTGTTACAAGTGTATCTACGCTGTAAAACACCGCGTTTTCAGGCCTTTTTCGGCGATCTTTCCCGGTATTCAAGGTCGAGATTGTTTCGAACCGTAACACTTATTACGGCCCTCCTCATCGGCTGGTTTCAGGTGGTATGCTTCCTGCACAAATTCTCCCTTGCACGAGTGAGACCACGTGTATTGCGTCAATACAGTGAAAGAACGCACTGCCAGAGTGCGCATCGCGACGCAAATGAACACGTCATATAAGCATATGGTGCAACCGAGCTAGCCAACGCGGGCAACAAGATCCGCAGGCCAGTGCTCCGTCACTGCAGCCCCGGTCCGGCTGCGTGGAGAACAGCATGAATTTCGAAGAACTGAGCGACGACGAGTGGATGCAGGTGTCTTCGCTCGTGTCAGATGAACCACCCATCAGACTCAACCGGCGCGGCCGCCCTCGTGCCGAGCCGCGCGTCGTGGCCAATGCCGTCCTCTGGATTCTCACCACCGGTGAGTCGTGGTCGCGCTTGCCCGCGCGTTATCCGTCCGGGCCGACCTGCCGTCGTCGTTTCGAGGAATGGCACGGCAGCGGCACGCTGATCGAACTGGTCGATCTGCTCTCGCAGCGCGGCCGCAAGTTCGTTTATGTGCCGCAGCCGGCGCAGGCCGATGCGCAACCCGTTGCAGTCGCAGTCGAGGAAGTCGCCGAGGACGATGGCCAGCCGGCCGTGTTCTGGAAGAGCCCCGAAGCCTGGCAGGCGCCCGCTGCGCTCGCCGACGCGCCGCTTGCCGATCCCATGGAAAGCATGATGCGTCAGCTCGCCGGCGGCGAACCGGCATTGCCGGTTTCGATCGACGCGCCTGTCGTGTCGGCCGCAGCGAGTGCAGCGACTGTTGCGAGTGCGACGCGTTCGCAGAACGATGCGCCGTTCGCGCCATTCTCGCCTTCCCGCGTGAGCAAGCCTGTTGCGACTCGCGCGATGCCGCGCGACGCGTCGCATCGCAGTGCGCACCCGGCGGGCGGCGTGGTGCAGGTCGCAGAATGGCGCGGCTATACGATGAGCCTCACCGTGCAGCCCGTGCGCAACCGCATGTTCCGCGGGGCCGTGGAAATTCTCAAGGATGGCAAGCGCATCGAGCGCTCGGGCCTGATCGGGCCGCCGTTCCAGGATCGCGAATCCGCACGCAATTTCGCCTTCGACTGGGCGCGTGAATGGCTCGATCGCGAAGGCTCGGCGGAGTCCGCGTCCGGCGTTTCGTGGCCGGGTTCGCATCCGGCCAAACATGCCGCGTCGAAGGGCGCTGCACAGGGCGCTTCGCAACCGGCGTTGCCCGGCACCGCACCGCGCGCGCCCATCCAGGCGCCAGGCGTGACGCGCGGCGATCCGTCCAATGCCGCCGCCGCGCGCGCGTTGCCTCCGGCCGTGCCGGGCAGTGTGCGGCTCGCGCCGCTGCAAGCGCCGGTACAGCGTTACACCGCCACGGGCGCACTGCTGACCGGCAGCGACGCTCGCGAAGCCAATACGACGTCGTCCGGCACCGCCGAGCGACGCACTGACGGCACGACCGGAACGCGCTACCGCACGCTCTCGCGTTGATCCTGCAAGGCCGCGCGCGTGGTACGCGCGGCCGTCCTGCATGGCCCCTACTGTTTTCTTCACTGCCTGCCGTACTGATCGTCGAGACGCACGATATCGTCTTCACCGAGATACGAGCCCGACTGCACCTCGATGATCTCGAGCGGCATCTTGCCGGGATTTTCCAGTCGATGCGACACGCCGAGCGGGATGTACGCTGACTCGTTCTCCGAAACGATGAAGCGTTCTTCCCCGCGCGTGACAAGCGCGGTGCCGCGTACGACGACCCAATGCTCGGCGCGATGGTGATGCATCTGCAGCGAGAGGCGTGCGCCCGGTTCGACCACGATCCGCTTGACCTGGAAGCGCTCGCCGCTGTCCACGCTGTCGTAGTGACCCCACGGGCGATGCACGAGGCGGTGCGCCACGGCTTCGGTGCGGCGTTCCTGCTTCAGGCGCTGCACGATCTTCTTGACGTCCTGGGCGCGCGAGCGGTCGGCGACGAGCAGGGCGTCCGGGGTCTCGACGACCACGAGGTCCTTTGTGCCGAGGCAGGCCACGAGCCGGCCGTCCGAATGCGCGAAGGTATCGCTGGCGCCTTCGAACATCACGCGGCCGTGCGCGACGTTGCCTTCGTCGTCCTTCGGCGAAACCTGCCAGACGGTGTCCCAAGAACCGAGGTCGGTCCACCCGGCCGTGAGCGGCACGACCACGCCGCTTGCGACCGTCGGGTCGCCGGAGAGCGGTTCCATCACGGCGTAGTCGATCGAGTTCGAAGGCGAACGTGCGAACGCTTCGCTATCCACGCGGAAGAAGTCGCCGTCGGCCTTGCCGTGCTCGATCGATTCCGCGCAGGCGGCGTAGATGGCCGGATGGAAATGGCGAATCGCCTTGAGCCAGGTCGATGCGCGCACGATAAAAATGCCGCTGTTCCACCAGTAGCGCTGCGAGGCGACGTACTGCTGCGCCAGCTCGAAATAGGGCTTTTCGACGAAACCGTTAAGACGGCGTGCACCGTTGGGTTCGGCGTTCGCGAGCGGCTCGCCCACGTGAATGTAGCCATAGCCCACTTCGGGATGCGTGGGCACGATGCCCATCGTCACGATCTGGCCGTTCGCGGCATGACGCACGCCTTCGGCCACGGTGTTCTGGAACGCTTCGAGGTCGGCGAGCGCATGGTCGGCCGGCATTACCACGAGAATGCCGTCGTCCTGCTTTGCCACCACCGACATCGCGGCGATCGTGAGCGCGGGCGCCGTATCGCGGCCCACGGGCTCGAGAATCAGACGCGCCTGCTTGCCCGCTGCGCGAACCTGGTCGGCGGTGGTGAATCGATGTTCTTCATTGCAGACGATCAGCAATTCCTCTGCGAGCGTCACGCGCTCGGCGAGCGCGTCGAGTCGGCCCGCGGTGTTGGCCAGCAGCGACTGCTCGCCTACGAGGTTGATCATCTGCTTCGGATATTGCTCGCGCGACAGTGGCCATAACCGCGAGCCCGCGCCGCCCGCTAGCACCACAGGGCAGACCTGCAATGCACTGCGCGTTTCGGCACGCGTCTGCGACGCTTTTGCCGATGCAGTAGCGGAACCCGTATCCGTCATCTCGCTCTCCTGTAAAAGGTATCGGTGATGCGATTTGTAGCATGCTTAAAATCGTCATAAATAGATGCGTAAAGAAGAAAACGGAAAATATTCGAATTAAATTTAAATCACGCTCCCGTCATAGCGAAATTCAGATAAAAAATTCAATAAAAATTCCGCTGCCGGACCCGCCAATTTCTTGTCGGAACCCCAAATCAGTATTCCTGGCAGGAAAAATCTGCCGAAATGACCCGCCTCGGCGCCAATACGGGCGTGTGCTGCGGCAATCTTTGCCGACAAAAGTCGCCAAAAAATGGTCCGCAAGGGACGAAACAATTGGAGATACTTTTAAGGCTTGCGGCCGGAATTTTTATCGCGCCTTATTAGGGTTTATTCGGATCAGAATTCGCGACGCCAGACGTTTTTTGCGGCGACGCAGTCCCAGAAACTTTTTGAAGCGACCGGCCATGATTTGCAGTGCGTGGCCGCGATTCTTTTTTTAAACCCGAGGTGCCGGACATGCTCAGCGTTCTAGCCAGAATCTTCGACGTTGCCGCCATTGCCGCTGGAGCGCTGCTCGCGGCCGCCTTGCACCGTGGCCAGTTCGTGCCGCTCACCGACGCGGAGAGCGTGGCGCTCGCATTCAACTGCGTGCTCGCGATCTGGATGTTCCCGGCGTTCGGGATCTACAAGTCGTGGCGCGGCAAGTCGCTGTACGTTCTCTTTGCCCGCGTGTGCGCCGCGTGGCTCGCGGTGGAGGGCACGGGCATCCTGCTGAGCTTCAGCCTGCATCGCGCCGATTCGCTCTCGCGGCTGTGGCTCGCGTACTGGGTCGTCGCCTCGGTGGCCCTGCTGATCGTCTCGAAGGCGCTCGTGCACATGGTGCTGCGTGGCATTCGCCGCGAGGGCTACAACCAGAAGGCCGTGGCGGTGGTGGGCGGTCCGCGCTACGGGCGCTTCCTGATCGAGCACATGCGCTTTCATCCGGAAGCGGGCTTTCACCCGGCGCTCGTGTTCGACGAGGACAGCGACGCCGATGGCGCCGCCGCAATCGACGGCGTGCCCGTGGAGCGCAACCTCCAGGCGATGCTCGAGTTCGTGCGCAAGAACGAGGTGCGCGAGCTGTGGCTCGCCTTGCCGATCACCAAGGAGCGCACGATCCATCGCATCGTCACGGCCTTGCGCAACGACTTCGTGAACATCCGCTTCATTCCGGACGTGCGCAGCCTGTCGTTCTTCAGCCAGCCCGTGGTCGATCTGCTCGGCGTGCCGGCCATCAATCTCGCGGCCTCGCCGGTCACGGATCTGCGCGTGCTGCCCAAGCGCGTGTTCGACATCGTCTTCGCGGGCGGCGTGCTGGTCGCGCTCGCGCCGCTGCTGGCCGTGATTGCGCTTGCCGTGAAGCTCACGTCGAAGGGCCCGGTGTTCTTCAAGCAGCGCCGCAAGGGGCTGGATGGCAACGAGTTCGAAATCTACAAGTTCCGCTCGATGAAGGTCCATGCGGAAGTCGCGGGGCAGATCACCCAGGCGCGCCGCAACGATCCGCGCGTGACGCGCGTGGGCGCGTTCCTGCGCCGCACGAGCCTCGACGAGCTGCCGCAGTTCATCAACGTGCTCAAGGGCGAAATGTCGGTGGTGGGTCCGCGCCCGCACGCGCTTGCCCACGACGACATCTACAAGGATCTCGTGCGCGGCTACATGGCGCGCTATCGCATCAAGCCGGGCATCACGGGCTGGGCGCAGGTCAATGGCTTTCGCGGCGAAACCGATCGCGTGGAAAAGATGCGCGACCGCGTGCGCTTCGATCTGCACTACATGCAGCACTGGAGCTTCGCGCTCGACCTGCGCATCGTGGCGATGACCATGTTGAAGGGCTTCGCAGGCCAGAACGCATATTGAGGCGAAGCGAGTGCGCGCGATGCAGAGGTGCGCAACGTTTCGCGTGACATGAAGAATCAATCACTTGTGAGGTGGGCATGAATCTGACGATCATTGGCAGCGGTTATGTGGGTCTCGTGACGGGCGCCTGTCTTGCCGACATTGGCAACGACGTGTTTTGCCTCGACGTCGACGAACGCAAGATCGACCTGCTCAATCAGGGCATCGTGCCGATTCACGAGCCGGGACTGAAGGAAATCATCGAGCGCAATGTGCGCGCGCGCCGGCTGAAGTTTTCGACCGACGTGGAAGCGGCGGTCGCGCACGGCGACGTGCAGTTCATCGCCGTGGGCACGCCGCCCGACGAAGACGGCTCCGCCGACCTGCAATACGTGCTGGCGGCCGCGCGCAACATCGGCCGTCATATGACCGGTTTCAAGGTGGTGGCGGACAAGTCCACGGTGCCGGTCGGCACGGCTGCGCTCGTGCACGACGCGATCGCCTCCGAACTGCGCAAGCGTGGCGAGAGCCACATGTTCTCGGTGGTCTCGAACCCCGAGTTCCTCAAGGAAGGCGCGGCAGTCGAGGACTTCGCACGGCCTGACCGCATCGTGCTCGGCTGCAACGACGACGTGCCCGGCGAGCGCGCGAAAGAGGTCATGAAGCGGCTCTATGCGCCGTTCAACCGCAACCACGAGCGCACGCTGTACATGGACGTGCATTCGGCCGAATTCACCAAGTACGCGGCCAACGCCATGCTCGCCACGCGCATTTCGTTCATGAACGAGCTCGCGAATCTCGCCGACCGTGTGGGCGCCGATATCGAGGCCGTGCGCCGCGGCGTGGGTTCGGACCCGCGCATTGGCTACGACTTCCTCTATGCGGGCTGCGGCTACGGCGGCTCGTGCTTCCCGAAAGATGTGAAGGCGCTGATGCGCACTGCCGAGGATTTCGGCGAGCCGCTGCAGATCCTGCGCGCCGTGGAGTCCGTCAATGAAGCGCAGAAGCAGGTGCTCGCACAGAAGATCGTTACGCGCTTCGGCTCCGACCTCACGGGTCGCACGTTCGGCGTCTGGGGACTCGCGTTCAAGCCGAACACCGACGACATGCGCGAGGCGCCGAGCCGCACGCTCATCGCCGAACTGCTCGCGCGCGGCGCCACGGTCAAGGCTTACGACCCGGTTGCGACCGCCGAGGCGCAGCGTGTACTCGCGCTCGATCTCGCGCACTCGCCGGAACATCAGGCGCGGCTGTCGTTCGTGAACGACGCGATGGAAGCGGCGAGCGAAGCGGATGCCGTGGTAGTCGCCACCGAATGGAAGGTCTTCAAGGCGCCCGACTTCGAAACGCTCAAGTCGCAGCTGAAGATGCCGATCGTGTTCGACGGCCGCAATCTCTACGAGCCGTCCGCGCTGCAGGAACTCGGCATCGAGTACCACGCCGTGGGCCGTGCGAGCGCGACGCAGACAAGCCGCGCGCGCGCCGAAACCGCCGCAACGCAGGCAGTGGCCTGAGCGGTCCGGGGCTTCGTGCTTAGCGCCATGTAAAGGAAGGGAGTCACGCGATCATGATCAAGAACGTGCTCATCGTCTGCCACGCCAACGTCTGCCGCTCGCCGGCGGCGGAGCAGCTCTTTCGCGAGCGTCTGAGCGAACAGACAGGCTCACGGCCGGATTCGTTTCAATCGGCGGGCCTGCGTGCGCGCGATGGCGACGACATGGACCCCGTGATGCAGTGGCTCCTTGCCGAGCGCGGCGTGAAGGTCGGCGGGCACCAGTCGCGCCGCCTCACCAGCCGCCTCGTGCGCTGCGCAGACCTCGTGCTCGTGACCGAGCGCCGCCAGGTCGCCGCGGTCGAGCGCATTGAACCCACCGCGCGCGGCAAGGTGTACGCGCTCGGTAATTGGGAAAACTCTGATGTCAGCGATCCGCATGGACTCCATGAGTCCGCGTATCGCCAGAGTCTTGAATTGATGGATCGTATGGTTAAGGGATGGTTGAGCCGAATATGCCAATGACAAAACTGAAACTGACGGCGGTGGTCGCGTTGAGCGTCTTCGTTTCCGCGTGCGCGACGGCGCCCGGCAATTATCTCGACACGTCGAGCCTGAAAGAACAGCCGAACAACCAGCCGCAGCAGCAATTCAACGTGACGCTCATCACGCAGCAAGTCGTGCTGCAGCAGGCGCAAGCGGCCGCAGCCCAGCCGAAGGCGCCGCTGCCGCCCTCGAAGTTCTCGAGCGCTGCCGACTACACGTATCACATCGCGCCGCAGGACATTCTTGGCGTGACCGTGTTCGATCACCCCGAACTGTCGACGCCGCAGGGCTCGACGTTCTCCACGGGCGGCAACACGACGCAGACGGTGGGTCAGGCGCTCACGCAGCCGTATACCAACGCGCTGCCGGGCCAGGCCGACCCGTACGGACAGACCGTGGCCAAGGACGGCACGATCTTCTTCCCGTTCGTGGGCCGCATCATGGCCGCGGGCAAGACGCCCGGCCAGATCCGCGACCAGCTCGCGTCCGGCCTCGGCCCCTATGTGAAGAACCCGCAGGTGGACGTGCGCGTGCTCGCGTACCGCAGCCAGAAGGTGCAGATCACGGGCGACGTGAAGACGCCGGGCCCGCTCTCGATGAGCGACGTGCCGCTCACGCTGGTGGACGCCATCACGCGCTCGGGCGGCACGACCGACAACGCCGACATCAACCGGGTGCGCCTCACGCGCAACGGCAAGCTGTACATTCTCGATGCGAACCGCATGCTCGACGGCGGCGATTCGACTCAGAACGTGCTGCTGCAGGACGGCGACGTCATCAATATTCCGGATCGTTCGGATAGCAGAATTTTCGTGATGGGCGAAGTGAAGACGCCGCTGCAGACGAACCTGATTCGCGGCGACCTGACGATTGCCGACGCGCTCACCCAGGCGGGCGGCATTCTCGATACCGACGCGAACCCGCGCCAGATTTTCGTGATGCGCGGCATGAAGGACAACCCAACGCAGCCAGAGATCTACCGTCTCGACATGACCAAGCCCGACGCGATCATGCTTTCGTCGCAGTTCCAGCTCAAGCCGCTGGATGTGGTGTACGTGGGCACGGCCGCTTCGACGACCTTCAACCGTGTGTTGCAGCAGGTGCTGCCGACCATCCAGACCGTCTTCTATCTGAAGCAGATCGCGAAGTAAGCGCGTGATCGAAAAGCTTCGAAAGAGGACCCAGGAGCAACACCTAAACAACGGGATCGAATCGTGACCATACAAGCCAATAGCCAGGCGGCCCCGGCGGCCCGCACCGAGGAAGAGGACGTCGTCCTCGGCCAGTTGCTGCGCGTCATCATCGACGACATCGGCTGGCTCATCGCGATCGCGGCTGCGGTCATCGCCATGGCCGTGTTCTACTGCTTCATCGCCAAACCGGTCTACACGGCCGACACCCAGGTTCGCGTGGAGCCTTCCGACTACACGTCGCAGGCCCTCACGCAAACGCAAACGGGCGCAAACATCAGCTCTGGATCGTCGACGGGCAGTCTGCCCACCGACGCCGAAATCCAGATGATCAAGAGCCGCAGCGTGGTCGAGCCGGTGGTGAAGCAGTTCAAGCTGAACACCACCGTCACGCCGGTCATGCTGCCCTTGATCGGCAGCCTGTCCGCGCGTCTCGCGACGCCGGGCACGCCGGCGCGTCCGTGGTTCGGGTTGAGCAACTGGCTCAGCAATTTCGCGTGGGGCGGCGAAGTCATCAACATCGACTCGATCGAGGTTACGCCCGAGCTCGAAGGCAAGAAGCTCACGCTCACCGCGCTCGACAACGACCGCTACGTGCTTTCGACCCCGGACGGCGCGCGCCTGCTCGAAGGCGCCGTCGGCCAGGTCGAGCAGGGCGGCGGCGTCAAGCTGCTCGTGAACAAGCTCGTTGCGCGTCCTGGCACCCGCTTCAAGGTCGTGCGCCTGAACGACCTCGACGCGATCAGCGGTTTCCAGAACGCGATCCAGGTCCAGGAGCAGGGCAAGCAAACGGGCGTGATCGACATCTCGCTCGAAGACAACGACCCCGAGCACGCGGCAGCAATCGCCAACGCGGTGGCGCAGTCGTATCTGCGCGAGCACGTAGCGACCAAGCAGGCCGACGCGAGCAAGATGCTCGACTTCCTGCGCAGCGAACAGCCGCGCCTGAAGTCGGACCTCGAGAACGCCGAAGCGGCGCTCACGGCGTATCAAAGCAAGTCGGGCTCGATCAACGCGAGCGACGAAGCGAAGATCTATCTCGACGGCAGCGTGCAGTACGAGCAGCAGATTTCGGCGCTGCAACTGCAGATCGCCTCGCTCCAGCAGCGCTTCGGCGACCAGCACCCGGTGCTGATCGCGGCGCGCCAGCAGCTCGCGCAACTGCAGGGCGAGCGCGCGAAGTACGACACGAAGTTCCGCGACCTGCCGGCAACCGAAGTGAAGGCCGTGCAGTTGCAGCGTGACGCGAAGGTGGCCGAGGACATCTACGTGCTGCTGCTCAACCGCATCCAGGAGCTTTCGGTGCAGCGCGTGGGCACGGGCGGCAACGTGCATATCGTCGATCCGGCCCTGCGCCCCGGCAATCCGTCGAAGCCCAAGAAGCTGCTGATCGTCTCGGCGGCGTCGCTGCTCGGCATCATTCTCGGCACGGGCTTCGTGCTCATGCGCCGCAACATGTTCAAGGGCATCGTCGATCCGGACCAGATCGAGCGCTCGTTCCAGCTGCCGGTGTACGGTCTCGTGCCGCTTTCGCCGGAGCAGCTGGCGCTCGAAAAGCGGGCCCCGGTGCGCGGCGGCACGCGTCTGCGTGAAGTGCTCGCGAACTCGCGCCCGAAGGACCTCACGGTCGAAAGCCTGCGTAGCCTGCGCACCTCGCTGCAGTTCAGCGTGATGGACGCGCGCAATCGCGTCGTCATGCTGACGGGTTCGGTGCCGGGCGTGGGCAAGAGCTTCCTCACCGCGAACCTCGCCGTGCTGCTCGCCCATTCGGGCAAGCGCGTGCTGATGATCGACGGCGACATGCGCCGCGGCGCGCTCGAACGCCATCTGGGCGGCCCCCAGGAAAACGGCTTCTCCGAGCTGCTCTCGGGGCAGATTTCGCTGGACGAGGCGATTCGCGCGACCGAAGTGGACAACCTGCACTTCATGTCGTGCGGCCGCCGTCCGCCCAATCCTTCCGAGCTGCTGATGTCGCCGCGTCTGGGCCAGTACCTCGAAGGCCTGTCGAACCGCTACGACGTGCTGCTCATCGACACGCCGCCGGTGCTCGCCGTGACCGATGCCGCCATCATCGGCGGCCATGCGGGCTCGACGTTCCTCGTGCTGCGCTCGGGCATGCACACCGAAGGCGAAATCGCCGACGCGCTCAAGCGTCTGCGCAATGCCGGCGTGCGCGTGCAGGGCGGCGTGTTCAACGGCGTGCCGGCGCGTACGCGCGGCAACTACGGCTATGGCTACGCGAACGTGCGTGAGTACCTGAGCGCATGACGCAAACGCCCCCATCAAGCACAGCAAAGGAGAACTCGCGATGAAAGTGACCGTGCTCGTGCCGACCTATCGGCGTCCTGACGATCTGTCGCGCTGTCTTTCGGCGCTGCTGCGCCAGCAGCGCGCGCCCGACGAGATCGTGGTGGTCGCGCGCGCCGACGACGAGGCGACTCACGCGTGCCTCGCCGAACACGTCACGCCCCGCGTGCTCAACGTGGAAGTGGCTACCGTCGAGGAGCCGGGGCAGGTGGCGGCGCTCAATCGCGGCATCGAGGCCGCGACGGGCGACGTGATCGCCATTACCGACGACGACGCCGCGCCGCGCGCCGATTGGGTCGCGCGCATTGCGGCGGCCTTCGAGTCCGACCCGAAGCTCGGCGCGCTGGGCGGCCGCGACTGGGTGCACGAAGGCGGCCGCATGATCGACGGCGAGCGCACGCTGGTGGGCAAGCTGCAGCGCTCGGGCCGCATCATCGGCAACCATCATCTGGGCGCGGGCGGCGCGCGCGAAGTCGATCTGCTCAAGGGCGCGAACATGAGCTATCGGCGCGCGGCGATCGGTGACCTGCGCTTCGACCGGCGCCTGCGCGGCACCGGTGCGCAAACGCACAACGACATGGCGTTCAGCCTGAGCGTGAAGCGCGCGGGCTGGAAGCTCGTCTACGACCCGCTCGTGGCCGTCGACCATTACCCCGCGCCGCGCCCGGGCGAAGACCCGCGCAACGCGCAGACGCTCGCCTCGATCCGCAACGCCGCCTACAACCTGCATTTGATCCTGCTCGGCCATCTCACGCCGCTGCGCCGCGAAACCGCCTGGTGGTGGTACGCGCTCGTCGGCACGCGTGTGTATCCGGGCCTCGTGCATACGGGCCTGAGCGCCGTGCGCGGCGATTCCGCGGGCGCGGCGTTCGCACGCTGGCGCGCGGTGCGCGGCGGCGCACGAGAGGCGCGCCGCGCGCTCGTCTGATCGGCGCGGCCAACGACTACACGGAGGACCCCGAATGAGCGGAACGCAAGTCCACGTCCACCTTTTCTATGGCGCCGATCCCCGCCGCTATCGCAAAGGCGAGAACATCGGCAGCCTGTACGGCTACCATCACGCGGAATCTGCGGAATTCGCCCTCAATTACGCGCAGGACGCGAGCGAAAGCACGCCCATGCGCTTCCTGCGGCGCGCGCTGAAAGCCGCCGCCGGTTTCGACTTCATCCATGCCTGGCGCAATCGCCGCGCCATTCTGCAATCCGACGTCATCTGGACGCACACCGAGCAGGAGCATCTGGCCGTGGCGCTGGTGCTGCTGATGAACGCGAAGAAGGGCGGCGCGCGCCCGCTGCTGCTGGCGCAAAGCGTGTGGCTGCTCGACCGCTGGCCGGGCTACGGCGCGCTGCGCCGTGCGATCTACCAGCGGCTGCTCAAGCGTGCCGATCTGCTCACCACGCTCGCGAGCGAGAACGCCGCGCTGTGCGGCGAGTATTTCGGGCGCGAGGCGCGCCACGTGCTCTATGGGCTCAATACCAGCGATTTTCCGCTGCGTCCGCCTGCGCAGTGGACGCCGCATACGCCGGTGCGCGTGGCCGCGATCGGCAACGACCGCGACCGCGACTGGACCACGCTCGTCAGCGCGCTGGGCAACGATTCACGCTACCAGGTGCGCATCGCCACCCGCCGGCGCATGCCGGCATCGGCGCGCGCGGAGAACGTCGAGATCGTGCGCGTTTCCGGCATCAAGCAGCAGCACGCGCTGTATGACTGGGCGGACATCATCGTCGTGCCGCTGCGGCCCAACACGCACGCTTCGGGCATCACGGTGATGCTGGAAGCCGCGGCGCTCGGCAAGCCGATGATCGCGACGAAGGTCGGCGCGCTCGAAGACTACTTCGACGACAAGGCCGCCTCGTACGTCGAGCCGTTCAACGCACAGCAACTGCGCGACGCGGCGAATGCGCTCGTGGCCGACCCGGCGCGGGCGCTCGCCCAGGCGCGTGAAGCCTGCGAGCAGCTGCGCACGCGCGATCTCACGACTGAGCACTTCGCGCGGCAGCACGCGCAGCTCACGCGCGAGATGCTGCACGAGCGCGACGCGCTCAACGGCGAGTCGATCGCGAGCGAACCCCAAGGCCGGGGCGTCGCCGCGCGCGGGATGTGATCATGGACGTCACGACCGCTATCCCCGTACCCGCGCCGGCGAGCCAGCCGAGCCGCCGCCGCGGCGGCCTGCGCAGCCTGCTCGGCCGCGATACGCTGCCGCCGCTCGCCTTGTGGGTATTCACGGTGCTGCTGATCGGCGCGCACCAGGGCACCGTGCTGACGCTGGCGTTTCCCGTGCTGTCGATCGCGGTGGGATTCTGGCTCTACTTCGTGAACCCGGTGCGCTATATCGGCTTCATGTGGTGGCTGTGGTTCCTGAGCCCCGAAGTGCGGCGTCTCGCCGACTACGGCAAGGGCGGCTTCACGCCCACCAGCCTCATTCAGGTCGCGCCGCTCGCCGTCACGATGATCAGCGGCATTTCGCTGCTGCGCTATTACCCGATCCTCGGGCAGCGGCGCGGTCTGCCGCTCCTGCTCGCGCTGCTCGGCATCGGCTATGGGTTCGTGGTGGGCGTGGTGGGCAGCGGCCCGGCCGCGGCGGTCTATGACCTTGCCAACTGGATCTATCCGTTCCTGATCGGCTTTCACATCATGGTGCTCACGCGCCAGTATCCCGAGTGCAGCAAGACCATCATCAACACCTTCATTTACGGCATGCTCGTGATGGGCGCGTATGGTCTCGTGCAGTTCTTCATCATGCCGCCGTGGGACGCGATGTGGATGATCGGTTCGGACATGAACTCGCAGGGCGACCCCGTGCCGCTCGGCGTGCGTGTCTTCAGCACGATGAACTCGTCGGGCCCGTTCGCGTTCGCGATGATGGGCGCGATGGTGTTCGTGATGGCCGCGAAGCATCGGGTGCGCTGGATCGCGGCGGCGTTCGGCTTCTTCTCGTTTGCGCTCTCGCTCGTGCGCTCCACTTGGGGCGGCTGGGCGATCGCCATGGTGATCCAGCTGATGAAGTCGAGCAACAAGGTGCGCATTCGCATCATCGTCAGCGCGATCGTGCTGGCGGGCGTGTGCGTGCCGCTGCTCACGTTCGGTCCCGTGGCGGACCGCATGCAGCAGCGTCTGAATACGCTCGTAAATCTGAAGGACGACCAGAGCTACGAGGCGCGCAACCAGTTCTATGCCGACTTCGCGAAGAAGGCCTTCACGGATGTGACGGGCGAGGGCCTCGGCGCCACCGGCGCATCGACCAAGCTCTCCAGCAATAACGGCCAGCTCGGCCAGTACGGCAGCTTCGACAGCGGCGTGATGAACATTCCGTTCGTGCTGGGCTGGCCCGGCACGCTGCTCTACATGTCGGGCGTGCTGTGGCTGCTCTTGCGCGCGGTGCGCGTATCGATGCGTTTTCCCGAGGACCGCTACGTGTGCGCGTGCCTGAGCCTCGCTATATCGATTTTCGCCATGCTCGTGTTCACCAACTCGCTCGTGGGCACCGGCGGCCTGCTGCTCTTTTCGAGCGTGTTTTCCATTCTCAGCGCGGGGCATTGGGCGAAGCTTCAGCGCCAGGCCCCTACCACGGAGGTCTCCGATTGAGAGTCGCAATCGTCACGCATGTCGTGCGCCACAATGACGGCCAGGGCCGCGTCAATCATGAAATCGCGCGCGCCGCGCTCGACGAGGGGTTCGAGGTGACGCTGGTCGCCTCGCATGTCGCGCCCGAGCTGCTTGCCCATCCCAAGGTCAAATGGGTGAATGTGCAACCTTCGCGCGCCTGGCCCACCAACCTGCTGCGCCAGCAGGTATTCGCGGTGAAGAGCGCGCTGTGGCTGCGCCGCAACCGGCGCGCATACGATGTGCTCCATGTGAACGGCTTCATCACCTGGGCGCACGCCGACGTCAATACCGCGCACTTCGTGCACGGCGGCTGGGCGCGCAGCAAGTACTACCCGTTCGGTCTCACGCGCGGCGTGTGGTCCGCTTACCAGTTCGTGTACACGCGCGCCAATGCGGTGCTGGAGCGCTGGGCATACCGGCGCTCGCGCGTGATCGCGGCCGTTTCGCGCAAGGTCGCCGACGAAATTCGCGCGTCGGGCGGCAACCCCGTGGAGCGGCTCGACGTGATCTACAACGGCGTGGATACGCGCGGCTTCTCGGCCGCGAGCGCGGACCGCGCGAAGTTCTCGCTGCCCGCCGACGCGTTCCTGCTGCTCTTCGTGGGCGATCTGCGCACGCCGCGCAAGAACCTCGGCACGGTGCTGCACGCCATGAAGCAGATGCCCGACAACGTGCATCTGGCCGTGGCGGGCTACCTGCCTGGCAGCCCGTATCCCGAACTCGCACGCGAGCTGGGCATCGAATCGCGGGTGCATTTCCTCGGCCTCGTGCGCGAGATGCCCACGCTCATGCGCTCCGTCGATACCTACGTATTTCCTTCGCGCTACGAAGCAATGAGCCTCTCGCTGCTCGAAGCGATGGCGGCGGGCTTGCCCGTTGTCACCGCGCGCACCGCGGGCGGCGCGGAAATCATCACGCCCGATTGCGGCATCGTGCTCGAAGACCCCGACGACGTGCCGGCGCTCGCCAACGCCGTGAAGACGCTCGCCAGCGACACGCCGCGCCGCCTCGCGATGGGCGAGGCTGCGGCGGAACTGGCCACGCAGTTCGGTTGGGCACGCATGGCCGCGCAGTACATCGCGCTCTACCGGCAACTGGCCGGCGACGCGAGCGCGGCCGTGCGCCGCGAAGAACCCGCGTTCGCCGCTGCGACGCTGCCGGGCGGTCAATCGCTCCAGCGCGCAGAAACCCCCCGATAACCGCATACATGCAGAATAAGGACACGCGATGACCACACAATCCATTCAATCGCTGCAGATCGGCATGCACTGGTTTCCCGAGCGCGCAGGCGGCCTCGATCGCATGTACTACTCGCTCGTCGGCGCGCTGCCCGGTGCGGGCGTGCGCGTGCGCGGCGTCGTGGCCGGCTCGCCCAAGGTGGCCCAGGACAGCGGCGGTGCGATTCACGGCTTCGGCTCCGCTTCGCGCTCGCTGCCGTTTCGTCTCATGGACGCGCGTCGTGCGCTGCGCAGCGAGATTCGCCGCCACCGTCCCGACGTCATTTCTTCGCACTTCGCGCTTTACACCTTCCCCGGGCTCGACGTCACGCGCGGCATTCCGCAGGTCTCGCACTTCCAGGGCCCGTGGGCCGACGAAAGTTTTGTGGAAGGCGCAGCCACGCTGAGCCAGCGCATCAAGCACTCGCTGGAGCAGTCGGTGTATGAGCGCTCCTCGCGGCTCATCGTGCTGTCGAAGGCGTTTGGCGACATTCTCACGCGCCGCTACGCCATTTCGCCCGAGCGCGTGCGCATCGTGCCGGGCTGCGTGGATACGGCGCATTTCGACCCGGCCTGCACGACGGCGGAAGCGCGCCTGAAGCTCCAGTTGCCGCAAGGCCGCCCGATCATCCTGGCCGTGCGCCGCCTCGTGCGCCGCATGGGCCTGGAAGATCTGATCGACGCGATCAAGATGGTGAAGCAGCGCCACCCAGACGTGCTCCTGCTGATCGCGGGGCGAGGCCGTCTGGAATCCGAACTTCAGCAGCGTATCGACGAAGCAGGCCTCGCCGACAACGTGAAGCTGCTCGGTTTCGTGCCCGACGCGCACCTGCCATCGCTCTATCGCGCGGCCACGCTGAGCGTGGTGCCGACGGTTGCGCTGGAGGGCTTCGGCCTGATTACGGTGGAGTCGCTTTCCGCGGGTACGCCGGTTCTGGTGACGCCCGTGGGCGGTCTGCCGGAGGCGGTGGCGGGTCTTTCGCAAGATCTCGTGCTGCCGAGCACGGGCGCGAACGCGATCGCCGATGGCATCGACGGCGCGCTTTCGGGCCGCATCAAGCTGCCGGATGAAGAGGCATGCAAGGCGTACGCGCGCGAGCACTTCGACAACGCCGTGATCGCGAAGCGCGTGGCCGGTGTGTACGCGGAAGCGATTGCCGCTCACTGAAGCGGGTCGATCGACCAAAGAAAACCGCCGCTCGGGAGAGCGGCGGTTGATTTGTAGAACGAGAGCAGGCAAGCAGCGCTATTGCGTTTCGAGCACGCGTTCGCGGGCCTCTTCGTACATCCAGCGCAGCGTTTCTTCGAGGTGTTTGCGCGAGCTGTCGCCAACGATGGAACGCAGCTTCGCATTCGACCCGATCAGCTGACGCACTTCGTTGGCGCGCACGAAACGCGGATCGATGTGCACCTCGATCTCGTAGCCGGCGATGCGCGCGAGCATGTCGAGCAGCGCACCGAGCGTCTGGCCGGTGCCCGAGCAGACGTTGACGACGGTGCCGCGCGGCGCGACTTCGACGAGCCGCGCATAGGCGTTCACCACGTCGCGCACGTCGGAGAAGTCGCGGGCCACGTGCAGGTTGCCGAGCGAAATCTTCTTTTCGCCGCGCGCGTAGTGCTCGACGATCTTCGGAATCAGGAAGTCCGGCGACTGGCCCACGCCCGTGTAGTTGAACGGGCGCGCGATAATGATCGGCAATTGCGCCTGAAAGCGCCTCGCGACGTATTCCATCGCGAGCTTGCTGACCGCGTAGTCGTTGGCGGGTTGGGGATCGACCTGTTCGTCGATCACGCCGTTCGTGGCGTTGCCGTAGACGTTCGCGCTGCTGGCCAGCAAGACGGCGCGCGGCACGTGCCTTTGCTGCGCGAGCGCCTCGAGCAGATTGCGTGTGCCGACCACGTTCACGACGTAGGTGCGCGCAACGTCGCTGTCGGCCACGTGGGCCACTGCGGCGAGATGCACGACCACGTCGGGCTGCACGGTTTCGAGCGCATGGGCAATCGCGGCGCGGTCGAGCAAGTCGGCTTCGATTGCGGTGGCGCCGAACGGGAAGGCTTCCGCGTCCAGCGATTCGCCCGCCCGCACGGTGCCCCACACGCGGTAGCCGTCCGCCGCGAGGCGAGCGGCCATATAGCGGCCCGTAAAGCCGCCAATGCCCGTGATGAGCGCGCGCGGACGGCTAGCGGGATCAGAATGTGTCATGACGTTCGTTGCGCGCAAGGTCAGCCGTGACCATCATCTGGCAGAGCTGCTCGAGCGAAGTTTGCGGCTTCCAGCCGAGTTTTTCCTGCGCCTTGGTCGCGTCGCCGATCAGCAGGTCGACTTCGGCGGGACGGTAGTAGCGCGGGCTCACGCGCACGAGCGTGCGGCCGGTGGCGACGCAGATGCCGGTTTCGCGCTCGCCCTTGCCCGACCATTCGAGCTGGAAGCCGGCGGCGGCGAAGGCCATCTTCACGAAGTCGCGCACGGTTTCGGTGCGGCCCGTGGCGAGCACGTAGGTGTCGGGCTCGTCGGCCTGCAGCATGCGCCACATGCCTTCGACGTATTCGGAGGCGTAGCCCCAATCGCGCTTGGCGTCGAGGTTGCCGAGTTCGAGCATGTTCAGCTTGCCGAGCTTGATCTTGGCGACGCTGTCGGTGATCTTGCGCGTGACGAACTCGCGCCCGCGCAGCGGCGACTCGTGGTTGAAGAGAATGCCGCTCGTCGCGAAGATGTCGTAGGACTCGCGATAGTTGACCGTGGACCAGTGCGCGAACAGCTTGGCCACGCCATACGGGCTGCGCGGATAGAACGGCGTGTCCTCGCATTGCGGGATCGCCTGGACCTTGCCGAACATTTCGGAGGTCGAAGCCTGATAGAAGCGCGCTTTCGGATTCACGACGCGAATCGCTTCGAGCATGTTCAGCACGCCGATGCCGGTGACTTCGGCGGTCGTGGCGGGCTGGTCGAACGACACGCCCACGAAGCTCTGGGCGGCGAGGTTGTAGACCTCCTGCGCCTGGGCGCGTTCGACCAGGCGCAGGGTCGAGCCCGCGTCCGTGAGGTCGTGTTCGACGAGGTCGAGCGACGGATGGTCGAGGATCCCCAGCTCGTTCATGCGCCAGAAGTTGACGGAACTGGTGCGGCGATAGGTGCCCGTGACGTTGTAGCCCTTGTCGAGCAGAAGACGCGTGAGGTAGGCGCCGTCCTGGCCGGAAACACCGGTGATGATCGCTTTGCGACGTTCGTTCATGTGATATGCCTTTGAAGTATCGAACGGGATTCAGGAATTACGACTGCGGGCTCGACTGGCTCACGCGCGCGGTGAGGTCGACCTGCTCAGCCGCTGGGCGGCGGCGCGGACCGCGCGTGAGGCGGCGCTCGAAGAGAAACCAGCTCGCGCTTGCATAAGCGAGCGTGAGGACGAGCGCAATCGCGGCGCTCTCGATGCGGCCATAGTGGAGCGGCCACACGGCATAGAGAATCGTGAGATGAATGAGGTAGATCGTGTAGCTGATCGTGCCGATATACACGAGCACCGGGTTGGAGAGCAGGCGACGCACGATGCCTTTCGATTGCAGCGCAAACACGACGATGGAGGTGCAGAGCACGAGCGAAACGCTATAGAGCATGGCGTTGGAGAGCGGCGTGTTCATGCCTCGAAAGCGCGGGTAGTGCAGGTGCAGCCAGGCCAGCACGCCGAGCGCCGCGAAGAAAAGCACGGCTGCGGGCCATTTGAAGGGTTCGAGCGCATTGCGGTCGCGGCGCACGAGTACGGCGAGCAGCGCGCCGGCGGCCAGCAGGTCCATGCGGAACGGCGTCAGGTAGTAGATCGGCCAGTACGAGTCGAACCACGGGGTCGCGACGGCGCGCAGCACGGGTACCACAAAGATGAGCGCGGCGGCCACGACGGCCATGAGCCGTTGCGGCAGAAGCAGCACGACGAAGGGCCACACGATGTAGAACTGCTCTTCTACGGCGAGCGACCAGAGGATGTTGAGGCTGTCGTGTCCGCTCTGGCCGAGTGCGTCGCCGATATTGGTGGCGAAGAACGCATACCACGGCCAGTAGTGCGCCCAGCCGAAGCCGAACAACAGCGACGAAACGATGAGCAGCAGTACGTAGGGCGGCAGGATACGGCGCACCCGGCGCGCATAGAAGTAGCTGAAATACGATTGCCCCCGCGCCTTGCGCTCGAGCAGGATGCCGGTGATGAGAAAGCCGCTCAGCACGAAGAACAGGTCGACACCCATCCACAGCGGCGCGCGCAACGCGTGCTGCGCGAACACGGCGAGCACGGCAAAGGCACGCAGACCGTCCAACTGGACGATGCGGTGGGAATGGTCGGCGAGGCCTTGTTGACTGACTGGGCGGCTTACGGTCATCGGTTCTCCGGTGGGGTCATGCATGCGCGATTGCTTCGCGATTCATTCTAGAAAGAATTAAATGTTCAAAAAGCCGAAATATATTGATTCTGGATTTTTGAATTTAAATGCCGGAATTTGCGCGATATGAAATACGCATTGCCGAATGGAAAGTGTGGCGGGACGCGCCGAACACCGCGCCGCACGGCTTTTTTGGCGTGATATCCGGTGTTCGGGAGTTTATTTCCGGACGACCAGAAATGGGTCATAAATACTGAATTTTTTTGAATTATTTTCCCTTTTTTGGAGGCGATTTTTCAGCGGATTTGTACGGCATGATCCTGGCAGATTGCCGTCACTTGACCGGAGGAATTGCCTTGCCGTTATCGAATCCCGATCGCCGCTTGCGCAGGACGTTGGCACTGGCCGCGATGTGCGCGTTTATCTGCACGTCGTCGGTTCAGACCATCGCAGCGCCGCAACTCAACGTGACGACCTCGTGGATCGGCAATAGCTTTGGCAACGGCCAGGGCACCTGGATGCAAATCAACGTCACGGCCATCGCCGTCACGCCCGAAGGCAAGGTATTCACCAATGCGCCGTGGGACGAGAGCGGCGCCGAGATCAGCGCGTACCAGGACGGCAAGCCGCTCGGCTTCGCCGGCGGCACGCATGGCTGGGGGGGAGCCGGCGGCAACGCCGTGGCCGTGAATCATCGCTATCTGTATGCAGCGGTCGGCGTGGGCAACGAGAAGGGGCACCTCGTCGGCAGCGGCATCTGGCCTGCGAAGGGCAGCCAGTGGTACGGCATCACGCGCCGGCCGCTCGATGAACCCAAGCGCGCCGCCGCGTTCCAGGCTTCGCCCGATCCGCTCAATCCGCACGCGCAGCTTTCCGCGTCGTTCCTGAAGATCAACGAAGTGCCCACCGGCACGCATGCCGACATTGGCGGACTCGCCGCGACGGATTCGACGCTCTATGTGAGCAACACGCCGATGAACCGCATCGAGGTGTACGACGCGAACTCGATGCAGCGCAAGGGGCAATGGGACGTGCAGGCGCCGGGCCGCATCGCGCTTGCAGCCGACGGGTCGGTGTGGGTGCTGACGGGCGCCGAAGGGGGTAAGGGCGCCGCCCAGCCGCGCGTCGAGCACTATTCGGCGGACGGCAAGCGCCTCGACGACACGCTCGCACTGCCCGAGGATTCAGTGCCGGTGGATCTCGCATTCGATCCGCAGCAACGCCTGCTGATCGCCGATAACGGGCCGCGCCAGCAGGTCCTCATTTTCACGCGCAACGGCAAGAGGTGGACGCAGAGTGCCACGCTCGGCGAGAGCGGCGGCATTTTCTCGGGCGTCGCGGGGCGGCCGGGACCGGGCCGCTTCAACGGCCTTACGGGCGTTGGCACCGATGCGCGCGGGAACATCTACGTCTCGACCAACGGCGTCGGGCCGCAGCACGAAGACAACATCGGCGCGGGTCTTGGCGCAACGCTGGAGGCCTATACGCCGGCCGGGAAGCGCTTGTGGAACCTGGAAGGCCTGCTGTTCGTGGATGGCGCGTGGGTGGACCCGCAGCGCCCCAACAGCGTCTATACGGGCAACAAGCGCTTCGAACTCGACTTGTCGAAGCCGCCGGGACAAGACTGGAAATATGTCGGATTCCTGTCCAATCGTTTTCGCTATCCCGACGATCCGGTCTTTCACACCGACCAGTGGCCGGGCCTGCCGACCGCGCGCGCGTTGAACGGGCACACGTTCCTGTTCCTGACCGACATGTACGCGGACCACCTGAAGATCTACCGCTTCGACGCGCAGCGCGATGGCGAGACCGCGATTCCCTCGGGACTCATCGCGGGCCGCGGCCGCGGGGTGCAGAACGTGCCGAACGGGCCGCCCGGCGGCGACTGGATCTGGCGCGATGCGAACGGCAACGGTGCTTTCGACACCGACGAATTCACGCGCAATCCTGGCCGCGATCATCTGGCCGGCGGCTGGGGCTGGTGGATCGACACGCGCGGCGACATCTGGCGCGCGCGCGACGACAAGGGCATCTGGCGCTTCCGCTTTGGCGGGCTGGACGCGAAGGGCAACCCGATCTACTCGTACGACAAGCTCGACAAGTACGCGGTCCCCGCGCCGTTCACCGAAGTGCATCGCGCGATCTACGAGCCGCAGACCGACACGCTCTACGTGACAGGCTACACGGCCGACGCGCCGCACGATCCCGGCTTCTGGAAGGAAGCGGGGCGCGTGCTGGTGCGCTACGACAAGTGGTCGAGCGGCCACCCCGAGCAGCACTACATGCTGCGCCTGCCTTGGGACCCGAAAGCGAAACCGCCCGTCACGCCCGCGGGGCTCACGGTGGAAGGCCAGTACGTGTTCGTGGTCGAACCCGCGGGCAACGTCCACGTGTACGACAAGGACAGTGCGAAGGAGATCGGCACCTTCGGCCCGGGCGCGGAAGTGGGCAACACCTCGGGCTGGGTCGACGTGCCGTTCGGCATCACCGCGCATCGCGAAGCGAACGGCGAATACCTCGTGTTCGTCGAGGAAGACGCGCGCGGCAAGGTGCTCATGTACCGCTGGAAACCGGCCTGACCCGCTACGGGCCACGCAACTGGATACCTAATGGATAAGGGAATACTGCGCAACGTCGCAATCAATCTGTTCGGTCTCGTGCTGCCGACCTTCGTGTCGCTCGTCACGGTGCCTTCGTATATCCGCCTGCTCGGGGTGGAGCGCTACGGCGTGATCGCGCTGGTCTGGACCCTGATCGGCTACTTCAGCGTGCTCGATCTCGGCATGAGCATGGCCGCGCAGAACCAGATCTCGAAGGCGTATGCGTCGAAAGACGCCGACGCCTGCGAGCGCGTGTTCTGGAGCGCGTTCTGGCTGAACTTCACGACCGGCGCGATTGGCGGCCTGCTGATCTATTCGGGCGGTGCGCTCTACACCGCGTACTTCACGCACGTTACGCCCGAGTTGCGGCACGAAGTCTATCTCGCGCTGCCCTGGCTCGCCGTTGCGATTCCGGTGGCGAACGTCTCGTGGGTGTTCGCGGGCGCGATCAACGGCGCAGAACGCTTCGGCATCTACAACACGAACCAGACGCTCGGCACGTTCCTGTTCCAGTTGCTGCCGCTCGCCGCTGCCTGGGCGTACGAACCGAATCTACAGACCGTGCTGGCCGCCGCCGTGTTCGCGCGTCTCGCGGCCGCGATCCTGCTCGGTCGCTCGGCGCTGCGCGTGCTCGGTATTCGCAAGGTGTGCGGGCCGCGCCTCGATACTTCGAAGGCGCTCTTCAATTTCGGCGGCTGGATGCTGGTAGCGAGCATCACGACGATGGTCGCGGATTCGCTCGACCGCATGATGCTGGGCGCGGGCCTCGGTGCGCGCTTCGTCACGTACTACACCGTGCCGCAGAACCTCGTCACGCGCCTGAACATGGTGCCCAATGCGCTCGTGCGCACGCTGTTTCCGCGCCTCTCGGCGCTGGGCCGCGAGCATGCCGATGAAATCGCCGCGCAGTCGTTGCAGTTTCTCAATGCCGCGTTCACACCGATCGCCATTGGCGCGATCGTCGTGCTGCAGCCTTTCCTGCATGCGTGGGTCGGGCCCGTGATCGCCGACCATGGCGCGCCGGTTGGGCGCGTGCTGATCATCGCCGTGTGGCTCGTCGGGCAGGCGGGCGTGACGCGCATTCTCATCCAGTCGCAAAACAATCCTGCCGCCGCCGCGCGCGTGGGGCTCGTGGAGCTGCCGCTTTTTGCAGGTCTGCTGTGGCTCGGCATTTCACGCTTCGGCTTGCCGGGCGCGGCTGCCGCCGTGCTGTTTCGCGCACTGTTCGACTACGTCGTGCTGCTGTGGCTTTCGCGCATTCATAGCCGCACGATCATCGTCGATATGTTTGCACACCTGAGTTTTCTCGCTGCCGCGCTCGCTTTCGCGTGGTGGCTGCCGGACGCGCTGTACGCAATCGGCGCCGGTGTCGTGCTCGCGCTTGCCAACGTGGTGTGGTCCGTTTCGACCACGCCGATGCTGCGCGGCTACGCCCGTTCCCTTCTCTTTCGACTGAATCCACGGAAAAGCGCATGAGTCACGAACTGATCGACGAAGCGGCGCCGTCCGAAAGCGCCGCCGCGCCCCTTCAACGGCGCGACGCCACCAAGCCGCGCCGCACTGAAACGGGCGCCGTCATGCCGTTGCGGCCACTGCGGCCGGCGCTCGCCGCAGGCCGTGCGCCGCGCGTGGCCGTCGTGCACGACTGGCTCGTCATCTATGCGGGCGCGGAGCGCGTGCTCGAGCAGATCCTTGCGTGCTTTCCCGATGCGGACCTGTTCTCCGTCGTCGACTTCGTCGATGCGAAGGACCGCACGTTCCTGCGCGGCAAGCGCGCCACGACCTCGTTCATCCAGAAGCTGCCCGGCGCGCGCAAGCGCTATCGCGCGTACCTGCCGTTCATGCCGCTCGCCATCGAGCAGCTCGACGTGTCGGGCTACGACGTGGTCATTTCGAGCAGCCACGCGGTGGCCAAGGGCGTGCTCACGGGACCGGACCAGTTCCATATCAGCTACGTGCATTCGCCGATCCGCTATGCGTGGGACCTCCAGCATCAATACCTGCAGGAGTCGAGCCTCACGCGCGGGCCGAAGTCGATGCTTGCGCGCCTGATCCTGCACTACATCCGCAACTGGGACGTGCGCACCGCGAATTCGGTGGACCAGTTCGTCGCCAACTCGGAGTTCATCGCGCGGCGCATCCAGAAGGTGTATCAACGCCAGGCCGAGGTTGTCTATCCGCCGGTGGATATCGACGCGTTCGAGCTGGAGACCACGAAAGACGACTTCTATTTGACCGCCTCGCGGCTCGTGCCCTACAAGAAGATCGACCTGATCGTCGAGGCGTTCGCGCGCATGCCCGAGCGGCGCCTCGTGGTGATCGGCGACGGCCCCGACATGCACAAGGTTCGCGCGAAGGCGACGCCCAACGTGGAGGTGCTGGGCTATCAGCCGTTCGCCGTACTGCACGACCGCATGCGGCGCGCCAAGGCATTCGTATTCGCAGCGGAAGAAGACTTCGGCATTTCCGTGGTCGAGGCGCAGGCTTGCGGCACGCCCGTGATTGCATTTGGCAAGGGCGGGGCGCTCGAAACGGTGCGCGACACCGGTTCTCGCCCCACGGGCATTTTCTTCGAAGAGCAAAACGCGGACGCGATCATCGACGCCGTCGAATCGTTCGAAAGCGATCCTGGCCGCTTCCGCGCCGAGGACTGCCGCGCGAACGCCGAGCGCTTTTCTTCGCGGCATTTCCGCGAGCAATTCTTCGCGCGCGTGGCGAAGGCGGTGCCGGCGATTGCGCAGGCAGGCTCGGCACACGGCGCGGCCCCGTTCGAGATCGACGCGGACGCAGCGGACGCGCCGCGCGTGCTCGCCATCGACCAGAGCGGCGTGCTGGGCGGCGCCGAGCTGTCGCTGCTGGAAGTGGTGAAGGGTTTGCGCTCGCGTATCGACGTGTTGCTGTTCAACGACGGGCCCTTCAGGGAGGCGCTCGACAAAGCCGGTGCGCGCGTGGAGGTGCTTGATTCGGGCGCCTTGAACAAGGTGCGCCGCGATGGCGGAACGGCACCGCGACTGGGCGTGCTTACGGGCATCGCCGCGCTCGTGCGCGAGACGCGCCGCCGCGCGCGTGAGGCCGATGTGCTTTACGCCAACACGCAGCGTGCGATGGTGATCGGCGTGCTCGCGGGCAAGCTCGCGCGCAAGCCGGTGGTCTGGCATTTGCGCGACATCGTGAGCGACGAGCATTTCGGCGGCGTGCAGCGCGCCGTGATCAAGGGCTGCGCGAAGCTGGGACTCGCGCATGTGATCGCGAACTCGCATGCATCGGCGAAGGTGTTTGCGCAGCTCACGCGCTTCGACGCGAAGCGCATCGATGTGGTGCATAACGGCGTGGATGAATCGCCGTTCCGTTCGCTTGCGCGTGTGCCACAGGCGCAGTTGCGTGCGCAGATCGGGTTGCCCGAAGATGCGTTCCTTGTCGGTGCTTTCAGCCGTCTTGCGAGGTGGAAAGGCCAGCATGTGCTGCTCGAAGCGTTGCTCCATGAGCCGCGTGCGCATGCTGTGTTCGTTGGGGCGCCGCTGTTCGGTGAGGATGCTTACGCTGCCGAGCTGCGTGCATTCGTCGAGGCGAACGGGCTGCAGGAGCGTGTGCATTTTCTCGGCTTCCGGCATGACATTGCGGCTTGCATGCGGGCCGTCGATGTGATCGCGCATACGTCTATTACGCCTGAGCCGTTTGGGCGTGTGGTTGTTGAGGGGATGCTGGCGCAAAGGCCCGTGGTTGCCTCTCGCGATGGTGGTGTGACTGAGATCGTCGAGCATGGTGAAAGCGGGCTGCTTTGCACGCCGGGGGACGCGAAGGAGTTGGCTGCCACTATCGGCAGGCTGCACGATGACGCTGCATTGCGCGATGGGCTTGCTGCGCAAGGGCTTGCTACCGCTCGGGAGCGGTTTGGGAAGCAGCAGTATGTTGATGCTGTCGAGCGGGTGCTCGATGGGGTGGTTGCTCGGGGCAGGTAAGTTTTTGCTTTTTTTGGCCTTTTTTCGCGGCTTCTGGCCGCGTTGGCCTTTCCTTGTGTTCGCGTCGGTATGCAAGTGTTGCCCCTGTGCGGGGCGGCACCTACTTTCTTTGCAGCGGCAAAGAAAGCAACTGTATTGAAGGTCAAGGGGCAAGCCCCAAGAAATCACGCTTTGGGGGGATTCCAGGGAATGGCATCCCGCATCATGGCGTTGAGTTGGGTGAGCAGCTTGCGCATGCCGGCGATGAATGCGACCTTGGTCTTTTTGCCTCTGGCGCGTAACTGATCGCAAAACGCCTTGATCTGGGGATTGGCCCGTTGAGCTGCGACGCACGCCATGTAGAGAGCGCGCCGCACGATGTGG
>NZ_JAMBPQ010000080.1 GCF_024206495.1 Paraburkholderia sp. CNPSo 3272 | reverse complement strand
AAGGACGTTGCGCGTCTGATACGTCGGCACTTCGACGGCATCGTCGCCTGGACTCAGACCCGCCAGACCAACGGCTTCATTGAAGCCATCAACGGCTTGTTTCAAGCGGCCAAGCGAAAGGCTCGCGGTTACACGCGCTTCACGACAATGCGCACGGTCCTCTTTCTCGTTGCCGGCAAGCTCGACTTCTCCGGCTTCAACCCGCATGCCTCGTGAGTCGCATCACCCACTCCAAATTCAAAAGAGCCACAAATATAGATGCGCACCGCCGTGATTGGTCTCATTAATTGGAAAATACGGCGAGCCAACACTGATATCGTCACCTTGCCCTCGATTACTGTCTCACTACGCGCAGACCAGTACTGCCGATGTTTATATTGGATGCACGGCCGCCTGTAGTCGCTGAACGCCTCCCCATGCCCGAGCTCCGCATTGCGGCTCGGAAACCACAATGAGGCTCGGCGCGCTTGCACTCCACGCGGGCTCGCCTGTTGCCCACCGCCTACAAGGCAACACCGTCACCGAAAGAACCTTCTTGCCCGGAATCAGTTGACCGCGACAGTTCGTTTTAACGTTTGTCCGAGTTTTGTTGAAGAAGTGCTACAGTGCGCGTTATCTATATGACAATCTAGACATTCCCGCCTGGTGTTTTCAGGTCGCGACTGACGCGCTATCTCATTCGGAATCAAGGATCGGGGGCTTGGGTCTGTGGTTATGTCGGCAGACAGAACCATCCCGAGACGAGAAGGACCCGGAACGCACCCTCAGTTAATGCCGACTGGATTTGGCCCCGCGAAAGAGAATCAGAGGTACCGCGGCCTTGTGTCACGCCGCGGCTTTCGCGCTTGCCCGCGTTGCTTTTTGTCGAACTCCTTGCGTGTGGAAACTAGCGCATTCGGATCGCCCCCCCGGCAACGGGTGCGCGTATATCTTCAATCTCCCTTTCCCGGGACTTCTTCCTCGCCAATGCAAAGGAGGTCCGCACATTGGCACTGATTTTGCTGTGAGATAAGCTGCCCGGCGGATGCCATAGTGCTCCGGCAAATCAAACCGCGACCTACGAAGGAGACTTGACCATGGCGTTATTGGAACGCGTCGACTGGTACGATATCGCCCGCGCCACCAACTGGACCCCGTCGTACGTGTCGGAGTCGGATCTCTTTCCCGACATCATGTCTGGCGCGCAAGGTATTCCAATGGTCCACTGGGAAAGCTACGACGAGCCGTACAAGACGTCTTATCCCGAGTACGTCCGTATCCAGCGCGAAAAAGATGCTGGCGTCTATTCTGTGAAGGCAGCCCTGAATTCCAGCCGCAGCTTCGAGGATACCGATCCGGGCTGGCTTTCCATCCTTAAGGCCCATTACGGCGCCATCGCACTCGGCGAGTATGCGGCAATGAGCGCCGAAGCACGCATGGTTCGCTTCGGCCGTGCACCAGGGATGCGCAACATGGCCACCTTCGGCATGCTCGACGAAAACCGTCACGGGCAGTTGCAGCTCCACTTCCCTCACGACTACTGTGCAAAGGACAGGCAGTTTGACTGGGCGCACAAGGCCTATCACACGAACCAGTGGGGTGCAATTGCCGCCCGCAACACATTTGACGACCTTTTTATGTCCCGCAGCGCGATCGAGATCGCGGTTATGCTCACCTTCGCGCTCGAAACGGGCTTCACCAATGTACAGTTCCTCGGCCTGGCGGCCGACGCAGTCGACGTCGGCGATTTCACTTTCGCAAGCCTCATCTCCAGCATTCAAACGGACGAGTCGCGGCATGCGCAAATCGGCGGCCCGGCGCTGCACATTCTGATCGCAAACGGCCGTAAAACGGAGGCCCAGAAGCTCGTGGATGTCGCAATCGCACGGGCATGGCGCCTGTTCTGTTTGCTCACGGGATCGTCGATGGACTACGCCACGCCGATCGAACACCGCAAGCAGTCGTTCAAGGAATTCGCGCGCGAGTGGATCGTCAGTCAGTTTGAGCGGACACTCATCGATCTCGGCCTCGATTTGCCCTGGTACTGGGACCAGATGATCAATGAATTCGATTACCAGCACCACGCCTATCAGCTAGGCATCTGGTTTTGGCGTCCCACGGTTTGGTGGGACCCTGCAGCGGGCGTGACGCCCGAATGCCGCGACTGGCTGGAAGAAAAATATCCCGGCTGGAACGACTCATTCGGCAAGGTATGGGACGTCATTATCGAAAACCTGCTCGTCGGCCGCCGTGAACTTACGATGCCCGAGACGCTACCTGTCCTTTGCAACATGAGCCAGTTGCCCATTTGCGCCATTCCGGGCGATGGCTGGAACGTGAAGGACTACCCTCTCGACCATAACGGCCGCACGTATCACTTCAATTCGGAAATCGACCGCTGGGTCTTCCAGCAGGACCCGGTTCGTTACCGCGATCACCTCACGCTCGTCGATCGCTTCCTCGCCGGTCATATCCAGCCACCCAACCTCTTGGGCGCGTTGAACTACATGGGGCTCGCGCCGGGCGAAATGGGCGACGACGCGCACCAGTATGCCTGGGTCGAATCGTACCGCGGTACCCGTGACAACAAAGAGGCCGCCTGAGGCTGCCACGCAAAAGAGGACGACATGGCACTGTTCCATGTGATCTCAAATTTTCAATACGACTTCGTATTGCAGCTATTGCCGGTGGATACCGGCAATACGATAGATGAAGTGGCGGCCGCCGCCTCGCTCCATTCGGTGGGCCGACGCGTCGCCCCACGGCCTGAAAAGGTTGTGCGCGTGCGTCGCCAGGGCGCGGAGCAGTTCTACGCGCGCAAGGCAAAGCTCGGCGAGACGGATATCAAGCCGATGGAAACGCTCGAATTCATCTTTTGCGACGAATGAGGTCGACATGGAGTACCAGAAAATCTGCACGCTCGACGACCTGTGGGCAGGCGAGATGATCGGAGCGGAGGTGGATGGCCACGTGATTGTGGTGGTTAATCCAGAAGGCGGCGAGCCGCGCGCCTTTCGGGGCGTTTGTCCGCATCAGGCCATTCCGCTCGTGGAAGGAAAGTTCGACGGCCGCGTGCTGATGTGCCGAGCGCATCAATGGACCTTCGACGTGAATACCGGCAAGGGGATCAATCCTGGCGACTCCCGGCTTCGCGCATACCCCGCGAAGATCGAGGGCGAAGACGTTCTCGTTGCGGTGGGCGGCGTTGAAACCCTCTTTGCCCATTCCTGAATTTCACAGAGAACCGATCATGACCATCGAAACCACCGCCTCGGCTTACCGCAACAACCGCGTGGGTCCCGTGCTTCGTGCGGGCAGCATTACGGCGGGCGTCATCGAAGCCGCGCACGAAGACAACCCCGGCAAGACGATCCGCGTCGACGACAAACTCGCGTATGTGCGCATCGATACGGACGGCGAACTGATCCTGCGCCGCTCCACGCTTGAGGAAACGCTTGGTCGACCGTTCATGATGTCCGAGCTGGAAGTCAGCCTCAGTTCGTTTTCAGGCCGCATCGAAACAACCGAAGGCTACGTGCGGTTTTACTACGAGAAAACGCTTTAACCGGAGACGAGCATGACCCATCCCGAAGTCCTTACGCCGCTGAAAACGTGGAGCCATCTAGCCGCGCGGCGGCGCAAGCCAAGCGAGTATGAGATCGTCTCGACGAACTTGCATTACACCACCGACAACCCTGACGCCCCCTTCGAACTGGACCCAAACTTCGAAATGGCGCAATGGCTCAAGCGCAACCGCAACGCCTCGCCGCTGCGACATCCCGACTGGAACGCATTTCGTGATCCAGACGAGATCGTCTATCGCACCTATAACCTGCTGCAGGATGGTCAGGAAACTTACGTATATGGTCTCCTCGACCAGTTCTCCACGCGCGGTCACGACTCCCAACTCGCCAGGCCATGGGCGGCCTCGCTCGCACGCGTCTATACCCCCGCGCGCTTCCTGTTTCATGCGCTGCAAATGGGCTCAGCTTATCTGGCCCAGATGGCCCCCGCTTCCACGATCTCCAACTGTGCCGCATACCAGACCGCTGACTCTCTGCGCTGGCTCACGCACACCGCGTATCGCACCAAGGAACTATCCCTGACTTTTGCGGACCTCGGCTTCGGCAGCGATGAGCGGCGCCGCTGGGAACTCGGGCCGCCTTGGCAGGGCTGGCGCAAACTCGTCGAACAAGCGTAAGCGGCAGTTTCTCCTCACATAGATCCTGATCTGAAAACAGCGCAGGATGTGTCCACGGTTTTTTAATGGACACACCCTTCATGGACGAGAACTGCGCAGATTTTTTGCCCTTGCGTGCGACCAACGTTGGTGTCGAAGGCAAGCGGACTTTCGACAAGCGTGACAAACAGAGGCTGATTGAAGCCTGCCTGAAGCCGGGCGTGTCGATCGCGGGTATGGCGCTGAAGGCGGGCGTGAACGCCAACCAGTTGCGCCGCTGGATCAAGAATTACGAGGCGCTCCTGAAGGGCGCCGCCGCCCCATGTGACTCGAAGGCTCTGCCCACGGCATTCGTACCGGTGGTGGCGATCAGCGATAACGGCTGGGCGGCTTCGCAGATGCCGCCGCAGCCAGAACCTGATGCACCGGCGGCGCCGATGCGGAGCCACGCGCCACAGCGATCACCGCTGCCCTCGCGCCTGGTGGCGCAGCTGCCCAACGGGGTGAGCCTTGAACTCGAGTGCACCGGGCAGGATTGCGCGCTGCTCAAGACGATGATTGACGCGTTGAGGGGGAGCTGATGTTCCGCTTCGACGACGACCTGAAAGTCTACCTGTACCGCGAGCCGATTGACTTCCGCGCCGGCATCAATACCCTTGCTGCCCTGGTCGCGGAGTCAATGCAGCTGGACCCGCTCGCCCGTGCCGTGTATGCGTTCCACAACCGCAAACGCGATCGCGTCAAGCTCCTGCTGTACGAGCGCACCGGTTTCTGGCTGATGTTGCGCCGGCTTGAAGAAGACCATTTCGTGTGGCCCAGGCGGCATCAGGAGGTGATCGAGCTGACAACGCAGCAGCTTCACTGGTTGCTCGACGGCATCGACATCGACGCGCTTCGCCGCCACCCGGTGCGTCGTTACCAGCACGCCAGCTAGCCCGCCCGGCAAGGCACGTCGCGCGTAAACAACGGCGGCTGTGCCTTTTACAAATTGACGTAAACTGCGTATTTCGGGGAAGTTGAACGCCCGTTTCGGTGAAGTCGAACAGGCCAGGAGGGAGGTGCTGCGTAGTGCTTAGATTGTACTGCGCGTGTTCGAGATCAGGCTACTTTTTGATCAGGTGCGTTCTTCTTGCGCATCGAATCGCCCTTCAGCGGGAGCTTGTGAGCCTGATGGACGAGGCGGTCGAGGATTGCGTCGGCGAGAGTCGGGTCTTGCAGCCAGGCGTGCCAGTGGTCAAGGGGCAATT
>NZ_JAMBPQ010000079.1 GCF_024206495.1 Paraburkholderia sp. CNPSo 3272 | reverse complement strand
TTTCGAGGATCGGACCTTCGTGTCCTCAGGCAGCAAGCCATCGGCCTTCATCTCGCGCACGGCGCGGTGCGAGGCCGCATAGCCGTCAAGCGTGATGATCTTCGGTGGCTGGCCCTGATGTTTGATCGCCTTCCTGAAAAAGGCTTTTGCCGTCTCCACGTCGCGCTTTGCACGGAGCATGAAGTCAACCGTCTGGCCCACCCGATCCACCGCCCGATAAAGATAGACCCACTTGCCGCGCAGCTTGAGATAAGTCTCATCAACACGCCAGGACTGGCCGGTGGGCCTGCCGAAGCGATTCCACCGTTTGACGAACTCCGGTGCAAAGCGCCGCACCCAGCGCAGGATCGTCGTGTGGGCCAGCGCCAGACCCCGTTGCGCCATCATTTCGACCAGATCGCGCAAGCCAAGCTTGTAGCGCAGGTACCAGCGAACACACAGAATGATCACATCGCGGTCAAAGTGACGGCCTGCAAACAGTTCGTCCAGGCTCTTCAGCTTGCTCATCGTCGGTTCTCAATTCGTTCAGCCCGACACCTTAACCGATTCGCCCCCGCCCTATTTGCACCAGAGCCCCCTTGGGCGAGCAAAAACGAAGGCTGCGCGGCGTACGCCGCTCTCCCGTGAGCCGGGTCGACGCACTGATTTTAGGCACCGCCAGGTTGTCGAGGGGCCCATGCTGGTTCTGTCACGCCAAGGCACTGAGCTAATTGTTGCTCGACCACGGGAGAGCCTGCTGGCTTTCTACGACTTCCCGGCCGAACACTTGCAGCACCTGCGCACAACAAACGCGATCGAGTCGACGTTCGCGACGGTGCGCCACCGTACTACACGTACGCGCAACTGCGTGTCGCGACCGACCTTCCTCGGTCTGGCGTTCAAGCTGATCGAGGAAGCCGAGAAAACCTGGCACCGGATCAACGGCCCCGAACAGATCCAGCTGTTGCTGGAGGGCATTGCCTTCCAGGACGGCGAGCCGGTGCAAGACGATCAACCGGGTCAGCAGAAACTCGCCGCTTGACGTCGCCCGCTATCAACGCCCATACACCAGACTTGACCTCATCTCCTTATCGCGACACTACCAATCTGTGTCCAGAAAAATCCGGGCCGTGGCAGATGGGGCTCGCAGACAAATTCGATCCCTTCAGAAAACCCGCAATCAGTTTTCAGTGGATCATTCAACCGAGCATCGTTGGGCCCTCAAGCTGCTGGCGGCGCTGGAAAAATCGTTTCGCAGCGCCAAGGGCTTCAAGGATGTTCGGTGTGCGCTTTCGAGCACCGTTTGTCTCGAAACCGCCATTTCCAACATCCGTCGGCGCGAATGGAAGAAATGCGTCACGCTAGGCACTGCTGACCAGGCTCCGTTGGAACAGTCTTACTCGCATGCAGCGCCAGCAACATTCTGGCTCTACGGACCCTCGTGAACCTGCTCACCGGATTTTTCCACCGCGCGACTTACCGTCCGAAATGGCAACGCGCAAGCCATCGCAGTTCAGTGAGTTCCACGACGGCTGCGCCCGACGCGCCTTGCTGATCGATGCACATATCGTGGCGTCGGCCCAAATATTGCGTATGCTTTTCCTTGTGCAATAGGAGTGGATATTGACCTATCTGCAATTTACCAGCGCGGTCAAATAATCCTGCGCAACGTTGGTTACCTGAATGGGAGACCTGATGCGGAATGCAATTGGATTTGTCGGGTTAGGTGATACACGCACGCCGCTGCGTAAAATTGTTATTTCGCCCGTGAATTTGACCGCAAACGGACGCGCACATCTTGGTCACGCGGGTGGTCCCTTTTTGCGAATGGATATCCTCGCACGCGCCTTGCGTCGTAGCGGACATGATGTTTGGTACGGACTCACTACGGACGGCTTCGAAAATCATGTCGTTGCGAAAGCGACGCAGCTCGGAGAACATCCGGCAACGATGGCCGCGCGATTTCATGAGCAGATCGGGACCGATTTGAAGGCCCTCGATATTCATCTCGACAGGTTTGATGATCCCGTTCATCGCACCAACATCGATACGTTTTTTGGTGTGCGGGAAGCACTGATGCGCAGACTGGGACAAAGCGACCAAGTCCAACTACGCGACGAACGGCTGCCTGTTGACGATGCGTTGCCTTCCACAGCACCTATAGAGGACCGGTTTTCCATCGGCGCCTGGTTGGCCGCATGTTGTCCTAACTGTTTGAAGCCGGCCGGCAGCTTCTTTTGTGAAGCTTGCGGCATGCACTTCGAGCCGTGGGATGCGGTAAAGCCCGTTTCACGACGGGGAACAATCACTGAGTGGGTAGAAAGCAAGTCGTACTTCCTGAACATGCGGAATCCGACCCAGCTAACTGTGCAATGGGAGCAAATGCACATCGAGGCACCGTTTGCGCGTATCGCGCAACGATACGTCGATCGGTGCGGGGGCACCATGCGATTGACGTTGCCCGGGCTCTATGGCGTTCCATGGCAAGCCGATGCTTGCGTGAATCGTCAGATTCTCTTTAGCTATTCCGCAGGCTGCTATACGCACCATCTCTACTGCGGTGAGCGGTATGCACAAGAGCGCGGTGTGGCGAATCCCTTTTCGCATGGGAGTGACACATTCCTGATCGGCTCGACGGGGATCGACAATACAATTCCGGTGCTCGTCGGGGTCACGGGTTGTGCGCTTGCGCAGGAAAATTTTCGTCCTTTCGACAGCGTGAACTTCAACTACTTCCTCAAGCTGAACGGAAGCAAGTTCTCGACTAGCCGCGGCCACGTAATCTGGGCTGGTGATATCGGAAACATAAACGGCATCAACACGGATGCGCTGCGCGTGTACCTCTCCGAAATATGTCCCGAGGAAGAGGAAACAGATTTTCGTGTTGGCAACATGCTTGGCCGTCACAATCATCTCGTCTCAACGGTCGGGACGCTCGTTGCAAGCGCCTGCGCCACGATAGTCGAAAATCCGGCTTTTCGCGGCGAGCCGGCATTCGATTCGTCGCTGTTCGCGAGGCTCGTCGAGCTCTATGGTGAGCAAAGCGCCGCGCTGTCACCCGACAAGCTGCGGGTTTCGCTGGCGTCAAAGCCGCTTATGGCATGGTTGGATCTCGCCAACGAAGCGCGCACGCCAGCCACGGCATATACGTGGCTCAAAGGCCTCGCATTCCTGGCTGCCCCGCTGATGCCGCGCACCGCCGACGCCATCTGGGTATGGCTTGGACATGCCGAAACTCCATCGGCATCCGCTTTTCCGGAAACCCGTCAGATACCGGATGCAAAGGCGCCCAATCTCCACGAGTCGCGAATGTTGCATGAGCATGATCTTTCCAACTGCCTTCCTGCGAGCATGGACTCATGAGTGCACCCGCCGAACTGCCTTCCGCGCTCAAGGCCACCGCGTTCATACCGTTCCTGGTTGCGAGCGCTGCGCTTGCGGCGGCCTATGGGGCAAGTTTTCTGCTGGCCGACTATCTGCGCGCAAGCGGGCTCGACGTTTCAATGGCGGGCACCGTGATTTCGAGCGGCATCTTCACCATGATCATCAGTTCGCTGTTCGCCGGCTGGATAGCGCAACGGATCGGACTGATGTCGACGATCATCGCAGCTGCCGGGGCGATGTCCGCGGCGATGCTCGCGTTTGGGCTGACACGCGTCGATTTGAGGATTGCCTTCGCCGGTGGACTGTTGCTGGGTCTAGGTTGGTCGGCGTTCAATATCCTGGCGCCGCTCCAGATCATCCACCACTTGAAGCCTTCAGCGCGGATCAGATATTTGACGCTTTTGTCAGGCGCCCAAATGGCAGGACTCGGATTCGCTTCACCTACTGGCCATTTCCTCGCGCACCGATTCGGTTCATTTTACGTCGTTTATATCGGTTTGGCTTGTGTCTGCCTTTCCGCTGCCGTCGCACTCGCGATAGTCCGGAAGCTTATGCAAGGCACGCCGCACTTATCGATGGCAGCGGTTGGCATCACACCTTCCCAGGCCGCATCGGTCTTGTGCTCGACCACCCGCATGCCCATTGCGATGATCGGACTTGCCGCCTGCGCTTTTGCGGGGCTTTCGACTTACCAGACGGCGTACGCAGAATCTCGACACCTGCCCGCGGAACTTTTCTTCCTGACGTTCACCTTGACGACCGTAGTATGCCGGTTCACGCTTGCGCCAGCAATCAGCAGGCTGCCTGTTCGCAAGCTCGCGTTCGCGCTGTTCATCGCCACACTCGCCGCGCTAGCGCTCTTCATCTGGAACCGCAGCAGCTCAATTGTCTATGTAATCAGCGCCTGCGTTTTCGCCATAGGCTATGGACTCACCTATTCGACCTTGAACAGCATGGCTGTCAATCTTGCCGGCGACGCGGAATTGTCCGTGCCGGTCACTTCCCAAGTCTTCACGATCGCGTACTTTGCCGGCGTGTTTGGCTTTCCCTACATCGCTGGAATGCTGGTCGCTCACGGCGGGATCAATCTCATGCTGACGGTAACGCTTGCCATTGCCTCCGTAAACGTCCTGTTGCTAGCCCGAATCCACTCGGGAAGCCCGCGGCCCGCGGTGACGACGCACTATTGATGTCAGAGCCGGTTTGACTGCAGGTAGTCGAGCATTCCAAGGTAAATTTTCGTCGCGAGGTCGTCAAATGAGCAGAGAGTCTGTCGTCGCCGTTGGTGCAGGTCCAGCAAACCTGAGTCTCGCTGCGCTTGCGTATAACCAGCGTGAGCTTGCCGTGACTGTATTTGAGCGAGCACTTGAGCCTGCGTGGCATCCAGGATTGATGGTCGACGGGGCACTGATGCAGACGAGTTTCCTGAAAGACCTTGTCTCGCTTGTCGACCCGACCAACCCATACTCGTTTCTTGCGTACCTGAAGGACCACCGGCGCCTCTATCGAGCCGTCGTGTGCGGGTTGGACCGTATCACGCGGCAGGAGTTTCAAGATTATCTGAAATGGGCTGCCATGCGGTTGCCGAATATCCGCTTCGGCACGGCCATCAATGAAATCGACCTAGATCGCGATTCATTTTGCGTGCGTGCCAAGGAAGAAACGGTGCGCACGAAGACGGTCGTCATCGGTGTGGGCCGGGAACCGTTCATTCCTGACTTCGCACGCCTAATTCGCGGAAAGAACGTTTTTCATAGCGGCGCATTCCTGAATGAAAAGCGGAATTTTTCAGGTTCGAGCGTGGCGGTGGTAGGCGGCGGCCAAAGCAGCGCCGAAGTCGTCAGCGCGCTACTGCGCGGGTTACATGGAGAACCGGCATCGATTACGTGGGTGTCGCGTCGGCCAAATCTGTTTGCCCTCGAAGACAGCCCATTCGTCAATGAATGGTTCTTTCCCCAACACAGCATGTGGTTCCAACGGTGTTCACGCGAGGCGCGTGAACGATTTCTGATGGGGCAGGAACTGGCGGGCGATGGCGTCAGCGCCTCGACGCTTCGGGAAATCTATCAGCTCTTGTACGAGCGCGAAGTGGCGCATAAGGCAAGGCCGGGCGCCTGCGAGATACGGATCGATTCGTCGGTCGAGGCAATGAGTCTCGACGGGCCTGGTTATTTGTTGACAGTGCGTGACCGCGTGAACGGCGATGTGATGCACGCATATGCGGATGTCGTCATTCTCTGCACAGGGTACAGATCCTCGCTGCCGCGGTTACTCGAGCCTTTACGAAGCCGGCTGTCGTTTGTGCAAAACACATTAGGAGATACGGAGCTTGAGATACGCGATGATTTTTCCGTGGTCCTGGATGGGCCGCTCGGCTGTCGGCTCTATCTGCAAAACGGTGCGCGCTCGCAGTATGGGGTCGCAGATCCCTACCTCAGTCTGCTTTCATGGCGCAGTGCGCGAATCTTGAACGCCATTCTCCGTATGGAGCGCTTCGATTGCGGTGTAATGAGCGGTGCTATCACGTGGTCAGGCGAAACCTTGGCGGCGTCGCGGAAGCCATCGCAAGAGATGACGGAGAAAATTTCATGACTCGAAAGCACGGCTTCACCACGATAGATCTCGCCGGAATGTCTCATGCGTCGTTGCCGCCGGAGCTGCAGAAGGCGCCTAACGTCGTCCATGCATTTGCTGATGACCGTTTTAGTGGCAATCCCGCGGGCGTTGTTATCTTGCGTGAATTTCCTCCGGCCGAGCAAATGCAAGCGGCGGCTCACTATGCGAAGCTGCCGACCACTGCCTTTGTGGCACCGTCATCGGACCACGACGAACTCGCGTGCTTCGACATACGATGGTTTACGCCTAGTGCCGAGCTCGAGCTCTGTGGGCACGCGACGCTCGCGGCGGCGCATTGGCTATTTACTCGAGGGGAAGTGCCGGGCCACGCGCTGACGTTCGGATCGAGGAGCGGCGTGCTTGCTATCACGCGCGCTGGCGATGCGATCACCATGAGCTTCCCTCGCATTCTCAGCGTCGCCGCTGACAGGGCGACGGCGCGCACCGTGTCGGACGCGCTTGGTGTGCCGCTGGTCGAATGCCGGCGTGCTTATGATGATCTGATTGCCGTGGTCGCGGAAGAGTCTATCGTCACGCGCTTTGTGCCGGATTTCGCTGCAATTCGCGGCCTTGAATGTCGTGGCGTCGTGCTGACCGCACGTACCGATCCAAACGGTTCGCTCGCGGAATATGACATCGTGTCGCGGTTTTTCGCGCCTGAGATTTCCATCGACGAGGATCAGGTGTGTGTGTCCGCGCATTGCAAGCTTCAGCCGTACTGGTCCGAGCGCTTGGGCCGCTCGAGTCTGCGTGCGTTGCAAGCCTCAGCTAGCGGTGGGCGGCTAGGACTGGACGCAAGGGGCGATCGCGTCTTAATCGAAGGTAGCGCGCGCTTCGGAGACATTGACGGCATTCGACATGGAACGGTTGCGTGCGGCCCCGTTACCACCTGTGCTATCGGTGTGACCATGCGTGAGTTCGATGGCTTGGCGAGCGAACATTCCAAGGCGCCTTTCCGGCTTGCGTCATTTCGCGTCGCTCCCGGTTGCGCCACCGTTGCGGAAGCGCATGACGTGGCAGAACTTTGGCATCTCTCCAGGGGACATGGTCGTGCGGTAGTCGACGGCCGGAGCATCGAGTTGAAGGCAGGCGACTCGGTTCAATTCGCCCCTCGAGAGCGTCACCAGTTGCACAACGTCGGAGATGAGGCTATAGAGGCCGTTTCGATTTGGTGGGAGGTGCCCCGATCATGACCATGTGCTTCGATCTTGTCGTCGTCGGCGGAGGGCTTTGTCACGTTAGAGAGAAGACAAGGCAATGCTGGCAGGGGCGATCAGGGTCTGTCATAGATTTTGTGTTCAAGGCATAACATGTAGCTCAAGGAGCATGTATGCCACGCAAACCCAAGACAACTACCGAAGCGCAGACAGCGTTACCGTCCATTCCGAAGGAGCTGATCGACCAGTTCGTGAAGGGACCCATGACCGCCGAAGCGGTGCACGCCGCTTCAGCCGCGTTCAAGAAGGCGCTGATCGAGCGGGCGCTGGGTGCCGAACTTGGACACCATCTGGGTTATCCGGCGGGTGCCGTGCGGCCCGAAGATGCGACCAACCAGCGCAACGGCAAGAGCGGCAAGACGGTGCTGACTGATGACGGTCCGCTGCGCCTGGAGATTCCTCGTGACCGCGACGGCAGCTTTGCCCCGATCCTGATTCCGAAGCACGAGCGACGTTTCACCGGCTTTGACGACAAGATCATCGCGATGTACGCCCGTGGCATGACGGTGCGCGAGATCCAGGGGTTTCTGGCTGAGCAGTACGGTACCGATGTGTCGCCGGAGTTTATCAGCTCGGTGACCGATGCCGTGATGGACGAGGTGAGTATCTGGCAGGCGCGCCCGCTTGAGCCGATGTACCCGGTAGTGTTCTTTGACGCGCTACGCGTCAAGATCCGCGAGGAAGGGATGGTGCGCAACAAGGCGATCTATCTGGCGCTGGGCATCCTGCCAGACGGCACACGGGACATCCTGGGGCTGTGGATCGAGAACACGGAAGGCGCGAAGTTCTGGATGAAGGTGTTCAGCGACCTGAAGGTGCGTGGCGTGCAGGACATCCTGATCGCGGTCACCGATGGACTGAAGGGCATGCCTGAAGCGCTGGGCGCGGTGTTTCCGGCCACCACGCTCCAGACGTGCCTACGCAAGATCGTCAAGACGCGTGGGCACTTCCCGACGGACGAGGCCGCGACCAAACTGCTCTGGCTGGCCTTGCGCAATATCACGGCTGACTGGAGCCGTGCCGCGCATGACTGGAAAGCCGCGATGAACCAGTTCGCGATCCTCTACGAGGATCGCTTCACCAGAAATCATTTGTAGAATGCAATTGATGAGCCTGCCAGACGGCAGGCTTTTATCTGCCTTGCACACAAAAATTCAGACACTCCCTCGTGCGGTGCAGTGATGCTAGGTGTCGAATCAAAGTAAGAGACTCGAGGTGCAACTCCCCGGGTCTACTCACCTCACAATAGCGCAGCTTCATATCGATTTCTGGAGAAGACTCCGGCGCCGCTCATGCAGGGAAATCGAACTTCGCCAGTCACGGCGGAGAGCGCAGGGCTTCCGACTCCCCGAACAGCACCGCCGGAGAAGTTCCAGCGGTGGACCATTCTGCACGACTATTTGAATAGGCCAGGTAATAGCTCTCGGTCCTAATGAGCGGTGCATCGCTTGCCTCAACCGGCTCGCCGCGTCGCAACTCGTGCCGAAACAAAAACGCCGGCAGTAGCGCGACGCGCTAATCCCGAACTCGCAGCCTGAGCCGCCACGGCAAACTGGTCAATGCGCATGTCCGACTTACCCTTGTTCGCGGCTCGCACGCGCCATAGCGAGCTTCTTCTTCGCCGCCCAGCGCTGCCGGCGCTCGGGGCCGTCAACATTTCCATCACTTTCTGCCCGGTTTAGCCAAGAACACCGTCGGATGCCACCGCTGTACTGATGCCGACCAGGACAATCGCCTGGTTGACAGCAGGAATTTTGGCTTCCTATTATGCATACATCGTTGCACACAAGACGGCGCACAGAATTGTGTGGCGAGTGTTTTTTTGTCTACGGGATTACCCTTACTGGAGAAGTCATCATGGCTCGGCTGTTTCGCATTACCCGTCATATTGTTGTCAGTCTTGCAGCGGTTGGCTGCGTAATCGCCAGCGCGCCGTCGCATGCTCAGGACAACGGCACATGGCAAAGCGTAAAAAAGGCTGGTGTGCTGCGGTGCGGCGCAGCAGTTGCCCCTCCCTATGTGATGCGTGACCCGAAGACCGGGGCATATAGCGGCTTCTTCTCGGACTTGTGTCGCGACTTCGGCCAGAATGTCCTCAAGGTGAAGGTCGAGTTCGTCGATACCACCTGGGACAACATCGTCGCGGGCCTGCAATCGGACAAGTGGGATTTGTCGATGGCGCTCAACGATACGCCCGAGCGTGAAAAGGCCATTTCCTTTTCGGCACCCGCGACCGACTACAACGTCTCGCTCGTGTACAACAAGAACAACCCCAAGATTCCCAAGGGGGCTCATAACCTCACTGACATTGACAAGCCCGGCGTGACTATCGCAGTCATGTCCGGAACCTCGCAGGACAAGGCCATTTCAGCCGCCATCAAGCAGGCTCAAATCATGAGGCTGCCTGGAAATGACGAGACGCGTCTGGCGTTGATGTCGAAGCGTGCCGACCTTCTGGCGGATGCGAACATCACCAACATGCTCCTGACTGAGGAACATCCTGAATGGGCTGTCGCGATTCAGCCCAACCCGCCGCTCGCTCAACAGGAGGTCTCGTTCGGCCTGCGCAAGGAAACGCCAAAGGCGGACATCGCTGTTCTCAACGACTTTCTGAACTCCCAGGTCAAATCGGGCGCAGTCAACCGCCTCATCAAGACCTCCGTCCAGGCAATGCTTGTCTCCAAGTGAGAGCATTGGCGCCGCTGGTCCGTATGGTCTGGCGGCGCCAATTTTTGCATCAGCCTGAAGAATCCCGGCGTTTTGAAGTTGCAAGCGAAGCAATCGATTAAAAAAAAGCCAGTCAAGGCCACAACGGTTCGGAAAACTGATGAAAAAAACTCTAATCGGCGCCGTGCTCGCGAGCGCCGCGCTTCCCGCATTCGCACAAAACTCGGTGACGCTGTACGGAGTCATCGACGAGGGTTTTAACTATACAAATAATGTCAAGGGCTCAAGGGAAGGGTCTACGAGCTTCAGAGCGGCTACGTCCAGGGTAGCCGCTGGGGTCTGAAGGGGACGGAAGACCTTGGCGGAGGGTTGAAGACGGTTTTCCAGCTTGAAAACGGCTTTGATGTGAACAGCGGGAAGCTTGGGCAAGGCGGCTTAATGTTTGGCCGACAAGCTTACGTCGGTCTGGCAAGCGAGCGGTTTGGCACTGTGACTTTGGGGCGCCAGTACGACTCCGTTGTCAACTATCTCGCTCAGACGACCGCGAACGGCAATTGGGGCGGCTATCTTTTTGCGCACCCATACGGGGAGTGTCTGAATTTTTGTGTGCAAGGCAGATAAAAGCCTGCCGTCTGGCAGGCTCATCAATTGCATTCTACAAATGATTTCTGGTGAAGCGATCCTCGTAGAGGATCGCGAACTGGTTCATCGCGGCTTTCCAGTCATGCGCGGCACGGCTCCAGTCAGCCGTGATATTGCGCAAGGCCAGCCAGAGCAGTTTGGTCGCGGCCTCGTCCGTCGGGAAGTGCCCACGCGTCTTGACGATCTTGCGTA
>NZ_JAMBPQ010000078.1 GCF_024206495.1 Paraburkholderia sp. CNPSo 3272 | reverse complement strand
GCCCGGCAGCCACGATGACCTGCCCTTCATTCGAATCGAGCGCGCTCGAGATGGATACGGTGCATTCGTCCTCCCCGCGGCGCAGATGGAGCTGATGCGGGTCAACCGACAGGTTGTAGATCAGCATCCGGTGTTGCCCCAGGTCCTGTGGTGTTTGCGGCCGACCGTGCGTCGAGAGATAGTCAGGCGACGCGGCGAGCACACGTCGGGTTTCGGCAAGCCGTCGAACAGTGATTCCAGAATCGCCCTCGTGTTCCTTGGTGCGGATGGCAATGTCGATACCAGCCTCGATGAAGTTGTGGTACTGGTTCGCTGCAGTCAACTGGACCGACAGATTGGGGTAGCGCTCCAGGAAGTCAGGCAGCGCCGGCGCCAGATGCATCATCGCAAACGACACGGAGCTCGTGACACGAAGTACCCCTCGCGGACTTACGCTCTCATCGGCGGCGATCGAGTCCGCCTCTGCCAGCTCGGAAAGCACCAGCCCGCATCGCCGGTGATATTCCCGGCCGGCGTCGGTGAGCCACATTCTTCGCGTCGTGCGTTCAATCAGACGCGTGCCGAGTTGCTCTTCGAGCAGACTCAGCGTGCGACTCGCGGCAGCGTTAGACATATCGAGTTGCTCAGCGGCCCTGGACAAGCTGCCAAGGTCCGCAGTAAGCACGAACAACTGAATCTGGGTCAGGCGGTCCATCGTCTCCTCGATCTGATAGTGCTGGAACAATCAAGGCTGATTTTTTCAGCGTGTTCAGACGTACTATCACCCAGTTTCAGAGGTGGATAAACACACTGCAAGTCGCCAGATTGTCAACCTGCGGTCGACAGTCCTGCTGCAAAAGGGCCAACGGGTCACGCGAAGTGCTGCCATCTGTGGAAGCGACGCAGGGCATTTTTCCGGCGCCAGGAAATGTCATTTCGCCGGAGCGCATTTTATTTCCGGCAACGAAGCTTTAACTTTGTCGGGAAGACGCTTGCAAGAGCGCACACCGGAGACAATTGAAATGCGCAATATCAACGAAGACACCATCACGCTCGCAGTGATCGAATCCTTCGCTAAGTGCGAAGACGCTCGCCTGCGAACCATCATGACCAGCCTCGTGCAGCACCTTCACGCTTTTGCGAGAGAGGTGAAACTGACCGAGGCCGAGTGGTTCAAGGCTATTTCATTTCTGACGGAGGTCGGTCACATCACCGACGACAGGCGCCAGGAATTCATCCTGCTTTCCGATACGCTTGGCCTGTCCATGCTGGTGACGGCTCAGAACAACAGCAAGCCGGCCAATTGCACCGAGGCAACGGTGTTCGGGCCGTTTTTCCTTGAGGGGGCGCCGCTCTACAGGAACGGCGACGACATCTCGAATGGCGCACATGGCGCGCCATGCTACGTGAAAGGACAGGTACGAGGCGCGGATGGCGAAGTTGTGCCGAATGCGTGGCTTGATGTATGGCAGTCGGACGAAGACGGCTTTTACGACGTCCAGACGCACAGTGGCGACGGGCCCACAGAACATCGTGCTCGCGGGCGGTTGCAGACCGATGCCGAGGGGCATTTCCATTTTCGGTCGATCCTCGCTGAAGCTTATCCGATTCCCCACGATGGGCCGGTCGGCCGGATGCTCGCCGCGACCGGACGCCACCCCTGGCGCCCCGCCCACCTGCATTTCATGCTTCAGGCGCCCGGCTACGAGACCCTGATCACTCACGTGTTCCGGGATGGCGACCAGTATCTCGATTCCGACGTGGTCTTCGGTGTGCGCTCGTCCCTGATCGCAGACTGGGTTCGTCACGAGCCCGGGATCGCACCGGACGGCAAGGTATTCGAGGTACCGTGGTACACGCTCGACTACGATTTCATCCTTAATCCATCGGAGGCAATCGCATGATCCGGCATATCGTTATGTGGCGTGTACGCGGTGAAACGGAGGCCGAGCGTGCGGCAACGTCGGAGCTTGTGAAGACAAGTTTCGAAGGGCTGCGCGGTCGAATTCCGGGAATGAGTCATCTTGAGGTCGGCATCGACTCAAGCGGGGTCGATTACGCATGCGACGCCGTTCTCGTGACGGAGTTTGAGTCCCGCGAAGCGTTGGACGCGTATGCGTCTCATCCTGAGCATCTGCGTGTCCGGACGGAGCTCGGCGACGTGCGGACAGCACGGTTCCAGGTCGACTATGAATTTGATGCTGCCGCGATGCGTACGATGGAGGCGGAGCCCGCACATGCAAAAGCTTGAGTTTATCTATCAGGCACGACCGGGCCGTGTAGTTTTCGGCGCGGGTAGCTTGCAGCACCTCGTGCGTGAAGTCCTGGAACTCGGCGCGGAACGTGCACTCGTTCTCTGCACGCCGGAGCAGCGGGAGACTGCCGAAATGGTCGCCGCAAGGCTGGGTGCACGCACGGCGGCTGTCTTCGACAAGGCTGTGATGCATGTGCCAATTGAACTCGCTCGCCAAGCACGCGCGTTGGCCCGGGAGCTGAACGCCGACTGCGCCATCGCCGTCGGCGGAGGTTCCACGGTCGGCCTCGGCAAGGCGATCGCGATGGATTCCGGTCTTCCCATTCTCGCGATTCCCACAACCTACGCCGGCAGTGAGATGACGGCAATCTATGGCATTACCGAAGGTGGCCTGAAGAAGACCGGAACGGACGTCAGGGTGCTTCCGAGAACCGTGATTTATGATCCCGACCTCACGGTCACATTGCCGGTCGGGCTCTCCGTAACCAGCGGCATCAACGCCATCGCACACGCCGCAGAGGCGCTGTATTCACGCGACGCGAATCCGGTTATCAGCCTGATGGCCGAAGAGGGCATCGCATCGCTGGCGCGTGCGCTGCCAGGCATCGTTGCGAACTCCACCGACATCAATGCCCGTTCGCAGGCATTGTATGGTGCATGGTTGTGTGGGACGGCTCTGGGGAGTGTCGGTATGGCGCTACACCACAAGCTCTGCCATACGCTCGGCGGAAGCTTCAATCTCCCACACGCGCAAACCCACACCATCGTGTTGCCGCACGCGCTTGCATACAACAGGCAGGCTGCGCCTGACGCGATGACCCGAATTGCGCGCGCGATCGGAGCGGACGATGCAGCCATAGGTGTCTACGAACTGGCGAAGGCCAACGGCGCGCCGGTCGCGCTGAAGGATATCGGGATGAAGGCCGAGGACGTGGAAAAGGCAGCGGAAATCGCCAGCTCGAATCCGTACTGGAATCCGCGGCCGATCGAACGTGAAGCGATCCACGCCTTGCTGCAGGATGCGTTTGATGGAGTTAGCCCGCGCTAGGGCGGCACAGGCCGGGCGTGATCCCGCGCCAGCATTGAAGTCGCGCGTGAGCACGTCGGCTGTTTGAATCTTTGGAGGTGCAGTATGCATTTCACTGTCTATTGTCTTGACCACGACGGAGTCGTCGAGCGCCGGCTCGAACACTACGACGCCCACAAAGCCTACCTGCAGACTTCACCGGTGAAGACCTTGATCTCGGGTCCGCTGACCAAAGCGGACGGAACGACGATGATCGGTAGTTTCTTCCTCTATGAGGCAGAGGGGATCGCTGACATCGAGGCATTCGTCAAGGACGATCCGTTCAACAAGGCGAAGATCTGGAAGTCGATCGATATTCGGCCATTCATCAAGCGCGTGGATAACCGTTAGCCATGCCTTGAGGGATGACGGCGGCCTGGTGCGCGTAGGTCGCCGCGTGGTGGCATGGATCATAACGATGCCAGAGTTTCTCGAATCTGAAGGATTACTTATAAATAGGAAAGGAGACAATGATGCAAACGGGTCTTGATGGAAAGATCGTCCTCGTGACTGGCGCTGCGAAAGGCATTGGCCGCTCAACGGCAGTTGCCTTCGCGAAGGAGGGGGCACGCCTGTGCCTAGTGGATATCGATGGCGGCGCACTCGAGCAAGTTCAGGCGGAACTTCGGGCGATGGGAAGCAACGTCAGCGTCGCTCAGGCCGACCTATCGAAAGCCAACGGCGTTCAGGAGGGAATTGATGCGGCGCTGCGCCCGTATAGCGGGCAGGTCGACGTGCTCGTGAACAATGTGGGCGCGGGCAAGGTGCGGACATTCGAGGAACTCTCGGACGAGGACTGGGATTTCACCCTGAATCTCAATTTCATGAGTTACGTGCGTGCATGCCGCCATCTGCTTCCCGCACTGCGCGCGCGGGAGAGGGCCGTGATCATCAATAACGCATCGGACCTGGCTCGACAGCCGGAGCCGGTTCCCATCGATTATTCGGCGTCGAAGGCGGCTGTACTTGCCTTGACCAAGGGGCTGGCGCGCGCGGAGGCGCCCCGGATTCGCGTCAATGCGGTGGCCCCCGGGCCCGTGTGGACGCCGTTCTGGACCAAGGAAGGTGGCTTCGCGGACACGATGGGCAAGTTCCACGGCATGGCGCCGCGTGAAGCCGTGGAGCATGAACTCTCCCTGCGCCAGCTCCCGTTGAACCGTCTGGGCACGCCGGAAGAGGTGGCGAACGTGATCGTGTTCCTGGCCTCAGACCTCGCTTCGTTTGTAACGTCAGCGGTGTGGGGCGTCGATGGCGGCAGCATTCGAAGCCTCATCTGAGGACGAGGGCGCGCGCAGCCGCAGAGCCGGAACGGCTGTGGCGTGCGTTCCCGCGCCGTACGAGGGTAACCGAAAGGTAGCAGGAGAAGATATGTCTGGTTCGTCAATGTCTACCCAGGACCGCAGCATTCTCGCCGAGGCGCTTGCCATGCTGCTAAGGGAGCGCAGCTACGCCCATCGCCTGGCGATCGAAATCGCAGCGGCGCGCGGAGAGCAAGGGCCGGATATCTCGGAGTATGGTGTCGTGGATATCCTTCGGTTGAGCCGGGAGTTTGCACAGGATGGCCCGAACAGGCCAGAGCATCCCTACGTTCAGAGGTTGCTGCAACCTAAGTGTGCAGGTTCGCCGTCGCGCCGAACGACTGTTGCTACCTCTGAAAATTGACGTTTGCAATAAATAGCGCGTCGCACAGGCGCGTGGTTGGACACAGGAGACTTGTATGTTGCGAATTGCTGTCCTTGGTGCGGGCCGCATCGGAAAAATCCACGCTGCAAACGTGGCCGCAGACCGTCGTCTTGAACTCGTCGTTGTTGCCGATCCCAACGAGGCTGCGGTTGCAGAGCTGGCGAGTTCGCTCGGCTGTGATTTCAGCCTCGACTGTGGGGCAGCGGTCGATCGTGAAGATGTTGATGCGGTCATCATCGGCACGCCGACTGACACCCATATCGACCTCACACTGCGCGCCGTACGGCTCGGAAAACCCGTTCTCTGCGAGAAACCGATCGATCTCGATATCGATCGGGCGCTCGCTGCGGTGGAGGAGATCGAGCGACTGCAGGGCAAGGTGATGCTCGCTTTCAACAGGCGCTTCGATCCTGACGCGATGGCCCTGAAAAAAGCGATCCGTGACGGCGAGGTGGGTGACGTTCGTCAGGTTGTCATCACGAGCCGCGACCCCGGCCTGGCGCCGCGTGAATATCTTCGCCACTCTGGCGGCATCTTTCGCGATATGACCATTCACGACTTTGATACCGCGCGCTGGCTGCTGGGCGAGGATCCGGTCGAGGTCATGGCGATGGGTAACCGTCTCGTCGATCCAGGCCTGGATGAGATTCCCGACTTCGACAGCGTGATGGTGCTGTTGCGCACGGCATCCGGAAAACAATGTCATATCAACGGGTCAAGACAGGCCGTCTACGGCTTCGATCAGCGCGTGGAGGTGTTCGGTTCGAAGGGCATGGTTCTGAACGAGAACCATCGCCCGTCGAGTCTGCGTCGCTGGACCAGCGGCGCGACTGAGGCGCGCGATCCGCTACTCAACTTCTTTCTGGAGCGGCACGCGGATTCGTATCGTGTCGAGCTCAACGCCTTCATCGACGCATTGCAGAGCGGCACCGCAATGCCCGCGACTCCACGCGACGGCATCAGGGCACTTCACATCGCCAATTGTGCGCTCGAGGCTGCGCAGAGCGGCCGCGCAGTCCGGATCTGAAGGCCGGGACCGCGGGCGCCCGGCAAAGCCGGCGTCCGCGTCACCCGTTGAGAAAAAGTTGACAACCACCCGGTCTGTGCCCTAAATGGAGACGGCACTTCTCCGATAGGGTATCTACATGGCGCAACCGGAATCCTTCAGCGGCGTTGCGATTTTCGTAGCTGCCGCCAGATCGCGCAGCTTTACGGACGCTGCGGACCAGCTCGGGCTGACCAAGTCAGCCGTCGGCAAGTCCATTGCGAAGCTGGAGGAGCGCCTCGGCGCCAAGCTTTTTCACCGGACGACGCGAAGCATCGCGTTGACCGCCGATGGCGAGGCTTACTTTGCGGCGTGCTCCGCGGCGCTGGACGAAATTTCGGCGGCCGAAGCCGCCCTCGGGCCAGGACAGCAACGACCGGTGGGCCGCCTGCGCATTGATATGCCTGCGGCGTTCGGTCGACGTGTGCTGGTTCCGATCCTTCTCAAGATCGGCCGGGAGCACCCCGATCTCCAGTTCACGATGACCTTCTCCGACCACATCATCGACCCGATCGAGGAGGGCGTCGACCTCGTAGTGCGATTTGGAGAACTGCAAAGTTCAAGTGGCCTCGTCGCGCGCCGTCTGACGAGTCAGAGGATGGTCATCGCGGCAGCGCCAGAGTATCTCAAACGGAAGGGCACTCCGAAGACGGTCGATGATCTGCAGAACCATTCGTGCATTGTGGGGTATCGCAGAGGGCAGCCGCTTTCATGGCGCGTCAACACAGATGGGGAATCGCGGCGCATCTCTCCGCCTCCCACTCATCAGATAAGTGACGGCGATACCATTATCGACGCCGCGTTGTCCGGACTCGGAATCTGCCAGATGCCGATGTCGCTGCTCCGACCGGGCTTGAAGGGTGGAACACTCGTTTCGGTCCTCGACAAGGTGTCGAAGGACCTCATCGACGTGCACGTTGTATGGCCGAAAGTGGCGCATCTCCGGCCAAAAGTCCGGCACGTTGTCGATACGTTGGTTGCGCTAGCCGCAGAAGGGGCGCTCGACTGATCAGTCGTCTTCGCGTCGGTAAGTTCGCGACGAGATTCAGGGGACGATGATATTCAAAGCGGTGGACGGCACGGTGCGGCCGCGGACTCTTTATCGCCTGCTCGATCAGGGATTGCATCGACGCGCGCCTTCAAATAGCCAGTTTCGCATTCCTGGAGGCGTCTCGGGCCAGCTCGCGCAGGCAATGGATCGAGGGGGGAGTGTTATTTGATGGTGTCGACACAAGTCCAACTTCTGCATTGGTGAAACTGGTGGGGCCAGGCTGTCTGAGATCGCATCGACCGCCAAAATGGGAGCCGAGACGCTCGCCTCTAAGAATGGTGTATCGCATTTAACATAACGCAATTTATCGCATTTTATTATTGTACGGGCTAAGTTGTAGTGTCCGCTTTTAGCCAAGTTCAGATGTCCGCTTTTTGGACGATCGTAAGCTAACAGATCGCTGGGAATCCAGTGTTTGGGAGCTTTAATGGCGGCAACAGAACGGATAACAATGACGATGCGCGAGCTGGACAGATTGAAGCTCATTCAGGACGTGGTGGACGGACGGCTCAAGCCGCTGCGCGCAGCGCAGCGGCTCGGGCTGACGACCCGGCAGATTCGCCGGCTGGTTGGCCGGTTTCGTGAGCACGGGCCGCAAGGCCTCGTGTCGCGGCGACGCTCGCGGCCTAGCAACAACCGGCTAGACCGCGTAACGGCAGACCGGGCGCTATCGATTGTCCGTGAGCGTTACGCCGATTTCGGGCCCACGCTGGCCTGCGAGAAGCTCCGGGAATGCCACGGCATCCAGCTGGCGAAGGAGACGTTGCGCAAACTCATGATGGACGCAGGACTATGGGTTGCGCGCCGGCAGCGGCCGCCGAAGATCTATCAGCCGCGCGCACGGCGTACGTGCCTGGGCGAGCTCATCCAGATCGAC
>NZ_JAMBPQ010000077.1 GCF_024206495.1 Paraburkholderia sp. CNPSo 3272 | reverse complement strand
CGCCTCATAAACGATGTGGATGCGCCGCGCCTTCGACTGTAGGCGCTTGGACAGGCGTTCGATATCGGTCTTCGTCGTCCCGATCTTGCCGAGCAGTTCGACCTCGCCGGTGCCGAGCGCATAGGCAACCGTGATCGATTCCTTGTGAACGTCCAGGCCGACATACAACGTGCTATCGTTTTCCATTGCTGGCCTCCGTGCCGGAAATCGCCGGGTGTGACCCTGTCCACACCATGCGGCTCTGGCAGTTATGCTAACCCGCGCTTGATTCCTCCGCGGCAGGCCAGCCTCTACCTCGCGGAGTCATACTGACTATCCCGCCGTCGCATCGCTTCCCACGTTCGACATTCACAACCAGCGCCGCACCGATTCAATTCCCATAGCCACCGACAGCGGAGCGGCTTAGCTCAAAGAATTTTTAGCGCAGCGGAAACGGTTCGTTCGCCGTGCCCCTGAATAGCTCACCGCGCCGTTTCCGCTGCGCTAAAAATCCTCTGGATTATCTTGATAGCGGTTTTGCGTGTCGAATTTTAGGGGAAGCTTCGGCCGCTCCTATCGGACGGTGCGAAGCGATCATGGGTGTACGAACCGTTCTGGTGTTCCGTTGCCAGCGGTAGACCGACCACGGCGCTTCGGCGGATTCTGTATCCGGGTCAGGCTAGCCAGTGGCCAGTTTGCGATCGTGCCGAATTCACGCAAGCTATGATCGCCATCACCGTGTCAAGTTGAGGGGCGAATCTTGGCGACATTCAAGGAACTGAAAGCGCAAATGGCGGTGCTTGAGGAGCAAGCGGCTGCTGCACGCGCAGCGGAATTTGAGGGGGTGCTTGCGGACGTCAGGACCAAGGTCACCGAGTACGGATTTACCGAGCGGGATATCTTCGGGCGCGGGCGGGGCGGGCGCTCGCCAAGACCCGGGGGCGTGGCGGCCCCCAAATACCGCGACCCGAAAACGGGAGCGACGTGGTCGGGGAGGGGGCGTGCACCCAACTGGATCAAGGACGCGAAACACCGCGACAGTTACCTCATTCGTGACTGACGTCAACGCGGCGGTCCGCCGCGTCGGCCAGATGACCCTGATCGACCCTTCACTGCCGCTCAACATTCGACGATCTCAATGTCTTTTACCAAGGCCAATCCGCTGCTCAGCTGACTATGCTTCGACGAAGCGAACGGCTGAATCAAGGGCCGATAGCCGATGCGATCATCTCGTTCAGACGTGCCCCCGACGGGCTCTTTCGCCATCAGCGACTTCAGCGCGGCTGAACCGGAAGGGCAACTCGGCACGATCACGCGCGCGGTGTCGCTGCGAAAGCCTTGCGATGAACGGCCGCGGCAGTCCAGGATTCCGACGCGCAAGGAGCTGGTGGGAGGGGAAGACGGTTGATTCGCCGGAGAGATGTGCGGCAACGGCAATGGTCCTTCGGTGCCTGATATAACAGCGCCTTGTTCGCCGCGCTAGCCGCGTGGCCCAAAACATCGCTCGGCTACTCCTCTCTCACAAGGCTCGCCGCAACCGCCTCATCCGCGCACAGCCGCAAGCCCTGAATAAGGCGCGCCCGGGGCGATGACCGCTGCCAAACCATGCCGAAGCGGCGAGGTTCCGTCTGAACCGGCAGCGCGAGCCGTGCGACGGAAAGCGCCGACGTCATCGGCGAGACGATATCCGGCACGAGCGACACGCCCAAGCCACGGTCGACCATCATCGCGATCGCCATCAGCGCATTCAACTCGAAAAGCTCATGCGGCACGATGCCTGCGGCAAGTAGATACCGGTCCGCCTGCTTGCCGCCGCCGAGCGTGCGGTCATAGCGGATGAACGGCTCACGCTGCAGTAGTTCGTGCGGGTGTTCGTTCGCGAGCCGGGCGGGCGCGAGCACGACGAGCGGCTCCTCGCGCAGCAGATGCCAGTCGTATGCCTTCGGCAGCGCGAACGTGGGATGCAAGCAGATAGCGACGTCGAGATCACCGCGTTGCAGCGTGTCGTACAGTTCCATCGACGTGCCCGCACGAATCAGTACCTTCGCGCGCGGAAACGCCCGCGCGAAGTTTGCGAGCACATCGGGCAGCAGGCTCAAAAGCGCCGTCGTGATCGTGCCGATGCGCAGTTCACCCGCCGCCTCGCCTTCGAGTGCGTGCGCCTTCAGATCCGCGAAATTCGCCACCAGACCGCGCGCCCTCTCTATCACGCGATGCCCCGCCTCGGTCGGAGTCACCGTGCGGCCAGCGCGCACGAAGAGCGTGACGCCGAGCTCACGCTCCAGCGCCGACATCTGCTGGGCAATGGCCGCGGGCGTCACGCCGACGCGGCGCGCGGCCTCCGCCATCGAACCGGTATCGACGACGAGCAGCAGATTCGAGAGGAATGTCGTCTCCATCGGATAGATTTTCTATTGTTTAAAGATAGATGCAGATAGTTTATCTAAAACCTGAGCATCCGTACACTGGTCGGCATATCAAGGCATTTCAAAAAATGGAAGGGAGACACATGAGAAGCAAGCTCTTCGTGCCGGCCTCGCGCCCGGAACTCTTCGCCAAGGCGCTTGCGAGCGCTGCCGATGCCCTGTCGTTCGATCTGGAAGACGCTGTGGCCGGCGAGCGCAAGCAGCAGGCGCGTGCCGAACTGCGCGCGCTGCTCGCGACCGACGAAGCGCTCGCGAGCGACAAGACGCTCATCGTGCGCGTCAACGCGATATCGACGCCGCATTTCGCCGCCGATATCGACGCCGTCGCGCGCAACGGCGTTTCGCTCATCAACCTGCCGAAGCCCGAACTTCCGGACGACGTACGTGCGGCCGCCGCCACGCTGGACGCCGCGGAGCGCGAGAACGGCGTCACCACGCCTATCGGCCTGCTGCTCAACATCGAGTCGCCGCGCGCGTTGCGCATTGCGGCCGAACTCGCGCTCGCGCATCCGCGCGTCGCGGGCCTGCAACTCGGCTTGGGCGATCTCTTCGAGCCGCTGTCCATCTCGCGCCGCGAAACCGCTGCCGTCCAGCAGGCGATGTTCGCACTGCGCATCGCGGCGGGCGAGGCGAACGTCTTCGCCTACGACACCGCGTTCGCCAACATCAAGGACGTCGACGGCTTTCGCGCCGAAGCGCAGATGTCACGCGCATTCGGTTTCATCGGCAAGAGCTGCATTCATCCTAGCCAGATCGCGATTGCAAACGACGTCTTCCGTCCCTCCGATGATGACATCGCCCATGCCGTGCGCGTAGTCGCCGCCGCTCGCGAGGCGCACTCGAAAGGCATCGGCGCGTATGTCGTCGACGGCAAGATGATTGATCCGCCGTTCGTCGAACGCGCACGCGTGCTTGCCGCAGACGCGGCGCGCATGGGCCTGCTCACCGAAGAACAGCGCGCCCACGCGGGCATTTGAACAAGGAGAAGTTGCATGGAACAAAACATGAGACGCGGCGGGCCGCTTTCCGGAGTGCGCGTGCTCGATCTGAGCGCTTATATCGCGGGTCCGTACGGCTGCACACTGCTTGCGGATCAGGGCGCGGAAGTCATCAAGATCGAGCCGCCCGCGGGCGATAACCTGCGGAAATATCCGTCGACGCTCGAAGCGGAAAGCCGCGCGTTTCTCGGCGTGAATCGCGGCAAGCGCGGACTCGTGCTCGATCTCAAGCAGGCTGACGCGCTCGACGTGCTGATGGCGCTCGTGAAAGAGGCGGACGTGCTCGTGCATAACTTTCGCCCGAGCGTGCCCGGCCGCCTCGGCATCGCATACGAGCAGCTTCGCGAGATCAATCCGCGCCTCATCTATTGCGCGGTAACGGGCTATGGCGAAACTGGCCCGAACAAGGACAAGGCGGGCTACGACCAGGTATTGCAAACGATGACCGGCATGTGCACGCTGCAAGGCCCGGCCAGCGGCACCCCCGAAGTGCTGTACGGCTCGGTCGTCGATTACTACGCGGCGGCGCTCGTCGCATCGAGCGTGTCCTCGGCGCTGTTCGCGCGCGAGAAAACGGGCGAAGGGCAATATGTTGGCGTGTCGCTACTGCGCAGCGCGCTCACCATGCAATCCGCGCGCATAATCTGGGCCGATAGCGAACCGAAGGACGTTGGCCGCGACATGCGCTCGGGTGGCATCACCGGCATCCATCCGACGCGCGAAGGCTATCTCTATCTTTCCGCGAACACGCCGCATTTCTGGAAGTCGCTGTGCGAGTTGACCGGCCTCGACGCGCTCGCAACCGACGAACGGTACGACACGGTGCGTAAGCGCGCGGTGCATCGCGACGAGATCGTGCCGAAGCTGCACGCCGCGCTCGCGCAACGCACGGCGCTCGAATGGGAAGCCCATTTCGGCGATGCCGTGCCCTGCGCCGCCGCGCGCAGCGTCGAAGACATGTTCGACGATGCGCAAGTGCTCGCCGAAGACATGATCGCGCATTTCGAATATCCGGGCGTCGGCGGATATCGCGGCTTCAAGCATCCGATGCGCTTCGGTGCGACGCCGCTGCCCGAGCCGTTCGCCGCGCCCGCGTTCGGTCAGCACAGCGATACGCTGCTGCGCGAAGCCGGTTTAAGCGAAGATGAGATCGGCGCATTGCGTGCGAAGCGCGCGGTGCTGTGAACGGAGAGGCTTCGCAATGAGATGCGATTCCCATATCCATATTTATGACCGCGCGTTCCTGAAGCCGGGCGACGATGGAGTCTTCGTCGATAACGCCGATGTCGCCGCGTATCGCCGCGCGCAGGCCCAGATGGGCACGGAGCGCGTGGTGATCGTCACGCCGCGCGTGTACGGCACGGACAACGCCGTCACCGTCGATGCCATTGCGCAACTCGGCATCGAGAATGCGCGCGGCGTCGCCGTGCTGAACCCCAATGTCACCGACGACGAACTCGCCGTGCTGAGCGAAGGCGGCATTCGTGGCATCCGCTTCTCGCTCTATACGTCGAAGAACGCGGCGGTCGGCTTCGAAATGGTCGAGCCGCTCGCTGAACGCGTGGCCGAGCTCGGCTGGCACGTGCAACTGCACTGGACGGCGGAACAGATCGTCGCGCATGAAGCACTGCTGCGCCGTCTGCCCGCGAAGATGGTCTTCGATCATCGAGCGCGCCTGCCCTTGCAGGACGGCGCGAATCATACCGCATTCGGCATCGTTCGCGGTCTCGCCGATGCGGGCCGCGCATGGATCAAGCTCTCCGGTCCTTATCTCGACTCGGCGGCCGGCCTGGTCAATCGCTATGCCGACATCACGGCGATGGCCCGCGCCTGGGTGCAAGCCGTGCCCGAGCATCTCGTGTGGGGCAGCGACTGGCCGCATGTGACGGAAACGCACAAGCCCGACGACGTGTTGCTTCTCGACCTGCTCGACGAATGGGCCGAAGACGAAGCGACACGCGAACGCATCCTCGTCACGAATCCCGCCGTACTCTACGGCTTCACGATCTAAAAAGAACAAGACTCAAGGAGACACCGCATGAAATCCGCCGCTGCGCCGACACCTGTGCGCAAGACCCGCCTTACCGAGGCGACCATCCGCTTCTTCGAGCGCACTATTCCCGATCCGTTCGTGCTCGCGATCCTGATTACCGCGATCGTCGCGGCGCTGTCGTTGATCTTCGCGCCGCACGCCTCGGCGCCGAAGATGATCGGCGGCTGGTACAAGGGCTTCTTCGACATCCTCACGTTCGCGTTCCAGATCACGCTCGTGCTCGTCACGGGTCATGCGTTCGCGCATGCGCCGCCGGTGCAGCGCATGTTCAAGGCACTCGTCTCGATCGCGCGCACGCCCGCGCAGGCGGCCGCGCTCACTTTCGTGCTGGTTGCGGCGACGTCGTTCTTCAACTGGGGCATGGGTCTCGTCGTCGCCGCACTGCTCGCGCGTGAAGTGGCGAAGCGCCTGCGCGTGGACTTCGCGTGGATCGTCGCGGCGGGCTTCTCGGGCTGGGTCGTGTGGGCGAGCGGTATCTCAAGCTCCATCGCGCTCGCGCAATCGACACCGGGCAGCTCGATGAACGTTGTGCAAAAGCTCACGGGCGCGGTGCTGCCCTTCAGCGAGACCGTGTTCACGCGCTTCAATCTCGTGCCGACGCTGGTGATGCTTTTCACGATGCCTTTCGTGCTCGCCTGGCTCAAGCCGCGCGACGAAGACGCCGTCGTGCTCGATACGGAAAAGCATCCCGACGCGCCGCTGCGCAAGAAGCCTGAAGGCCGCTTGACCTTCGCTCGCTGGATCGAGCACTCGTGGATCGGCAGTGCGTTCATCGGCGCAGTCGGCGTTGCATTGATCGTGCTCACGCAGTTTCAGCACATCGCATTCTCGGGCGTGAATGCCGTAATCTTCGTAATGTTCATCGCGGGCGTGATCCTGCATGGCTATCCGCTCGCCTATGCGGACGCGATCAAGAACGCAGCGAAGCAGACCGGCTCGATGATGCTTCAGTATCCGCTCTATGGCGGCATCATGGGCATGATGGACGCAACCGGCCTGCCCGATGTCATCTCGCATTTCTTCATTGCTATTTCCAATGCGCACACGTTGCCGTTCTGGAGCTACGTGTGCTCGCTCATCGTTACTTTCTTCATTCCGAGCGGCGGCGGACACTGGGCCGTGCAGGGGCCGTTCGTCGTGCCCGCCGCGGTCGCGCTGCACGCTTCTGTGCCCGCGACGACGATGGCCGTCGCGATGGGCGAGCAGGTCTCCAACATGATGCAGCCGTTCTGGGCCGCGCCCGTCGTCGCGATGGCAGGCGTCGGCGTGCAGCGCGTGCTCGGCTTCACGGTAATGACGTTCGCCGTCGGTGCGATGTTGTACGGCGCGGCGTTGCTTATCTTCATTTGACGCATGATGAACGGAGACGAATCGATGAAGTCCTCTGCACGAGCGCTCGGGCAAAACGAAAGCGTGGGCCTGAAAGAACGCTGGTGGCGTGTGTTCGACGTGCGCATCGGCGCGCTGCCGTTGCCGGTCTATCTGCTGCTGATCGCCGTGCTCGCCGCGATGGGCGCGCACGGCAAGCTCGCGTCTGATCTGCCGACGGGCATCGCGCTCGTGACGGTCGGCGGCTTCACCTGCGCCGAACTCGCGAAGCGCATCCCGTGGATACGCCATGTCGGCGCGACCTCGATTTTCGCGGCCTTCATTCCCTCGATGATGATCTACTACGGGCTGATGCCCGCGCCGGTAACGAAGGCCGTGACGACCTTCACGAAGCAGTCGAACTTCCTGTACCTGTTCATCGCGGCGATCATCGTCGGGAGCGTGCTGAGCCTGGACCGGCAGGCGCTCGTGAAGGGCTTCGTGCGCATCTTCGTCCCAGTGGCGAGCGGGTCGGTGGCGGCGGCGGTCGTCGGAACCGCGGTCGGCACGGCGCTCGGACTCGACCTGAAGCACGCGCTTTTCTTGGTCGTCGTGCCGATCATGGCGGGCGGCGTGGGCGAAGGCGCCCTGCCGCTCTCGGCGGGCTATGCGCAGATTCTCGGCGTCGAGCAGGGGCCGCTGTTCGCGCAAGTCCTCTCGGCGGTGATGCTAGGCAATATCGCGGCGATCTGTTGTGCCGGTTTTTTGAGCTATCTCGGCGCGCGGCGCCCGCATCTCACGGGCAATGGACGTCTGACCGTGGCGCAAACCGACGATGTGGCCGACGCGAAATCCGCGTCGTTCGAATTCGACGTCAGCTCCGTCGCCGCCGCGGGCGCAACGGCCATCGCGCTGTATCTGCTCGGCGTGTTGAGCCATCAGTATTTCGACTGGCCCGCGCCTGTCGTGATGCTCGTGCTCGTGGTCGCGGCGCAGTTCTTCCAGATCGTGTCGCCGCGCGTGAAAGGCGGCGCGCGCTTCATGTACGGTTTCTTCTCGACCGCCGTCACGTACCCGCTGATGTTCGCGATCAGCGTCGCGATGACACCTTGGGGCGAAATCGTCACCGCGTTTCATTGGGTCAATATCGTGACGGCCGTTTCGACGGTTATCACGCTTACGCTGACGGGTTTCTTCGTCGCGCGCCGGATGGGTATGTATCCGGTGGAAGCGGCCATCGTCAACGCGACGCATAGCGGGCTGGGCGGCACGGGCGACGTGGCGATTTTGACCGCCGCCGGCCGCATGGAACTGATGCCGTTCGCGCAGATCGCAACGCGCATCGGCGGTGCAATCACGGTCATGCTCGCGCTTGCGGCCTTCGCGTGGCTGCGCTGAGCGATCAAGGCTCCTTTGGGCTAGACACTCGCGCGGAGGACACCGTGCTCGCACCAAGGTTTGCTGGAGCACTGAGAACACGCCTTGCGGTTGCCGCGCCGGGCGACGTGATCGTGGTTGACGTAGCCGTCATCGTCCGTCCGTTATGAGGGTGTAGCGGTCGTCCCGATGACCCTGTGCTCGTTCTCACGAATGACCGCCACCGATCCGAGCCCGACGGCCGTGTGCGCTGATCATCTCGGGTCCTCAGCGGCAACGATCACGGCAGAGGTGACCGGCGAATGGACAGCCCATCCGATTGCACTGTACAACCCAAGGCCGTCGGCAGTTGCCACCAATACGCCTTGCTTGTTTCCCCGCGCAACAGCCTCGCTAGTCAACAACTTCATGATTGTGCTTCCAAGACCACGTCTGCGATGTGATTCGAGCGTGATGATCTGATCAAATGTGCTCGACTCCCCGTCCAGGGCGCACTGACCGCTTGCGGCTATATCACCCGCAGCATCCTTGACTTGTGCCCGGATAGTGCGCCCCTCTTTAAATACGAGTGCAGTGTACCCGTCCGGAAGTACGGGCCCGTCTTGCGAACGTTCATTGTGGGCCAACGCTGCGGTCATCATGAACATTGGCGCTTGCACGGTCCAAGTCTGCGGAAGGACTTCAGCCACTGTCCGCGGCTCAGCGCAAACCTTGATGAAAGTCCATGGAGTACGGATGCCGGAAGCCAGGTCAGTAACGACTTCTGGCCGAAATTCCGGCAGCACATAGCGCGCTCTTTCTTGAGGTAATCCAACGTCGACCTGAAAGCCAAATGGTAAGGCCATCGGGGCGGCCGTTTTTCGCGACAGTGTCCATCCCATTACGCACGCTTCGACAAGCCGAGGGTCTGCTCGATGAGCGGGCAAGCGTTTAGCCAATTGCATGTACGATGCTCCCATCCAGGTCGTCCAGGTTACTTTGATAGCCGCCGAAACCTTCGGTGGTCGAACATACCGGTGACTCAAAACACTCTCAGCGGGCACTGATATTGCCCGCTGAATATCGCGAGCATTGGGCGAAGATATTGATTAGAAGCACAGAGCACGTCAACAGTATTCCGCTTTCCGGCTAAGCGGACGACAACATGCTGAGGCTTCGTCCTTATTCAATGACCTTTCGAATTGAAAATCATCTAGCGGGCCTCCCACCGCTGCCCTGATGGGCAGCGGGGTTAAAGTGAGTTCGCCAGCACCGCTTTAACCGGAAGGAGGCCATCATGAACGATAGCGACATTGACCTGCATTCGTCTTCAGGACAAGGTCGCGCGAGACGCGGACTATGCCCTGCCATCGTTCCGGGCATCGGCCAAACGCTTGCCATCGTCATCGGGTGGAAACCGGGGCCATCGGACGTTTTGCCAGTGCTGGCAACTTCGCCCCCTACGCGCGGTGCGTGGACAGCCAGCGCATAAGCAACGGCAAGAAGAAGGGCGAAGGCAACGCAAAGAATGGCAACCCGTATCTGTCCTGGGCATTCATCGAAGCGGCCAACTTCGCGACGCGCTTTGGCGCCGAAGCCAGGCAGTTCTACGACCGCAAGAAAGCCTGGACCAATTCGGTGATCACGCACAAGGCACTGGCACACAAGCTGGCGCGCGCGTGCTTCCACATGCTGAAGGAGCGAAAGCCACTGGACGTGACCCGCTGCTTCACGTAAAAGTTGCGACGATGGCCGGCAACCCCTCATCGTTGACTGGCGAGCAGCCATCAAATTGAATGGGATGCCGTGCCGCCGTCCCCGATGTGCAGAAAGCGGATCGCCTGCAACGCGAGCGAGCCGTAGACTGGTGCCGGAGGTTTGGTAACCACGAATATTGTGCGAACCCGATGGTTGGCTTCGCGGACCGGCATCGGAGCCGAAGTTTCGGCGACGACGCTCACCGGAAGTAACGGTGCAACATCACCATCCGGCTCCTGTCCTGCATGCTCGGCCTCCGGCGCCCCGAATTCTCCCTGAAGATGTTGGCGACGCTATCTGAACAGCAGGTTGGTGTTAATGTCGTTACTACGCGCGACCAGCGATACGGAAGCTCCGGGGCTCGTACGTCTGCGCGACCAGCTGTCGCTTGAATTCGCGTGGAAAGTTCGGACGCTTCCTCGGTGCTTCGTTCTTGCTATCAACAATGTCGGCCACTTTGGTTCCCACCAAACGTTGAACTGAACCCCGAAGGTTGGACATCAACCCGAGGGGTTCATGGGAAAATATACGGAGCAAGCCAAGCTGGCCGCGGTCAGGGACTACTGTTCTGGCGAGGCTGGTCTGAAGACTATCGCTCAGCGGCACAACGTCGACGTTTCATCGCTGCGCCAATGGATCGCTGGCTATCGAGCTCATGGTGAAGCTGGTGTTGCCGAGAAGACGCGAGAGTTCTATAGCGTCGAGTTGAAGCTTTCGGTTTTGA
>NZ_JAMBPQ010000076.1 GCF_024206495.1 Paraburkholderia sp. CNPSo 3272 | reverse complement strand
CGACGCTCAGCGACCGGCGATGACACTGCGCCGGTCTCCCACACGAATCTTGCGGGCTTGCGTTCAACGAAGGCAAGCAATAGCAGTCCTGAGCCCAACGTAAACGATTGAATGTGACTATACAAAAATCCTACGAACTCAATGTCACGGCGATCAGTATAAAGGGTCATCAACTCGACGGAAAATGCGTCGATGTGGCATTCCAATTAGGCGGATCTTGCCCGAAAACATTGCGAACGAAGAAATCCAGGAGCTTACGCTCGGTGAAGATACCGGGGGCTCCATGATCAGCACCAGGCACATAGACCATTTCGAATTCCTTTCCCGCCTTAATGAGACTGTCGGCGAGCGCAAAGGTGGAGGCCGGATCGACATTGTGGTCCATTTCGCCCACAACAAGCATAAGTTTGCCGTGCAGATTGTCGGCATTGTCGATGGCGGAGGACTGTGAGTATTCAATGCCGACGGGCCAGCCCATCCACTGTTCGTTCCACCATATCTTGTCCATACGGTTGTCATAGCAACCACTGTTGGCTACCGCAACCTTATAGAAGTCCGAATGGAATAGCAGTGCATCAATGGCGTTCTGGCCGCCAGCTGATGTACCGAAGATTCCCAAATTCGAGATGTCGTACCAGGGATATAGAGAGGCAGCCGCCTTATGCCACAGAATGCGATCGGGAAGGCCTGCATCTTTCAGATTCTTCCACGCGACGTCATGGAAAAGGCGTGAACGGTTGTTAGTGCCCATTCCGTCGATTTGCACAACGATAAAACCCAACTGGGTAAGGGGCTCTGTTGTGGTTGTGAATGACTTTGGGACGTGAGAGCCTTGCGGGCCGGCATATATATCCTCCACCACAGGATACTTCAGATGTGGATCGAATCTATCTGGTAGATGAATGATTCCCCAAATATCGGTCTTACCATCGCGCCCTTTGGCAACAAAATTAATTGGTGCTCTCCATCCATTAGATTCGAGTTGGGAGATGTCGGTGCTCTCGATCTGCATCAGTTTAGCGTTGTCTCTAGACCGGAAAAGCGCCATGCGTGGGGGAAGGTCGATACGCGACCAGAGGTCGACGTAGAATCTACCGTCAGGAGAAAACTCGATGTGATGATTGGCCGGTTCTGGCGTAAGTGATGTCAGCCCCTTTCCGTCGAAGCCAATTCGGTAGGCATGAACGAAATAAGGGTCCTCACCGAAATTCATTCCGCTTGCTTCAAACCAAATTTCCCTTCTGACTGGATCGATGTGGTCCACCGCGCGGACAATCCAGTCACCTTTGGTGATTTGGTTTTCTAAAACACCGGTACGGCCATTAAAGAGGTACAGATGTTCAAATCCATCGCGCTCGGATGCCCAGATAATTTCCTCTCCATCATTAACATTGTAACGAAAGTGTTTTCCGGCATTTATTTGGTTATTTCTTAAATCTGTATAATCGACGAACGTGGAGCTGACCTCATCGATCAAAGAGCGCGTACGGCCGGTGGCTGCCTCCACCTCGATTACTCGGTAGAGCTGATGGCCGCGTTGGTTGTACTCAAATGTAAAGCCTCTCCCATCCTTCCACCAATTAATTTGGGAAAGGTCAAAAGGATTCGGGAACAAAGCATTGTCGATATTGACCATGCGCTTGTTGACTATGTCGAATAGTACCGGTTGCGGTCGCGGAAGAATATCTCCCGCTTTGGGATACGCTATTGTCTCATACCTGGCTTGATGGTTTGTTGTTGAGGAATTGACAAGCATGATTTGACGCGGTTGGCCGAGGGCGACACGGTAACCTGCGAGGTGATTGGAGTCAGGGGACCACTTTATGGATGAGAAGACGTAATTGTTCGCTTCTGTCCCGTCCGAACTTAACGGTACATTTACTGATCCGTCCTTACTCATTAGAAAGACATTGTAGTTTTTGATATATGCTTTCCACTTGCCGTCCGGTGAATCGCTTGTGATTCGACTATCGCTTTCAGCCGTTGGCGTGAAGTAGTTATGAAATGACAAGATTTCGCCCTGAGAGATCCTAGTGCAGATGTAGCTTGAAAGATCACAACCCCACAGAACGGAATCAATGGAGAACAGCAACTGGTTGCCGTCTTGTCCGATTTCGAAGCGGTCAAAGGGCAGCCAATTGCCTCGGAAATTCGAGGAGGCCGCCTTATTTAATGCTTCGGCAAGGCGGCTATGATCGAAAGCCGGTTGCTTCTTCCCAGTTTTGATATTGAATTTAATAAACTGGCGCTCACCATGTGTCGTCCGTCGGTAGCCAAGGGTCTCGGGCGAAAGCCAGAAAGGGGGGGTATCGACGAAATTGACAATTTTATTCGAGTATTGATAATGACCTGTGAGAGCCCGCTGAAAGTCTGAGGGGGTAAGAGCAAAGGGGGGGTGTATGGTTCCGTTCCCCTGGTTGTAAGCAGCCGATAGCAACGTGCAGTAGGAAATTAGAAGCAGAGAGATGGTGACAATTTTTTGCATGGATGTTTGGCCTTGACTATGTTTAGGTTACGTCGTCGGCTTACCTTGCAGCAATTTTTACGCCATCAGTGAATGCGAGTGGGTATGATCAGTGTCCGCTGAGCGCAAGCGAGGCGACCGGTGAGGTTCTGTCGCGATAACGGGAAGTAGAATGGCCGGTTTTGGAAACCGCAAGTCAGCAGATGAATAAGCCAGCGAAGACGCCGCGCACGAGCCTGCCAGGCGGCATTGCCAATGTCCTCAAGCACCTGCACCATCCGGTGGACGTGATTCTGCTGTGCGTGCGCTGGTACGTGGCGTACTCGCGCATCTGGCTCGCGCCGGGGTCATACTTCCGCCCCGGTGAGCCTGCATCCGAATGGTTCAGATTCAACGCCGCGACATCTGACGTCCCTGAACTTTGGACGTTTATGAAGGACTTGAGGCGCAGCGGCGACTAGCCCGAAAGGCGCGATGAGTACCGCGCAGTGACCAAGGCTCCGCTGCGCAATCAGACAACTGCCATTGATTCCGTCATATTCTGGCGCATGTAGTCTAGGAAGCGCGTCTGGAAGAGCATCGTGTGTTCGTGCGCGAGTCTTTCGGCCAAATCGGCATCCTTTCGCGTAATGGCCTCGATGATTTCCGCGTGGTCACGCCCCAGTTTCGTCGCGTTAGCTGACGTCACGGTGAAGTCGAAATGGAGATGCGTAAGGCGCTGTCCCTCACCCAAAAGTCGCTCGTAATACCCCACAAAATAGGGATTGTTCGCCGCATGCGCGATTTCGATGTGCAGAGCCTTGTTCGTCTCTGTCAGCGCTTCCGAGTCGCCACTATCAACCGCGCGCATGTAGGCATCGTCAGCCTTCTGGATGCGGACCAGGTCATCATCCGTACGATAGAGCGCGGCTAGCCGGGTCACCGCGCGCTGGATAAGGTCAAGGGCAGAAATGTATTTGGGAAACTCTTCAATTTCCAGTGGCGTCACCAGCGTCGTCCGATTCGGCAGGATGGTGACCATACCTTCGCTGATAAGTCGCGCCAGCGCGTCGCGCACAGGCGAGCGCGAAAGGCCGAATTGCGCCGCAAGCGAAACTTCGTCTAACGGAGCGCCAGGCTTGAGTTGCAGCGTCAGAATCTGCCTGCGCAACTCTTCGTAGATATATCGTCCGCCATGGCGACGGACATTGACCTCTGCCTCACTCGTATCTTTGCTCATCGTCTTACCGCCATCGTCGTGGGCCCGGAAGGACGGGCGTGCATTAAAGTTTAACATCGAGCGCCCTGCCCTTCAGACCTTAGGAAATCCCGAGCCCCACGTGTCGCTCAGCATGAACCCGGCAGCCAGCGGGTCGTCCGGGTCAACCCCAATCTGCTGGATGCCGTAAATCCAGGCACGGCCCTGTACACGCGGCAGAACCGCAGGCCGACCGCCGACTTCCGTCTTGCCTAGCAGCTCGACGGAGAATTCACCCCCAATTGTCGAGCGCGACTTCAGTTTCGTACCCACTTCCGCCAGACCACGCGCGGCGAGCGTCGCGAGGTTTGCCGAACTTCCCGTACCGCAGGGCGATCTGTCCACCCGGCCAGGAGGCAAAGTCGTGCACGTCTGGTAGAGCCCGTTGCTCACACGATTACGGAACATCACGTAGGCCACTTCGTTTATCTGAGGGTAAAGCGGATGCTGAACCGTTATCTGCTGATTGATGACGCCCTTCAGCGACACCCCCAGCTCGGCGAGCTCGCGCGCATTCGCTGGGGCAATCGTCAGTCCCACCTGCTCAACGTCAACGAGCGCGTAGTAGACACCGCCAAAGGCGATGTCGGCCCGGATTTTCCCGAACTGCGCGGTTTCGATGGTGACGTCAAGCTGCTCGACGAACGACGGCACCATATCCAGCGAAACACCAGTGCAGCGGCCGTCCCTGCATGTCGCACGAGCGGTCACCAGGCCTGCCGGCGTATCCAGCACGACGGTCGTTTCCGGCTCCGCCATCTCGACCATGCCAAGCTCAAGCAATGCGGTGACAACACAGATAGCATTGCTCCCAGACATCGGGTGCGCCTTGTCCGCCTGCAGCACGATGAAGCCAGCGTGCGCTTCCGGTCGCGTCGGCGGCAGCAACAGATTGACCGACATCTGGAGGCAGCCCCGCGGCTCCAGCACGACGAGCCTGCGAAGGCTGTCGTCTACCTCGTTGATGTAGTTCATCTTGTCGAGCATGGTCTCCCCCGGGATCCCTACGACCCCGCCGGTGATGACCTTGCCAATCTCGCCTTCGCAATGCACGTCTACGAGTTGAAGCGTCTTTTTCCAGCGCATGATTGCCCACCTTACTTGATGTACCAGCCCCACGGCTTGTCGCTGTCGTACCGGGTAATCTGCTTCGTTTCCAGGTAGTTATTCAGACCCCACTCGCCGAGCTCGCGACCGATACCGCTCTGCTTGTAACCGCCCCACGGCGCCTCCGTAAAAGTCGGCTGAGAGCAGTTAATCCAGACGATACCCGCACGGAGATTGCGTGCAACACGCTCGCAGCGCTGCATATCACGTGACATCACCGCCGCGCCAAGGCCAAAGCGCGAGTCATTGGCTGAACGCACCGCTTCAGCTTCGTCGTCGAACGGCCGGATGCACACGACCGGGCCGAAAATCTCCTCGTTCCACACCCAGGACTCAGCGGGGACGTCGGCAAAGACCACGGGCTCCATGAAGTAGCCCTTGTCGAGGTGTTTGGGCCTGCTGCCACCCGTGACAAGACGGGCTCCCTCATCCTTGCCGCGCTGGACAGCATCGAGCACTTTCTCATACTGGCCCTTGCTGACAAGAGGCCCGAGCAGCACGCCGTCTTCAAGGCCGTTACCGATGGTGATTTTCCGCGCTTCTTCTTCGAGCCGCTCAAGCAAGCGTTCGTAGATGCCACGCTGTACGAGCACGCGCGACGTAGCAGAGCAAACTTCGCCCTGGTTCCAGAAAATGCCGAACATAATCCACTCGACTGCGGCATCGATGTCGCTATCGTCAAAGACGATGAACGGCGACTTGCCGCCCAGTTCGAGACTGACGTTCTTGATGTCGCGAGCGGCGGCCTGCATGATGCGGCTTCCGGTCGGCACGCTTCCCGTGAAAGCTAGCTTGTCGACTCCCCGGTGTTCGGCCAACGGCGCACCGGCATCTTTGCCGAAGCCGGTCACTACGTTCAGCACGCCGGGTGGCAGGTCCGCTGCTGCCGCAATGTCGGCGAGTTCGAGCGCCGTGAGCGGCGTAAGCTCGGACGGCTTGAGGACCATCGTGCACCCCGCCGCGAGCGCAGGTGCGACTTTCCATGCAGCCATGAGCATGGGGAAGTTCCATGGAATGATGGCGCCAGCCACACCAATGGGCTCTTTACGAGCGACCGAACTGAAGCGGTCATCGGACAGCGCGACTGGTGCCTCGCTGTTTTCGTCGAGTTTCTCGGCAAGGCCCGCGTAGAAGTCGAAGCACCCGGCCGCATCACCGAGGTCCCAGAGCGCTTCCGGGAGCGGCTTGCCGTTGTCGCGCACCTCAATTTCAGCGAGTTCCTGCAAACGGTCGCGAACGCCCTTGCCAATCCGGCGAAGGACGGCCGCGCGCTCTGCGCCACTCATGCGCGGCCACGGACCTTCGTCGAACGCTTTGCGCGCAGCCTTGACTGCGAGGTCGACATCTTCGGAAGTCGCGGCCGCGACCTTCGCGATGACCTGCTCGTTACTCGGGTCGACGGTTTCGAAGTGACCGTTGTGCACGGGCGCCACCCAGCGACCATCGATATAGAGTTTTTCGTACGATTTCATGAGTTCGTCTCGTCAGGAGAAGCGATAGGCGCTAAAAGGCGCAAGGTTCTGCTTTGTTGGACGGCCGGCAACCATGTCCGCAATCAGCCGGCCAGTTGTCGCGCCAAGCGTCAGGCCAAGCTGACCGTGTCCAAACGCCATGAAGACATTACCCAGTCTGCGCGAGCGGTCAATGATGGGCTTCGTGTCCGGCAGGAATGGACGATAGCCCACGCCGTACTCGACATTCGAGGTCTGTAGCTCGGGCAGGATGCGCTTTGCCTTCTCGAGGATGATGTCCGCGCGCTTGAAGTTCGGTCTCGCACCGTTACCTGCGAACTCGATAGTTCCGCCAATCTGTAGGCCGCGAGTTATGGGAGTGAAGCAAAAGCCACCGTCTGCGTAGATAGTCGAATGCCGAATCTCCACGCCGGGGTCGGAAACGACGGCCTGGTAACCAGCGATTCCTTCCAGTGGCACACTTACGCCGAGAGAGCCGAAGAAACGTCGCGCTCCTGTGCCTGCCGCCACAACAACGTGCTGAACTGCGATTCGTTCGCCATTCGCAAGGGCAACGCCGGTTGCGTGACCGTTGGACTCGTCTATCCTGCTAGCCTCGGTTCGGACGCGGCGACCACCTTGCGCGATGAAGCTTTCCGTCAGTGCCGCAATGAATCCCATCGTGTCGCTCACCGCACGCCAGTCAGGGAAAAGCAGCCCGTGGGCGAACTTGCCGGCGAGTGCAGGCTCAAGGTCGCCGATGTCTTCTGCATTCAGGCGCTGTGATTTGAAACCGAGCGACTCACGCAGTTCCAGGTGTGGCTGCTCATGAGCGATGCCACTCGGGTCGTCGAATACTTCGATGATGGGACGCTCACCCATGAGTGCCTTGTCGCCGCACGCGTCCAGCAGCGGAGCGTAGTCCTCATAGACGTCGCGTGTCAGCGTCGCCATGGACTGAGCGATGTCGACAATCTTCGAATGCCGCGCGCACATGAGAAACCGTACGAACCACGGAACAATCCCGGGAAGCGCGCTCGGACGAAGTGCAAGTGGACCTTTCTGGTCCATCAGCCAGCCCGGTATTTTCATAAGGATGCCGGGCTTCGAAAGCGGGATGATTTCGCTCACCGCCATCTGCCCACAGCTCCACTTCGCTGTACTGTTGCCGGGTTCTTCCGGGTCGATGAGCGTAACCACATAGCCGGCGCGCTGAAGATACAGCGCGCAGCACACGCCAACGATTCCACCGCCTATCACCACGGCGGCTTCGCCCAATGAGGCAACCGGCTCGTGCGATGGCATTTCACGAGGAACTGCGTTCAATTCACATACTCCTGCAGACTGAAGCCATGAGCGTACGGCTGTGAGTCGTCGACGTAATGTTCCGCCCGCCCCGTCACCCAGGCACGCCCTTCCACACTCGGCAAAACCGCATCGAGACCAATCTTGAGTTGTGTTGTCGATTCGACCCGACCGATAAAGCAGCTGCCAATCAGGCTCTGATGCCGGAAGGGTTCTTGTTCGCGAAGCAAACCCCGCGCATGGCGCTGGGCCACCCGCGCTGACGTTCCGGTACCGCATGGCGAGCGGTCAATCAGGCTTTCGCCCGCGATAACCACCGCTCGGGCATCTGCGCCTTCCGAGACAGGTGCGCCGGTCCACATGACGTGCCTCACCCCGCGAATGCCTGGGTTATCGGGGTGAACCACGTCGATTGCTTCGTTCACCGCAGATTGCATCTGGCGGCCCCATTCCAGCAGTTCCTCTGGAGAAAAGTGCTCGCAGCCAGGGAAGTTCTGTTGCACTTCCACGATAGGATAGAAATTGCCGCCGTAAGCAATGTCGATATTCAGCGTCCCGAAATGCGGGTGCCGGATTTCGACATCACGATGAAGCAGGAAGCTCGGCACGTTCGTGAAGCGGACCGAAGCGACCCGGCTACCGTCCATCTCGTACCTGGCGGTGAGCTTCCCTGCGGGCACATCGACAATGACGGTGCCGGCGGCTCGCGGGCGGACGAGACCAGCTTCGAGTGCAAACGAAACAGAGCCAATCGAGGCGTGACCGCACATCGGCAGGCAACCTGAAGTCTCGATGAAAAGCAGGCTCATATCGGCATCGTCGGAAACCGGCGGATACAGAAGCGTGCCAGACATATAGGCGTGTCCACGCGGTTCCAGCATCAGCGCACGCCGAATCCAGTCATGCCTTTCGACAAACGCTTCGCGGCGCGCCTCCATGGTCGCGCCCGCAAGCAATGGAGTTCCGTCAATCACCATGCGAACGGGCATACCTTCGGTATGCCCCTCGATGCTCATGAAACTGTATTTGCTCATCCGGAATCCCTGGAAGAGTGACTTGCCGGCGGACCAAGCCGCCGACGTTTGTCAGCCTTGCGCCGCCTCGAAGACGGCGCGAAAGTCGGCCTTCTCTTCGGCAGTCAGCGGCTGCAGCGGCATACGCGCTGCGCCGACCTTGAACCCGGCCAGTTCGCAGCCGTACTTCACCTTCTGGACAAACTTGCCCGCCTCCATGGTCGCCATGACCGGGAACAGCGAGCGCATCACGTCCTGCGCGCCGCGGATGTCGCCTGCTGTGAACTTGTTGTAGAAGTCGACCACCGGCTTGACGAAGCAGTTTGCCGGACCGCAAATCCAGCTGGTCGCGCCCCACAGGAAGAAGTCCAGTGCCTGGTCGTCGGAACCACACGACAGCTGGTAGTGGTCCTTGTACTTTTCCCCGATTTCGATGGCACGCAGCAGGTTACCGCTGCTCTCCTTGATGCCAATGACACGCGGGTTGTCCTTGAACGCGTCCAGCACACCGAAGCCCACTTCCACGTTAGTGCGAACCGGGTAGTTGTACAGGACCACGTTGACGTCCGGCACCGCTTCGAGAATCGCCTGATAGTGGCCAATGAGTTCGTCCTGCGACGGCAGAGCGTAGTACGGCGGCGCAATCAGAACGTTCGTATAACCTGCGTCGCGCACCAGACGCGTCTGCTCGATAACTTCGCGGGTGCACGAGCCGTTTGCCCCACCGATGAGCATGCCACGGTCGCCGACGACTTCCAGAACCGTCTTCAGAATGGCGCGACGCTCATCGTGCGTCAGGGCGTAGTATTCGCCCGTGCTGCCAAGCGGCACGAAGCCGTTCACACCAGCTTTCAGCTGAAATTCGAGGATGTTCGCGAGGGTGTCATGGTCGACAGCGCCCGACGCGTTGAACGGCGTAACGAGCGCCGGCAGGATACCTTTCATCTGCATGTGTTTCTCCACTTCACGAAGGAAAGATTGGGGGGGTTAGTAGGCAAAGCGCCTGAGCAATTTCGTCTCAACCACGCCGACGAGACGCGTCAGCGGGAAAGCGACAAAGAAGTAAATCATTGCGACCGTTGTCAGGAACTCGACCGGCCGTGCGGTGCTATTCGAAATGTTCTGGCCTACGAACATCAGGTCTGCTACACCCACAGATGAGATGAGTGCGCTCTCCTTGAACAAGCTGACGACGTTTGAGAGTAAGGGAGGAATTGCTCTCAGGAGCGCCTGAGGAAATATCACGTACAGAATCTTCGCTTGCGGTGTCAGGCTAAGCGCGATGCACGCGTCGTGTTGCTCCGACGAGATAGACTTCAGTGCGCCGCGGAACGTCTCGCTCGTAATGGCCGCCATGTATAGGGTGAGCGAAATGACCACCGACGCGTACGGCGGAATCGGAATCCGGAACACGACTGGAAAACAGAAGAAAACCCAGAAAAGCTGAATGAGCAGCGGCGTCCCTCTGAAGAATTCGACGTACAGTGTCGTGACTGTTTTCATCCATCGAGACGGCGACATACGGAGCAGACTGAGAACAAATCCTGCCAGACTGCCAATGACGGAACAGCTGCTGGTGATTGCAAGCGTCAAACCCAGCCCCTTGAGCAGGACCAGCCAGTACGGCAACACAGAAGAAAAATCAAGATTCATGGTCTTCTCCTTAGCGCTGATGTGCCAGTTCCTGGCGACGCTCAATCACGTGGACGAGTCTCGCTATTGGAAGCGAAAGCGCGAAGTAAATGAGAGCGACGACCGTGTAGGTTTCGAGAGGCCGATAGGCCTGAGTTGCCAGGCTCTTGCCGACGTACATCAGGTCAGCGACTGCGACAATCGCGACGAGCGCACTTTGCTGCAGGCTGCCAATGCCGTTAGTCATGAGGACGGGCATTGCGTTGCGAAGTGCCTGCGGCAGGACCACGTACAAGGTACGCTGCCATGGTCTCAATCCCAACGCGACGCACGCATCCAGGTGCTCTTTCGGTACTGCCTGCACCCCCGCCCGGTAGGCTTCCGCATTGAAGGCGGTGAGGTTCAGGCCGAGTGCCAGAATGCCCATGACAATGGGGTCAATGAACACGTTGACCATCATCGGAATGCAGTAGAAGAACCACACGATCTGGAGCAGTGCCGGAGTGCACCGGAAGAATTCGATGAACAGCTGCGCGGGCCAGCGAACGATAACCCAGCGGCTCATGGCGAGCAGGCAGAGAAGAAAACCGAACACGAGGCCCATGATGTTTGAGGCAACAGCGAGTTCGATGGTGACCTTAAGGCCTTCGAGCAGGGACCCGAAGCTTCCTTCCAGGAAGTGGAAGTCAAACTGGTAGTTCATGGTCGGCCTCAGTCGAGATGCAGAACTTTCTCGAGGAATTCCCGCGTACGAGCTTCCTTCGGGCACTTGAACATCTCCGCCGGGGCGCCCTGCTCGACGATTTTTCCTCCGGCACAAAAGACCACACGTGTCGCGATGTCCCGGGCGAAATGCATGTCATGCGTGACGATAATCATCGCCATCTTCTGCTCGGCCAACTGCAGCATCACGTTTTGCACTTCAATGACCATCTCGGGGTCGAGGGCCGACGTCACTTCATCGAAGAGCATCAGCTTCGGTTCGAGCATGAGCGCCCGTGCGATGGCCACCCGCTGCTTCTGCCCCCCCGAGAGCTGGCTCGGATACGCGTGAAGTTTGCTTTCGAGCCCCAGGCGCGCAAGGTACGTACGAGCGCGCTCGGTCGCCTCCGCTTTTGAGAGACCCGCGGTTTTTACAGGCGCGAGGATGAGGTTGCCCAGCACGGAAAGGTGCGGAAATAGCGTGTAGTGCTGGAACACCATTCCAATCTGCTTCTGCAGCTTTGCGTCGATACGCTTCGAGCGCCCAGAATCGGCGCCGTAGATGTACGGTTTGCCCTCGAAGCCAATCTGCCCGCCCTGAATACCTTCCAGCCCCATCATGACGCGCAGCAGCGAACTCTTGCCACTTCCGCTCGGGCCAATGATGACCAGGCGGTCATCCGCGCGCATGTCGAGACTCAAACGGTCCATGACGACCAGGTTTTCGCCGTAGCGCTTGTAGACATCCCGGAATTGCACGAAGTCTCCCGTCGTCGACGGGGAGAAGTCAAAGACGGACGAGGGAGCGCCAGGTCTGGCAGCCATGGTTTTCGGTGACAACATGAAATCTCTCCAGCGGAGCGCGCCGGGAAGGACGCGATGTGTGAATGGAATCTGCCCTTTGACGACTGGCCCTGAATCCTTCGCGATGTCAGCCCCCGGCGCATTTCGCGCCTGCAGGCCGAGCGCCATACTTCTAACTAACTGCCGCGACTATCGCGTACAACGCCACCTTTAGGATACAAGTCTGCACCTCTTACTGTGTGCAACGTTGTACACATAGTAGAAAGTCAAAAGGTGGTCGTCAACGACTGATTGGGGATTTCCAGGGAAAACACGGGGGAAAGTGGCCCCTCGATAGCCGCCGAAACGGGTGGCCTCAGCTGGAGGCCATGGGCAGCAAGCCCGATGCGTGGTGCCAATGCGACGAGCGGCAGAACGCCTGTGCGCTCTGCCGCAATTGAAGGCGATACCGAATTCGTCAGAACTTATGCCGGATGGCCGCGCGCAGGACGAGCTGGTTCGAGGTGGACGAAACGGCGTCCGAGCCTGGCACGTACGCGACGTCGAGGACCGTGCCCGTCTTGTCGCCCCCTGCGTGCTGATAACCACCCTGCAAATAGACGTCTGTTCGCTTCGACAGGTTCTAGTCCGCCATCAGCCCGGCGGTGTGGAACACTGGATGCAGTTTGCCGCTGGTTGCATCAAAACTGGTACGCGTGTACGTGTACGCAGCACCGACGAAAAACGCTGGGGTGATTTGGTATTTTGCGTTGACTTCAAAGTTGCTAAACCTGAGCGAAGATAAAGTCGCGCCTCCGGTCGGGGTGATTGCACCGACATTGCCCGAGCTGAGAGGTTGCACGACGTAGGTATTCGTGTATGCGAATCCCAGCGTTGCGCTGCCAAAGGTGTAATTGAGCCCAGCACCGATGATACGGAGCTTGTTCGCGTGAAAATTCTCATCGCCGCCTTTGTTGATTGCGCCAGTGGCCGTCGCCGAGGGATTGTTCGCCTGAAGATAGGCTGCGGCGAACAGCAAACCGCCGGTCGCGTATTGCATGCCCACGCTGTACCGGCGATTGTTCGCAAAATTCGTGTCGTTGCTGAAGCTGTATGTGCCGCCAAATTGCAGGCCCAAAAAGCTCGGGCTCGTGTATTTGACGGTGTTGTTCACACGGAATGTGTTGTCGGTATTGTCGTTTCGTATGGGGGGTCTGTCATAGATTTTGTGTTCAAGGCATAACATGTAGCTCAAGGAGCATGTATGCCACGCAAACCCAAGACAACTACCGAAGCGCAGACAGCGTTACCGTCCATTCCGAAGGAGCTGATCGACCAGTTCGTGAAGGGACCCATGACCGCCGAAGCGGTGCACGCCGCTTCAGCCGCGTTCAAGAAGGCGCTGATCGAGCGGGCGCTGGGTGCCGAACTTGGACACCATCTGGGTTATCCGGCGG
>NZ_JAMBPQ010000075.1 GCF_024206495.1 Paraburkholderia sp. CNPSo 3272 | reverse complement strand
GCGCGCCGAGGTGGGTGAGGCGCGCGAAGCGGTGTTCGCCGTGACGATCCCCGAGGAGCGCGGCAGCTTCAAGCGCTTCTGCGAGCTGGTCGGCACGCGCAGCGTGACCGAGTTCAACTACCGCATCGACGACGCCGAGCGCGCGCACATCTTCGTGGGCGTGCAGATCCGCAACCGCGGCGAGTCGCAGCAGATCGCGAAGACCTTCGTCGATCACGGCTTTCCGAGCGTCGATCTCACGGGCGACGAGCTGTCGAAGCAGCACATCCGCTACATGGTGGGCGGGCGCTCGCCGCTCGCTCACGACGAACGCCTGTTCCGCTTCGAGTTTCCGGAGCGCCCGGGCGCGCTCATGCGCTTTCTTTCGTCGATGGCGCCGAACTGGAACATCAGCCTCTTCCATTACCGCAACCAGGGCGCCGACTACAGCTCGATTCTGGTGGGCATCCAGGTGCCCGCCGCCGAGGACGCCGAGTTCCGCCGCTTCCTCGCCACGCTCGGCTATCCGCACTGGGAAGAGACGAGCAATCCCGCGTATCGGTTGTTCCTGCAATGAAAATAGTCAGTCGTCCCACCAATCGGGACATCTGCATCTGAAGCGCATAAAGAGCCGAAAGAGTGCAGGAAAACACCAGGCCCCGCGGCAGTGCGCGTCAGTATACTGAGCCACTGCTGCCGGGCGTGGTCGCCTCGGGAAGAATGGGCGCCGTGCGTCGGACTCACCTGGAGGAAGACAAACATGTTGCGCATCGCTCTTGGCTGTCTGATGGCTCTTTCCACGATCGTCGCCGGCGCGCTGCCCGGCGTGGCGCACGCGGATGCGGCGCATCCCGTCGTCGCGCTGCTGCCCGGCGTCACCGATCCCTTCTACTTCACGATGCATCGCGGCGCCGAGCGCGCGGCGAAGGAAGAAAACATCCAGTTGCTGTTCCAGGTACCGAAGGCCTGGAACACCACGGAACAGGTGCCGATCCTCAAGGCGTTCATCGCCAAGCATCCCGACGTACTGCTCGTCTCGCCCGTCGACAAGCAGCAGCTCATCGGCCCGCTCAAGGAAGCCGCCGACGCCGGCATTAAGGTCATCACCGTCGACACCTATATCGGCGACGGCCACTATCAAACGGGCAAGGGCGACGCCGACTTCCCGCTCTCCTATGTCGCTTCGGACAACCTGGAAGGCGGCCACGTGGCGGCGCGCGCGCTCGCCAAGGCGATCGGCGACAAGGGCACCGTCTATTGCGAGAACAACAAGCCGGGCATTTCCAGTACCGACGCGCGCGCGCAAGGTTTCATGGAAGAGATGAAGAAGCACCCAAACATCAAGGTGCTGGAGACGCAGTACAACGAGGACGACGCCAATCGCGCCGCCTCGCATGTGGCGGCGGTGCTCGCACGCAATCCCGACCTCGCGGGCGTCTTCGGCGCCAACACGTTTTCGGGCGCAGGCGCGGCGCAAGGGGTGAAGAACGCGGGCAAGCAGGGCGTGGTGAAGGTCGTCGTGTTTGACGCGGTGCCGGGTATCGACGAGCAGATCAGAAGCGGCCTCGTCGATATCGCCATCGCGCAGCTTCCCGACGAGATGGGCTATGACGCAGTGAAGTTCGCCGCCGACGCCAGCCACGGCAAGAAAATTCCCACCTACAAGGGCACGGGCTTCGTGGTGCTGGACAAGTCGAACATCGACAAGCCGGAGATGAAGCAGTACATCTACTCGAACTAAGCCACGCGAACAGAGCCACATGAACGACAAACGACTCGACAGGCTCGCGCTCGTCAGCAAGGTCTGGCCGTGGCTCTTTCTCGGCACGCTGCTCGTCTTCTTCGAGGCGTGGGCGCGCATCTCGGCGCATCGGTCGTTCGTCTTCAACGCGTACAACCTGCAGTCGATCGGGCTTGCCGCGAGCGCGCCGTTGTTGCTGGCCATCGGTCAAACCTTTGTGATCATCACCGCGGGCATCGATCTTTCGGTGGGCTTCGTGATGGGACTCGCGGCGGTGTGCGTCGCACAGTTCACGATTCCCGGCGGCGAATCGCCGTGGATCTTGCTGATGTCGATTCCGCTCACGGTGCTCGTGTGCCTGATTCCAGGCTTCGTGAACGGCGTATTGATCGCGCGCCTCGGTGTGCCCGCTTTCATCGGCACGCTCGGCATGTATGGGGTCGCGCGCGGCGTGGGCTTTCTCGCTGCGGGCAGCGGCATGACCGTCTCCGTGAACAATCCTGGGCTCGCGTGGCTCGGCACCGGCTGGACGCCCGTGATTCTCACGGCCGTGCTGCTCGTCATCATGCACTTCGTGCTCTCGAAAACGCGCTTCGGTCAGTACACCTACGCGATAGGCGGCAATCCGCAGTCGGCGATGCGCGCGGGCATCAACGTGCGCCGTCATCTTTTTGAGATCTACCTGATTGCGGCGGCTTTCGCGGCGATAGGGGGCATCGTCTACACAGCGCGCTTCGCCGCGGGCGCGGCCAATGCGGGTGAGCCGATGCTGCTCGATTCGATCGCGGCGGTCGTGATCGGCGGCGCGAGTCTCTTTGGCGGCACCGGCAACGTCATCGGCACGCTGATCGGCGCGCTCATCATCGCCGTGATCGAATTCGGGCTCGTGTTCATCGACGTCAACGCGTTCTGGCAATTCATCGTGGTCGGCATCGTCATCATTCTTTCGGTGCTGATCGACCAGTACAAGGATCGGCTCGGAGGCGCGGAATGAGCGGTGAGAGCGCCACGCCGATTCTGGAGGCGCGTGACGTCTCGATCCGGTTTGGCGGCGTGGAGGCGCTCAAGCGCGTGTCGTTGCGGCTCATGCCGGGCGAAGTGCTTGCGCTCGCGGGCGACAACGGCGCGGGCAAGTCCACGCTCATCAAGATCCTCTCGGGCGTGTATCGCGCCGATGCGGGCGATCTGCATTTCGAGGGGCGTCCGCTCCAGCTGCGCGATCCGCAGGATGCGCGCTCGCAGGGCATCGAAACGATCTATCAGGATCTCGCGCTTGCCGACAATCTCGATGTGGGCAGCAACATCTTCCTCGGCCGCGAGCCTGTGAGACGGCTATTCGGCTTCCAGGTGATCGACCGGCCGCAGATGGCGCGGGTGGCGCGCGAAGTGCTCGAGCGCCTCGATATCGTGATTCCGCCGCGCAAGCTCACGGGGCCCGTGAAAATGCTCTCGGGCGGCCAGCGCCAGGCCATTGCGATAGGCCGCGCGATTTACTGGAACGCGCGCGTGCTCATCATGGACGAGCCCACGGCGGCGCTCGGCGTGCCCGAGCAACGCAAGGTGATGGAGTTGATTCGCGGACTCAAGGCGCAGGGTGTGGCCGTGATTCTCATCTCGCACAACCTGCACGATATTTTCGCCGTGGCCGAGCGCATCGTCGTGCTGCGGCGCGGCGAAGTGGCGGGCGAGCGGCGCGTGATCGACACCGATGGCGACGAGATCGTTCGGCTGATGGTAGGCGACACGTATTCGAACGGCGCGCACTGAAACCTGACGCGGTGCGTTCGCCTGCGCGGTGCGAGCATTCGATGGACAATGTCGGCTCGGACCTTCACCGCATTCCTGCTCCCGCCATGAACTATCTCGATCCCGCCGAAATCACGAGCTGGCACGCCCACGTCTATTTCGACGCGTCGACGCGCGACGCCGCATGGACCTTGCGCGAGGCGATCGATGCCCGCTTCGGCGAGATCGTGCAGATCGGGCGCTTTCACGAGCGCCCGGTCGGGCCGCATCCGATGTGGTCGTATCAGCTCGCCATTACGCGAGCGCATTTCACGACGGTCGTCGAATGGCTCACACTCAATCACGGCGCACTCGACGTGTTCGTGCATCCGAACACCACCGATGCCCTGCGCGATCATCGTGACGCCGCCGTGTGGATCGGCCATTCGCACACGCTCAATCTCGGCGCGCTCGGCGGCTGACGTTCCGCGGATTGCGCCGCCCAGTGGGCTGCGGCACGGCGCAACGCGCGACACGCCAGCGGGCCTCAGTGCCCGAACGACTCCGTCTTTGCCGCCGACGATCCGCTCGCCTGCGGCCGCGCGGCCTGCTTGATGAGCAGCGCCGCGCCGGCAATTAGACCGGCGACGGCGACCGTCGCGAAGATGCCTGCAAACGTGAAGTGCCGGCGCGCCAGTTCGGCCACGAGGAACGAGCCCGCAATGCCGCCGAAGCGCCCGATGCCGAGCATCCAGGCCACGCCGGTGCCGCGACCCTGGGTGGGATAGAACGCGGCGGCGAGCGCGGGCATCGACGATTGCGCCGTGTTCATCAGCACGCCGGCCACGAACACCACGAGCACGAGCAGGGCCACGTTGCCCGCCGCCTGGCCGATGAACCACACCGAAAGCGCGGTGAGCACGTAGCACGCGGCGATGATGCGGTTCGCGTTGAAGCGGTCCATGAGCATGCCGCTCAGCACCGCGCCCACGCCGCCGAGCGGGAAGAGCGCCGAGATCAGCGTGGCGCTCGAGGCCGTGAGGCCGGAGTCCTTGAGCAGGAGCGGCATCCAGTTGATCGATGCGTAGAAGATCACCAGCCCCATGAAATACGCGACCCACAGCATCACCGAGCCGACGAGGTACATCGGCGAAAGCACGACGCCGAGGCCCTTGCTTTGCGTCTGCGGGGCGTGCTCCGTCATCGTGAACACCTGCGCCCTGGCGGCGTCGGGCGAGATGCGGGCGAGCGCGGCGCGAATACGCTCGACGGGCCGCTGGTTCGCCACCATGTAGCGCACCGATTCCGGCATGCGCAGAAAGAGCGGCACGGCGAGCACGAGCGGCGTCACGCCGCCGAGCATGAGCACGCTGCGCCAGCCGAAATGCGGAATCATCCACGCCGCGAGAAAGCCGCCGCAGGCTGCGCCGAGCGGAAAGCCGCAGAACATCAGATTGATCACGGTGGCGCGGTTCCGGTCCGGGCAGAACTCGCCCATCATCGTGACCGCGTTTGGCATGGCGGCGCCGAGACCCACGCCCGTAATGAAGCGCAGCCACGTGAGCTCGCCGATGCTGGTGGAGAACGCCGAAACGAGGCAGGTCACGCCGAACAGCAGCACCGAGCCGACCAGCATGGCGCGGCGCCCGAGGCGATCGGAAAGCGGTCCGGACACGAGTGCGCCGCAAGCAAGGCCGAAGAGCGCGGCACTCAGCACCGGCGCGAGCGCGGGCTTGGGGATGCCCCATTCGCCGAGCAGCGAAGGCGCGATGAAGCCGATCGCGGCGGTGTCGAAACCGTCGAGCAGGACGATCACGAAGCACATCGCGAAAATGAACCACTGGAACGGCGAGAACGGATGTTCGTTGATGAAGGTCTGGACGTCGACGGCACGCGGCTGGTCCATGGTTTTGTCTCCTGTCAACCGAGGTTGTCGTTGTATCGGCCCGCCGTGGCGAGCTGCTTTTTCTGGTTTGCCTTACAACCTGGAATAGTAACCGCAGCGCGGCGTTTGCTGAAGATCATGATCGGGCGTGGCGGGCGGCCGTCTGCTAGCCTGAATGCAGCACGGCGAGCACGCGCGTGCTGCAGCGTGTCGCGTTGCGCGACAAGGAGTGCCAGATGAAATCTTTCTTCCCCCACGCGGTTACGCCGTGCCTCATGGCAAGCGCGATGCTGGCAGGTGCGCCCGGCCAGGTGTTTGCCCAGCTCGCGCCGAATGACGACCTGCGTACGCCGCAAAATAGCCTCGCGCTCATGCCGGGCGCGCAGCCAGGCAGCGAATACCCGACCCATGGCAATCGCCAGGCCGGCGAGATGCCGGTCGGTCCCACCGATCCGCGTGGGCAACTCGCGAACGGCCACCCGAACAACGCCGAGGCGGGCGGCTACGGCGCGCCCTTGGCGGGCGTGCGCTCGGGTGGGCAAGGCGGCGCGGGCATGTGAGCGACTGGCTGCTTCAGGTCCGCTCGGGTTGCCAGGCTAGCTGGGCTTCGAGCGTTTCGCCGGGCGCGAGCACGGTCCCGCCCACGTCGATGCGCTGCACGGTTCCTTCGTGACGCAGATTGAGCCAGTCCGTCGTATTGCTGACGGGTTCCGCGCAGAAGTACGGCAGGCCGGGCGGGCAGAAGACCACGAAGAAGTCGAGCGGCGTGCTCGCGCGCAGCGCGAGGCGACGGCCTTCGTGCGGCCACTCGATGACCGCCTCGCGGCGCCAGCCGGAGAAGTTGTTGTCGAGATCGAAGTCGTCGACGATCAGGCCGCCCTGCAGGGCGTCGACGGCCGGGTGGGCGCTGAGCGAGACAGGCAGCACTTCCGTGTCGATCTCCCACATGGCGCGCACGCGGGCGGCGATGCGCGTGCCGGGCGGGCGCGGATAGTACGGGTGATGGCCCAGACCGAACGGCATGGGCCGCGCGGCGAGGTTGCGAGCCCACAGGCGCACGGTGAGGCCGCTGGCGTCGAGCGTGAGATGCTGGCGCGCCTCGTAGCGAAACGGCCAGCCTGTGCCGGCGTGTGAGCCGGCTTTGTGCGATCCGTGGGATTCACGCGCTTCATGTGGCGCGTTCGGCTCGTGCAGGAAGTGCAGCGTGAGCGTATCGGCCGTTTGCGCCTCGACCGTCCAGGGCCGCCGCCATGCGTGGCCATGCAGCGCGTGGCGCAGCGCGCCGGTGCCGCTCGGCAAGTCGATCATCTGCCCTTCGAAGCGGAATCGCCCGTCGCGAATGCGGTTGCAGTACGGCATCAGCGGAAAGCTCGCCATGCCGAGCGGATCGCGCGCGTCGATGGCGGCGCGCGTGGCGGGGCGCAGCCAGTGTGACGCAGGGGTCTGGCCGGCCGCGTCGTAGAACGCCGCGATCGAGCCGCCGACGTGCGGTGCGACGAGCGCGCGCACGTCGCCATGGGCCAGCGTGACGAGTTGGCCGTCGTCGAGCGCGGCGGCGTCGAACGCGATCTCCGGGGGCGACGAGGGTGGCGGTCGGGCAGTCAAATGAGCGTTCTCCGGTGCATCGTTTTATTACTAATAAAAGATAATATAGGCGCTCAATTCGCTGATGATGGAGCCATAAAGTGATGATATACGCCAATTGATGGCCAAAATTATTAGTGCTACGCTTCGGGCCAACAGCGCGGCTCAGAGCGCGCGCAGCCCTCCCGCAGTCCCCTCGGATCCGATGAAAAAATCGACGCAACGCCGCCCGACCATGACCGACATCGCGAAGGCCGCAGGCGTGTCGCAATCGACGGTTTCCCTCGTGCTCAATGGCGCTGTCGGCGCCAAGCTTTCCGAAGCGACGCGCCTGAAGGTGCATGAAGTCGCGCACTCGCTTGGTTACCAGTTGCCGATCCGCGCAGTGCAGACGCCCGCCCCCGCGGGCGAGCGCAATCTCATCGTCTATCTCGCCGACGAAGTCTCGACGAGTCCGCACCCGGTCGTGAGCATCGACGGCGCGCGCGACGCCGCCTGGAACAACGGCTGTCTGCTCGCGGTGTTCTCGACGCATGGCAACGCACAGATGGAGCAGCAGGTGCTGCAGACGCTCGCCATGCCGAACGTGCTTGGCGTGATCTACGCGACCGTGTACACGCGCAAGGTCACGGTGCCGCCCGCGTTGCTGAAGGTGCCGGCCGTGCTGCTCAACTGCTATGCATCCGATCACGCGCTCTCTTCGGTCGTGCCCGCCGAAGTGGCGGGCGGCCATACGGCCACCGAATATCTGATCGAAGCGGGGCACCGGCGCATCGGGTTCATCAACGGCGAAACCTGGCAGGACGCCGCGAAAGACCGTCTGAAGGGCTATCGCCAGGCGCTCGCGACCGCCGACCTGCTGTTCGACGAACGCCTCGTGCGCGACGGCGACTGGAGTTCGGGCAAGGGCTTCGAACTCACGCTCTCGCTCATGCGCGAGCCGAATCCGCCCACCGCGATCTTCTGCGCCAACGACCTGACGGCGATTGGCGCGATCGAAGCGCTCAAGCAACTCGGGCTGCGCGTGCCCGAAGACGTTTCGGTCATGGGCTACGACGATCAGGAAATCGCGCGCCACACCCACCCGCCGCTCACCACCGTCGTGCTACCCAACTACGAGCTTGGGCGCTGGGCCGTCGAGACGCTGCTGCAGGAAGAGCAGAACCGCAGCGCCGGCGCGCCGGTGCGCCACCGCACCGTCAAGCTCGACGGACCGCTCATCGAACGGACCTCGGTGTGCGCGCCAGACGCCGCCTCCCCCGTGAATACCCTCATTAATATTTCCGAAAATTGACTGGTAATATTAGTTGAAGCAGTGGCCGTAATAATTCGGTGCGGCGCAGCGCGCGTCGTGCTGGATGAATCAAGAAAGACAACAAGAACCGCGGTGGGGCCGAAGGCCAGCACCGCCGATGTCATTCATCGCTTTGCGTGAGACCGGAGTCCGTGCTGCCGCATGCGCTCTGGCCGACACAGGAGACAGCCATGCGTCATCAACGAATCCAGTCCGCCCTCATTGCCGCCGGTTTTTGCCTGGCGAGCGCGTTCGCCGCCAGCGCTCACGCGCAGTCCAATGCCGGCGCACAGAAAGTCCAGTCGAATTCCAGCGAGAGCTGCACGAACCCCAAGCCGGGCGGCAAGAAGCTGAGTGACATGGTGGTGGGGTTCTCGCAGTCGGAGAATGAACAGAACCCGTTCCGGGCAACCGAAACCGCCTCGGTTCGCGCAGCGGCGAAGGAAGCGGGCGTGAAGCGCCTGCTCTATACGAACGCGAACGCCAACCAGGCCAAGCAGGTCGCCGACATTGAAAGCATGATCAACCAGGGCGCCGAGGCGCTCATCATTGCGCCCAACGACTCCACGGGCCTGCAGCCGGCGCTCGCCCAGGCGCGCGCGAAGGGCATCCCCGTCGTGACGATCGACCGGCAGACGGCGGGCACGGCGTGCGACGACTTCATCACGTTCCTCGGCTCCGACTTCTACAAGCAGGGCGAGCGAGCGGCGAAGGCGCTGGCCGATGCCACGGGCGCCAACGCGATCATCGCCGAGATCCAGGGCGGCTACGGCAACACGGTGGAGAGCCAGCGCACGGACGGCTTTGCGAACGGCCTCAAGCCCTATCCCGGCATGAAGATCATTGCGGCGCAAACCGCGAACTGGTCGACGACCGAAGCGCAGAAGGTGATGGAGCAGATCCTGCTCGCGCACCCGGACGTCAACGCCGTCTACACCCACGCCGACACGATGACGGTCGGCGCGATCAAGGCGCTGCGCCAGGCCGGCAAGCTCAACGGCGTGAAGATCGTCTCGATCGACGGCACGAAGGAAATCGTCACGGACATTTCGAACGGCATCGTCGCCGCCGACGTGGAAACGAACCCGCGCTTCGGTCCGCTCGCCTTCAAGTCGCTGGAAGACTATCTCGCGGGCAGGCCGGTGCCGCAAAAGCAGATCATGGACGACGCGCTCTTCGACCGGAACAACGCGCAGCCGTCGCTCGCGCAGGGCAAGGTCTACTGAGCTGCGTCCGCACGATGACGACGAGCGCCCCCGCCGATCGCACCGGTCGCACCGGTTCCGCCGCGGCCACGCCGCGCGCCGTGCTCGAAACGCACGGCGTTTCGAAGACCTTCGGCGTGGTGCGCGCGCTGCGCGACGTCTCGCTCACGCTGCGCGCGGGCGAGGTGCACGGCCTCGTGGGCGAGAACGGCGCGGGCAAGTCCACGCTGATCAAGGTCCTCACCGGCTTTCATCAGCCCGACTCGGGCGCGCTCACGCTCGACGGCGCAGACGTCGCGTTCGACAGTCCGCGCGCCGCGCAGGGCGCGGGCGTGTGCGCCGTGTATCAGGAAATCAACCTGATAACGGAGCGCAGCGTGGCCGACAACATCTTTCTGTGCCATGAACCGAAACGCTTCGGCATCCTGATCGACAGGAAGCGCATGCTCGAGCGCGCCGCCGACATCGTGCAGCGCTACCGGCTCGCGGTCGATCCGGCCGCGCGTCTCGGTTCGCTCGGGCTCGGCGCGCAGCAGATGGTGGCGATCGCGCGCGGCGTTTCGCTGGGCGCGCGCGTGCTGATCCTCGACGAACCGACTTCGGCCCTGAGCGGCGCGGAGGTGGACGTGCTGTTCGAAGTCGTCGATCGCCTGCGCGCCGAGGGCATCGCGCTGCTGTTCGTGAGCCACCGGCTTTCCGAATGCTACCGGCTGTGCGATCGCTTCACGGTAATGCGCGACGGCGCCGTGGTGCGCACGGGTACGCCCGCAGAACTGCCGCGCGCGGCATTGATCGCGGCCATGCTGGGCCGCGAGAGCGCGGGCGAGCACGCGTGGGCCGAGCGCTCGGGCAGTGCCGATGCCGACGCCACGCCTGCTCTCGCCGTCGACCATTTGCAGTGGGGCAACCGCGTGCGCGACGTGTCGCTGCGCGTGGCCCCAAGGGAAATCGTCGGCCTGGCCGGGCTGCTCGGCTCGGGCCGCACGGAAACGTTCAAAACGATCTTCGGTGCGCAAAAGGCCGATGGTGGCGAGGTCGATATCGCGGGCCGCGCGCTCACGCATGCAAACCCGGCGCGCTCGATCGGACGCGGTCTCGCTTTCCTCTCCGAAGACCGCCGCGCGGAAGGCATCTTTGCGCGTCTCTCGGTGCGCGAGAACATCGTCGCGAGCTTGCTGCCGCGCATTTCGCGCTTCGGCTTCATCTCGCGTGCGAAGGAAGCGCAAGTGGTGCGGGACTCGATCGACCGGCTCGGCATCAAGACGGCCGGACCCGGCGCACTCATCACGACGCTCTCGGGCGGCAACCAGCAAAAGGCGCTGATCGCGCGCTGCCTGTCGACCCGCCCAACGGTGCTGCTGCTCGACGACCCCACGCGCGGCATCGACGTCGGCGCGAAGGAGGAGGTGCATCGCGTCGTGCAGGAGCTTGCGCAGGAGGGGCTAGCGGTGGTCGTCACGTCGTCGGAGATGGAGGAGCTGCTTGCGCTGACCGATCGCCTCGTCGTGCTCAACGAAGGCGCGACCGAGGGCGGCATGCCAACCGCTGGGGCGCTCCCCGACGACGTGCTCGCCGTGCTGGCCGGCGCCGGGTCTGACCACAGCGCTGACCACGGCGACGGCACCGTGTGAGCGACTCCGCGCCAAACCCGCCACAATCCACGACAACCGCTCCAATGGCGACCAACCTTGAATCGAACGAGGCAAGCTTGAGCCCCTCGAATCCTTCGAATTCCTCGAACCGTTCCGTCTCGCCCGCGTCCGGCGTAGCGGCGCGTGCGCAGACCTGGCGCACCGTGCTGCGCGAGCATAGCGTGTACTTCGCGCTCGCCGCGCTCGTGGCATTCAATCTGGCCGTTACGCCCGGCTTCTCGAATCCGTTCGCGGCGCGCAGCCTGCTGTTCGAGGCAGCGCCGATCGTGTTGATCGCGCTGGGCCAGAATCTCGCGATCGCGACGCGCGGCATCGATCTCTCCGTGGGATCGGTGATGGCGCTCGCCAGCGCCTCGATTGCCGTGTTCCTGCCGTATGGCGTGGGTCCGGCGCTCGTGGGCGCGGTCGCGGTGGGCGCCGTAGTCGGCTTGTGCAACGGGCTCCTCGTGGCGCTGCTCGCCATCGATCCGCTGATCTCGAGCCTCGCCTTGCTGGTCGCCGCGCGCGGACTCGCGCAGGCGCTGCTGGGCGGCTCGCGCGTGAATCTGCCCGACACGCCCGCGTTCGATCTGCTCGGCGCCGGCGCACTAGGCCCGCTGCCGATCGTTATGCTGATCGCGCTTGGGCTCGCGCTCGTGGTGGCGTTCGTCGTGCGGCGCACGACCTTCGGGCGCTATGCGATCCTTGTGGGCGCGAGCCGCGGCGCGGCGTTTCTCGCGGGCATTCCGGTGCGGCGCACGCTCTTTCTCGTCTATGCGGTGAGCGGCACGCTTGCCGGACTCGCCGGCGTGTTCGCGTCGTCTCGGCTTGGCGCGGCGGATCCCAATTATGTCGGTGTGAACTTCGAACTCGATGCGATTGCCGCCTCGGTCATCGGGGGCACGCCGCTTTCGGGCGGCCGCATCTCGATCGTCGGCGCGGTGTTCGGTGTGCTGCTCCTGCAGGTGCTCGACGCGAGCTTCATCATGAACAACATCAGCTTCACCTACGCGCAGATCCTCAAAGCGGTATTCATCGTCGTCGCGCTTTATCTGCAGCGCTCGGGGGGCTGACGCGATGCAAAACGCCAAACAAGGGGAAGCTCAAACCGCCGCCGCACCGGGCGCCAATCGGCGCGCGCAAATGATCGCGTTCGTGCAGGCGCGCGGGGCGATCGCGATGCTCGTGGTCGTCGCGCTCGTGGCCGGCATGGTGTTTCCCGACTTCCTGCGCCCCGCGAACCTCGCGGATATCGCCTCGAACGGCGCGTTTCTCGGGCTCGTCGCCGTGGGGCAAAGCATCGTCATCATCCTGGGCGGCTTCGATCTTTCGGTCGGGTCGATGGTCGGACTCGGCACGGTGCTGGCCGCCTATGCCGCGCCCTATGGATGGGGCGCCGCGGTGCTCGCGCCCGTGGCGGCGGGTTTCGTCGTCGGTCTGGTCAACGGCGTGCTGATCGCCCGCGCGCGCATGGCGCCGTTCATCGTCACGCTCGCTGCGCTGCTCGGGCTCAAGGGGCTCGCGCTCGTGCTCGCGAGTCAGGATCTGTTGATTGCCAATCCGGGTTTCTTCGCGCGCATCGCCAATGGCTCGGTGTTCGGTGTCAACAATCTGATTTGGTTGCTGGTGGTCGTCTATGCCCTCGGCGGCGCGTTGCTCAATCACACGCGCTTTGGCGCGGCGATCTTTGCGATCGGCGGCAACGAAGAGGCGGCCCGCATGCTGGGCGTGCGCGTGGAGCGCGTGAAGATACTCGCCTACGCATTGTCGGGTGCACTCGCCGGTCTCTCGGGGGCGTTGCTGGCGTCGCACCTGGACTCCGGGTTGTCGGGGGCGGGAACCGGCTACGAACTGCAGTCGATCGCCGCGGCTGTGATCGGCGGCGTGCTGCTCACGGGCGGCGTGGGAACGATGGCCGGACCGCTGGCCGGCGTACTGCTGCTCGGTGTCATCGACAATGTGATCAACCAGGTCGGCACGCTGAGTCCTTACTATCAGAACCTCGCGAGCGGCGCATTCCTGCTCGCTGCGGTGGTCGTGCAGACGGTGCTCACCGGCCGCCGGTATGGCGCAGCGCGGAGTGCGGCGGCCACGACGCGGCGACGTGCGGCCGCGGGCTCTTGATGGATGACGTCTCGAGCTGCCGGCTTCGCACGCGTTTGGCCGATGGCATTCTACTGATGCGAAACGCTCAGCTTCACGCGCGTTGAGCCGTCGGTCTGTGCGGTGATCTCGGTCCGGCTGCCGCGCTGCCCCAGATAGAAGTGCTGGCGGCCAGGCGAGTTCACGTCGTGCGTTGCGTCGGGCAGGCACGAGGCAATGTCGGCACCTACCCCTTCGAGCGCGTTCGTCCCCGATCCTGCGTCGCGCGCACTCCAGACACACTGGAAATTCCCGCCGCTCGTCGCGCACTGCGCGTCGTCGCCATAGGGTTGCGCGACGGCGCGCCCGTCGTCAGGACTCAGTGACGCGAATTGCTGCGGCGCCGCCGCAACGATGCGCTTGAGCGCGGCGCAGGGGCTCGCGCTGTCGTCCGCATGAGCGGCCAGGGGGATGCCGGGTATGACAGTCGCCGAGCAAAGCGCGAGGATTTGGATGATCGGTGAATTCATGGCGTTCCGCTGCTTGGGCGCAGGGCCTCATCGTGGCAGTGAGGGCAGCGCTGCAAGCGGCGTGCCGGGAATGGCTCTTGCAGGGTCGCGTCGGACTACGCATCACGAGGAGAACGCCATGAGGGAACCGTTCGATCGCATGATGAAAGCGGGCGCATTGCTGGCCGGTCTGACCTTCGCGATAGCGAGCAGCGGCGAATCGCGCAGCGAGCAGGAACACGCGTGCCGCGACGATGCGTTCCACTTCTGCGCGCGTGCGATCCCCAACAAGGAGAAAATCGCGGCATGCCTGAAGCAGCACTACGATGAACTCTCGCCACCGTGCAAGGCGATGTTCGACCCGCCGACGACGGACGATCCCCAGTCATGAGCGCGAATGCCGCCCATTGA
>NZ_JAMBPQ010000074.1 GCF_024206495.1 Paraburkholderia sp. CNPSo 3272 | reverse complement strand
GTCTTTGCCTGAGGCGCTGGCGCGGGGGCCGGTGTGGGCGCGGCGGCAGCGGGGCTGCTAGCCGGGTGCTGGGTGGACGTAGCGGGCGTGGCCGACGCTGCAGCGGGTTTCGATGCCTCCGCACGCAAACGCGTCAGGCGCGCCTGCGCGAGCGGCGCGAAGCGTCCGTTCGGATAGGCCTTCAGATACGCCTCATAGTCGCTCGCGTATTGACTGTCCTTCATCGAATTCCAGAACGTGATTTCGTATTCCTGGGAGGTGTCTTTCGGCATCAGGCCGACGCGCACGATCGCGACGCCATAGCGTTGCCGCACTGCTCTGGCCACGGCGAGCCGCTCATGCGCGGCGTGGCCGCTTGCGTAACGACCTGGGTCTTGCGGCTCGGGACGCGGCTGCTCGCGTGCCGGAGCCGAGCGCTCGCGCGCTGCCGGCGCAGCCAGGCGTAGCGTCGAACTCAGGCCTAGCGAGATCAAGAGGCACACAGGCAACACTAGTCGCCACATGTTCGTTCTCCCTATCAGGTGCCAACCCGGGTGCATACCCAGGTCATCGCCTTTCAATGCCGACGGTGCGCCACCCCGCTGCAGTCACCGGCCGCGATCGCGTGAAACGCGGGCCGCTGCCGGCACAGGCACAGCCTGCGCACAACTACAAAATAGCACGCACGCCGCGCGATGCAGTAACAGGGTGGCACCCGCGCGCGCAGCGGCGATTTATCTCCATCGGCTTGAATCCGTCCTAAGCTGTAGAACACGCACCGAACTCCAAAGCCGCGCGCCGTCTGCCGAACAAGGAGCACAAAGATGCAACGAAGAGCAACCCTGTTGGCCCTGGCAGCGGCCGTCCTGATGCCGCGTCTCGCGTTTGCCGAGCGCACCCCGTCGCCGCCCGGTGCGGAGGTCTACATCATCTGGCCGCCGGACGGCGCGACGATTCCCACCGGCAAGTTCTGGGTGCGCATGGGCCTGCGCAACATGGGCGTTTGCCCCAAGGGCATCAACAAGGCAAACACGGGCCATCATCACTTGCTCATCGACACGGACCTGCCGCCGCTCGACCAGCCGATCCCCTCGGATCGCAATCATTTGCATTTCGGCGCGGGCGAAACGGAAGCCCGGGTCGAGCTTGCGCCGGGCAAGCACACGCTGCAGTTGCTGATGGGCGACTACAACCACGTGCCGCACGATCCTCCGGTCTACTCGAAGAAGATCACGGTCACGGTCAAGTAGCGAAGGACATCCGGCTTTAGCCGCAGCGCAAAAGAAGCGGGAGTGCACGCCATGAACAGGTTCCTCGTTTTTGCTGCCAGCCTCGTGCTGCTCGCGGGCGGTGCGGCGCATGCAGGCGCGACGCCGGCCGACCCGAACGCGCACGTTTATATCGGCTGGCCGAACGACGGCCAGGTCATGCCGGCCGGGCGGCCGTTTCGCGTCTGGTTCGGCCTGCGCAACATGGGCGTGGCGCCTGCGGAGGTGGAGTTTCCCAACACGGGTCACCACCATCTGCTCGTCGACACGGACTTGCCGCCGATGGATCAGCCCATTCCCTCCGATCGCAATCATCTGCACTTCGGCGCCGGCCAGACCGAAACGATGCTGCAGTTGCCGCCGGGCAAACATACGCTGCAGCTGCTGATGGGCGACGCGCACCATGTGCCGCACAATCCGCCGGTGTATTCGAAGAAAATTACCATCTACGTTAAGTGATCCATACGATCCGGCCGGGCACGCGACGGCAATAGACGAACGTTTAAGACGCTTCACGTCGCCCCGCGAACGAGTGTTCGCAGCACGCCAACATAAGCCGGTCGACGAGTTGGCGCGCGTACGTCACAACGCACGGAAACGCGTTTCGCCGCGCGCCGCGCGTGAGACTCCGGGAATTGCAGAACTGTCCTTATGCAACGGGCGATGCGCCGCCGTGCGCTTGCGCACTCGCGCATCTGGCACGCCTCATGCCTTCTTGGATCCGAGCCCGCAACCATGCAGCTCAAAATCCCAACACTGTTGCATCCCTTCCTGGAGAACTGCCATGAGCAAGCTGCTGATCGCCGACCTGTGCCTCGCGCAAGAACTCGACCGCCGTGAAATGAGCGCCGTGCGCGGTGGCTTGGGCCTGTGGCCCGTCTACTGCCCGACGATGCCGAGCGTCAAGGTCGACTCCACCAACTTCACCGCATCGCAGTTGATCGGCCAGACGAACACCATCCTGTCCAACACGGGCAACGACGTGGCGTTCGTGAACAACCTCCACGCTTCGACCGACCCCGTGCAAACGGCTCACAACACGATCCACTTCTGATCGTGCTGCCAGCCGTAGAGGCTTATCCGTCTCCACGGCGCCGCCCTCCACCGCATCCGTTGCACACCGCTTCTTCGTCGCGTCCTTCGCCGCCTTTCCTTAAGGAGTCGATTGTGAACACACCGCTCTCGCCGTCCGCCGCAGATGCAGCCCGCGGCGCGTCGCGCTGGCTGACCCGCTTCGTCGGAACGGCTGGGTTGTGTGCTGTGGCGCTGTGCGGCTGCACGGATCTGAGTACGCCTGCGTATCGGCGCCCGGACATGCCCGAGAAGGACGCCTGGGCGCATACGAGCCGCACGTTTTCCGCGGCCGATACAGTCAATCCTCAATGGTGGAAAGAGTTCGACGATCCGTACCTGAATACACTCATAGAAAAGGCGATTGCGGGCAATGTCGATATCCGGGTGCTGGCGGCGCGCATTGGCGTAGCCGGCGCGCAGATCGGGGAGGTGCAGGCCGGTGCACTTCCCACGGTCGACGCGGGCGCGGGTATCGACTATGAGAAGAGCACGGGGCTAGCGCTCTCGAAGACCTATAACGTCGCCACTCAGGTCAACTGGGACATCGATATCTGGGGCAAGGTCGAAAAAAGCGTGCAGGCCCAAAAGGCCGAGTATCACGCTAGCGAAGCGGATTGGCGTGCAGGCTATTTGACGCTCGTTGCGAATGTGGCGAGCACTTATTTCCAGATCCTGCAGTTCGACGATCAGATCCGCGACGAGGAAGACACGCTCAAGCGGAACAAGCAGATTCTCATTATTTACCAGCAGATGTACGCAAACGGTGTCGCCCCCAAAACCGAGGTGCTGCGCCAGAGCGCGGAAGTCAATGGCGTGACGAACGAACTGCTGGAACTGCACCGTGAGCGCGATACCGCCGAAAACGCGCTTGCCACGCTGGTCGGCGTGCCCGCGGGCGAGTTCAAGATGCCGTTGGGCCAGTTGCGCCAGCGCGTGAAGCTGCCGGACGTGCCCATGGGCCTGCCCGCGCAGTTGCTGGGGCGCCGCCCCGATGTGGTGGCCGCGCAGTACCGCATTCTTGAATCCTATGACGAAGTGGGTTCCGCGCGGCTCGCGCAATTGCCGACCCTCAGTCTCACGGGTCGCGCGGGCACAGCCGCGTTCTCGCTCTCCGATCTGTTCAAGGTGTTCACGCTGAGCTTCATGCCGAGCATCGACTTCCCGATGTTCGATCCCAGCGTGCATGCCCACATCAAGACGACCGAGGCCCAAAGCAAGGTTGCCGAAGAGCAGTATCGCCAGGTGGTGTTCACGGCGTTCGAAGAAGTCGAAAACGCGCTCGTGAACCTCGACGCGCATAAAAAGCAGCGCATCGAATTGCTGCAGCAAAACGAGCGGTTGCGCACCGTCGCGGCGCAGGTCGAGGCGCAATTGAAAGAGGGGCTCGTGTCCCAGCTCGAAGTATTGGAGTCCGAACGTTCGCTCGCTAATGCGGAACAGTCGCTTCTGGCCAACCATGAGTTGATTCTGAGCGACACCGTCACGCTCTACAAGGCGATTGGCGGCGGCTGGCCCGACGTCGATGTCGCCAGCGTGGCCTCGAATTCCGCCGTGTCGGCAGCACCCGTCAAGTGAGCGCGCTCGTCGCAGCGGCCCGCGTCAGTTGTTTGACTCCAGCCAACAGTCGCCTACACTTTTCTCACACCCCGATCGCCATGTGCAAGGCGCACGGCTTCACACGGAGAGTCAGTGCGCACGCGGCGCTTGCGCCACGCGCGGCCTGGCTGACAACTGCTGATCGCTGGCGGAATCATGGTGCCTGACGCCGCTTCCATTGCCGAGAGCCAGACTTCGCTCGACCGGACGTTCGATATCGTGCTGCGGCCGATATCGCATGCGGAGCTGGGCGAGATCCGCATCGACAAGGATCTTTTCCCAGTCGGACGGACGCAGCCGCCTTTTGCCGCGGCGCGGCCCGAGGTCGTGGTCGATGTCTCGCGCCGTCACGCGCGCATATTCCGCGAGGGCGCCGCGGCCTACGTGGCCGATCTGGGCAGCAAGAACGGCACGGCGGTCAATGGCGTCGAAGTCACCCAGAAGCCTCACGTTCTAAAGGACGGCGACGAACTCAGCTTTGCCGGCGCGCTTGCCTTTCGCGTGAGCTTCGCGCCGCGTACGGTGCGCGCGCCCGCGCGGGCGACCGTGGTGACGCTCACGCCGGAGCGCGCCGATCTCGGGTTGCAGCAGATCGTCGTCACGAATTTTCCGTTCCTGGTCAGCAAGACCGACGAGACCTTCTCGCAGTATCACGATGCGTATCCGCACCAGGTGAATTACTTGTCGCGGCGTCATGCGCACATCTACGCCGAAGACGACGCGATGTATGTGGAAGACCTGGGCAGCACCAACGGCACGTTCCTCGACGGCCAGCGGCTCGACGATCATGCGGTCAAGCTCGAAGACGGCCAGCGCATCGCCTTTGGCGGCGAGCACTTTGTTTACCGGGTTGGCCTGGAGAGCACAAGTGGAAGCGATGCCACCGTGACGGCGACGCGCGAGCGCCGCGCTTCGGTGCTCGCGGAAGACGCCGATCGCACGACCTTCATTGGCAGCGCGCACTCGTTTCTCGACATTTTCTGCACGCCCCCCGCGCCCGCGCAGGACGACGAAATCAACCCCGATGCGCCTCACCCCGCGCCGGAACCGGGGCACGACGCGCGACGCCGGCGCGGCAGGATCGAGGTCTTCCTGAGCGAGTTGAGCGAAGCGCTGGGCGGCAGCGGGAAGATCAACATGGGCGCGTTCGCGCGCTGGGGCGGCGGCGGGATCGCCGTGATTCTGGCGCTCGTTGCGCTCACGTATTTCCAGGGCGCGCCGCAGCGTGACATGCAGGCGTTGCTCACGAGCGGACAGTTCGAAAGCGCGGCGCGTATGGCCGATCAATATCTCACACGCCACCCGAACGACAGCACGTGGCGCGCGATGGGGACGGAAGCGCTCATCAAGGCGAACGTGCCCGACTGGGTCGCGGCGATCAACGCTCGCGCGTTCGACCGTGCGCGTGCCATCGTAGAGGACATGCGTACGCTCGCGCGCCACAATCCGGACGCCGCGCCGCTCGTGGAAGACATCGGCTGGATCGGCGCACTGCAGTCGTTCGTGCAGGGACGGGGCGGCTCGCAGGCGCCGATCCGCATCTATCACGACGAAGCGCCGATCCATGCGCTGACGAGCCGCTGGGACGACGACCCCGGCGAGCACCAGCGCGCATTCGACCGCATCTCGGCCTACGTGCCGGCGTTTGCCACCGTGTATGCCGATTCGCTCAGCCACTTGCGCAAGCTGCAGAGCGACGATTCCGTGTACGTGGCCGCGCTCGATCGCATCCATCAGGCAATCGACAGCGCGCTCGCGAGCGACCGCTTCGACGCGCTGACCGCGATGCTGAGCGACTATGCGCAGCGCTATCCGCGCCTCGCCGGGCTCGATGCCGTGCGCGCCGACGTCGACCAATATCAGCAAATCGACAGCGAGGCGCACGCGGGTCATGTGCAGGCCGTCCACGACCGCCTGGCCGCCGCTCACTTCGCCACGCCGCCGTTCGCGGCCCATGCGGGCGCGCTCGAAAAGCTTGCGCTAGCGGGAGGGCACGGTGAATCCGCGCCAGCTCATTGAGCGCCTGCGCAAGGCGCTCGGCATGCGTGGACGGCATGCGGCGGCGGAACCGCCGCGGCCGCTGGGCGAGGCGCTGGGCGATCACAGCGACGAAGGCGTGGCGATCCTCACCGCACGTCCGTGGCGCCTCATCGACGCCACGATCATGACGATGGTTGCGCTCGTGGCGTGCGGCCTACTGTGGTCGTTCGTCGGCCGCGCCGATGTCATCGTGAGCGCGCAGGGGGCGCTGGCCCCGGAATCCGAAGTGCGCCGAATCTACGCGCCCGTGGATGGAGAGCTCGTGGATATCTACATCGCCGAAGGTCAGCCCGTCGAGAAGGACGACGTCATTGGCCGCATCAACGCGCGCGGCGCGATACAGGCGGCGACCAACGCGCTCGACGCGCGCCTGAAGCTCGACGACGCCGAGCGCGACTGGAAGGAGTTCCCGGAGAAGAAGGCGCTCATGGAGCGCAAGGCCGAGGCGCTCAAGGCGCAGATGGACGTCGAGACGCATCTGCATGAAACGCGCGTGTCGGAAGGCACGAGCAAGCTCCAGCAGGCCGAGAACGCGCAGCTCGACGAAGCGCGCGGCAATATCGACAACGCGCGCCACGTGCGCGACCTCGCGAAGGAAGACCAGGACAAGTACGAGCGCCTGTTCGCGCTGCCCGGCGGCGGCGGAGTCTCGCAAAGCCAGGTCGAGGAAAAGCGCAGCGCGTTCCTGCAGGCCGATAACAACTACCGGATCGCGCAGGCGCGGCTCAGCGAGTTGCAGGCGCAAACGAGCCACGAGTTCGCCCAGGCGAAGGCGCAGCTCGAAGGCAGCGCCGGACAGCTCACGTCGCTGCGCATCGAATACGACGCGACGGAACGCGAAATCGCCAATACCGAGGACAAGCTGCGCCTGCAGGTGCAGACCGCGCGCCTTGCCGCCGACGCCGCGGCGCGCATCCGCTTCGAGAACATCGACAAGGACAACTTCCTGCTCGTGCTTGCGCCGGTCTCGGGCGTGATTACCGACGTGACGACGACGCAGCCCGGCGACAAGATCCAGGCGAACACGCCGCTAGGGGGCATTGCGCCGGCCAATGCGCGCCCGGTCGTGAAGGTGGCGATTGCGGAGCAGGACCGCGCGTTCCTCCACGAGGGCTTGCCCGTCAAGCTGAAATTCAACGCGTTCCCGTATCAGCGCTATGGCGTGGTGGACGGCACGCTCGAATATATTTCGCCGACCACGAAGCCGCAGGCGCAGACGAAGGAGCCGGTTTACGAGGGGCGCGTGCGTCTCGCGCGCGATCATTTTTCGATTGGCGGCGCGACGTATCCGTTGCGCTACGGCATGACGGCGACCGCCGAAATCGTGGTGCGCGAGCGGCGCCTGATCGATTTCGCGCTGGACCCGTTCCGGCAGGTCGCTGGCTGAAGGTATTTACCAGCTCAGAATTCGGGAATCAGAAAGCAGGGGAACGCAATGACGACAATCGTACGGATCGACGATGAAGCGATCGGCACGGAAGATTTCATCCGCGTGCTGAAACTCACGGGGCAGTTCGAGAGCCTGGTCGAACAGCAGGTGCGCGACCGGCTCACAGTCATCGCCGCGAAAAAAATGGGCGTGAAAGTGGAGCCCGACGAAATCCAGCAACGCGCCGACCAGTTTCGCCGCGTGCGGGGGCTGCACCGCGCGGCGGACATGAATCGTTACCTCGATGTGTTCGGTATCAGCCTCGATGAATTCGAGCGCTTCATTACCGACACGCTCTATCAGGAGAAAACCTTTGACCTGATCTGCAACGACGAGGCGGTCGAAAGCTATTTCAAGCTCAATTCGCCGAAATTCGACAGCATCGAAGTGAGCCACATCGTGGTGGATTCCGAAGGCAAGGCGCGCGAGGTCATGTCGATTCTGGAGGATGAGCCGCAGGCGTTCGGCGAGATGGCGCGCGAGCATTCGATCGCCGATACCAGCGAACGCGGCGGCGTGATCGGCAAGGTGCTGCGCGGGTCTTTGAAGACGGACATCGAGGCGAAGGTGTTCAATGCACAGGTCGGCGACCTGCTCGGCCCATTCCCTGCGCCGGACGGTTCGTTCTTCGAAATTTTCTGCGTGACGGCAAAGCATCCGGCGTCGCTCGAGGCGGACGTATCTTCCGAGGTGCGGCGGCTATTGCGCGAAGAGTGGCTCGCGGAGCGCGCGCAAGAACATATCATCGACGCGCACTGAGCGCGCAGAGCCACGCAGATGGACACCCAGGCGCCCCTACCTGCCAGCGCGCCGTCGCTGGCGGATTTTCTCGCAGCGGTTGAACCGCTCTCGCTCTTTTCGCGCGAAGAGCTCGACCGTCTCGCCGCGCAGGTCGAAACGCACAGCTACGCGTTCGGCGACACCCTCTGCAAGCGCGGCGAGCCCGCAGCCGGACTTTATGTGATCCGCTCGGGCTCCGTGCGGCTCATCGCCGAAGAGCGCGGCAAGGAAATGAGTCTTGGCGTGCGCAAGGAACGCGAGGTGTTCGGCGAAATCGCCATGCTGCGCGATTACTGGCACGAAGTGTCGGTGCGCGCTTCCGCGAAGACCGAGGTGCTTTGCATCCCCCGCGCGGCGCTCGAACCGCTGCTGGCCGCGAATCCGGCCGCGCAGTCGTTCGTGACGAGCTATGTCGCGATCAGCTCCGCGGGCGGCTTCGTCACGCGGCTCTTCGACCTGCGCGGCAAGCTTTCGCGCGCCGAGCTGGAAGAGTATGTGTCGAGCGTGGGCGTCAAGCGCGTGAGCGCGGGCAAGGAGATCGTCCATCAAGGCGCGGGCGGCGACACGCGCCTGTATGTCGTCCGGCAGGGCGAGGTCAGCATTGCGCGCGAGGAAGAAGGCAGCGTCTATCAGATCGCGAAGCTCGGTGCGGGAGAGATCTTCGGCGAACGCGCGTGCCTGCTTCGGCAGAATCAGCCCGTGAGCGTCACTGCGCTCACCGATGTACGGCTGCTGGTGATTCCCGAGAAGACCGTACATTTCATGCTGGAGCGCAACCCGAAGCTGCGCGAGGTGCTGGAAGAGCGCGTGCGCTTCAACGAGCGCGAATTGCAGCGGCAGAAGAAGCTCGCCGAGCGCCGCAGCCGGCCGGTTGCCGTGGACAGCGGCGCGGACGCCACCTTCAGCGAACGCGTGATCAGGCGCTTCGTGCTGGTCGAGCAGGCCGAGGAGATGGATTGCGGCGCGGCGTGTCTCGCCATGATCTGCCGGCATTACGGCATTCCCATGACGCTCGGCAAGCTGCGCGACCTCGCGAACGTGACGACGCAGGGCGCGACGCTGGACAGTCTCGCGCGCACCGGCGAGGCGCTCGGCTTCACCACGCGCGGCGTGCAGTGCACGTTCGAGGCGGTGCAAGGATTCGAGCTACCCTTCATCGCGCATTGGGAGGGCTACCACTACATCGTTGTATATGGCGTGTCGAAGCAGTGGGTGAGGGTGGCCGACCCGGCGCTCGGCTTTCGCAAGCTGAGCGTCGAAGCGTTCGAGCGCGGGTGGAACGGCACGTGCCTCCTGTTCACGGCGGGCGAGAGCACGGGTGCGGAGGCGGCGACACGCTCGCCATGGGTGCGATTCATCGGCTATCTGCTGCCCTACCGGAAAATACTCGCCCACCTGTTTCTCGCGACCTTCGTGATCCAGCTGCTGGGCGTGGTGCCGCCGCTCATCATCCAGAACATTCTCGACAGCGTGGTCGTCCACCAGAATGTGAGCCTGCTGCATCTCCTGATCGTGGGGCTCATTATTTCGCACGTGTTCACGCAGCTCATGATGACGATACGCGCGCATCTGTCGAATTTCATGGTGCGCAGTCTCGACTTCGCGATGATGTCGCAGTTCTTCAAGTACACCATGTCGCTGCCGTTCTCGTTTTTCGCGCGCCGCAAAACAGGTGACATCTTCGCGCGCTTTCAGGAGAACCAGACAATACGTGCATTTCTGACTGAATCGACGGTGACCACGGCGCTCAACCTGCTGATGATCTTCATCTACTTCACGATCATGTTCCTCTATAACGTGAAGCTGACGCTGCTGCTGATTGCGTTCGTGATTCCCATCATGGCGCTCACCGCTATTGCCACGCCGCGCATCAAGCGCTACGCGCGCGAGGTCTTTGCCGTATCCACCGATGCGCGCTCGATGCTGATGGAGACGCTTGGCGGCGTCGAAACCGTGAAGGGCATGGGGATAGAAAGAGCCGTGCGCCTGAAGTGGGAGCGCAAGTACGCGAAGTCGCTCGAAGTGCAGTATCGGGCGCAGGCGTTCAATATTCTCGTGGGCCTCGGCAGCCAGTTGCTCAACGCGGCGACCACGATCGTGATTCTCTGGGCGGGCGCCACGCTCGTGCTCGATCAGGAATTGAGCATCGGGCAGCTCATTGCATTCAATGCGTTCATGGGCAGCGTGCTCGCGCCGCTCATGGGCCTCGTCGGGCTCTGGAGCCTCATGAACGACGCGGCCGTCGCGATGGAGCGGCTAGGCGACGTGCTCGATATCGAGCCCGAGCAAAAGCCCGCCGACCTGGGTTCGCGCGTACTGCTTCCCGACCTGCAGGGCGACATTGAATTCGACGGCGTGTATTTCCGCTATGGCGGCAACGAAACGCCGTATGTGCTGGAAAACATCAGCTTCTCGGTGGGGCGCGGCCAGATGGTGGCGATCGTGGGGCGAAGCGGCTCCGGCAAGACGACGCTCGCGAAGCTGCTGGTGGGCTTCTACGCGCCGAGCGAAGGAAAGATCAACGTGGACGGCTACGACATGAGCGCGATCGACCACGCGTACTTCCGCGCCCAGGTGGGCTACGTGATGCAGACGAACCTCGTGTTCTCCGGCACGATTGCCGAGAACATCGCCTGCGGCGATGCTACGCCGGACTGGCGGCGCATGGAGGAAGTGGCGCGCATGGCCGACGCGCACGCGTTCATCAGCAGGATGCCGCTTGGCTATGAGCAGGTGGTGGGCGAGCGCGGCATGGGCCTTTCGGGCGGCCAGATCCAACGCCTTTGCATTGCGCGGGCGCTCTATCACGATCCCCGCCTGCTCGTGTTCGACGAAGCCACCTCGTCGCTCGACACGCAGTCGGAAAGCAACATCCTTTCGAACATGCACGACATACTCCAGGGCCGCACGGCGCTCATCATCGCGCACCGGTTGAGCACCATCATGCGGGCGGACAAGATCCTCGTGCTCTACGAAGGGGCGATCGTGGAGCAGGGCCGGCACGAAGAACTCGTCGAGCGCAAGGGCATGTATTACCAGCTCGTGCAAAAGCAGCTGGGGGCGTCATGAAACTCTTCGACCCACACGGATTTGGCAGTTCCGTTGTGTCATATGCGGGGCTGCTCGAGAAGATCGAGATCCTGCGCTCCACGCTGCGCTGGGCGCCGCGGCTGGAACGCACTGACATCGAAAAGCTCTTGAACCAGTCGAACGCGCTGCGCGAGGAAGTCATGCAACTCTCGCGTAAGGAGCGCTTCGTCGAAGCGGCGGCCGAGGCGCCAGAAGCGCTCGATGCGCTGGCAAGGCCGGACGCCATCACGCCCGCCGCGCACCGGCGGCGCGAGGCGCTGATCGAGCGCAGCTTCATTTTCGAAGGGATATTCGGCGACAACCCGAAGCTGCTCGCCGCGCTGGAGATCGCGGAAAAGGCGGCGCCCACCGACCTGCCTGTGCTGATCGACGGCGAGAGCGGCACGGGCAAGGAGTTGATGGCGAAGGTGATCCACGCCAACGGCGCGCGCGCCGACCGCCCGTACATCTCGGTGAACTGTGGCGCGATACCCGAAAACCTGCTCGAATCGGAGCTGTTCGGGCATCGCAGAGGGGCGTTCACGGGGGCGTCGAGCGATCGCAAAGGGAAATTCGAAAGCGCGCATACGGGGACGATCTTTCTGGACGAGATCGGCGAGTTGCCGCTGCAGGGGCAGGTGAAGCTGCTGCGCGTGCTCGAAGCGCACGAGATCCAGCGGGTGGGTTCCGATGAACCCATCGGGGTCGACACACGCATCGTTGCGGCGACCAATCGCAATCTGCGCGAACTCGCCGCGCAGGGGCAGTTTCGCGAGGACCTCTTTTATCGGCTTAGCGTGATTCATGTCACGCTGCCAGCGCTGCGCGAACGCAACGACGAGATTCCGCTACTGATTGCATATTTCGGTGATGAGGCTGCCGCGCAACTCAAGCGACGGCCTCTGAAGCTTACGCCCAAGCTGCGCGACTTTCTGCTTACGTATGCTTATCCGGGGAATATTCGCGAGCTGCGTAATCTCGTCTATCGGCTTTCGTGCCTTGCGGGTGAGACGGCCGATATCGAGCATTTGCCGGATGATATTCGGCCTAAGTCTGCTGCGCTGGCTTTGCGGGCGGTGGAGGCTGAGGCGGCAGGTGCGCCTCTTTCACTGAGCGATGCGAAGCGCGCTGCGAGTGATGAGGCCGAGAGAGCGTTTCTCGAGCGGGGCTTGCAGGAGACAGGGGGTACGGTGGCGGAGCTGGCGCGGCGCTGTGATATGAATCGGTCGCACTTGCAGATGCTGCTCAAGAAGCATGGGATTCATTCCAAGGATTTTCGGCATGCCGAGAAGGTGAATCATGAGAAGGGGTCTTGATCTGGGTGCCTAGCGGTGCTTTTGTGTCGTGGCTTTTGGCGCTTTTGGCCGTTCATGCCGGGAAGCCCTCTAACCTGGCTGATGCGGCGGGCAGTTTTTTCACTGTGCGATCTCCAGCCGGAAAGAGGCTCCCGAACAGTTCTCCCAGCATCATTGCGCCTCCGGCACCATGCCTTGCGGCAGGGACATTGCAGCGTGGTTAGCGGCCGCGATGGCCGCGAGTGGCAATGGCGGAGGACTGCTGGCAGTCGCCTTCGACTCAGCCTTTGCGCTGCCGGTCAGAAAGATGCGCGCGGGCAATGAGAATGTTGGTCCGGAACTTGCGTAGCATATCTCGTTACAGTCGAAGGTGAAGTTGCAATGCCAGATGGCAAAGCCGGTGGCCTGCCCTCGGAGGTGATGCTGCCGCGGCAGTTTTGGCCTACGCTCAAACGTCCACGTAAGATAAGTATTGCGATGGAAGCAGACGTGGAGGTGGATCACACCTGCACACGCACAGGTCATCGCTCAGTGCGCCTTCCCTGCCATCGGGTCCCGTCATTGACTGACGCGGCCCGTCGCACACGATGTAACCGGCCGACTGACATTCAGGACACCATACTTCGTCCTTTTCGTAGGCCTGCTCGTGTTCACCAACCCTGTCCTTGGGATCGCCACCCACTACGGTGCCATCCGCTGTCGTTCTGTCGCCCTTCAGAATGTCGTACCGCCTGACCATGATGTGACCTCCGGATTGATGAGATAAATCGTCTCGTGTTCCACACCGCAATCGAGTGGCACGCGGAACGCTCGCGGGGTGCCTGTTCGTTAAGTGACACTTCGCATAACCGAAAAACAGACTCCGGTCTTTCCAGCCGTCGCAACAAGCTGGGGCGCACCATCCTGCATCGCGCCATTGGCCGCGCACGCCACGGCAAACCACGGCGCCGCCGGCCCGGCATGGCCAACCATGTAGTCGATATCTGCCACCTTTGCGCCCATACCTGCCTTGACGACAGCTTTGGTTACCGCATTGGCGCCGGCACCATCGAGGCCGCCCTGCCAGATCCGTTTGATGTCCGCGGGCTTGCTACATCCCCATCGCAGAGTACGCGCGAGGGCGTCGCCTATGGCACAGTCATCTGTCCCGTTCGGCCGATGGAACATCGCGATCGGCGCGAGCGCGAATTTCTGGCATACCGCTTCCGGCGCAACGAGAAGGGCAACCATGGTTTCTGCACTACCATCAAGAGGGAGCGCCTGACAAATTGCGTTCAGTCTCACGCAAACGAGAAGTCGTGCCTCCTCGTCGAGCCTGCGGTTGACCCGGTCAAGCCACGCGTCGGCGTACATCAGGTCGGACGGCTCTGGCATGAGCCTGACCTGAACCGGGCGCAGGTCCGTCCACGCCCATCGCCTTTCCCAGATCGCCAGCGCTTCGTCCGTGTCCACGACGCCCGGCAGCATCAACTGGACCTTCAACCTCAAATCTGGTGGGAGCGAACGTACCACTTCGGCAACCGCGTCGATCGCCACACTGAATGCCCATGCCAGGACATACCGTCGGCGCTCGTCGTCGTTCCTGAAACGCATCCCGCCCTCGTCTGTGTCCGGCTTCTCGAACCAGCGCGCATTGACCGGTAGAGCGCCTGACTCTGGGGCTGTCCGCGGTTCGAGCTTGGCGGATCCATCCAGCAATTTGCCAAAGTCATCGTCCTTCGCCTCACTGGCAAACCTGCATGTCGCTACAAGAATGCCGAGCGGGCGGCTTGCCCGGTCAAACACGTCGTTCACGTAGCTTTCGCGGGCGTCGTTCCACGCGATGGCGTCTAGCCGGCGCCCTTCGTAGACGCTATAGCGCCGAAGGACAACGAAGGTTGCGATTCCCAGCGGGTACACGGTAACGCATGTCCAGAACCAGGGTGTTTGAGTCGGCTCGCCCTTGGGCCAGAGAAGCAATACCATGAATATTCCAGCGATCACAATGACGAAAAACACGATGGTCCAGACGATGCGCGACGGCGGATTCTCCGGCATCGGTTCCAATGGCGGAAGCTTCGAGAAGTTGACAGCCATACCTGATTTCCTTCAGAAATGGCAATCAAGCAGTCGCAGCCTCTGGAGAGGTTTCTGCCATCGAACCGGACGGTTGCGTTGTCCCGGATTGGGCTGTAGCTACGCTTGCCCCCTCAACGTCAATGATCTGCCGTGGCTTGAGGTACCCGCTACCGTCGATGCGCAGGAACCCGGCTCGCGAGTCGTGCACGTATTGATCGAAGAAGCGGATCATGTTGGGCGACAGGGTCGGTGGGTTCAGCCACACATTCCAGTAAGCCAGCTGTTCGTCGGACAGCGGCTTGTTGTGAGGGCGA
>NZ_JAMBPQ010000073.1 GCF_024206495.1 Paraburkholderia sp. CNPSo 3272 | reverse complement strand
CGCGTGCCGGGGCCCGCCGACTTGCTGCTGATCGAGGCGACGATTTCCGCGTAGTGGACCTTCGCGACGCGCGACACGGCCGCAACCATCGGAATCGTGGCCTGGCCGCCGCACGTCACCATGTTGACGTTCGTCGCTTCGATGTGTGCGTCGAGGTTCACGACCGGCACGCAGTACGGGCCGATGGCTGCGGGCGTAAGGTCGATCATGCGGATCGACGGCTTGAGCGTGCGCAGCAGCGCGTCGTTCTTCACGTGCGCGCCGGCGGAAGTCGCATCGAACACGAAGTCGATGTCGTTGAACACCGGCAGGCGCGTAAGGCCAACCACGCCTTCGTGCGTCGTCGCCACGCCGAGGCGCGCGGCGCGTGCGAGACCATCGGAGTTCGGGTCGATGCCGACCATCGCCGCCATGTCCAGATGCTTGCTGTGGCGCATGATCTTGATCATCAGATCCGTGCCTATGTTGCCGGAGCCGATGATCGCAACCTTGAGTTTTTCGGAAGCCATATGAATTCCTGTATCAGGCGGAAAAAGTCGCGCGAACGCTGCCGAGGCCTTCGATCTGCGCGGTGTACGTGCCGGGTTCCTTCACGGCGACCATGGGGCCGAGCGCACCCGTGAGCACCACGTCGCCCGCACGCAGCGGCGTGCCGAGCTGCACCATGCGGTCGGCGAGCCACACGGCGGCGTTGAGCGGATTGCCGAGGCAGGCGGCGCCGTTGCCGCGCGAGAGCACTTCGCCGTCGCGCGAGAGTTCCATCGCGCACCCTGTCAAGTCGATCTGCAAGAGCGGCACTGGGCGGCTGCCCACCACGAAGCGCGCGCTCGAGGCGTTGTCGGCCACCGTATCGACGAAGCGGATGTCCCAGTTCTGGATGCGGCTGTCCACCACTTCGATGGCTGCGAGCGCATAGGCGCTGGCGCGCAGGATATCGACGAAGGTGTGCTTTTCGAACGTGAGGTCGTGCTCCAGCACGAGCGCGATTTCCGCTTCCACCTTCGGCTGGATCAGTTGCGAGAGCGGAATCGCTTGCGCGTCGCCGTAAGCCATCGACGCGAACAGCGCGCCGAAGTCAGGCTGATCGACACCCAGCTGCTTTTGCACCGCGAGCGACGTGAGGCCGATCTTGCGGCCCACGATGCGCTCGCCGTTCGCCACGCGCAGGTCGACGTTGGCTTGCTGAACGGCGTAGGCGGTGGCGATATCGTCCATCGCGATCTCGCCGCGCACCGGCTCGATCACGTTGCGCGAGGCTTCGGCTTCGTGCAGGCGCGCGGCCAGCGCCGCGACGAGTTTCGGTTCTGACATGTTGATTCTCCGGAGTCCGTACTGTCCTATCAAGCGGCGTCGGGCGTGGCATGCATGGTGGCGAAACCCGCAATCCACTCGGGAATTTCGCGGTAGTAGTCGAGCGAAGCGCGATACGGGCCGTAAGCGGCCAGCACGCCGAATGCCGCGACCCACGTGCGAATCTCGTGCGCCGACTTGCCGCCGTCACGCGTGATAGCCGCGTTCGTCATGCCGTCCACGGAAGTCAACTCGCCCGATGCAAGGCGCGCGAGGAACGCGCGGTCCCATTCGGGATTGAGCGGATGCAGATGGCTGTCGCCCGCCGTGAACGATTTCGCCGCGGCCACGGTGCGCGCCTGGCGCGCGGCGCGCGAATCCGCCGAGGGATTGCGGCCCGCGATCAAACGTTCGGCCACTTCCGGCGTCGCGCCGAACAGCTCCGGCACCGGCGGCTCGTGCGAAATGCCGCCCGAGCCCACCACGAGCACGCGCGTGTCGCTTCGCGAGAAGAAGCGGCCAATCGCGTCGCCGAGCAGTCGTGCGCGGCGCAGCGTCGCCATGGGCGGCGCCACGGAGTTGATGAACACCGGAATCACCGGATAACGGTCGAGAGCGCCCGTGAGCACTTCCAGCGCCTGCGCGCAGCCGTGATCGACCTGCATGCGGTACGAGAGCGCCACGTCGATATCGGCGGCGAGCACGCTTTCGGCGAGCTTGTGCGCAAGCGCTTCGGGGACCGGCAGCGTACCGGCCATGCTCTTGAAGTCGCCGATCGCTTGCGCACGCGCGCCGATGCAGAACGGCGGCATCACGTCGTAGAAGAAACCGTTGAAGTGATCCGGTGCGAACGCAACGATCACGTCCGGGTTGAAGGCTTCCACGCGTTCGCGCGCGGCGCGGCCGACCCGTTCGACTTCCGCCACCACGTCAGGCAGCGGATCGAAATAGCCATGCAACGGCGTATGCGACAGACATTCGAGGTGAATCGGCATGCTCATGCTCCTGCTGTGCGCGCAACGGCCACGCCGCGCACGGGACGGTTTTGCGGGGCAGCGGCGCTCGCCCCATGCAAGGCGGCTTCGGTCATGCCGAGCTTGCCCGCGAGTTCGACGATCGCGTCCGAGACCTGTTGCGGCGTGCACACGCCCGCGACGAAGCGGTCCGGGCGCAGCAGCACGACCGATTCGGGCAGACGGCTGAACCACTCTTTCAGGCGGCCCTGTACGTCGCCGAGCGCGAGCACGCCCTCGGTGACGTCGTCGGCGTATTCGAGCTGCACGTCGGGCTTCGCGAAGACGAAGCGCGCGCCAAGCCGCTCCCACAATGCGCGGGCTTGCGGCGTGAGGCCGAAGGTCGGGTCCGCGCCCCAGGCCAGCACGGCGAAGCCGTTGCCGATCGCGTCGTCGAGGCGCACCACGCGGCCATCGGCAAGACGCACGCGCGGCTGGATGAACATGCGGCCCACGGGCGAGGCCGCGAGCGGATCGCGGCCATACGCGAGACGGCCGATCAGCGAGTCGCGCTTCTGGCTCATCAGGCCGAGCAGGCGGCCCGGCGCCGAGTTGCCCGAGCGCTCCAGCAGGCTGGCGAACCAGCCGCCCGTCTTTTGCGGCGGCGGCAGCAGCACGATGCCCGCTTCGTAGCGCGGCATCGGCTTGAAGCGCATTTCCACGAAGTAACGCTTCACCGAAGGGAACACGTTCATGTAGCGCACGAACGTGTCGCGAAAGCGCGCGCCAAAGCGCGTGGTGGGCGCGAAGATATCGCCGGCCACCTCGGAGAGGTGGATCATCGAACGCGCGTGCGCGCGACGCTCCACCGTATAGCTGTCGAGCAGGCGGCCATCGGCTTGGCCCTTCGCGACCATCGCGAGCTTCCAGCCCAGGTTGTTCGCGTCGCGAATGCCGCTGTTGTAGCCCTGGCCCTGCCACACCGGCATGATGTGCGCGGCGTCGCCCGCGAGCAGAACGCGGTCCACGCGGAACGTTTCGGCGAGGCGCGCGTTGTGCGTGTACACACGCTTGCGGATGTAATCGACCTTGTCGGGGTCCGCCACCACCTTGCGGATCAGCGCGGCCATGTTCTCGGGCTTCGAGAGTTCTTCCTCCGTCTCGCCCGGCATCACCATGAATTCGAAGCGGCGAATGCCGTGCGGCAGCGCAGCCGACACATACGGGCGCTGACGATCGCAATGCATATAGATATGCGGCGAGCCGATGGGGTCGTTGCGCACGTCCACCACGATCCATTGATTCGGCTTCGTGCGGCCTTCGAAGGGCACGTTCAGCGCACGGCGCACGAAGCTGTTGCCGCCGTCCGCGCCCACCAGGTAAGCCGCGCGGATCGTGCGGCGCTCGCCGTTCGCGTCGCTCACGTCGATCGTCACGCCCTGCGCGTCCTGCTCGAATGCGTTGACCGTGTGGCCGAACAACACCTCTACATGCTCGAAGCGCGCGAGCCCTTCGTACAACACGCGATCGGCGAGCGGCTGAATGAACGCGTTGCGGCGCGGCCAGCCGAATTCGTCGGTGCGCGGCTCGATCGAGGCGAAGCAATGGCCGTCTTTCGTGACGAAGCGCATCCAGTGGTCGGGCGTGGTGTGCGGCAGCAGCGCATCGGCAAGACCAATGGACTGGAACACGCGCAATGCTTCGTCATCCAAACCAATGGCGCGCGGGTAGTCGATGATCTGGTCGAGCTTCTCGACGAGCGTGACACGCACGCCTTGCAGGCCGAGAATATTGGCGATCATGAGGCCGACCGGACCCGCGCCGATGATGGCAACGTCGGTGGCAATCTGGCGAGGGCGGACGGTATCCGCCTCCTGAGCGAGGGGGGTGTTCATGTGTCTCCTTCTCGCGCGGCTTATGGAGCCGCTGCGGATGCTGACAGGTGGTGCCTGAAAACGGATCACCCGGCTGGACGTTTTGTCACAGTGCGGTGAATGGAAGCGAGTCTAGGTTCCGCCCGATGCGCGCTCAACATTTTTAGAGAAATGTGCATAGAATGCACACAGTTGATTTTTAAGGCGTTTTCGATGACGAAGTATGCAAACGTACGGGGACTGGCGCGCGGCCTGCAGGTGCTCCAGGCGCTCAACGCCATGGAGAACGGGCGCGCCACGAGCCAGCAGTTAAGCGAGGCAACTGGCCTGCACCGCACGACGGTGAGGCGCCTGCTGGAGACCCTGGTGGAGGAGAAGTTCGTGCGCCGCAGCGCTTCCGACGACAGCTTTCGTCTGACGATGAACGTGCGCGGCCTGAGCGAAGGCTTCACCGACGACGAACTGATCGCGACCATCGCGCCGCCGATCATGGCGCAAATGCTCCAGCGCACCGTGTGGCCATCGGACCTCACGACGCCCGACGGCGACTCCATGGTGATACGCGAGACCACGCACCGCTTCAGCCCGCTGTCGTTTCACCGCGCGATGGTGGGCCGCCGCCTGCCGATCCTGCTCACGGCGGCTGGCCGCGTGTACTTCGCGATGTGTCCCGAGGCCGAGCGCGAAGACATTCTCGAACTGTTGCGCGCGGGGGCGGGCGGCGAGCAGCAGCAAAAGCTGGCCAGCGACAAGGCCTATATCCGCAATCTCGTGCGCCAAACGCGCGCCGACGGCTTCGGCTCGAACCACGGCGACTGGGCCGACCAGCGCAAGATCGGTGCGCTCGCAACGGCCATCGAGGCGCACGGGCGCGTGCTCGCGAGCCTGAACGTGATTTATCTGGAACAGGCCATCAATCCGGCCGAGGCGGTGCGCCGCTTCGTGCCCGAGTTGCAGCGCGCCGCGCAGGAAATGGTGACGGCACTAGAGGCGCAGGAGGACCACACGAAGCGTTAAGCTTCGTTCTCGCGCACGAGTTCGAACAGCGCCACCTTGCGCTCGCTTCCTCACGCCCGAAACACGGTGTTTCGCCCAAGTCGAGAAAGCGCTTGCAAGCGTGCGCGAGTGTCTCTATAATTCGCGCCTCGACAGGCTCGTAGCTCAGTTGGTTAGAGCACCACCTTGACATGGTGGGGGTCGTTGGTTCGAATCCAATCGAGCCTACCAACGAACATGCAGTAAAGAAGCTGTACCTTGCAGCAACTTGTGAATGACGCATTCCCTCGCGGGTCTGCGTCATTTTCTTTGGTGCGTGCTAATCACACACGCAGCTATCCATAGCGCGCCAGCGCGCGCATAGCTTCGCAGAAATCGTCAGTTCTTCTCGCGGCGCAAGCCTGCTTGAATGGGCGTTCCACGTCCAGCCGAGGAGACTTTCGATGTCCGACGTTCACACGCAACGCCCCGCCGTTTCCGTTCCGTCTGCGCATCTGCACGCCGCCACGCAGCGACACGCCGATATCGCACTCGACCTCCATCAGGTCGCGGGCCGCATAGGCGCGCGCATCGACGGTGTGCGTCTTCACGCCGATCTCGACAGCGCCACGTTCGACGCAATCAACGCCGCCCTGCTGCGCCACAAGGTGCTGTTCTTCCGTGGCCAGCAGCATCTCGACGATACCGCGCAGGAAGCCTTCGCGCGGCGCTTCGGCGAAACGGTCGCGCACCCCACGGTGCCCTCGGTGGAAGGCGGCAGCCTGCTGGAACTCGATTCGCTGCACGGCGCGCGCGCCAACTCGTGGCACACCGACGTCACGTTCGTCGACGCCTACCCGAAAGTCTCGATCCTGCGCGCCGTGGTGATCCCGCCGTTTGTCGGCGACACGGTGTGGGCCAACACCGCCGCCGCGTACGCGCATTTGCCCGAGCCGCTGCGCGCGCTCGCCGACACGCTCTGGGCGCTCCACACCAACGCCTACGACTACGCGTCCACGCACACGAATGCGGACAGCGCGCAGCTCAAGCGCTACCGCGAAGTCTTCACGTCGAAGATCTACGAAACCGAACATCCCGTGGTGCGCCTGCATCCGGAAACGGGCGAACGCACGCTCGTGCTCGGCCACTTCGTGCAGCGGCTCAAGGGTCTCTCGTCGTTCGATTCGGCGCATCTGCTGCAAGTGTTCCACGAGCACGTCACGCGGCTCGAAAACACGGTGCGCTGGAACTGGCAGGAAGGCGACGTCGCGATCTGGGACAACCGCGCCACGCAGCACTACGCGATCAACGACTACGGCGACGCGCGCCGCATCGTCCGGCGCGCGACCGTGCGCGGCGAAGTGCCGGTGAGCATCGACGGACGCACAAGCGTGGTCGTGCGCGAGGAAGGCGCGACGCTGCAGTAACGCCGCGTTGGCGAATCGGCGAGCGAGGTCAGCGGCCCGGCGCGAAGGCGTCGCCGTCGATCGGCAACTCGCGCTGCGCCAGCAAATCGGCGAGCAGCTGCGCGCTGCCGAGCGCGAGCGTAAAGCCGAGCGCGCCATGCCCCGTGTTGAGCCACAGGTTGCGAAAGTGCGTGGCGCCAATCACAGGCTTGCTGTCCGGCGTGGCGGGACGCATGCCGGTCCACGTCTGGATGGCATCGTAGTCGCCGGCGTTGGGAAAGGTCTCGCGCGCCTGGCGCGTGAGTAGCGCGATGCGGGCGTCTTCGGCGTGCGGGTTCATGCCCGTGAGATCGACCATGCCCGCAATGCGCAGGCGCTCGCCGAGCGGAGCGTAGACGACCTTGTGATGCGCATCCGTGACCGAGACGCGCGGCGCGCCCTGCGCATTCGCGTTGGGAAGCGTGAGGCTGTAGCCCTTGAGCGGATACACGGGCACGTGCACGCCGAGCGAGGCGAGCATCGGCTGGCTCTGGAAACCCAGGCACACGACGAACGCGTCGGCTTCGATGTCGCCCTTCGAGGTCTGCGCGGCGAGTACCCTCAACCCTTTTGTTCGTAGTCCAGAAAACTCGGTGGCCAGTTGCAGGGTCACGCCGTCGTGCTGCGCCGCGCGTGCGAGGCCGCGTGTGAACTGATCGCAGTCGGCGGCCTCTTCGCCGGGCGTGTGAATGCCGCCCACGATCCCTGCGCCGATATGCGCGAGCGCAGGTTCCAGCGCGACGCACGCCGCGCCGTCGAGCGCGTGCTGCACGCAGCCCAGGTTCGCCTGGTATTGCGCCTGGCGGCGTGCGCCCGCAAAACCTTCCTCGTCGCGATACACCACGAGCTTGCCGTTGCGCACGTAGTCGAATGAAAGCGCTTCGCGCTCGACCACCTCGTGCATGAGACGCTGGCTCAAAAAGCCGAGGCCGAGCAGTTCGGCGGTGGTCGCGCGGCTGCGCGCGCGCGTGCACGCCCGCAGGAACGCGGCGCACCAGCGCCATTGGTGTGGATCGAGCCGCGGCACGAAACGCAGCGCGGCGTCGCGCGAGAAGAGCCATTGCGGCAGCTTGGGCAGCACCGAGGGGTCCGCGAGCGGCGCGACGTAGCTGTAACTGAGCTGGCCGCCATTGGCGTGGCTCGTTTCGCGCGCCACATCGGCATGGCGCTCGACGAGCGTGACTTCGTGTCCATCGCGGGCGAGCGCGTATGCCGTGCTCACGCCGATCACCCCACCGCCTAAAACGCAAACTCGCATGATCCCTTGTTCTCTTTCGCTGACGGCCACACCCTGACGGCCTATGCCGCCAGTCTCGCCGGGAACGATGGGGAACTCAATCGCGAATTGCGCGCGGGGTATAGCCTCAGGTTAAAACGGCCGGAAGTTGTCCTTGCAACGGCAAGGACAACCCGCAACGGCTGGCTCAGGCCAGCGCCGGCGCGCTCCCTCGGACTGCGCGCGGGTCCGCGGAAGCGGCATGCGCCGGGCGCGCACCGGCCTGGCCCGCGCCGCCCAGATTGAACACCGCCACCGCCTCGCGCAGCAGATCGGCCTGCGATTCGAGCGACTGCGCGGCAGCCGCCGCTTCCTCAACGAGCGCCGCATTGCGCTGAGTAACCTCGTCGATCTGCGCAATCGCGCGGTTCACCTGTTCGATGCCGTCGCTTTGCTCGTGCGTCGCGGTTTCAATCTCGCTCATGATCCCGCTCACGCGCGCCACCGCACTGCGCGCCTCGTCCATGGTGCGGCGCGCGTCTTCCACGAGGCGCGCGCCCGCGCCGACGCTCGCCGCCGAGGCCGCGATCAGCTCCTTGATTTCCTTGGCCGCCGTGCCCGAGCGCTGCGCGAGGCTGCGCACTTCGCTCGCCACGACCGCGAAGCCGCGGCCCTGCTCGCCCGCGCGCGCGGCTTCCACCGCCGCGTTGAGCGCGAGGATGTTGGTCTGGAACGCAATGCCCTCGATGATGCCGGTGATCTCCTCCACCTTCTGCGACGAGGCCGTGATGTCGCTCATCGTCGCGTTCACGCGGGCCACCACTTCGGCACCGCGCGTGACCGTTTCGAGCGCGGTCTGGGCGAGCCCGCTCGCTTCCTTCGCGCCGTCCGTGTTCTGGCGCACCGCCGCCGAAAGCTCCTCGATGCTCGCCGCCGTTTCTTCGAGCGCCGCCGCCTGCTGGGCCGTGCGGTCCGAGAGATCGACGTTGCCCGACGCGATCTGCTTCGCGCCCTGGGTGATTTCGTGCGTGCTGCCGCGCACTCGCGAGACGGTGCCCACGAGCCCGTCGCGCATGGTCTGCAGCGCGCCCAGCAGCTGGCCCATCTCGTTCTTCGAGCGCACACGCACGTCCACCGTGAGGTCGCCCGCGGCGATGCGCTCGAAATGGCGGATCGCATGGTTCACCGGCTTGACCACGGCGGCGGCGAGCCCCACGCGCGCGAACACGCCGATCGCCACGCCCACCACGCCGATCAGGCCGAACACGATGAGGGAGAGGCGAAAGCGCTGCGCGGCGGTGTCGGCGTCGTGCTGCTGGCGCGCGGCTTGCCAGCTCTCGAGCGCGTCGATCGCCTTCGCGTAGGCGCCGTAGTACCGATCGGCGGTTTCGCCCTGGATCGTGCGGAAGGTGTTGAAATCGTTGTCGACGAGCGACTTGTACTCTGGCTCGAGCGCCTGCGAGACGAGCGCCTCGCGCGCGCTGCTCACGGCCTGGGCGAGGCGCGCCTCTTCGGGGTCGTCGAACGGGCCGGCGCTGTAGAGCGCGAACTCCTTGTTCGAATTCACGAGCACCTGGTGCGCCTTGTCGAGCAGGCCGTCCGTGGCCTTGCCGACGCTGAAGAGAGTCTCGTAGCCGCCCAGCGCGAGGCGCACCTGGAGCAGGCGTTCCGAACTGGTCTTGAGAGCGTCGAGCGACTGCGCGCCGCGCTGGGCGTCGTGCAGGCTGTCGTTGGTGATCTTGAGCGCGCCATACGACACGCCGATCACCGTCAGCAGAAACGCGACGAAGATACCGATAACGAGCGTTAGCCCACGGCGAATGGTGATGTTTCCCAGCATGAGGTCTCCGTTGCGTTTTTTTATCTTCCAGCCAGTGCGAATCCGCGCGGCCCGACGCGCCTTCGCACCTCGTCTCGCGTAACGGCAGAAAGTGCGCGGCGCTGCATAGGGGAAATCCATGACGACCGCAGGGCTACGCGGGGAGTAGCGCCCGCTGCGCCCCAATTTCTGGGAAAGCCCCGGCTGGAGGGGGTCGCGGCGATTTTGCAGGGCTCGCCGAGGGTCGCCAAAAGTCGGCCCGGGGGCTCGGCCAGACCGATTTGCGATTCGTGCTATCGTTTTGCTTTCGCCGATTGTTTTTCCTGGCGGCTTTTCCACGCAGCCCTCGCTCCCACATGAAAGGAAACAATTAAGGCTGTCGAGTAACGATTAAGTCGGTCGGACCGCAGACCAAAGAAAAATCTATTTATATATTAATTTCAATAATCAAATTCTATTATAGACGCAAACAGACAAACTTTTCCCCCGTAGCACCCGCAGTGCGCCCCCTTGCGCTCGCCTAGTACCGAAACCTTGGAGATACGAATGTACGAAGGTATCAATGCTTGGGCCAAACGTATTACACCACGCCAGCATGAAACGCGGTTTCGGACATGGGTTCTTACGTACCTTTGCTTTGGACGAAACATCTGGGCACTGTTTCCGCCTTTTCACCGCTCCGGTTGCTGGTCCAGAGAAGAACGAGCGAAGCAGAAGCAAGGACCGCCATCCAAGGCCTACGGAAAAGGGTATGGCCATAAGATGACTCGCAAGATGTCCGAGCAGTGCGAGAAGGCCTACGATGATTTCCGATTACAGGGCAAGCCCCTCACGCACATCTACGCCGACACCCTGACCAATGTGTTTGGATGCAAAGTAATCACCAGAAGTTCACGTGTGAAAGAATTCTTTCATCCACAAGGAGAACCGTTTCCGAGTTATAGGCAGTTTCAGTATGCGGTGTACGAAGCCTATGGCATTGAAGCCGTTCAAATAAACCGCTGGGGGTCCGTGCGACACAGAAGACGTCAAGCACCTTCGCAAGGTCGATTCTCAGAAGATGTAGCTTATCTGCTGGAGATAGTAGAGTTCGACGGTTACTTTACCAAAGAAAGGCCACGGGGCTACTTAGACGGTAACCCCTTACCCCCGCTCTGTGTCGTCAAGGCGCGCGACATGTTGAGCGGAGCGAACGTCGGAATAGGCTTTTCTTTCGGGGCAGAGCGGATGAGTGCATATCGAATGGCGCTGTTCAGCATGGCCGTTCCAAACGATTACTTCTGCCGTTTGTGGGGGATAGAACTTGAACCCGACACGTGGGTCACCATAGGCCTGCCGCCACACTACAAAGTTGATCGCGGCCCTGGCTCGAGCGAAAACGTGATCGCATCTGACGCCGCCCGACCGCCCATCCGAGACATGACGCCTGGGTATTCCGGACAGGCTAAAGCGACTGTGGAGTCATCACACCCTCGCAACGTCAAATTCGAGGGTGAGCCGCACTATGTCGCAAGCAACTTAACTCCCGTCGAGTTAGCGAGGCGCGAGATACACCGCCATATCGGATACAACCACACAGCGGATATGTCGGCGCGCATGCCGATGGACAGGGAGTTGACGTATGTTTTGCCGACCCCTCACGAGTTGTGGAAATACTACGCTGGGAACCTTCGTACTGTGGGTATACCGATGAGCATTCCCGATGCCGTGCGAACTTTCCTGACGCCCGTCACGATGATAGTCAAAAAAGATGGCGTCTATCTCGACGACCGGAAATACGATTCAAAAGATTTAAGAGCGTGTGGCCTGCTCAATCGGGTTGCGCGTCGGCATGAATCGATGCCCGTCGGAGGTTACATGTTAGACCTCTGCCTCCGATACGTCTGGATTGAGGTAGACCATAAAATTTTGGAACTGGCCGCACAACTACCAATTCGCGGCGACGAAGAGACACTTTACGTATCCATCGCCGAGTCCAACGAGTGGGCAAGCGCACGAGCACAGGTCAATTCCATGTTCAGGGTCCACGAGTTAGCTGCCCTTGCAGAGTCGCGTGCGGCATTTGAGACCGAGACAGGGAAGAGTTGGGACAGCGGGACTCGCAAGCCGGGTCGCGTCAAAAAGACCGCGGCGGTTCTCCAAGAAACGCGTGAAGCCAATCAACACACGGCTCAAAGGAGATCAGCGCGATGACCACTGATGAAACCCCATGGGTTAGCCGCTTTACCCCGCTCCTGAACAGAGAAAGGATTCGCGAACTGGTTGAATTGCGGCCGCAGACCATTCTCAACATTGGTGATATGTCACCACAGGAAGCATGTGAGCGGGTTAAAGATGCCTTTCAGCGAGTGTACTATCCTAGTGCTCAGTGCCTAGACATTCTGCTGCAGTGGGTGAGAATAGCTTTGGCTCACAGTCTCAAAATGTATGAGACCTCTCGTATGTTTGTGGAAGGCGTGTATCAGCGAGAATCACCGCTTCCGGAATTTTCTTTCCCTTGGTGCCTGACAGGGCTCGCTGGTACGGGAAAAAGTGCTTTGCTCAGTGCATTCGAACGCTTAATGCCGAAACCCGACACGGTGACAGCCGCCGACGGCACGAAATTCCCACTCGTGAGCTACCGTGCAGTCACGGTTCGCGCATCTAGCACGTCTAGAGACATCCTCATGCAGTTCGCGCGGCGCGAAGGAAGCACTCGTGTATTATCAGACTACCTTCGCCGATTAGCGTACAGCGATGGATGGGCACTCGTATTGCAGGATGAATTTCAGTTCGCCACGCAGAGTGCACGTGCCAGCACCCGGGTGACCCAAATGATTCTGGCAATGTGTTATATCGGGGTTCCGGCTGTCTACATCGCAAATTACAGCCTGCTTCATAAGCTTAACGAGCGCAATCAAGAGGATCGACACCGATTACTTGGGAAAGTTGTAGAACTGTACCCGGATAATTGCAAGAGTAAAGATTACCGAACCCTTCTTAGTTGGTTTCGCGAAATTGCTCCAGAGATATTCACCTACGACCCGGAGGGTGATGCCGAGGCGATAGATATTTTGACCGCAGGTATAAAGCGCCCGCTCGTATCACTCATGGAGATTGGTTTTGCAATGGCATTTTCGAAGGGAGGGGTTGTCGACTACTCGGTCTTGGAAAAAGCTTATAAGAGCCGAGAATACGCGACGTTCCGCAACGATGTCGAAGCTCTCGCTAAACTGTACGGTGCATTCCGCAAGAGCCATAAGGACCTTTGGTGCCCGATTGATGCAGTCTTGAACTCAGACGAAGACCTGGACCTGGAACGAGACCGGCAGAGTCTCGTGGATATGAAGGCAATGAAAGCCTCCATGACTGTCGAGGAACGCAAAGCATACGCCGAAGTGTCGACGAGACCCGAGGCCACTAGCACCAAATCAGGCGAAGTGAAGCTTGCTTCCAAACGTACCAAGAAGGCAGATGCCGAACAGCTTCGCGAAAACCACTCTTGGTTTTCAGACAAGCTGTAGTTCACACCGCCGCGCTGGTCGCATGGATCGTTTTGTGTCTATAAAGCGCAGTCATCCGCCGACCTAGCGTGGCCATCGCTTACCGCACCGCGGTCTTGCCGAGACCAATGGTGGAAGAGTCGCGACAGACTTTCCCGTAATTCTCCGAAGAGAACCCTACGCTAGAGCAAGGCTCGACAGACTTTCGACACGGTTTTGTCAATTCTTCCAGATAGTCAACTTACGCGCGCCAACCTTGTCGGAGCCTGCATCTATACTGGTGTGCTTTGCGACAGACTTAATTGTTTCCCATCATTTGCGACAGACTTAATTGTTTCCCATCACACATGTCCGACCTCTCCACGCCGCTCGCGCGCGCGCCGCGCCGACTCGACTCCATCAATCCCAGGCCGCTGGGCATCGCGCTGTTGCTCGTCGCGCTCGGCGCGGTGTATCTCGCGCAGACCGTGAGCGGGCGTCAGGCGGCGCTCTATGTGGTCGGCGCGCTGCTCGGCATGACGCTCTATCACGCGGCGTTCGGCTTCACCTCGGCGTGGCGCGTATTCATCGCCGACGGGCGCGGCGCCGGCCTGCGCGCGCAGATGGTCATGCTCGCCATCGGCGTGCTGCTGTTCTTTCCCGCGCTCGCGGCAGGAACGCTGTTCGGCCATCCGGTCACGGGCCTCGTTTCGCCCGCGGGTACGTCGGTCATCGTCGGCGCGTTCATGTTCGGCGTCGGCATGCAGCTGGGCGGCGGCTGCGCCTCCGGCACGCTCTATACCGTGGGTGGCGGCAGCACGCGCATGGTCGTGACGCTCATCGCCTTTATCGTGGGCTCCGTGGTCGCCACGGCGCACATGCCGTTCTGGACGTCGATGCCGCAATTGAAGCCGTTCTCGTTCGTGAACGCGCTCGGCGCCGCGCCGGCCATTGCGCTCAACCTCGTGGTGTTCGCGCTCATCGCCGCGCTCACCGTGGTCGTCGAAAAGCGCCGCCACGGCCGCCTCATCAGCGAGCCGCGCGCGCCGCACAACTCGCCATGGCTGCACGGCCCGTGGCCGCTGCTTGCCGGCGCGGTCGCGCTCGCGATCCTGAATTTCGCGACGCTCGCGCTCTCGGGCCGCCCCTGGGGCGTGACCTCTGCATTCGCGCTGTGGGGCGCGAAGGGCTTCGCCACTCTCGGCATCGACGTGGCGAACTGGAAGTACTGGATGGCCGGCCCGAACGCCGCCGCGCTCGCCGCCCCGGCAAGCCACGACGTCACCACGGTGATGGACATCGGCATCGTGCTCGGCGCAATGGCCGCGGCCTCGCTCGCGGGCCGCTACGCGCCGGTATGGCGCATTCCGCTGCGCTCGCTCGTGGCTGCCGTGATCGGTGGGCTGCTGCTCGGCTATGGCGCGCGCCTCGCTTACGGCTGCAATATCGGCGCGTATTTCAGCGGTATCGTCTCGGGCAGCCTGCACGGCTGGCTGTGGCTCGTGTGCGCGTTCGCGGGCAATGTGCTCGGCACGAAGCTGCGCCCGTGGTTCGGCCTCGAAGTCGAGCGCGTGAAAAACACGGGCTGCTAAGGCCGCACGCTGCGGCGCCAGTTCGGGCGGCGCAGAAATGACGAAGGGCAAGGCTTGATCGCCTTGCCCTTTTTACATGATCCGGCTCTTTTTACCGCAGGCGCGCGTTATCAGATGTTCAGACGCGTGACCTTGGTGCCCGCCAGAGAGACGTCGGCCATCAGGCCTGCGTTGGTCAGCACGAAGGCTTCGACCGGGTGCGTGGCCGTGTTGGTGTCCACGACGCCGTTCGCGCCCAGGGTCACGAGCGCGACAGAAGCGTCGGCCCCTGCCGCCCAGCCGTCCGTCGCGCGGAACTTGTCGAGCGCGTCCTGCGTCATGAAGGCGAAGATGAGCGCCTTCGACTGGGCGCCGGCCTGCAGGCCGAACGAGCCCGACACGGTGCTGTAGTAGCCGACCGTGGCGCCGCCCACGCGCAACGCACCCTCGCCATACTGCGCGCCGACGATAAAGCCGGCCTGCAGCACTTCGGGGAACACCAGCACGCCGCGCGACTTCGCGAGGAGTTCGTGCGAGCCTTTCACGGTCGAATACAGCCGCGAGAGGGTGCCGTCCACAGACGCGTCGATCGACTGCCGCTTGGACATGTTCTGCGACGCCGTGGAATTCGAATTCGTCGTGGTGGTGCAGCCCGCGAGCGTGAGACCGCCCGAGGCAAGGGTCACTGCCGCCGTTAGCATGAAGTTGCGTCGTTGCATTTGGTTATCTCCACACGAATGAGAGTGCGGGGAAGATTGAGCAAGCCGCATGCCCGACCTCTCCGCTTCCGTTGGCCAAAGCCCGCATCGGGCGACAGCCACGTCGCCGTGGCTGGATTGTGCCCGAATTCCGTGTAAAGCGTCCGTTAGCAAGCGACGTCAGCAATCATGCCGCCCGACGCACGGCGGAGCGCCGATCAGGGTTTGGTCGCCTGCCAGGACGAGTCGGGATCGAATGCCTTGATCGCCGCTGCCGTATGCGCGCCATTCGGCCCAAGGTTCTTCTGATAGAGCTGGCCGTCCTGGTTGATGATGAAGCTCATCACACCGGTCTTGCCGTATTGCACCGGCCAGGCCACGAGCGCAAAACCGCCGCTCAGGTCGCCGCCCTCGAGATAGCTGCGCGCACCGCCGCTGGCGTGCGGCCCCTGCGCGGTGAGAATGCGGAAGTGATAGCCGTGATAGCCCTGGGCCGGCGTGACCTTCGCGTTAGCCGGCATGGTTGCGGCGAGCGGTCCGAGCGGACTTTCGGTCTCGCCCGGCTCGACCGGCCAGTACAAACCGTCGTGGGTGCCCGGCGTGCTCACGAGGCGCTGCGCATAGTGCTGCGTGAGCTTGCGATAGTCGTTCTGCGCGTCGACGTAGGCGAGCGAGGTGAGCATGGCAGCACGCTCGTTGCGGCCGATTCGGCGCGTGAGAATTTCGCTCGCGCCTTCGCGCGGGTCGAAATGCCAGCCCTTGCCCGACTGCACGATGGGGATGGGCAGCGTCCAGCCGCTGTCGCCCACCTCGACGTGAGCGCTCGCCTTGCCGGCTACCGGCGTGGCGTCGGGTACGACGCGATGACCCTTCGCCCAGGCGCCGAGGTAGTCGTCGATATCGTCCTGACCAATGTTTTGCGTTGGGATGAACTCGGTGAAATCGTTGCCGAGCACATGCTTCATGGCGCCCTGGTCGTTGGTGGCGAGTGCGTCGGTGAACGCGTTCGCGGCGGCTTCGGGCGTGGCGAAGACGGCTTGCGCGTAGGCTGCGGCGCCGCCGAAGTGTGCCGGCAGCAGCGCGGGCGCCCCAAAGAGGGCGAGTGCCGTACCGAGCGCAAGCGCGCAGTCGTGCGGCAGGCGGCGTGCGGAAATGCGGATCATTGCGAGGCTCCTCATGATATTCAACGTTATCGACGGCCAAAGTGACGTCCGCCACCCC
>NZ_JAMBPQ010000072.1 GCF_024206495.1 Paraburkholderia sp. CNPSo 3272 | reverse complement strand
CACGGCTGAAGTGTACGTGCTGAGCAAGGACGAAGGCGGCCGTCACACGCCGTTCTTCAACAACTACCGTCCGCAGTTCTACTTCCGTACGACGGACGTGACGGGCTCGATCGAGCTGCCGAAGGACAAGGAAATGGTCATGCCGGGCGACAACGTGTCGATCACGGTGAAGCTGATCGCTCCGATCGCGATGGAAGAAGGTCTGCGCTTCGCAATCCGCGAAGGTGGCCGTACCGTCGGCGCCGGCGTGGTTGCGAAGATCATCGAGTAAGTTTTTGCCAGTCTCGTTGATCGACTAAGTGGTTTCGGGGTTGGCGATGCCGCCAACCCCAAAATGGTTTAGGGGTATAGCTCAACTGGCAGAGCGTCGGTCTCCAAAACCGAAGGTTGGGGGTTCGATTCCCTCTGCCCCTGCCAACTTCTCGCGCCTCGGCGCGTTGTTCTTTAAGGTGTTATGGCGAATCCTTCCGTCGAAACTGTTAATACTTCCAGCGACAAGCTGATGCTTGCGGCGGGCGTATTGTTGGTTGTGGCCGGGTTCGTAGGGTTCTACTGGCTCGGTAGCCAGGAGTGGTATGTCCGCGGTGCAGCGCTCGCAGTGGGCGTGATCGCGGGGGTGGTAGTCGGTCTTCTCTCGGCGCCTGGCAAGAGCTTCATCGCGTTTGCCAAAGACTCGTACAAGGAAGTTCGCAAGGTCGTCTGGCCGACTCGCAAAGAGGCCACGCAAACGACCCTGGTGGTCTTCGGTTTTGTGCTGGCCATGGCCATCATTCTGTGGGTTTGCGACAAATCCATCGAATGGGTGATTTTCTCGGCGATTCTGGGTTGGAAATGATATGAGCGATACACCGGCATCCCCGAGCGGAAAGCGTTGGTATGTGGTGCACGCCTACTCCGGCATGGAGAAGAGCGTGCAACGTGCGCTTCAGGAGCGCATCGAACGTGCTGGCATGCAGGACAAGTTTGGCCAGATCCTTGTTCCGACTGAAGAAGTGGTCGAGGTGAAGGGTGGTCACAAATCGGTGACCGAACGTCGTTTCTTCCCGGGCTATGTCCTGGTTGAGATGGAAATGACGGACGAAACGTGGCACCTCGTGAAGAACACGGCAAAGGTGACCGGTTTCGTCGGCGGCGCCCGTAATCGCCCGAGCCCGATTTCGCCGCGCGAAGTCGAAAAGATCATGTCGCAGATGCAGGAAGGCGTTGAGAAGCCGCGCCCCAAGACCCTGTTCGAAGTCGGCGAGATGGTCCGTGTGAAGGAAGGTCCGTTCACAGACTTCAACGGCAGCGTCGAAGAAGTCAACTACGAGAAATCGCGCGTCCGGGTCTCCGTCACCATTTTCGGTCGCGCCACACCGGTCGAACTCGAATTCGGCCAGGTCGAAAAGCTGTAAATCGAATACTACGGATCGCGCCTCCGGTGCGGTCCGTTTTTCCGCGCTTACGGTCCGCGTTATGGCCGTAGAGGAGCGCCAGTAGTCCAGTCGGCTGTAGATGTCGCCAAAGCAGTTGGCACAGCGAAGATTGTGGCGAACGCGCGCTACCACTCACCAGAACGCTCACGCGTTCCAAAGAGGTTTTCAACATGGCAAAGAAAATCATCGGCTTTATCAAGCTGCAGATTCCTGCAGGTAAAGCCAATCCGTCGCCGCCGGTCGGCCCGGCACTGGGTCAGCGCGGCCTGAACATCATGGAGTTCTGCAAGGCGTTCAACGCGCAGACTCAAGCCATGGAACCGGGTCTGCCGGTTCCGGTCGTGATCACGGCATTCGCGGACAAGAGCTTCACGTTCATCCTGAAGACGCCGCCGGCTACGGTTCTGATCAAGAAGGCAGCGAAGGTCGACAAGGGTTCGGCCAAGCCGCACACCGACAAGGTCGCTACGATCACCCGCGCGCAAGCCGAGGAAATCGCCAAGACCAAGATGCCGGACCTCACGGCAGCCGATATGGATGCAGCGGTTCGCACGATCGCTGGTAGCGCCCGTTCGATGGGCATCGTCGTGGAGGGCGTGTAAATGGCTAAGGTTTCGAAGCGTCAAAAGGCACTGGCTGCCAAGATCGACCGCCAAAAACAGTACCCGATCGGCGACGCACTGTCGCTCGTGAAGGAATGCGCCACGGCGAAGTTCGACGAGTCGATCGACGTTGCTGTGCAGCTCGGCATCGATGCGAAGAAGTCGGACCAGGTCGTTCGCGGCTCGGTCGTTTTGCCCGCTGGTACCGGCAAGTCGGTCCGCGTTGCGGTGTTCGCGCAGGGTGAAAAGGCTGAACAAGCCAAGGCAGCAGGCGCAGAGATCGTCGGTATGGAAGACCTCGCCGAGCAGATCAAGGGCGGCAACCTGAACTTCGACATCGTGATCGCTTCGCCGGATACGATGCGCGTCGTCGGTACGCTCGGTCAGATCCTCGGCCCGCGCGGCCTCATGCCGAACCCGAAGGTCGGCACCGTGACGCCGGACGTGGCGACCGCGGTCAAGAACGCGAAGGCTGGTCAGGTGCAATTCCGTGTCGACAAGGCCGGTATCATCCATGCGACCATCGGCCGTGCATCGTTCGAGCCGACCGCGCTGCGCAGCAACCTGGACGCGCTCCTCGAAGCGCTGACCAAGGCGAAGCCGGCAACGAGCAAGGGCGTGTACCTGCGCAAGATCGCTGTCTCGAGCACGATGGGCGTTGGCGTTCGCGTCGACCAGACGTCGCTCGCAGCGTAATAGTTTTGCCGCGCTGAGGCCTGAGAGGGCGGCAGCGCGGACTTAAAGGGCTTTGGGCGGTTGTGCAGCGGCAGCAAGCGCGGTGCAACCGGTTGTCAAAGACCGTTGGCGGAAGTGCAGCAGTTGGGTGCTTCCTTAATGCAAAGCCAACGCAGATGGCGAACCCGAAAAGGTTTTGAAGTGCTGATGTGAGCGGACGCAGGCGGTAACGCCTGACGATGCAAGCTGAGTTACTCCGGACTGGTCGGTCGCCGTTGTTGAACGCGGCACATGTAGCGAAAGCCAAGTGTGTCGAATCTGGAGGTTAACCGTGCCACTGAACAAAGAAGGTAAGCAGGCCGTCGTGGCTGAAGTCTCCGCGCAAGTCGCGAAGGCTCAGACCGTCGTGTTGGCCGAGTATCGTGGAATCGCGGTTGGCGATCTGACCAAGCTGCGCGCGAAAGCGCGTGAGCAGCAGGTGTACCTCCGCGTGTTGAAGAACACGCTGGCGCGTCGCGCCGTTGAAGGTACCCCGTTTGCTCCGCTGGCAGAGCAGATGACTGGCCCCCTGATCTACGGCATCTCGGAAGATGCAATTGCTGCTGCGAAGGTCGTCAATGACTTCGCGAAGGGCAATGACAAGTTGGTCATCAAGGCTGGTTCCTACGAAGGCAACGTGATGGACAAGGCAGGCGTGCAAGCGCTGGCCAGCATCCCGAGCCGCGAAGAACTGCTCTCGAAGCTGCTGTTCGTTATGCAGGCTCCTGTTTCCGGTATGGCGCGCGCCCTGGCCGCGCTGGCGGAAAAGAAGCAAGCAGAAGCTGCCTGATTTCAGGCAAGCGCACGAACACAGGCAAGCGAGAAAGATCGCTAGCTGTTTCCGAATTCAAATCTGGAGTAATTTCAAATGGCAATCGCAAAAGAAGACATCCTCGAAGCCGTTGGCTCGATGTCGGTTCTCGAACTGAACGAACTGGTCAAGGCTTTCGAAGAGAAGTTTGGCGTGTCGGCAGCTGCTGTGGCAGTCGCTGGCCCGGCAGGCGGCGGCGCTGCTGCTGCTGTCGAAGAGCAGACCGAATTCACGGTCAACCTGCTCGAAGCAGGCGCAAACAAGGTTTCGGTCATTAAGGCCGTTCGTGAACTGACGGGTCTCGGCCTGAAGGAAGCGAAGGACCTGGTCGACGGTGCACCGAAGCCCGTGAAGGAAGCGGTGCCCAAGGCTGCTGCTGAAGAAGCGAAGAAGAAGCTGGAAGAAGCCGGCGCGAAGGCTGAAATCAAGTAAGTTTCAGCGCGCTGTGCGAAGGCTGGCGGTTTTTACACCGCCGGCCTTTTTGTGCTTTGTGGGTTCTGCGTTTTTGTGTTCGATTTTTTAGAAGTCGGAGGCGGGATGCGGGACCCAGAAGCCAAAGAAAAACGTCTTTCGCCGGGTGAGGGCCTCAGGGGCACCATCCGTGCGCACGACGCTTCTCTTTGTCTTCTGAAGCGACTGCAGAAGGCAAGTTTGGTCGGGCAGCGGGCACGTTATGACAAGCCGAAATCCGTTGCCGTCAGCCAGCGGTTGGTAGAGGCCAACCACCAAGCTTCCAGGGCTCGCGAAGCCATCGGGTCTCAGTCGGTGAACACTCGGGTCGTCCTACCCGCCGTGATTCGGAGATCGTATGCACTATTCCTTCACCGAGAAGAAGCGTATTCGCAAGAGTTTCGCGAAACGCCCCATCGTTCACCAGGTTCCTTTCCTGCTGGCTACCCAGCTTGAATCATTCAGCACATTCCTGCAAGCAGAAACGGCGACCGCACAACGCAAACCGGAAGGTCTGCAGGCAGCGTTTTCGTCCGTTTTTCCTATTGTTTCCCATAACGGCTTTGCTCGTCTAGAGTTCGTCAGCTACATGCTGTCGTCGCCGGCATTCAACATCAAGGAATGCCAGCAACGCGGCTTGACGTACTGCTCGGCGCTGCGCGCCAAGGTCCGTCTCGTCCTGCTCGACAAGGAATCGCCGAGCAAGCCGGTCGTGAAGGAAGTGAAGGAACAGGAAGTGTACATGGGCGAAATTCCGCTCATGACGCCGACTGGTTCGTTCGTCATTAACGGCACCGAGCGTGTCATCGTCTCGCAGCTGCATCGCTCGCCTGGCGTGTTCTTCGAACACGACAAGGGCAAGACGCACAGCTCGGGCAAGCTGCTCTTCTCGGCCCGTATCATTCCTTACCGCGGTTCGTGGCTCGACTTCGAGTTCGATCCGAAGGACGTGCTGTACTTCCGCGTCGACCGTCGCCGCAAGATGCCGGTCACGATCCTGCTGAAGGCCATCGGCCTCACGCCGGAACAGATCCTCGCGAACTTCTTCGTGTTCGACAACTTCACGCTGATGCCGGAAGGCGCGCAGATGGAGTTCGTGCCGGAGCGCCTGCGCGGTGAAGTCGCGCGCTTCGACATCAGCGATCGCGAAGGCAAGGTCATTGTCCAGAAGGACAAGCGGATCAACGCCAAGCACATTCGCGACCTCGAAAGCGCGAAGACGACGTACATTTCGGTCCCCGAAGATTATCTGCTCGGCCGCGTTCTCGCGAAGAACGTCGTCGACGGCGACACGGGCGAAGTGATCGCGAACGCGAACGACGAGATCACCGAAAGCGTGCTCGAGAAGCTGCGCGAAGCGAAGATCAAGGACATCCAGACGCTCTACACGAACGATCTGGACCAGGGTCCGTACATCTCGTCGACGCTGCGTATCGACGAAACCGCCGACAAGATGGCTGCGCGCATCGCGATCTACCGCATGATGCGTCCGGGCGAGCCGCCGACCGAAGAAGCGGTCGAGGCGCTGTTCAACCGCCTGTTCTACAGCGAGGAAGCGTACGACCTCTCGAAGGTGGGTCGTATGAAGTTCAACCGCCGCGTGGGCCGTGACGAAATCGTCGGCCCGATGACGCTGCAGGACGACGACATCCTCGCGACCATCAAGATCCTCGTCGAGCTGCGCAACGGCAAGGGCGAAGTGGACGACATCGACCACCTCGGCAACCGTCGTGTGCGTTGCGTGGGCGAACTCGCGGAGAACCAGTTCCGCGCGGGTCTCGTGCGCGTCGAACGTGCAGTGAAGGAACGCCTCGGCCAAGCCGAAAGCGAAAACCTGATGCCGCACGACCTGATCAACTCGAAGCCGATTTCGTCGGCGATTCGCGAGTTCTTCGGTTCGTCGCAGCTGTCGCAGTTCATGGACCAGACCAATCCGCTCTCGGAAATCACGCACAAGCGCCGCGTTTCCGCACTGGGCCCGGGTGGTCTGACGCGTGAGCGCGCAGGCTTCGAAGTCCGCGACGTGCACCCGACCCACTACGGCCGCGTGTGTCCGATCGAGACGCCGGAAGGTCCGAACATTGGTCTGATCAACTCGCTCGCACTGTACGCGCACCTGAACGAATACGGCTTCCTCGAAACGCCGTATCGCAAGGTTGCAGACGGCAAGGTGACCGACCAGATCGACTACCTGTCGGCGATCGAAGAAGGCCGTTACGTGATCGCTCAGGCGAACGCGGCAGTGGCTGAAGACGGCACGCTGACCGACGAACTCGTTTCGTCGCGCGAAGCGGGCGAAACGCTGATGGTCACGCCGGACCGCATCCAGTACATGGACGTGGCGCCGTCGCAGATCGTCTCGGTTGCAGCCTCGCTGATTCCGTTCCTCGAGCACGACGACGCGAACCGTGCACTGATGGGCTCGAACATGCAGCGTCAGGCCGTGCCTTGCCTGCGTCCGGAAAAGCCGGTCGTCGGTACGGGTATCGAGCGCACCGTTGCGGTCGACTCGGGTACGACGGTTCAGGCGCTGCGTGGCGGCGTGGTCGACTACGTCGACGCGGGCCGTATCGTGATTCGCGTGAACGATGATGAAGCTGTCGCCGGTGAAGTCGGCGTGGACATCTACAACCTCATCAAGTACACGCGTTCGAACCAGAACACGAACATCAACCAGCGTCCGATCGTGAAGATGGGCGACAAGGTTGCGCGCGGCGACGTGCTGGCTGACGGCGCATCGACCGATCTGGGCGAGCTCGCGCTCGGCCAGAACATGCTGATCGCGTTCATGCCGTGGAACGGCTACAACTTCGAAGACTCGATCCTGATCTCGGAGAAGGTGGTTGCGGACGATCGTTACACGTCGATTCACATCGAAGAACTGAACGTCGTTGCACGCGACACGAAGCTCGGACCGGAAGAAATCACGCGCGACATTTCGAACCTCGCGGAAGTGCAGCTTGGCCGTCTCGACGAGTCGGGCATCGTGTACATCGGCGCGGAAGTCGAAGCGGGCGACGTGCTCGTGGGCAAGGTCACGCCGAAGGGCGAAACCCAGCTCACGCCGGAAGAAAAGCTGCTGCGCGCGATCTTCGGCGAGAAGGCTTCGGACGTGAAGGATACGTCGCTGCGCGTGCCCTCGGGCATGAGCGGCACGGTCATCGACGTGCAGGTGTTCACGCGTGAAGGCATCCAGCGCGACAAGCGTGCACAACAGATCATCGACGATGAACTGAAGCGCTATCGCCTCGACCTGAACGACCAGCTGCGCATCGTGGAAGGCGACGCGTTCCAGCGTCTCGCACGCATGCTCGAAGGCAAGGTCGCGAACGGCGGTCCGAAGAAGCTCGCGAAGGGCACGAAGATCGAGCGCGCGTACCTCGAAGATCTCGATCACTACCACTGGTTCGACATCCGCCTCGCGGACGAAGAAGCAGCGGCGCAGCTCGAAGCGATCAAGAACTCGATCGAAGAGAAGCGTCACCAGTTCGATCTGGCCTTCGAAGAGAAGCGCAAGAAGCTCACGCAAGGCGACGAACTGCCGCCGGGCGTGCTGAAGATGGTCAAGGTGTACCTCGCGGTGAAGCGCCGTCTGCAGCCTGGCGACAAGATGGCAGGCCGTCACGGTAACAAGGGTGTGGTGTCGAAGATCGTTCCGATCGAAGACATGCCGTACATGGCCGACGGCCGTCCGGCAGACGTCGTGCTGAACCCGCTCGGCGTGCCGTCACGGATGAACGTGGGTCAGGTTCTCGAAGTGCACCTCGGTTGGGCCGCGAAGGGTCTGGGCTGGCGTATCGGCGAAATGCTTGCGCGTCAGACGAAGGTTGCGGAGCTGCGTGAATTCCTCACGAAGATCTACAACGAATCGGGCCACAAGGAAGACCTCGACAGCTTCAGCGACGACGAGATCCTCGAACTGGCGAAGAACCTGCGCGAAGGCGTGCCGTTCGCAACGCCGGTGTTCGACGGTGCGACCGAAGAGGAAATGGGCAAGATGCTCGACCTGGCGTTCCCGGACGACGTCGCCCAGAACCTCGGCATGACGCCCTCGAAGAACCAGGTGCGTCTGTACGACGGCCGCACGGGCGAGATGTTCGAGCGTACGGTCACCGTGGGCTACATGCACTACCTGAAGCTGCATCACCTTGTCGACGACAAGATGCACGCGCGTTCGACGGGTCCGTACTCGCTCGTTACGCAGCAGCCGCTGGGTGGTAAGGCGCAATTCGGTGGTCAGCGTTTCGGTGAAATGGAAGTGTGGGCGCTCGAAGCGTATGGCGCTTCGTATGTGCTGCAGGAAATGTTGACGGTGAAGTCCGATGACGTGACGGGCCGGACGAAGGTGTATGAGAACCTCGTCAAGGGTGACCACGTGATCGACGCGGGCATGCCGGAATCCTTCAATGTGCTGGTGAAGGAAATCCGCTCGCTCGGCATCGACATCGACCTCGACCGCAACTAATCGGACTACGGAGAGAAGGCAATGAAAGCTCTGCTCGATCTATTCAAGCAAGTCCAACAAGAAGAAGTTTTTGACGCGATCAAGATCGGTCTGGCCTCGCCGGACAAGATCCGCTCGTGGTCGTTCGGCGAAGTGAAGAAGCCGGAGACCATCAACTACCGTACCTTCAAGCCGGAACGGGATGGTCTGTTCTGCGCGAAGATCTTCGGGCCGATCAAGGACTACGAGTGCCTGTGCGGCAAGTACAAGCGCCTGAAGCACCGTGGCGTGATCTGCGAGAAGTGCGGCGTTGAAGTCACGCTCGCCAAGGTGCGTCGCGAACGCATGGGCCACATCGAGCTGGCCTCGCCGGTCGCTCACATCTGGTTCCTGAAGTCGCTGCCGTCGCGTCTGGGCATGGTGCTCGACATGACGCTGCGCGACATCGAGCGCGTGCTGTACTTCGAGGCATACGTGGTGATCGAACCGGGCATGACGCCGCTGAAGGCGCGGCAGATCATGACCGAAGAGGATTACTACAACAAGGTCGAGGAATACGGCGACGAATTCCGTGCCGAAATGGGCGCGGAAGGCGTGCGTGAACTCCTGCGCGCGATCAACATCGACGAGCAGGTCGAAACGCTGCGCACCGAGCTGAAGAACACCGGCTCGGAAGCGAAGATCAAGAAGTACGCGAAGCGCCTGAAGGTGCTCGAGGCCTTCCAGCGTTCGGGCATCAAGCCCGAATGGATGGTGCTCGAAGTGCTGCCGGTGCTGCCGCCCGAACTGCGTCCGCTGGTGCCGCTGGACGGTGGCCGTTTCGCGACTTCGGACCTGAACGATCTGTATCGCCGCGTCATCAACCGTAACAACCGTCTGAAGCGTCTGCTCGAGCTCAAGGCGCCGGAGATCATCGTCCGCAACGAAAAGCGGATGCTCCAGGAAGCGGTTGACTCGCTGCTCGACAACGGTCGTCGCGGCAAGGCGATGACGGGCGCGAACAAGCGTCCGCTGAAGTCGCTCGCCGACATGATCAAGGGTAAGGGCGGCCGCTTCCGTCAGAACCTGCTGGGCAAGCGCGTGGACTACTCGGGCCGTTCGGTCATCGTGGTGGGTCCGACGCTCAAGCTGCACCAGTGCGGTCTGCCGAAGCTGATGGCGCTCGAACTGTTCAAGCCGTTCATCTTCAACAAGCTGGAAACGATGGGCGTTGCGACGACCATCAAGGCTGCGAAGAAGGAAGTCGAGAACCAGACGCCGGTGGTGTGGGACATCCTGGAAGAGGTGATCCGCGAACACCCGGTCATGCTCAACCGTGCGCCTACTCTTCACCGTCTTGGCATTCAGGCTTTCGAGCCCGTGCTGATCGAAGGTAAGGCAATCCAGCTGCACCCGCTCGTTTGCGCGGCGTTCAACGCCGACTTCGACGGTGACCAGATGGCTGTCCACGTTCCGCTGTCGCTCGAAGCGCAGATGGAAGCGCGTACGCTCATGCTCGCGTCGAACAACGTCCTGTTCCCGGCCAACGGCGATCCGTCGATCGTGCCGTCGCAGGATATCGTGCTGGGCCTGTACTACGCCACGCGTGAAGCGATCAACGGCAAGGGCGAAGGCATGACGTTCACGGGCGTGTCGGAAGTGCTCCGCGCGTACGAGAACAAGGAAGTCGAGCTGGCCTCGCGCGTGAACGTGCGTATTACCGAAATGGTCCACAACGAGGACAAGTCGGAAGGCGCACCGGCGTTCGTGCCGAAGATCTCGCTGTACGCGACGACCGTCGGCCGCTCGATCCTGTCGGAAATCCTGCCGCCGGGCCTGCCGTTCTCGGTGCTGAACAAGCCGCTGAAGAAGAAGGAAATTTCGCGTCTGATCAACACCGCGTTCCGTAAGTGCGGTCTGCGCGAAACGGTGATCTTCGCTGACCAGCTGATGCAGTCGGGCTTCCGCCTCGCAACGCGCGCCGGTATTTCGATCTGCGTGGACGACATGCTCGTGCCGCCGCAGAAGGAAACCATCGTCGGCGAAGCCGCAAAGAAGGTGAAGGAGTACGACCGTCAGTACATGTCGGGTCTCGTCACCGCGCAGGAACGCTACAACAACGTGGTCGACATCTGGTCGAACACGTCGGAAGCGGTCGGCAAGGCGATGATGGAGCAGCTCGCGACGGAACCGGTGATCGACCGCGACGGCAAGGAAACGCGTCAGGAATCGTTCAACTCGATCTACATGATGGCCGACTCGGGCGCGCGGGGTTCCGCGACGCAGATTCGCCAGCTGGCGGGTATGCGCGGCCTGATGGCGAAGCCGGACGGCTCGATTATCGAAACGCCGATTACCGCGAACTTCCGCGAAGGTCTGAACGTGTTGCAGTACTTCATCTCGACCCACGGTGCACGTAAAGGTCTGGCTGATACGGCACTGAAGACCGCGAACTCGGGCTACCTGACGCGTCGTCTTGTCGACGTGACGCAGGATCTCGTGGTCGTCGAGGAAGATTGCGGCACGTCGAATGGCGTGGCGATGAAGGCACTCGTGGAAGGCGGTGAAGTCGTCGAAGCGCTGCGCGACCGTATTCTCGGCCGTGTGGCGGTGGCAGACGTCGTCAATCCGGAAACCCAGGAAACGATCTACGCTTCGGGCGACCTGCTCGACGAAGACGCGGTCGAAACGATCGAAAGCCTCGGCATCGACGAAGTGCGCGTGCGCACGCCGCTCACTTGCGAAACGCGCTACGGCCTGTGCGCCTCGTGCTATGGCCGCGACCTCGGCCGCGGCTCGCGCGTGAACGTCGGCGAAGCCGTCGGCGTGATCGCGGCACAGTCGATCGGCGAACCGGGCACGCAGCTCACGATGCGTACGTTCCACATCGGTGGTGCGGCGTCGCGTGCGGCAGTGGCCTCGTCGGTGGAAGCCAAGTCGAACGGTACCGTGCGCTTCACGGCGACGATGCGTTACGTCACGAATGCGAAGGGCGAGCAAGTCGTCATCTCGCGTTCGGGCGAAGCCATCATCGCCGACGATCACGGCCGCGAGCGCGAGCGTCACAAGGTGCCGTACGGCGCGACGCTGCTGCAGCTCGATGGCGCGGCGATCAAGGCCGGCACGCAGCTCGCAACGTGGGATCCGCTCACGCGTCCGATCATCACCGAGTACGGCGGTACGGTGAAGTTCGAGAACGTCGAGGAAGGCGTGACCGTGGCCAAGCAGATCGACGACGTCACGGGTCTGTCGACCCTGGTCGTGATCGACGTGAAGCGCCGCGGCTCGCAGGCGGCGAAGAGCGTGCGTCCGCAGGTCAAGCTGCTCGACGCCAACGGCGACGAAGTGAAGATCCCGGGCACGGAGCATTCGGTGCAAATCGGCTTCCAGGTCGGCGCACTGATCACCGTGAAGGACGGTCAGCAGGTGCAGGTCGGTGAAGTGCTCGCACGTATCCCGACCGAAGCCCAGAAGACGCGTGACATTACCGGTGGTCTGCCGCGTGTGGCGGAACTGTTCGAGGCACGTTCGCCGAAGGACGCAGGTATCCTGGCGGAAGTCACGGGTACGACGTCGTTCGGTAAGGACACGAAGGGCAAGCAGCGTCTCGTTATCACGGACCTCGAAGGCAATCAGCACGAGTTCCTGATCGCGAAGGAAAAGCAGGTGCTGGTCCACGACGGTCAGGTCGTCAACAAGGGCGAAATGATCGTGGACGGCCCGGCCGATCCGCACGACATCCTGCGTCTGCAGGGTATCGAAGCGCTGTCGCGTTACATCGTGGACGAAGTGCAGGACGTGTACCGTCTGCAGGGCGTGAAGATCAACGACAAGCACATCGAAGTGATCGTGCGTCAGATGCTGCGTCGTGTGCAGATCACCGACAACGGTGATACGCGCTTCATCCCGGGCGAGCAGGTCGAGCGTTCGGACATGCTGGACGAAAACGACAAGATGAACGCCGAGGACAAGCGCCCGGCAACGTACGAGAACGTGCTGCTCGGTATTACGAAGGCATCGCTCTCGACCGATTCGTTCATCTCGGCGGCATCGTTCCAGGAAACGACCCGCGTGCTGACCGAAGCGGCGATCATGGGCAAGCGCGACGATCTGCGTGGCCTGAAGGAAAACGTGATCGTCGGTCGTCTGATTCCGGCTGGTACGGGTCTCGCCTTCCACAAGGCGCGCCGTGCGAAGGAATCGTCGGATCGCGAGCGTTTCGACCAGATCGCAGCGGAAGAAGCGTTCGAGTTCGGTACGCCGGAAACCCCGGCCGCCGAGCCGGTGCCGCAACAGCCGCATACGACGGACGAGTAAGCGCGGGGCGGCGCAAGCCGCCTTTCGCTTCGGGCTCACATGCCCTCGCAAAAGCCGCCTGGTTTTCACCGGGCGGCTTTTTTATTGGCGCTCGCGTTTCCCGGTTACGCCTGCGGCCTCGTGCCGCAGTGCCGGCCCGCTCGCTGCGCACCTCGGTGAGGCGTGCTAACGTAGCGCGCCAAGTCCGCCTGTGTGGGTCTTTTCGTACGACACTGGCGGCATTCATCTGAATCTGGAGGCGGTAATCATGTGGGTGGTCGGGGTCGGTCTCATCCTGAATCTGGCGGCGTGTGTCGCCAGCTTTTCGCAGCTGCTGCATCACGTCAGCAATCAGTCCGCAGCGAACTTCTTCGCGACCTTCCTCGTGATGTGGGCATTCCTGATCATCGGTTTCATCATGCTGCTGGCGGGCAGGCTTAAGGGCGGCGCTGCGCTGCTGACGATCGGCTCGCTGATGTTCGTCGGCGCCAACGTCGTGCTCTTCGGGGCCAGCGCATTCACGATCGCAGCGGCCATCGTGGCCGTCGTAACGATCGTCGGTGCGTTGCGGATCGTGCGCCGGCGCCTCGCTGCCTGACGAACCCGCTTCGTCCTGGTTGTTCGCGTGCGCGATCTGCGCGCGCGACTTCAACGGTTTCTCCTGGCCGAATGGCCAATCTTCACGGTAGCGGCGGTTAAGGCGCGTCCGGGTTGGTAAAATCCCGCCCACCGCCTTCTCTCCGCACGCTCACCGCTTTCATGTCCCGTTCCCTCGAAATCCTCAACGAAGTCTTCGGCTATCCCGCGTTCAGAGGGCACCAAGCCGAAATCGTCGAGCACGTTGCGGGGGGCGGCGATTCGCTGGTGCTCATGCCGACCGGCGGCGGCAAATCGCTCTGCTACCAGATTCCCGCGCTCGTGCGGCACGAAGCCGGGCTCGGTGCCGGCATCGTCGTGTCGCCGCTCATCGCGCTCATGCAGGACCAGGTGGCCGCGCTCACGGAAGTGGGCGTGCGCGCCGCTTATCTGAATTCGACGCTGAGCGGCGCCCAAGCGGCGGCTACTGAGCGGGCGCTGCGCGAAGGCGATCTCGACCTGCTTTACGTCGCTCCCGAGCGCCTCATGACGGCGCGTTTTCTCGACCTGCTCGAGCGCACGCGCATCGGCCTCTTTGCGATCGATGAAGCGCACTGCGTCTCGCAATGGGGCCACGACTTCCGGCCCGAATATATCCAGCTCTCGGTGCTGCACGAGCGCTTTCCGAACGTGCCGCGCATCGCGCTCACGGCAACGGCCGACGCCATCACGCGCGACGAGATCGCTCACCGTCTGGCGCTCGACGACGCCCGCGTGTTCGTCTCGAGTTTCGACCGGCCGAACATCCGCTACCGCATTGTCGAAAAGGATAATGCGCGTTCGCAGTTGCTCGACTTCATCCGCGCGGAGCATACGCGCGCCGACGGCACCACAGATGCCGGCGTCGTCTATTGCCTCTCGCGTCGCAAGGTCGAGGAAACGGCGGAATGGTTGAAAGGGCAGGGGTTGCGCGCGCTGCCATACCACGCCGGCATGGAATTCGAGGTGCGCCAGAAGCACCAGGAAATGTTCCAGCGCGAGGAGGGCGTGGTGATGTGCGCCACCATCGCATTCGGCATGGGCATCGACAAGCCGGACGTGCGCTTCGTCGCGCATCTGGATTTGCCCAAGAGCGTGGAAGGCTACTACCAGGAAACCGGCCGCGCGGGGCGCGACGGGCTGGCGGCCAATGCGTGGATGGCCTACGGTCTCGGCGACGTAGTGCAGCAGCGCAAGATGATCGACGAGTCCGAGGCCGACGAGCAGCACAAGCGCGTACAGACCGGCAAGCTCGACGCACTGCTCGGCCTGTGCGAAGCGGCCACATGCCGGCGCGTGCGCCTGCTCGCGTACTTCGGCGAAGAGAGCAAGCCGTGCGGCAACTGCGATACCTGCCTCGAGCCGCCCGCCACGTGGGACGCGACGCGCGAGGCCCAGATGGCGCTCTCGTGCGTGTTCCGCGCGCAGCGCGCGAGCGGCTTCAATTTCGGCGCCGGCCACCTGATCGACATCCTGCGCGGCAACCGCAACGAGAAGATCCTGCAGCGCGGGCACGAGAAAATCTCTACCTTCGGCATTGGCTCCGCGCTTTCCGAGCCGGAATGGCGCGCAATCTTCCGGCAACTGGTGGCATTCGGCTATCTCACCGTCGACCACGACGGCTACGGCTCGCTCGTGCTCACCGAGGCGAGCAAGACGGTGCTCAAGGGCGAGCAGAATGTCACGATGCGCCGTTACGTGAAGCCCACGCGTACGCGCACGTCGTCGAGCCGCACGAGTGAGCGTGCCGATCCGACCCTTGGCATGAGCCCGCGCCAGCGCTCGCGCTGGGAGCGCCTGCGCCTGTGGCGCACCGAAACCGCGAAGAGCGAGGGCGTGCCGGCCTACGTCATCTTCCACGACGCCACGCTGGCGGAAATCGCGCGCAACGGCCCGGAGTCGGTGGACGAGTTGCGTGACATCCCGGGCATCGGGGCACGCAAGCTCGAGCGCTTTGGCGAGGAGCTCGTCGAGGTCGTCGGCGACGAATAAGGCGCGCTGTTCCCGCCGCGTATTCCGGACGCGGCCGAATTGTCACGGCGCTGTCACTTCCTCCGTCGTCCGAAATGCCGCAACCCATTGACTCGCTTGGTCTTTTCGGAATATCATGTTGGGTTCCGGTCTTTGGGACGTCTGTGCTCGTCAATTGATTTGACGAAAACTAACGTCAAACACGAATTCCGGAGTTCGATACGTATGGTTTTCCGCTTTGCCCGGAAATAAATACGTCGATTTTGTTCAATTTCAGGAATAAACAATGCCAACCATCAATCAACTGGTTCGCAAAGGCCGCGCTTCGGAAGCTACGAAGAGCAAGTCGCCGGCCCTGCAGGACTGCCCGCAGCGTCGCGGCGTGTGCACCCGTGTGTACACGACGACGCCGAAGAAGCCGAACTCGGCACTCCGTAAGGTCGCCAAGGTGCGCCTGACGAACGGCTTCGAAGTCATTTCGTATATCGGTGGTGAAGGCCACAACCTGCAGGAACACTCGGTCGTGCTGATCCGCGGCGGTCGTGTGAAGGACTTGCCGGGTGTGCGTTACCACATGGTTCGTGGCTCGCTGGATACCCAGGGCGTCAAGGATCGTAAGCAGGCTCGTTCGAAGTACGGCGCGAAGCGCGCGAAGGCTGCGAAGTAAGAGTCAGGCGTCGTCTGCGCTTTCGAGTGCCGGCGATAAAAGCGACAGGTGCCGGATTGGCCGGTGCTGTCGAGTAAGTGGTCACCCGACCAGGCTGGTAAGTCGTAATGGATGAATCGGGTTAGTTGGTGGCCGCGGAGCGCAAGGTTCGAACCCGCGCTTCAACTGAAAAGTTAAAGGAAGAAACATGCCGCGTCGTCGCGAAGTCCCCAAGCGGGAAGTGTTGCCGGATCCGAAGTTCGGCAACGTTGATGTAGCCAAGTTCATGAACGTGCTGATGCTCTCCGGCAAGAAGTCGGTTGCCGAGCGTATCGTGTACGGCGCTTTCGAACAGATCCAGACCAAGGGTGGCAAGGACCCGCTGGAAGTGTTCACTGTCGCGCTCAACAACGTGAAGCCGGTGGTGGAAGTGAAGAGCCGCCGCGTTGGTGGTGCGAACTATCAGGTTCCGGTCGAAGTGCGCCCCTCGCGTCGTATGGCATTGGCGATGCGTTGGCTGCGTGAAGCCGCGAAGAAGCGCAGCGAGAAGTCGATGGCCCTGCGTCTGGCAGGTGAACTCTCCGAAGCGGCCGAAGGCCGTGGCGGCGCGATGAAGAAGCGCGACGAAGTTCACCGGATGGCAGAAGCGAACAAGGCGTTCTCGCACTTCCGCTTCTAAGAGAAAACCCCTACCGGGGTTTGCTCAAAAAACGGAAAAAATTCCGGGCGGGTGCGCTTATCGAGCGCCTCGCCCGTTTGTGTTCAGGCGCGTTGGGTCAACCCGGTCGGGATCGATCCGGCGCGCACCTCCTGATAGAGGATCAAAGTGGCTCGCAAGACTCCTATCGAGCGCTACCGTAACATCGGTATTAGCGCTCACATCGACGCCGGCAAGACGACGACGACCGAGCGCATTCTGTTTTACACCGGCGTGAACCACAAGATTGGTGAAGTTCACGACGGCGCCGCGACCATGGACTGGATGGAGCAGGAACAGGAGCGTGGTATCACGATCACGTCCGCTGCTACGACCGCGTTCTGGAAGGGCATGGGCGGCAACTACCCCGAGCACCGCATCAACATCATCGACACCCCGGGCCACGTCGACTTCACGATTGAAGTCGAGCGCTCGATGCGCGTGCTCGACGGCGCGTGCATGGTCTACTGCGCAGTGGGCGGCGTGCAGCCGCAGTCGGAAACGGTGTGGCGTCAGGCGAACAAGTACAAGGTTCCCCGTCTCGCGTTCGTCAACAAGATGGACCGTACCGGCGCGAACTTCTTCAAGGTCTACGACCAGCTGAAGACGCGTCTGAAAGCGAACCCGGTTCCGGTCGTGGTGCCGATCGGCGCTGAAGACACGTTCACTGGCGTGGTCGACCTGATCAAGATGAAGGCGATCATTTGGGATGAGGCCTCGCAAGGCACGAAGTTCGACTACGTCGACATCCCCGCAGAACTCGTTGACACGTGCAACGAGTGGCGCGAAAAGATGATCGAGTCGGCAGCTGAAGCCAGCGAAGAGCTGATGGAAAAGTACCTCGGCGGCGACGAGCTTTCGGAAGCCGAAGTCGTCAAGGCACTGCGCGACCGTACGATCGCGTGCGAAATCCAGCCGATGCTGTGCGGCACCGCGTTCAAGAACAAGGGCGTGCAGCGCATGCTCGACGCCGTGATCGACTTCCTGCCGTCGCCGGTGGATATTCCCCCGGTCAAGGGCGAACTCGAAAACGGTGAAACGGCAGAGCGCCGTGCAGCCGACGACGAGAAGTTCTCGGCACTCGCGTTCAAGATCATGACCGACCCGTTCGTCGGTCAGCTGATCTTCTTCCGCGCGTACTCGGGCATCGTCAACTCGGGCGACACCGTGCTGAACTCGACCAAGGGCAAGAAGGAGCGCCTTGGCCGTATTCTTCAGATGCACGCGAACAACCGCGAAGAAATCAAGGAAGTTCGTGCAGGCGACATCGCTGCAGCCGTTGGCCTGAAAGAAGCGACCACGGGCGACACGCTGTGCGACCCGCAAAACCCGATCATCCTGGAACGCATGGTGTTCCCGGAGCCGGTGATTTCGCAGGCCGTCGAACCGAAGACCAAGCCTGACCAGGAAAAGATGGGCATCGCCCTGAACCGCCTGGCGCAGGAAGATCCGTCGTTCCGCGTCCAGACGGACGAGGAATCGGGCCAGACCATCATTTCGGGCATGGGCGAGCTCCACCTCGAAATTCTGGTCGACCGCATGAAGCGCGAATTCGGCGTGGAAGCGACCGTCGGCAAGCCGCAGGTTGCCTACCGCGAAACGATCCGCGCAACGGCGAAGGACGTGGACGGCAAGTTCGTCAAGCAGTCGGGTGGTCGCGGCCAGTACGGTCACGCGGTCATCACGCTCGAGCCGAACGAACAGGGCAAGGGCTACGAGTTCCTGGACGAGATCAAGGGTGGTGTGATTCCGCGCGAATACATCCCCGCGGTCGACAAGGGTATCCAGGACACGCTGAAGGCAGGCGTGCTGGCGGGCTTCCCGGTCGTCGACGTCAAGGTTCACCTGACGTTCGGTTCGTACCACGACGTCGACTCGAACGAAAATGCGTTCCGCATGGCCGGTTCGATGGCGTTCAAGGAAGCAATGCGCAAGGCGCAGCCGGTCATCCTCGAACCGATGATGGCAGTCGAAGTCGAAACGCCGGAAGATTACATGGGCAACGTGATGGGCGACCTGTCGGGCCGTCGCGGTATCGTCCAGGGCATGGAAGACATGGTTGGCGGCGGCAAGATCGTTCGCGCTGAAGTGCCGCTGTCGGAAATGTTCGGCTACTCGACCTCGCTGCGCTCGCTGACGCAAGGTCGTGCAACGTACACGATGGAATTCAAGCACTACGCAGAAGCACCGCGTAACGTGGCCGACGCGATCATCAGCGCGAAGGCGAAGTAAGCATCGGCGCTCATTTGAGCACGCAGCGGGCCCGGCATGGGCTGGGTCCGCGTAGCACAGTCACCGATTCATCACTTTTTTGAAAGAAGAGAAACATGGCAAAAGGTAAATTCGAACGGACCAAGCCGCACGTGAACGTGGGCACGATCGGTCACGTTGACCACGGCAAGACCACGCTGACGGCAGCGATCACGACGGTTCTGACCGCCAAGTTCGGCGGCGAGGCGAAGGCGTACGACCAGATCGACGCAGCGCCGGAAGAAAAGGCACGTGGTATTACCATCAACACCGCGCACGTCGAGTACGAAACGGCTAACCGCCACTACGCACACGTCGACTGCCCGGGCCACGCTGACTACGTGAAG
>NZ_JAMBPQ010000071.1 GCF_024206495.1 Paraburkholderia sp. CNPSo 3272 | reverse complement strand
GAGCCAGGATCAAACTCTTCAGTTCAATACCTGTTACTGTTTTCGGTCTCTCTCGAGACCGGTCGCTCACTCAAAGCTGACAGGTTCTGAATAAATTCAAAAACCTGACTTACTTTAGTGTGAGACTCTTGATACTTTTGCTGCTCCCGATATCGCTCCGAAGAACCATATCGGGTCGCCACCGCATCAAGCGCCCACACTTATCGGCTGTAAATTTTTAAAGATCGTTCGCGAAAGCGCCGTTAAAACGACTCAACTACCGGCTTCTTTCTGCGTTGCTGCGTCTGCAGCAGAGAAACGAGATTATGAAGACTGCCCGGCGATCTGTCAACAGGTTTTTTTACTTCGCTCAACCTGCCGCTCAACTTCGAATCACCCGCAGACCCAGTCGCCACAAGGCTTTCGCCTGGGCTTCCCGTCTCCCCGCGCCTTCATCGAAAGCGCGAAAGACCGGAATTCTAGTCACGCAGATGACATCTTGCAAGCGGTTTTTTGACTCGCGTGAAAATCGGAAAAACGCGTGAGCGCATCGCCTCAAACGTGGCGTTGCATGACGCGTTCGACGAGCTGCAGATAATGGTCGAGATCCGGCGTCGGCTTGCCGGGAATCTTCGCGAGATCGTCCCAGCGGCGCAGGCGCACCGCGTCTTCGGCGTGGGGGCGCGCAGCGAAATCCCGCGCCTCGTCGGCATTGAAGATGCCACCCTGCAATTCGAGGCTGCGCACCGAATCTGCGGAAAGGCAGCCGAAATACCCTTCGTCGACGGCGCAGAGGTAGCGCTTCGCATCCACATGCAGGCGGATCGGTTCCAGCACGCTATCGGGCAACACTGGCCGCAGGAACGGCAGCGCAAAGTACTGGTGCAGATCGTCGATGCCGCGTTCGGTCGGCGTTTGGCCCTGACGATTGAGCAGGTGACCCAGATCATGCAGGAACGCCGCTGCGGTCAGCTCTTCAGTCGCGCCGTCCTCTTCTGCCAGCGCACCGCTTTGCAGCGCGTGTTCCAGTTGCGTGACCGGTTCGCCGCTGTAGGCCAACGCGCCATACGTCTCGAACAGCCCACGAATATCCGCGAGGCTCAGTGCCATCTTCTTTAACTCCTCTATGAGGTGAATTCGGCGACGGTCCACACCAGAGCGCCGCCCATCGTTCCATTTGCTCTCAGTCGCCGCAAGACTCGCGCATGCGCCTGGCCGATTCGTCGGCTTCCCGCGATGCGAGCGCGCTCAACAGCGCCCGATGCCCCGCATACGATGCATCCATTGCGCTGTGCGTCGGTGCTGCACGCTGCGAAGAGAGCCGCAATTCGCTCACGGCCCCCTCATAAGTCTCGCGCAGCCTCGCGTTGCCAGCCGCTGCGAAGAGCGACGCGCGAAACGCCTCGCGCGCTTGCAGGAAGGCCTCGCCCTTCTCGGCGACCACCGCGTCCCGCATCGCGCTGAGGTGCTCGCGCAACTCGGCGACCTGCGCCGCGTCGATGCGCGGCGCCAGCATCCGGCACGCCGCTTCGCGCAACGCGGCGCACACTATGCCAAGCTCCTGGGCCTCAGCCGCGCCGACGCTGCGCACGAACACACCCCGATGTTTCTCGTTGCGCACGAGGCCGGCCTGCTCCAGCGCGCGAAACGCTTCGCGCACGGGTCCGCGCGAAACCGCCAGGCGTGCCGCCCAGTCGGCTTCGTTGAGCTTGTCGTCGGGTGCGAGCAAGCCCGCCGCGATGCGCCGCTCGATCTCGTCGCGCACCAGCGCAGTCAGCGAATGCCGGCGCACCATCGCAAGCGGCGTCGTGTCGGACAGCCCCTCAGGATCGTCCGCGTTGCCGCTACTCGCACGCTCATCGCTCATCGGATCTTGCACGTCCTGCCTTGGCCGTCTGTTGCGCGCCTGCGGCGCATCGAACCGCATGGCATCCATCCGCTCAATCCGCCCGCCGGCGCGGCACGCGCGCCGCGATCAGCAGCAGCGCTCCCAGCGAGACTAGCAAGAGCACCAGCGAGAGTGCCGAAGCCGGCAGGTAGTAGCCGCGCTCGACGGCGCCCACCACGACGATTGGAACCGTCGCAAACCCCGGCGGATACACCGTAAGCGTCGCGCCCAGTTCGCCCAGCGACAGCGCGAAGCCCAGCGCGAGACTCGCGCGGATGGCCGGCACGAGCTGCGGCAGCACGACGCGGCGCAGCACCATCGAAGGCGGCGCACCGAGACTCGCTGCCGCTTCGCGCAGCACGGTCAGCTCGGGACGCAGCGCGGCTGAAGCACATCGATAGCAAAACGGCAGTACCAGAGCGAGCTGCACGAACACCACGATCGCAGCCGAACTCGACAGATCCACCGGCGCCTTGTGATAGGCGATCAACACTGCGAGGCCTAGCACTACGCTCGGCACGCCGTTGGGCACCATCGCGAGCGTGTCGACGACCGCGCCCAGACCGCGCCGGTCGCGCCCTTCGAGCGCGAGTGCGAGCCACAGACCCAGCGCCGTGCCGAGCACCGCCACGCCGAAGCCGACTTCGAGACTCGTTGCGAGCGCATCGAAGTCGGTTGAGCCGAGGCGCTCGAACCAGCGCGTGCTGAAGCCGTCGGGCAAGATCGTGCCCGACCAGTGCGACGCGACGCTCGACAGCGCGACGACGATCACCGGCAACACGAAAAGCCAGAAACACAGCAACGCCGCAAAGCCAAGCAGTGCCGCGCTGGCGATGCGCGAAAAGAGGCTGCGCTCGACAGGCCGCGCACGAAGATGCTTGGGCGGCAGCGCGATACGGTCGGAACCGGCGACAGGATTAGTTGACATTGCGCGCGCCTCCATGACTGCGGCGATTCACGCGCCGATACAGCGCATACAGAGAAAGCGACATCGCGAGCATGACCACGGCGCCTGCGGCGGCCGTCGGCAGATCGAGGTCGACCGTGGCCGAACTGTAGATCGCCACCGGCAGCGTGATGAGGTGCGCGCTGCCGAGCACGAGCAGAATGCCGAACTCGTTGAACGTCAGCAAAAAGCACAGGATCGTGCCCGCCGCGATACCCGGCCACGCGAGCGGCAGGATCACGCGCAGGGCGACCATGCGGCTATTCGCACCGAGACTGCGTGCGGCTTCGATCAGGCGCATGTCGAGCAGCGCGAACGCGGCGAGCGTCGGGCGCACGACGAACGGCGCGTAGAACACTACTTCCGCGAGTACGACCCCGCCGATGCCGAACAGGAAGTCGAGCGGCGGCGCCTGCAGATGAAAGAGCCGTTGCAGCCCGATGCTCACCGAGCCCTGCGAGCCGTACAGAAAAATCAGCGTGAACGCGACGAGAAACGACGGAAACGCCACGAACAGTTCCAGAAAACGCGTGACGAGCTGCGCTCCCGGAAACGGTTTGAAGAACAGCAGCGCCGCGAGCGCGACGCCGAGCACGGAAGCCAGACCCGCGCTCAGGAACAGGATCCACAGCGTCGTGGCGATCACGCCGCGCGAATCGGGATTGCCGAAGAACGTCTCGTACGCGTGGAAGCTCAAGCCATGCGCGCCCGAAAGGCTCAGCAGCACGAGACGCACGAGCGGATAGACCACGAGCGGTCCGAGCACGAACACCAGCAGAAACGCGATATGCCATTGCGCACGCCGTTCGCGGCGGCGCAGGGCGGCCGCGTGCGCGTCGGCGCCGGGCAGAGCCAGGGCGGAATCAGGGGTTGATAAGGACGACATCGTCAGCCTCGTAACGCAGGGACACACGCATGCCTTTCGCCGGCGTCATGCCGTGGCCGCGCTGCATGGTGACGAGCACCGGTTCGTTGGGCATCGCGTCGAGCAGCACCGGCACCGAGAGCACCGAGCCATACCACTCGACCGATTCGATCGTGCCGTGCAGCGAGCCTTCGCCGAGCGGCACGACGCGCAGGCTTTCGGGGCGCAGGCACGCGAGCTTGTCGCGCACGTCGTGGCGTGCGTCGCCCACCGGGAACGCGACACTCGGCGGCAGCAGGTTCGCCGCGCCGAGATAACGGGCCACGTAGGCGTCGTTGGGCGTGTCGTAGAGTTCCTGCGGCGTGCCGAGCTGCGCGATGTGGCCATCGCGCATCAGCAGCGTACGGTCGGAGAGCACGAGCGCGTCGTCCTGATCGTGCGTCACGCAGACGATCGTGAGATCGGGCAGGCGTTCGTGCAGCGCCTTCAATTCCGAGCGCACCGAAGCGCGCAGATTGGCGTCGAGCGCCGAGAGCGGCTCGTCGAGCAGGAGCACGTCCGGCTCGATCACGAGCGCACGCGCGAGCGCCACGCGCTGCTGCATGCCGCCCGACAGCTGCGCGGGCATGATGTGCCCCGCGTCGCCGAGTTGCACGAGCTTGAGCGCGTCGGCCACGCGCCGCGCGATGTCGCGTGACGGCACACGGCGGGCCTTCAACCCGAATGCGACGTTCTCGAACACCGAGAGATGCGGAAAGAGCGCGTAGCTCTGGAACAGCAGACCCAGGTTGCGCTGATGCGGCGGCACATGGGTCAGATCGTGGCCCGCCACGGTGAGCGAGCCCGCGAGTCCATCGGCTTCGATGAACCCGGCGATGAAACGCAGCAAGGTCGTCTTGCCGCAGCCGCTGCGGCCCAGCACGGTCAACAGTTCGCCGCGGCGGATCGTGAGCGACAGATCGTCGAGGACAGTGCGCGCGCCGAAGCGCACGCTCAGGTGATCGATCTGGACGCCGGCGACGCCCGAGGCGTCCGTCGCGTCAGTCAGTCCGGACACATCCGGCAGCGCGCGGGCCATGCCGGCCGGCGCGAGGCTTGCGGTATTCACCGGCTTCATCTCCTATCGATCAGAGTGGACGCTTTAGCTGTCGACCAGAGTTGGCGCTTTAGCTGTCGACCAGAGTTGGCGCTTTAGCGCTTACTCTGGTCCCATGCAAAGCTCCTTACTCCGGTCCGATGCAAAGCTCCTTACTCTGATCCTATGCAAAGCTGTCGATGGGACCTGGCGCTTCGGCGCTTAGTCCCATCTCCTACAAAGTTGCAGATACAGTTGCTTACTTCGGCTTCACGACTTCGAGCTGCTTGCCCGACGAGCCGATCACTTCGTTCTTCCAGCGCGCCGTCCAGTCGGCCTTCTTCGCCATCACCTGGTTCCAGTCCACCGGAATCAGCTTCACGCCCTGGATGGCCTGCTTGACGGCTTCGCCGTTCTTGCCCGTGAGCGCCACGTCCGTGCGACCCGGAATACCGAAGATGTCCGGCACTTTCGACTGTACGTCCGTCGACATCAGGTAGTCGACCAGCTTCTTGCCTTCAGCCTGGTTCGGGCCGTTCTTGATCAGGCCGATTGCGTACGGCAGCTGGAACGTCGTGGGATGACCGCCAGCATCGGCCGCCAGGAAGATCGGCTTGAGCGAGAGGCCGCCGTTGGCCGCGTCGTCGAGATCCATCTGCAGGTCGCCGTTGGCCACCGCGATTTCGTTACGCGAGAGCAGCACGTCGAGGTAGCCCGTGCCCTTGGTGTGGAACTTCGCGCTCTGCTCGAGCTTCTTGAGGTAGTCGAACGCCTTGTCTTCGCCCATCAGCGAGGTCGTGAGGATGATGACGGCCATGCCGTCGCCAGCCGTGGCGGGGTTCGAGTACGCGACCTTGCCCGAGTAGTCCGGGTGCAGCAGATCGGCAAACGTCTTCGGCTCGTTCTTCACGACATCGGGATTGATCGCGAACGAGAAGTAGTTGTTCACGAACGTCGCCCACGAACCGTCGGTCGCCTTCGCGATCGTCGGCACGTTCTTGTAGTTCACGCTCTGGTACGGCTGGAGCAGGCCGCTCTGCTGCGCCGTCTGGATGAACGGCGGCAGCGTGACGATCACGTCGGCCTTCGGCGAGTCCTTCTCGACGTTCGCGCGGTTCACCACTTCGCCGCTGCCCGCCGTCACGATGTTGACCTTGACGCCTTCCTTCTTCTCGAAAGCCGGCAGCACGTCCTTGTAGAGATTTTCGAGGCCGTCGGCCGTGTACAGCACGACGGCGTCGGCGGCGTGCGCGCTCGCTGCTGCGCCCAGAAGCGCCGCGGCGGCCGCGATCGGCAGCAGCTTGCGTGCAAAACCCGCGCGATGGGAATTCGTGTGGTTCATGTCACTCTCCGAAGGCAAAACCAGGTGCTCGGGATACCCGATGCGTTTGTGATTGAATGGATCGAACTGAGCTGAACAATCCGAACTTCGGCGGACTGCGCCGCCTGTCGTTGCCCGCCCCGCGGTGGTCCCTATCGCGGATTGCAGATTGTCTACAATCCGCCGCTTTCCACCTGAACCGGCCGGCCCGGCGAAGCTGCGCAATCGCCGCTCGCATCGCTCACCGGCCCATCTGGACGGGCCCCGCAAGAATCACAGGTTTTGATGACAGGCGCATGACGATTGTGGCGTTTGTCAAAAAATTCCACAATTCGCCAATATTCGACAAGTCGCATAGGCATGCTCATTCTGCCGGAATGGTGTTGATGGCAGCCATGCGGATGTGTAGACGGCCAAGCGCTGCGCGCCGCGCCGCAGGAAGACTCAGGCGATGACGAGTTCGGGCCCGCGCGCCGTAATCGCGCGCGCGATGCTCTTTTCGGGCGCAAGCTCGGTGATGACGTAGCGCGCCTGCTCGAAGCCGTTGATGCGCACGGGTGTGACGCGCCCGAACTTCGAATGGTCGGCGACGACGATCGCGCAGGCCGTGGCTGCGAGCATGCGGCTGCGCACCTCGGCGACCATGCGCGAGTAGTCGGTGAGCCAGCCGTCGGCGGTGATGCCGCCGGCGCCGACGAACGCGAAATCGGCGTGGTACTGGGCGAGCTGCTGCACGGTGTCGAGGCCGAAGGTCGCCTCCTCGTGGTCGGACAGCTCGCCGCCCAGCAGCGTGACGCGGTTCTCGTTACGGCGGCCGAGCAACAGCGCGATGCGCCAGTCATTGGTATAGACCGTGAGGCGATGGCGGTCCGTGAGCGCGCGCGCGAGCGCATGCGTGGTGCTGCCGGAATCGATGATGACCGAGGCGCCGTCGGGCACGAACTCCGCCGCGCGTTCGCCGATCGCACGCTTGGCGCTCGCGTTGGCGGCTTCGCGCACGTCGAGATCGGGCTCGCGGCGGTCGCTCGAGAGCGCGCCGCCGTGGGTCGTGACGAGCAGCCCGCGCTCCGCGAGGGTATTGAGGTCGCGCCGGATCGTCTCGCGCGAGACGCGCAGTTCGCGCACGAGGTCCGCTACGGAAAGCGCGCCTGTCCGGTTCACTTGCGAGAGGATGTATTGGTGACGTTGTTCTGCGAGCATCTCGGTGGGCCGGTCGTGCGTGGAAAAAACGCCAGGAATGAAGTGAGTCCGGCGCGAATCCGGAAAAGCCGCCGTATTGTATTACGCATGCGCAGAACGAGCCTGCCCTGCCATCGCGTGCCCATCCCTGCTAATCTCGTGGGGACCGCGCGCTCACGCGATGACCATTGGAATTCATGCGTTCACGACTTCGTCAATTGCGTCTGCTGTTTTTTGCCCTGCGTTATGGCTTCAGGCTGATCTGGCTCGCCGCGCCCGAGCATCACAAGCTGCACTGGTTCCTCACGCTCGCCTCGAACGTGTACGGCGACCCGCGTCTCGCGTCGCGCCTGCACGGCTCGCTGCCGCGTCTCGCGCCGCTTGCCGCGGCCTTCGCGCAAACGCTCGCCACACGCCCCGAACTCGCGGGGGCGACCTTGCACGACGCGATCGACGCCATCGAGCATTTCGAAGCGCCCCTCGCGGGCGAAGCGCTCGAGACAACGCTGCGCGGCGCACTCGGCAAGCCGCCCGAAACGATGTTCACGTGGATCGACCCCAAGCCCGCCCATAACGGCTGGTGCGAGCAGACGCACATCGCGCGGCTCGCGCTGCCGGTGAGCGGCCACCAGATGATCACGCTGCGCGTGCTGCGCGCAAAACAGGTCCTGGAAGTCGACGACGACGCCGCGCTCCTGTGCGCCGTGGCCCGCTGGATAGAGCGCTTTTCGCGCGGCGCGCGCAAGCTGCAGCTGCACGCGCTCGCGCAGGCGCTGCGCGACGATCTGAACCGCCGCTTCGACCTGCGCGCCCAGGCCGCCAACCTGAGCCAGAGCGGCCATCAGCTTGGCGACGACCCGCGCATCGTCGTGCCCGACGTGATCTGGGACCTCTGCACCCCTCAGACGATCGCCGTGCAGCACATCGACACCGTGCGCGCGACCGATATCGCCGGGCTTGCCGAGCACCACATCAACGTCACCCAGGTGGCGGCCCATCTGATCGAAGTGGTCACGCGCCAGGCGTTCGAGCACGGGTTCTTCCATGCGGCCCTCGACGCCAGCCGGGTCGCGGTGAGCGTCGAACCCGAGACGCGCGGCCGCCTCGTGCTCGCGGGCGCGGCGCTGATGACGAGCCTTTCTTCGCCTGAGCGCGAGTTTTTCGTGCACGGCGCCACCGCGTTGTTCGAGCAGGACTACGGCCGGCTCGCCACGCTGCATCACGTGTCGGGCCACGTCCCCGCGCATGCACGCACCGAACAGATCGAGGCCGAATTGCGCACGCGCAGCGAACCGTATTTCGCGAGCGACACCGACGAGCGCAGCGCGGGGGCGCTGTTCCATCATCTGCTGCATTCGGTGCAGCCGTTCGGCGGCGAAGTCTCGCCGCGCCTCGTGGCGGCGCAGCGCGCGTTCGGCCAGGCGGAGCAGCTGGCCCGCTCGATTCACCCGGGCGTCGACGCGTGGGGTATCGCACGGCACACGCTCGCCGACATTGCACGGCAAGATCTCGGCCACCATGGCTGGATCCGGCGACTGTCGCAGGAGTTGCCCCACCTCGCACAAATCGCCCCGCGCGTGCCGCAGATGGTGTTTCGCTTCCTCGAGCACCACGCGAAGGGCGGACACGGTCCCGCTGCCGGACAGGCCGCACGGCCGGCCGCGCAGCAGGCCGCCTTGCTTGACGCCTGGCGCCGCGAGCATCGGCGCACGCGCGCGCTGCTGCTCGCCTGTGCGGTCTGCGGCGGCTTGATCGGCGTGACGGCGGTGTTGTTTGGAAGCTAGCGGCCGCTAGCGTTTCCGCCTTGTCGATGTTTGCAGTGGCTGGCGCGGGATGGGCCAGGCGGTTAGTTGCGTTCCCCTCATCGTACGGCGCACGCGGGGCCAATGCAGTTCTGAACAAGACCGCCACCTGCACCTCGCGCGATACTCCGGGCCTTTCATGTTTCTCCGCGCGCAGCGACAGCGTGCCCACTTCGACACCGATGCTCGCCGCCTTCGCACCCACCCTTTTCGTCTTCCTGTGGTCGACGGGTTTCGTCGTCGCGCGCGCCATTGCGCCCTACGCCGATCCCAACGTGTTCCTGCTCGCGCGCTTCGCAGGCACGGCGGCGCTGTTCACGATCGTCGCGCTGGTGATGCGCGCGCCCTGGCCGCGAGGACGGGAAATCGGCAAGCATCTCTTCGCCGGCGCACTCCTGCAGGGCGTCTATCTGGGCGCGGGCTACTGGGCGGTCGCGCAGGGCTTGAGCGCGGGCGTAATGGCGCTGCTCGGCGCGCTCCAGCCGCTCCTGACGGCCGCCATCGCGGCACGCACGTTCGGCGAGCGCCTGCCGCCGCGGCGCTGGACCGGCATGTCGCTCGGCCTCGCCGGCGTCGTGCTCGTGCTGAGCCCGAAGTTGTACGCCGCCATGCACGCCGGCAGCGGCGCGATTGCGGACGCCGCTGCCGCGACCGCGCCCGGGCACGCTCACGCGAATCCGCTGCTCGTGGTGGTGGTCGCGGTGGTGTCGGTCGGATCGATCACGGCGGGGACGCTCTACCAGAAGACCTCGCTCGCGCAAGCCGACATTCGCAGCGCGAGCGCCGTGCAGAACCTGGGCGCGGCCATCGTCGCCGCCGTGCTCGCGCTCGTGCTCGGCGAGACGCGCTGGATCTCGACGCCGACCCTGTGGTTCTCACTTGCGTGGGGCATTGCGATGCTTTCGGGTGTGGGCGTCACACTGCTCGTGTGGATGGTGCGCCACGGCGACGCCGCCCGCGCCACAGCGCTGCTCTTTCTCGCGCCGCCGCTCGCGGCGCTCGAAAGCTGGCTGCTGTTCGGCGAAACGCTGACGCCCGTGCAGACGGCGGGTTTCGGCGTCGCGCTCGTGGGCGTGCTGCTCGCGCGGCGCGCGTAGCGCCCGCGCATCCGCGCCGGATTGCGCACACAGTCGGCGATCTTAGTCAGCGGTGTCGGCGCCGGCCGGCACCTTCGCGCGAGCCTTGCCGCCGGGTGCGGGCGACCACGCCGGGCGCGTCTTGCGCTCCGAATCGACCACGACGACAAAGCGGCCCGCCCACGGCGTGATCTCACGGTCCGAGTGGAGCACCCAGAGCGATTTGCCCGCATCGATCAGCGCCTGGTATTCGGCGTCGATGACGCCGTAGTGGTCGATGAACGCGTTGAGCGTCGCGGGAATCCGCACGCAGCCCTTCGAGTGCCGGATGCCGAGCAGCGGCTCGAGGCGGTCGGGGTCGGTGGCGTGCATCTGGAAGCGCATCTGCGAATAGCCGCCCTTGCCCCAGCCGCGTTCGCCGTCCACCCAGCCGAAGTCATAGATGCGCATGTCGCGCCGGCCATAGCCGCGGATGTTGTTCTGGTTCATGGTGCCTTCCGCGCGGAAGTCCATGTTCAGCGGTGTGTGCTCGAACACGCCGAGCGGCGTGAGGAAGTGGTCGAACTCGCCGGGGCGCCCGGTCGCGACCGGCGACGCGCCGATCATGAGCCACGGCTCGTCGGGCATGGCGCGGAAGTAGATGAAGAGCGCCTGCACATTTGCGTTGCGATCGACGAGGATGACGAACTCGCCCGCCAGCGCGCCAAGGTTCTTCTCTTCGAGCGCGGCCTGCAGGCGCTGGCCGTAGGCGCGCTGCTCCGCCAGCGGCACATGCAGGCGCCGGTTGACGTCATGCGCGAAGCGCTTGCGCATCTCGAGCGCGCTGCGGGTTTCCTCGGCCGCTTCCTGCGGCGTGAGCATCCGGTGAATGGGCAGCACCAGCGCGGGAGGCGCAGAGGCGGCCAACGCGGCCGAGGCCGCGGAAGCCGGCTGAGCCGACGAAGCGGCGGACGCACTTGAAGCGCCCGAAGCTGCCGAAGCAGGGGCAGGCGTAGAAGCGGCGGAGGCCGCTTTGGCAACCGGGCGAGCGGCCGAGGCGCCCGAAGCCGCCGATGCAGCGGATACGCCCGGAGCGGCCGGCTTCGACGCCGCCTGTGCCGGCGCGCTGCGCACAGCGCCCGAGGCAACGTGCGCGCCGGAAGCCGGCGCGGCATCGGAGGCGTAAGCGGCGCTTGCCGCCCACGAGGCGTAAAACCAGGTGCAGAGTGCGGCCGCTATTGCGCGGCGCGCCGGCGCGCCCAACCACTGCGTTCTATGATGGGGAAGTTTCGGGGCGTCGCCCCGGGCGCCACCGCGTACGCGAGCGCCCATGCGCCGCGAAAAATTGTCGTTCATCGTGAGTCCGGCCGATTGTGCGTCTTGTCTGAAGTCGGATACGTCGGGCGCCGTGCCGTGCGGCGTCGCTGACAGCGCCACGACGACCCGACATTAGACCAGACAACACAGACTGCGCGCATATGTCGCGTGCGAGCCAATTTGAGGAACCCCCATGCCCACCCAATCGGACGCCGAAACCGATCGCCTCGCCCGCCAGCACCGCATCATCGCCGAATTGAACGTCGCCGCACGCTTCGACGCACACAGCGAAACCGAGAGGCGCGTGCACTTTCTCGGGCAGCGCCTCCAGGCGAGCGGGCTGCACACGCTCGTGCTGGGCATCAGCGGCGGCATCGACTCAGCAACGGCGGGGCGCCTCGCGCAGCTGAGCGTGGAAAGCCTGCGCGCGCGGGGCCAGACGGCGGCACGTTTCATCGCGATGCGTCTGCCCTACGGCACCCAGCGCGACGAAGCGGACGCCGCCGCCGCGCTCGCCTTCATCGCCGCGGACGACATCCTGACCGTGGACATGCGCCCCGCCGGCGACGCGATGCTCGCCTCGCTCACTGCGAGCGGCCTCGCCTTCGCCGACGGCAGCGAGCAGGACAAGGTACACGGCAACATCAAGGCGCGCGAACGGATGATTGCCCAGTACGCGGTGGCGGGTGCGCGAGCGGGACTCGTGATCGGCACGGATCACGCGGCGGAATCGCTAATGGGCTTTTTCACGAAGTTCGGCGACGGCGGCGCCGACATCCTGCCGCTCGCGGGCCTGAACAAGCGGCGCGTGCGCGCGCTTGCGCGAGCGCTGGGCGCTCCGGCCACGCTGGTGGAAAAAACGCCCACTGCGGATCTGGAAACGTTGCGCCCACTGCACCCAGACGAAGACGCCTACGGGATAGGCTATGACGAGATCGACGACTTTCTGGAAGGCAAACCGGTGAGCGAGCGCGCGTACGAGACGATCTTTCGCTTTTACGAGTCGACGCGCCACAAGCGGGCGCTCCCCTATACACCGTACGACACCGCCGACGACGGCCGCTGAAGCCCGGCGTGAACGGCTCAGCTGCGCTGCGGCGGCTCTTCGTCGTCGAACGGCGGCGCACTCACCTTCAGCGCAACGCCTGCGAGGCGGCGCGATTGAAGCTCGCGCGCCACGGCATCGGCCACGTAGGGCACTTCGGAATCGAGTTCAAGATCCGCGTGCGCGTTGGGCGTGCCCGCGTCATAAACGGTGATGCCCTTGGCGTACTTGCCGAGTTCGCGCTCGAAAAAGCTGCGCACATCCTGCTCGCTGCAGGTTTCGGGGACATTCCAGACAGTCAGGTGCATGACGGCCTACCTCGCGGGATCTTCGGACCCGACGTGCCGTGTTTAGCGGAACCGGCGGGGTTGCGTCGCGCGTACCCGCACGGGCTGCAGGCTCGTACGAGCGCGAGCACGAGTCCGCGCCACCTGGCCGAGCACGGCAGCGACGCCAAGCAATAAAAGGCTGGACGTAAGCATTGTTGTGACTCCCTGTTGTTGATGAATGTCAGCATAGTCGCATTTGCTGAGCGGTGCGCTGCGGCATATTGTCTGGCGGCAAATGGCTAACCGAATGCCCGATCGCCTGCCGCGCATCAGTGATCCGGTCCGCAATCAGCATGCCCGAGTAGAAGGCACGCGCGCTTCAGGTACCGTCGTCGCGGCTTGCCGAGGTCGCCTCGTTGGCCGACCCGCCGCAGTCCATGCGGGTGAGGCGGTCGTACTGGTGCACCCAGTTGCCGGTGATCGCGGCCTGCGCCTGGGCCAGCGTCATGCGCCCCGCGCACACGCAGCGCTTCAGGCGCACCGTGAGCAGCGACTTGCGGCGCTCGCCGGCGTGGCCGCCCCATGGGATGAGATCGAAGTTTGCTGTGGCGTCCGGCGACCCGCCGAGAACGATCGGCACGTGCCGGTCGAGCGCGTAGCCCACGCCGTTGTCGGCGTCGATGCCGCGCGATGCGAGCATGCGGCCCTTCAGCGCCATGGTTTCGTCGAACGGCGGCGCCACGGTGTCGGCGTAGCCCGGACGGCAGATCGTGTCCGTCACCGATTCCTGCGTGACGCGCGTATCGAGTAGCCGTGGATCTTGCGCGATTGCGGCCTGCGCCGCGCTGCCGGTCGCGAGCGCCAGCAGCGAAACGCGCAACACTCGCGCGCGCCACCGCTGCGAGCCAGTGCCACAAACAATGCCTTCTGCCATGCGGCGCGCGATGCGGCGTATTGGTGCCTTTTCTGCGTTCATGGTTGAGCGCATCGTGCAGCACGATGCGGAATGGATGGTTGGTGCCGGGCTATTAAATCACAATAAAATATTGTCAGGGCAATTGCACACATCGGCCTGCAGGCATGCTGTTGTGCATATCGCGCGCCGGCCCGCACTGCATCGCCGCAAGCGCTCGCAACCTCAAGGTTTCACAAGGAATTTTTGCTCTGTAGTCCCAGGTAATCTATGCGCCCGGCGAATTGCCTGGCCATCGCGCCGGTGCTGGCCGTCTGGCCGATGGCGGCACGCGACGCGTTAGCGCATAATGGGCCGCCCGGTCAGCTCCAGAGCGGAGCGCATCGCGCGCATTCGAAGAAACGAGGAAACCCCATGTCCATTTCCATGTATCAAGCATCGGTGCCCGTGCTCGTGCGCGGCCTCACCAATCTGCAAAACATCATCGGCAAGGCGCAGGCGCATGCGGCGGAAAAGCAGATCGACCCCTCCGTGCTGACGGGCGCGCGACTCTTCCCCGACATGCTGCCGCTCATGCGTCAGATCCACATCGCCACCGACACCGCAAAGGGCTGCGCGGCGCGCCTCGCCGGTGTGGAGGCCCCGAAATTCGAGGACGTCGAGGTCACCTTCGACGAATTGCATGCCCGTATCCAGAAGACCATCGACTACTTGAACGGGTTCAAGCCGGAGCAGATCGACGGCACGGAAGCGCGCAGCATTACGCTCAAGATGCGCAGCGGCCCGATCGAGTTCACGGGCCAGAGCTATCTGCTCGGCTTCGTGCTGCCCAACTTCTTCTTCCATGTCACCACGGCCTACGACATCCTGCGTCACAACGGCGTGGAACTGGGCAAGCTCGACTATCTTGGCGGCCGCTAACGCGAGCCGCTAAACGCGAGCAATAAAAAAAGCGTGTGGCGCCCCGCGCGCCGCACGCCTTCTCGCAACCGTCTGTGCCGGCAGCGGCGTCAATCGAGCGAAAGCCGCAGCGCGAAGCCGATCAACGCGGACGAAAACGCCCACTTCTGTACCGTCTGCGCTAACGGATTGCCGCGCAGCCACACGGCGATGCGCGCGGCGCCGAGCACGTAGATCACGTCGAAGAGCGCGCACACGGCAACCAGCAGGACGCCCAGCACGGACACCTGCAGCCAGACCGAGCCCGCCTCGGGCCGAATGAACTGCGGCAGCAGCACCGAGCAGAACAGCAGCGCCTTCGGGTTCAGCAGGTTCGTAAGCAGGCCCTTGGCGAAATCGGCGCGGCGCGGTCGCGCCACTGCCACACCCTCCTGCTCGGGCATCGCGAACGCCGGTGCGCGGAAGATCTGCACGGCGATCCACGTGAGATACGCTGCCCCCACGTAGCGCACGACTTCATAAAGCCACGGCGCATTGCGCAGCAAGGCGGCAAGACCGCAGGCCGACAGCGTCACGTGGGTCGCACGCGCGAGTCCCAGGCCGCAGGCCGCCGCGAAGCCGCTGCGCGTGCCGCGGCTCATGCTGGTCTGCATCACGAGCGCCATATCGGCGCCGGGCAGCGCGCAGACGATAATCAGGGCGACAATGAACATCAACAGCAGGTGGGCGGAAATCATGGTGGGCTCGCGTGAAAGAGGCTCTATCTTGCCGCTACACGCAGAGCGATTTCTGGCGATTTTCATAGCATGTAAGCCATATATTGGCGGGATGCGCTAAAATTTCCGCATCCGCACCAGAACTCCCCTAACCGCCATGAGCGACCTCGACAAACTCGACCGGGCGATACTCGGCGCGCTGCAAACCGACGGGCGCATGCCGAACGCAAGGCTCGCCGAAACGGTGGGCCTGAGCGAAACGCCGTGCGCCCGGCGCCTCAAGCGCCTCGAGCAGGACGGCTATATCGAGCGTTACCGGGCCGTGCTGTCGCGCCGCGCGCTCGGCTATGGCGTGGTGGGATTCGTCTCGGTGCGCTTCGCCGTGCACGACCGTGCGCTGGCCGACCGCTTCGAGCGCGAGGTGCTGGCGATCGAGCGCATTCTGTCGTGCCACAACGTATCCGGCACGGCAGACTATATTTTGCAGGTGGTGGCCCGCGATCTCGACGACTACGGCACCTTCATGCGCGACCAGCTGCGCAGCTTGCCCGGTGTCACCTCGGTCGAATCGGCGCTGTCGCTGCGCGAAGTGAAGGCCGAGGGCGGACTGCCCCTGCCCTGAACGCAGCCAACCTCATTCACAAGAACGGAGCTTTCGATGACCCCAGAACAGGCACGAGCCGAAGAAGCCGCCGCCATGGAGCGCGTACTGGCCGCGACCCAGCGCGTCAAGTCGGCGTTCACCTCGCTGCAGTCGCAGTTTCCGCCGGAAGGCGATGGCAAGCCGACGCAGTTCGCGCTGCAGACCTTCGACATGGCACTCCAGGAACTGGAAGACGCCCAGGCCGCCTTCGACGAGATGCTCAACGATCTCTTCGACGGCGAACGCTGAACCTGCCCGCTTTTGCTGCGCGCCCCGCAAAGGCAGCGCGGCATGCAGCTTCCGATCGGCTTCGCCAATGATTCGGATTCCATATCGACATCGACACAGCATGACCGATGACATGAACGCTACCGTCACCGTGCTCGGCGTGGGCGTCGTCGTCCGCAACGGCGATGCGTGGCTGCTCGGCCTGCGCAAAAGCACCTGGGGACGGCACACCTGGGCTTTCCCCGGCGGAAAAGTCGACTCCGGCGAGGATCCGCTCGCCGCGGCCGCACGCGAGCTGCGCGAGGAAACCGGCCTGAAAATGCTCGACGCGCGAGCCGCCGGCTGGGCCAGCGGCTGGCTCGAAGCCGGCCGCGTGCGTCATGTGACGCTGTTCGTCGAGGCCGCCGCGCCGGGTACGCCCATCGTCGCGGAGCCCGACAAGTGCGCGCAGTGGGCGTGGTTCACACGCAATGCATTACCGGCCGAGCTGTTCGAGCCCACGCGTCTCTACTTCGAGACCCGCTAGCGCGTCGCGGCTGCGGCACGCTCCCGGACAAAGGCCGCGATGCGCTCGCAGGCCTCGACGAGCCTCGCCTCGTCCACGACGAAACCGAGCCGCACATAGCCGTTTGCCGTCTCGCCGAACGCGCTTGCGTCGAGCACGGAAACCTTCTGCGCCTCGAACAGCTGCCAGGTGAACGCGTGCGTGTCGAGGCCCGTGCCGCGGATGTCGATCATCATGAACATGCCCGCTTCCGGCAACAGGCACTTGAGCCCCGGTACGCCCGCCAGCCGCGAGTAGACGATGTCGCGCCGGCGGCGATAGATCTCACGCATTTCAGCGACGATCTGCGCGCGGTTGTCGAGCGCCGTGATCGCCGCCTCCTGGATGAAACCGGGCAGCCCGTAAAGCATGCAAAGCGCGAGCCGCGCCAGATGGGCAATCATCGTTTCGGGCGCAATTACCCAGCCCAGGCGCCAGCCCGGCATCGCATGCGACTTCGAGAGACTGCCGAGCGTGACCGTACGCTCCGCCATGCCGTCGAGCGCGGCGATGCTGACGTGCTCGCGCTCGAACGTGAGGTCGGCGTAGACCTCGTCGGAGAGCACCCACAGGTCATGCCGCTTCGCCAGTTGTGCGACGCGTTCGAGGTGCGCGCGCGGCATCACCGCGCCGGTGGGGTTGCACGGCGTCGCGAAGAAAATCGCGCGCGTGCGCGGCGTGACAGCGGCATCGAGCGCGTCGCAGTCGAGATGAAAGCCGTTCTCGGGATCGACGGGCACCGGCACGAGCGTCGCGCCCGACGCGCGAATCGCGGCCTCGTAGGTCAGGTACATCGGCTCGGGCACTAGCACTTCGTCGCCGGCCTCCAGCAAGCAAAGCGACGAAGCGAACAAGCCGTTCTGCGCGCCCGCGCAGAGAATCACGTTCTGCGCGCCGACCGCGCGCCCGCTTTGCTGCGCATGCTCGCGCGCAATCGCCTCGCGCAGCGGCTCGCGGCCCATGATGGCCGAATAGTGCGTATCCCCTTCACGCAGCGCGGCCACCGCGCGCTCGACGATGGGCGCGGGCGTGCCGAAGTCGGGGTCGCCCACGCTCAGCACGATCACGTCCTCGCCACGCGCCGCGGCCTGCACCGCTGCGTGATGGATCTCCCACGCCGTCGTGCGACGGCCCTGCAACCGCTCGACCAGATTCGAATACTTCATCTTTCGCGACTCTCCCGAACATACGGCGCGCCTCGCGCGCCATGGCGTTCAAACCGTTCCCGTTGATTCGTGTGTGCAACGATACCAAGGAACGATGCCGCTGAGAAATGTCGATGCGCTCATGGACGTTCCAACGTGGTGTTAGTATTTCCAGCCTGTTGGATGATCTTTTGTCGGCAAACCCGGCGCGCGCGCTCCATGTCCTCACCCTACGAAGTTCCGGCGCTACGGCGCATACACGATATTCTCGACTTGCTCGCGCACGCTCAAGGCCCGATGCGCGCGGCGGTAATCGCACAAGCCACGGGTCTTTCGCGCAGCACGCTCTATCTGATGCTCGACTCGCTCGAGCGTCGGCGCTGGATCGAAAAGCGCGCCGACGGCTATATCGTCGGCCTCACGTTGTTCGAGCTAGGCAGCGCTTACGTGCGGCACGATCGGCTCCAGGAAGTGTTCCGCCAGGAGGCGACCGTTTTCGTCGCCACGCATAACGAAGTGGTTCAACTCGCGGTGCTGGACGGCGCTGAGGTCGTGTATCTCGCGCGCGAGGACCCCGCGCGGCCCGTGCGTCTCGTCTCCGATCTCGGCTCGCGGCTGCCCGCGCACTGCAGCGCGCTGGGCAAGGCGCTCCTCGCCAGCCTTTCCGATGATGAAGTCAACGCCATCCTGCCGCGCCAGCTTCCCGCCGTGACGGCCAACACCATCACGCGCAAGCAGGACCTGTTGGCGGCGCTCGCCGCGATACGGCGCTCGGGCCTCGCGCACGAGCGCGAAGAAGTGACGGCGGGCATCGCGTGCTTCGCGGCGTTCGTCGGCGTGACGGCGCTTGGCAAGCGTGTGGCGGTCAGCGCGAGCCTGCCGCTGGAGCGGCTGGACGCGCGGCGCGAAAAGCGGCTCGCCATCGCGGTGGTCGAGATGGCGCAGCGCATCGCCAAGGGGCTTTGACGACGCGAGCGCTTCAGTACACTCGCGGCGGGTCCTCAAGCGCTCTCGCGCGGCATGACCGTGTACTGAATGCGTGTCTTCACGGGATGCGACGCGCTTGCGCCGTCCGCTGCCGCGAGGGCGGCGACGATCGCCTCGCCCGTGCGCTGGCCGATGCCGTAGGCATCGACCGAGATCGTGGTGATCGCCGGGTGGCAGCACGCCGCGATCTCGAAGTTGCCGAAGCCGGCAACGGCCATGTCGCGGGGCACGCTGAGGCCGCGCCGCTGGCACTCCATGATCGCGCCGAACGCCGACATGTCGCTCACGCACATCACGGCCTGGGTGTCGGGCCAACGCTCGAGCAGCTCGGCCATGGCGGGCGCACCATGGCTCATCGTGACCGGCGAGTCGCCGAGTTGCACGACGCGGTGCCTCTCGAGCCCGAGCGCCTTCGTCTCCATCTGAAAGCCCTTGAGGCGGTCAAGGCCGCGCCGGTCCAGGTCGCCCGCGCCGCCAAGAAAGCCGATGCGGCGATGCCCCTTGTCCGCGAGATAGCGCACCATCTCGCGCGCGGCGCTCACGTTGGAAAAGCCCACCGCCATGTCGATCGGCTCCGTGGGCAGGTCCCACATCTCGACGACCGGTACGCCCGAGCGCTGCAGCAGCGTGCGTGTGGCGTCCGTATGCTGCGCGCCCGTGAGCGCGATGCAGCGCGGCTGGTGGCGCAGCATCTGGCGCACGAGACGCTCCTCGCGGTCGAGGAAGTAGTCGGTGTCGCCGATCAGCAGTTCGAGCCCTTGCGGTTCGAGCACCGCGGTGAGGCCGCTCACGGTGTCCGAGAAGTTGGAGCTGGAAAGCGACGGCACGAGCACGGCGACGAACGACGAGCGCCCCGAGGAAAGCGCGCCGGCCGCCGCGTCGGCCACGTAGCCCAGCTCGTCGATGGCGCGCTGCACGCGCTCGCGGGTCGCCTCCGACGCGCTGCGCCCCGCCATCACGCGGGACACCGTCATCTTCGAAACGCCCGCGAGACGGGCGACATCGGACATGCGGGGCGGCGTGGCTTTCGGAGCGCTGGTTTTGGACATCGGGGCTGGACGGCAAAATAAAAAGAACGCATATCATAACGGCTGCGCCCTTCTTTTCCTCGTTTCGCGCCGTTGCATGCCATCGCCTTCGTAGGCGTTCATTTAATTCGCGATCCTTATCTTTGTCCAAGATCCCTGCGCAGGGGAACGCCGTTCGATTCGGAAATCGAGGAATTCGGTCACAATCGGTGACCGGCGCCGGAGGATGCGCACGCCCGCGCAGACGCCCCGCGCGCCCGCCCATGAGCCAGGAGGAAACTTGCCATGTCAGGCCCCGCCCGCACTATCGCCGAGAAACGCGCCGAGTTTCGCGCGCTGCACGCCGCCGGTTGCTTCGTCCTGCCGAACCCGTGGGACGTGGGCAGCGCGCGCTATCTCCAGAGCCTCGGCTTCAAGGCGCTCGCGACCACCAGTTCCGGGTTCGCCTGGTCGCGCGGTCATGCCGACAACAGCCTGCCGCGCGACGCGATCCTCGCGCATCTGCGCGAGATCGTCGCGGCGACCGACGTGCCCGTGAACGCCGACTTCGAAAGCGGCTTCGGCGCCGATCCTGCAGGCGTCGAAGCAAGCGTGGGGCTTGCCGTCGAGACCGGCGTCGCGGGACTTTCCGTCGAAGATTCGACCGGCGACGACGCCGCGCCGCTGCTGCCGATCGAGATCGCCGTCGAACGCATGCGCGCGGCGCGGCGCGCCATCGACGCCCGCGGCGGCGACACCTTGCTCGTCGGCCGCGCCGAGAACTTCGTGGCGGGCGTGCCCAATCTCGACGACGCCATCGCTCGCCTGCAGGCGTACGCGCAGGCAGGCGCGGATTGCCTCTATGCGCCCGGCATCCAGACACGCGAGCAGATCGTGGCCGTCGTCACCGCTGTCGCGCCGAAGCCGGTGAACGTGCTGATCGGCGCGAAGTCGGCCTTCACGCTCGACGATCTCGCCGCGCTCGGCGTGCGCCGCGTGAGCGTGGGCGGCGCGCTCGCCCGCACCGCCTGGGGTGGATTCATGCACGCGGCGCAACGGCTCACCGAAGGGCGTTTCGACGGCTTCGAAGGCGCGGCCCCGGGCGGGACGCTCAACGCCGCCTTCCGTAGCGAGAGCTAATCACGCTACGTGCGTGGCGCGCGCAGCTTGCGCGCCGAGCGGCGAACGCGCGGCGACGCTGCCCGCTTCGCCAAAGCACGCCAGCGCCCACGCCACGAACGCGCGCTGCTTGGGAGCCTGCGCGCGGCGATCCGCATAAAGCAGATGCATCGGCCGCACCGGCGCGGCATACGCCTCGAGCACCGGCACGAGCCGCCCCGCCGCCACCGACGGCGCGAGGTTCGGC
>NZ_JAMBPQ010000008.1 GCF_024206495.1 Paraburkholderia sp. CNPSo 3272 | reverse complement strand
CACCCGCACCCGCACCGCCGCCGTTACCGCCGCCGTTGCCTCCGCCATTACCGCCGCCGTTCCCCCCGCCATTCCCGCCGGCCGCACCATAAGCCGCGCCCGACAGGGCCAAAGCGAGCACCCATACCACGGTCTGCTTCGTTGATCGGTTCATCGTTCCCCCTATTTCTCGCGCAAGCCGCTTCAAATGCCTGGCTTGGCCGCGCAAAACCGCTCCGCACGTTGTCATCAGGCCCGCAAGTGATGTACCCCAACGCGCTCCCCCGGGTACGTCTCGCCCGCCTGATTCAGAAGAAATTCATTGCGACGCCGCCTCGCATAAGCGGAACGCAATGGCGTATCGCTGCGAAACACCGTGGTCAGAAAGCTACGTCTACACTCAGTTGATTCGCATGACGAATCAATACCGTTCGTATGAGTTGCCGTCTCAGTCAACGACATAGCCTATAGGTGGATTTTCCGGGCTAGCAGATGGGATGGGTCAGGTTGGCGAAGAAATGCTAGCGAATGGCGTTGGTTTGGGCAAAACAAAGCGCTTTCGGCATACGCGAGTAGTCAGGAGAGAAGTCGACTACGTCCCGCCCGGGCGGGGTCAGGCCCGGCGGAATGTCCTAAGGACAGTCGTCTCGGGTGCCAGTGATAAACAACGACGCTCGATCCGTTGTAATTGTCTTTGGTCACGACGTATTCGCCGGTCGAGCGCAGGTACGCACGCAGGCCGTACATTGAATCCACGTCGTTGCCCACATCCATCGCAGTCGGGTTCGAGTTCGTTAACGTCGCGACGAGACTGCCGGTGTCGAGATCGAATACGTCGATATTCGGCACCGTATGCACATAGCCCACGAACAGGTAGTGGCCCGCCGCCGCGATCGATTTCGGATTCGCGCTGGTGAGATCGATCACCGGGCCCGGCGCGCTCATGTTGCCCGCTTTCCAGCCGTGATAGATCTCGATGTGTCCGTTCATGGCTGTCCAGTCCCAACTCCCGGCAATGCCTTGCGCGAGGATCATCGTGTCGCTGTCCGACTGATAGATGATGCGCGTGAGCGGGCGCACGGTCCGCGGGATCTGGATCGCGCTGGCGGCTCCCCATGATGGCTTGCCGTTCGCGTCGAAGCCGGTCAGCGGGTAGTGGTAGATCTGGTTGGTCCGGCCGAGGCCGGCCCAGACGTCGCCATTGCCGTCGATCGCGAAGCCGGCTGTCACCTTCGTATTCGTATTGAACGCCTTGCCCGGGATCGAGCCGTCGGGAACGGCAATGTACCCGCTCGACGGCTGGAAATGAAAGAAGTTGAACGTGTCGGGATTCTGCCCGGAGGCGACGAGAATGCGGTTTCCGCTCACCACCACGAGTTGCCCGAACAGCTGGCCGCGCTGATAGTCGTTCATGTTTAGGCGCGGGTCGTTCGGCCAGCTGAACGGATCAATCGTGTTTGCAACGAACGTGCCGCCCGATGTACCCGTATAGATGGTGTTGCCGCTGTAGAAGTCCGCGCCATCGGTTGCCGGGTCGGGCGCCGCGATCGCCTCGAAGTTGAGAGCCTGCAAAGTCCACTGCAGCGTGCCCGATGAGTTGTACGAATGAATGTCGGTGCTGCCGTTGCGGCCGAGGTCACAGTCGCCGCCCCATGCGTTGTTGAGCACGTACAGATTGCCAGCGGCATCCTTGCCGATACCGGCGACGCGCGTGAAGCGCTTGTCGCCGACCTGCCCCCTGATGCCCGTCGTGGCGTCGAGATAGCCGCCCTGGACGCCGAACGTGCCGACCAGCGCCGGCACCCCGGTCAGGGCATAACACTTGATGTTCATGTCGGGCCCCTCGTCGCCAACCAGCAGCTGGTTCGTCGGCGCGTCGAAATGGAGTGCCGACGGCCGGGCGCCCGCGGCCATCTGGACTGTGTTCATCGGCGCGCCAGCCGGGCTGAACTGCGCGATCACGCCGGTGTTTGCGCGCGCGACCCAGACGTTGCCAGCACCGTCAACCGCGAGTGCGCCGGGTTGCTGGACGTCGATGTCGCGCTGCCAGACGCCGTCGGTCGTGAACACTCGTACGCGGTTGCCGTAATAGTCGCTGGCGTAGAGGAGTGTGCCCGTAGTCGCAAGGCCGGTGATCACGTCCGCGTTCTGGATGCCGGTCCACGTGCTCACGGCAATGCGAAGCTCGCGTGTGTTCGAGCTTCGGTTGTAGCGGCCCACCGACCCGCTGCCGAACGCCCGGCTATAACCGAGCGCGACGAAAATCGACGTCGCGTTGCCCGTGATTGCACTGCCCTGGAACTCGTCGTGCGCGCCGATGGTGCCGAGCGTTGCCCCGTTCTCGTAGAGCGCGACGCCACCCGCGTTTTCGTCCCAGCGTGATGACGTATAGATGACACCTTCGGGCGCGACCCACATCGAGCGCGCGCCGTTGCCGACGTGTGCGGCGAGTGTGCCGAAGCTGTTGGCGAGCCAGTCGGTCGTGTATTGCGCATGACCGGAAGGCGCAATGGCGACGACGAAAAGCCCCAGCAACGCTGCGCGAATCCGGTCCTTGAACATGCGCTGGGCTTCCCATAGACATCGCGCCGCGATGGCGTGAATCGCGGCGCATAAAGTGACCGATGTAGAAGCCACGCCGCGATCGAGAGTCGTGCTGTATGAGCGCGTGTATCTGGAGTGTAGTCAGTAAATCGTGATCAGCGTTTGAACCGGTTCATGGATTCGATAAAGGATGCGCAGCGAATGATTCAGTGCGCATCAGCGCGTATTGGTCACCGGAAGATAATCAGGAGCACGTAGCAGCGCAGATCCTCGGAGCGAGCGGCACACGGCGCCGCTTCGTTCAACGCCCAGGCGAGCGCGCGCCGCTCGCGCGCAAAATCAAGCGCACCACTTCCTCGGTGCTTGCCTCGAACCCCGCCGATGAAAGCGCGCGCTTGCCCGAGAGCGCGCGAATTTGCGCCTCGAAATCGGCGTAGTGCTGCGTGGTCGCCCAGATCATGAAAAGCAGCGTTTTCGGATCGACGGGTGCGAGCAATCCTTCCGCGATCCAGCGATCGATCAGCTTCACGCGCGTTTCCATCCACGGCTTCACACGCTTGAGCAGGATGTCCTGCATATGCGTCGCCCCGCTAATGATCTCGTTCGCCCACACCTTCGACCCGAGCGGTCTGCGCCGCGAGAGTTCCATCTTCGCGCGCACGTAGCCGCCAATGGCCTCGACCGGATCGTCGCTCGCGTCGAAGGTATTGGCGGCGGCGTTCCATTCCTCGAACAGATCGTCGAGCACGCGCCAGTAGAGCGCGAGCTTGGTCGGGAAGTAGTAGTGCAGATTGGCCTTGGGCAGGCCCGCGCGCTCCGCGATCAGCGCCGTGCTCGCGCCTTCGAAGCCGCGCTCGGCGAACACGGCCTCCGCGCAGGCGAGCAGATGCGCTTCGTTCGACTCGCGAATGGCGGCTTTGCGGCGGCGCGGCTTGTGCGTTGCGTCAGCGGCCTCCCGTTCGTGCGCCGTGCCTCGCATCGCGTGGGTCGCGGCTCGCGTGGTGGGTTCGTCGTCGCGCATGATGGTCGGTCCGTTCAGAAGGGAAAAGGCGGCGCACGGCGGGCGCGCCCATGTCGGCTTCATTGTAGTCACGATGTAAGCGCCTCGTGCATTCACCGCCCTTGGGGAAAACGCGCTGAAGCGCGGGGGCGTTTTCGCGCACTGCAGCATCGATGGCACGCTTCTCGCTGGTAACACCGCATTGAATTCGCAAAGTTTATCGTCTACAACCTGTCCAATCGGACAGGATTCGCGGAGCGAGGTTTCGGGAGTCGCGGCGCGCCATTCGAGCGTGCACCGCCATGGCCCCTCCCGCCCCAGAAGGTGGCACGAATGCACGTTTGACGAACACGGACAGGAGGAACGCATGAACGCAGTAAGCGAAGCCGCGCTGACGACCGCGATTCACGTGAACGGCCAGCGTTTGTGGGACAGCCTGATGGAGATGGCGAAAATCGGCGCCACGCCCAAGGGCGGCGTGTGCCGTCTCGCGCTCACGGATCTCGACAAGAGAGGGCGCGATCTCATCGTGCAATGGGCGAAAGAGGCCGGCTGCGCGGTGAGCGTCGACCAGATGGGCAACGTGTTCATGCGCCGCGCGGGGCGCAACAACGACCTGCCGCCGGTGATGACCGGCTCGCACGCCGATTCCCAGCCCACTGGCGGCCGCTTTGACGGCATCTATGGCGTGCTCGGCGGACTCGAGGTGATCCGCTCGCTCAACGATCACGGCATTCAAACCGAGCGCCCCGTCGAAACCGTGATCTGGACCAACGAGGAAGGCTCGCGTTTCGCGCCGGCCATGGTCGCATCCGGCGTGTTCGCGGGCGTCTTCACGCTCGACTACGGTCTCTCGCGCAAGGATATCGACGGCAAGACGATCGGCGAGGAATTGCAGCGCATCGGCTACGCGGGCGAACTGCCGTGCGGCGGGCGCAAGATTCACGCGGCGTTCGAACTGCATATCGAGCAGGGGCCGATACTCGAAGCCGAAAACAAAACTATCGGCGTCGTCACGGACGCGCAGGGCCAGCGCTGGTACGAAGTCGTGCTCACAGGGCAGGAAGCGCACGCGGGACCGACGCCCATGCCGCGCCGCCGCGACGCGCTGCTGGGCGCCTCGCGTGTCGTGCAACTCGTCAACGAAATTGGCCTGCGCCACGCGCCGCTAGCCTGCGCGACGGTCGGCATGATGCAGGTGCATCCGAATTCGCGCAACGTGATTCCGGGCCGCGTCTTCTTTACCATCGATTTCCGCCATCCCCAGGACGACGTGCTCGCGCAGATGGACGCCGAGTTGCGCGAAGGAATCGAAAGGATTGCCGAACAAGGCAAGCTCGAAACGCAGGTCGAGCAGATTTTCTACTACGCACCAGTGCCGTTCGACAAGGCCTGCGTGAACTCCGTGCGCGCGGCGGCGGAGCGCTTTGGCTACTCGAACCGCGAGATCGTTTCGGGCGCGGGCCACGACGCGTGCTATCTCGCGACGGTCGCGCCGACTTCGATGGTGTTCGTGCCATGCATCGACGGCATCAGCCACAACGAGGTCGAGGACGCGACGATCGAATGGATCGAGGCAGGCGCGAACGTGCTGCTGCACGCTATGCTCGAACGCGCGAGCGAAACCGGCTGACGCCTTTGGCGCCAAAGCAAGCGGCCTGAGAGCCGCGCTGTCTTTCACGATTTCCCCACGTACCGGCTGCGCGCGTCGCGCACAGCCGGCGGACCCGCGTTTCGCCTCGCAAGGAGCATCCGGATGTCCCAGCCCAACTCGAATGCCGCCGACGGCATCGCGCCTGGCCGCCTCACGGCCGAACAGCTTGGCTGCAACTTTGCCGACGTCGCGCCGCCGCTCTCGCCCAACGCAGCCGTCATTGCCGCCGACCGCTGCCATTATTGTTACGACGCGCCGTGTGTCGCGGCTTGCCCGACCGCCATCGACATTCCAGGCTTTATCCGCAAGATCGGCAACGGCAATCTCAAGGGCGCGGCGCGCGACATATTGAGCGCGAATCCTCTAGGCGGCACGTGTGCGCGCGTGTGCCCGACTGAGATTCTCTGCGAAGGCGCGTGCGTCCGGAATCATCAGGATGGCGAACCGGTCAGGATCGGCGCTCTTCAGCGCCATGCCACCGACTTTCAGATGGCGCGCGAAGCCGCTGGTGCGCCGCCGCTCTTCAAACGCGCGAGTGAGACGGGACGGCGCGTTGCCGTGGTCGGGGCCGGACCGGCGGGGCTCGCCTGCGCGCATACGCTTGCGCTCGCCGGGCATCGAGTGAGCGTGTTCGACGCGGGCGAGAAGCCAGGCGGGCTCAACGAATACGGCATCGCGGCGTACAAGGTCGTCGACGATTTTGCGCAGCGCGAGGTGCAATGGCTGCTTTCCATCGGTGGGATCGATTTACGTCAGGGCCAGCGGCTTGGCCGTGACGTCACGCTTACTGAATTGCGAGCCGCGTACGACGCCGTGTTCATCGGCGCGGGCCTTGGCGGCACGCAAGCGCTTGCCATTGAAGGCGAAGCGCTCGACGGCGTGCGCGATGCTGTCGAATTTATTGCGCGCCTGCGCGAAGCCGACGATCTTTCCACGCTGGCGGTGGGCCGCAAGGTGGTGGTGATCGGCGGCGGCAATACGGCCATCGACGCTGCCGTGCAAAGCCGCAAGCTGGGCGCGGAGCAGGTCACGCTAGCGTACCGCCGGGGCGCCGCGCAGATGAGCGCCACCTGGGCCGAGCAGGAATTCGCACGCGCGCAGGGCGTGGTGCTGGTCGAATGGATGAAGCCGCTGCGCATTACCGGCGACACCTGCGTGCAGGCCGTGGAGTTCGAGCGCACGGCGCTCGATGCGGGCGGCACGTTGCGCGGTACCGGCGAGATCGTGCGTGTAGAAGCCGACATGGTCCTGAAAGCTATTGGCCAAAAGCTCTTGCCAGAAGGTCTGGATGGCCTCGATGCGCTGCAGCTTACCGCCGGCGGCGCGCGCATTGCCGTGGATGCGGAGGGTGCGACCTCCATCGAAGGCGTATTCGCAGGCGGCGACTGCGCAGCCCATGGCGCAACCGATCTCACCGTGCAGGCCGTGCAGGACGGCAAGCTCGCCGCGCGCGCGATCGACCGCTATCTCGCGAGTCAGTCCGTCAAGGCTGCTTGAACTGCGCAGCTCTCTCCAGGCGAACAACACACCGAATCCAGATAATACGAAGGAGTTGCATCATGGCCGACCTGCGCTGCACGATTGCCGGCATTGAATCGCCGAACCCTTTCTGGCTCGCCTCCGCGCCACCCACCGACAAGGCCTACAACGTCAACCGCGCCTTCGAGGCGGGCTGGGGCGGCGTGGTCTGGAAAACACTCGGGCTCGACCCGCACGTGGTGAACGTGAGCTCGCGCTATGGCGCCACCACGTGGCGCGGCCAGCGCATTGCGGGGTTGAACAACATCGAGCTCATTACCGACCGCCCGCTCGACGTGAACCTCAAGGAAATCGCGCAGGTGAAGCGCGACTGGCCAGACCGGGCGCTCATCGTCTCGTTGATGGTGCCGTGCACCGAGCAGGACTGGAAGTGGATCTTGCCGCAAGTGGAAGATACCGGCGCCGATGCGGTGGAGCTGAATTTCGGCTGCCCGCATGGCATGAGCGAGCGCGGCATGGGCGCGGCCGTGGGGCAGGTGCCCGAATACATCGAAATGGTCACGCGCTGGGTGAAGGAGGGCACGCGCCTGCCGTGCCTCGTGAAACTCACGCCCAACGTGACCGACATACGCCAAGGCGCGCGCGCGGCGATGAAGGGCGGCGCCGACGGCGTCTCGCTCATCAATACGATCAACTCGATCGTGGGCGTCGATCTCGACGTGATGGCGCCGCTGCCGACCGTGGATGGAAAAGGCACGCACGGCGGCTACTGCGGTCCCGCAGCGAAGCCCATTGCGCTGCACATGGTCGCGGAAATCGCGCGCGACCCGCAAACGCACGGCTTGCCCATCTCCGGCATCGGCGGCATTTCCGACTGGCGCGACGCGGCCGAATTTATCGTGCTCGGCGCGGGAAGCGTGCAGGTTTGCACCGCCGCAATGCACTATGGATTCCGAATCGTCAGCGATATGATTGACGGCCTCTCCAACTGGATGGACGACAGGGGCTACGCGAATCTCGACGCCATTCGCGGGCGCGCCGTGCCCAACGTCACCGACTGGCAGTACCTGAACCTGAACTACGACATCAAGGCGCGCATCGATCAGGACCGCTGCATCCAGTGTGGCCTCTGCCATATCGCCTGCGAGGACACCTCGCATCAGGCCATTACCGCCACGCGCGACGGCAAGCGTCACTTCGAGGTGGTCGACGCGAACTGCGTCGGGTGCAATTTATGCATGCATGTCTGCCCGGTCGACCAATGCATCACGATGGAGCGCGTCGACTCGGGCCGCTACGCGAACTGGACCACGCATCCCAACAACCCGGCGCGCGTGGCCGATCCGAAAGCCGCCTGACGCATTGAAACAGAACTGAGCCGAAGCGAACCGAACCAGACCAACGACAAGCCACGGAGAACTGCAACCATGAGTCAGCCATTGACAGGCGACGCCAGCGCGCGCCGCGCCGAAAGCGAGTTATACAACGACGATCTCGCGCCCACCGGCGCAGCGCAACGCACGTGGCGCTGGTATCACTTCGCCGCGCTCTGGGTGGGCATGGTGATGAACATCGCCTCGTACATGCTCGCGGCCGGGCTCACCGAGCAGGGGATGTCGCCGTGGCAGTCCGTGCTCACGGTGCTGCTCGGCAATCTCATCGTGCTCGTGCCGATGCTGCTGATCGGCCACGCAGGCACGAAATACGGCATTCCCTACGCGGTGCTGGTGCGTTCCTCGTTCGGCACGCAGGGCGCGAAGCTGCCCGCCATGCTGCGCGCCATCGTGGCGTGCGGCTGGTACGGTATCCAGTCATGGCTTGGCGGCAGCGCCATCTACACGCTCGCGAATATCCTCACGCACAACGCACTGGTGGGCGACGCGCTGCCGTTTCTCGGCATCTCGATCGGCCAGGGCGCGTGCTTCCTTGTGTTCTGGGTGCTGCAGCTCTACTTCATTCTGCACGGCACCGATTCGATCCGCTGGCTCGAGAGCTGGTCCGCGCCCATCAAGGTCGTGATGTGCGTGGTGCTCGTGTGGTGGGCCTGTTCGAAGGCGGGCGGCGTGGGCTCGATGCTCTCGCAGCCTTCCCAGTTCGCCGCTGGCGGCAAGAAGGCGGGGCTTTTCTGGGCGACGTTCTGGCCGAGCCTCACGGCCATGGTGGGCTTCTGGGCCACGCTCGCGCTCAACATTCCCGATTTCACGCGCTTCGCGAAAACGCAAAAGGATCAGTTCGTGGGGCAGGCCATCGGTCTGCCAATTCCGATGGCGCTGCTTTCGGTGGTCTCGGTCGTCGTGACTTCGGCCACGGTGGTGATCTACGGCAAGGCGATCTGGGACCCCATCGATCTCACGAGCCGCATGGAAGGCGTGGGCGTCGGCATCGCACTCGTCATTCTCACGCTCGACACGATGTGCTGCAATCTCGCCGCGAATCTCGTCGGGCCGGCCTACGATTTTTCGAGCCTCTGGCCGAAGGCGATCTCGTACAAGGCCGGTGGGCTCATCACGGCGGGTATCGCCATTGTGATGATGCCGTGGAAGATTCTCGCCACCACGCAGGGCTACATTTTCACGTGGCTCGTCGGCTATTCGGCGCTGCTTGGCCCCGTGGCGGGCATTCTCATCGTCGACTACTTCCTCGTTCGCGGCACGCGCCTGAATACTGCCGAGTTATTCGAGGAGAACGGCGAATATGCCTACTCGAACGGCTGGAACCCGGCGGCCGTCGTCGCGCTGGTCTTAGGGGTGCTGCCCAATCTGCCGGGCTTTCTCTACACCGCGTTCCCGAATGTGTTTCCCTCCGTGCCCGACGCGTTCAAAAGTATTTACACCTATGCGTGGTTCGTGGGGCTCGCGATTGCGGCGCTCGTCTACGGCGTGATGATGAAGCTCGGCAAGAGCCGGCGCCCGAGCGTGGCAAGCGCGTGAGTCGTTGCAGCATGAATTCGTTCAACTGAAGGAGACTTGGCATCATGGCGATCCTGATTCGAGGCGGCACCGTCGTCAATGCGGACAAGAGCTGGCGTGCGGACGTGCTCTGCGAAAGCGGCATGATCCAGGCCGTGGGCGAAAACCTCGACGCGCCTGCCGGTGCGACCCTGGTCGACGCGGGCGGCCAGTATGTGATGCCGGGCGGCATCGATCCGCATACGCACATGGAGCTGCCGTTCATGGGCACGACGGCGAGTGACGACTTCTATACGGGCACGGCGGCGGGCCTCGCGGGCGGCACGACGTCGATCATCGATTTCGTGATTCCGAACCCGAAGCAGCCGCTCATGGACGCGTTTCGCGAGTGGCGCGGCTGGGCCGAAAAAGCGGCCGCCGACTATGGCTTTCATGTGGCGGTGACGTGGTGGGACGACAGCGTGCATCGCGACATGGGCTTGCTCGTGAACGAGCACGGCGTGTCGAGCTTCAAGCATTTCATGGCGTACAAGAACGCCATCATGGCCGACGACGAGATTCTCGTGAACAGCTTTGCGCGTTCGCTCGAACTGGGCGCGCTGCCTACCGTGCATGCGGAAAATGGCGAACTCGTCTTCCAGTTGCAACGGCAGTTGCTTGCGCGCGGCTTCACGGGGCCCGAGGCGCATCCGCTTTCGAGGCCGCCCGAAGTCGAAGGCGAGGCGGCGAACCGCGCGATTCGCATTGCACAGGTGCTGGGCGTGCCGGTGTACATCGTGCATGTCTCGGCGAAAGATGCGCTCGAAGCCATCGCCCGCGCGCGCAGCGAAGGGCAGCGGGTGTTCGGCGAGGTGCTCGCCGGGCATCTGGTGATCGACGAGTCCGTGTATCGCGACCCGGACTGGACGCGCGCCGCCGCCCATGTGATGAGCCCGCCGTTCCGCACGAAAGAGCATCGCGACGCGCTCTGGCGCGGGCTGCAAGGCGGCCTGCTGCACACCACGGCGACCGACCACTGCGTCTTCTGTGCTTCGCAGAAGGCGATGGGACGCAACGATTTCACGAGGATTCCGAACGGATGCGGCGGTGTGGAAGATCGCATGGCCGTGCTGTGGGACCAGGGCGTGAACACGGGCCGGCTCACGCCGAACGAGTTCGTGCGGGTGACCTCCACTAACGCCGCACAGATTTTCAACCTGTATCCGCGCAAGGGCACGGTGGCTATCGGCGCCGATGCCGATCTCGTCGTGTGGGATCCGCAGGCCACGCGCACGATCTCGGTGAAGACGCATCATCAGAACGTCGACTTCAACGTTTTCGAAGGCATGACGGTGCGCGGCGTGCCCACGCATACGGTCTCGCAAGGTGAACTCGTGTGGGCGAACGGCGATCTGCGGGCGCGGCGCGGTGCCGGGCGTTACCTGAAGCGGCCTGCGAATCCTGGCTATCTGCAGGCGTCGCGGCTCGCGAAGAGCCTGAAGGAGACGCAGCCCGTGCATCGCGAGGGGGATGCGTCTAATCAGGCGAAGGAGCTCGGTTAGTCTGATTGACTGCGACGTGTCGCTTTACGAAACCAGACTTCTTACGTAGTTGATCGGGGCGTGATCCGCGAGGTCGCGAACCATGACGTCACCGATGCGCCACGCGTATTGGAGCAGATATTCCTCCCGGGCGGCGGCACGGTCCGCTCGCACGAAAGCATCGTCGGCGTTCGGAGCCAGTTTGCCTTCGCGCGTGATGTAGTTCGATGCTCCCGCGTGAACGTATCCGCCAATGGGCGGTGGCAAATCGGTGACGAGATCGCAGCAGTCGACATAGCGCGTGACGCGGACATGGCCAAGCGTGGCGACAAAGGCCGCATCGCCCACGCGTGGCGAACCGATCGTCACGAGGGCGTTGGGCGTGCATAGGCTGGCAAAGAGCGTCGCGATGGCCGCACCGAGGCTATGGCCGGTCAAGATGAGTTGTTTTCTCGTCGGCGCGGTCTCGTTCAACCAGTTGCCGACTGCTTCGCCCAAGCCGCGGGCGGCACGTGCAAAACCAGCGTGAACCTGGCCGGCGCTTTCCGTCCAGTCTGCCAGACTGCCTGCGAGGTCGATTGCGATATCGGTGAGCGATTGCGGCTCCGTTCCCCGGAACGCGAGCACAGCGAGGCCATCGGAGTGCCTCACGGCGCCGAAGCCATGTGTGTCGTCGTCGGCATTGTTGAAGGGAACAGCGCTTTCGAAACCCACCAGCGCGAGCGCTTGTTCGAGCCGCAGGAGTTCAGCACCGCCTTGCTCGTAGCGTATGTAGGCAAGCCGCGCGAACTCCGCGCACAGTCCGTCAATGTCGTAGTTGTCTTCGGCGGTGAATACCGTCGCCCTGTGTTCCGGTGAGTCGAGTGCGTCGCGCGATGGGTCGTAGGGGATAGAACACATGTGCACCTCCGTGTTGCGGCGAAGCGAGGGGCTCGCGGATTTCGGTGACGTCTTTCGTCCACGCGTCCGTTTGCTTGCAACGTGCCAGTACGCGTAGTCGCCGAAGTGCAGAGTCAACCGCTAATCCAAAGCGCTTATTCTGTATCGCTTGTTGTTGATTGTTTTGTATATGATGGAAAACGGAAACGCTTCGAGTAGGACTTCTATCAGAGATTCGTTGTTGCAGTAAATTTCCTCCGGCCCGACGGCTTTGATGGTATGCAAAAGCGAGTGCTGATCGCCATTGAATTCCACGTGGAAATCCACCTTCCATTCCTGTTTCAGGTTCAACGGGTAGGCGAAATCGTCGATGGCCAACGTCTTCTTGTAGCGTTGATCTTCCAGTAGCGCCGCTTCCTCCTTCACGAAATCATCGAGGCATTGGCGGCTGGTGATATACCGCTCCCACGGCAATATTGCGCGCACTGAAGAACAGTCTTTGTAGTGGTCCGCCTCCGTTCGACTATCGGCGTGGTGCACCAGCGTCAGCACCTTGATCAAAGACTCGTCTCCAACAAAGGAAAGCAAATACTCGTAGCAGTTGGCCAACGTATAACCAACGCCGGCAACATCGTCCACTAGCAGGATTCTCTTGCCTTCCGCGATGCAGGAATTGACAAGATCAAACACTTTCCTGTTATTGATTTCAGCCTTGGCTTCCCGGCGATCGTAGTGTACAAACTCGACGGGCAGGCCCAACATCTGCGAGAGCATCAGGGCCGGTATGGCTCCTCCGCGCAAGATGCCGAGTATCAAACCGATGTTTTCCTGAACCAGTTGCTCTCTTTTGGACAGGCAAAAAGTCTCTATATCTTCGTAGCCATAGAAGTAGACGGGAAGTCGGGAAAATTCTGTGTTCACCTGATTTCGTTCCGTTCACCTACAGTGTTACGCCACGCGCTTTATTGCGTTTGCGATCCGCTGATCTGCTTGAGCGTCGGATCGAGCAACGCATCCTTGACGTCGAGCGAAGACGTTTGCCCGAGATTCGCATAGTTCGTTTTGAGCCACACGTCCGCCACCTCGCGCCCACGGTCGAACAGCGTTTTCAGCAGCGACCAGGACGTGCTGCTCTTCGAGACGAAGCCGAACTGCGCGAGAAAGTCGTCGTCGCGAATCAGGTGAAACCTGACGGTCTTGAAGCGGCTTTGGCTCGCGGCTTCCTCGCCAATCGAGTCGAGCACGCGGTTGACCGCTTCTATCGCGTTTATCTCCAGCACGACGGACGCGTTGAAACCGATTTCGTTGAGCCGGTCCAGAATGCCGCGCGCATTTTTCGGCGGCATGTCGTGGCGCACGAACGGATTCACGAGGATCAGGACGAGGTCCTGGGCGTGGGCGATCAACGGTGCCAAAGGCGGATTGCCCAGATAGCCGCCATCCCAGTACGGCACGCCGTGGAGGTTCACGGTGCGGAATTCGCTTGGCAGGCACGCGGAAGCGCGCAGCACGTCAACAGAAATTTCGGGCTGCGTAAAGATGATGCGTTCGTTGGTTCGTACGTTGGTCGCGCAAATGAAAAGCTGAGGGCTCCCGCTCTTCGCGTTGAGCGTCGAGAGGTCGGATTCCGGGAGCGCCGAGCGGATCACCGGGCCGAGCGGGTCGCGGTAAAAGGGATTGTTGTAAGGTGAAGCGACGAGTCCCACGAGTTCCGAGAAGATGGCGCCAGGACTCCAGTCGATATTCCAGCCGCCGAACGGCCCGGGCTCGGAAAAGCCGAAGAGCGCATTGCCGGCCTGCTCCCCGGCGCGCGACACCGCTTCCCAGAAGGTGCGCAGCCTCTCGCGCGCTTTCGTGGCTCCCCCGCTGGCCAGGCCCGCCGCGCAGAGCGTTGCGTTGATTCCGCCCGCGCTCGCGCCACTGATCGCCTCGACACTGAATGGCGTGCCCTGCGATGTCGATTCGAGCAATCGATCGAGCACGCCCCACGAGAAGGCGCCGTGCGAGCCGCCGCCTTGCAGCGCAAGCGCGACTTTGGGGCCGGACTGCTGCACGCCGCTCGCCGATTCTTCTATCGCCATGGCTCCTCTCTCGTCGTCATCGCGCTGCACGCAATCGTACGCGCGAGAGGAAATGCGCGTGCTGCGAATGCCGCCTCAGGAACCGGTGAGGACCGGCGGTGCGGGCTTGAGCGCGTGGGTCATCAGCGCAATCGCCGCGCGCTCAGCGGCCGGATCGGCCGGAATCCTTCCGTCGAGCGCCAGCGTCGCGAGGCCGTGAACCAGCCCCCAGCAGGCGAGCACCCCCGCCTCGACGCAATGCGGCGCCAGTTCCGCCACGCGGCGCGCCATCAGCGTATAAGCGCTCCGGCAATCCTCATGGGGCAGGGCGAGTCCTGCGCCATCCGCGAACATCAGCCGGAACAGCGCAGGATGCGCGCGGGCGAAGCCAACGTAGGCCAGACCCTGCGCGGCGAGTGCTTCGCGCGCGTCTTCCGCCTTGTTGGCGCGCGCGGCACCCGCTTCCAGCATGGCAAAGCCCTTGAGCGCGACGGCGCCCATCAGCGCCGCCTTGTCCTCGAAATGGCGATAGGGGGCCATCGCCGAAACGCCGGCGGCCCGCGCCACCGCACGGAGGCTGACGTCGCTTTCGCCCTGTTCGAGCAAGACCAGCGCGCAATCGACCAGACGGTCGCGGAGGGATAAATTGGTATCGCTCATTCGTTGTTTACACTGTAATCATTCGGGACTATGCTTACAGCGTAAACACCCGGGAGCCGCCATGCAAGCCTCAGTTACCCGGAGGTCCGTCGACCTCAACTCGTACCCGAATCTTGTAGTGATCATCCTGGGCTTTCGCGTGCGCCGGCTGCGAGGGATCGCGACCTTGTTCGGCATCGGCAAAGGCTTGCGACAGATCGAATTGAATCCGCCTGCAGGACTGCTCTCCAGCGAGCAGTTCCTGTTCGCCCTCAATCACGTCGGTATCCGCCAGTATTGGCGCGACCTCGAAAGCCTCGAAGCCTTTACCCGCAGCGCGCCGCATTCGCGCTGGTGGGGCGAGTTTCTGCGCGACAGCGGCGGCGCGGGCTTCTGGCATGAAAGCTATAGCCGGCAGGGAATGGAGGCGGTTTATGTCGATATGCCCGGCCCGGTGGGCTTCGATCGTTTTGCGCCGGCGCGCCAGCCGACCGGACCTTTTATGACCGCGCGAAAGCGCATGGCGGCGGATTAGTCAAAGGCGCCGATCACTCGGTTTCATGCACCGCCAGAGGGCTGCCGCAAGCGCCTTCGTGCGCGCCATGGTTATCGAACACTTCGATATCTTCGTGCAGAATGCGCCGGATTTCGAAAATCGCCTCGGGTGTTTCCTGAACGCTATGTCCCGAAACGATCACCTTTTCGGAGAGTGCGCCGTCGAGATGCGCGCTGCGATAGGGGACGACCCCGTCGTCGGAATCTTCGAGCGGGCCCGTCTCACGGCGGCGCGCAATGATCGAGTGAAAGCAAACGTCGGGGCTGATCGGCAGGCGTGAAATCGACTGGATGATCGGATCGGTCTCCCGCAACTGCTCGATGCTGTTGGGAACCGCGATGGTCTCTCCCGCCCGCTGGCTGCTATCCGCGTTGGTGGCGCTCTGCAGCATCTCGTCGATTTCCTTCAACAGCGCGAGCGGCAAGCGCACCAGGTTCGCGACCCAGCGAGACAGGCGATTGTTCGCGAACGGCGTGCCGCGATGCGGCGTGGCGATGAAGATCGCGCGCTCGACCTGTGGCATCGGCGTAAAACGCAGCAGACGATCGAGCCGCTCATCCTCGCGCACGATGTCGACGCCTTCGGGCAGGTACTTGTTCTGAATGGTCACCCACAGAACGTCGTCGGAGGACGACACGAGCAACCGCGCGAGCACGCCGCCCATGCTGTGCCCGATCAGCACCATGCCGTTCGAAGCTGGCAGCTTGCCTGCGGGATCGAAATGCGCGAGCGTCAGTTGCACCGCCCGCCGAATTCTCGCGAGGTTGATGAGAATGGGCACGTTGGTCGGGTAATAGACCTGCCAGACCTGAAAATGCTGACGCAGCATTTCGTCACCCTGAAGGTCGTTGGCGACGTTGACCCATGCCTCGGGACTGCTGGCCAATCCGTGCAGCATCAGCACGATGCGCCGGTCCGGATCGAACGGTTGCATCATGTAGATGCGCGGACGATCGATACCCCTCGTGCGGCCGAGCAGCGAACGCAAGGACTGCCGGGCAAAGCCGGAGCGGGCAAGCCAGATGCCGTAGCCCGCACTGAAGTTGGCCGCGAGCGGCACGGTCTCGCCTTCGATCTCTACGCTCTCTACGCGAAACGGGTCGTAGGCGGAGAACACCACGTCGTGCGAATCGAGCAGCTGCTCGAGCGTGCCGTTGCCGAACAGCAGCAATGCGGTGACGTTCGGCGAAGGCATTTCATTGAACGGACGCGAGCCGGGTGCGAACCAGAAGGTTGCGCCTGCGCTCGCATTCGCATCGTCTTCAGCCGTTGTCGCTGCGTTGTTAGTGGTCGTGCTGTCCGGGTCGGGCTGCGCGGGCTGTGTGACTGCAACCAGATCCGCACCGAGGCCGTCACGGCGATAAGTATTGTGGAGTCCTGCGAACGACAGTCCCGAGGCGGGAATGACTTCGCTGAGTTCGCGCACGCCCTCGGGCAGCCGCACCTCGCTCAGGTCGATATGAATGGTCCAGCCTGCTATGAACTGATTTGCCGGATCGCGACGGCCGGTGCTCGTTTCAGCGGTGCCGCGCAGAAACAGCGCGCCGGCAAGCTCCTGGACCGCATAGTTGTAGTAGTCGCGAACCTGCGTCTGGCGGTCCTCGAAGGCCCGTTCGCCAGCCGTACGCTGGCCGAGGAACAGAAACGCATACGCGTATCGCGCTGTCTTGAGCCACGAATCGAATTGCGCATCGGTCCAGGGCGTGCCGGCACGCGGCGTTTGTCCGAGCGCCATCTGGAGCGATAACTCGGCGAGGCAGGCAAGGCGCTGTTCGGTACTGAGTCCGCCGACGGTTGCCATCGTATCGATACACGCTTGCGGCGCGCTCTGGCACGAACTTTCGTCCAGGGCCGCAACCCGCAACGTGGCCTGCGTTGCCGCGCTCAACTGGCCGGTCGAGAGAATATCTCCGCGACGCATGGCAAAGTACTGCTGCGGGCCTAGCGAGTTCACGCGCACCATCGCGCAGCCGCATAGCAGCGCGGCAGCGAGGAGAGCCGACACCTTGGCCAACACACGGGCCAACGGCGGGCAACGCGACATGCGTGATGGGTAAGGGCGCGTCATGAAGGATCCAGGCCATTCGCGCGGTCGCGCTCAAGCGTGTGGCGAAATGGGGGACGGCGCAGCGCGGTGGCCGGCAGACCGATGTATACCAGCCTGATCTGGATTGCGTCCGCACGGTGATCCGCGGCCGACGCCTATGCGCTCTCCCGGGTTGACTCGCGCCGCCGGCATCAACAGACTCTAGTCACCATCGATCCACACGGGAGCGAACTTGGCCAACCCGGATCTTGTTGAAAGCGGGCCGAAGGGCGCGCATGTCGTCGCCGCGCAGGCGAGCCCGTGCGACGAGCTCGTGATCCGCACGCAGCCCATCTCAGTCGACTGTCCGTGCCGGCGCAAGCGTCTCGCGCTCGCGGCGACGATCCTGGGGTCGAGCATGGCGTTCATCGACGGCTCGGTCGTCAACGTCGCACTGCCGTCCATCCAGAGCGAACTCGGTGCGAGCGTCGCGGCGATGCAATGGGTCGTCAATGCATATTTGCTGTTTCTCGGCTCCCTCGTGCTGGTCGGCGGCTCGATGGGGGACAAGCTTGGCCGCCGCACGGTGTTCATCGCGGGCATCGCGCTGTTTACGCTGGCGTCGGCGGCTTGCGGCCTCGCGCCGAATGCGGCTGCGCTGATCGCCGCGCGCGCGGTTCAAGGCATCGGCGCGGCGCTGCTCGTCCCCAGCAGCCTCGCGATTATCGGCGCGGTGTTCGACGACGCAGCGCGTGGGCGGGCGATCGGCACCTGGGCGGGTGTCGGCGCGATCACATCGGCGGTGGGGCCCGTGGCGGGCGGCTGGCTCGTCGATGCCTTTTCCTGGCGCGCGATCTTCTTCCTGAACGTCCCGCTCGCCGCGCTAACGATCGCGCTCGCCGTTTCATCAGTGCCCAACAGCCACAGGTCCGAGGCGCCCGGGCCGCTCGACTGGCCCGGCGCGCTGGCCGCGGCCGGGGGACTCGCCAGTCTGACTTTCGGGTTGACCCAGGCGTCGGCGCGCGGCTTCCAGCATCCGTTCGTAATGGTCGCAATCGGCGCCGGCGTGCTCGTGCTCGCCGCATTCGTGATGATCGAAGCGCGCAGCGCCAACCCCATGATGCCGCTCGATGTGTTCCGTTCGCGCGACTTCACCGGCGCGAACCTCGTCACATTGCTGCTTTACTTCGGGCTCGGCGGCGCATTCTTCTTCCTGCCGTTCACGCTGATCCGCGCGCATGGATTTACCGCGACAGAAGCGGGCGCGGCGCTGTTGCCGGTGCCCGTCATCATCGGTTTGCTGTCACGCTTCACCGGTGGCCTGACGAGCCGCTTTGGCTCGCGCGCGCTGTTGACCGTCGGCCCGGGTGTCGCCGGGCTCGGGTTCACGCTATTGGCGTTGCCGTTCGTGCGCGGCGGTTACTGGAGCGGATTCTTCCCTGCGCTCGCGGTGCTTGGCCTCGGCATGACGATCACCGTCGCGCCGCTCACCACGACCGTGATGGGCTCGGTGTCGAGCGAGCGCACCGGTGTCGCGTCCGGCATCAACAATGCCGTTGCGCGCGTGGCGAGCCTGCTGGCGGTGGCGGTGCTCGGCATCGTGTTCGTATGGTCGCATCACGCAGCGCTGTCCGCGCGCCTCGACGCGTTGCACGTGCCGATGGACGCACGCCAAACGGGACAACTGCTCGAGCCGGACGGGCAAGGTGGGCTCGCCTCGGACGGCGCCGGCCCGCCGCACGCAACGCTGGTGGCGCGAGCGGAAGCGGGCGCGATGATCGACGCGCTGCGTGCCGTCGCCCTTGTGTGCGCCGCGTGCGCGTTCGCCGGAGCGGGTATTGCGGCGGCAGCCATACAGCCGCGTAAATGAGCTGCAAACGTTTGCACTCCGTCGAATTTTCGAAAATGACTTTGGTATGAATGGTCGGCGAATCGAGGTGGTTTTATAAATGCGCGGCGCAATTGTTAAATAAATATAAAGGCAACCGAATTCATGTTTTGTATTGTGGTGCCGCGTTAAATAAGCGACCCATTTCTTAGGCGCAAACGTTTTCGTTTTTGATGTGTCGCGCCCGGGTGACAAATTGAGCGTCGCGGGTAAATTAAATAATAAACACGGCGGGAATAATACGTATAATCCGCCGCGCGTCAGTTGATCTACAGTCCTTCCAGAATCACCCAATGGATCGCCTGCGCTTAACGCCGGTCACTGCCCGAATGGTGGTCATGGCCGCTTCTACAAATTGTCGAGCCTGTGCTCCCCCTTTTCGGGCGCATGAATAGATGGTGAATTCCATGCCAGCACCGCAATGGCGTCCGTTCCTGTCGTTTCTCACGCAAGAGCTGACGCAGAACCTGACGCCCAGGTTTTTGACCCAGCTTATGCGCGCCGCGGGCGGGCAATTCGCGCATCAATATGCGCTGGGCGAGGCGACCACCGTGGCTGCGATGCGGGACGCCATGAATCAGGTATGGGGCGAGCTGGACTGGGGCCTGGTCGAGATACGCGAGGCACAGGACTGGCTCGTGCTCACGCATTACCAGGCGCCGCTCAAGGCCGTATTCGGCGCGGAGAACGTGGCGTGGGCCGGGGCGTTCCTCGAAGGGGCCTACGAAGCATGGATGTATCAGATGGGTGCCGATGCGCAACTGCGCATGACCACGGCTGGCCCGGCGGATGCGTCGGGAACGATGGTTTTCCTGTTCGGTAAGTAGAGGTTGACAGGTCGACAGGTCAACGAAATAAACAAAACGTGCTGCGCGCATAACGCGCCTTGATGGACAGCACAACGAATACTACGGGGTCGGGGCATGAGCGGTGCATCGGACATTGCGAATCTTTTCGAGGTAGCGGACGCAAGCCCATCGCAGTACCAGGAAGTGGAAAGGGCGGAGCAGATGCACGGCCTGCGTGGGCGCTGGTCCACGATGAACGCGGCGGAGCAGGACCCCGTCGCGCCCGCGCCTGTCGCGTCGGCGCAGGGCGACGCCGCTGATCCGGCCGACGTCCCCGTTACGACTGATACGCCCGACACGTTCGATGCGCCCGACGCGTCACCCGACGCGATTTGTGCCACGCCTGTTGCCGCGTCCGAGCCTCCCCCGGATGAGCCGGCCGCACTCGTGGAGCCCGTCGTTCAACCCGCGCCCGAGCCTGTCGTCGCGGTGCAACCGGCTGCCGCGCTGAGCAGTGTGTTTGCGCGTCTCATGGAACGCAACGAGCCTCGCGGCGATGTTGCGCAGCGTGGCGCGCCATGATCTTCAAGCGGAAATCGATGCGGACGCAGCGACAAGCGGCCGGTGCGGGTCAAAGCGACGACGCAGGAGCGTGGGACGACGCATTGCTGCAAGCGGGTGCGTCGCTGCTCGCGTCGCGCTGGTCGCGTGTGCTCGTGATACTGGCGGCCGTGCTCTTGTTCACGTCCGCCATGACGGTCCATCTGGCGGTCTCGAAGCAGTGGTTGTTCGCAATCCTGTGCATGGGCGTCGCGATCGCGCTGAGCCGCATGCGCGGCCGCGTCCTCACCGTGTCGCTGGTGGCGTTGTCGGTATTCATGTCGCTGCGCTATCTGTACTGGCGCGTGACGCAGACCCTGTCCTTCACCAACTCGCTGGACCGGACCTTCGGCTATCTGCTGTTGTTCGCCGAAGGCTACGCGGTGCTCATGCTGTTGTGCAGCTACTTCCAGACGCTCTGGCCGCTGCATCGCCGCCCCGCGCCGCTGCCGGCCGATACGTCGGCGTGGCCCACGGTCGACGTCTACATCCCGACCTACAACGAGCCGCTCGAAGTGGTGCGGCAGTCGGTGCTGGCCGCGACGCTGCTCGACTGGCCGGCCGACAAGCTGCGCGTGTACCTGCTCGACGACGGCCGTCGCGACGAGTTCCGGGCGTTCTGCGAGCAGGCGGGCGTGGACTATCTGACGCGTCCCGACAATACGCACGCCAAGGCGGGCAATCTCAACGCGGCGCTGGCGAAGACCCACGGCGAGTACATCGCCGTGTTCGACTGCGATCACGTCACTACGCGCTCGTTTCTGCAGGTCTGCATGGGCTGGTTCCTGAAGGATCCGAAGATGGCCATGGTGCAGACGCCGCACGTGTTCTATTCGCCCGATCCGTTCGAGCGCAACCTCGAAACCTACCGCAAGGTGCCCAACGAGGGCGACCTGTTCTATGGCGTGCTGCAAAACGGCAACGATCTCTGGAATGCCGCGTTTTTCTGCGGTTCCTGCGCGGTGTTGCGGCGCTCCGCGCTCAATGAGGTGGGCGGCGTGGCGACCGAGAGCGTCACGGAGGACGCGCTGACCGCGCTCAAGATGAGCATGAAGGGATACAACACCGGCTATCTCGCCATTCCGCAGGCGGCGGGACTCGCGACCGAGAGCCTGGGGCGCCACATCGGTCAGCGCATTCGCTGGGCGCGCGGCATGGCGGAGATCTTCCGCCAGTTCAACCCGCTGTTGATTTCGGGGCTGACGCTGCCGCAACGGCTGTGCTACCTCAGCGCGATGATGCACTTCTTCTTCGGGCTGCCGCGCATCGTGTTCCTGATCACGCCGATGGCCTATCTGTTCTTCGGCGCGCACGTCTTTCATGCGTCGGCGCTGATGGTGCTCGCCTATGCCGTGCCGCATCTCGTGATTTCGAGCATCGGCGCTTCGCGCATTCAAGGGCGCTTCCGCCATTCGTTCTGGAGCGAGGTCTACGAAACGGTGCTGGCGTGGTACGTGATTCTGCCCGCGCTCCAGGCCGTGCTGTTTCCCGGCACTAGAGGCTTCAACGTGACGTCCAAGGGCGGAGTGATCCGGCAGTCCTTCCTCGATTGGGCGATGGCGCGGCCGTACATCGTCCTGTTGCTCATCAACCTCGCCGGCTTCGCGGTGGGGGTGGCCGGTCTGATCCGCAGTCCCGGCTGGCCCGAGGCAATGAGCATTTTGTTCAACCTGGTCTGGGTGATCTACAACGTCATGAACCTGAGCGCGGCGGCAGGCGTGGCGTCCGAGTCGAGACAGCTGCGCCTCATGCCGCGCGTGCAGATCGAGTTGCCGGCCGCGATTCGTCTGGCCAACGGGTGTCGCGTCGTCTGCCAGACCAGCGACTATTCGCACGGCGGCCTCGGACTCGTGCTGCCCGAGGACGCGCCGCTGCCGCAGCGTGGCGAACGCGTCGTGGTCTCGGTGTTCCGCGACGACTACGAGGGCAAGTTCCCCGCCGAGGTCCAGGTGTGCCGCGGCCGCACCGTGGGCGTGAGTTTCCCGGCCCTGACGATCGATCAGGAACGCGACCTGATGCGCGTGACGTTCTCGCGCGCCGACAGCTGGATTGCTTCCTGGGGCCGTTATCGTCGCGACCGGCCGTTGCGCAGCCTGGTCGAGGTGCTCGGTGTCGGCGTGCGCGGCCTGAAAGAGTTGTTCCGGCATTTGCTGATGGGTTCACGCGAGCGTCTCGCGCGCTCGACCGAGGCGCAGGCGGCCGAGTTGGGATCGAAGCAATCGTGAATCCCGTCCATCTGTTGCCTTTGCGCGCCCTGGCGTGCACGCGCCGGTCGGCGCCGCGGCTGGCTTCGGTGCTCGCCGTGCTCGCGTTAGGCGCCCACGTTGCGCTGGCCGCGAGTGCGGCCAGCGCGGCGGCCGCATTGGCGCCGTCGTTTGCATCGCAGGCCGTGGCGGCCGAAGCGCCTGCATCGGCGCAGCCGCAGACCGCCACCGACTCCGGCGATACCTATACCTACCGCATCCCGCTGCTTCGGCAAAACGCTGCGCAAGGGCTGACGCTGCTCGGCGAGGACGCCTATGGCGGCATGGACTTCGGTTTGCGCCGTGACGAGCGCGTGGTCGGCGCGCGGCTCGTGCTCGACTACCGTTATTCGCCTACGTTGCTCCCCGCGCTCTCGCATCTCAATGTGCTGCTCAACAGCGTGGTGGGAGCGACGATTGCGTTGCCGGAACCCGCGCCGCGCACGTCGACGCAGGTGAGCGTGGATTTGCCGGTGTCGCTGCTGACCGACTTCAATCACCTCAACCTCGAGTTGATTGCCTATAGCAAAGCCAGCGATAAAGGCAACGATCCGCTGAGTCCCGACCTGTGGCTGAAAGCCGGCCCGAATAGCGCGCTCGAACTGACCGTGGCGCCGGCGGCGGTCTCCAGCGACCTGTCGCAACTGCCCGCGCCGTTCGTCGACGCGCGCGACGTGCGCCGCGTGACTTTGCCCGTCGTGCTGCCGCGCGCGCCAGGCGCGCGTCGCCTCGAATCCGCGGGCATCGTGGCCTCGTGGCTGGGCGCGCAGGCGGGCTATCGCGGCTCGCACTTCGTCGCGAGTCTCGGCGCGCTGCCCGCACATGGCCATGCCGTCGTACTGGCGCTGCGCGACGAGTTGCCGGCCCTGGGCCTGGCCTCGCTCGCCGTCGACGCCCCGACGCTGGCGATCGTGCCCAACCCCAACGACCCCAACGGTCGGCTGCTGCTGGTCGCGGGCCGCGATGAGCCGCAACTGCGCACGGCGGCGCTGGCGCTGGTGCTGGGCGCGAAGACGCTGGCGGGGCCGCAGGTCCGCATCGACGCTCCGGTATCGGCCGCGCCGCGCAAGCCTTTTGACGCGCCGAACTGGTTGCCGGGCGACCGCCCGGTCGAACTGGGCGAACTGTTGCCGGCGGACCGGTTCACGATCCAGGGCTTCCGGCCCGGCGCGATCGACGTGGACCTGCGCCTGCCACCGGGGCTGTTCGGTTTCAACAACAGCGGCGCGGTGCTGAACTTGCGTTATCGCTATACGGCGCGCCCCGAGTCGACGCATTCGGCGCTGAATGTGCTGGCGGGCAACACGCCGATCGCGGCGTTGCCGCTGCCAGGAGATGCACCGGACGGCCATGCCGTGATCCGGATTCCGACGTATCTACTGCCGCCGTTGACGACGCTGCAATTCGACTATCGCTACGAGGCGGTCAAGACGAAGGACCACTGGCAGGACGTGCCCGGCGGCCCGCTGCTGAGCGCCATCGATCCAACCTCGACGATCGACATTTCGCAGTTGCCGCGTTACACGGCCATGCCCGATCTGGGCGCGTTCGCCAGCGCGGGCTTTCCGTTCACGCGCCTCGCCGATCTGTCCGAAACCGCCGTGATCCTGCCAACGCAACCGGCCGCGGACGACTACTCAGCCTATCTGACGCTGATGGGCAGCATGGGGCAGGCCACCGGTTATCCGGTGCTGGGCGTGACAGTGGGCGATCCGGCCCAGGTCGAATCGCTGCAGCAAAAGGACTTGCTCGTGCTCGCTTCGGGCGACAACCAGCCTTTGCTCAAGGCATGGCGCAGCGACTTGCCGCGCGGGTTCTTCGCTCCGGCTCCGCCGTCGGGCACCGGGCTCGCCGGTTGGTGGGACAAGCTGACCGGCGGCGAGGCGCAAGCCAGGCGTGAGGCGGACATCGCCGCGCTCTATCGTAGCGACGACCACGACGGCATGGTGGCCGGGTTCGAGTCGCCGCTCGCGCATGGCCGCAGTGTGGTGGTCGTATCGGGCAATACGCCGGGCGGCCTAAGCGCAGTTGCGGACGCGCTGCAAGCCCGCCGCTACCGCATCGACGACACGATCGGCGGCAGCCTCGTGGTCGTGAACGACGGCATCCTCACCACGCTGAACAAGGACCAGAGCTATTTCATCGGCTCCCTGCCGCTTCGGCTCGCCATCGAGTGGTTCTTCGCGAGTCACATCGTGCTGCTGCTCGCGGCGACGCTCGTCAGCGTCGTGCTTATCGGCTTGCTCGGCGGCGTGCTGCTGCATCGGCGCGCCCTGAGCCGCCTGAACCTGGACATCCCCCAGACATCGCAAAGTGAAGAAGGACGACGAGGTTCTCATGTTTAAAAGACGGCCTGCTATTTCCCGGGCACGCCTCGCGCGTTGCATGTCCGTACAGCCGGTATTGCGGGCGTTGCCCGCGCTGCTGCTCGGTTGTGCCTTCGTCTCGACGGCGCATGCCCAGGCCGCGGCGAGCGCCAATGCCGCCAACAACGCGCAGGCGCAGCCCGCTGCGGCTGCTGCGGCGTCGTCGACGACCGTGACCTGGTCGTTGCGGCAACTGGGTGCGCAATACGCGCTCAACCTGCGCGGCGTCGACGGCAGCAATACGCTGCCGGTCGGCGTGCGCGACGATCAGGTCGTGAGCGGCGCGCGCCTGAATCTGCGCTATGCCTATTCGCCGGCGCTGCTGCCCGATCTCTCGCACATCAACGTGCTGGTCAATGACCAGGTGGCGGCCTCGATCGCGGTGCCAAAGGAAGCGGCCGGCGCGAGCCTGCAGCGTACGATCGCGCTGCCGGCGTATCTGTTCACCTCGAACAGCAAGTTGCGCCTGCAACTGATCGGCCACTACACCACGCAGTGCGAGGACCCGCTGCATTCGAGCCTGTGGGCCAATATCAGCAACGAAAGCACGCTGAGCATCGATACGCAACCGCTGCCGCAGGCCAACGATCTGGCGCGCCTGCCCAAGCCGTTCTTCGACGGCCAGGACATCCGCCGGCTGAGCCTGCCGGTCGTGTTCCCGGGCAATCCCGATACGGCCGCGCTCGAGGCCGCAGGCGCGGTGTCGTCGTGGTTCGGCGCGCTGGCAAGCTTCCGCGGCGCGGACTTCCCGGTGTCGCTCTCCGCCGTGCCCGCTCAGGGCAACGCGGTCGTCATCGTGGAAGGCGCGCAGCAGGCCGCGCTCGCGGGTGCGCCGTTGCAAGGTCCGACGCTCGCCATCGTCAGCAACCCGAACGATCCGAACGGCAAGCTGCTGCTCGTCATGGGCCGCGACGGCAAGGAACTCAAGCAGGCGGCCGACGCGCTGGTCACGGGCAGCCAGACGCTGGCGGGCCCGAGCGCGCTGATCACGCATTTCGCCGATCTCGCACCGCGCAAGCCCTACGACGCGCCGCGCTGGCTGCGCACCGACCGCCCCGTGTCGTTCGGTGAGCTGATCGACACCAAACAGTTGAGTGTGTCGGGCTACAGCCCGGACCTCATCCGCATCAATACGCGCGTGCCGCCCGACCTGTTCGGCTGGCATGCGCAGAACGTGCCGATCGACCTGCATTACCGCTACACGCCGCAGCCTTACATGGTCAATTCGTCGCTGCTGTTCAGCGTCAGCGATCAGTTCATGAAGTCGATTCCGCTGCTGCCGCTCGAGCGCCTCGAAGGCGGCGACAAGCTTCGCGCCGAAGTGCTGCCCGACAGCAGCCTGCCGCGTCAGGCGAAACTGGAAGTGCCGCTGGAGTCGCTCCTGCAGCCGAACACGCAGCTGCAGTTCCGCTACATGTACGACTACATCAAGCAGGGCGAGTGCCGCGACATCATCATCGACAACGTGCGCGGCGCGATCGATCCCGAATCGACGATCGATCTGTCGAGGTATCCGCACTACATCGCGATGCCGAACCTGGCCGCGTTCGCCCAGGCGGGCTTCCCGTTCACGCGCATGGCTGACCTGTCAGACACGGACGTCGTGCTCGGCGCCAATGCTGGGCCGCAGGAGTACAGCACGTATCTGGCCGTGATGGGCCGCATGGGCGACTCGACCGGCTATCCGGCGCGCGGCGTCACGGTGCTGCGCGGCCAGCGCATCGACGCCATGCCCGCGGCGAAGGATCTGCTCGTGATCGCCTCGGGCGCCGACCAGGCCTGGCTCAAGGACTGGGCGGGCTACATGCCCGCGGCGTACGACCACGGCGCGCAGTTCTCGCTCTCGGATCTGCCGGGCCGCGTGCGCGGCTGGTTCCACGCCAATCCGCGTCTGGACGCCGCTCCCGGTCGCCTCTCGCTCGCCTGGACGGGGCCGGGCGTGAGCGCCGTGCTCGCGGGCTTCGAGTCGCCGAAGGAAAAGGGCCGCAGCGTGGTCATGCTGGTGAGCAATCAATCCGACGGCCTGAAGGATGCGGTCGCGGCGTTGCTGGGCGTGCCGAACTACGACAAGCAGCCCATCCAGGGCAGCCTCGTATCGATCCGCGGCAACGAAGTCGATGCGCTCGTGGGCGAGCACACGTACTACGTTGGGCATCTGGGCCTGTGGCGCGGCCTCGACTGGTGGCTGGCTTCGTTCGGCTTGTCGCTGGCCTCGCTGCTGAAGGCGCTCGGCGTCGTCGTGCTCGCGCTGCTGGCGGCAGGCGGGTTCGTGGCCTTGCGGCGCCGTCAGGCGCGGCGCGATGCCGAAGCCGAGGCACGGCTGCGCGCAAAGCAGCACGCACAATAATAATCAGGAAGCCTTCATGTTAGTCAGCCGCAGCCAGGCCTGTGTTCTGGGTTTGTTGCTTACCTCAGTCAGCCACCCCGCATGGGCGCAGGACGCCAGTTCCAGAATGCTGCTCGAGCAGGGCCGCTACTGGCAGGCGCATGACAAGCCCGATCTGGCCGCGCAGTCCTGGTCGAAGCTGCTGTTGACCGATCCGAAACAGCCCGAAGGCCTCTATGGCATGGGTTCGATCGCCGTGAGCAAGAAGCAGTTTGCGGTCGCCAACGACTATCTGACGAGGTTGCGCGCCGCGGCGCCCGACAGCCGGTACGTGCCGCTGCTCGAGCAGGACCTGCGTCTCGCCGTGGAGCCCAACAAGTCGACGTTCGCCAAGGCGCGCCAGATGGCGCAGGACGCCGTCAACCAGAACGATCCGAAAGCGCTGGCGGCCGCGATCGCGCAATACGACAAGGCATTGGGCGGCAAGGCTCCGCAGGGCAATGTGGCGCGCGAGTACTACACCTTCCTCGGCTATACGGACGGCGGCGTGGACCCGGCCATTCAGGGCTTGACGCGCCTGAACGCCGAGACGCCCGATCCGTATACCCAGTTGGCGCTGGCCCAGCATCAGGTGCGAGACGAACGCTATCGTGCCGCGGGCGTCGCCTTGCTGGAAAAGCTGGCCGCGCGCCCGGACATTGGCGGCGCGGCGACGGAAGCCTGGCGCTCCGTGCTGACCTGGGTCACGCCCACGCCGAAGAACAAGTCGTGGTTCGAGGACTACCTGAAGCTGCATCCCGATGACGATGAAATCCGCCATCAGATGCTCTCGCCGCGCGCGGCAGGCGCGCCTGCCGCACCGGTCATGGACCCGCGTCTGACGCGCGGCTTCGCGGCATTCAAGGCGGGCGACATCACGACCGCCGAACAGTCCTTCACCGATGTGCTGCGCGACAAACCCAACGACACCGACGCGCTCGGCGGCCTGGGTCTGGTGCGCATGCAACAGGGCGATCTGGCGCAGGCGCAGACGCTGCTCGCGCGCGCCGTCGCGCGTCCGGGCGCCGGAGCGAACTGGAACAAGGCGCTCGCTTCGGCACGCTACTGGCTGCTCGTGAATCAGGCCGAAGGCGCGCAGAGCGTGGGCGACTACGCCGCCGCGCGCAGCAAGCTCGACCAGGCGCTGCGCATGGACCCGGCCGAGCCGGGCGGGCGCAATGCGTCGGCCCGGCTGTATGCGGCGCAGGGCGATCTGACCCGCGCCGAAAAGGTCTACCGCGAAGTGCTGGCGGCGCACCCGAACAACCGCGAGGCGGTGAGCGGGCTCGTCGATATCCTCGCTGCAACGGGGCGCGCCGACGAGGCCCAGAAGTGGGTCGACGGCATGTCGCCCGAGCAGCAGGCCGGCATCGGCGGCCTCGATCGTTTGCGCGCCGCCGTGGCCGCTGGCCGCGCCGATGCCGCCGAGCAGCGCGGTGATCTGGACGCCGCGCGACGTATTCTCGAAGACGCGCAGCGCCGCGATTCCGCCAATCCGTGGATCCGTCTCGAACTGGCGCGCTACGAACTGCGGCAGGGCCATGCCGACGAGGCGAGGGAACTCGTCGACGGCCTGCTCGCTTCGAACCCCGACAATCCCGACGCCCTCTACGCGAGTGCGCTGCTCGCCATGCAGATGGGCGACTGGACGCGCGCGCAGGACACGATGGCGCGCATTCCCACCGCCGCGCGTACGCCGAACATGGTCGCGACGGCGCAGCAGATCGATTTCCAGGCGGTGGCGGCGCAAGCCTCGCAACTGGCCCGCGACGGCAATCTGGACGATGCGCGCAACATGCTGGCGCGGCTCGAAGCGTCGGCGGGCAAGGACCCGGCGCGGGTGAGCGCGCTGGCGCAGGCCTATGTCGACGCGGGCAATCTGCCGCGCGCCATGGCCTTGATGCACGGGCTGACGCCGGGCGGCCTGAAGGGCAGCGGTCCCGATGTGCAACTGGCCTACGCGGGCCTCCTGCTCAAGACCGGCCAGAACGTTCAGGCCCAGGACGTGATGCGCGGTTTGCAGGGCGAGACGCTGACCGCGGACCAGCGCCGGCAACTGGACGATCTGAATTACCTCTACGCCGTGCGTCTGGCCGAGCAGCAACGTCAGCAAGGCGATCTTGCGCAGGCCTACGACACGCTCGCGCCGGTTCTCGCGAAGCGGCCCAACGACAGCCTGGCCAACGCCGCGCTCGCGCGCATGTATGCGGCCGACGGCCAGTACGCCAAGGCGCTGTCGCTCTACCGGAAGGCGCTCGCGAACGACCCCGATAATCCCGGTCTGGAGCTGGGCGTGGCGATGACGGCAGTGCAGGCCGGCAACGGCGACGTGGCGGACGCGGCCCTGAAACAGGCCATCGCGAAGGCGCCGAACGATCCGGACGTGCTGGCGGGCGCTGCACGCATCTACGCCATAGAGGGCAAGACCCGCGAGGCGCAGTCGCTGCTCGTTACTGCCATCGCCGCCAAGGAAAAGCGGCTCGGCGTGCAGGCGCAAGGCGTCCATGTCGCGGGCAATCCGTTCGTGCACGACGACGATCGCCGCCGCATTGCCGCTCGCGACATGCGCCAGCCGGCTGCGACTGCGTTTGCGGCGCAGGGCACGGCGGGCGCTGCGTCCGATGGCGTGCTCGCGAACGACGCGGGAACGGCTTCGGGCGTCGCGTCTGCCACGACGTCGAAGGGGGCGCGTGCATCCGCGCTGCCTTCCGTGGCCGGCACGCCGCTCGGCGAGCAGGCGCCGCAGGACGCGGTGGCTACGAGCGCGCCTCAGGAGGGCGCCATCTCGCTCGACGACATGCGCAACGAACTCGACGATATCCGCTCGGAGCGCTCGCCGGAAATCCGCGGCGGGCTGTTCGTCTCCTCGAACAACAGCGCAGCCGGGACGTCGCAACTGACGGATGTGCAGCAGCCGCTCGAAGCCTTGCTGCCGGTCGGCAACGGCAAGCTGTCGCTGCGCGTGACGCCGGTGGAACTCGAGGGCGGCACGCTCGGCACCGATGTCTACAGCAGCAGCCAGTTTGGCGGCGGCCCGAAAGCAGCGGAGGACCAGAAAAGCGGCAAGGTCGCCGCGCCCGGTGCGCAGAGCGCCCATGGCGTGGGTCTCGGCGTGGGCTACGAGACGCGCAAGTGGGCATTCGACATCGGCACGACGCCTCTGGGTTTCCAGTACACCAACGTGGTCGGCGGCGTGTCGTACAGGAGCGCCATCGATGCGAAGGCGGGCAGCTGGTTCAATGCGGGCGTATCGCGCCGCGCCGTGACCGACAGCATCACGTCGTTCGCCGGTTCGACCGATGCGCGCTCGGGCCTGCGCTGGGGCGGCGTGACCGCGACGGGGCTGCACGGCGCGATCGGCCTCGACAACCAGGACTTCGGCTTCTACGGCTACGGGGCCGTGAAGTACCTGGACGGCTTTAGCGTCCAGTCCAACGAGGGCGCCGAGGTCGGCGCGGGCGCATACTGGTACCTGCTGCGCAGCGCCAACAACATGCTGACCATCGGCATGAACCTGAGCGGCGAGTTCTACCGCCACGACCAGAACAACTTCACCTACGGCAACGGCGGCTATTTCAGTCCGCAGCGCTTCTATGCATTCACCGTGCCCATCACGTGGGCGCAGCGCTCGGATCGCTGGACCTACAAGCTGCAGGGTTCGGCAGGTCTGCAGTACTACCACGAGGCCGGCGCGCCGTACTTCCCGACTGACAGCACGCTGCAGGCGGCCGCCGCCTCTGCGGCGACGTCGACGACAGGCGACGGCGCGGTCCATCCCGCGCAGTCGAAGACCGGCGTCGGCTACAACCTGCTGGCCGCAGCCGAATACCGCTTCAGCAATCACCTCACGGGCGGCGCGTCGGTGGGCGCCAACAACGCGTCCAGCTACCGCCAGTGGGTGGCTGGGCTGTATCTGCGCTTTAGCTTCGCACCGCAGACGAAGTCGCTGGATATGCCGGTCATGCCTTACCAGTCGCATTACAACGATCAGTAGCCGGGTCGATCGGAGATCGACCGTTTTTCAGGAGTCTTAAGTTCATGCTTGCTTCCGTACTTGCAGGTCTCAGCATTCTCATGATTGGCGACAGCCATCTGAGCGAGCCGGGTTATCTCATCGACACGTTGCAGGACCAACTGATCGCCGCCGGCGCGCAGGTGCACACCTACGGCGTGTGCGGCAGCGTGCCGGGCGACTGGCTGAAGTCGGTGCCGGGCACTTGCGGCGGCGCCACGCGCAACGGCAAGGCGCCGCTCGTCGTCGATCACAACGCGAAAACGCAGCCGATCGATCAACTGGTTGCGGCGAACAAGGCCAACCTCGTCATCATCGTCGAAGGCGACACCATCGGCGGCTACGGCAAGGACGATTTCCCCAAGAGCTGGGTGTGGCAGCAGGTCACCGCGCTCACGCAAGACCTGGCCGCCAGCAAGACGGCGTGCGTCTGGGTCGGGCCGGCGTGGGGTTCGGAAGGCGGCAAGTACCAGAAGAGCTTTGCGCGCGTGAAGCAGCTCTCGTCGTTCCTCGCCACCAACGTCGCACCGTGCCAGTACATCGACTCGCTCACGTTTTCGAAGCCGGGCGAATGGGCCACGGTCGACGGCCAGCATTTGACGACGACCGGCTACAAGTACTGGGGCGCCGACATCATGAAGGCGCTCGTCAAGCTGCCGGTCGTCCAGCAAAAGTAAGGCGCCGCCGCCGCTTCGTCACATCGAGAGTCTGAGAAAAACAATGAAAAAAGTCCTTTCCCAGCCGTTGCGCTTCGTTGTTCGCGGCCTTGCGCTATCCGGCTTCGCGCTGGCCGCGCAGCTGCTCGCGCCATTCGCCATTGAACCGGCCATGGCCGCCGATATCCCGCTGTATCCGTCCGGTCCCGCGGAGGATTCGTCGTTCGTGCGTTTCGTCGATGGCGGATCGCATCCCGTGGACGTGAGCTCGGCAGGTTCGAAAGCACGCCTGACACTCGATGCCGAGAACCCGGCCAGCCGCTTCTTTCCGATCGCCGCGGGCAAGCCCGTGGCCGGCACGCTGACGGCCGGCGGCGCGCATCAGGACGTCAGCGCGACCGTGAAGCCCGGCGAGTTCGTCAGCATCGTCGCGCTCGACGGCGCGCAGAAGGGCGCGCGTTCGCAGGTCGTGACGGTCCGCGAAAAGCCGGACGACTTCAACGCGCTGAAAGCCTCGGTGGGCTTTTACAACCTCGATGCGCACTGCGCGACGCCCACGCTGAAGGTGCCGGGCCACGACATCGTGCTGCTCGACGGCGTGGCCGCGGGGCAGAGCAAGCGCCGCCAGGTCAACCCGGTCGCGCTGTCGGTGCAACTCGCCTGCGGCGGCCAACCCGTGGGCCAGCCGCTGAATCTGGGCACGCTCGTGGCGGGACAGCGTTATACGGTGTTCCTCGTGCCGGCTGGTGCGCAGTCGCGCATCTTCTTCGCGAACGACGCGGTGAGCCGCTGATCGCATGGTTTTCGCGTCCCTCGAATTCCTGACGCTGTTTCTGCCGGCCTTCCTGGCGATCTATGTCGTGTCGCCGGCCCGCTGGCGCAACGGCGTGCTGCTCTTTTGCAGCTGGTTCTTCTATGCCTGGTGGAGCCCGGTCTTTCTGCTGCTGTTCATCGCGCTGACGTTCTGCGGCTGGTTCGGCGGCGTGGTCATCGACCGGGCGCCGAGCCCGCGTGCGCGCGGCGGCTGGCTCGCGGTCTTCATCGCCGTGAACGTCGCGATCCTCTGCTGGTACAAGTACGCCAACATCGTGGTCGATAGCCTCGACAACGTGCTGGCGGCAGGCCATGCGGGGCCGATTCCGTGGCAGCACGTCGTGTTGCCCATCGGGCTGTCCTTCATCGTGCTGCAATCGATCTCCTACTTGATCGATGTGCAGCGCGGCACAGTCCCGGCCGACCGCAGCGTGATCCGCTATGGGGCCTATCAGGGAATGTTCGTACACCTGATCGCCGGGCCGATCATCCGCTATGCATGGGTCAAGCGCGAGCTGGCGTCGCGCACGGTCGACTGGGACGCTTTCGCGGCCGGCGCGCGGCGGCTCATGGTGGGCATGAGCATGAAGGTGCTGGTGGCCGACACGCTGTCGCCCATCGTCGATGAGGTGTTCGCCATGCATGCCCCCACGCTGGCGGACGCGTGGCTCGGTTGCGGCTTCTACACGCTGCAGCTGTTCTTCGATTTCGCGGGCTATAGCGCCATGGCCATCGGGTTGGGGCAGATGCTGGGCTTTCGCTTCCCCGAGAACTTCGACCATCCGTACCTGGCCAGCAGCATTCAGGACTTCTGGCGTCGCTGGCACCTGTCGCTGTCGAGCTGGATTCGCGACTACTTGTACATCCCGCTGGGCGGCAACCGCGACGGCGAGTGGCAAACCTGTCGCAACCTGTTGCTGACCATGGCCATCGCGGGCCTGTGGCACGGCGGCGATAGCTGGAACTTCCTGCTGTGGGGCATCGCTCACGGCGTGGCGCTCACGGTGGCGCGCCTCTGGCGGCGCATCGGCATGCCCGCTGTGCCGCTGTGGCTGTCTCACGTGCTGACGCTCGTTTTCGTGATGCTCGCGTGGACGCTGTTCCGCGCGGTCGGTTTTCATGCGGCGCTCGCCATGTACCGCGGCCAGTTCGGCCTGAACGGAATCGGCTTGAGCGACGCCACCATCGTACTGCTGCGGCCCGTGCATGTGTTGGCCGCCGCGCTCGGCATCGTCTGTGTGCTGCTGCCGATCTGGCAATCGCGCTGGGCGCGCCTCGCGGACACGGCGCCGGGCCGGCTGTCGCAGGCCGTGTGGCCGCTCGCTGGCTTTCTGCTCTCGTTCGGGTTGATCGTCGCGCGCGGCGCGGTGCCTTTCCTTTACTTCCAGTTCTGACGCCATGGAAGATCCCAAGCCGCTACCGCAACTACCCGCTACGCGCGCCGGCAAGGTCGTTGCCGTCATCCTGATGGGCTTCCTGTTCGCGGGCCTGTTCTTCAATCTCCGGTTCGCGTCGACGACGGCATCGCTGTTGCCTCACGCCGTCACGCGTGCGGGCATGCTGGACGGCACGGTGTCGAAGGAGCTCGCAAGCCGCATGGCCGACACGCCGATCGCTGCCGACGCCGCGCGCACGCAGCGCGCGCTGGGCTGGCTGACGCTGGGCGATCTGGGCCCGCGCGTGCGGCAGGGCTGTCCCGGGTGGCTGTTTCTGCGCGACGAACTGACCGTGTACCCCGACGGCGACCGCCATCTCGCGGCGCGCGCCGAAACGGTCGCCGCCGTGCAGCGCGAACTGGCGCGCCACGGCATTGCGTTGCTCGTCGCCGTGGTGCCCGACAAGTCGCGCATCGAACCGCAGCATCTATGCGGCCTGTATCGGCCGGCATCGCTGAATGCGCGTCTGGGCGCCTGGACAGCGCGTCTCGCAGCCGTTGGCGTGCCCGTGGTGGACCTGGGCCCGGCGCTGCGCGGCGTGCCGGGCGACGCGTTTTTCCGGACTGACACGCACTGGACCCAGGACGGCGCGGGCGCCGCGGCGCGCGCGGTGGCGCAGCACATTCGGGCGCTGGACGAGCCGCCGGGTTCGAGCGTGTCGAGCCAGCCCGGCTACCGCGTGGCCGACACGCCGCCGGCCCGGCGGCCAGGCGACCTGGTGCGGCTGGCCGGCCTCGATGCATTGCCGGTGTCCTGGCAGCCGCGAGCGGAGATCGTGACGGGCCGGGCTTACCTTCACGTGGCCCAGGCGGCTACGTCGGCCGACGACCTGTTCGGCGACGGCGATCTGCCGGGCATCGCGGTCATCGGCACCTCATATTCGACGACGTCCGATTTCGTGCCGCAACTGGCGCTGGCATCGGGCCAGGGCGTGGGGAATTTCGCGCGCGAAGGCGGCAAGTTCGGCGGCTCGGCGCGCGCGTATTTCGCGAGCGCCGCGTATGCCCAGACGCCTCCCAAACTGGTTGTGTGGGAACTGGACGAACGGGATCTACAGGCGCCGCTCGAAGCGGAAGACGACGTGATTGTGCCGAAAGCCGGTCCGGTTGGCACGATGGCTTCGCGTTGAGGCCTTCGGTCCGGGTAGTCGATCCAGCGCGCGTTCGACGATCAGGCCTTCAGCAGCTCGGTCGCGAAAGAATTCGCATGCGCTACGGCCTCTTGCGCGTTCGGAAACACGCCGAGCTGCTCCCAGCGCTCCTCGACCGCGTAGGTGCCTTTTATCGCGAGCGCCCTCTGCACGCGTAATTGCGCTGCGTAAGCGCCGTCCTCCAGGGGGCGAGCCGTCGCGATGATCCTGTGCGGAGGGCTGGATCGTTCCGGCTGAACCAACTGGGCAGCACCGCCGGGTATGCCGACATCCTTCAACTCGTTCCGGGTTTTGCAGTCCGGGCAGTAGAAACACCACCCGTCGTCCTCATGACTGGATCTGACCTGACCGCGAGCCAGTACGGCACGACATTCAACGTTTTCGCAGATGAACGGCATCGCAGTCTCCGGAGTTGTCTGAAAGCAGCCTAGCACGTCCTCCGTCGGTCAACCATTGGCGATGTTGCCGGGCCGGCGTCAAGGAAAACCCTCAAGCGCGGGCCCGGCGGCGGAACGGTTCTTTCGCTGCGCCTACGCGACCTTGCGAGGCAGATCCACCTGTCCCGAGGCGCCCGCGCTCAGCTCGGCGCGATCCGACTCGGGCACTTCGCCCGCGCGCCGATGGATGTCGTGCGTGACAAAGCCTTGCTCGCGGCTCGGTATCGCGAACCAGTCCGGATGCGCAAACGACGCGCGAATGTCTTCGACGCCGCTCGACCAGTGCTCTTGCATGGTGTCGGCGCTGAATTCGTAGTCCTTGTAATGCCCTTCGTAAGGCTTGTTCTTGTAGATCAAATGGACTACGTTGATCGACGAACCATCGGCGACCTTCTCGGCGAGCCGGAACAGGGGATCGTTGCGGCGCGCCTCGGCGGGCACGTGCTCGAGGAGTTCCTTGATAAAGCGCGCGTGCTTTTGCCGATCGGCAAGCATGTTGGTGATGGCGCGCGTGCGGCTCGAATATTGAATGTCCTTGGCTCGTTCGGCCACGTCCAGGAAATCGGCGGGTACGTTGCCGCTCGCGCTCCATAGATCGACCTGAAAAACGAGCGTGTCCTTGTGGTCCGCGTCACGCAGCACCTCCGTGAGCGGCGTGTTCGACACGAGGCCGCCGTCCCAGTAATACTCGCCGTCGATTTCCACGGCCGGAAAGCCCGGCGGCAGCGCGCCCGATGCCATGAAGTGCTCCGGCTCGAGCCGCATTTTGGCGTTGTCGAAATAGACGAGATTGCCGCTGCGCACGTTCACGGCGCCCACCGAAACGCGGATCGGGCCGTCGTTGATACGGTCGAAATCGGCGAAGCGTTGCAGTGTCGACTTCAGCGCGGCGGTGTCGTAGTAGCTCACCGCACTCGGCGTCGCCTTCTGCCAGCCTGCGACGGGCAGCGGACGGCGCGGCGCAAAAAAGCCAGGCTGGCCTTCGGTGAGCGCGCGACCGGCGGCCCACATGCTGGCCCAACGGCGCGAAAAATCCTGGTGGCTGAACATCGGCATGGCGAGCGCGCCGAGGTTGCCGAACCAGTCGAGCGGATGGCAAATCGACTCCCAGAAACCACGCAGCGCTTCGACGCGCTGCGCAGGCTCGTTGCCCGCAATGATCGCCGTGTTGAGCGCGCCGATCGACACGCCCGCAATGCGATGCGGTTCGACGCCGCTCTGCGCGAGCCCTTCGAACACGCCGGCCTGATAGGACCCGAGCGCGCCGCCGCCCTGCAAAACAAGGGCGATTTCGTCGTAGCGCGGCAGCTCAAACGGCTTGCGCTCCGTGCGGGCGGTGAGATTGCTGCTGCGCATACGTTCTCCCTTTGTTCGTTGGTGGCTTAGTGCATCGACCAGCCGTGCGTGACGAGCACCGATTGCCCCGTCAGCGCTTGCGACCCGAAGCCCGCGAGGAACGCGACCGTGTTGGCCACGTCGTCGAGGGAGGTGAACTCTCCGTCCACGGTGTCCTTGAGCATTACGTTCTTGACGACGTCGGCTTCCGCGATACCGAGCGCCCTGGCCTGCTCGGGAATCTGCTTGTCGACGAGCGGCGTACGCACGAAACCCGGGCACACGACGTTGGCGCGCACGCCGCGCGGACCGCCTTCCTTCGCCACGACGCGGGCGAGGCCGAGCAAACCGTGCTTCGCCGTGACATAAGCCGCCTTGAGCTTCGACGCCTCGTGCGAATGCACCGATCCCATGTAGACGATCGAGCCGCCCTTGCCGCTGCCGTACATATGCTTGAGCGCGGCCTTGGTGGTGAGGAACGCGCCGTCGAGATGGATTGCGAGCATCTTCTTCCAGTCGGCAAACGGAAACTCCTCCACCGGGCTGATGATCTGGATGCCCGCGTTCGACACCAGCACGTCGATGCCGCCGAAGGCTTTCGCCGCTTCGTCGATCCCTGCATTCACCGCTTCCTCGTTGGTGACATCCATCGCCACGGCGAGGGCCTTGCCGCCCGCGGCCACGATGCTGTCCGCCACCTTTGCGGCGTTCGCAAGATTGAGGTCGGCGATCACGACCGCCGCACCCTGGCTCGCGAACGTACGCGCACAATGTTCGCCAATGCCGCTCGCGGCGCCCGTGATGACTGCAACCTTATCTTTCAAAGACATACGTATTCCTTACTAAAAAGCGATAGATAAACAGATCAAGCGAGTTCGGCTTCGGGTTCGCCCAGGGCGGCGTCGTGGCTCGATGTCGTGGCGAGATAGTCGAAGGCGACTTCGCCGATATCGAGCGTGAGGTCCGCGATGACGTGACGGGCACCCACGACGCGACGCACCGGCAGATCGGCGACGGGCGCGAGCGCGTGCGGATGCAGTTCGATCGCGGCCGGGCCGCTCCATGCGCCGCGCACTGTCACGTCGCGCAGATAGAAGCGCACCAGCTCGCAGATGCGCGCCGTGCCGTCCACATGCGGAATGATCTTGAGAAGATAGTTGGGCGTATCGGCGAGCTTGCGGCGCTCGTCTTCGCTGTTGAGCACGTGATGCTTGTAGCCCATCGTGCCGGTCGCGATGCGCTGCGTACCGTAATCGAGCGTGCCGAGCAGCGTGTCGTTGCCGTCGACGGCGAGCACGGGGCGCGCGAGCTTCTTCGGGAAGCCCCAGATTTCACGGCCGCCGGCAATCGGGCCTTCGTCGTCGAGATACATCGAATGCGTGTAATTCGCGAGGCGGCCTTGCGGGTCGCGTACGGAGATTACCTGTCCGCTTTCGGTGTAGTCGCCAAATCCCGACGAGTCGGGCATGCGGATGAATTCGTAATGCACGAGATTGTTTTCCGGCTTCAGCGGCTCCGGCACGATGGCGCGCAGCGCATCGGGATCGGTCTCGTACGTGATGATGAAATATTCGCGATTGACGAAGCGAAACGGCGGTCGCGGATACGCGGGGTTGTGCATGGGCATCGCGAATGCATCGCGGCGGATTCTTGCCAGATCCATACTGTTCTCCAGGCTAGGCTTCGTGAAAACGTCGCGACAGATATTAGAGGGAAAACATGACACGATCGGATTTATGGCGATAAAACACTGTTTCAGTTTCGTTAAATAAAAAGGAAATTGAAAGTTTATTGGCCATCCCAGCGTCATTTTTGTGTGATGGGTTCAGCCTCGCATATGCCGATTTTGGCAGCCTAATCATGGCATTACGTCCATTGCACAGAAAACATCTGATGATTGTTGCTCAAAACGGGAAATAGATTAATGCGTGGATTGGGAGCGCAGGCGAGCCGCTTTGCGCAGTGAGGGAATGCTTCGCCTCGGTAAAGACGTGGTTCGTTGTGATTGCAACGGAGTACGAAGGATATAGGCTGCCTTGAGAAAGCCGGCGCGATACCTGATCGTCGCACGTCGAACACCATGTTATGTGACATTCTCCTGTGGTCCGCTGGCGTAACATGCCTCGCTTCCAGCGGGGAAGCGGGCGGGGCAGGCTGTGACCGGCTAGAATGGATTGGCACGACTAAGCACACGACGTGCTTCCTGCTTCGTTAGCCAGCGAGCATACCGGCGAGATGCGATGAGCATATTCAGGTTTCAATCGGCGACGGAATCGGCATTCCTCAAACGTTCGCATGCGCCCAGCGCGGTTCGCGCATGGCTGGTCGATATGCTGTGCTGGCCCGCCCGCTTCGCGGATCCGCAGGTCGAACGAGAATTTACCGAGGAGTACGGCCGGCGCTTTGCCGACTTTCGCCGTGCGGCGCTGGTGCTCGGAACCCTGATCTGGGTGTGCTTCGGCTTTTGGGAAATCAGTCTCGCGCAGACGAGTACGGCGTTCCGGCCGTACTTCCCGGAGGTTTTCGCGTTCCGTTGCGCCGGTGCGATTGGCGCGACCGTCGGCATCGTTCTGGCCTTCAGGCTCGAATTTCATCGGGACAAGGTTGCACACTGGATCCTGCTGTCGGGCCTGGCGTTCATGTGCTTTTGCCTGTTGATGCAAACGGTCCTTGCCCCGCGCCCGTTCAATTTCACCCATTTTTTTGTCGGTTTTTATTTAATTCTCTTTTATCTGTTTGGCTTTCTTCGCTTGCGGGCCAAGGCGACACTCATGCTCAGCGCGTGCGTGATTGCCGTGATCGTGATGGCACAGCTGCTCACTCAGGCGGTCGAGCCGGACAACTTCGCCGCGGGCATGTTCTATCTGTTGAACGTCGCCGTGCTGGGGCACAGCGTCAACGTGAATGCCGAGCGGCATGTGCGCGACCGGTATGTTGCTGTCCAGGCGCTAGCCCAGAGCAACGATGCGCTGCAAAGCGCCAACGCAGAGCTTGCGCAAAAGCACCATGACCTCGAGCGCGCACGGCGCGACCAGCAGACCAAGTCGGAAGCCCTGATCGCCTTGCGCGAGCAGCAGCGCGAAGCCGCAGAGCAGGCGAGCCGGGCGAAGTCGCGCTTTCTGGCCGCGGCCGCGCACGACCTGCGCCAGCCCATGCATGCGCTGAACCTGTTTCTTGCGGCTGCAGACGAAGCGCTGGAGGCGCGCGACATCGAAGCGTCGGGCAAGCTGATCGGCGAGGCGCGCAAGGCGTCGGTATTGACGGCGCGTCTTTTCAACGCGGTGCTCGATCTGTCGAAGCTCGAGTCGGGTCACGTCGACCCGACCTATACGAGCGTCGACCTGAGCCGCGTGACCGAGGATGCGGTCGAGCAGCTCGCGTCGTTCGCTGCAAGCCGCGGCGTCGTGCTGCGCTATGCCAGAGCGCTGCAAAAGCCCGCATGGGTACGCACCGACGCCGACTGGATTCCCCGCGTGCTGAGCAACCTCATTGCGAACGGCATCAAATATTCGGATCCCTCGAAAGCGGGTCGCTCCACGGTGCTCGTCGGTTTGGTACGTATGCCTAATTATGTGCGGATCGACGTGCTCGATAACGGCATAGGCATCGCGTCGGAACATTGGGACGCGATTTTCCAGCCGTTCGTCCAGCTCGGCAACCCGGAGCGGGACCGCGAGAAAGGGCTCGGGCTCGGTTTGTCGATCGTGAATGCGGTGGTGTCCCTGCTCGAGGGGCATCGTCTCGAACTCAAGTCGATCGAGGGGCACGGGTCGCGCTTCTCGGTGCGCATACCGGTAGCGGATCAATTTGCACACGAGGATGCCGCGATATCGTCCGCCGATGCGGCCTTGTCGCCGTCACCGTCGTCGCTGCGCGGTCTCTACGTGTTGCTGGTCGAGGACGACAGCCTCGTGCGCGCCTCGATGGAGGCGTTGTTTGCACGCTGGGGAGTGCTGTCCGATTCGGTTCGGTCCGCTGCCGAACTCGGCGAACTGTTGCAGACGATCGAGCGCGTGCCGGACCTGGTGATCAGCGACTACCGGCTGCCGGAGAATGCGACCGCACACGACGTCATCCGTCTGCTGGGCGAGCACGTTGCGCGGCCCGTGCCGTGCCTCGTGGTGACGGGGGAAGCCATGGCAAGCACGCAGGGCGTGTTGCCCGAGCGCTGCGTCCTCAGCAAGCCACTGGCTCCCGACCTGCTGATCGCGCGCATGCTCGAATTGACGGAGGCGTCGGGCCGGGCGACCTAGACCGCCGGGGCGTGCGCGACGGTGGGAATCTCGATGCCGCGGCGTGCCATTTCGACGATCAGGAAAGTTCGCCGCGATACGTTGAAGCGGCTCAGCAGATCGCTGATGTACTCCTTCGCGGTGTTCTCCGAGATGTTCATTTTTCGCGCGATGGCCTTGTTCGACATGCCCTGCAGCAGAAAACCCAGGGTTTGCGCGAGGCGCGGCGGCAAGTTCAGCGAGTCGATCGGAATGGCCTTGCTCGGCCCCGGCGACTGCGGGGTATGGCCGCCCTTGCCGAGTACGCTGTTGGGCAGGTAGACCCGTCCGTTCAGGATCGTCTGCAGGGCTTCCCGGAACACCGCACCGCCTTCCTCGCTGGCCTTCGAGATGAAGCCGCCGGCGCCATTCTTGATGCAGTCCAGCACGGTTTCGCGGTCGTCCTGCGCGGACAGCATGACCACATGCGCCGCGCGCTCGTTCTCCTGCAGCCAGCGCAACAAATCAAGCCCGGTGTGATTGTTCCCGATCTGGTAGTCGAGAAAGACCAGGTCGTAAGCCTTGTTCTGCAGCCGTTCGACAGCGGCGTCGTACGAGCCGGCCTCGTCGATGTCGAGCGTCGGTTCCGAAGTCAGGATCAGGCTCTTCATCGCAATACGCGTCAAGCCCTCGTCTTCGACGAGTAGTACGTGCCGGAAATACAGGTTGTCCATCGAGCGCCTCTCTAGTGGGGATCACTGTACCCGTATTCCTTCAGGTTGCGATCCCCCCAAAGCGGGGGACGCTTGTAGGGCCGCCTTCTGGAGGCGTTTTTCCCCCGGCATGGCCGGTTTTGCCGGAACCCCGGTACGCGCACGATGGAGTCGCTGCAGTTCGGACGATGAGGGACACCATCATGCATACGCCGCATCCCGACTTCAAAAGCCTGCTGAACATTTTCCGCTTCGCGTCGGATGACGAAACGCGCGCACGCCCTTGCAAGCCGGAGCCCGAACCGGCAACGCAGCCGGACGCGACGATCCTGGCCGAGCTGCTTCGGGCAAGGGCGCTCATGGTCCGCATCGAGTCGAGCGGCGTGACTTTCCCGGACCAGATCTACGACGTCTTCGTGCAGGCCTTGGCCGCCTATGACCAGAAGTGCTGGACGGAGCAGATCGACCGGACCTTCTGCATTACGTTGAGCCTGCTGGAGTCCGTCGCACGCCACCGGCGTGGCTCAAAAGCGGCCCGCGCCGTGTGCACCGATGCGACCCTGGTTAATCACGAGAATCCGGGCCCGACAGCCATCATCAGCGAGCGCCGGAACATGCTCGATGGTAAATGGTGAGCGATCGCCGACGAGGAGACCGTGCGATGCAAGACAACTCCATTCGGTGCGACGCGCTCGACGAGCAGCGCCTGCAAACCCGGCTTGCGCAGGAACGCGAAAGCCAGGCCGGGGGCAAGCGGGCCGGGCGCGAGAAAACGATTCAGATAAAGACAGAGACAGAAAGGCGTCCTCAGAGTCCCTACAGTGTCCACACTCTCGACACCGCAATTGCTCACCTCGAAAGCGCGATCAGCGCGGACAAGGCGATGGCGATATTCAGTGCGAGCTATTGGCACTCCCGCGTGATCGAGCTCCGTTCGACACCTGGGATCCTGCACATTCAGGAGCGTCGGCTGCAGTGTTTGCTGGATCGGTTTACGGCCAGAGCCGTGGGGCAAGAAATAGACTGAGTCATGCCTGAATCCGGGGGAACAGAGGAGATCTAACAAGTTCGGGAAGCGTGAGAGACCACCAAACGATCAGCGATAAAGACGCTGTTGATATGCACTATCCGCCGCGCGCTACTGCCACCGGACACGGCAACGGCGGCTTTCTCTTCGAGAGCGCAACGGGATGGCCGCTAAAGCAGGCCCATTGCCGATGCCTTGAGTGTCGCCGCCGCGCGGGTCGAGCATTCGAACTTGCGAAACACGCTCTCGACATGCGTGCGCACTGTGCTCGGACTCAGCGCCAGTTCTCGCGCGGCTTCCTTGTTGCTCGCACCGCGCGAGATGGCACGCAACACGTCGATTTCGCGCGGCGTTAGCGGCGCGCGCTGCGGCGTGTGGCTCGCGGGGCGCCTGACGGCGACCGCGCCTTCGGCCAGTAGCGCATCGACCGCTTCGCCGCTCAGCCGGCCGCTCGTGACCTCGTCGCGCAATTGTTGCGCGGCTGCGTCGTCGGAAAGCCTGGCTCGCCACGGACGCGCCGAGCGCAACGCGACCCACGCCACCGACGCAGCCAGCACGCGTGCCTCGAGCGTCATGGCCTCGCCGCGCGCGCCGCGAAAATAACCCGAGCCGTCCAGCCGCTCGTACGCATACGATGCTAGGTCGGCCGCATCACCGAGCGCGCCGGCCTGCCTGCCTGCGCGCGACGTCCAGTAAGGCACGAGGCGCACTTTCTCCCAGGCGCTTGCGGGCAAACGCGCGCTCAGATTCCAGATGCCGTTGGGCACCGCCGCCCGCCCGATCCCATGAATCAATCCTGCGCGATAGACGCGTTCGTGCGCGGCTTTGTCTGTCGTGAGACGTTCGCAACACCGGGCGGCCGTCGCCGCGACCGCGCGCGAGAAGCCGGTCATCCAGGGCAGCTTGAGGTCGATGACGTCGGCGATCAACTCCGCCGACGTTGCCTGCTGCATAGGCGATGTCGTTAGCGCAGCGTCGAGATCGGCGGGTGACGTACGTTCCAGTTCCGCGAGCCAAATGGGCGCACCGCGCTGCGCGGTTTCTACGAGCCGCAGCGGATAGCGCGTGTCGGCGCGTTGCGCGATGAGACCAAGCGCCTGCTCGACGCCATACGTGCGACTGAGAATCTCCAGGTCTCCGGCAAGCGCGACGATGAACACGGGCATCGGCACAGCTTCGCGTGCAAGATGCGCGGGGAGACCGCCGCCGTCCCACATTTCGAAGATATGACGCAACGCCGTTTCGGTTGCGAGGGGGAGGCCCAGCATGCGCGCCACCTCGCCCGCCACTTCGCAGTGGGCCTGCGCGAGCGGCGTGAGCACCGCGGCGGCACCGCCACGCGACTCAAGTGGCGCGAGCCAGTCTGTGCTGCCGTCAAGCATCGAGACGCGGCTTTGGATGTCGTCGCCGAAAACGTCGGCGAAGCCCGCCGCGTTTGCCGTGCATCCCGACCAGCGCAACAGCGAGGTCTCCCGCACGGTATCGATCGTCGACGCGTCGAGCCGGGCGGCTCGCGCGAGGCGCGCCGCGAGCCATGCGGTGCGCGGCGAATGATCGGTGGGCTGGCCCATGCTCAGATCGCCGATGAAGGCGAGGGCTTTCACGGCATCGAACACGCGCAGCGGAAAAAGGCGAGCTTTGTCGTCGGTCATCGGCATGGAGGCAGGGCGCACGTCAGGCGTTCGATCACTATACGTCACAACGCCGTTCGATCCCGCGAGGGTCGGTCATTCGACCGATGCCCCACAGGCGACGCGAGTGCGATCCTTTGCACCATTGTCACGAACTGTTCAGGAGCTGCAATGGCTGATCGACACGCAGATATCACGCTCACTCGCGAAGAGAGCTGGCTCAAGCAGTATTACTTTGTGCGGACCGCGTTTTCCGCTGCCTGGGTGGCACTGGCTTTCTCGCTCGGGCAGCATTCGCCAGCCAGAATCGCTGCACTGCTTGTCGTCTATCCGGCATGGGATGCCCTGGCCAACTACCTCGACATGTTGCGCAGCGGAGGGGCGGATGAAAACCGTACACAAGTCGTCAACGTCGGCATTAGCATCATGACGACGGTCGCCGTGATCGTGGCGTTGAAGCTGGGCGCGCATGGGGTGCTGGGCGTGTTTGGCGTGTGGGCCATCCTGTCCGGGTTGCTTCAGCTCGGTACCGCCGTGCGTCGCTGGAAGCGCTTCGGTGCGCAATGGGCGATGATACTGAGCGGTGCTCAATCGGCATTGGCAGGGGTGTTCTTCATCGTGCAGGGCGGCATGCCTCTGGCCTCGGCGATCGAGAAAGTGGCGGGCTATGCAGCGGTCGGCGCCGTCTACTTTCTGATCTCTGCCTTGTGGCTTTCGGCTGGCCAACTGCGAAGCAAGATGGCGAGAACGTCTTGATGTCCCGGCGCAGTTGACGTGTCGCCTGACTAGATCATCGGCGCGTTCGCCTGCAGACAGGCACACAATCGCTGCACAACCGGGGCAACCAGTGTCTGCGTAAGGCCGGGGAGCGACCGGCTCGCAAGGGATTTCGAGGCGCCACTGCGCAGCTCCGCTTCGATCAGGAAGTCCGGCCGGTGCTACAGCGTGCAAATGGCGATTGCGGGCGCGCCGAGCCGACGCCGGACGCGGTTGAAGCAAGCAACGCGGCTAGAGATCCAGCGTCACGCCGCCCGCTGCCGGATGCCCGACACAGATCAGCGCGTACCCCGGCTCGGCGTCGAACTCCGGCGGTTGCTCGTATTCCACGCTGCCATCGAGGACGCGCGTGGCGCAGGTCCCGCACATGCCGGAGCGGCAGCTGGACACCGCGTCGGCGCCGCAGCGCTCGGCGGTATCGAGCAGCGAACCATGCGGCGGCTGCCATTGCACCGTTTTCGCCGTGCGGGCGAATGTCACCGGTCGGGCTGTCGTTGCGTCGCTCGCAACGGGAGCGTGGTCCGGCACACGCTTCAGGCTGGATGGCCCGAACGACTCGAAGCGGATCCGCTCGTCCGCGATATTCAGCGCGCGCAGGCCGTCGTATAGATCGCGCATGAACGCTTCGGGGCCACACAGATAGAAGTCGTAGTCGTCGAACGGCAGGAAGCGACGCAATGCATCGAGGTTCACTCGGCCCGCGAGCCGGTCGTCATCGGGCGAATCGTGCTGCGCGGCGCTGTCGTACAGATGCACCGAGACGTTCGGATGCGCGCGTCCGATCTCTCGCAGCGCAGTTGCGAACGGCCTTTCGTGCTCGCCGCGCGTTCCGTGGAACACGTGGATACGCCTTTGCGGCGCGAGCGTGAGTGCCGCGTCGAGCATCGCCAGCATCGGCGTGATGCCAATGCCCGCCGCCGCCAGCACGATCGCGCGCGGGCTGCCTGCATCGAGCTTGAACGAGCCGCGCGGCGCCAGGGCGTCGATCAGCGAGCCGATGCGTGCGTGATCATGCAGCCAGCGCGACACCGCGCCGTCGCGCTTCACGCTGATCCGGTAGCGCGCCGGACGTGCGGCGTCGTGTGCTGCGCAGAGCGTATAGGTGCGCATGAGCGGCTTGTCCGATCCAGGCATCGTGATGCGCAGCGGAAGGTACTGCCCGGCTTCGAACGGCGCGAGTGGCTCGCTGTCCACCGGTTCGAAATGGAACGAGCGAATCGTCGGGGATTCGTCGCGCCACTCGGCCACACGCAGCGTGCGCCAAGGGCGCGTGTCGGTTTTCTTCGGGGCCTCCGCTGGCGAGGCTTCCGTCGAAGCCTGCGCGAACTGCGGCGCATAGTCGACCGCCGACCATCGCAACGGCAAGGCTTCCCGCACGCGGCGCACTTCTGCCACATGCAAGCGCATCAGCCGCTGTGCCAGCGCGAATTGCGCGATTTCGGGGCCGTCCCAGATCACCTCGGCGCGTACGGCCAGATACAACAGATCCCCGCGCGCAAAGTCGACGAACAGCAACCCCGCGCGCGGATCGCGCAGCAGGTTGCCGATCGTGTTGAAAAACTTGTTGCCGCTGAAGTCGGGCGCGGTCAGCGTGCGCGCGTCGTCGATCCGCACGAAGCCCGGCATGCCGCCGCGATGCGACACGTCGGCGCCGCCCGCCGCTCCCGCTGCCTCGTCGAGATTGGCGGTGGCGATGAAAAATACGTCGGCGCGCGCGATCAGCGCACGGTCTTCCTCCGAGAGCGCCTGCGCACGTTCGACTGTGGCGTGCGCCGGCGCATTGCCGACGAATGCCGGCTCACGTCCATTGATGTACTTCGCGCAATTGCCGAAACTTTGTTCGACGGCGAGCGTCACTACGCGGCCATCGACCGCTTCGATCACGCCATTTACGCGGTTGCGCCGCCGCGTATGTGGCTGGATGCCGAGCCCGCCGATACGCGCGCCCGGCACCCAGCTTCCTTCGAGCGGATCGCCCGGCAGCGCGCCGCCGTCGATGCGCAGCGTGCGGTTGTCCGGCGTCGACACGAAGCCCGCCGTGTTCGCACGCAGCGTCGCCCACGGCTGACCGGTTGCATCGACCCCGCCGAACACCATGAACGGCAGCATCGCGAAGAACGCGCGATGTTGGTCCGGCATGTAATCGCGGGTGCCGCGCGAGCCGTTTTCGAGTGCGACGTCGGCCACGCCCGCGCGCAATTGGGCCTCGCGCTCGCCGTCGTGAAACGGCCCGGCGGCGCGGTGCGGATTCAGTTCGGGCAGAGCATTCATGGCGGCCTCGGGTTGGCGGTGCACAGGTACCGTTCAGGCGGCGAGCAGACCCGCTTTCGTCGATGGCATCGGCACAAAGCCGGGCAACGCGGCCACGCGTTCGAGCCATGCGCGCAGATGCGCATACGGCTCCAGCGACACGCCGCCTTCTGGGGCATGCGCGATGTAGGTATGCGCGGCAATATCGGCGATCGTCACGTGATCGCCCGCGGCGAACGGCTTGTGCGCGAGTTCGGCATCGAGCAGCGGCAGCAGCGTCTGCGCGATTTGCTGGGCACGCCCCAGGTCGAGATCGCGCTTGAATACGTGGACGAGGCGCGCGGCGCACGGCCCGAACGCGATCGGACCGGCTGCGAGCGACAACCAGCGTTGCACGGCGGCCGCGCCGAGCGGGTCGTCCGGCAGCCACGACGGATCGCCGTAGCGCTTCGCCAGATAGACGAGAATCGCGTTCGAATCGAACAGCACCGTCTCCCCATCGACGATGGTCGGCACCTGGCCGAAGGGATTGAGCTTCAGATACGCGGGCTGGCGGTGTTCGCCCGCGGCGAGATCCACCGGCACGATCTCGAACGGCAGGTCCAGCATGGACAGGAACAGCCGGACGCGGTGTCCGTGGCCGGATAGCAGCATGGTGTACAAGCGGATCGGCGTGGCGGGACGCATGGCGGGCATCGCATTCTCCATAACGAAAGCGCCTCGGGATGAAGCGTCAGTGTGCGTTCAGATTAGGCAATGACGGCGCGCGCGAGAAGACTGCTAAGCTTGCATTCATTTTCTATCGAAAGTGGACAATCGCCCATGACCGATGTACGCGACGTGAATCTGAACCGGCTGGCGGTGTTCGTCGCCGTGGTCGAAGCGGGCTCGCTGACCGCCGCGGCTGAGCGGCTGGGCATCGCCAAGACGATGGTCAGCGCGCATATGCAGCGCCTCGAACGCGAAATTGGCGCGAGCCTGATCACGCGCACCACGCGGCAGCTCTCCGTGACCGATGCGGGCCGTGCGTTTTACGACGCCAGCTGCCGCATCCTGCAGATGACGGAAGAGGCGCTGGCGGCCGTCTCGGACGAGGCCACGCCCGCACGCGGCGCGCTGCGGGTGAGCGCGCCTGTCGACTACGGCGCGCAGATCGTCGCGCCCGCGCTCGTCGATCTGCGAGCTGTCTATCCGGAACTCGACATCGAACTGGTTTGCGCCGATCACTACGTCGACCTGATCGGCGAGGGGATCGACCTCGCGGTGCGGCTCGGCAATCTGCCCGACTCGAACTACCGCACAGTGAAACTCGGCAGCTACGTGCGCTGGCTGGTCGCGAGCCCGGCGTTCGTTGCGCGGCACGGCATGCCGAGGTCGCTGAATGCATTGGCGTGCCTGCCGCATATCGCGATGAGCGTGCTGCGGCATCCTTCGACGCTCGAGTTGACGCGCGATGCCGGGCGTCTCGCGACGGGCCGGGTGAGGCACGACAAAGCCGTGCGCCGCGTGCGCTGCGTGAATGCGCTGATCGTAAACACGGCGACGTCCGCGCGCGCGGCGGTCCTCGCGGGTGGCGGCTTTGCCGCGCTGACCGATTTCTCGACCCGCGCGGATCTCGCGTCCGGCGCGCTCGTGCGCTTGCTGCCCGAATGGTCCGGCGCGCCGTTGAGCGTGCAGGCCGTGTTCGCACCGACGAGCTACCCGTCGGGCAAGGTGCGGGCGGTCATCGAGGCGCTCAAGGCAAGGATCGCGAATAGTGCCGCGTAAGTGTGCCTGTGCACGCTTGCGTGCATGACGTTGGACATGCGCCGCGCGATCAGTCTGGAGGCAAAAAACCATCCTCGACGAAAAACCGCCGGCGAGCTTCTTCGTCCGATGGCGTCTCCGGTCCGAGCCCCGGAAGATCGGGCGCGCGATCGGGCTCCATGGCGAAACAAGGCAGGATGCGGGCGCGGCGCTCGTCGGCGGTCGCGCCGCGTTCGTACAGCAACTGGGTGAGCCAGTCCAGTACGCGGTGCAGGGCGCCGTAATAGCGGTCGTGCTCGAAGGCATACGCGTGCGCGGCGGCTTCCCAGTCGTCGTTTGCGAGCAGACGGTCGAGCAGCACCCTGACGTCGCGCAGCGTCAGCGAAAGCCCGCATCCCCATGACGGGTCGCTGGCCGCCGCCGCGTCGCCGATCAGCACCACGCTGCCGATGCAGGGATGTTCGACCCAGAGGTCGGCGCCGGGATACGCCGCGAGCGGGCCAACGACGCTCGCGCGTTCGAACCAGTCGCGCGGCACGCCCGTGTCGACGCAGGCGTCGAGGAACTCGCGGATATGCCCGCTGCCGCTGATGGGGTGTGCGCGCTGCCCGACCCAAGAGACGAAGTACGACCTGAACCGCTGCTGCCCGATCGGAAAAATCAATGCGGCCTGTCCCAACGCCGGGCACTGGAAGTGGTGGACCGAATCCTCCGGCGTATCGAGCCCTTCGTAGAGCACCCCCGCCACGACCAGCCGCCCGGGATCCTGGTTGAGCGTGAAGCCGGCTATCCTGCGCACCGTCGACCTGCGTCCGTCGGCGCCCACCACGAGCCGAGCCTTCACCCGATGGGTGCCGCCATCCGTGCGGATCTCGACTACCGGCGGTTTGCCAGGCGCATCGCCCCCATCGACGCGCACGACCTCAGCGCCGCGCAGCACGATGGCTCCCGATGACTCGGCCGCGTCGAGCAGCGTGCGCTGCATCGACGGATGATAGAAGTCCAGACACGGGGTGTGCCCGGGAGTGGTATCCGCGAGGTTGCGGGATTCGGCTGGCACCAGTCCGCTGTATCGCCGCCAGAACGGGACCATGTGCGCGCCGTCGTCACAGAGCAGCCGATCGATGCCGAGCGCGCGGGCTTCGACGACACCCCAGGGCATCATGCCCTCGCCCCGCACGCGGTCCCTGAACGCCGTCTCGCGTTCGACGATGAGCGTGCGCACGCCGGCGCCTGCGAGTGCACGGCCAAGCGTTGCGCCGCCAAGACCACCGCCCGCGATCACGATGTCGTAGCTGCCCTGAGTCATATGAAAACCTCCGTGCCATGTCGGCGAGGCGAGGCGAACCCGGACGTCAGCAAACCGACGGCGCATGAGGCGCGTGAGCGTGCGAGTCGCAAGGCGTGCGGATAGCGCTATTATGCGACGCGCATAGGATGCGAGGCATCTGGATGACGAGGCCGAGCGTCGGCAGGTTGCCTCAATTCACGCCGGTGGCATAGCGGCGGCAATGTTCGAGATAGCCGGCTTCGTGGCTGCTCGCCAGTTGCACGATGCTTGTCCAGAGCCACAGGGGCGCATCGATCGTCTTCGAGCGAGCGCGCCGGAGTTCGGTGAGCCAGCTGCGCCGTGTCGGCGGGTCCATCTGGCGTGCGTGCGCGCTGCCTACCACCGCCGCGAGATAGAACGCGACCTTACGCGCCTCGCTTTCTTCGAGTTCGTCGATTTCGAGCTTGAGATCCTGCGGCAGCAATTCGCGAATCACCACGGCGCGATCGAGCAGGCGGGACGCCCGCATGCGCTCGCCGAGAAAGGGCGAGAGATGGCGCGCGCCTTCCACCACTCGCTCGGCGTTGTCGCGCGGCATCGATGCGTCTTCGTAACGCGGTGCAGCGGCTTTCACGCCCTCCTTGATGTCCATGAGGCACAGATCGTCGCCATCGATCACCCCGCCGTCGACATCGAGCAGGACTGCATAGCGAAGTCTGCCTAGCGAGCTGCAGCCCTTGACCCAATACGCCGCGTCGATCACCTCGACCTTGCCGGCATCGTTGCGGCCGCGCAGGCCCGTGGGCAGACTCGCGATGGCTTCGTCGCGAAAGAGCGTGTCGATTGCCTTGCGCTCGTTGGGCGTGAGCGGCCAAAAACGCTTGCCAAGCGGAATCGTGGGTTCGAGATCCTCAATGCGCTCTTCGGCCAGATGCTGCCATGAACGTCGTACGGCCGCTTTCATCGCAAGATGCACGGGTTCGGGGCGCCCGGACTTCTGGACCTTTGCGCCCTTTGGCCCGAACGCAGATTCGTAGCCCGCTGCGAGGGCTTCCATCATGTGCACGATGGTGAGACCGGAAAGCGAAGAGCCGCGTGCCGCGGTCGCAAGCGAGAGGCCGAGGCGGATGAGGTCGTGCGCTGGGTTGCCGATCACGGTCTGATCGAGGTCGCGGATATGGACTTCGACCTCGCCTTCCTGATTCGCGACGGGGCCGAGATTGCCGGTATGGCAATCGCCGCAGATCCAGATCGCCGGGCCGCGCGGCAGCGAGCCGCCGTTCGTCTCGACGATCCATTCATAGAATTGGGCCGTATTGCCGCGCACGTAAGCATGAGGCGAGCGCGCCATTTTCAGGCGGCGCTGCGCAGTCAGGATGGCCGCCCGCTCGCGGGGCTTGGGCAGCGTCTTCGAGGGCCCTGCGCCTTTCGAAACTTTCGGCTTTGTCCCTTTCGGCGGTTTGCGGCTTTTTTTCTCGCTGGACATATTCGTTATCCCCCATTTTGCATGCGCTGAATTGCGTCGCCGCCGGTGTCAGCGTTCGGGGGGCGAGAGCAAGCCGTGTGCCGCCTGCGTCGTGCCAGTGTCGTGCCGGCCGAAAGATCGATGTGCTGTTTGCCGTCACGAACGCGGCGGGACACGAAACCACGTCACCGCCACCACCAGCAGGAATCCCGCATAGGCTGTCGCGAACACCCAGCCGGGCAAGTCGTAATACAGCAAGGCGCCGACCCAGCGCTGGATGAAGCCCTGCGGCCCGGCGTGCCCGGTACGCAGCCAGTCCTCGAGCACGGTGAGCGGACACGGGATGTCGAGGACCGCAAGAAGGGCGACGACGCCTATCGCAAGCAGATGCGTGAGCCGGAACGCGCGGTTGCGCACCCAGGCGCGCCCGAGCCAGGCGCCCGCCCAGATAGCGAGCAATCCGCCGACGATGAAGAGCACGACCAGCGCGTGTAGTACGAGAACGGTATTGGCCAGCCAGTTCATGACGATGCTCGCAGTTGCCCTCGCACTGCGTTCTGGCTTCGATGATACGGCTTCAAAGGTCGATGGCTCGGGGGAGGGTTCCCGCGCTTGGCGTCGACGCGGCTGCCGTAAAAGGCGAGTCGAAAGCCGCGTTTTCGATCTCAGGCATCACGAGGTCGTTGTCACGCCTGTTCTGTTCGGTCCAGATCTGACTATCGGGAAACCAGAACGCGTTTGCGCGTGGCGGCACGACGAGCGTCACTCGCAGCGACGGATTGAAGATCTTCGACCACGCGGAGAGATACGAGGGCGTCTTGATCAAATGGCCGCAGTTTGCGAGTAGCAGGCTCGCGACGAGTGCTTCGCGTCCGATTGCGAGTCCGGGATGTCCGCTGAAGTGCACGGGCTTGTCGCCGCTCGCGAGCAGCGTGGCAGGCGCGACGTTGACGGGCACGGCGAAGCCCCACTTCCGGAAGAAGTCGAGGAAGGGCTGCTCGTCGCTGGAGACGAAGATGTTCGTGAGTCGGTGATCGTCCGCGAGGGTTGACTCGACCTGGCGGCAAAACGCACTCCACTCGATCGTGTGAGCCTCGAACTTTTTATCCGTGCCGCGAAAATGGACGCCCAGCGTCGACGCGCCGATATCGAGCCGCTCGCAGATGCGCGCGACTTCCGCGCGGATCGATTCGCCTGGCCGGTAGTTCGACAGGAATAGCGTACTCGCCCGCTCAAGCCGTAGGCCGGCTTCGTAACGGCGAAAGCCCAGATCGCCGAGATCGCGCACGATCGACGTTCGCAAACCAGCCGTTACGGCGTCTGGCAGGGCAGAACTTCTGAGGCTTTCGAAGTACTCGGCAAGCCAGTCGATTTTGCCTTCCGGGTCGCCATAGATGCCGCCGCGCGCCGAGATAACGGGCGTCAGATGCTTCTCGTCGCAGTACAGGAGGATGCACAGGACGATCTGCATGACGGAAAAAAAGCCCGAATTGGCGCGGATCTCTACGACGAAGTAGCCGCGGTTGAGGCGCTGCTTCGCATGCAGTGACAGGCGGCCTGGCGTATTGAGCGCGTTCTTGAAGTCTTCGCTGCGCCGTACCTGTCTTGCGAACTCGATGAAGTTTCTGAACATGCCATGTCCCTTCGACCCGGCGAACGGAGAATACCTTTCGGGCAGAGCGCCGCCGCTTCCTGTTCGCAGGCGAGCGGGGCGCTCGTGGTAGATTCCGTCGACGGATTCGTAATTGACTGCGTTAGCAACGATTGGGGATCAGACGTATGTTTTTGACGATTGCGTGCTCGTCGCGCGCGCTTGGGTTGGCTTGTCATTCGGCATCCTAAGCGTTGAAGCATTCTAGGATGTCATGTTTACGCCTTGATTAACCTGAGGATTAAATGACATCCCCAATGCCAGTCACTCACTCGCGCGACTAGCGAAACGGCCTGAGTTGCGAATCCGGCACGTCGATGCGCAGGTTTTCCATCAGCACCGTTTCGATCGGCTCGTGTGACTCGCCCTCGCTCACGACCTTGATGGGCAAACCATGGCTCAAGTCGAACCATAACTCATAACGGAACACGTCGCTCACGAAGTGTTCGGGCCGGACCGTCACGATCACATGCGCCGCCTCGTGCGTGCCGATCGTCTCGGCGCCGACGACCTGCGTGTCCCCATGTTCCTGCAGCGCACGGACATTGACTAGCAGTGCGCCGAGATCGGACTCGTCGACGCGATGACCCTGGGGGCTCTGAATCATGTGATTGTCGGGAGCCAGCGTGAGCTGCGGAAACGTGTCGATACCGAACGGCCAGAGCTTGACCTTGCCCGATTCCGGATTGAAGGTGAGCGTCGCGCCGCCGTGCGGCCGGATGAAGTCCATCCGAACGAAGCCGGGCTTTCGGTAGCCATAGAGGACCTCGACCGTTTCCGCTCCCGCCGATGTCGATTTCAATGTGACCTCGTAATTTGCGAGCGCATCGAAGCGCGCCTGTGCGACGGCCACGAAATCCCGGTCTGTGAGCGTCATTGGCCCCTCCTATACTCGAAGGTGGAAGATGGGTCATTCTGGAGCACGGCTTCGCACCGCGCAATGCACAGTAGCCGTATCGCAAACAAGGAGGAAGCGAGCGATGGCGGAATTCCGTCTGACCACCTTGTGGTGCATCGAGGCGCCGGTGCAGCCGGTATGGGACGCGATCCACGATGCGACGAACTGGCCGAGGTGGTGGAAGAACGTCGAAGCGGTACGCGAGTTGCGTGCCGGCGAGACCGACGGGCTGGGCGCGGTGCATCGTTATACGTGGAAAGGCGTGCTGCCATATCGCGTGATCATCGACGTGCGCGTCACGCGCGTCGCGCCGCTCGTCGCCCTCGAGGGCGAGGCCAGCGGCGCGCTGGAGGGCGTGGGGCGCTGGCATTTCGCGGCCGACGGCGGCCGCACGGTGGTGCGCTACGATTGGCAGGTCAGGACGGCCAGTGCGTGGATGAGCGCGCTCGCATTCGCGCCCCTCGCGCGGTTGATATTCCGCTGGAATCACGATTCGATCATGCGCGAAGGCGGCCTGGCGCTTGCGCGCCTGCTCGAAGCACGGTTGATCGACCCAAGCGGGAAACCACGATAAGTGCAACAATCGAATTCGTCAGTGCGCTTGCACACGCTTTCTGCAAGATTTCTGCGAGACGGAGGTGTTATGAACATTGCCCACCGCTTACTTGCTGTGCATGGGAGGCAACATGACTGAGATCGACAAGGAGCCGGTCGTCGCAGTGCTGAACAAGATCCTCGAATCCGAGCTGGCGGGCGTTGTGCGGTACACGCACTACTCGTTCCTGGTGTTCGGCTTCAACCGCATTCCGATCGTCTCCTGGCTGCGGCAGCAGGCGGACGAGTCGCTCCTGCATGCGCAGCAGGCTGGCGAATGGATCACGACGCTCGGGGCATATCCGTCGCTCGCCATCGGTCCGCTGCTCGATTCCCATACCTTCGATATCGGGGCCATCCTGCGCGAATCGCTCGAGGCCGAACAGATCGCGCTCGGCCTCTACCGCGAACTGCTTGCGCGCGTGGAAAACCGCTCGGTTGCGCTCGAGGAGTACGCGCGCCAGATGATTCAGGTCGAGGAACTGCACGCGGGCGAGGTCGACAAGATGCTGCGCCGTCCCGGCACGACCGCGACGTCGCCGCAGCAGGACATGGGGCCCGCCTGACAGGCGCTGCGTTAGGCTCGACATGATGCTGACGCTCGCCAACGTATCGAAGCACTATGACGGCACCACGCCGCGCAACGTGCTGCGCGCCGTGAACCTCGAATTGCGCTCGGGTGAATGCGTCGCGATCATGGGCGAATCGGGCGCCGGAAAATCGACACTGCTCAATCTCGCGGCCGGTCTCGACCGGCCGGACGCGGGACAGATCGTCTTCGACGGAAACGACCTCGGCACCCTCGATGACGACGCGGCCACCCTGCAGCGTCGCCGGAAGATGGGCTTCGTGTTCCAGGCTTTCCATGTGCTGCCGAACCTCTCGGCGGCGCAGAACATCGCGCTGCCGCTGCTCCTGAACGGCATGCGGGCGAAAGATGTGCCGGTGCGCGTGTCGTCGGTGTTGCACGCAGTCGGGCTCGGCGGCCGCGAGCGCGCGCTGCCGCGTGAATTGTCGGGCGGCGAGTTGCAGCGGGTGGCGATCGCGCGCGCGCTCGTGCATCAGCCGCGTCTCGTGCTGGCCGACGAGCCCACCGGCAATCTCGATCACGACACGGCGATGCGCATCCTCGCGCTGCTGCGCGAACTGGCGCAAAAGAACGGCGCGGGCGTGCTGCTCGCGACGCATTCGGTCGCCGTGGCGGCTGCCGCCGACCGCGTGCTGCGGCTCACCCCCGCCGGGCTCGAGCCGTACTCGCCCGGCGCAGGCGGCGCGTAGGCGATGCGCTGGTTCGGTGCCGTGGGTTCATCGCGCGACGCTGCCGCATCGCATTGCCGAGGCGATCGCATGCCTGCTGGCGGCGTCGGCGCGGCGCTCATCGCCGGTGAAATGCGCGCGCATCCGCTGCGCACGCTGATCGGCATTCTCGCGATTGCCGCGGGCGTCGCGATGGGCTACGCCGTGCAGTTGATCAATCGTGCGGCGCTCAATGAGCTGTCGGCCACCGTCAACTCGTTGATGGGCAACGCCGATATCGAATTGCGCGGCCCGCGCGCGGGCTTCGACGAAGCGCTGTATCCGCGCATTGCGCGCTTGCCCGAGGTCGCCGCGGCCAGCCCGGTGGTGGAGGTCGATGCGCGCGTGGCGGGCCGCGACGAGTCGCTGAAACTTCTCGGCGTCGATGTGTTTCGCGCAGGGTATGTCACGCCGAATCTCGTCGGACGCGTGGATCTGGCCGATCGTACGCATGGCACGCATGGTACGAACGGTACGAAGGCCGCCACGCTCGATCTGCTCGACCCCGACACCGTTTTTCTATCGCCAGCCGCGCTGAGCTGGCTCGCGCTCAAGCCCGGCGATTCGCTCACGGTGCAGGTCGGTCTCGGTTCGGTCGCGCTACGTGTCGCGGGCGTGCTGCCCGCATCGGGGGATGCGGTGCGCGTCGGCGTGATGGACATCGGCGCCGCGCAATGGCGCTTGCAGCGCCTCGGCACGCTCGAGCGCATCGACATCAAGCTCAAGCCGGGCGTCGATGCCGAAGTGTTCGCGCATTCGCTCGCGCCGCACTTGCCCGCTGGTGTCGCCGCCTTGACACCGGGTGACAACGCCCAGCGCACCTCGATGCTCTCGCGTGCGTATCGCGCGAATCTCAACGTGCTCGCGCTCGTGGCGCTGTTCACCGGGGCATTCCTCGTCTTCACGATGCAGGCCCTGGCCGTACTGCGGCGTCGTGCGCAGTTTGCGCTGTTGCGCGCGATCGGCGTGACACAGCGTGGCGTGCTGTGGCTCGTCGTCTCGGAGAGCGCCATTCTCGGCGTGCTCGGCGCGGCGGCGGGTCTGGCCATCGGCTTCGCGCTCGCGGCGGCCGTGCTCCGCTATGCGGGCGGCGATCTGGGCGGCGGCTATTTCGAAGGGGTGCAGCCGCGCGTGCATTTCGACGCGCTGCCCGCGGCGATCTTCTTTGCGTTGGGAATGGCCGCGTCGGTGCTCGGCAGTCTCGCGCCGGCACTCGAAGCCGCGAGGGCGCGGCCCGCGCGGGCGCTGAAGGCGGGTGACGAGGAAGCGCCGGCCGCCCGGCTGCGTACCAAACGCACGGTCTCGGCGGCGCTGCTCGCGATCGCCGCCGGGCTCTTAACCACGCTATTGCCGCCCGTGGCGGGCTTGCCGGTGTTCGGCTATCTGTCTATCGCGCTATTGCTGCTGGGCGGCGTGCTGGCGATGCCGGCGCTCGCGCGCGCCGTGTTCGCCGTGCTGCCGCGCTCGAATCATGTCTTGCCACAGCTCGTGCTGGCACAGCTCGCCAATGCCCCCGGCCGCGCGACGATTGGGCTCGCGGGCATCGTCACGAGCTTCAGCCTGATGACGGCGATGGCGATCATGGTGTCGAGCTTTCGCGTCGCCGTCGACGACTGGCTGCAGTTGCTGCTGCCCGCGCCGCTCTATCTGCGCGCTTCGCCGGGTGGCGACAGCGCATTCCTTTCACCGGGCGATCAGGCAGTCATCGCAGCTACGCCCGGCATTGCGCGCGCCGAGTTTCTGCGCGCGACGCAAATCTCGCTCGCCGCTCGCCTGCCGCCCGTGAGCCTGCTCGCGCGGCCCATCGATGCGCGTAACCCCGCCGCGCGCCTGCCGCTGACGACGGCGCCTCGCGTACCGCAAGCCGGCGAGCCGCCGCCGGTGTGGATCAGCGAGGCGGCCGCCGATCTGTATGGGATGCACACGGGCCAGCGCATCACGCTGCCGCTGGCGGGACAGCGTTTGCCGTTCACGGTGGACGGCATCTGGCGCGACTATGCACGCCAGTTCGGCGCCATCGTGATCGACGCGAACGACTATCGCCGGCTGACTCGCGATACGCGCGTAACCGATGCCGCCTTGTGGCTCGACCCGGGCGTGGCGCCGTCGCAGGCGATCGCACGCTTGCGCGAGAGCGTACACGGCGGGCAGCGCCTCGAGTTCGCGCAGCCCGGCGAGATCCGCGCGGCGAGCCTGCGGATCTTCGACCGCAGCTTCGCCGTGACGTATCTGCTGGAAGCGGTGGCGGTGATCATCGGTCTGTTCGGCGTCGGCGCCAGCTTCGGGTCGCAAGCGCTCGCCCGCACGCGCGAGTTCGGCATGCTGCGGCATATCGGCGTGACGCGTCGCCAGATCGCGCTCATGCTCGCGATGGAGGGTGCGCTCGTTGCCCTGCTCGGCGTGCTTGCCGGCTTGACGCTGGGCCTGAGTCTCGCGATGGTGCTCGTGCATGTCGTCAACCCGCAGTCGTTTCACTGGACGATGAGTGTGCATATGCCGTGGGGGCTGCTGGCCGCGCTGGCTTCGGCGGTCGTCGTGGCCGCCGCGCTCACGGCGCTCGTGAGTTCGCGCGCCGCGATGTCGGTGAATGCGGTGCGCGCCGTGCGCGACGACTGGTGACGCGATGAGACGGCGCACGTTCCTCTTGTCGCCGCTAGCCGCGCTGTTGCCAGGCGCTGCGTGGGCGCGCATGCCGGACTATCCGGCGGTGATGAGCGGACAGCCGCTCGTGTTCCCGCGCGACTATGGCGCGCATTCGAGCTATCGCACCGAATGGTGGTACGTGACCGGCTGGCTGCAAACGGACGCCAACGCGGCTGCCGACGCATCGCTGGGCTTCGAAGCGACGTTCTTCCGCACGCGCCCCGCGCTCGACGACGCGAATCCGAGCCGCTTCGCACCGACTCAACTGCTGTTTGCCAATGTGGCACTCAGCGATCCGCATGCGGGCAGCCTGCAGCACGACCAGCGCATTGCACGCCGCGGCTTCGGTCTCGCCGATGCGAGCGAGACGGACACGGCGGTACATATCGAAGACTGGTCGCTCGAGCGCAACGCGGACGGCCGCTACCGCCTGAGCGTCGTCACGCCCGGCTTTGCGTTCGCCTTCACGTTGGCGCCGACGCAGCCGATGCTCGTCAACGGCGCAGGCGGGTATAGCCGCAAAGGTCCGCTGCCGGACGAAGCGAGCTACTACTACAGCGTACCGTGGCTGCAAGTCGACGGTGTGCTCAAACGCGGTGATGATTCGGACAGGAACGCCGCGCACGTGCGAGGGCAGGCGTGGCTCGATCACGAATGGTCGTCGGCGCCGCTCGCCCAGGATGCGGTCGGCTGGGACTGGATCGGCATCAACTTCGATGACGGCGGCGCGCTGATGGCCTTGCAGATTCGCGACAAGGCCGGCCGCAAGTTCTGGGCAGGCGGCACGCTGCGCGCCGCCGATGGCAGCACACATACGCTGGCACCCGACAGCATTCGCTTCACGCCGCTGCGCCAGTGGCGTTCGCCGCATACCGGCGCACAGTATCCGGTGGCGATGCGTGTCGACGCGCAGAATATGCATCTGACGCTGGTGCCGCTCATGGACGACCAGGAGTTCGACAGCCGCGCGACCACCGGCGCGGTGTACTGGGAGGGCGCGGTGACGGCGTTTCCCGCGGACGCGGCGAGCACAGGCACCGCAAACACCGCCGCGAAACCCGCAGGAAAACCGCTAGGACGCGGCTATCTCGAACTCACCGGCTATGTTCAGCGGCTCCAGCTTTAGCGCGATCAACAGCGATCAACCCAGCTCGAACGACGTCACCCCGAACACGCGATCGATCGCAATTGCGGGCGCGGTTTTCGTGTACATGCGGGCGGTTTCGAACACGCTCGTCATACCGTGCCGCTCTGCCAGCGCGACGGCCGCAGGGTTCGTTTCCGGCACGTCGAGCACGATGACTTCGCCGTGCATGCTCGCCGCCAGCGCGCGAAAGAGGCCCGTGGCAACGTCCGCATCGTTGGCGAAGAGCGGGCCGATCTTGCAGCCCGCCTCGCAGCGGCGCACGACGCCGTATCCGGCGACACGGCCCGCGTCGACGGTAGCGAGCGCAACGGCATCCGGCTGCGCGATCCAGGCGCGGAGGAAACGCTCGCGCGCCGCGGGAAAACAGGTGCGATCGTAGGCAAGCAAATGCTCCATCGGCACGTCCGCGGCTGGCGCCACGCACGCGCACCCGATGCCGCTCACGTGCCCCTGATAGCGAATGTTGCGGTACGCGAGCCGGAACCCGGACTTCCCGTAGTTCGCCTGTTGGGCGACGACGCCATCGAGACCGATGTTACGGTCTCCCAGGTAACGCATGCCGTGCTGCCAGACCCGCGAGCCAAAGCCCTTGCCGCGAAATCCGGGTTTCACGATGTAGAGACCGATGAAGCCAAGGCTGTCGTCGTAGGCGACGGCGCAGAGGCACGCGACCGGCTCGCCGCGCCAGACGCCGACGAAGAAACCGTCCGGGTCCGCTTCCCTGAAACAGCGGGGGTCGTGCCACCCGGGGTTCCAGCCCTCTGCAGCCGCCCATTGGACCGACAGGGCCACCTCGTCGGCCGACATGGTGCGTACGATGAAGTCGCCGGTTTGATCCATGACGTTCATCCAATGCGCAACGTCGTGTCGATGCGCGTGCCGCGCTTGATGAAGAGCGTGACAGGCGTCTTTTCGCAAATTTCGGCAAGGCGCGCGCGCTGCGCTTCTTCAAGCGGTCCGCCGACTGCGACGCCGCGCCGGATGTACTGAGTCCCGTCGTGATCCGCATGCAGGCTGACCTCGACGGCGATCGCGGCGGCTGGCCAGGTCTTGCGCTGCATGTACATGCGCAGCGTGGCGGCCGTGCACGCGGCAAGCCCCGACAGCACGAACGCGAATGGCGCGGGGCTGCGATCCTCGCCGCCTTCGTGCGGGCCTTCGTCGCCCGTCAGAGGGTGGCGGCCAGCTTCGATGGCGACGACGTAGTTGGGCGCGTCGGCGGCGAGGCTGGCAGTAGCGGTAGCGAGCGGCATGGACGACTCCTCAAAGTGGCGCGATCGTGCGCGCAAGATCATTGGCGAAGCGGCGGCGCGTAGCTTACTCGATCGGCTTCCATGGCCAGCCCGTCCTCGCCGCAGGTGACTGTGACGTTCCGCCGTTCTCGTCGTCACGATCGTTCTCCCGTGTCGAGGCGTGGACCGTGTCGTCGAGTTCGAGTCCGAACCAGCTGACCTTCTGCCTGACATAGGCGGCGTACGATGCCCAACCTTGCGGATCGTCCGGGAAGAGTTCGCGCTGCACCGTCGAGGCCAGCCCGATGCGATTGAGTTCGGTCTCGAGAAGCGCCCTGGGCCAGCTCGCGTAGGCGCTTGCGGCCCGTTCAAGAAACTCTCTCGCACCCATACGAGGCGACATGTGCTGCAGAAAGGGCAACGCCTGCAAGGAAGGCTCGCGCGACGCAAGATGCGCAACGGGCGAAAAGGGTTGAGTCGCGCCGACGTTGCGCATCGCTTCGAGAACATCTCCAAGGTGCAGCAACAGTTCGCGTCGGTCGAATCGGTCGTCCACGATACGTTCCAGGTCATATTCCCCGGCGGCCGCGTGCCGGGGAAAGGGTTATGAGGGTAACACCGGTGCGTTTGTGCAAGCCATCGGCTTGGCCGCACGGAAAGTTTACCGGCTCATCGTGCACAGAACGTTTCGAGTTGTACAGGGAGCAGCGAGCCTGTCCCTCAAAGAGGTCGGGCTCCCGGCCGATGAATCTCGACTGTGCCCCCGGGCAGGTCAGTGCTTGTGCACCTTTTCGAGTCCATCAGCGGGTTGCACCGCGTGCTGACCGTCTTTTTCGCTTTCGACCTCGTAATATGGGTCGTCCTTCGACGCGGCGACAGTGTGGCCTTCCAGTTCCGTATCCCTGATGATCCGGCGGACGACCGTGCCTGTCGTCATGCCTTCGGCGGTGTTCCACGTGACGCGATCGCCTGTTTTCAGTCGATGGGACATGATTGTGCGCTCCGGTAGTTGAACCCCCTCCGGAGCCGCATTCGCCGTTCCTGCGGCGGGGTCCGGGCGAGCTATCGCGACGGATGAAAAAAAACGCCAACCCATATGGGTTGGCGTTTTGCCTTGGGGCTGACGAGTATCAGAACTGATTCATCGTGTTGTCTTTACCCGCCGCTTTCAGCGCTGCTTCGCCGCTGAAATACTCCTTGTGGTCGTCGCCGATATCCGAGCCGGACATGTTCTGATGCTTGACGCAGGCGATGCCCTGACGGATTTCCTTGCGCTGCACGCCAGCCACATAACCGAGCATGCCCTGGTCGCCGAAGTACTCGCGGGCCAGGTTGTCGGTCGACAGTGCAGCGGTGTGGTACGTCGGCAGCGTGATCAGGTGATGGAAGATACCGGCGTCGCGCGACGCGTCGGCCTGGAAGGTGCGGATTTTTTCGTCGGCGGCCTTCGCCAGTTCGGTCTCGTCGTACTCCACGCTCATCAGTTGGGCGCGGTCGTAGGCCGACACATCCTTGCCTTCGGCCTTCATCGCGTCGTACGCCTGCTGGCGGAAATTCAGCGTCCAGTTGAACGACGGGCTGTTGTTGTACACGAGCTTGGCGTTCGGGATGACCTTGCGAATCTCGTTGACCATGCCGGCGATCTGGGCGATATGCGGCTTTTCGGTTTCGATCCACAGCAGGTCGGCACCGTTTTGCAGCGAGGTGATGCAATCGAGGACGCAGCGTGCTTCGCCCGTACCCGCGCGGAACTGGAACAGGTTGCTCGGCAAGCGCTTCGGACGCAGCAGCTTGCCGTCGCGCTTGATGACGACGTCACCGTTGCCCAGTGCGTCGGCCGAAATTTCGTCGCAATCGAGGAAGGAATTGTATTGGTCGCCCAGGTCGCCCGGCGTGCTGGTCACGGCGATCTGCTTGGTCAGGCCGGCGCCCAGCGAGTCGGTACGGCACACGATGACGCCGTCGTCTACGCCCAGTTCCAGGAAGGCGTAGCGGATGGCGCGGACCTTGGCCAGGAAGTCCTCGTGCGGCACGGTGACCTTGCCGTCCTGGTGGCCGCACTGCTTCTCGTCGGACACCTGGTTTTCGATCTGGATGCAGCATGCGCCGGCTTCGATGAACTGCTTGGCCAGCAGGTAGGTGGCTTCCGCGTTGCCGAAACCCGCGTCGATGTCGGCGATGATCGGCACGACGTGAGTGACGTGGTTGTCGATCTTCTCCTGGATGGCGGCCTTGGCAGCACCTTCCGCGGCGTCCAGCTGGCGGAACAGGCCGCCCAGTTCACGGGCGTCGGCCTGGCGCAGGAAGGTGTACAGCTCGCGGATCAGCGCGCTGACGGAGGTCTTCTCGTGCATCGACTGGTCCGGCAGCGGGCCGAATTCTGAGCGCAGCGCGGCCACCATCCAGCCCGACAGGTAAAGGTAGCGGCGCTCGGTGCTGTTGAAATGCTTCTTAATGGAGATCATCTTCTGCTGGCCAATGAAGCCGTGCCAGCAGCCCAGCGACTGCGTGTACTTCGACGGATCGGCATCGTAAGCGGCCATGTCGGCGCGCATGATCTTCGCCGTGTACTTCGCGATGTCGAGGCCCGTCTTGAACTTGTTCTGGGCCCGCATGCGCGCGGCAGATTCGGGATTGATGGCATTCCAGGCACTGCCCTGTTTCTCCTTCAAACCAGCCACTGCCTTGATGTCGTCTTGATATTGAGCCATGTGTATCTCCTGAGTCTCCGAAGAGCAAAGCGCGATTGAATGAATGCTTCAGCGTGCCGCTGCGTAGGTCGAAGCGAACTGCATGACTCAATTGTAGGGGGTTCCTGATGCGTCGCAGCAAAGTCTTATATAAGACATATGAGTTATTTACTCGTTATTTATCAACGAGCTAGCGAACAATTTTTGCGCTGTAGAACATGTTTTCATAAAGCGGAATGGCGCCGGCGTCGAGAGTTCAAGCTGCATTTCACGATGTGAAGTGCGCTTTCGGTTGCCGGGGAGGCGAGGGCGGATGGCGCGAGCAACGATGGGTGGGAGGGCTTTGTCGACGTCCGTTCTGACGAACAGACATCTCAACGCGCGTCAATGCTTCAGATAGCGATGCGCCAAGGCTTCGTACAGTGGCGGCGCAAACAGCTTCGAGACCTGGCTCGACACGAGCGCGGTGGCCATCAAGGAAATCACGAGCGCGTGGCCGTCGATCATTTCGATGACGATGACGAATGCCGTGATAGGGCTCTGTGTGACGGCGGCTAGATAGCCGACCATGCCGAGCGCGATCAGCATGGGCAACTGCATCTGCCCGAACACCATGTGCAGTGCATTGCCGATGCCGGCGCCGATCGCCAGCGAAGGCGCAAAGAGGCCGCCCGGCGTACCCGGCAGATATGAGCCCACCATCGAGGCCATTTTCAGCACGGGATAGGCGACGCCGAGCTGCGAATGGCCCTCGAGCATGCCGCGCGCCTCCGCATAGCCACTGCCGAACAGGTGGCCGCCGCTCGCCACGCCAATCACGGCGATGAACAAACCGCACAGCGCGCCGAACGCGACGGGCCGCTCTTTTCGAAGAGCGAACAAGCGGGCGGGCATCCATCGTTCGGTGTTGAGCAGCAGCCAGCAGAACACGCCGCCCGCGAGGCCGGTGATCACGCCGACGAGAATGACTGCGACCGCGAGCAGATCGGGAAAATGGCCGCCGATGGCGATGGTGCCGAAATACACATAATTGCCTTGCAGCGCGAGTGAGACGACGCCCGCAAAGATGATGGCTGTGATGATCACGCCGCTGGTTTTCGCCTCGAAGCTGCGCGTGAGCTCCTCGATGGCGAAGACCACGCCCGCGAGCGGCGCATTGAACGCGGCGGAAAGGCCCGCGGCGGCGCCCGCGAGCGCGAGCTTGTATTCGAGGCCGACGCCGTACATGCTGCGCAGCCGCGCCGGGTAGAAGCGCCGCAGGCTGTACATCAGCGCGGCGCCCACGTGGATGGTCGGCCCTTCGCGGCCAATCGTGAATCCGCCGAGGATCGCGAGGAACGACAGGGCGATCTTGCCGATCAGGATGCGCAGCGTGAGCAGGCGCGGGCCGAACTCGCGCACGTCGTGCAGCGTTGCGATGACCTGCGGGATGCCGCTGCCCTCGGAACCCGGAAACCAGCGGCGCGTGGCCCAGACGCTGAACGCGGCGATCGCCGGCGTGATGACAAGCGGCAGCCACCAGTTATGCGCGGTCATCTGCACAAAGACGTCGAAGCCGAAGTCGACGAGCCGCGCGTACATGACCGCGACGAGGCCCGTCGCGATGGCGCCGACCCAGAACACGCCGAAATAGCGCCAGCGCCGATGGCTTCGCACAATCGTGCGCCGATCAATGATGTTCAAAAATCGCATGGGTGGCCGCAGAGAATGGCATTTAAGGCACATTGTGACATAAATAGCCCTTTCCACCGCGCCAGTCCAGCAGACCGGCTCCGGGATGGGCTAGCTGGCGGCCTCGTCGAACACCCAGCCGAACGCGCCATAGACCGCCTTGTGCTCGGCCGCGAGTTCGAGCAGGAACATTTCGCCTTTGGGCGTGAGATGGACCTGCACCTGGCGACGGTCGGCGGGATCGGGTTTGCGCGTCACGAGTCCGGCCGACTCGCAGCGCGAGACGAGCGCCGCGGTGCCGTTCGGCGCCGCCTGCAACCGCTCCGCGAGTTCGCCGACGGTCGCCCAGCGGCGGTCGGGAAAGCCGCATACGTGCAGCAACAACTGGTACTGGAGCGTCGTGATGCCCGCGGCGTTGGCGATCTCTTCGGAAGCCCGCAGAAACTTGCGCAGGTCGTACCGGAACGCCGACATCGCTTCGAGTTCGCGCTTGCCTGGCGGGGCGCTCCTGGTTGATTTGCCTGAGTTCATATGCTGTTCCTGATGCGTTGCCGGTCGTGCAGGATGCCGCGCCGGGCAAGCGGGTTGCGGCGGGCAGGGGATGGCGGGGCGGACCGGCTGTCGGGAGGTTACCACGCACTGGCGCGCGTGCGCTCGATCAGCGCGAGCACCTCCGGCGGCCCCGTGACCTACATCGTCTTCATGGCCGCTGCTTCCGGTCCGCTCAGATAGTGGTCGCGGAATCGTTCGTCTACCCGCTCCCACATCAGCGCCGAAAATAACAGCGCTGCCTTGAGCGGCCGATGGTTGATGACGACCGCATCCGTTTCGCCATTCTGGTTCAGATGCGCGACGACCACGGTTTCGATCGGTTCTCCCTGGATCTGCGATCGGTAGGACTCCATGTAGAGGCTATCGCCGATTTTTCCCTTGTAACTGTGATGCTGGAATTCATAGAGAGAAACGGCATGCCTGATAACGGCGAGGATATCTGCGCGGCCGTCTATCGGACGCTTCAGGACGGTCGCTTCCAGCGTTGCATTTTCTGCCAGTCTCGCCAGCCAGAGCGGCGGCGCGTTTTCGGGCGCCAATACAGGCGCAGTGTCGTTGAATTTCATGTCGGACGTTCCTTGGGTTTCAGGCAGGCGCCGGGAGTCGCGCCCCAGCGCCGTACAAAACGGCTCGCGCGTTATTGCTGGCGCAGCGGCCGCAAGCCCGCTCGCACCTCTTGCGCAAACAGTTGCGGCTGTTCCCACGCCGCAAAGTGGCCGCCCTTGTCGGGCCGGTTGTAGTAGATGAGATCGTGATAGGCGCGCTCGGTCCAACTGCGCGGCGCCTGATAATTCTCGCGTGGGAACACGCTTACTGCCGCCGGCACCGATACGTCGGCGGCCGCGGTAAAGTTGAAATGCGACTCCCAATAGAAGCGCGCGGCAGAGATTCCCGTGTTCGTAAGCCAATAGAGCGTGATGTCGTCGAGTACGTCGTCGCGCGTCATCGCGCCCGCCGATTCTCCGTTGACGTCGCGCCCGTACACGGCCGAGGTGAGCGCCGCAGCCGGCTGGATATAGCCGTCGCCGTGATCGAGGAGCCAGCTGGCCAGCGCGATCGGCGAATCCGAGAGCCCATAGAGCGTTTGCGGGCGCGTGCCCTGTTCGAGTGCGTAGGCGCGTCGCGATTTGGCTGCGCTCGCGAGCTGCTCGTAGGCGTGCTTTTCGTCGTCGCCGAGATTGTCTGGCGGCGGCGAGCCGGCTTGCAGCGCCTTGACGATTTCGGGCGGAACCGTCGCCGGAAAATTCACATGAATGCCGAGCAGTTCCGGGGGCGCCTGCTTGGCCATCACGTTGGCGACGATGCCGCCAAGGTCGCCGCCTTGCGCCGCGAACTTCTCGTAGCCAAGGCGCTTCATCAGCACGACCCACGCACGTGCAGTCCGCTCGGGACCCCAGCCCACCCCGGTCGGCCTGGCCGAGAAGCCATAGCCCGGCAGCGATGGAATCACCAGGTGAAACGCGTCGGAAGCGCTCGCGCCGTAAGCAGTGGGATTGGTCAGCGGGTCGATGATCTTGAACTGTTCGATGATCGAGCCCGGCCAGCCGTGCGTGACGATGAGCGGCATGGCGTTCTCATGCTTCGAGCGCACATGAATGAAGTGGATATCGAGTCCGTCGATCTCGGTCATGTAGTTCGGCAGCGAGTTCAGTTTCGCTTCGCAGCGGCGCCAGTCATAGTCGGTCGACCAGTGGCGTGCGACCTCCTGCATCATGGCGAGCGGCACACCCTGCGAATCGTCGTTCACGGTCTCCTTGTCGGGCCAGCGCGTGGCCTTGATGCGGCGTCGCAGATCGACGAGCTGCGCTTCGGGCACATGCACGCGCAGCGGGCGAATCGCGGTCTTGTCGCCGTTCGGCGCGGTCTCGACTTGCGCGATGTCTTGCAGGGTTTGCGAGAACGCCAGCTGGCTCAGCGAGGCTGCCGCCACGGCGGCCGCGGTCGCGCCCATGAAGCGGCGGCGCGACGGCGACGGGATGAGAAAATCGTCAGACATAGGTACTCCGTTTTTCTGGTATTGAAGGCAGAGCTCACGTGGATGCTTCGCAATACCAGGCGTAGTCATGCTGGCGCGCGTGGGCGCTGCAGTTGCGCATCGCTCGCCAACGGGATTCGAGCCGGATGTCCCGGCACGCAAATGTGCGTCGCATCAAGCCGATGCCGCGCCGCTCGCAAACGCCGCGGCATGGCGCGTCACGAATTCGCGCATGCCGATCGGCGCCTGACCCGTGAGCCTGCGCAGGTCGTCGGTCATGCGGTCGTAGCGGCCTTGCGCGTGCAGTTCGGCCATGACCGCGAGATGCTTGACGACGTGCGCGGAAAGCCCGAGATCGCCCAGCTTCGCAGCCCATGCCTCGACGGGCACCTCGCGGTAGCGAATCGTGCGGCCCAGCACCTCGGAGAAGAGGCGCGCATAGTGCTCCATATCGCCGGATTCGAGACCCGTGAGGTGATAAACCTGGCCGATATGCGGCGCCGGATTGTCGAGGATCTCCGCAACGGCACGCGCCACGTCGAGCGACGAAATCGGCGAGGTCCGTCCTTTGCCGAGCGGCAGCACGAGTTCGTCGTGCTTGCGCACGCCTTCTGCTGCAAGAAGCAGGAAGAAGCTCTCCAGAAACACCGTGGGCCGCACTGTGACGACGGGCAGGCCCGACCAGGCGAGCGCCTGCTCGGCGAGCCAGTGCTGCTTCTGCTGCACGCTGTCGGTGGTTTCGGTGATGCTCATCTGCGAGACGGTCATCTGCGACATGTTCACGAACGCTTCGACGCCGTGGTGGCGTGCAACGGCCGCGGTGTTGATCGTCGCTTCGAGGTAAGCGGGCGACACTGACATGCCGAAGTAGAGGCGCGAGACGCCTTCCATGGCCCGGTGCATCGAATCGAGATCGGTCAGATCGCCGAGCACGACCTGTGCGCCGAGACGGCGCAGTTCGTCGGCGCGTGCATCCTCGCGGCGCACCAGCGCGCGCACGCGATGGCCCTTCGCAAGCAGGTTTTCGGTGATGCTGCGGCCGACGGCGCCGATCGCGCCTGCCGCGCCCGCGACGAGAATCGGACGGTCATGCTGGGTTTGAGTGGTCATTTCGCTTACCTGTTTCGTCATACTAAAGAGTGTATATACACATTTAAGGAGTGGCAGCAGCCGGAGCGGATGCAGTCCGCGCTCAGGCAACGATCGTACGTGGCTCCTCGCCTTCGTTTGCGTTCGCCGCAGCGGCGTGCTGCAAACGTTCGTGAACGTTCGCAGTCGGCGTGCGGTCGATCTGCAGGCTGAGCAGTTCAGGCCGGTTGTAGTGGCCGGCTGCGTCCATCAGCATCTTGCGACGGTCGATCAGCGAGAAGTCGAGGTCGGCGATGACTTCGCCTTCGCCCTCACGCAGCGGTTCGCCGATCAGCGAGCCGTCCGGCGCGACGATCGTGGTGAAGCAGCCGCCCGAGATCGGCCCGATCGCGCAGCCCGTGTCCTTCATGATCTGCGCCTGCTGGTCGGCGTCGAGCCACGCGGTCGCGTTCACGACGAAGGCGCCGGATTCGAGCGCGTGCTGGCGGATATTGATCTCCATGCGTTGCGCGAAGCCTTCGCCGAACGCCGAGCCCGGATACATGGCCGAATGGATCTGTTCGCCGTCCGCAATCATTGCATAGCGCGCGAGCGGGTTGTTGTGCTCGAAGCAGGCGAGCTGGCCAATGCGACCCACCTTGCTGTCCACGGCGCGCAGGCCCGAGCCGTCGCCCTGGCCCCAGATCATGCGCTCGAAATGCGTGGGGGTGATCTTGCGGCGGCGCTGGATCAGCGTGCCGTCGGCGTCGAAGAGCAGTTGCGTGTTGTAGATGGTGCCGCCGTCGCGCTCGTTCACGCCAATGGAGACCACCATGGCCGCCTGGCGTGCGGCCTCGCCGATCGCATCCGTGGCGGCCGAGGGCACCGTCACGGACTGTTCGAGCAGGCGCAGATGCTCGGTGCCCGCGAGCAACTGCATGGGCGTTTGCACCGCGGAAAAATACGGGTAATACGGCACGACGGTTTCCGGGAATGTGGCGAACTGCACGCCCTTGCGGCCGAGTTCGAGAATCTTCTGCACGACCTTGGCAACCGTGGCCTCGCGGCTGTAGAGCACGGGGCTGATCTGGACGGCGGCGGCTTTGACGACTTTCATTGCAGGCTCCTGGTGGTGTTGCATATGCAACATTGACGATGAAAAGAGATTAGACGGTGGCAGACGGCAGATCCGCCGCGATGTTCATGAGCGCGCTCGCGCCTTCCAGGCCGAGCACGCTGGCCGCGCGCTGTTGCGCGGTGGACCACGCCGGCCCGGCGGTGTGAAGCAGCGCGCGGCCCGCTTGCGTGACCGAGAGCGCACGGCTGCGGCCGTCGCTACCAGGCTCGCCATCGGCGACCCAACCGTGTGCGATGAGCGGCTGCAGGTTGCGCGTGAGCGTCGTGCGGTCGTGATGGTTCTTGCGCCCGAGCGCTGCGCGGCTCAAGGGGCCGTACTCCGCGACGAGCACCAGCAACGAAAGCTGGGATGAACTGATGCCGAGCGGGCGCAGCGCCTCGTCGTAAAGAGCGGTGAGCACGCGTGCGATCTGCCGGGTGCGGGTCAGCAGGCAGTGGCGGACGATCTGCGCGCTCACGCTGGCCGATGCTTCAGTGCTGTGCGGAACGGTTTCGATGCAGGACATGCTTCGCGACTCCAGGGTTCGTGCGGGGCGGTTTGCCCGGTTGACGTATTGAAGCGTGCCGATGTATCCCGCACGTGTCGGGCGGCCCGGCTTTGTGTATGTGCATGTTTCCACGCGGCGGCCAGATACATCGCGATACAAAACCGCTGCGGGGTCGACAGGAACGGCGCGCAGCGATTTTTGCGGACTTTGTATCGTCGTGTATCCATCGCGCCATGGGACAAGGAGGATTGCAAAAACCGGGGTTCACGGAAACGAGCGGGATACGTTGTGGGTTTCAAATACGTCCATGCCAGTCGGCGGTGTCGCAAAGCAGAGTTCGAGGCGACTGGATGCACGTGCCACGCAACCGTGGTCTGACCCAATTCTTTGCTTGCAGGTGGATCTCATGAAACTCATCAAGTCGCTGGTCGTTGCCGCTCTCGTCGTCGTTCCGGTTGTTTCCTTCGCTCAATCCAGCGAGCCGCTCACGCGTGCGCAAGTTCGCGCGGAACTCGTCCAGCTCGAGAAGGCGGGCTACAACCCCACTGCCGACTATGCGAACTATCCCCAGGAAATTCAGGCGGCCGAGGCACGCGTGAGCGCGCAGAACGGCGCGGTGGCTTCGGGATTTGGCGGAGTGGTGGACGCCTCGTCGGCGGCAGGCCCCGGCGCGGCTACGGTGTCGTCCCGGCAGGACACTCCCGGACTGGGTCCGATCTACGCGCATTAACGATGTTTGTCGTGTGCGCGGCCCTAAGGGCCGTCGCAATTGAGAGGCTCTTCGCTTGCGAAGAGCCTTTCGCCGTCACTCGTCAGCGTGCCGCATCGATGCCGCGTCGAGCGCTGCTGCGAGCGTGGTGCGCGCTTTTTCGCGGCGTCGGCGCGCGAGACGCATCGCGCCCACGCCGCGCTCGGCCTCGCCTTCCAGCAGCGCGTGAATGTCGGGCAATGTCCAGATGCTGCCGCGGCTACCCCACGTGCCGTCCGCAATCTCGGTCGGGAAGACCCACACGCGCGGCGCCACGTCTTCGAGCGGACGGTTCTCGGCGCGCGCCACGGCTTCGGTCACGGCTCTGACGAGCGCCTTGCGGGATGTATCGGTGTACTGACCTTCCGGCGCCGAAGGAACGATGCGGTAGCGCGGCAGCGCCGAGCGTTCTCCGCCGACATAGACCGCGGCCGGCCGATGCAGATGGAGCACGGTTACGCTCTGGGCAATCCGGTTGCCGGGATCGTAGCCTTCCGCGTGGATCAGGATGTTGGTGAGTTCCTTGATGAGGCCGGCTTCTGCTTCGGGTGTCAGGGCATCTTCGGGCCACAAAGCGTCGATCATGGGCATGGCGCTACTCCTTCAATCAAGTGTTGGGATGGGGCAATCATGCGGCTTTACGGGTTAGCGAGGAAGTGGCAAGATCGCCATTATTGAAGGCATATCGGACACGCCAATGATCACAATCCGCATCTGGGTTTACGACGGGATTCTGGCCTCCGGCGTAGCCGGCCCCATCGACGTTTTCAACGCCGCCAATCAGCTTGGGGCGCGCTTGGGCCATGATGCGCGGCGTTTCGCGTGGCGTGTCGAATCCCTCGACGGGCAACCGGTGAGGGCGGCGTCGGGCCAGAGCATCGCGGTAGACGGCAAGATCGACGGACGCAAAGGCGCGCACGCCATCCTGCTCACGGCGCCGTTTTTCTCCGACATGGACGCCTTCATCGGCCGCCGCGAGCAGATCGAAAAACTCTCGAGGGCGCTGCGCTGCCAGCACAAGGCCGGCGCCGTGCTGGCGGCCTACTGCACAGGCAACTATCTGCTTGCCGAAGCGGGGCTGCTGGACGGACGGGTCGCCACCACGCACTGGGCGAAGGCGGCTGATTTCGCGCGACGTTATCCGGCCGTCGAACTGCGGGCGCGCGAGGTCCTGACCGGGCAGGACCGCATAATTTCCAGCGGCGCGGTCACGTCATATCTCAATCTCGCGATACGGCTCGTGGAAATGCTTGCCGACGAAAAGCTCGCCGCCGTGACGGCAAGATCCTTGCTGATCGATGTCAATCGTATCGATCAGGCATCCTATGCGACGCTGGTCGACGAGCACGGGCACACAGATCCCCTCATCGCCCGGGCGCAGCAGCGCATGGAGGCGACGATTACTGAAGGGTTCCGGTTAAGTGAGCTTGCCACGTGGCTCGCCGTGAGCGAACGGACGCTGAACCGCCGCTTCAAGCAGGCCACGGGCCTCGCGCCACTCGAATATCTGCAGAATCTTCGCATCGAAGTGGCGAAACAGTTGCTGGAATCCCGGCCTATCGCACTCGAAAACCTCAGCGACCGCGTCGGTTACGCAGATCCTGGTTCGTTTCGCGTGCTGTTCAAGCGCAAAACGGGTCTCTCGCCGCGCGAGTATCAGTTGCGTTTCTCGCGCCCGTCCCGCTAAAGGCGCCGGCGCATCTCATTGGATAGGTCAGAGCTGATCGACATCGAAGGTCGTCTGTCGACGCGCGTCACCACGACTCCGGTTCGGCGACCACGCATCGGTTTTTGCCTCGCCGTTTCGCTTCGTAGAGTGCGCGGTCGGCGAGTCGAAACGTTTCGGGTACACCGATCAGCTCCGAGATGCTCGAGACCCCGATACTGACCGTGACCCTGTGTCCGGATATTCGCGCCGCCGCCACGGTGCCGCAGATCTCACGTGCGAGGGTGTCTGCGCTTTGCTGGTTGCCCGAAAAGATCACGCCGAATTCCTCGCCGCCAAGGCGGCCGCAAAAGTTCGGGCTGGCGCTTTCTTCGATGGCTCGCGCCACGGCGGCCAGGACATCGTCGCCGGCGTCGTGCCCCGCGGTGTCGTTGATCTGCTTGAAATCGTCGACATCGATGAGCAATAGCCAGAATTCCTCACTGGACCGGCGGTCCTGACATTCATTGACCTCCAGCATGAAGCTACGGCGATTTGCAATCCCGGTGAGCGTGTCCCTGAATGCGAGTCGTGCCAGTTCGCGCTGCACCAGAAATGTCTTTTTCCGCTCCTGTCTGAAGAGAAGATTGAGCAGGAGGCCGAGCGCAAGGGCGGCGAGTGCAAAAAGCAATATCCAGTTGCGATCCGGTGAGGACATCAGCGCGCCCACCTCGCCGTGGGAGATGATCACCCAGACAGTCAGTGCGCTTGCGAGATAGTTGAAATACCCCGAGATCACCGGGGCCATGCCCACGTTGATCGCCACGCCGATGGGAAGCACCCAGAACGCGGGACTGCCGGTGCCGGGCAAATTGGAGTGAAACGCCAGGGCCACGAACGCCGCGCATGCAAACCGGCCCAGCGCATCCGTTCGCAGTCCCCGTGAGGCGTATGTCATACCCATCGCCAGGAGGATGCCGCTGGCGGCTACCAGCGTGCCTGTCACATCGAAGTGCGCACGAGGATTCGCGAATGCCCGGGACATGAGCCACGACACGAGCCCGAAGAACTGGACCGCCACAGCGAGATGGCGCGAGTTCTGCGCCGCACTCTCGAGGAATAGACGCAGTTCTGAGGCGTCCCGAAAACTGCGTCGTTTCTCGAGAAATCGGCTTCTTCCCGTGTACGGCATGCCAGCGACCACCACCATTCAGGAACATTTGGATTCGCCCCCGGTATAACGACACGGCCGGAATTTCCTTTAGCTGGCGTGACCCCCTCTCGAGCAAACCGCGGAGCGGCAATTGCTCGGAGCCGCCGATGGAAGCCTAGCCAAAGCGGGCATCAAGCCATTGCCTTGCCCAGTTCTCCGCATAGGCGATCGCATCCTCGCGCGCGTCGAATCCGGCGAGATCGCCGCTGGAATGGACTTCGCACTCGCTCCCATCGATACGGCTGGTGCTGATGCGCGCGTGCGCCATGAATTCCCCGTCCGCCCGGCGTGGCGTTGGGTCGATGCGAAAACGGTCTGGATCGGTACGCATAGTTCTCTCCCTGAATCCCAGCGAGGGGTCCGCAAGCCGCCCGAGACTTCGGCCGGCAGCATTCGTGGTCTGCGATGGAGGGGAGCGGCGCGATCCCTGAGACGTGGTAGCAGGAGGAGCGGCGGGATCGGTCGCAGTCGACGGATGTTTTCATACTACGCCCCCGCCTTCATTTGTACAGCGATAGTTTCGACTGGCGTCCTCGCGCGCTCCGGAACCGTGTGCGCTTCGAGCGCAGGTCATTGCGTTGCGGATCGTGGGTCGGCAACGTCGATCTTCAACGCGGCTGCGTCAGGTGCTGGCAAGCCCCTGCCGGCGTCAGCGGCAAATTTGCGCGAAGCCTATACTGGGCTGGTCGCGGTGCCAGCCTTGCCATTCGTTGCGGCCGATTGCGGCGAATCCGGAGGGGCATCATGAACGACCCATCGGCCGAGGAACTCGAGCTTCTGACCGCAGACCTTCACCTTGTGGAAGCTCGACGGAGGCTGGCGGCGCTCACGGTGCGCGTCCAGCGACAGCGGGATTGCGGCACCCCCAGCGTGGCGGGAGAAGAACTGCTTTGCGTCATGCTCGACATCATGCAGACCATGACGCTGCATCGCGAACTGCTCAGACGCGAGGTCGCGCAACAGCGCAGGCTCTCATCCGAAAGGCGCGGACGGTAGCCGGCAGGCTAAGCGGTCAATCCTGCGTCAGTGCCGGCAGGCATGCGGGCATGCGTCATGAATCGGCGATGTGCCCAGACCGGGCAGGAAGCATGTCGAGGCGAAGCAGCGCGTAGAATGACCGGCCGCATTTCGATGCAGGCATGTCCGAAAGCTGTGCTTTTCGGAGCGCTGCGCTTCGGCTAATTCGCTGCAGCGGGAAAAATCCAAACGGTTACATTTGATCCCCAATTCGCGTACACGGTTGATATAGCGCGCAACGGTCGAGTGCGCGTTAGCAAACCTGATCTAGTGGCGCGCGCCCGGCATCCCAACCTGTGGGATGTCTCCCTGCAGAGATGCCGATGTTTCATTGCGGGCGCAATCATTGTTGACAGAAATAGAGGGAAACCCGCGATTCGTTCACGAGATGGTCTTTTCGCTCTTTTTCGAATGTCGGTGATCGATCGAGAATCGACGTTAAATAACAAAATAATTTTTAAAGAAGAATAAGCCACTCAAATCGGAAAAAATGTTGCACAACGAAATAAGTTACTGGATTTTTCGCTTGCGGCTTAAACAAAAGCGACTATCATCAGGTCAATCGATTTCCGAGCCGAATCTCCCAACATTAGCGGAGACTTTCTCGGTATGAGGGAAGGAGATGGCTGACACATCAATTCCGGTCGATCTGCTTCACTGGATTCTGGCAACACTTTCCATCGTTGCGCTGCTTGTCTTTCTCGTGCCGCTTCGCTGGCGCGCGCCTGAGGCTGGCCCGGGTGCAATGTTCGTGGCGGGTTTGATTGCCTTTTTCGCCTTCCGCACTCCACTTGGGACATTGACTGTCGCAAGTGCGAAGGGCGTATGGGACGCCATATTCATCCTGTATGTCATGTGGCCGGCATTGCTGCTCTATCAGATCACCAAACAGGCTGGCGGATACGACGCCCTCCGGCATGGAATTTCCCGCTTTAGCCGGAATGAGTTGTTCGTCATTCTCGGGCTCGGTTGGGTATTTTCATCGTTTCTGCAGGGCATCGCGGGCTTCGGCGCGCCGATTGCCGTGGTTGCGCCGCTATTGCTCGCCATTGGCGTCAGGCCGGTTTATGCCGCCGCCATTTCGATCATTGCTCACGCATGGGCGCGGTTCTTCGGCACGCTTGGCGTCGGCTGGCTGGCGACCTTGCAGGTGGCGGATGTGCAGGACGTGACGCGAGCCGCGTTCGAATCCTCGCTACTCCTGCTGATTCCCACCTACTTTGGCGGCCTGCTGATCGTCTGGCTGTACGGACGCTGGCCCGCAGTGCGTCACGCATGGCCGCTCGTCCTGATTCTGGGCACCATCCTCGGCTTCGGCCAGCTGATATTTGCGTTCCTGAGTCCGGAACTCTCCACCTTTCTCGCAGCAGCCATTGCGATGATCGCGCTGTACCCGCTCTCTCGCTGGCGCCGTTTCAGCGACCCGGTTCCGCAAGCCGATGTGCCGGAGCGGCCGGCAATGGACGAAACGGCGGTCCGTACCGAGTCGGAGGCGAGCGAGCCGGTGATGAGCATCGGCATGGCTTTTCTGCCGTATGTCGTGCTCACGGTCGTCACGCTGGGTATTTTGCTGATCGATCCGCTGAATAGCGCCTTGCGGCAATTCCGTATCGGCCTGCCGTTTCCCGAGGTGACCACAGGGTTCGGCGTGATGAATGCGGCGGTCACGCGTTATGCGCCGTTCGCACCGTTCACCCATCCTGGAACGATGCTGCTGATATCGGCCATCATCGTGTGGATCGTATATCGCGCGAATGGCTACTACGGGGCCTGGCAGTCGCGTCATGGCAAGGAGAACCTCGGGCGCTCGCTCATCGTGGATGGCGTGCCCGCGTCGCTGCCGGTCATTGCGTTCCTCGTGACGAGCCGGGTTCTCGATCACAGCGGACAGACCATGGTGCTCGCGCACGGTATTGCCGACGCGTCGCCCCCGCTCGTCTACGCGGGCATTGCCAGTGTGATTGGCGCGCTTGGCGCGTTCATGACGTCGAGCAGCACCGCATCGAATGTCCTGTTCGGCGGCTTGCAGAGCGACGTGGCGCATTTGCATTCGCTGCCCGTGGAGGCGATCGTGGCGGCGCAGGCCGCCGGCAGCGCCTACGGGAATGCGATCGGCCCCGCGAATATCGTGCTGGGAACCAGCATCACCGGTATCAAGGGGCAGGAAGGCGCGGTCATGAAACTCGCCATCCCGTGGACGATCATCGTGGCCATTCTCACCGGGATAGGCACGATTGTTCTCGTCATGCTCGCGTGAGGTCATCGGCATGGACAAGCTCGTTGCAGAAACGGTGGCGCTGATCCTGATGTTCCTGGCCTTTCCGCTCACCAGCAGGGGCGCGACCACCGGTAACACGCTGCTGCTGAGCCTCGGCCTGCTATGCGTGATTGCCGGCGGAGCGCTGCCGATCATCACGCGGTTCATGGATCACTCCAAAGACAAGGTCAGGGACGCGGGCGTCGAGTTCGACGATCGGGCCTCCTGATCGACTCGTCGCTTTCGCGCGTTGGAGCGTGTCGCTTTGCCGGATCAACATCACGGGAGCGCATTCATCATGAGTCATCCAAACGGCCCTCGCACCGGTCGGCCGCCCACCCGCGCACCGCAAGGGATGGTGTCGACTCCTCACTATCTCGCGAGCCAGGCGGGCGTCGCCATGCTTCAACGCGGCGGAACGGCAGTCGATGCCGCGATTGCCGCGAACGCCGTGCTGTGCGTCGCCTACCCGCACATGGCGGGATTGGGCGGCGACGGATTCTGGCTGATCGCCGACGGCAAGAGCGAGCAGGTCTACGCCATCAATGCGAGCGGACCCGCTGCGCAGCAAGCCACGCTGGCCCGCTATCGGGGCAGCGCCGGCGCCGACGAAATCGCGGCGCGCGGGCCACAGGCCGTGCTCACCGTGCCGGGCGCGATTGACGGCTGGCGTCTTGCCCACGAGCGCTTTGGGCGGTTGACATGGGCGGACCTGTTCGGGCCGGCGATCGGCTACGCTCGCGACGGCGTGCCGGTGAGCCGCTCGCTCGCGGACTGGACGGCGCAGGACGTGCCGATCCTCACGAAATATCCCGAAACCGCGGCGATCTTCATGCCGGGCGGCCGCGTGCCGGCCGACGGCGAACGGCTCGTGCAGGGTGCGCTTGCACGCTCGCTGCAGCATCTCGCCGATCACGGCGCGCGGGCGGGATTTTACGAAGGCGATCTCGCTGCGCGCATTTGCGGCGCGATCGGTCAGGCGGGCTCACCGCTGCAGGCAGACGACTTCGCCGCGTACCACGCGCAATGGGTGACGCCGATCAGCACGACGTACCGGGGCAACACGGTGTACGAACTGCCGCCGAACACGCAAGGCTTCACGCCGCTGCAAATCCTGAACCTGATCGAGGGCTACGACGTCACCGCGTGGGGCGACGGCACGGCAGACTACTATCACTACCTCGCCGAAGCGGTGAAGATCGCGTTTGCCGACCGCGAAGAGTGGCTTACCGACCCGAGCTTCGTCGCGATACCGGTGGACGAGCTCATCTCCAAGGCGTACTGCGACGAGCGCCGCAAACTGCTGGACCCCGAACGTGCGCTCGACATCGCAACGGTGCCCGCGGGCATTGCCTATCAGCATCCGCACGAGCGCCGCGCGCCGGACGGCGACACCTGCTACTTCTGCGCCTCGGACAAGGACGGGATGGTCGTCTCGCTGATCCAGTCGATTTATCACGACTTCGGCAGCGCGGTGATGGGTGGCGACACCGGCATCATCATGCAGAATCGCGGCGCGTTCTTCTCGCTGGACGAGCATCATCCGAACAGCCTGCAGCCGGGCAAGCGAACGTTCCATACGTTGATCCCGGCGCTGATGTCGCGCGACGGCAAGCCTTGCCTCGCATTCGGTTCGATGGGCGGCGAAGGGCAGCCGCAGACGCAGGCGGCGCTCGTCACGAGGATCGTGGACTTCGGCTACGACGTGCAGCAGGCCATCGAGGCGCCGCGCTGGCTGATGGGCCGTACCTGGGGCACCAAAACGCGCAACATGTCGCTCGAAGGACGCATTTCCGACGAAGTCGTGCGCGAACTGAAACGCCGGGGTCAGCCGGTGCAGATGGTCACGCACTGGAACGACAACATGGGACATGCCCACGCGATCCGGATCGATCACGAACAGGGCTTCTATGAAGGCGGCGCCGATCCGCGCGGGGATGGCGCGGCGCTGGGCTACTAGCTTTCGCGGCTGCTGACGGCGGACTAGCGCACTGGTGAAGTCGCACGAAGGTCGAACACATGAATCCGATGATCGTTACCTCGCTCATCCTCGTCGTAACGATGGTGCTGTTCATCTGGAACAAGCTGCCGGCGGCGGTGGTCGCCGTCATGTCGCTGCTCGCCCTCTACCTCACCGGCGTGCTGACGATGCACGAGGCGTTGGGCGGATTCGGCGATCCGCTCATCGTCTTCATCGCCGCGCTGCTCGGCGTCGGGATCGGCCTCGAGACGACCGGCGTGGGCACATGGGCGGGCCAGTGGCTCATTCGTCATGCCGGCCAGAGCCAGAAGCGGCTCATCGCTTCGCTGCTGATCCTGTCCGCCATCTCGACGGCGCTGATCGGCATGAACGGCGCCGTTGTCGCGATGTTGCCGATCGCGGTCATCGTCTGCGTGCGCACGCGGCTCGAGCCTTCCCAACTGATGATGCCGGTGTCGATTGCGTGCCTGACCGGCGCCAAGCTCACACTGCTAGGCAGTCCTGTGAATGTCATCGCCGCGAGCGCGGCCGATGCGGCAGGCGGCGCGCCGATTCGCTTCTTCGAATGGTCGATTGTCGGCCTGCCGCTTTTCGCGGGCAGCCTCGTCATCATTCTGGTGCTGGGGCCGCTCTTGCTGCCCAAACGCAGTTCGGGGTCGCTGCCTGCCGATTTCAGCCAGCATGCGCATACGCTTGTCGAGCAGTACCGCATGGCCGACGACGTGTGCCGCCTGCGCGTGCGCGCCGGCTCGCCGTTCATCGGCAAGACGGTGGGCGACGTCGATCTGTCGCAATACCCGGGCCTCAGCGTCCTCGGGCTCACGGACGAAGAGGATGCGGAACTGGGCGGGCAAGCCGCCCTCGAGGGGCAGCACCTTCTGGTGCGGGGCGACGCGCAGGTTGTCGCCCGGCTGGCAAACGACCTGCACCTCGCCATTCGCGAGCCGTACGCGGAATCGCAGGCAGTGACCAATGCGCTGTTCAACCGTACGTCAGGCCTTGCGGAAGTGGTGATCCCGCAGCGCTCCGCGTTGATCGGTCAAACCGTGTTTGCGGGCATGGCGACGCACGAAGGCGACCTGATGGTTCTCGCCGTCCAGCGGGGTGGCGAAGACGTACCTGGACCGTCCACGAATCTGCTTGCCGGCGACCATCTGCTGTTTCGTGGCACATGGGAGGCGCTGGACAAGCACTTCTCCGACCCGCAGATCCTCATGGTCGATGCGCCGCAGGCCGTGCGGCGCCAGACCGTCGCGCTCAGTCGCGGCGCTCGCGAGGCGCTCATCATCCTCGCCGTGCTGGTCGTGCTGCTGGCGACCAATGTCGTGCCGGCCGCCGTGGCCACGCTGATCTGCGTGACGGCGATGGTGCTGACACGCGTGATCAAGCTCAGCCAGCTGTATTCCATCGACTGGAACACCTGCGTGCTAGTCGGCGCGCTGATCCCGCTCGCCACTGCGATGTCGAAGACCGGGCTCGCGTATCTGCTTGGCGACTACGTGATCCAGATCGTCGGCTCGGGCGGTCCACGCGCCGTGATGGCGGGGCTCTTCGTCGTCGCGGCGGTGCTGACCCAGGTCATCTCCAACAACTCTTCCGCGCTCGTGACCGTGCCGATTGCGGTTGCCACAGCGCGGGAACTCGGGGTGTCCGCGACGCCGTTCCTGATCGCGGTCGCGCTGGGCGCGGGCGCAGCCCACCTCACGCCAATGAGCACGCCGGTGAACATCGTCACGTACGGGCCGGGCGCCTACGCGTTCGGCGACTACTGGAAGATCGGTGCGCTGATCGTGCTGTGGTCGATGGCGGTTGTCGTGTTCATCGCGCCGTTGTACTGGCGCTTCTAGTCAGGCCTGGCTTGCGCGCTATTCGGCGTCCGCCTTCATTTCGCGCAGATGCTTGTAGACCGTCGCGCGCCCCATGCCCAGCACCTTCGCCACATAGTTGGCGGAACTCTTGCCCTTGAACGCGCCTTCGGCGTGCAGCGCCTCGACAAGTTCGCGCCGGTGTTCGCGCGTGAGCGAGTTGAGCGCGATCTGCCGCTCGCGCAGCCAGCCGTGCAGAAACGTGTTGATGCGCTCCTGCCAGTCATCCCTGAATAGCTCCTCGGGCTGCGCGATCACGCCTGCGCCGCGCAAGAAGAGGTTGAGCGTGGCCTGCATGTCGTCGAACGCGGCGATGTTGAAGTTGATGCACATGACACCCGCCGCGTGCCCTTCGTCGTCGAACAGCGCCGTGCTCACGCAACGCATGCGCCGGCCGTCCCAGTTCACCTTCTCGTAGGGCCCGAGCAGCTTGTTGCGCGTGGTTTCCTCGACGTCTTCGAGCGCGGAGTCGTCGCCGACCTCGCGCTTCGAGAGATTGTTCGAGAGATACGCCACGGTCTGGTCCGAGAGGTCGTGAATCACGACCTCCGCGAACGGAAAGAACAGCGTGGTGATGCTGTCCGCCACGTGCGCGTAGCGCGCGAGCAGCAGGTCGCGCGCGGTCTTCGGGCTGGCGGTCTTCTTCACGCGGGTTTTCTCGTCTTCTCGTTTCGGCATCGGACTGGGACCGGGTTGCGGCAGAAAGGACATCGATGATACTGCGATCAGTTGGCGCCGCGCAGCAGCGGGCATCAACGTGCGCTTTGCAGATGCGTATACAGCGCGTTCGCGACGGCGATGTCTTCGAGGCCAAGGCCGATCGAGCGGAAGAACGCGTGGCGCGCGTACGCCGGTCGCGGGCAGGTGTCGTTGACGAGTTCCGCGAGATCGCCCGCGATCGCATCGGGCGACCAGCCGTGCTCGCGCGCGGCCAGCACCATTTCGCCCGCGCTTTGCGGCGTGGTGTGGCGATAGTCGCAGTACACGTCGAGCGAGGGCAGCGCGGCCGGATCGATTTCATGCGCGAGTGCGACGTTCGTGCTGATCGAGGTGATGAGCGCGGGTTTCGTGAGCGTGTCCAGCGCGAGCACGGGCTTGCCCGACGAGGTGCACAGCATCACCACGTCGGCGTCGTGCACGCAGGCTTCGGGCGTCTGCGCCACGCTTGTGCGCGCATCCAGCTCACGCAGTTCGGCCTGGCGTTGTGCGTCGCCGGCGAGCTTCGGCGAAAACACGCGAATGCTCTCCCACGCGCGAAGCGGCGCAACGTGACGAAGATGCGCCAGCGCGACCGCGCCCGAGCCGATCACGGCCAGGCGCTTAGCCTCGCGCGGCGCGAGCTGTTCGACGGCGAGCGCCGTAGTGCCCGCCGTGCGCTCGGTGGTGAGCAGCGCCGAGTCGCACCACATGAGCGGCTGGCCGGTTTTCATCGACATGAGCGCGGTCCAGGCGGTGATGACGGGCGGCTGGCCTTCGGCGCCCACGATGTACGGCGAGAGCTTCGCGCCGAATACGCCTGCTTCGGCGAGCACGCCGAGATAGGTGATGAAGTCGCCGGCCTGCTTCGGGAACAGCGTCAGGGTTTGCGGCGGCTGCACGGCGTCGCCGCGGCCGAGCGAGGCGAACAGGCGCGCGAGTTCGCCTCGCACGTCGAGGCTGGGCAGCGCGGCGCGCACCTGGGCGGCGTCGACGACGAGCGGCGCGGCAAAGGCTTGGGACATCTCGTTCATGTAGGGGCTCCGGAGTCGCAGTGTAGACATTTTTGTCCATTCTAGACTTTATTTTTATTTTTCGTCTATATTCCTCCTGCGGCCGCGGCCATCGTGAAAGGGCGCCGCACGAAGCGCAGCACACTTGAACAGACACTTATTACGAATTGGGTGACGACGATGAACAGGAAAATGATTCGCTTTGCGGCTGCGGCCAGCCTTGCGTGCCTGGCGGGCATGACGGCGGGCGCGGCGCACGCGCAGGACCCGAAAACGCTGCGCTTCGGCGTGGAAGCCGCCTATCCGCCGTTCGAGAGCAAGACGCCAGCGGGCGATCTGCAAGGCTTCGACATTGATATCGGCAACGCGGTGTGCCAGAAACTGCAGATGAAGTGCGTGTGGGTGGAGAACAGCTTCGACGGCCTGATCGCCGCGCTCGAGGCGCGCAAGTTCGACGTCATCAATTCGGCCATGAACATCACCGAGAAGCGGCGTCAGCAGATCGCCTTCACGCCCGCCATCTACGTGATGCCGATCCAGATGGTCGCGAAGCGCGGTTCGGGCCTGCAGCCCACGCCCGCGAGCCTGAAGGGCAAGTCGGTTGGCGTGCTGCAAGGCTCGACGCAGGAAGACTATGTGCGCAAGCATTGGGGCACGCAGGGCGTGAACGTCGTCACCTACGAGAACCAGGACCAGATTTTCGCGGACCTCGCGGCCGGGCGCCTGGACGGCGCGGTGCAGGAAGTGCAGACCGCCACGGACGGCTTCCTCTCGAAACCGCAGGGCAAGGGCTTCGAATTTGCGGGCGCGCCGCTCAAGGACCCTGCTACGCTCGGCGAAGGCACGGGCTTCGGCATGCGCAAGGACGATGCGGCGCTCAAGGCGAAGGTGGTCGCCGCGATCGATTCGCTGCGCCAGGACGGTACGCTCACGAAGCTGTCGATGAAGTATTTCGGCCGCGATATTGTCGCGAAGTGATGTCGATGACTTCGGACTCCAGAGCAGATTCATGAGTCAGAGCGCGATCGTTCTCGGGGCGGGCATCGTGGGCGTGAGCGTCGCGCTGCATCTGCAGGCGCGCGGCGTGCAGGTCACGCTCGTCGACCGGCGCGGGCCCGGCGAGGAAACGAGCCATGGCAACGCGGGGTTGATCGAGTCGTCGTCGGTGGTGCCTTATGGCTTTCCGCGCGACTGGCGCACGCTGCTGCGGCTCGTGCGCAACGACTCGACCGTGCTGCGCTACGACGTGCGCTCCTTGCCCGCCTACGCGCGCTGGCTCGCGTCGTTCTGGCGCGAGTCGCCGCCGGCGCGCCTCGCGCACGCTGCGCGCGACATGCTGCCGCTCATCGAGCGCAGCGTGGCCGAGCACGACGCGCTGATTGAGCGTGCGGGCTTGCGCGACATCGTGCGGCCCATCGGCTGGCTCGAAGCGTGGCGCTCGCCCGCCGGCTTCGCGCGCGAAATGCGCACGGCACAGGCTGTGGCCGACGCACACGGCCTGCATGTGCAGATGTTCGACGCGCCGGGCCTGCGCGCGCTGGAGCCTTCACTCAACGCGGGCTATGCGGGCGCGATTCACTGGATCGATCCCGCGAGCGTGGCGGATCCCGGCGCACTGACGAAGGGTTATGCGCAACTGTTCCTGCGTGAAGGCGGTGCATTTGCACAGGGCGATGCGCGCACGCTGATGCCCGAAGGCAAGGGCTGGCGAGTGCAGACCGACGAAGGACCGGTGAGCGCCGAGCTTGCGGTCGTGGCGCTCGGCCCATGGTCGGATCTCGTGACGCAGCCACTCGGCTACCGCGTGCCGCTCATGGTCAAGCGCGGCTATCACATGCACTACGCAAGCGAGGCGCGCGCTCCGCTCGTGCGTCCGGTGGTGGATATCGAAGGCGGATATGTGGTCGCGCCGATGCGTCGCGGCCTGCGTCTGACTACGGGCGTAGAGCTTGCCACGCGCGAGCGTCCGCCCAACTATGCGCAGCTTGACGCGGCCGAGCGCGAGGCGCGTCCCGTGTTCGGCCTCGGCACGCGGCTGGACGAAATGCCCTGGATGGGCTTGCGCCCGTGCACGCCCGACATGCGCCCGCTGCTCGGACCTGCGCCGCGCCATGCGGGGCTCTGGTTCGCGTTCGGTCACAATCATCACGGACTCACGCTAGGGCCAGTCACGGCGCGCCTCGTTGCCGAGCAGATCGTCGGCGAAACGCCGTTCATCGATCCCACGCCGTATCTGCCCGCGCGATTTGGCTGAGGCTCGTGCGTCGGAAGAACGCGGCGACCGCGCGTCGCCGCGCTCGAACCGAAGGCTGCCGACGTCTTCGGGTCCTGGCTCGACCTTCGCGTTATGTGCGTCTGCGCACCACGGAGTTTTCCCAATATATGGAAAATCCGCTTGCGTTCCATCGCGGAACTTCTAGACTGACAACTTGCGATTCGAGCCGCGCCCCCCTAACTAGCCGCACTGCACGGAGTGCTCATGCGACTGACCATCCTGATCAATGGTTCTGACCCGGCAGTCAATCACGAATTCGCCCTTGTGTGGATCGATCTCGACCAGAAACGCTGGTCGCGCGAGTCACATGAAGGGGTCAACCTGCCTTCGTGGGGCGACGTACGCGCTGGCGGCGACGAGACGGTTTTATGCGCTCCGCAAACCGATGCGCCTCTTTGCATCATGCGCGGCCTGAGCCTGGACGAACGGCAGGAAGTTCACTCCGGGCATGGTGATGTGCGCTGGTCGGACAACGGCGCAAGCAAAGAAACTGCATGGCAGTGGCGGTTGCAGGCTGTTGACCGTAAATCGGTGCGCGCCGCGAATTCGCTGTTTGCCTGCTAGTCGTTCATAAGACGGCTGTGTGAGCCGTCGCCGATGCCGTGCGCCATTACTCCTTCAATGTCGCGAGTAGCCGGTCGATTTCGTCGAACTGGCTTTTCGACAATTGATGGCTTTGCATGATTTCCTGCAGGCGCTTTCGCCAATAAGCCGGCGGCAAACGCGACTCGTTCAGGTCCTCTGCAGACAATCGCTGAATCACGGATTTGATGTGCAGGATATCGCTATGAGCGACTTGCGACGACCAGGCGCTCAACTTTCTCGGTTGGCCGCCGCCGTCCAAACCCCTTTGTGACACTGTTCCCATCTTTTTTTGCCGTCGGAATATGGCGTCGCGCATACATGCCCCGAGCGCACCACCGGCCCTGCGGCCTCCTGTTGTCATTTACCTGGGAAGGCACGCCCCGAATCAGGCGTCCTGAATGCCGAATGGATATTTTGTTCGGCCAGGCCGAACGTCGTTCGGCGCGTTATTTATGGTAGTTTCCAGCTTGATGACTGTCAATATTGGCAGCGCTAAGCTGGCTGAAATGCCAGGCCGCCCGCGAGCGGATAAAAAACGAAATACAAATGACACAAACAGACCAAACCCTGGGGGAGCGCAACGCGCTTCGCAGCGTCAGCCGCGCGCTCGACGTCCTGGAGACGCTGGGAGGCAGCGATAACGAGGGGCTCACCGTCGCCGAGATTGCGACGGCGATCGGCGTGTCGAAGAGCACGGCGTTCGAGTTATTGCAGACCTTGCTCGCCCGTCATTACGTGACGGATGTACGCCTCGGCGGCTCACGTCGCTATCGGCTCGGCTTTGCGCTCGTGCATCTCGGCGACCGGGCGGCGGCGGACGTCGGCATATCCCAGCTCGCGATGCCGGTTCTGCGCGAGCTCACCGACACCACCGGTCTGACGTCCCGGCTTGCGGTGCTAGACGACAACGGCTACGCCATCGCAATCAACCGCGTCGAGGCGCCCGGCATCGTGCGGATTGCGTCCGCCCTCGGACAACGCGAGCTCCCGCATTGCTCGGCGCTCGGCAAATCCCTGCTCGCGTTATTGCCGCCGGCGCGCGTCGTCAAGCTGCTGGCGCATACCGGCATGCCGCGCCGCACCGAATACACCCGCCTGACACCCGCGGAGCTGATGAAGGATCTGATCCTCGTCGCCGAGCGCGGCTACGCATTCGACGACGAAGAAGACAACCTGGGCGTGGTTTGCGTCGGCGCGGCAATTACGAACCGCGACGGCGAAGGCGTGGCTGCGATCAGCGTGACGACGCTCAAGAACGGGCTGGATGACGACGACCTGCACGCGCTGGGGCGCACGCTGCGCAACCATGCAGAGCGCATCAGCCGGATGCTCGGCGCGCGGATTGGCGCGTAGCGCGGCGAGCTGGCGCGCATCTTCCTGGCGGATCACCGGTGCCCCCGCGACGGGGCGAGGACCTCATGCTGACCACCTTTTTCGATCTGTTCGATCTGCACGACGCGAACAGCTATCTGCCCGATCTGCTCAAAGGGGCGCTCACGAGCATCGAGCTGACCTTCAGCATCCTGGCGCTCAGCCTGCCGTTCGGCCTGCTGCTCGCCATCGCCAGAATCAGCCGCGCGCGGCTTCCTAGAGCCATTGCCTCGGTGTATATCGAGGTCATTCGCGGCACGCCCGCGCTGCTGCAACTGTTCTACATCTACTTCGTGCTGCCTTCGTTCGGGATACGCTTCGCTCCGTTCACTGCAGGTGTCATCGGGCTGTCGATCAATTATTCAGCGTATCTCGCCGAGGTGTATCGCGCGGGCATCGAAGCCGTGCCGAAGAGCCAGACGCAAGCCGCGAAGGCGCTTGGCATGTCCGGCCGCCAGACGATGCACCTGATCGTGCTTCCCCAGGCGATCCGTATCGTCGTGCCGCCGCTCGGCAACTATGCGATTTCGCTCTTCAAGGACACCTCGCTCGTGTCGATCGTGACGGTCAAGGAGCTGATGTTCACCGGCCAGATCATCTCGTCGACGAACTTCCAGTACGTCACGATCTTCACGCTGGTCGGCGCGCTTTATCTGGCGTTTTCCTGGCCGAGCGCCCTGGTCGTGCACTGGCTAGAACGCAAGATGGGCACCACGCGGCCCGCGAACGCCGCAGTGCGGGCGCGATGACCGGCGCGCTCGCGCGACAGGCTGCAAGGCGAATGACGGGATCGATTCGACACATATGGATAACTAACTGATTCGGGGCGTTTCATGCGCAAGACTACGCTGGCATTTGCATCGATATTGATGGGTGTTGCAACGTTGCTGTCCAATGCCCATGTGGCTGATAGCGGCGCAATCAGCGATGTGCGCTTCGATGGCGGAGACGGCTCGTACGCGCGCGCAATCAGGAACGGCGTCACGCTCGTGATCGCCGCCGATCCGCCGTCGACCTACCGGGATGAAAAAACGCACACGCTCGACGGCGCGGATGTGCGCATCTTCCGCGAAATCACGAAGCGGCTCAAGATCACGAAGGTCACGTGGGACATCGTGCCGTTCGATGCGATGATTCCGGCACTCCTCGCCGGCCGTGCCGACGTGATCGTCGACAACCTGCACGAGAACGAGCAGCGGCTGCGCGTGGTGGCATTTACGAGCCCCGCATACTGGTACGGATCGGGCATCGCGGTGCAGCGTGGCAATCCGTCGAAGATTCATGGATGGGACGACTTTGCCGGGCATACCGTCGGCACGGTGCGCGGGAGCATCAATCAGCAGTTGCTCGAAGGGCGCAAGGACCTCAAGGACCTCAAGCTCTATACGAGCAACGAGGCGGAGTTCTCCGATCTGATCGCGGGGCGAATCGACGTTGCAATGGAAGACGACATCAAGATCGGGCAGTTCCTGAAACAGCATCCCACTGCCGCAATGCAAATGGTGGCGGACTACAGGCCGCTGCCGCAGGAGTACGGATACGCGCGCTACGCGTTGCGCAAGGGCGACGTCGATCTGAACAACGCGGTGTCGCGAACGCTCGACGAACTTCGCGCCGACGGAACGCTGGGATCGATCATCAGGCAGTTCGGCTATACCGACCGCAATCTCTGGTATTTCCCGGTGAAGAACTGATTTCGTCGCGTGCCAGCTGCCTGTCTGTTTCAGGCAGCAAATGCGCGGTCGCAGATCTCGACGCGGTTACGGCCGAGATGCTTGGCGTGATAGAGCGCCGTGTCGGCATCGCGCGCCAGTTGCTGGATCGTCGCTTCGGCAGCGGCGAGGCAGGCCACGCCGATGCTGCATGTGTATCGAATCACGGGCGCGGTGAAGCCGGGCTCAGCGATTCGCGTGCGGACCACTTCGGCCAGTTCGTGAGCCTGTTGCAGGGAGAGTGCGGGCAGCAACACGGCGAACTCTTCGCCTCCCCATCGCGCGAGACAGGCTGACGCCGGTATTGCCGCACTGGCGCGTTCCGCGAAGTCGATCAGGACGTTGTCTCCCATATCGTGCCCATGCTCGTCGTTGACCCGCTTGAAGTGGTCGAGGTCGATCAGGAGCATGGAGAGCACGGCCCCGTTGCGCTTGGCCAGTTCACGTTCCTCTTCGAATGCGAGCGCGAGCGCGCGGCGGTTCAGCAAACCCGTCAGCGGATCGCGGTATGACTGCCGCTCGAGCTGGATGCGTAAGCGCTCCATGGCAATCAGCAGAAGACCCACTGTTACGAGCAGGGAAAACGCTGCGCCCGCGGTGAGATAGAGCGTCTGCATCCATTGCGGATGGAAGAGATCGGGCAGGCCCCTCGTCGCAAGCGCGACGGAGATGCAGCGTGTGCCCGCAACTGCGCATTCGGCAAGAAGCAGTGCGCCAACGGCAAGCGCCGTGCGGCTGGGTCGACCCAGCCGCAGCATCACCACGCCGTGCGTGCCGTAGAGCACCGCGAGCACCCCGGTGATCACGATCGTGCGGCCCGCAACCGATGGATGGACCAGCCACTGCCAGATCATGCCGGCCGCCGCAATAAAGACGAGCAGCGAGACGAAGCGCCAGCTCGGGCGGCACCCATAGAGGAGCTGCGTGCCGACGAGTCCGAGTCCCGCGCCAAAAACGATTCCGCAGTTCGCGACCAGGATCGAAAGCCAGTCCGGCACGCTGCCACGAAACGCGAGGAGGAGTACCGATACGCTGACCACCAGCGCACCCGATGCCCAATGACGGACGCCGCGTATGTTCTGAGGAAAGCTTCGGGCCAGCGAGAATAACGCGATTGCCATGAGTCCCGGCATGACCGAAGACATCAGTATGACTGTGCGCAGATCGAAGAGCGGCATGCAGGTTCGGCGAGAGTAGGCACTGCGCCTATATAACATATCGATGTCGTCGAGCGCGATGCCGGAGTTGAGGCGTGATCGATAACACACTTAAGCGTTGAATGAATTCGCGGGCAACGCCCGCCATGTGCTTGCCGGAAATCCATCGGCTTCCATTGTTACGCTCTTCAGAATTTCCGTATCTTGCCGTTACCGCATTGATGACATGCCGTGTTGCGCGTTGTTGAAGTTGCCGATTCCGGGAACGGGTGCGTAGATGGCGTTGTACCAGCACACATTCTCTTTGACAGCATGAGAAACCCTGGAATGGACGCAGAAAGCGAGTACGGCGAGCCGCTCAGCAACCTGCCTATGCCGGTCATCCGTTACGACGCGCAGGGCCAACGGCGCTACATGAATAGCGCGGCCGTGGCAATGATGAGGGCCGCGTCCGAAAGCGCCTGCGCGACGTATGCAGAAGCCTGCATGTTTTCACCCCAGGCACTGCAGCAGTACCTCGATACCATTCGCGACGTCGCGATCACTGGCGTTGCGCGCGAGCGGGAACTCACGTTCGACGGCCTGCCGCAGACACATGGCGAACATTACCTCGTGCAGTTCGTAAGCCATCCGACGCCAGACGCGGCTCCTGCAGTGCTTGCGATTTATTTCAACGTCACGGCGCGCAAACGTGCAGAGGCAAAGCTCCGTGAACGCGAGTCGTTTCTCGAATCGTTGCTCGATACCATGCCCATTCCCGTCTTTTCGAAAGACAGGGAAGGGCGGTACCTTCATCTCAACCGGGCGTTCGAAGAATTTCTAGGCGTCCCCAAGGAGCGATTCATCGGCAAGACCGTCTTTGAGACGAGTCCTTCCGAGCTGGCGCAAACCTATTTCGCCATGGATGAAGAGCTGTTCGCGAAGGGCGGCATCCAGCGCTATGAATTCAGGGTCCAGAACGCAATGAAAGCCGTGCGCGACGTGGAATTCAGCAAGGCGGTTTTCCATGACGATGAAGGCCGCCAGGCCGGCTTGATCGGCGCGATTCTCGACATCACCGAACGTAAGCGGGCGGAGTCTGAGCAGCAGGCCCAATACGAGAGGATCCTTCAACTCAACGGACGCCTCGAAGACAAGGCGCGTCAACTGTCCGACGCGCGCGCACAGTTGATGACGGTGCTCCATACCATCCCCGATATGGTATGGCTAAAGGACACCGCTGGGATCTTCCTGCTTTGCAATTACAGCTTCGAGCAATTTGTCGGCAAGCCGAAAGCTGAAATTCTCGGCAGAACCGACTACGACATTTTCGATGCCGAGCTGGCGGACTACTTCCGGGAACGCGACAAGGCGGCAATCGATGCACTGCATGTTTGCGTGAACGACGATTGGGTGGTCGCTCCGTCGACCCGTGATCGGACATTGCTCGAAACTCGACGCCTGCCGGTGTTCGATGCAGGGCGGACGGTGGCGGGCGTCCTCGGCGTGGCACGCGACATGAGTGAACGACGCCGTTTCGAAGAAAAATTGGCCCGCCGGGAACGCGAATTTCGAACCCTCGTTGAAAACTCGCCCGATACGGTCGCCCGTTACGGACGGGATTGCCGACGCCTCTATGTCAATCCCACTTTCGCCGCGCTCGCCAATGGAGGGGCGCAAGCGCTGCTCGGCAGGACGCCGGCCGAATATCCAGGCGGGCCAGGTTCCGTCCTCTATGAGCAGCAGCTCAGGGAAGTATTCGCGACGGCAAGCGACCGGGAATTCGAATTGGTCTGGGGGCCTGACGAGAACAAGCAACTGTGCCAGTTGATCCGGTTGACAGCGGAGCTGGGCGCGGACGGCAAGGTGGAAACGGTCCTTGCCGTAGGCCGGGATATCTCGGAACTGCATGCTTCCCGAGGAAAGATCCATCGGATGGCGTATTTCGATGCGTTGACCGGGCTGCCGAATCGCGTCCTGTTCAACGAGCAATTGCGTGTGGCAACCTCGAACAGCACGCACGGCGACTATACGGCCGTCATGATGATCGATATGGACCGCTTCAAGGGTGTCAACGACACGATGGGTCATGCGGTCGGTGATGAGTTGCTGCGTGAGGCCGCGCACCGGCTGGTTGCCTGCGTGCGTGTCGGGGACACGGTTGCCCGCTTTGGTGGTGACGAGTTCGCCGTTCTGCTGCCCGGGATTGCCGATCGCGGCATCCTCGAGGAGATCTCCGCGAGGATCATCCGGCGGCTCGACGAGCCTTTCCTGCTCGACGCAAGAGAAGTGTTCATATCGTGCAGCGTCGGGATCGCGCTGCATCCGCTCGACAGCACCGACGCGAAAGACTTGTTGAGATACGCGGACTCCGCGATGTACCTTGCGAAGCGCTCAGGGCGCCGCGGCTTTCGCTTTTACACGAAGGACCTGACCGTCGAGGCCACAGCACGTCTTTCGCTCGAGTCGGAGTTGCGGCGCGCAGTCGATTTGGGCGAGTTCGAGTTGTATTACCAGCCTCAGGTTACGCTTCGCGGCGCGGAAGTCATCGGTTCGGAGGCCTTGTTGAGATGGAATCGCCCCGGAGAAGGCTTCATTCGCCCGGATCAGTTCGTGCCGCTCGCGGAGGAAACCGGCCTTATCGTCGATCTCGGGCGGTGGGTGCTTCGCGAGGCTTGCCGCGCGGCCGTCGAATGGAATACCGGGCGTGCCGCGCGCCACAGGGTGTCGATCAATCTTTCCGCGCGACAGTTTCAGTCGCGCGACCTCGCACTGACGGTCAAGGAAGTCCTCGATAAAACCGGCTGTCGACCGGAGTGGCTGGAGTTCGAGATTACGGAAAGCTTGCTGCTGGAAGAGGACGACTCGGTCCTGGGCGCGCTTCTCGAATTTGAAAGCATGGGTCTATCGATTGCGATCGACGATTTCGGCACCGGCTATTCCGCACTCAGCTATTTGACCCGGTTCCCCATCGATACGCTAAAGATCGATCGCACGTTCGTGCAGCGAGTCACGACTGACCGGCGTCATGCCGAACTCGTGAAGGCGATCCTTTCCATCGCACGTTGCCTCGGGCAGCGGGTCGTTGCAGAAGGCGTCGAAACCATGGAGCAGGCCGCGTTTCTCGATGCGCATGGTTGCGAGATTGCGCAGGGTTTCCTCTACAGCGTGCCGCTGCCAAAGCGTGCCATTGCATCGCTTCCCCGTTTTCTCGATCCGAGCGCTGCGTGCGACGTCAATCCGTAAGGGCGTGCCCGGCCCGACGAAATAAATTCCTTCCCGCTGTAACCAGGATACGCAACCGAGCGAATTAAGAGCCAGTCCTGCCGTCCTGGAGACCGATCATGTCCGTTCGGCTCGTTGCTATTGCGTTCTGTTTTCTCGTCGCGCCCGTCGTGGCGTCAGCCAGGCCGGTCGTGGTCGAGCTGTTCACCTCGGAAGGGTGCTCCTCGTGTCCCCCAGCGGATGCCTACCTGTCTGAGCTATCGCGTGAGCGTAGGGAGGTGCTTCCCCTCGCGTTTCATGTGACGTACTGGGACGGCCTGGGCTGGCGCGACCCTTACTCGCTGGAAGCCGCCACGCAGCGCCAGGCCGAGTACAGCGCCCGTTTTGGTGAGAGCGCCTACACGCCCGAAATGGTGATCGACGGCCAGAAGGGACTGGTGGGTTCGAATCGACGTGCAGCCGAGGCGGCAATCGCGATCGCGCAGAAAGCGGACGAGGCAGGGGTGGAGGTGAGTGGTGTGCGCCACGGCGAGACGTTATCAGTCATAGTGGGGCGCGGCACCGGCCATGGTCGGATCTTGCTGGTTGGCTATGACACCGGACACGTTACTGAGGTCGGGCGAGGCGAAAACACGGGACGTACGCTCAGGGAGTCCAATGTCGTTCGCTCTATACAGGCTGTCGGCGAATGGACCGGCGCTCCGTTGAAGCTGGAGCCTGCGCCGCCGGCCGGTGAACAGGCGGCAATACTGATCCAGGCGACGGATGGTGCAATCATCGGCGCGGCTCGAGTTATTAACCGCGCGCCTTGAGCTGCCACGGATGGCGTTGTCAGGTTCCTCCGTTGTCCTTAATAAGGTGTGCTTCAAGGAGTGCGCAGTGCAGTGGCAGTTCCCCTAACGAAGTCGTGTCTACCAGGCAAGGAGTTCGTCATGTCATTTGTCACGTACGCTTCATCGTTTCCTTTGCGGGCCATCGCGTTCGCTGCGGCGCTGGGATTCGCTTCAGGCAGCTTTGCGCAAACCGCTTCCGAGGTCGATCCGCCCGGGGCTGTTTACGTCATGTCGAATCAGCCTTCCGGAAACTCGGTACTCGTCTATGCTCGAGCCGCAAACGGAACACTGACCTACGCGGCCACCTATCAAACCGGTGGAAAAGGAGCGGGCACGGGCGCCGATCCGCTAGGCTCGCAGGGCGCGCTGACGTTGGACTCGGGCTTTCTGCTTGCCGTGAATGCCGGCAGTAATGACGTTTCGCTCTTCGCAATCGACGGTAGCAAACTGACGTTGCTCGACAGAAAGCCGTCGGGCGGTCAGATGCCCGTCAGCGTGACGGTCAAGGGGCCTATCGCGTATGTGCTCAATGCCGCCGGCACGCCGAACATTAGCGGCTACTTTGTCGATGCATTCGGCAAGCGCCTCGTTGCTTTACCCGGCTCACAGCGGCCACTTGCCGGCGGAACCTCCGCCCAGCCGGCGCAAGTGAAGTTCGCACCGGAAGGCAATGAATTGCTGGTGACCGAAAAGGGCACGCAGCTCATTGACACGTATTCCGTCGGCTTTACCGGCTACGCCTCGACACCGACCCCCCATGCCTCAAACGGCGTCACGCCGTTCGGCTTTTCCATCACGACACGCGGTTATGCAATCGTCTCGGAAGCCGGGTCCGGTTCGGTTTCCTCATACGAAGTCGAAGACGGCAAACATCTTGAATCGATTAGCGCCGCGGTCCCGCTGGGCCAGTCCGCTCCTTGCTGGCTCGTCACAACCGGCGACGGACGTTTTGCCTATACCGCCAATGCCGGTAGCGGCACGATCAGCAGTCTGCGCATTGCCGCGGACGGGAAGATAAGCCTGCTCAATCCAGCTGCGGGCACGCTCAGCGCGCCGCTCGACATGGCGCTCAGCAGTCGCAGCAAATTCCTCTATGTGCGGGAGGGCAACGGCGCCGTAACCGGGTTTCGCGTGAGGCCCGACGGCACGCTCGAACCGATCGGCTCAGTGACCGGCGTACCGCCTGGAGCACAGGGCATCGCAGCGCGCTAGGCGTGCGGGAGTCACGTCTGATCAAAGAGACGTTGTAGAGGAGGTTTTCGAAATCCTCGCATTCGCTTGATTCTCTATGCAACTGGTTGCATTATCGACTTCGCCGTCATACAACCAGTTGCATGAACATGACCAATCGCTATCCCCATCTTCTGCGCCCGCTCGATTTGGGCTTTACGACCTTGAAGAACCGCGTGCTGATGGGCTCCATGCACGTCGGTCTGGAGGAAGCGCCGAACGGCTTCGAACGTATGGCCGCGTTCTATGCGGAGCGCGCGCGTGGCGAGGTTGGGTTGATCGTGACCGGCGGCATAGCGCCGAACGAACGCGCGCGCCCCATGCATGGCGGCGCGATGTTGACCACAGAGGAGGAAGCCGAGCGGCACCGTACGATAACGCGCGCCGTCCACGCGGAAGGCGGCAAGATCGCCATGCAGATCCTGCATTTCGGCCGCTATTCGTATCAGCCGATGCTGGTCGCGCCCAGTGCGCTGCAAGCCCCCATCAATCCGTTCACCCCTCACGAGCTGAGTGACGACGAGGTTGAAGAAACCATCGACGATTTCGTCCGCTGCGCAGCCCTCGCACAACATGCCGGCTATGACGGCGTGGAAATCATGGGCTCCGAGGGCTATCTCATCAACGAGTTCATCGCGATGCGTACCAATCATCGCACTGATCGTTGGGGCGGCAGTTACGAGAACCGCATACGTTTCGCGGTCGAGATAGTGCGCCGCGTGCGAGAGCGCGTCGGCCGCGATTTCATCATCATCTACCGGCTTTCGATGCTCGATCTGGTCGAGGGCGGCTCGACGCTCGAGGAAGTCATCGAGCTCGCACAGGCTGTCGAGCAGGCGGGCGCCACCATCATCAATACAGGCATCGGCTGGCACGAGGCGCGGATTCCCACCATCGCCACCAAGGTGCCGCGCGGCGCCTGGGCTTGGGTCACGCAGCAACTGATGGGGAAGGTCTCGGTGCCGCTCGTCGCCACCAATCGCATCAACACGCCCGAGCTCGCCGAACAGCTGCTCGCCGACGGCGCGTGCGACATGGTCTCGATGGCCCGTCCGTTTCTCGCCGATGCCGAATTCGTGCGCAAGGCTCGCGAGGGCCGTGCCGACGAGATCAATACCTGCATCGGCTGCAATCAGGCTTGTCTCGACCATACGTTCGCTGGCAAGGTCACGTCCTGCCTCGTGAATCCGCGCGCCTGTCACGAGACGGAACTCGTCATCCAGCCTGCCGCGCAGCCAAAGCGCGTGGCGATCGTGGGCGCGGGTCCGGCCGGTCTCGCCTGCGCGGTGACGGCGGCCAGCCGCGGGCATGCCGTTACGCTCTTCGAGGCCGGCACTGAGATCGGCGGCCAGTTCAACATCGCCAAAAAGGTACCGGGCAAGGAAGAGTTCAATGAAACGCTGCGCTACTTCGGCCGCCAGATCGAATTGACGGGTGTCGAGCTTCGCCTGCGCACGCGCGCGAGCGCCGAAGCGCTGATACAGGAGGGCTTCGATGAGGTGGTCGTGGCGACCGGCGTACTGCCGCGCGAGCTGCGCATCGAAGGCGCCAGCCATCCCAAGGTACTGGGCTATCTGGACGTGCTGCGCGACGGCAAGGCGGTGGGATCTCACGTGGCCATCGTGGGGGCCGGCGGAATCGGCTTCGACGTGGCCGAATACCTCGTGCACGAAGGCGAATCCGCGAGTCTCGATCCGCAAAAATTCTTCGCCGAATGGGGCGTCGATACGAACTATGCCGAACGCGGCGGATTGCGTCGGGCAGTGGTGGGTCCGGCGGCTCGCAGTGTGCATCTGCTGCAGCGCAGACGCTCGAAGATTGGCGAAAACCTCGGCAAGACGACGGGGTGGATTCACCGAACGGCCTTGAAGGCTCGCGGTGTCGGCATGACCTCCTCGGTGCAATACCAGCGCGTCGACGACGATGGGCTGCACGTGAGCATCGACGGTGTGCCGCAAACCCTCGCCGTCGACAACGTCGTGGTTTGCGCCGGGCAGGAGCCGCTGCGCGAACTGGCCGACCAGGTGCTGGCCGCCGGCCGCAAGGTGCACGTGATCGGCGGTGCCGCCGAGGCCGCCGAACTCGACGCCAAGCGAGCCATCCACGAGGGCACCACGCTCGCAGCCTCGTTATGAGCGTGCTGCGTTTCCCCCCGACCTGAGAACGGAGCAGATATGACCGACGCCATACTCAACCTGCCTCCCGCTGTCGCGCGGTCCCTCGCGATCTGGCATGAGCTCGTGGACAGCAAGGATCTCAGCCGGCTGGAGTCCATTGTGCATCCCGAGGCCGTATTTCGTTCGCCGATGGCGTTCAAGCCCTATGGTCCCGCGCCCGCCTTGCTGATGGCGCTGCGTACGGTGATCACCATTTTCGGGAACTTTACCTACCATCGGCAGTTCGTCAGTGCCGACGGCCTGAACGTCGTGCTCGAGTTCAGCGCGACCGTGCAGGACAAGCAGCTCAAAGGCATCGACATGATCCGCTTCGATGAGACGGGTCTCATCGTCCAATTCGAAGTGATGATCCGGCCATTCAACGCATTGCAGGTATTGGGTGCAGAGATGGGCGCGCGTCTGGCCGATGTTCTTCCCGCGTATAAAACCGGGTCGTAAACGCCTGGACTCCCGATTGCGGGACGCGGCACGAATGTCTGGAAGCATTGACACGGCCACCTCTATCAGAATCGTCGTTTCGTCGAGCACCCCATGAACGATCAGTACTTTCGCGTCAGTACCGAAGCAGGTATCGCGCATCTTCAATTGAACCGTCCCGACCGGCTCAATGTGATGGACCTCGCGTTTTATACGGGCCTGCGCGAAATCGTGCAGGCGCTCGATTCGACTGGCGAGGTCCGCGTGCTCGTCATCAGTTCGACGGGCAAGCACTTTTCGGCCGGCATGGATTTCGAGGTCTTCGCCAACATCGCGAACGACTTCGACACCCGCAGCCCGCGCAAACGCCTCGGTTTTCAGCGCGCCCTGACAGGTCTCATGGACTGCTTCGACGTGCTCGACAAGGCACGCTTCCCCGTCATCTGCGCGGTGCAGGGCGGGTGCATCGGGGGCGGGCTCGATCTCGCCGTTGCCTGCGACATTCGCGTGTGCACGGCGGACGCATTCTTCTGCCTGCAGGAAACGCAGATCGGCATGGTGGCCGATCTGGGCGTGCTGCAACGCCTGCCCAAGCTCATTGCGGCGGGTGTGGCGCGCCAGATGGCGTACACCAGCGAACGTTTGAGTGCCGAACGGGCGCTCGCCGTGGGGCTCGTCAATGCCGTGCTGCCCGACGCCGATGCGCTCAAGCACCATGCGATGGAATTGGCGCGCAGCATCGCATCGAAATCGCCGTTGGCCGTGGCAGGGAGCAAGACGGCGATGAACTTCGCCCGCGACCACGCAACCGCGGAGTCGCTGCAACACATGGCGCTGCTTCAGAGCGCCATATTCGATACCTCGGACCTGTCCGAAGCCATTGCAGGCTGGCAGGCCAGGCGTGATCCACGCTTCGAAGCCTTGCCGCCGTTGCCTGACTTTCAGAGCCAGGCTGAGCGCCCGGCGAGCGCTGATTTACACACGTCTGCCCATACAGATGGGATTCAGGAAAAATGCGGGATGTCCTGGTCAATCGAATCCACCGTGGGCGATCTGCTGGAAAGCGATGCGGCCAAAGCCGTCGTCGAGAGGCACCTCCCAGGCATTTCCTCGCATCCGCAGATCGGCATGGCGCGCGGCATGTCGCTGACGACGGCGGCGAAGTTCACGAATGGCCTCATCTCGCAGGACGCGCTCGAGAAGATCGACGCGGACCTCAAAGCGCTGGACTGACGCGCGCCCCGCGGAGCGTGGCGCAACAAGGTCGTCGCAAGACGCGTGCAACTTCGTCCGTCACGTAGAACTCGCGCGGGTTGGGTTCGAACCGCGATACGACGATCGCAGTGCCCGAAACGGGTGCGCCGCGACGCATATTAGTGCGCGTTGTTACCAGTGCAGGGCAAGGAAACGCCTTCCACGCCACGAAGCTGTGCCTGGCTTCATTGGCACGCTTCTCGCTTTAAGGAGTGGGCAAGGAGCCGGCGCAGCATCCGGTTCAAGACAATCTGGAAATGGACAGCTAGGGTTCCGGCCTGCTTCTCGCAGGTGCTGGTCCGAGAGCTGGCGACCTCAGGCGAGGTTACACGGCGGGATAAAAGCCCGGGAGAGAACGCGATGTTTGCGCTGCTCCCTGCCGTTGTTAACCGTCCCTTTCGAGGTCTACCTCATGCGCAAGCTCGTTCGCTGTCTTGGCATCGCCGCCGTCTCCCTCGCCACCTTCGCTTCAAGTGCCGCGTTCGCCGCGGGCCGCAGCGACTTCAAGGTTTGCTGGACCATCTATGCGGGCTGGATGCCGTGGGGCCAGGCAAAAACCCAGGGCATCATCTCCAAGTGGGCCACGAAGTACGGCATCAAGATCGATGTCGTCCAGCTGAACGACTACGTCGAATCCATCAATCAGTACACGGCTGGCAAGTTCGACGGCTGCGCGATGACCAACATGGATGCGCTCACCATCCCGGCTTCGGGCGGCGTCGATTCGACTGCCCTGATCGTGAGCGATTACTCGAACGGCAACGACGGCGTGCTCATGAAGGGCAAGGGCAAGCAGATCGCCGACCTGAAAGGCCAGCAGGTCAATCTCGTGCAGTTCTCGGTCTCTCACTACCTGCTCGCGCGCGCTTTGGAAAGCGCCCATATGAGCGAGCGCGATCTCAAGGTTGTCAACACGTCCGACGCCGATATCTCAGGCGCATTCGCGACCCCGACTGTTCACAACGCGGTGACGTGGAACCCCATGCTCGCCGATCTGAAAGCGCAGCCGAACGTCACCGAAGTCTTCGATTCGAGCAAGATTCCCGGCGAAATCATGGACATGATGGTCGTCAACACGAAGACGCTGCAAGAGAATCCGGCGCTCGGCAAGGCACTGACGGGCGCATGGTTCGAGATGGTCGCGCTGATGCACAGCAATTCGGCGGCGAGCACCAGCGCGCTGACGTCGATGGCCAAGGCCTCCGGTACCGACCTTGCGAACTTCAAGGGGCAGCTGTCGACCACCGCGCTTTTCTACACGCCTCAGGCTGCAGTCGCTTTCGTCACGAGCCCGGACATGCCGAAGATCATGTCGCGCGTCGCGAAGTTCTCCTTTGACCACGGTCTGCTCGGCCAGGATGCAAAAAGTGCGGATTCCGTGGGTATGGCGTTCGACAAGAGCGTGATCGTCGGCGACAAGAACAACGTCAAGCTGCGTTTCGACCCGAGCTACGTCGAGATGGCGGCCGCGGGCAAGCTCTGAAACTGATTTCGAGGCAACAACCAGGCGGTCACCATGCGACTCATCAATCGACATCCGAGCCGGATCGGCAGCATGATGCTGCTCCTGCTGCCGTTCGTCGTGCTCTTTGCCGTGTATTTCACGGGATCTGCGCAGCGGCTCAAGCTCAATCCCGATGACAAGCTGCTTCCGAGCGCGGCGCAAATGAGCGATGCCGTGAAGACGGTCGCATTCACCGAAGACAAGCGCACGGGTGAATATCTGTTGTGGGACGACACCCTGTCGAGCTTGCGGCGACTGGGTATCGGTCTCGTCGTGAGTGCGGTGATCGCACTGGTGGCCGCCATCGCGACCGGCTCGTTTCCGCTCGTCAGTGCAACGCTTTCGCCATTCATCACCGTCGTTTCGATGGTGCCTCCGCTGGCGGTACTGCCGATCCTTTTCATCGTCTTCGGGCTCGATGAGCTATCGAAGGTCGTGCTCATTGTTTTCGGCATCACACCCATGATCATTCGGGACCTGCATGCCCGTGCCCGCGATATCCCCGACGAGCTGTGGGTCAAGGCCCAGACGTTGGGGGCCACGAGCTGGACGGTGATTCTGCGGCTGGTTTTGCCCCGACTTCTGCCGCGCCTGCTGGTGGCGATGCGTCTGTCGCTCGGCGCTGCATGGCTCTTTCTCATCGCCGCTGAAGCGATCGCATCGACGGACGGTCTGGGCTACCGCATCTTCCTCGTGCGCCGCTACCTCTCCATGGATCTGATTCTTCCGTACGTCGCCTGGATCACGCTGCTCGCGTGGCTCACCGATGAGCTGCTTCGCCGCATCACGCAGTGGTCGTTCCCGTGGTACGGCGGAGGTGGGCGATGATCGAAGTCCGCAATGTCTGGAAAGAGTACGGCGACCAGGTGGTTCTGGAGCGGTTGAATCTGACGATCCAGGAGGGCGAGTTCTGTTCCATGGTCGGCGCTTCCGGCTGCGGAAAGTCGACGTTTCTGCGATTGCTGCTGGGTCAGGAGCAGGTGACGCGCGGCGAGATCCTGCTGGACGGTCAACCGCTGCCCGGCGAACCGGATGCCCATCGTGGCGTGGTTTTCCAACGCTACTCGGTGTTCGAGCACCTTAGCGTATTGCGCAATGTGATGCTGGGACTGGAACTTCCGAAAGCGAAGCTCACGGGCAGACTCTTCGGAGCGCAGCGGCGCGCCGCGCGAGACGAGGCTGCGGCCATGCTCGAGCGGGTGGGACTCGGTGCGGCCTTGAACAAGTATCCGCAGCAACTCTCCGGCGGTATGCAACAACGCCTCGCCATTGCGCAGGCCTTGATGATGAAGCCGCGCGTCCTGCTGCTCGACGAGCCGTTTGGCGCACTCGACCCCGGTATCCGCAAGGACATGCACGCGCTGCTCGCGGACCTGTGGCGCGAAGCGAAGTTGACCATTTTCATGGTTACGCATGACCTCAAAGAGGGCTTCACGTTGGGAAGCCGTGTGCTGGTTTTCGACAAGGTACGCGTGGACCCTCAGGCGCCGGGCGCCTACGGAGCCCGTATCACCTACAACATTCCACTCGACCGCAGCCGCGAATCGGTGTCCGCGGTGCATCTGGCGCGCGCGGCGGTTCAAGGCGCGTACAACTTCGAAGTGGTCTCATGAAGGGAACTCGAACATGAAGTTATTGCTTGAAGAAACCATACCGGGCGGCGGCCATACCTCGCTCATCGTGAAGCGCGGACAATCGTTGCGCCTGACCGACCTGCACGGCGGCGCCAATGTCAGCGTCATGATGGTCAATGCATCGGAGAAGAGCGAGCGGCTGAACCTCCCGGATTCGCTGAAGTGCCAACACACTGCAAAGCTCACGACGGGTCACTGCCTGTACTCCGATATGGGGCGTGTTCTCGCTGCCATCGTCGACGACACGTGCGGGTGGCACGACAGCATCGGCGGCGTTTCGAACGCCGTGGAGGTCACGGCGCGGTATGGGGCTGGCCGCTATCAGGAACTGCGCAACGCGTTTTACCGGAATGGCACGGACAACTTGCTCGTCGAGATGGGCAAGTGGGGCCTCGAGATCTCAGACCTGCTGATGACGCTCAATCTTTTCAGCCGCGTCGATGTCAATAGCATTGGAGAACTGAATTTTGTGAGCAACAACTCGAAGGCCGGCGACTACGTTGAACTGTGTGCGCCAATGAACACGCTTGTCGTGCTCACCGCGATTCAGCACCCGCTCGACCCGCACCCTGAATATGCGCCCAAGGCGGTGAAACTCGAACTGAGCGAGGCGCAGCCCGGCGTGGCCGAAGTGTGCCGTACCGCATGTGAGGAAAACGTGCGCGGCTTTATCAACACAGAGCGATTCTTTCTTTGAGCGGAGGCCACTTCATGATGAGCACCCTTGTCGTCAGCGACAAAGAGCCCGAGAGCGCGGTGTACCGCGAGACAGTGGCGGCGGGTGAGCCCTGGCTTCACGAAGTGAAGGCGGGCCAGACCTTGCGCATCGTCGATCTGGAGGGCAACCAGGCGGTCGATACGCTGTTCTACAGTCTCGCCGACCCGCGCGAGCGCTTCGACCCGCAACGCACCTTGCGTCGGCAGAAGAGGCTCTACCTGACAGCTGGCTCCGTGTTGTACTCGAATCTCGGGAATCCCATGCTGAGCGTCGTTGCGGATACCTGTGGACGCCACGATACGCTCGGGGGCGCCTGCGCACAGGAGAGCAATACCGTGCGCTATGCGCTGGGAAAGCGCTATATGCACAGCTGCCGCGACAACTTCCTGCGCGCTTGCGCCCACGACGGCCGCCTCTCGAAGCAGGACATTGGCGCGAACGTCAACTTCTTCATGAACGTGCCAGTGACGGCGGAAGGGGCGCTCAGCTTCGAAGACGGCATTTCCGCACCGGGGAAGTACGTCGAACTGCGTGCCGAGATGGACGTCATTGTGCTGATTTCCAACTGCCCTCAGTTGAACAATCCGTGCAACGCCTATAACCCGACGCCAGCGGAACTGCTGATATGGGACTGAAGCGTGTGCGCAACTGGATCTCGTTCGTCATGCTCGTGCGCGCGGGACGTCATTTCACGCTCACCAGCGAAGCGCTGACTCAGGCAGGTCGCTGACCGCGAATACGGCCGTGGACGACCGCGGCTCGCATCTCCCACGGCGGGACGGCCCGCCTCTGAATCAAGTTTCCTTCCATGTTCGAGAAAGTTCTTATCGCCAATCGTGGCGCTATCGCGTGCCGGATTCTCAGAACGCTGCGCGAACTCGATGTCACCGGAGTCTCCGTTTTTGCGGAGGCGGATAGAGCGAGCCGTCATGTGAGCGAGGCGCCCATCGCGCACTGTCTGGGCGATGGGCCCGCGGCAATGACCTATCTCGACACGAAAAAAATCCTGGAGATCGCTCGCCGCGAGGGCGTGCAGGCGATTCATCCGGGGTATGGATTCCTCTCCGAGAACGCCGCCTTTGGCGAGGCTTGCGAAGCGGCAGGGATTGCGTTCATCGGGCCCACGCCGGCTCAGTTGCGTGCCTTTGGCCTGAAGCACACGGCGCGTGAAATCGCCGAGAGGGAAGGCGTGCCGATGCTCCGGGGCACCGGCCTGCTCGCTGACCTGACGGCGGGGCTGGAAGCGGCGGAAGTCATCGGTTATCCGGTGATGTTGAAGAGCACGGCCGGCGGCGGCGGTATCGGCATGCGTGTGTGCTGGAACGCGGCCGAACTCAGTGCGCATTTCGATGCCGTGAAGCGACTCGGCGAAAACAATTTCAGCGACTCAGGCGTTTTCCTCGAAAAGTACATCGAGCGGGCGCGACATCTCGAAGTGCAGGTCTTCGGGGACGGCAACGGCGACGCCATCGCACTCGGCGTGCGCGATTGCTCCGTGCAGCGGCGCAACCAGAAAGTGCTCGAGGAAACGCCCGCGCCGTGCTTGCCGGACGGGATTTCCGACGCGCTCTGTGCGGCTGCCGTGAAGCTGGCGAAGGCGGTGGACTATCGCTCCGCCGGCACCGTCGAGTTCGTATACGACAGCGCTGCCGAGCAGTTCTACTTCCTCGAAGTCAACACGCGTCTGCAGGTGGAGCACGGTGTAACCGAACAGGTGTGGGGTGTCGACCTCGTGCGCTGGATGATCGAGTTGGCGGCGGGCACGCTCGAGCCGTTGCAGGAACTCGCGGCGAACCTGACGCCGCGCGGCCATGCGATTCAGGCGCGGCTCTATGCGGAAGACCCTGGCCGTGACTTCAAGCCGAGCCCCGGCCTGTTGACCGACGTTGCGTTCCCGCAAGCCGATGGTCGCGCGCTACGCGTCGACACGTGGATCGAAGCCGGCTGCGAAGTGCCGCCGTACTTCGACCCGATGCTCGCCAAAGTGATCGCCTGGTCGCCGACTCGCGACGAGGCGCGCAGCGCGCTCAAGGACGCGCTCGAAAACACGCGCATTTACGGCGTGGAGACGAACCGCGACTATCTGCGTCAGATTCTGGACGACAAGCCGTTTGCATCGGGCGAGCCATGGACCCGGTGCCTCGAGGGACTTAAGTATCAGGCCAGTACGGTCGAAGTCGTCAGCGGCGGTACGCAGACGACGGTACAGGATTTCCCCGGCCGACTGGGATACTGGGCGGTCGGCATTCCGCCTTCCGGGCCGATGGATGACCGCGCCATGCGGCTGGGCAACCGCCTGCTTGGCAACGCCCCAGATGCCGCCGCGCTCGAAATCACGATGAGCGGCCCGACGCTGCGTTTCAATACCGACGCGGTCGTCGCCATCACGGGGGCAGAAATTCCCGTGTTGCTCGACGATGTCGAGCAGCCGTTGAATACGAGCCTCTTTGTCCCGGCAGGCTCGACGTTGTCGCTCGGCACCATTCGCGGCGCCGGCGCACGCTCGTATCTGTGCATACGCGGCGGTTTGGACGTCGGCGTGTATCTCGGCAGCCGAAGCACCTTCACGCTCGGTCAGTTCGGCGGTCATGGCGGGCGCGCACTCCGCGCGGGCGACGTGCTTCACCTCTATGCGCTCGCGAACCCACAGGCTGGCAAGACGCTGAATGCGGTGCCGAAGCTCGAAGACGTGCGGAACATCCGCGTGATCTATGGTCCGCATGGCGCGCCCGAATACTTCAGCTCCCGCTACATCGAACGCTTCCTCGACACCGACTGGGAAGTTCACTTCAACTCGAGCCGTACCGGTGTGCGCCTGATCGGGCCGAAGCCGGAATGGGCGCGCGAAGACGGCGGCGAGGCCGGGCTGCACCCGTCGAACATTCACGATAATCCGTATGCGGTCGGCGCCGTCGATTTCACCGGCGACATGCCGGTGATTCTCGGCCCCGATGGGCCGAGTCTCGGCGGCTTCGTCTGTCCCGTGACCATCGTCGAGGCCGACCTCTGGCACATCGGGCAATTGAAGGCGGGCGACAAGATCCGCTTTGTTCCGGTGGAAGTGGAAGAGGCGCGTGAAGCCGCGCGCCAACGCGCCCGCGAACTGGAAAGTCTGGAGGTCGAGTCGAACGCGCCGACCCGCAGACGGTCGTCACTGACCTCACCCATCGTGCTCGACACGGGTTCGGGCGGCGAGCGGCTCGTTGCGCGCGTGTCCGGCGACACGCATCTGCTGCTCGAAATTGGACCTGCCGAGCTGGACCTCGTCTCGCGTTTTCGTGGGCACGCGCTCATGCAGTCTCTCGAGGCCATGGCGCTTGCCGGCGTTATCGATCTGACACCGGGTATCCGCTCTCTCCAGATTCACTATCGACCGGAGCAACTGGCGCTCGCGCATCTGCTGGATGTCGTACGCGAGGCGTGGGAGCAGGTCTTGCTGAAGAGGGATCTGCGTGTGCCGTCGCGAGTCGTGCACATTCCGCTTTCGTGGGACGACCCGGCGTGCCAGCTCGCGATTGAAAAATACATGACCACGGTACGCAAAGACGCGCCGTGGTGCCCGAGCAACCTGGAGTTCATTCGCCGGATCAACGACCTCGAATCCATCGATGCCGTAAAAGAGATCGTCTTCGACGCAAGCTATCTCGTGATGGGCCTCGGTGACGTCTACCTGGGTGCGCCCGTTGCGACACCGCTCGACCCACGTCACCGCCTCGTGACGACCAAATACAACCCCGCCCGTACGTGGACCGCGGAGAACTCGGTCGGCATCGGCGGCGCGTATCTGTGCGTGTACGGCATGGAAGGGCCCGGCGGCTATCAATTCGTCGGCCGCACGCTGCAGATGTGGAATCGCTACCGCAAGGTCGCGGATTTCGCCGGTCAGCACTATTTGCTGCGTTTTTTTGATCAGATTCGCTTCTACGAAGTGTCAGCCGACGAACTGCTTCGCATCCGCGCCGATTTTCCGCTTGGGCGTTATCCGTTGAAGATCGAAGAGTCGGAGCTGTCGCTGCCGGATTATCAAGCGTTTCTCGAGAGCGAAGCGCTCAGCATCGGCAAGTTCCGTTCGCGACAGCAGGCTGCATTCCAGGCCGAGCGCGAGCGTTGGCGCGAAGCGGGCGCCCCGCAAGAGGCAATCGAGGCACCGGACGCGGAGGACGCACAACTGGCTGCTCTGAAGGACGGCCAGGTCGCCGTGGACTGTGAGATCGCGGGCAGCCTCTGGCAGGTGAAGGTGAAGACGGGAGACGTCGTTGCGGCCGGCGACGTATTGCTCATCGTCGAGTCGATGAAGATGGAGATCTCGGTGTTTGCCTCATGTGCGGGGACAGTCGGCGAGATTTACGTGGCTCCTGGCTCGCCCGTACGCGCAGGGCAGCGAGTCGCAGTCATTGAACGCCACTAAGTACAAGGACAGAAAACCATGCCGACATTCGATCTGCGACTTTCCACGCTCCGTAGTGCGTATCGTGACGGGCGCCTCACGCCGCGCAAGCTCGTGGCGGAACTGCTCGGAAAAGCGAACGCGCTGAACCCCGAGTTCAATCTCTTCATTCATATTCTGACCGAGAGCGAAGTCGCGCCGTATCTCGACTGGCTCGAGCAGCAGGACTTCGCGCGTCTGCCGTTGTACGGTGTGCCCTTCGCAATCAAGGACAATATTGACCTTGCAGGAGTCCAAACGACCGCCGCGTGCCCCGATTTTGCGTACACCCCGGCGGAGTCCGCGACGCTCGTCAGCCAACTGATTTCGCTTGGCGCCATCCCGATCGGGAAGACCAATCTCGACCAGTTCGCTACGGGTCTGAATGGCACACGTTCGCCATACGGCAAATGCCGAAACAGTGTGCATCCTGACTACCCGTCGGGCGGTTCCAGTGCGGGTTCATCGCTTGCCGTCGCATTGGGCGTGGCGAGTTTCGCGCTTGGTACGGACACGGCGGGATCTGGCCGCGTGCCTGCCGCCCTGAACAATCTCATCGGACTGAAGCCGACGAGGGGCATCCTGTCGACGGCGGGTGTCGTCCCGGCGTGCCGCACGCTCGATTGCGTGACGTACTTCACGGCCACGGCTGGCGAGGCCAGTGAGCTGCTCTCATTGACCGCGCAAACCGATGCTCGCGATGCATACAGTCGCAAAAATCCGCAGTGGAATTCGGCAAGCGCGTTCGGCAAGCCCAAGTCGTTCCGGTTCGGGGTTCCGGGGCGCCTTGAATTCGCGGGATGCGATGAGAGCCCGGAACTGTTCGCAAGGGCGCGTACGCGTCTGGAAGCAGCAGGCGGCGAGGCAGTGGAGATTGATTTCGAGCCGTTTGTCGAGGCCGCAAAGCTCCTTTACCAGGGCCCGTGGGTTGCCGAGCGCTACAGCGTGGTCGGCGAGTTGATGTCGGCGACGCCAGACGCTGTGCTTCCCGTCATTCGGGATGTGCTGGCCAGGGCGCCGGGTGCGACCGCGGTCGAACTGTTTCGCGCGCAGTATCGCCTGCAGGCGTTGAAGGCACCCTGCGATGCGGTGGTCAATTCGTTGGACTTCGTGCTGACGCCGACTTATCCGCGCCCTGTGACGCTGGCTGAACTGGAAGAGGACCCGATTGGGCCGAACTCATTGCTCGGCTACTACACGAACTTCATGAATCTGCTGGATTACGCGGCTGTCGCCACGCCAACAGCTTTCATGAAGAACGGACTCCCGTGGGGTGTAACAGTCTTCGGGCGCGCGTTCACCGACCAGTATCTGCTGGGTGTTGCCGATGTGTTGCAGACGGCGAGTGGCATCGAAAGTGTCGGCGGAAGCCGCCCGGAGCCTTCCGCGCGGCGAGTCACGGCCAACGACCGGATTCGCATCGCGGTGTGCGGTGCTCACATGCAGGGGCTGCCGCTGAACAAGGACCTCGTTGCGCGAGGCGCGCGACGGATGCAGGTAACGCATACGGCGGCCCATTATCGTCTGGCCGCGCTGCCCGCTTCTACGGATGGCACGAGGCGCCCGGGATTGTGGCGAGTTGCCGGGAACGGCTCGAAGGTTGCGCTCGAAGTCTGGGAAATGCCGAGCGTCGAACTGGGCTCGTTCATTGCAACCGTACCGTCTCCGCTGGTGCTGGGGAAAGTCGAATTGTCGGACGGCTCGTGGGTGACCGGCTTCTTGTGCGAACCCTATGGCGTGCAGTCGGGAACCGATATATCTGAATATGGAGGCTGGCGAGCGTGGCTCGCCAGCGAGCGCCGGCCCGACTGACCGTGCGAGTTGGAACGGAATACCTGGGACGACGAAATCTCTCGTCTTCCGGTACGCTCGCAAACCGGACGATTGCAGCGATGCTCGCCGGCTTGGCATGCGTTGCAATCGTCATTGCCGTTCCATGGGGCATGGTTGCCTTCGAACGGTGGCGACGCGATCTACCGACAGCTCGCAGGGTCACCGGCGACTTGATTGATCGACGCCGGGTCTGAGGGCAGAGGGCGCCGCTATTTGAACTTGACGAGATCCTTGAAGATCAGCTGAGCCCAGCTATTCCCCCTGGCCTGGACAAGCGAGCCGCCATCCTTGAGCGGTCCTAACGCAATCGGCGCGAAACCGAGCTGTTCGGCCAAAGCTGCGACCGGTGTCACCGCATTTTCGTCATCGCTCGACAGAAATACGACGCGGCTGCCGCCATTCACGCTCGGGTCGGCGGCCAGAGCGGCAGCGGGCAGATGGTTAAAGCCCTTTACGAACCTGGCACCGGCAAACGCTTTGGCGACAACTGCGGACGACGGCAGACCTCCCAGGTCTGCGACGGGAACGCCGAAAGCATTTGTCGCGTCGATGATCGTCTTGCCCTGCCAGGTGGTGAGTTGCTTCGCGACTTCGCGATGTTCCCAAAACGGAACTGCCAGGAAGATCGTGTCGGACGCGATTGCGTCCTTCAGCGTCCTGGGGAGCACCGTGGGGCCGATCGCTCGTGCCTGCTGCATTAACGCATCGGGAGGGCGCCGGCTGGCGACGGTCACGTCGATGCTCTTTCTTGCAAACGCTCGGGCGAGCGCCTGCCCTACGGCGCCGAAGCCAATAATCGAATAGCTCATGCGAACTCTCCATTCAGGGGGGCGTTTTGATCAACCACGGACCCAGCCCCTTTGCACGCTTTTCTGCGCGGTTTCAGATGGCCGACAAGCCACCGTCGACAGACAACTCGACCCCATTCACGAAGCTCGAATCGTCTGAAGCAAGAAACAGAGCCACCGTCGCAATTTCATCTGGACGCCCCATCTTTCCCCGCGGGATCACGGATTCGAACATCCGCTTCGCCTCCTCGTCGAGAATCTGGTCCTGCATCGGTGTGGCGATCGGCCCCGGGCTCAGTACGTTCACCCGGATATTCCTGCCCTTCAGCTCGTTGAGCCAAGTGCGTGCGAATGAACGCAACGCCGCCTTGCTCGCCGCATACACACCGTAACCGGGAAAACCTTTTACCGAGGCAACTGACCCGGTCATGAAGATCGATCCGCCATCGTTGAATAGCGGCAACGCTTTCTGAACCGTAAACAGCGTGCCGCGCGCATTGAGGTCGAAGATCGCGTCGTAGTGCTTCTCGGTAATCTCGCCCAATGGGACGGCTTCGCCCCAGCCTGCGCTCGCGTACAGGATGTCGATCTTGCCCTTTTCCCGCTTGACTGTATCGAACAAGCGGTCGAGGTCGTCGAGGTTGGCCGCGTCGCCGCGTACGCCGGTCACGTTGCGGCCAATCAGCTTGACGGCTTCGTCCAGCGTCTCCTGCCTCCGGCCCGTGATGAAAACATAGGCGCCTTCGTCAACGAATCGCCTCGCGCTCGCCAGCGCCATGCCGCTCGATCCACCGGTGATGACTGCAACCTTACCGTCTAGCTTTGCCATGACTTCTCCTTTCGAGGTGTCGGACAGCGTCTCTGTTCCTGTTTGCACAAAAACGCGGTATCTTGTGGATCACTGATCCAGATCCTGATTCCCAAGATACGGATCACTGATCCACTTGTCAAGAAAACTATGCGGGCCGACGCCAGAAAAAATTACGACCATCTACTAACAGTCGCGCGCGACGTCGTCAGCGAGCATGGCGCCGAAGCGTCCATGCGCGATATCGCCCGCCGGGCCGACGTCGGGTTGGCAACGCTGTTTCGTCATTTCCCCACTCGTGAAGCAATTTTCGAAGCGTTGCTGCGCGAGAATCTGGACGCACTGACGCAGAAGGCAGTGGAACTCGAAACGTCGAATCCCCCTGACGATGCGCTCGTGTCGTGGTTTCGCGAAGGGGTGGCATTCGTTCAGAGCTATAGCGGCGTCGTTGCCTTGATGGCGAGTGCTCACGCGACCCCGGACTCTGCGCTTTACGCTTCATGCGCAGCGGTGCACTCTGCGGGCGAGCGACTATTGCTCCGCGCTCAGGCCGAGGGAACAGCGCGCGTCGATATGAACGGGGACGACCTGTTCGCCCTGATGTCGGCGCTCGGCTGGCTCGGCGACCAACCCTCATTCGCGCCACGGGCCGATCATCTCTTTCACGTAATCGCGAGCGCCATCCTGACTGTCGGGAAGAGCAACGATGTCAAGAAGGCAAGGCGTTGAAGCAGATCGGTGATCGGATGCCTCGGGCCGGGAAGTCGCACATTTGCGGTTAATAACGTAACCACGACCACTTCGCGCCTGAATGGGCCGGCGGAAAAGTTGCCAATAAAGGCAGTGATTGCCCGGCTAGTGCGCCGTGTGCCCGTGACGGTTACGGTCAGTCGAAGTCATGCAGCAGGAGCGCCGGGATGCGTTGGGGCCGGCGTCCTCGGCTTGATCGTTGTCGCAGGGTCCGCGATTGCACTCAGGTCGAATGCGGGCGTGTCATATCGCGCCCCGTCGCGCGGCCCAGCATCCATTTTCTCCATGCGGAACATAAAAATGTTCGACATCGAAGGCGCGTTAAGAACAACGACGCGATCTATCAAGTGGGCAATGAAGCGAAGTCGTCGCGGAAAAAACGTATCCCATTGAACGTTTGGAATCAGGAAGAAGTCGATTTTCGATACTGGAAGATCGAGCTTTTCGATTGCTTTTAGCACTTTCGTGGCGTTGCAAAGCCGGTAATAGGCGGGGTAATTATTTGCCTGTGGAGCGATTGACCGACGGTAGAGATACTTTATGCCGAGTGTCTGCATAATCCGCACAATGACGGTGAACGGGTGCCGCGCGTTAGGTGACATTGACCAATACACGCCGCCAGGTTTGAGCACCTCGATCGTTTTGGCGAGAAACGAAGTCTCGTCGACGACATGTTCAACAACGTTATAGGAATAGGCGAGATCGTACGTATTCGACGGCACGGGGATCTCCTCCATCGCACAGGTCCACCGCTTCCTGATCAGCGGATGGGGTTGAACAGCGGGGAACGGGTCGACGCCATCAACTTCCCCAAGGACATGCTCGATCCTGCTGATGGTCGGATTGGTGCCGTGACCGCATCCGATGTCGAGAACGTGGCAGGATATTCCCGGCTCCGCGGCGAGACGGGTGGCATAGTATTCCTGAAAAAATGATCGATTAGCGTCATAGTGTTCGAATTTTCGATTGCAATCAACGTAGTGATATGAAATCGTAATGTCGCTCATTTCGACCTCTGAATTGGCTTGATGGGATTTAAATCACGATCTCAACAATAGGACACATGCGCGGAACCGTCAGCGATATTTATTTATTTTCGAGTGCGTTTTGGAAATGTAAAAAACGGCGATGTCAACGTTCGGAAACCGTGGATGGAAAACAGATTAGCTGGTTTGCGAAGGTCTATATTTCGCTGGTAACCCAACGTTCAGATGTCCGTGCAACGGTGAAATCGTTGACCGTTGGCGGCGCCCACGACCGAGCGCGTCTCGCGGTAGGCGAACTCAATACGGACCTGCATGCAACGTCGTCGCGACACCGTTGCGACTGCCAGCCGATTGAGCGCATGATGGGTGAACGCGGCTTGTGGTGTGCTCGTACTGCAGGTAAAGCAACGCCTGGCGCGGCGGTGATACCCGGAGCAGTGATGAAACGCACGGCGACGGCACAAGGAGCTGGCGATGAAATTCTATGCGCGTGAGTATGAAGGTCGGCTGGAAGTGTTTAGCTTCGACGGTGTTTATAGAATTCGCATCGCTCAGTTGTGCGGCGCGGCAAAAACAGCGTTCGCCGATACCGTCCAGTTGTGGATAGGTGACGGCGTACCAGCAGACGAAGCCGTTGCCCGAGAGGCCGAGTCGTTGGCTCGATTAATTAACGAATACTAGAAAATGACAAGTCGCGGTGGCAGCGGCACCGGCTTGAGTTTATGCACACCTAATCCATTGCTTACCACTCCGATGGCAAACGATGTTCAGAGGTCTCCGCGCACCTCACCGGTTCCCAGCGCGCTTCGCTGCCGGTTGACCTCCGCCCACAGCTCGTCGCTGTCGTCGTTGCGCAGCAGGACCACCCAGTCCAGTTGATTGCCCGCCACGCCGAAGTAATCCAGGAGTTCGCCGCGAACGGCATCGACGAACCGCGCGTATTCCGGAGTTGCCCGGGCCTGCGCGTGCAGGGCGTCGTAGGCCGCATCGTCCGCGCCGCCGCCGTGCTCGTCGATGTAACGCGAGATCCACTGGTCCCGTTCGCGGTCGTAGTCGGCCTCGGCGCGCATCGCCTGCACAGCCGTGTAGAAATCCAGTTGGGCAAACGCGGCGATCGCCGCCGTTGTTGCCTCGTCGAATGTCGTTGTCATCCCATATCTCTTGTTGACGGTGGCACATCATCTCACGGGCCGCACCCGGGCATCTTTGGGCGCCCCATCTGTGGTCGGCAAAGAAAGCTCACCTGGCGAGAGGTGCAATGCGGTCAACGTCCAGATCCGAAAGTCCAGATGCTTGTCGTTACCACCGACAACGACCTGAGTGCCCGTACTTGAAATAATCGGAAACACGTAGATTTTTCCCAGCCCGCGATCGCTAAAGTCAATACTTGCCCTTAGTCCGAACGGCGTCACGCGCACTAGTGCCGCGTCAGTCATATCGAGGCCCGGCTCCGCGGGCCGAACGTCGTGCCTTTGTCACACGCCTTCGACAAGAACGGCGCGATAGCGCGCGCCCTTGAACCGGTGCTGCGCGACTTCCTGATACGCCGGGCTGTCGTACCACGCACGTGCGGCCGCAGTCGACGGAAACTCCACTATCACGACGCCCTCTGGCGCTTCGCCCTCCAGAACCTGTTGAGGTCCGTAGGCGGCGAGAACCTTGACCGGATGACCTTTGAAGGTCTCGCCCACCTTGCTCTGGTAGATGTCGAGCTCACTCTGATCCTGCGTGCTTTCCTTCGTAAAGACAATATAAGTCGCCATCGCGTTGCTCCTCAGGTTGTGTGAAGGTCCGCACGATCATGCCATGAAACTGCATTGGGCCTCGGTACGCAGGGGCGGTGCGGATGTCGCCCCGTCATTGGGCAAGAGAACCCTCCCGATCCTCGCAAACAGAGGTTCGCGAGGCGATCCTGCAGGCGGCGTTCCCCACCCGACTGAAGGCATCGCCATGGCTGGTTAAACGTACAGTCTCGCAAGCCCCGGGGGGAAAGGTTAGACTCATCAGTCCGATGTCTACGCGGAGCAAACCATGGTCACGAGGACGGTCCGCCGTGCGTTGTCTGGCTTGACTTCCGCGTTCACGCCAATGCCAAGAGCAGGGCAACGGGCCGCGCGCACCTTGAAATCCGCGCAGCAACATGCCGATGAAGCCTGGAAACGTACGATGCAAGGAGGCGGTATCGTCTCGCATCGGAAAATTACAAAGCCGTGAGTTGCGGAACATAGAGGCCGTTCGAGGCGATGACCGTCGCCGCGACGCCCGGGAGGAATGGAGCCACGTCCATCTATCTCGGGTCGCTTCTTTTGGGGCGGCTGAGCACAACGACTGGATTGGCCATGTCGACAATAGCTGATGGCGGGAGGCGATCAGCTTCCTGCGCGCGCCCGACCAATAGATGACATCCCGCTCCGTCCCGCCCAAGGGTGAACGCTTCTACGTCCTCGATGCGAAGAACAGGCCTGTCGAGGTGTTCGACCGCAGCGAGTGGTCGCGCTGGATGGCGGAGAACGAATTGGTCTTTCGCCGTACATTGCTCGAAGAGTCCGGCGTGACGGTCACGACGCGCTTTCGCGGCGTGGCCGACGCGGGGGCTGCGGAACCCGCGCTCTTCGTGACGCGAGTCGCCGGAATGGAAGTGCACCATGACAACGAGAGCTATGGCGCTAGCACGCTCGAAGCGGCGCTCACGCGGCACGAACGCATCGTTCGGAAAATCCTGAAGAGTCTGACCGGTCGGTGACCGGTGCACCCATTCACGGCTGTCTGCCGCGAACGATCACAGGCTGGCGAGGCGTCCGTTCGCGGTTCAATCCCGCGTCAACCGGAAGTCGGGCCCCATCTCAACTTCTGCCAGCAGACTCCACCTTCGAACACCGCCGCCGGCGGCAGCCACATACAGCACCTGGCATCGGGGGATATCAGTCCGCTTTCGAAACCCTTTCGATCATCGGAAAGCTTCGGGATTCCGGCATTCGGCTGGCATTTGCGGCAAGGCGTGGGCCCCTTGGGAAATCCGTTCGCGGGTCGCGTGAACATGTTGTGGCATGATTTCAAGCTCTGCATTTGCCGTTTCGTTCGTATTCCGCTGAAACAGGGTGGATCGATGATCGATGACGTCAACCCCGGTTTCCGTCGCAGCCGCTCGCACTGGCATTCGCGCAGTGCGTCTCGCCGCCATGCAGCCTGCGAGACGCTCACGCGTGCTGCATGGGTCTCTCTCCTGATCGCCTTGTCCGGCTGCACGGTCGGCCCGGATTACCGTACGCCCGCGCCGCCCGCTACCGGCACGTACACGTCCACGCCGCTACCCGACCAAACGGCCACTGCGCCGGGCGCATCGGGTGTTCCGCAACAGTTCGTGGCCGGCCTGGACATTCCCGCCCAGTGGTGGACGCTCTATCATTGCGAGCCGCTCGACGCGCTGATCCGCGAGGCACTCGCCAACAGCCCCAACGTTGCCGCGGCGCAAGCGGCGCTCAGGCAGGCCGGAGAAAATCTTCGTGCGCAAATGGGCACTACGCTCTATCCGTCCGTCGATGCGAAGGCCAATGCGACGCGCGAGAAGTTCAACGGCGTCACGTTCGGGGAGCCGCAGCTAACGGAACTGCTGAACCTCTACAACGCATCGGTGAATGTGTCGTACAACCTCGATGTGTTCGGCGGCGGAAGGCGCGAGCTCGAGTCGTTGCGCTCGCAGGTCGATTACCAGGGTTTTCAGTTGCAAGCGGCGTATCTCGCGTTGTCCGCGAATATCGTGACGGCGGCCATCAAGGAAGCCTCGCTGCGGGAGCAGATCGAAGCGACGGCGCGAATCGCCGACGACGAAGACGCGCAACTCGGCATCATGCGCCAGCAGCTCGAACTGGGTGGCGTGAGCCGCCCAGCGGTACTTACGCAAGAAACGCTGGTGGCGCAGACGCGCGCGACATTGCCGCCGTTGCATCAGTCGCTCGACCAGACGCGTCACCAGCTCGCAGTCCTTGCGGGCAAGCCGCCGAGCGATGCGGATGTGCCCGAGTTCAGGATGTCGATGTTCACGCTGCCGCAAGCGTTGCCCGTCAGCGTGCCGTCTTCGCTCGTGCGGCAGCGTCCCGACATTCTCGCCGCCGATGCCACGCTGCATCAGGCGAGCGCCCAGGTCGGCGTGGCGACGGCGAACCTGTATCCGCAGCTCACGCTCTCCGCGAGTTACGGCCCGCAGGCGCTGACGCCAGCGGGCCTTCTTAAGTACGCCGACATGATCTGGAGCATCGGCGCAGGCATCACGCAGCCGATCTTTCACGGCGGCCAGTTGAGCGCGCAAAAGCGCGCGGCAGAAGCGGCATTCGACGAGGCCAACGCGCAATACCGTCAAACGGTGCTGCTCGCATTCCAGAACGTGGCCGATACGTTGCGCGCGCTCGAGCACGATGCAACCGGCCTGAGCGCGCAGACGCAAGCATGGCGTGCAGCCAGCGATTCGCTCGACCTGACGCGCGGCCAGTTTCGCATCGGCGGCGTCAGCTATCTGGCGCTGCTCGATGCACAGCGTCAATACCAGCAGACCGTCGTGAATCTCGCGCAGGCGCAGGCCGCGCGCTATGCGGACACGGCGGCGCTGTTTCAGGCGCTCGGCGGCGGCTGGTGGAACGACACGGCGACGAGCCAGGCAGCCCAGCCGACCCCGCCCATGCCGAAATGAATCCTTTCGCAGTGACCGTCCCTGCCAGGACATGACGATGACGACGAAAAAGCCGATGGCAAAGCGGATGATCATCATGCTGATCTGCGTGGGCATACTGCTCGGCGCGCTGGTCGGCTTCAATCTGTTCAGGGCGCACATGATCAAGAAGTTCATGGCAAGCAACGCTGCGCCGCCCGCCACCGTCACGGCCGCTATCGCGAGCTATCAAACATGGCAGCCGCAGCTTGCCGCTGTGGGCAGCCTGCGCGCGGTGCGCGGCGTGGACGTGACGACGGAAGTGGCCGGGCTCGTGCGCGAGATCGCGTTCAACTCGGGCCAGGAGGTGAAGACAGGCCAGGTGCTAGTGCGCCTGAACGACGATTCGGACCGCGCGCAACTCGCGTCGCTGCAGGCAGCGGCGGACCTTGCGCAAACGGTCTACAAGCGCGACAAGGCGCAGTTCGATATTCAGGCGATTGCCAGGGCGCAGCTCGATGCCGACGCCGCCGACCTCAAGAGCAAACGAGCCCAGGTCGATCAACAGGCCGCCCTCGTCGTAAAGAAGACGATTCGCGCGCCGTTCGCGGGACGCGTCGGCATCACGACGGTCAATCCCGGCCAGTACCTCAATCCGGGCGACGCCATCGTCACGCTGCAAGCCATCGACCCGATCTACGCCGACTTCTTTCTGCCGCAGCAGCAACTCGGCCAATTGCAGGTGGGCCAGACCATCGTCGTCGATACGGATGCGTTCGGCAACCGCACGTTCGACGGCAAGATTCGCTCGATCAATCCGCGCGTGGACAGCAGCACGCGCAACGTCCAGATCGAGGCGACAGTCGACAATCGCGAGCGCAAGCTGCTGCCTGGCATGTATGCGAACGTGAAGATTGATGCGGGCGGCGCGCAGCGCTATCTGACCTTGCCGCAAACGGCGATTACCTATAACCCGTATGGCGCGACCGTGTTCATCGTGAAGCCCGGCGAACATAAGAATGCACAAGGCAAGATGGTGCCCGTCGCGCAACAGGTGTTTGTCACCCCGGGGCCGACGCGCGGCGACCAGGTCGCGATTCTCAAGGGCATCAGCGAAGGCACGCAGGTCGTGACGAGCGGGCAGCTGAAACTGAAAAACGGCACGCCCCTCGTGATCGACAACCGCGTGCTGCCTTCGAATAGCCCGAACCCGACGCCTCAGGAACAATAGAAGAGCGCGCGATGAAATTCACCGACATCTTCATTGAACGGCCTGTCCTCGCATCGGTGGTGAGTCTGCTGATACTCGTGCTCGGCTTGCGCTCGCTTGCGGCGCTGAAGGTCAGCGAGTATCCGCAAACCGAAAACGGCGTGGTGACGATCACCACCGCGTACTATGGCGCGAGCGCCGACACGATGGCCGGCTTCATCACGCAACCGCTCGAAGCCGCGATCGCACAGGCACAGGGTATCGACTACATGTCGTCGACGAGCACCACGGGTGTCTCGACGATCACCGCGACGCTGCGGCTCAATTACGATTCCAACCGCGCGCTCACGGAGATCAACACGCAGATCGCATCGGTGCGCAACCAGTTGCCGCCGCAGGCGCAACAGCCCGTGCTGACCGTGCAAGTGGGTCAAACCACCGACGCGATGTACATGGGCTTTTACAGCGACGTGCTGCCGAGCAACAACGTCACGGATTATCTGCTGCGTGTCGTGAAGCCGAAGCTCGATTCGGTCCAGGGCGTGCAGACGGCGGAAGTGCTCGGCGGCCGTCAGTTCGCGCTGCGCGCATGGCTCGACTCGAGCAGGCTCGCCGCGCACAACGTGACCGCCGCCGACGTCTTCACGGCGCTCGGCAACAACAACTATCTGGCGACGCTTGGCACGACTAAAGGCCAGATGATAAGCGTCGATCTGAATGCGGGCACAGACCTGCATTCCGTCGAGGACTTCAAGAAACTCGTCGTCACGCAGAAGAACGGCGCGATCGTGCGCCTCGAAGATGTCGCGAACGTCGTGCTCGGCGCGGACAATTACGACTTCAACGTCGCGTTCAGCGGCAAACGGTCGGTGTTCATCGGCATCAAGGTGGCGCCCGATGCGAACGTGCTCGACGTCGCGAAGCGCGTGAAAGCGATTTTCCCGGAACTGCAGCGGCAGTTCCCGACGGGCATGACGGGCGACATCGTCTACGATGCGACCGACTTCATCAACACGGCGATCGCAGAAGTGGTGAAGACGCTCGTCGAGGCGCTGTTGATCGTGACGGTCGTGATCTTCCTTTTCCTTGGCAGCTTGCGCGCGGTGATCGTGCCCGTGATCGCGATGCCGCTCTCGCTGATCGGCACGTTCTTCGTGATGCAGGTGCTCGGCTATTCAATCAATCTGCTGACACTGCTTGCGCTCGTGCTCGCCATCGGCCTCGTGGTCGACGATGCGATCATCGTGGTCGAGAACGTCGACCGGCACATGAAGGAGGAGGGCAGGCGGCCTTTCGAAGCCGCACTGATCGCGGCGCGCGAACTCGGCGGCCCGATTCTCGCGATGACAGTCGTGCTGATCGCCGTGTACGTGCCGATCGGATTTCAGGGCGGATTGACTGGGGCGCTTTTCACTGAGTTTGCGTTCACGCTCGCGGGCGCCGTCACCGTGTCGGGCGTGATCGCGCTGACGCTTTCGCCGATGATGTGCTCGCGCTTTTTCCGCATGGACCAGCAGTCGGGCCGCTTCCCGCGCTTCGTCGACCGGCAGTTCGAACGTGTGCATCACGGCTACCGGCGCCTGTTGCATGCGATGCTCGACACGTGGCCCGTGTTCGTCGCGATGGGGGCGCTGCTCCTGTGCGGCACCGTCTATCTCTTCATGACGTCGCAATCGGAGCTTGCACCTCAGGAGGACCAGGGCATCGTCCTGTCCCAGGTCCTGGGGCCGCCGAACGCGACGATCCAGCAGATGCAGACCTACGCGGATCAGGTCTTCGAGATCTCGCAGCAGTTGCCCGAATACGCGCAGATGTTCCAGCTTACGGGCGTGCCGACGTTGAATCAGGGTATCGGCGGCGTGCTCTTCAAGACGTGGGACAAGCGCAAGAAGGGCGCGACGCAATTACAGCAGGAATTGCAGCAGAAGTGGAACGGCATCGCGGGCGCGCGTGTCGCCGCATTTCAGTTTCCGCCCCTGCCGGGCGCGCAAGGACTGCCCGTGCAATTCGTCATCAGCACGACGGAGCCGTTCGAGAACCTCAACGAAGTGTCGCAAGCCGTGCTGCAAAAGGCGCGCGCAAGCGGCATGTTCTTCTTCGTCGACAGCGATCTGAAGATCGACAAGCCGGAAAGCGTGTTGCTCGTGGACCGCGACAAAGTCGCTTCTCTCGGCCTCACGCAAAGCGATGTCGGGCAGACGCTGGGCGCGGCGCTCGGCGGGAACTTCGTCAACTACTTTTCGATTGCCGGCCGCTCGTACAAGGTGATTCCGCAGGTACTGCAAACGGACCGGCTGAACCCCTCGCAAGTGCTCGATTATTACTTGCGCACGCCCGATGGCAGTGTGATTCCCGCATCGACGGTCACGCATCTGAAACGCAACGTCGTCCCCGAGTCGATCAATCACTTCCAGCAGCTGAATTCGGCCACGATTTCCGGCGTGCTCGCGCCGGGCATCTCGCAGAGCGAAGTGCTCGACTTCCTGCGCAATGCCACCATCGACGTCGCGCCGGCGGGATACACGGCCGATTATTCCGGTTTGTCGCGACAATTCGTGCAGGAGTCCGGCGGCTTCGTGACCACGCTGCTGCTGGCGACGATCATCGTGTTTCTCGCGCTCGCCGCTCAGTTCGAGAGCTTTCGCGATCCGGTCGTGATTCTCGTGTCGGTGCCGATGGCGCTGTTCGGCGCGCTGATCTTCATCAACGTGGGACTCACGACGCTCAACATTTACACGCAAGTGGGACTCGTCACGCTGATGGGCCTCGTCAGCAAGCACGGCATTCTGATCGTGCAGTTCGCTAATGAACTGCAACGCGCGGGGCGCGGCAAGCGCGAAGCGCTCGAAGAAGCGGCGGGCGTGCGCTTGCGGCCGATCCTGATGACGACGGCCGCGATGGTGCTGGGCGTCGTGCCGCTCGTGATCGCATCGGGTGCGGGCGCGGCCGGCCGCAACGCGATGGGACTCGTGATCTTCACGGGGATGTCGATCGGCACGCTGTTCACGCTGTTCGTCGTGCCTGCGATGTATATGTTCCTTGCCGCGGACCACCATCGGGACAGGAAGCATCCGGAGCAGGCCTGAGCAACCGAAGAGACTTCAGGACTTCCTGGATGTCTTCGCCACGAACGGTGTGGGGATGTGCTCAACCTTCTCGCTGCCACACTTAGGGCAAGGCGGATGAGCGGATTCATGTTCAGCAAGATGCTCGGCATGCTCGAACATCTCACCGCACTTCTCGCATCTGTACTGGTAAGTCGGCATGGTATTCCTCTAACGAGAATCCGGGCGATAACCCATTCTAGTGCAGGAAATGGGGGTGCTCTTCGGTGTCAGACCGAGCCGCCGGCTAGTGCTTGCGATGCATCCAGCTCATATGGTGCGTGTCGAGCCACTGGTTCAGGCTCTCTTGCGGGTGCTCGCGCCTGTAGCGACGGGACAGGGCCATGGCGACGACAACGAGAACCACGAGGCCAACCCAAAAACTGATCATCGGCTGAGTCATGGCAGCCTCCTTCGGAATGCAATCATGTCTGAATTCTAGTGCCGAGGCGGCGGACTTCGCCCCGAAAGTTTGTCGTGGCGATCATTTCGGGCCGGCGCGCAGCGCGGGATCGCGTGCACGTGGCCGGTGGTATGTCTGTTCCCATTGCCTAAAATGAAGTGTTGCGGGGGAGGGCAGCAGGGCCGTACCCCACGCGGCCCTCTCGAACGTCGCCTTGTAACGAGGACCCGTGAGAGTCAGCTATGTAGTGCTTGCACAATTCACTGCCGACCGCGTAACCACAGCACGCTCGCTGCGCTGCGCGGGCGACGCTGGCGATGTTTTCTTCGAGGAGGTCAAATGAACACCAAGGACAAAGGCAACGTGCGCGCCTTCGTGCAGACGGCCGAACAGATCGGCGGATGGGTGTGGGTTATCTCGCTCGTCGACTTCGATGCGCGCGAAGTGCGGCGCTCGCTCGTGGCCGAAGAACCCTTCTCCACCGAGCGCGCGGCGAAAGACGCGGGCAACGCTCGTCTTGAAGCGCTCGCACACGATCAGTAGCCGCGCAGGCAGTGTTCCCATGGGCGGTTGAATGCGCCGGAGTGCCAAGGAGCGGCGATTGGCACGCCTACGCCAATCGCAAATCCCACAACACATCCAGTACGTGTTGCGTGGAACGCTCAACGTAGCCCGCACGATATGCGATACCGAGCCGTCGCGACAACGCCGGGCGCAGCGCACGCATGACGATGCGTTTATCGGGTAATGGCGTAGTGGCCTCGTGGGGCAACAGCGTTGCGCCGTAACCTGCCGCGACCAGACTCTTGATCGCGTCGTTGTAGTTGAGTTGAATGCGCGGCACAGGATGCTGCCCACCGGTTGCGAACCACTCCGCGGTCAGACGCGACAGCCGCGTGGTCGCATCATTGAGAATGAGAGATTGGGCGGCGAGCCATTCAGGGGTAATGCGGGCGGGACACTGCCAATGCGCCGGCAAAAAGGCCATCACGGGGTCGCGGCGCCAGGGCTTTAACACGAGCCCGGCCACCGGGGGCTGAGGCAGCGCGACCAGCCCGACATCCAGCTTTCCATCCAGCAGCCGGGACAGGGTTTCTTGCGAAGTCAGCACTGCGATCTGGATGTCGATGGCGGGATGGTGCTTGCGCAGAACCTCGAGCGCTTGCGGCAGCAGGTGCGCGATCACGCCCGTGGACGCGCCGAGACGCGCGCGCCCTTCGAGTCCCTCTACCTGGCGTTGAATATCGTCCAACGCCTGCTCCGCGTCGGCCAGCAGTCGGCGCGCGCGCTCCACCAGCACCTCGCCGATAGACGTGGGCGCCACCTGTCCGCGCTTGCGTGACAGGAGGGGCGCCCCAATGCGGTCTTCGAGTTCGGCGATGTGCAGGCTGACCGTTGGCGGCGCCAGGTGCAATGCACGCGCCGCATCGGCAAACGAACCACGGTCGGCAACGGCGACCAGAGTGCGCAGGCGGTCCAGGCTGATCTCTCGCATGACGGCGTCCAGATTCAGAAAAACTGAATGTTTTCGTTATGAAATTCAACTTTCTCTATTCTAGCCAACCGCGCAACATAGGGGCTCGTTTTCACCTGTTACAACCCACAGTCAGCGGAGTCATCCACGTATGAGCTCTCCCATAGTCTTCATCGACGGCGACCAAGGCACCACCGGGCTGCAGATCCACGACCGGCTGCGCAACCGGACCGACATCAGACTGTTCACACTTGCCGCTGCGGAGCGCAAAGATCCGCGGCGTCGCGCAGAAGCCATCAACGCCTGCGACATCGCCATTCTGTGTTTGCCGGATGCCGCCGCGCGCGAGGCAGTGGCCGCCATTGCCAATCCTGCCGTCCGGGTTATCGACGCGAGCTCCGCTCACCGCATACAGCCGGACTGGACTTACGGTTTTCCGGAAATGACGCCGGGGCAGGTTGAGCAAATTGCGAACGCATCCCGGGTCACCAATCCCGGTTGCTATCCGACCGGTGCAGTTGGCCTGCTGCGTCCGTTGGTGCAGGCCGGGCTCATACCAGGCAATTACCCTATCAGCATTCATGCGGTATCCGGCTACTCCGGACGCGGGCGTGCCGGCGTGGAGGAACATGAGGGGCCGGGAGCCGCCAATGCGCCTTCATACCAGGTCTATGGCCTTGAGCTCGCGCACAAGCACACACCGGAGATCCAGCAGCACGCCTCGCTTGCGCAGCGTCCGATTTTCGTCCCTGCGTACGGAGCGTTCCGCCAGGGCGTCGTGCTGACGGTGCCGCTCGCGTTGCGGCTGCTGGCGCCCGGCGTGGATGGCACCACGGTGCACGCGTGCCTCGCACGCCACTATGCCGAGGCAACGCACGTCCGAGTCTTGCCGCTGCACGAATCGAGCGCGTTAAAACACCTGGATCCGCAAGTGCTGAACGGTACGAACGACATGCACTTAAGCGTATTTCATGACCCGGAGCACGGGCACGTCCTGCTGTCCGCGGTTTTCGATAATCTCGGCAAAGGCGCATCCGGCGCTGCGGTTCAGAACCTGAACCTCATGCTCACGCGGCAATAGTGGCAACCCCGGATACCGGCCGTTCGCGATGGAAGTCGCTCTGGCAGTCAGCCACCGCTCTTCCATTCCATTTTCTGCACGCTGATGCCGGGCTGATTGGCTAGCGCTTCTCGTTCGGGCAAGAACTGGAAGCCATGTCGGCGATAGAGACCTACCGCGCCGGTGTTGTCTGGCGAGACTCTCAACACGACTCTTTGCTGTCCGCGTGCGATCGCGCGCGCCTGGATTGCGCTGACCAGGCGACCCGCAATTCCCAAGCGTCGGCACGTCGAGTCAACCCACATAGCAATCAGGTTGTATTCGCGCGAGCGGCTTATCGCGTCGCCGATAAGACCGACTGCCTGCCCTTGGACTATGGCTAGCAGATATTGCGGCTGCGTCTGACCTGAAGCACATTCGCGCCATTGCTGCTCGCTATATGCGGCGGCGGTGGCGTAACTCAGGCCGTACGCCCTTGGACTGTCGAGCAGCGCGGCAAGGAAGACCGTCTTCAAGGTTTGCCAGTCTTCTTCCGCGGTCGGGCGAATTAGAACAGGGCTCGCCTCTGGGCGATGGCGAGCTTTAATGATTGCTTTCATTAAGCTTTCTGCGTGATGCGCTAAATCGGACGAAATGACGTGGCGGACAGAAAGGGGAATCGAGGGGAAACGGCTTGTGTCGATCGCGCCTGCCGCTGGTTAACGACGGCTATCGCCAAACCTGAATGTCCATGGCCGGGTCTTGCCAGAGAGCCGCGGATTCGATCCAGCGAACGCGCCGGAGCCATTTCATGCAGTGCTGACCCGCAACCTCTGTCCGGCCTGTGCGCCATGGCTGGCAAGGGACGCAGCCTGGCACCGCCGCATCGCTTCGCCTGCAGAACGGGCGCGTAGTGAAACAGTTACAAATTTAAGTATTGACGACGATCCACCCGGCAGGTAGGCTCCTGCACGAAGTTCAAGAAGTTCGATTGCTGTTCATCAATTGCTCGCTCCTCGGCGGTATTCGTTGTCCTTTCCCTCCTTGAAGCTTCACGCGCTCTGCGATAGGGCAATTTTTACATTCTTTTCCTCAAGGATTCTTCATGGAAACCGGCACCGTTAAGTGGTTCAACGACAGCAAGGGCTTCGGCTTCATCACCCCGGACAAGGGCGGCGACGACCTGTTCGCTCACTTCTCCGAAATCAGGAGCGAAGGCTTCAAGACGCTGGCTGAAAATCAGAAGGTGAGCTTCGAAACGAAGCAAGGCCCGAAGGGGCTGCAAGCGGCTAACATCAAGCCGCTGTAATTGTTGAAGGGCCCGGTTATCCCGTGATGGATGCCGGGCTGCAGCGACACCCTCGCGGAGCGTAGTCTCCCTCAGTTGGCGCGATCACTCCTGATTGGCATCTGTGTTGAGCAGCTTGCCAGGCGCCATACGCCTCGTTGCACCTCATTCTCCCCTCAGGCTTCAACGCCATTTTTGGCTCTTCGAGTGCGTCATTGATCGGCTCGAATGGCTTTGAATCGGCGCACCCGTGCACTTTTCGCACGGCAGCTGCGCACTCAAATATCATTAAAATTAAAATGCAACACAAACAAGTTCAACAATACAACGGCTATGCCGTCGAATCCTCGGCGCATCGTTTGCCCGACGGAAGCTTTTCATCGAACCTGCTGCTCGAACGCATCGATAGCGCGCGCGACGAGGGCCGCTACTGGTTCTATTCGCTCGAGTACTTCAAGAGTGAAGAACAGGCGCTCCAGCACTCGACCGTGTGGGCGCGCAACTGGATCGACATGCGCGGTTAAAGACGACGCCACGTTTCGCAACACCCAACGCATCTACGGCGCCTGGGTAGGTGCAATGACCCGTGCCCGAACATCACGCAGGATCCCGAACTGCGCATCGCCGGCACTCACGGCTGACAACGTCCGCACCTTCTGGCCCCGCCGAAAGTGACGGGCAAATGGCAACCTTCGGTTACAATACAGGACTAGTTCGCTTCGTACAGCATCAAAAGACGCGAGTTGATTAGTCGCGAACTTTCCTTTGATTGATAGTCCAGTGAAGCCGGCGATACCGTGCGCGCTGGACTGCACGCCCCGACTCGCATCGGCATTGCGAGCCGCCGCGTCTGGCAGATTCCCTTGCGTACCTGATTCGCCGTCAGACAAGACGGTGTCCATGACTTCCTGAACGCAAGGGCTACCCACCAATCTTCATGCTTCCCACTACCGCGCGAGCACGCGTCGATCAACGCTCGCGACTTCTTCCTCACGGCGGCGTGCGAGCCCACGTGCCGCTAATCGATCAGGAACCTTGAATGGCCAAAGAAGAACTGCTGGAACTCGACGGTATCGTTGATGAAGTGCTGCCAGACAGCCGCTACCGCGTCACGCTCGACAACGGCGTGGTGGTGGGTGCGTACGCGTCCGGTCGTATTCGCAAAAACCACATTCGCATCCTTGCTGGCGATCGCGTAACGCTGGAACTTTCGGTGTACGACCTGACGAAAGGACGAATCAATTTTCGCCATAAGGATGAGCGCAGCAGTGCCACAGCGCCAAGACCCGCATTTCGCCGTCGTTGATGGCGCGACACGCGAGCGCCGGCTGGCATAGATCCTTGTCTGTACCACGACGCTGCGTGCCTATCTTTATCACCCATTCGCCATTGCTGCCGGATCTCAACCAGGAAAAAAAATGACTACCGTAATTCTGAAACCCGACGAGCCCGTGGACGTTGCATTACGCCGTTTTCGTCGCGCGATCGAGCGTACCGGGTTGATTCAGGAGCTTCGTGCCCGTACAGCCTATGAAAAACCTGCCACGGAACGCAAGCGCAAAAAGGCTGCTGCTGTGGCACGCGTGCGCAAGATGGTCAAGCGGTCCTTGCCGCCGAAAAAGCGCTACTGACCTGGTGCCAGGAATACAAGCGACCTATAGCACTGCCGTCGCTTCGATCTCGATCTTGAAGCCGAAGTGAAGCGGCCCCGTCGGCACGATTGTGCGTGCCGGCCGCGCCTCGCCCGCCCAATCCGCGTAGATCTGATTGAAGCTCGGCCAATGCTCGATATCGTCGAGATAGACGCGAACCTGTACCAGTTGCGCGATGCTGCTGCCTGCGCCTTCCAGCGCAACCGCGAGATTCGCCAGTACCTGCTTTGCCTGGACTTCGAACGACGCGTCCGTCAGCTTTCGACCCTGCAGGTCGATCGGCAACTGACCGGACACGAATACCAGTCCGTTGGCGATCGCAACGTGACTGTAGTGCCCCCCCGGGGGACGCAGGTTCACAGGGTTTTCCGTGCGCGGCAGTCGCGTGCCAGATTCATTACCAGCCATGAAAGCGGCTCCATACGGTTGTCTCGCCATCTGCCGATAGCGCGTGATACTCCGGGAACTGCGTACCCGTCGCGCAGGCATGATTGGGCAGGATACGCAGCTTCATTCCGATCGGAAAGCGTGTCGCCAGACTCGTTGTTTGCTGAGCCTCATGAGCGGGCGACAGAATGCCGTGCTCCTGGTTTGCGCCGCTCAAAACGCAGCCGGTCAACGGCGTGCCATCGAGGCCGCAGGGCAGCCCATATCCGAAGTCTTCCATCTGCCGCGAAGTCCCGCGGTCGCGGCTCATCGCCATCCAGCCTGCGTCCACAATCACCCAGTCTCTTTCCGGCTGATGGCCGATGACCGTCGTGAGCACGCTCAAAGCGATGTCATCGGTCGAGCATACGCCGATGTTGCGCATCACGAGATCGAAGAAGACGTAAACACCCGCGCGCACCTCGGTGACGCCATCGAGTTTCCCGGCGGACAACGCGGTGGGTGTCGAACCGACGCTCACCGCGTCGCAAGGCAGGCCCGCGTCGCGCAGCCGTTGCGCTGCGCGAACACAGCCCGAGCGTTCCTGCTCGGCGAGTGCAGCCAGGGCGTCAGGCGTGTGAAGCTCGTAGCTGGATCCCGCGTGCGTCATCACCCCGCCGAGCTTGACGCCGCTGTCGTGCAGGATGCGCCCGACTTCCAGCAACGCATCCTGCTCCGGTGCGATCCCGGAGCGATGCCCATCTGTATCGACCTCGATCCACACTTCGAAGGCGTGCGGCTGTCCGGCGCAAAACTTCGCGACCTCTACCGCTGCGCGCGTGTTATCCACCACCAGCTTGAGATCGCAGCCCCGTTGTCTGAGCGCCATCGCTCTTGGCAGTTTCGATGGCGCGATACTGACCGCATAGAGAATATCGGTCACGCCAGCCGCAAAGAACGCTTCGGCTTCTTTCAGCGTCGATACCGTGATGCCGTTCGCGCCGGCCGCCAGTTGCGCCCGCACGACGTCCAGACATTTGGTCGTTTTCACGTGCGGGCGAAACCTCACGCCGAGCGCGTTCATGCGCGACTGCATGCGCGCAATATTCCTGTTCATCCGCGGGATATCGACGAGGGCCGCAGGGGTATCGAGTTCATCGAGTTTCATGATTTCAGGCGTGCGAGTTGTTGTGCGCCGAAACGTCAAACCGGCTGCACCAGGGCACAAGTGCTTCCAGTGTCGGCGCCTCGATTTCAGGAGGCGGCGCACCTTCCACCAAGGGCAAGGCAACCCTGTTGTGCCAATAAGTCCGCAAGCCGACCGAGGCGGTGCCGAACATGTCGTAGCTCGATCCGGCGACGAAGCAGGCTTCCGAAGGTGCCAGGCCGAGCACGTCGAGCGCCAGGCGATAGGGCGTCGGGTCGGGTTTGTAGGCTCCCGCTTCTTCGGCGGTGATCACTGCATCCCATTTGACGGGAATGAGTCCTGCCGCCTGACGGCCAAGTCGTATCGAGCAGTTGGTTACGATGGCGATCTTGCAATGCGGTTGAAGCTGTTGCAACGCCTCGACAGCACCGCTCCACGGGGTCAGCTGTAGCCAGTCTGCCTCGAGCGCGAGTGCGGCGGATTCGGGCAAGCCCACGTGCGCCGCGGCCTCCTTTACCAGCTGTTCGTAGGCGAGATAGCGCCCGCACCCGTAGGTTAGACGCAAATACTCGGCGCGCCACGCGCGCCCCGCCTGTTCCGAGCCTGCGCAACGGTTCCAGAGCGTCCACGAGTCGAGCAGCGCAGTCAGGAGATCGAAGAGGACCGCTTTCGGATAGCCGGTCGGTACAGATGGATTGCTCATGAGCGAGGCCTCCATGCGGTTCGTTCATGGCATCAAGTATAGAGTTCGATCGGGCGCCGCGAATTCAGTCGCACGGAATCAATCATTCAGAAAGATTGAATCTCTTTTCGAGGTGTCGCAGGGCTTCTCCACGGCGGCTGTGGCCGAAACTGCGCCTGCAGATACTGCATGAATTGCCGGGTCCGGGCGGGCAGCCCGGCGCGATTGTTGGTGAGCGCGATCACATCGGCGTCGTGCGCCTTCCATGCAGGGAGCAGTCGCACGAGGCTTCCCTTCGCGATATCGCCGGCAACGTCCCATTCCGAGCGCAGAATGACGCCGCGGCCCTCACACGCCCATTGGCGTATCACTTCACCATCGTTGCAGTTCAACTTCGACGACACGCGGATGCTGCGCGTCGTGCGGCCCTTGCGGAACCGCCAGAGCGATGCATCTTCGTTGTTCTCTCGCAGCACGATACATGGCAGTTGCGCCAGATCGTCAGGGGTTTCCGGCTTTGGAAAGCGCTTGAGAAACGCGGGGGATGCACACACGAAGCGTGCATTCGGCGCAATCGCATAGCCGATCAGGTTCGACGCAGGCAGCTCGCCGATGTGAACCACGATGTCATAGCGGTCGGCCGATTCAGTCAATGGTTGATCGGTGAGCGTCAACTCGATGTCGACGTCGGGGTTGCCTTGCTGGAAGCCGGACACGACGGAAGCGAGATAGCGCCGCCCGAAACCTAGTGGCGCGCGAACCCTCACGGTGCCGACGAGCCCGCCGCGGCGCGCGCGCAAATCCTCGAACAGCGTGTCGAACTGCGTCACAAGGCGCGCGCCGCGTTGACACAGCAGCATTCCCTCTTCCGTAAATCGCAAGCGGCGAGCGGTGCGGTCGACGAGGCGGATATCGAGTTTTCTCTCGATCTGCTGCAACCGCTGCGTGACCGCTGGCGGCGAAAGCCCAAGCTTTCTCGCTGCCGCAACGAGGCTGCCGGCTTCCTGGATGGTCAGCAGGAAGCGAATGTCATTGGAATCGCTCATGTCGGTCTCGTCGCAGTTGCGGCTGCAATTGTTGTCTGCTAGACCCCGCAGCGGGAGGGACGCAGCGCTTGTCTCGCGGCGCAATAACGCCCGGTAAGTGCGCTGGATCGTGTTTGGTGAAAGCGGGTTCTCTCACGAAACCGGCTTCCGGCGGCGAACCACGGGCGAAGGCCATGCAGACATCGCAATATCAGCCATGCGCTTTAGTGTTTCCCTGCGTGCGCCATCACAGGCTTGGGCCGACATGCCTTGCACCACGGCGCCATAAAAGCGTGCGAGCGCGTCGGTGTCGGTATCCGGGGCAAGCTCGCTCTCGGCAACGGCACGGTCAAAGCGTGCCTTGAGGGTCTGCAGCCCAAGCTCCCGCCGCGCGGATACCAGCTGGGCGACAGACTCGCTCTTTTCGGCATGTTGGAGAACCGCAGTCGAAACCATGCAGCCGCGCGGCCTTTCGGGGTCGGTAAAGCGTGCCGCAGCGTCGTGCAGATAGAACGCTATCGCATCGCGCGCCGGCAACTTTGCGCCTAGCGCTTCCAGGCCCGCCTTGTTTTCACGTTCGCTGATATGGTCGAGCGCCTGTCTGTAAAGGTCCTCCTTCGAGCCGTACGTTGCGTAGAGGGACGGCGGCGGGATGCCCATGGCCTCGGTCAGATCGGCGATCGAGGTGCCCTCGTATCCGCGCTCCCAGAACAGCCGCGCAGCGACATCGAGTCCCACGTCGCGGTCCAGCAACCTGGGCCTGCCGCGTTTCCGGGCGGGTTCGCTCATTTTTATATCGATTCCTATAAAATTCGTTGACAAGGAACTTTTAGCCTTAATATTATAGCGATCACTACTAATTCAGTCATGAAAGGAGTGGTCGATGTCTGCAAAACTTTCAAACAAGGTGGCCCTGATTACTGGAGGCTCGCGTGGCATCGGCCGGGCGGTAGCGCTGGCCTTCGCTAAAGAAGAGGCTGCGCTCATCGGCGTGCACTACGGCGCCAATCAGGATGCGGCCAACGCGACTGTCCGCGAAATCGAAGCGCTCGGATCGAAAGCCGTCGCCATCGAAGCGGACCTGAGTCGCGGGAAGGAAGCAACGGACAGCCTCTGGGACCAGTTCAAGGCAGCTGCGATCGCCGCCACGGGCGAACCGCGGCTGGACATTCTCGTGAACAATGCTGGCGTGGCACCGGCCATCCCGCTGTCCCAGACGAGTGAGTCCGTATTCGACGAGATCTTGACGATCAACTTCAAGGCACCCTTCTTCCTGATTCAGGCTGTTGGCGATCACATCCGCGACAATGGACGAATTATCAACGTTTCGACGGGCTTTACGCGTGTCGCGGCTCCAACGCATCCCGCCTACGCCGCATCGAAAGGTGCCGTTGAAACGCTGACGCTGGCGCTTGCCCCTGAGTTCGGTCCTCGCGGCATCACGGTGAATGCGGTCATGCCGGGTGTGACGGAAACCGACATGAATGCGGCGTGGATCAACGTACCGGAAGCACGTGCCGGCGCAGAGGCCATGTCGGTGTTTTCACGAGTGGGCCAGCCTGTCGATGTGGCTGACGTCGTCACCTTCCTCGCATCGAATGAGGCACGCTGGACGACGGGGCAGGTGATCGACGCGACGGGCGGTGCCCGGCTATAGGCATTCCGTCTCGCCGAGAGTGCTGTCGCCGTGACCGACTTCGAGGTAGCGGCGGCGATAGTGCTCACCTTCGAACGCGACCAACAAACGCCCCGCGCCGCGTTTCTGCTATGCGTAGCGCTTTGCTTCCTCCAGCAATTCAGGTGTCCCGATCACTGCATTGAGGCCGTCGAAATCGAGCATCCTTGTGCGCCAGTCGGCGGTCGATCCCGACGCGCGCAGCGTGGCGTAATACTCTTGCAGCGTGTGCGCCACCGCGCGCGCCGTGCCGCCCGGGAAGATCACGATGCCAAAGCCGAGTTCGGCGAGCGCCGACACGCTTTGCACCGGCGTCTTGCCGCCTTCGACCATGTTCGCGAGCAGCGGCACGCGGCCCGCGAAGCGCGCGCTGGCCGTTGCCATTTGCTCCTGCGTGCGTAGCGCTTCGATGAAAAGCGCGTCCGCACCGGCTTCGAGGTAGTGCTCCGCGCGCTCGAGCGCCGCTTCGAGTCCTTCCACGGCCACGGCGTCCGTGCGGGCGAGGATCAGCGTGCGCGGGTCGCGGCGTGCGTCTACCGCGGCGCGCACCTTGCCAGCCATTTCCTGCACGCTCACCACGCTTTTGCCGTCCAGATGCCCGCAGCGCTTCGGGAAGGTCTGGTCTTCGAGCTGGATCATCGCGGCGCCGGCGCGCTCGAAGCCTCGCACCGCGCGCTTCACGTTGAGCGCGTTGCCAAAGCCGGTGTCGGCGTCGACGATCACAGGCAGTGCGACACGATCCGCAATGCGCGCGAGCGTGTCTTCCACCTCGGGGTACGTGGTGAGGCCTACGTCCGAGCGGCCAAGCCGCGTATAAGCGATCGAGGCGCCCGAGAGATAAAGCGCTTCGAAGCCCGCTTGCGCGGCGATCAACGCGGAAAGCGCGTCATAAACGCCGGGCGCGAGCAACACCCCTTCGCCAAGCCGCGCGTTGAGTGAGGGCGATGTCGTCATGATCTGGATTCCTGTTCATTAAATATTGTGCGATGTGCGATTACGGTTTGCGCCGCGATATGACCGCCCGCGACCGCCGAGAGCAGGCCGTTGCCGGAGAGGTAACGTTGCCCGCGCATCCACGTCTTCGGCGGTTTTCAGCGCGCCGGCGGCCTCAGCTTCGCAGAAGTCTGGAAAGGCACGCGCGAGCGCGAGCGTCTGGGCGCCGAACACGTTCCACGCCACGCCGCGCGGTTGGGCAAGCACGTGAACGGCCGCTTCGGAATAGCCGTGCGTCTCGACATGGCGCAGGCCGGTCGTGCCCGGCAGCCCGCGTTTGACGATAGGCGCGCTCATGTGGCGAGCCGGCCCGCGAAGGCCTCGCAAGGGGTGATGTCCGTCACGGTGCGCAGATCGGCTAGCGCCGCATCGTGCGCCGTTGGCGTCGACGCCGCGCAGCCGTCGGCTAGCACGAGCACGCGATACTCGCGCATGTGCGCGTCGCGCGCTGTGCTGGCCACGCCGCCGTTGGTGACGATGCCGCACACCGCCACGGTGTCGATGCCCGCGCGGCGCAGCAGCCAGTCGAGCTGCGTGTTGAAGAACGCCGAGTAGGCGACTTTCCACACGCTTGCGTCGACGTATTGGGCCAGTTCCGGCACGGTGGCATGACCGGCGGTGCCGGCCACGAAATCGCCGCGCGCAAGGAATGGGCGCAGTTGGCGCAGGTGCGGCGAGATCATGGGCTCGCCGTTGGCGTCAGGCCACAGCGTGAACTGGCTCGCCGCCACATAGCCGCCCGCCGCCTTGAGCTGGCGGGCGAGAGGTGCTACGCGTGCAGGCAGCGCGCGGGCCTCGGGCGCCACCGCGCCGGCGCTATCGTAGGCGCCGCCCGCGCCAATGAAGTCATGCTGCAGATCGACGATCACGAGCGCTGTGCGCCGCGCGTCGATGCGGATGTCGTGTGCTGTCATGGCGTGTCCTTCAGATCGCTTCGCGTGTGATGAGGAGGTTGCCGAGCGCATCCACCCGGGCGCTAAAGCCCGGCTCCAGCCAGATGGTGGTGTCCGACTGCTCGAGAATGGCGGGCCCGCTCACGGCCGCGTCCGCGGGCAGTGCGAGACGCTCGTAGCGCGTGGCTTCCCACCACTGGCCCGCGTGATAAACCTGCTGCGTGCCGAGCGGCGCGGGCATGTCTTCTGCCTGCGGTGCGAGCAAGGCGAGGTCGAACTTCGGCCGCACGCCGATCCGCGCATAACGCAGGTTCAGAATGCGCACGGGAATGCCGTCGAGTGCGCGCCCGAACGCTTCGCGATAGATCGTCTCGAACGCGCGCGCGATGCCCGCGCGATCGAGCGTGTCGCGCGTCACCGGCACGCGCACGGTGTGGCTCTGCCCCACGTACAGCATGTCGAGTTCGATGCTCTCGCGCACCGCCTCGAAGCGCGCGCCGGCCGAGTCGAGGCGCTGCTGGCACGCCTGCGCCATGGCCTCGACGCGTGCGTTCAGATCGTCGACATCCAGCGCGGCGAGCGGCTGGTTGAGCGTCTGGACGCCGTCGTGGCGCATGTCGGCGATCACGCAGCCGAGCGCCGAGGTCACGCCCGGGTAGCGCGGCACGATGCCCGTGGTGGTGCCCACCTCGCGCATCATCGCGCACACATGCAGCGCGCCGCCGCCGCCGAAGGGCATGTAGGCGAACTGGCGCGGGTCGTGCCCGCGCTCGATCGAAACCAGGCGAATGGCGCCCGCCATACGCGCATTGGCGACGGTAAGAATCGCTTCGGCGGCGGCGTGTACGTCGAGACCGAGCGGCGCGGCAACGTGCGTGCGGATCGCTTCGGCTGCGCGTTCGCTGTCGAGCTTCGCGAGCAGGCCGCCGCCAAGCGGGCGGTCGGCGGCAATGCGCCCGAGCAGCACGTTGGCATCCGTCACGGTGGGGCGGGTGTTGCCGCGGCCGTAGCAGGCTGGGCCGGGAATGCTGCCCGCCGACTCGGGGCCCACCTGGAGCAGGCCGCCCGCGTCTACGGAGGCGATCGAGCCGCCGCCCGCACCGATGGTCTCGATCTGGATCATCGGCGAGCGCACCACCATGCCGAATTCGATCGAAGTCTGCGCGGAGAGCGACGCTTCGCCGCCCGCCACGAGCGAGACGTCGAATGACGTGCCGCCCATGTCGCCTGTCACGACATTGGGAAAGCCCGCCGCGCGGGCGATGGCCGCACAGGCGATCACGCCGGCCGCCGGCCCGGAAAGGGCGGTGCGCACGGGCACATCGCTCGCCGTCTGGCGCGACATGATCCCGCCATTGCTTTGCACCACCAGCAATTCGCCGCCGAAGCCTTGCGCCTTGAGGTCGCGCTCCAGCCGCCCGAGGTAGCCGCCTACGACCGGTTGCAGCGCGGCGTTGAGCGTGGCCGTCGAGCAGCGCTCGAATTCGCGGATTTCAGGCAGGACTTCGGTCGCCGCCGTGACGTTGCCGTTCGGCCAGAGTGTGCGCACGGCCGCCACGGCGCGCTGTTCGTTGACGGCGTTCGCGTAGGCGTTCACGAAGAACACGCAAACGGCTTCGCAGTCCGCATCGAGGAGTGCCTGCGCGGCGGCCTTCACCTGTTCGAGGTCGACTTCGGTGTGGACGGTGCCGTCGGCGAGCACGCGCTCGTTCACCTCGAGTCGCAGGTTGCGCGGCACGACGGGTTCGAAGTCCCCGCGCAGGCCCCAGGTGGCAGGCCGGTCGCGCCGGCGCATTTCGAGCACGTCGCGAAAGCCGGCGGTCGTGATGATGCCGGTGCGCGCCACCTTGCGCTCGAGCAGCGCGTTCGTGCCCACGGTGGTGCCGTGCACGATGGTCGCGATGGCGCGCGCGTTGCCGTCGCCCACGTGCTCGATGCCGTTCATGAAACCGCGCGCCTCTTCGCCCCGCGTGGAGGGCACCTTGACGATGCGCGCCGCGCCGGCGGCTTCGTCGAGGACGAACAGATCGGTGAAAGTGCCCCCGACGTCGACGCCGACGACGAGCGGCGCTGCCGCGTTGATTGCTGCGTTCATGCCTTTCGCTCCTTGCTGCCTTGTGTTCCGGTTATGCCGCTCGTGTCGCTTTCGTCGTTCGCCGGCCGTGTCACGTAACCCATTGCCCGGTCATGGCGGCGCGCCGCCGCGCTGCGCTGCGCCGGATTGCCATAGCCCCCGCCGCCCGGCGTTTCGAGGCGTACGCGCTCGCCGCGCACGAGGCTGATTCCCAGCATCTTTGAAGCCATGGGCGGGCTGTGCCATTCCCCCTCGTGCTGATAGCGAAACACGTTGGGCACCGAGGCCTCGCCGCCCGCGATGCCCTGCGGCGCCGAACGGCCGCGCTCGCCGAACACGAAAGCCTGTGCGCTCTCTTCGAGCAACTCGATCTCGTAGATGGCGCCGAGGCCGCCACGGTGCTCGCCGTCGCCCGCTGAGTCGGGGCGCAGCGCCCACTGCGTGAAGCGCACGGGGTACGCGGCTTCGAGAATCTCCACGGGCGGAATCGTCGCCGTCGAGATCGGGGCGTTGCCGTGCGAGAGGCCGTCGCCGTCGGCGTGTCCGCCGTGGCCGCCGCCGAAGAAGCTGAACATGACCCAGCGCTGACCCTTGCGTTCCCCGTCGCTGCGGTAGCCCGCGATCGACAGCGCGTTGATGGTCCCGTACGCCTGGGCCATGGCGCGCTCGGGCGCGGCCTTGGCCATTGCGCAGAAGATCACGTCGATCATGCGCAGAATGGTTTCGGTGTAGCCGCCCACCGGGCGCGGGCGCTGTGCCGAGATCAGCAGGTCGTCGGAGAGTGCGAAGTCGACGGCGTCGAGCACGCCTGCATTCGCTGGCACGTCGGGGAACAGGTGCTTGAGCGCCACGTAGCACGCCGCAATCGCCGTGGCGCGCGAGATGTTGACCGGCCCGAGGCAAGCGGGCGAGGTGCCCGCGAAGTCGAGCGTGAGCGTGTCGCCGGCCACGCGCATGGTGAGCGCGATGGTGAGCGGCTCGTCGCGCACGCCGTCGTTGTCGAGCGTGTCCTGGTAGGTGTATTCACCGTCGGGCAACGCGGCAATATGCGCGCGCATGAGCTTCAGGGCGCGCTCGCGCAGCAGGCGGAGCGCGTCTTGCACCGGGGCGTCGCCATATTCGTCGAGCAGATCGGCAAGGCGTTTCGCGCCGAGTTCGAGCGCGGCGAGCTGGCCGTTCAGGTCGCCCCACAAGCTATCGGGCAGGCGCGTGTTGGCCTTGAGAATCGCGAGCACGTCGGGCTCGAGCATGCCGCCGCGCACGATGCGCACGGGGGGAATCTGTACGGCTTCCTGCCAGCATTCGGTGGCGGCCGGGTTGTAGTTGCCCGGCACCGCGCCGCCAACATCGTGCCAGTGCGCGGCCGAAGCGAGGTAGCAGTACAGCTTGCCGCCGCGAAACACAGGGCGCACGAGTTTGAAGTCGTTTGCGTGCGTGCCGCCTTCGTACGGATCGTTGAAGAGCCAGACGTCGCCCTCGCGCATGCCGCCGCGTTCGGCGGCCGCGCGCGCGGCCGCCTGCACGGCGAAGGCCATCGCGCCCACGAACACGGGCAGGCCCGACTTGCCCTGCACGAGCGTCGCGCCGCTCGCGGCGTCATAGATGCCGTGGCAGGCGTCGTGAGCCTCGGCGATGATCGGATTGAAGGCGCTGCGGTACAGGGTCGCGTCCATTTCGTCGGCGATCTGTTCCAGCCGGCCTTTGAGGACCGCAAGGGTGACGGGATCTAGCATGGTGAAGCTCCGTTGGATTTCGGATAGCGCTGCTTGAGCAGATTCAGCAGGCCGCCGGCGTCGACCATGTCGAGGAGGAACCCCGGCACGCTTTCGCAGGCAAGGCGGCTGCCGTCGGCGCGTTCGATGTAGCCTTCGCGCGGTGCCAGCGCGAGGGATTCGCCCTCGGCAATGCACGGCGCGTCGGCGCAGGTGAGCAGCAACAGCCCCACGTTGAAGGCGTTGCGGAAAAAGAGACCGCTGAACGACGGCGCGATGACCGCGCGGATGCCGAGTTGCACGAGGGCGGCAGGGGCTTGCTCGCGCGAGGAGCCGATGCCGAAGCCGGGTCCCGCCACGAGCACGTCGCCTGGCTGCACGTTGGCGGCAAACTCGGGGCGCACGCGTTGCAGGCAGTGGCGCGCGATCTCGTCGATGCCGAATTTCATGTAGGCGCCGGGCGCGAGCGCGTCGGTGTCGATGTCGGCGCCCACGCACCAGGCGCGATGACACGTGTCGAGCGCCGCGGCGGTGAAAGAAGTTTGGATTGCGAAATTCATTGGCTGGCAAGCATCTCGCGCGCGTCGGCGATACGACCTGTGAGCGCGGCCGCGGCGACGGAGTAGGGGGACCCCAGGTAGACCTGGGCCGTTTCGGCGCCCATGCGCCCCTTGAAATTGCGCGCCGTGCTCGAGAGCACGATAGCGCCTTCGGGAATCGAACCGCCGTAGCCGGCGCACGCGCCGCACGAATTGGCGAGCACCTGGGCGCCCGCTTCGCGCAGCGCGTCCATCACGCCTTCGCGCGCCGCCTGCGCTTCGTCGCGGGCCGAAGCGGGCGCGACCACGAAGCGCAGCCCGTCGGCCACGCGGCGGCCCTTGAGCACGCGGGCAGCGGCGCGCAGGTCTTCGAGCTTCGCGCCCGTGCAGGCACCCAGGTACGCAACGTCCACGGCCACGCCGTCGAACGCGTGCACGGGTTGCGTGTTCGCGGGGCTATGCGGCGCGGCGATCTGCGGGACGAGCGTGCTCGCGTCGAAGCAGTGGACTTCTGCGGCGGCGCCTGGGTCGCCTTGCCAGCGCACTACGTCGATCTCATCTGTCACGCCAACCGAGCGCAGGTAGTCGATCGTCACTGCGTCGGGGGCGACGAGGCCGACCTGCGCGCCCAGCTCGGCGCTCATGTTCGAGAGCGTCATGCGCTCCTGCATCGAGAGCGCGCGCACCGCCTCGCCGCAGAACTCGATCGCCTGGTAGCGCCCGCCATTCATGCCGAAGCGGCCGATCATGTGCAGCATCATGTCCTTGGCGGTGACGCCATCGGCTAGCCGGCCTTCCCAGCACATCCGGATCGTTTCGGGCACCTTCACCCAGATCTCGCCCGACACCGCCACGCCCAGCATCTCTGTGCTGCCGATGCCGAACATGTAGGCGCCGAACGCGCCGCCGGTGGGCGAGTGCGAGTCGCCGCCCACGCAGAACATGCCGGGGCGCAGATGGCCGTGCTCGGGCAGCACGACGTGGCAGATGCCCACGGAGTCATAGACGTTGGGCAGCGCTTGCTGCGCGGCCCAGTCTCGCGCAACGCGCACGATGCGGCGCGATTCGTCGTCCTGCGCGGGGACGTAGTGGTCGAGCACGAGCACGACTCTCGATTTGTCCCACAGCGTTGCGCCGAGCGTGTCGAGCATGGGCTGGAGGCGGCGTGGCCCGCTCGAATCATGGAACATCGCCAGGTCGACGCGGCAGGTGACAATTTCTCCTACAGCCACCGTGTCACGGCCGCACGCCGCGGCCAGCAGTCTTTGAGTCAGCGTTTGCATGTCGAAAATTGTTTACGTTCCGGAAGAGACCGGGAAAATGCAGCATGAAACCATGAGCGTGACTCCGGAAGGTTCACGAGGTTTGGACGGTCAAATCTTCGCTAACCGAAACTTTGGCGTCGACGTCGCCGACGCGGGAAAGCTGCAACTGGTACTGGTAGCGATCCGGCCGGTAGAGGCCTTGCAGCAGTTGAACCGGACGCTCCTGGCTATCGCGCACGAGGCGCGTGACGCAGAGCAATGCGGAACCCACCGCCACGTCGAGATGGCGGGCGATCACGGCATCGGCCAGACGGGCCCGGATGGTTTGCGTGCTGGCGCCCAGTTCGACGCCCGCTTCCTCTAGCAAGACCAGCAGGGGCTTGCGTTCGAGCGCCTTTCGGCTGATCGGGGCGAGACCGGCCGGCACGTGCGTGGTGATGTGCGAGATCGGCCCGGCTTGAGCGCTACGCACGCGAATGCTTTTATGAACGAGTGAGCCCGCTTCGAGTGAAAGCGCTTTGGCGACCGCATCGGTTGCATGCACAACGGAACTGTCGATTACATTCACGCGCGTGCGTAGACCCATCGTGACGATGTTGCCAAGCAGGCCGTTCAAGTGGGCGGTTTCGCGAGAATCCTCCGGTGTCTTGCCATCCCCTGCGTGGCGGGCCTGACGCAGCGGCCAGGTTCCCAGGCCGGGCCGGCGCATGATCAGCCCATCGGCTACCAGCATTTCGAGCGACTTGCGAATGGTGATGCGGCCCACGCCGAATTGATCGGCGAGATGATGTTCTCCGGGTACGCCGTCGCGGTCGAACCGTCCCTCCTGCAATTGCTCACGCAGGATGAGATAGATCTGGTGATACTTGGGCAGGGGAAGAGACATATCCATGAACGGCATTCTCGAAGTGTCGTATTGTTCCGTCAACGGAACAAACCACGTCGTGAATTGTTCTATCGGGAAAACACTTAAACGGTGTTGAGTGGATGCGTTAAGAAACTGTCCTTGGTGCGGCGTTGACGCTGCACCAGGACTCTCTTGCCTCACTTATCGGACACGGAAAGTTGGTGCATGCGAGAGGCAAGCACGGCGAACCAGCCGGCTACGATCAGCGGGACAGCGAAGCAGGCAAAGGTAATCCACAGCGGCAGCTTCGCGGCGAGCAGCGCGCCACCGACCATCGGGCCAATGATCGCACCGCCGCGGCCAATGCCCACGGCCCAGCCAATGCCCGAACTGCGCACGCGGGCGGGATAAAGCTGCGCCGAGAGCGAGTAAAAGGCGCTGAAGCCCCCTTGAAGGGTGAAGCCGAGTCCGAACGCGGTGATGAGGACAAAAGCGAGCGACAGCTGTTGCGCGAAGATCATCATCAAGACCGCGCACACCATGAAAAAGAGGGCGATCAGCTTGCCAATCGAGCGGCGCACGGCGAGCCAGCCGATGGCGAGGTCGCCGACCACGCCGCCCAGATTGAAGATGCTGCCCGACCATAGTGCGTTGGCTTGCGTCAGGCCCGCTACCACCGCGATCTTCGGGATCCAGCTCGTCACGAAGTAGAGGACACCGAAGCTCAGGAAGGTGGAAATCCAGAGCGCGATCGTCGCCTGACGCAATTCCGGCGCGAGCAGGTCGCGCGGCTTTGGCAAATTGCCTGCCATGGCGCGCGGCGGCAGCACCGGGAGTTCAGACCATCCCATGCGCCGGCGCAGGCTATTGCTGAGCGCCAGCGCTCCGGCCGGCTGGCGCGATTCGAGGAACGCCACGGATTCCGGCAGCAGCACCCAGATGCAGGGCAGCAGCACGGCACTGATTGCGCCCGCGCCGATGAGGGTCGCCTTCCAGCCAAACGCCGGGATCGTGTAGATTGCGACCACCCCCGTGGCGACGGCCCCGATCGGGTAGCCGGCCTGAAAAATGCCTACGGCAAGCGAGCGGCGTCCGGCCGGAGCATACTCGCTGACCAGCGCGGCGACGCTGGCGAGCAGCGTTCCAAGTCCGATCCCGGTTAGCGCACGCAGCGCGGAAAACACGACGATGCTGTTGGCGAAGCCGCTGCCTACCGCGCCGATCGTCATCAGGACCAACGCCAGCAGGACGATTGGCCGCCTTCCCAGGGTATCAGCGAAGGGGGCGACTACGACGCAGCCGACCAGCATGCCGGCCAACCCCGCGCTGAACACGACGCCGAGTGTCGCAAACCCGACGTGCCAGTCGGCCGCCATCGCCGGCGCGATATAGGACATGATGAGCAGGTCCATGCCGTCCAGCGCGTTGATGACCGTGCAGATCGCCACAACGAGGATCTGGAGCGGGGTCCAGCGGGACGTGTGCAATTGCTCCCCTTGCTGCAGGCCGGGATGCGCGTCGTTGGTGGAGATCGTTGCGCTCATGAGCTTCCTCCGATAATTTCTTTCCCTGAAATCGCGTATCGTCGCGATGGAAAGAAGTGAAAGCAGTTTTATTTAATGTCCACGCAAGTGCGTGGGGGATGCCAGTCAGGCGAACCTGCGCCGCGACAAAAGACGATCCGCCTGACTGGATTAATTGCTTCGTACTGCGTAGAAAGAAGGTGTGTGTTTAATGCTTGCTCACGATTTTCAGCCTCGGTCCAGGCGGAAAGCGTGGGAAAGGAGAGAGGCTTGTCCTGTGAAAATCATTCTCGATGTGCCATATTGCTTCGTCAATGGAACAAAGAATGTATTGAAATGTTCTATAGGGAAAACAACTAGACTGGAATGCCCGCGCGACGCCGTGGCGATGCAAGATCGAGTCGCGTCAGATATCAAAGGACTACTTAGTTAGTCCGGGAATGAAAGAGCGCGGAAGCGTTGGGGCAGGCAGCTATTCGCTCACTGAAATTTTGGCGTCGATGTCGCCAACGCGTGAAAGCTGCATCTGGTATTGATAGCGGTCCGGCCGATACAGGCCTTGCAACAACTGTACGGGGCGTTCGTTCACGTCGCGCACGAGACGGGTGACGGCGAGCAGCGCCGAGCCGACCGCCACGTCCAGGTGCCGTGCGACGTTTGCGTCGGCAAGCCGTGCGCTGACGGTTTGCGTGGCGGCGCCCAGTTTGACGCCGGCCTCTTCGAGTATCACGAGCAGCGGCTTGCGTTCGAGTTCCTTGCGGCTGATCGGCGCGAGGCCGTGCGGCACGTGGGTCGTAATATGGGAAATCGGGCCCGCCGGGGCGCTGCGCACGCGAATGGACTTGTGTACGGGTACCCCCACTTCCAGGCCGAGCGCTTCGGCAATCGCTTCGTTAGCATTGACAACGGTACTGTCGATCACCCGCACACGAGTGCGCAAACCCATGGTGAGGATATTGCCGAGCAAGCCGCTGAGATGCGCTTTTTCGCGCGAAGTATTGGGCGTCTTGCCGCCGCCGGTGGGCCGGCCTTCATGGAGCGGCCAGGTGCCTAGCCCCGGGCGGCGCACAATGAGGCGATCCGCGACGAGCATTTGCATCGCCTTGCGTATCGTGACGCGGCCCACGCCGAACTGTTCGGCCAACTGGTGCTCACCGGGCACGCCGTCGCGATCGAACTGCCCCTCCTGCAACTGTTCACGCAGGACGAGGTAGATCTGGTGATACTTCGGCAGGGGCAGAGACATATCCATGGCGTAGATTCTCGAAGTGTCATATTGTCCCGTCAATGGAACAAAATGCGCATGGACATATTCTGTGGCGAAAACCCCTAAAGGTCCCTGCCGTAATCCAAAAATGCCACCGGCAGCCGCTTGCGCGCTGCACGATGGCCTTGTACATGCAGAAGGCACGCATGACGTCGCAGGCGCAAGTCATGCGGTACCGCTTGTGGGAGAGGCGAGTGCCTAGAAGCGGTGACGCAGACCGACGTAGTAGCTCATCTGGTTGTCGTTGCCGTTGAGCTTCACGCCATTTCCACCGGTCCAGTTCGTTGTCGTGGTGCCGAACAGGCCCGACCAGCCGCCGTCCACGCGGTCATAAGCCGTGGCGAAATAAATATCGGTGCGCTTGGAAAAGAAGTAGTCGACCACGCCGTAAAGCGTTTGCCGCTTGCCACTGAAGTTGCTCGCTGTCGTGTTGTTGTACATGTACGCTCCGATCAGCTGCCACGCTGGCGCGGGCGTGTAGCTCGCGCCGAGTGTGAAGAACTGGTCGCGCCGCGCCTGCGAGAAGACCGAGCCCATAGCGGCCACGGTTGTGGGCGTGGCGGCCGTGCTCATGTTCGTGATCGAGGCGTAGTCGGTGCCGCCGTTGGTCACATCGAATCCAGCATCGCGCTGGCTCCGCAGATAGTCCACGTGCAGTTTCAGCGCACCGAGCGAGACCTTCGCGCCGAGCGACCAGGTTTTTGCCGAGCGGCTTTGCGAATCGTGCGTTTGCTGAAGTTGCCCGGTGAAGACGTTGTCGCCACGCGTGTACGAGAGGCCGCCTGAAGCCGACGAGCGCGCGGAGTTGTGCCCCGCGACGCCACCAAACGCATACTGCAGATTCACGCCTAGCGGGCCGAACTTCTTCGTCCAGGTGAGCGCGTTGTCGTAACGCTGACCGGTGAGGAACACGAGCCACGAGTTGGTGGGCGGCGCGCCGATAAAAATCGGATCGACATTGGAGATGGCCACCACCGCGCCGGTGTACTGGCGACCCATATCGATCTCACCCCACGCGCCCTGCAAACCCACGAATGCCTGGCGGCCGAATAGCTGTCCCTGCTGATCGAAGGTTCCCTTGTTTGAATTGAAACCGTTTTCGAGCACGAAGTGCGTTTTCACGCCGCCACCGAGATCTTCGAAACCCTGCAAACCAAAGCGGCTCGCGGAGAGAAAGCCTTCGCCGGCCTGGTTCATCGAAACGACACTGCGGCCCGATGGGGCGGCGTGATTTTGGACGACGATGGCAGATTCGATGACGCCATAGAGCGTCACGCTCGACTGGGCCATTGCGGGAGCGGCACAGGTAGCCAAAAGCACGGTGACACCTGCCACGACTGGCGTGTTGCCTGAGATTCGATTCATGTTCTTTTACGCCTGGGTGGGAAAATGCGTGAATAAACGCCGTCGCCGCCATTTGCGTTGCGCGCGGGCGCGCAGCCGCGACGCGTGCCGGAACACGCATCGACGGTGACTAATACATATCAGCGGAAATCGGGCAGCGAATGGCGCGCAGACCGCGCGCGAATCATTCGCGTTGAACGCGAGCGATTAAATGAGAACGGAGCAAAGACATGAGAAACACCGTGAAAGTCATTACGGTTGCGACTCTATGAGGGCCGATATGTAGCGTCAATGGAACAAACGCGCTGGGGAATGTTCTATCGGGCAAATCCCTGGAATTTGTCCATGCGTGGTTTTGCGGGTAATCGGACGGCTTCGATGAGTTATCCGAAAAAAATGAATGCTTTCGAACGGCTAAAGCATCGGGATCTATCGAGCTGACGTCGGCAGGTAATGGCCGACTTCTGCCCGATGTGGTGGCGTGCGGGCTGACTCGCAGTGAAAACTTGACTGCTGAAACTGACAGGCCGAGAGAGGTCGCGCAGGATCTTCCCGGATTGCGTCACGCAAGGAATAACGGCCAGTTCCACTCTGTCTGGTAAAGCTTCGACGTGTTCACTGGGTCGTCTCTGCCCGGTTCCAGCGCTTTCAGTGGTGTTCCGGTTCTCCATGACCGGTTATCGTTGGTAGTACGAACAGGCGTTCATCCCATACGACCGGCTGCGCTTCGGATACGACGATTCGCGTGGCGTCCGGATGGGCGGGATTTACCAGCGCGTTTGACTCGGCCCGTGCGACTACCGAAGGCACGATCAGGACCGCGGAGCGGCATTCCTCCAGCCAGCGGTTGCCGAATTCACGCGCGATTTCAGTGGATGGCCCGTCCCATCCGGCAGGCAGTGTGCCGGGGGAGTGCCTTTCGACGGCAAGATCATCAGGAACCTGCGCCTCGACCCAGACGTGTGTCTTCGGGACTTTGCCGATCCGTGCGTGCACAAGTACCTCGAGCATGGCTCCCGCGAACGTGAGCGCGCCGTAGATCACTGGACGGCCGGGGCTGTTGAAGCGACCGCCAACGAGCATGGCGCCCGTGCCGCTCCACAGCGGATGCCGCCTGTCGGCAATGCGGAAAATCCTCATCAGGCCGGTAGCCCGTAGAAGAGCTTCCAGAGGAGTTCTTCCACGCGCCGCGCACCCAGCTCGGTCAGGGCAACCTCAAGGGGCACGCGCCCCTCCAGCAGCGGGTGGGGCGTGGCAAGAAAGGTGCGTGCGTCCGCCGGATCGTCCCAGACGTAGGCCGCGCTCGCATAGACCCGCGCGAGGCGCTCTGTCTTCTCCGATTCATCAGGTGTCAGCCTGTCGCGACGGCGCTTGTAGGTTGCCTCGGGGACAATGCGTGCCTGCAGCGCGCGCCTCGCCTCCGCGGTCAGGGCGACCTGTTCGACGCCGTTACGCAAGGCGGATTTGGGCAGGCCTTCTGCGACCTGCGCCTCGAGTTCGGCGATCGAATGGGGTACCGGACTGAGTCCCATGACTGCAGCGATCTTCTCGGGGGAAACGAGTTGCATGCGTGCTCCCGTCGTAAATCAAATGAGCCTCCATTATAGCTCATTTGAGCTTGTCGCAACGGAGGGCGATTATCCGGTTTCCATCGCAGCAAGCTCAAGCCCGCTGCCGCCCCACACAACGACATGCGCTGACGACCGCTGCGTACCGGGGAGAGCTGTCGGCGCCCTGACTGCAGGCTCGCTGGTTGCGCGGGGCGCACATGGGCAGGCACGAGCGGACTCATACGAAGCATGAAAGAACGAGCAACAGTGGTGTGCTGGCAGCGAGGACGGATTCTCCTCGTTGAACGGGGACGGTCGAGATGGTCGCTGCCGGGCGGCACGATCCGGCGTGCAGAGTCGCCGGCGGACGCTGCTGCGCGTGAACTCAACGAAGAAACGACGCTCGAGGGCTGCGAGCTCACATATCTGTTCCAGTTCGGCGGGCTCAACAAGCGGCACCACGTCTTTTTCTCCGTGCTGGGCGACGACGCGAGGCCGGCGCCGAGCAACGAGATTCTCAGGTGCCGATGGTTTCGTCCCCGGAAGGTATCCACGCTGATTACCAGCGTGCCGACACGGGAAATCGTTAGTCTCCTGTTCGGTCACGCAGCGGAGCAAGCCATGCTCGTCCGCGCGTAACGCGTTGTGCCGCAGCGCGGCCTCGTCTCCCCCAGCCCCGTCCAGCTGCGAATCCAGACGTCAATCAGGCGCACCGCCGGCAACTATCGGGCGGGCCGATGAATGAGATCGCAAATTGCGAGTTTTTCTATTTGCCGCTCATTTATACGATATTCATTGTCGGCACAGAGTTTGTGCAGCTGCACCGCAAGCGCATCTGGAGGAGCGATGGAACATCAGCCCCGCACGCAGAATGAGAAGCTCGAGGTCAAGACCACGACATGCTACATGTGCGCGTGCCGCTGTGGCATACGCGTGCATCTTCGCGACGGCGAGGTTCGTTATATCGATGGCAACCCCGACCATCCGCTTAATCAGGGTGTGATCTGCGCAAAAGGCTCGTCGGGCATCATGAAGCAGTATTCGCCGGCGCGCCTCACGCAGCCTCTGCTGCGCAAGCCGGACGCCTTGCGCGGCACCGCTCAGTTCGAGCCCATCTCCTGGGAAGCCGCGTTCGACATGCTGGAAAAGCGCCTCGCGCATTTGCGCGCGACCGACCCGAGGCAATTCGCACTCTTCACGGGCCGCGACCAGATGCAGGCGCTCACAGGCTTGTTCGCCAAACAGTTCGGCACCCCAAACTATGCGGCGCACGGCGGCTTCTGCTCGGCGAACATGGCGGCCGGCATGATCTATACGATGGGCGGCTCGTTCTGGGAGTTCGGTGGACCGGACCTCGACCGCGCGAGGCTGTTTTTCATGATCGGCACGGCGGAGGACCATCATTCGAATCCGCTGAAGATTGCGATTTCGAAGTTCAAGCGCGCGGGCGGCCGCTTCGTCGCCATCAATCCGATCCGCACGGGCTACGCGGCAATCGCCGATGAATGGGTGCCGATCCGTCCCGGCACGGATGGCGCGCTGTTCATGGCGCTCATGCGTGAGCTGATCGAACGGAATGCGTACGACCGCGAGTTCGTCGAGCGCTATACGAATGCCGGCGAACTGCTCGATATGCGCGCCGACAGCGATACGTACGGCCTGTTCGTGCAGGACCCGGCAGTTGAACCGCGCAATCCGCTCTTTCCGCAGAACCATCTGTGGTGGGACGCCGCGAGCCAGCGCGAAGTGCCGCATCACGCGCCGGGCGTGCGCCCCGCGCTTGAAGGGCGCTATACGCTCGCAGACGGCACGCCCGTCGCGCCGTCGTTCGAGTTGCTGCGTGAGCAGGTTGCCGACTGCACGCCGGAGTGGGCGGCGCAGATCACCGGCATTTCCGCAGCCACGATCCGCCGGCTGGCCCAGGAAATGGCCGATGTCGCGCGCGATCAGAAGGTCACGCTGCCGATTCAGTGGACCGACGCCTGGGGCGAGACGCACGAATCCGTGACGGGCGCGCCCATTGCCTTTCACGCCATGCGCGGGCTCGCCGCTCATTCGAACGGCTTTCAGTCGATACGCGGGCTCGCCGTGCTGATGTCGTTGCTCGGCACCATCGACCGGCCCGGCGGTTTCCGGCACAAGTCGCCGTATCCGCGCGCCGTGCCGCCCTCGGCGAAGCCGCCCAACAGCCCCGACGACGTGAAGCCGAACACGCCGCTCGCGAACGGTCCGCTGGGCTGGCCCGCCGCGCCCGAAGATCTGTTTATCGACGCCAAGGGCGAGCCCGTGCGCATCGACAAGGCGTTTTCGTGGGAGTACCCGCTCGCCGTGCATGGTTTGATGCATAGCGTCATTACGAACGCGTGGCGGGGCGACCCGTATCGCATCGATACGCTGTTGATCTTCATGGCCAACATGGCGTGGAATTCGTCGATGAACACGATGGAAGTCCGCAAGATGCTCGCGGACAAGCACGAGAACGGCGAGTACAAGATTCCGTTCATCGTGGTGTGCGATGCGTTCCAGTCGGAGATGACGGCCTTCGCCGACCTGATTCTGCCCGACACGACCTACCTCGAACGCCACGACGCGATGTCGATGCTCGACCGGCCCATTTCCGAGTTCGACGGTCCGGTGGACTCCGTGCGCGTGCCCGTCGTCCCGCCGACGGGCGAATGCAAGCCGTTCCAGGAAGTACTGGTCGAGCTGGCAAGCCGCCTGAAGCTGCCCGCGTTCACGACGCCCGAAGGCACGCGCAAATACCGCGACTATCCGGACTTCATCATCAATCACCAGACGGCGCCGGGCTCGGGCGTGGGCTTCCTGATCGGCTGGCGCGGCAAGGAGGGCGACAAGGCGCTGGTCGGCGAACCGAACCCGCGGCAGTGGGAAGAGTACGCGAAGCACAACTGCGTCTACCACTACACGCTGCCCGAGTCGCTGCAATACATGCGCAACTGCAACGGGCCGTACCTGGACTTCGCCGTCGAAAAGGGTTTTCGCAAGTTCAACGAGCCGATCGTCATCGCACTCTACTCGGACGTGATGCAGAAGTTCCGGCTCGCCGCGCAGGGCAAGACCAAGGGCCGGCAGCCGCCCGAGCATTTGCGCGCGCGCATCGAACAGTACTTCGACCCGCTGCCGTTCTGGCATCAGCCGCTCGAACACGATACGACCGATCACGCGCAGTATCCGCTCGCGGCCGTCACGCAGCGTCCCATGGCGATGTACCACTCGTGGGACTCGCAGAACGCCTGGCTGCGGCAGATTCATGGCGAGAACTATCTATACATGAATCCGCGCACCGCGGCGGCACAGGGCATCGAGGACGGCGGCTGGATATACGTGGAATCCCAATGGGGCAAAGTGCGGTGCCTCGCGCGCTACAGCGAAGCGGTCGAGCCGGGCACGGTCTGGACGTGGAACGCCATCGGCAAGTCGGCGGGCGCGTGGAATCTCGGACCCGACGCCAACGAGTCACAGCGCGGCTTCCTGCTGAACCACCTGATCGCCGACGAGATTCCCGTCAAGCGCGCCGATCACACGCGCACCTCGAACTCCGATCCGATCACGGGGCAAGCCGCGTGGTACGACGTGCGCGTGCGCATCTACCCGGCGGAGGCTCACGCCGACCACACTCTGCCGCAGTTCGCCGCCATGCCCGCGCTGCCCGGCTCCGTCGGCGCAGGGGCGGGGGCAGGGGGCATCATCCATCGCGTCGTGCAGACGTATTTCGCCGGGCGCGGCGAGTTTGCCGCGCGTCTTGTGAAAGCCGCGCAACGCAAGTGAAACGGGGAGCATGCTATGACACAGATGGCGCTCGTGATCGATCTGAACGTCTGCGTGGGCTGCCACGCGTGCGTGACGAGCTGCAAGGAATGGAACACGTCGGGCGAGGCGGGCAGTCTCGCCGACTTTCGCCCGTATGACGCCGATCCATCGGGCACGTTCTTCAACCGGGTGCAGACGTTCGAAGCCGGCGAGTTTCCGCTTGCCGACACCATTCATTTCCCCAAGTCCTGCCTGCACTGCGAGGACCCGCCGTGCGTGCCGGTCTGTCCGACCGGGGCAAGCTACAAGCGCAAGGAAGACGGCCTCGTGCTGGTCGACTACGACCGCTGCATCGGCTGCAAGTACTGCGCGTGGGCCTGCCCCTATGGCGCGCGCGAAATCGACGAAGCGCGCAAGGAAATGACCAAGTGCACGCTGTGCTCCGACCGCATCTACAACGAGGCGCTGCCGGAGCGCGACCGCAAGCCCGCGTGCGTGCTGGCGTGCCCGACCTCGGCACGCCTCTTTGGCGACATTCACGATCCGGAGTCGGTCGTGTCGAAGGCGATTCGCGAACGGGGCGCCTATCAGCTGATGCCCGAGTGGGGAACCCGGCCGTCGAATCACTATTTGCCGCGTCAACCGGTGACGTCCTGTGGCAGCGGCTCCTGTTCCTGCAAGACATCGGGCGCGGGTGAGGCCGATACGCTGGAAGCGCAGGCCGAACACGGCGCGCTCAATCTCGCGTCGATCGCTACGCGCGTATGAGCACGCCTGCGCGCTTGAATAGCGCGCCCCGAATCGAAGAGTGGAGAACGGTATGAATCCGGCATTTTCAGTGGTGTTTCTCACCACGCTGAGCGGCGCGGGCCAAGGCTTGCTGATCGCCCTCGTCGGCGTGGAGCTGGCGCAACGGCTCGGCTTCGGCGACGTGGCGGCGGTTCCGGCGATGTTCTATGTCGTCGGTGCAGCGCTTTCGTGCGCGCTGGGCGCATTGGGGCTCGTTGCGTCGTTCTTCCATCTCGGCCATCCCGAGCGGGCATGGCGGGCCATTGCGATGTGGCGCACCTCGTGGCTGTCGCGCGAATGCCTGTGTCTTCCCGCGTTTCTGGCCTGCACGTTCGCTTATGGCCTCGCGCACCTTCTAGGGGCGTCGTATTCCCTGGCAATCGGGGGCGTGGCTGTCGTCGCGAGCCTGCTGCTGTTCGTGTGCACCGCGATGATCTACGCGTGCCTGCGCTTTCTGCAGGAATGGGCGACGCCGCTTACGCTGGTCAATTTCGTATTGCTCGGCTGCGCCTCCGGCTTCACGCTCGCAACCGCGTGCGCCGCGAGATTCGCACCGGCCATGGCGGTGGCGCTCGCCGTCTGCGCATGCGTGTTGACGCTGGCGGGTTGCGCGTCGCGCACGGCCTCGCTGGTCCGCAACGCGCGCTTGCGCCCGAAATCGACTGTGCAAAGCGCGACCGGCATTCGCGCGGAACGCGTCGAGCAGAAGTCGCGGGGATTTACGGCGGGCGCTTTCAATCTGCGCGAGTTCTTTCACGGCAAGACACCCCGCGCGCTCAGACGCATCAAGTGGACGTTCCTGATCGCGGCGTTCCTCGCTCCTTTCTGCCTCGTGGCGATTGGAGGCGGCATTCGATCCGTTGGGCTATCGTTCGCGGTGTTTTGCGTGGCGGCCGTGATCCAGTACGCGGGCCTGGTGGCGGAGCGCTGGTTTTTCTTTGCTGAAGCGCGGCATCCGCAGAATCTCTACTATCAGCGTTCGTAATTCGCGCGCTCCACGTCCCTTTACTCGCGGAACGTCTTCGCGGTTTCGGTTGCGGCATGCCTCAGATCGGGTACGAAGGCGAGCAGGTCGTCGAGCGCGACGCGCCCGACCGGCGCCTGGACGGCGATTGCCGCGCACGCACGGTTGCGGTCCAGCATCACGGGCACGGCGATCGCAATCAAGCCCTGTAAATGCTCCTGATTATTGATCGCGAGCTGTCGGCGACGTGTCACCGCCAGCTCCTTGCGCAGCGCTTCGCGGTCGGTGATCGTTTGCTCCGAATGAGCGCGCAGCGGCAGCGTATCAATCATGCGGTCGCGCCGCTCCTTGGGCAAAAAGCTCAGCAGCAGCTTGCCGCTTGCCGAGCAGTGCAGCGGCACGTGCGAGCCCGGCTGAAGATGCATACGCAGCGGCCATTCGGTCTCCACACGGTCGACATAGACCACGTCGTTGCCGGCGAGCATGGTGAGATTGCAGGTCTCGCCGATCTTTTCGACGAGCTGCTCGAGCAGCAGGTGCCGCGCCGCCGCCGGCCCGGCATGCATCAGCACGTTCACCGCCATCATTCTCACGCGCGCCGAACACTCGTAGAGCTTGTCGTTGGCGCCGCGTGTGACGAGCCACGCGTCGGTGAGCTGGGCCAGGATGCGGTGCACCGTCTGCTTGGGCAAGCCGAGCGCATCCACGAGATCCGTCATCGCCAAAGGATGGCCCGCCTGGGCTAGCGTTTCCAGCACGCGGAACGCGCGCACGGCCGCCGCATTCGATTGGTTCGAGGTGGACACGCTTGTCTCCTGCGTCGGTTGCCTTGTGCGGTCGACGCTAGCTTTCCCGTTATTGTGCATCGTCCGGTGCGATTTTCGGGACTGGTGAAAGTCCCGAAAATCGCGTATTCCGCGGCTCCATAGCCGTGTGTCTGTGATTGCGCGGGAATCGGGACTCGCATTCACGCGCCGATGAATAGATTGGCAGTACAGCCAATTATTTGATCGGAGCGCGCCGATGAATGTGAGAGAGACCGTCGCCAACGCCGCCGGTGCGGGCAAACCCGAAGCGTCCGCGCCGCAGATCGCCGCGCTCGTGGCGCGTGCCCGTGCGGCGCAGCAAGCATTCGAGTTCGCCGGGCAGGCAAGCCTGGATACCGCTGCGGCGGCGGCCGCGTGGGCGATCATGGAGCCCGGCCGAAACCGCGAGCTAGCCGAGCGGGCGGTGCGCGATACCGGGCTCGGGAACGCCGACGACAAGTTCCGCAAGAACTACCGCAAGACGCTCGGGTTGCTGCGCGATCTGCATGGGAAAAAGACCTGCGGCGTGATTGCGCGTGACGAGGCCACGGGCATCGTCGAAATCGCGCGCGCGGTCGGGGTGGTCGCGGCGATCACGCCCTCCACCAATCCGGCCGCGACGCCCGCCAACAAGATCATCAACGCGCTCAAATGCGGCAATGCGGTGATCGTCGCGCCTTCGCCGAAGGGCTACGGCGCGTGCGAGGCGCTCATCGGCTTCATCCATGCGCAGTTCGCCAAGGCGGGGCTGGATCCGGCGCTCGTGCAGATGCTGCCCGCACCGGTGGACAAGACCGCCACCGCCGCGCTGATGCGCGAAGCCGACCTCGTGGTCGCAACGGGCTCGCAGGCCAACGTGCGCATGGCCTACGCCAGCGGCACGCCGGCCTTCGGCGTGGGAGCCGGCAACGTGGCTTCGATCGTCACACGCACGGCGAACCTTCGCGATGCGGCGCACAAAATCGCCGCGTCGAAGACCTTCGACAACGCGACGAGCTGTTCGTCCGAGAACAGCGTCGTGATCGACGAGGCGGTCTACGACGCGATGCTGCATGAACTCGCCGCATGTGGCGGCGTGCTGCTCGACGCCCAACAGAAGGCGCAATTGCAGGCGGCGATGTGGACCGACGGCAAGCTCTCGTCGCGTTGCACCGCAAAATCCGCGGCGCAGATCGCGCGCGCCGCGGGCCTCGACGAGGTGGCCGACGCGGCAGCGCGCGCAAGCGCGTTCCTGATGGTCGAGGAGAGCGGCTTCGGCGCGACTCATCCGTTTTCCGGCGAAAAGCTCGCGCCCGTGCTCACGGTCTACCGCGCGCGCGATTTCGGCGCCGCGGCGGATATCGTGCGCAGCCTCTACGCGTATATGGGAGCGGGTCACTCGGTCGGCCTGCATACCGACGATCCCGATGAAGCGGTGACGCTGGGTTCGACGCTGCCGGTGGCGCGCGTGATCGTCAACCAGGCGCATTGCTTCGCGACGGGCGGCAACTTCGACAACGGCCTGCCCTTCTCGCTCTCGATGGGTTGCGGGACCTGGGGGCGCAACAACTTTTCGGACAATCTCGGCTTTCGCCAGTACCTGAACATCACGCGCGTGGCGTACCCGATCACGGAGCGCGTTCCCGAACTCGACACCTTGCTCGGCGACTATTTCCGGAGGTTCGGCCAATGAGCGCGCCCGCCACGATCCGCGCGCTGATCGAAGCACGCGCCGCACAGTATCCGGACAAGCCCTTCCTGCTGGCTGCGCCCGACGAAGGCGCCACGGAAGACGCGGGGTCAGCCGCTGAGAGCGCCCCGGCAGGCGCGACGCTGACCTTCGGCGAACTGCTCGAGCGTTGCCGCGCGCTCGAGAGCCGCTTTCGCGACGCCGGCCTCAAGCCGGGCGACGTCGTTTCCGTGCTGATGGGCAACGGCATCCAGACTGCCACGCTGCTGCTCGGCGCGATGTACAGCGGACTGATCGCGCATCCGCTCAACCTGCTTTGTCAGGCGTCGCAGCTCGCCTATATCGTCGAGCATTCGGATACGCGGATGATCTTCGCGAGCGCGCAGACCAGCGGTGCCCTCGCAGCGGCGCTCGCCGCGCTGCGCGAGCAGGGCATGCCGCGCAATATCGCTCTCGTGCGCACGGAGCCGGATGCCGTCGCGTTGCCGGTGCTCCCCGCTCTCGAAACCGCGGCCGCCGATGCGGCGAGCGCCGTGCCCGCGGCCAGCCTCGCGGGCCTCCCGGTCGTGGAATCACCGCCCGTGGAAGCCCAGTCCGGGCCCGATGGTGACGACATCGCTCTCCTGATGTACACCTCGGGCACGACCGGCGCGCCCAAGGGCGTGCTGCTCAGCCACGCAAGCCTCCATGCGAACGCGCGCAACATCAGCCTCGAGCACCGGCTGGCCGACGACGACCGCGTGCTGGCATCGCTGCCGCTCTATCACATCAACGGGCTCGTCGTGACCTTGCTCGCGCCGCTGTGGCACGCGGGCTCGGTCGTGCTGACGCCGCGCTTCTCCGGGCGCACGTTCTGGCGCGACGCCGCCAGCTACGGCTGCACGTGGGTCAACGTGGTGCCGACCATCGTCGCCTATCTCCTCAACGGCGACGATCCGCGCGGGCTCGACCTGTCCGCACTCAAGTTCTGCCGCAGCGCGTCTGCCGCGCTGCCCGCCGACCATCATCGCGCATTCGAGGCGCGCTTCGGCATCGGCGTCATTGAAACGATGGGGATGACCGAGACCGCCGCGCCCGTCTTTAGCAATCCGTACGATGCAGCGCGGCGCCGCATTGGCAGCATCGGCCTGCCATCGGGCGGCGAAGCGCGCGTGATCGATCGTGACGGCCGTGAATGCGGACCGAACGAGTGCGGCGAAATCGTATTGCGCGGCGCCCAGCTCATGCGCGGCTACTACAAGCGCGGCGAGGACACGGCGAAAGCGTTCACCGCCGACGGCTGGCTGCGCACCGGCGACCTCGGCTATCGCGACGACGAGGGCTACTTCTATATCAACGGCCGCTCGAAGGAACTGATCATCAAGGGCGGCGAGAACATCGCGCCGCGTGAGATCGATGAGGCGCTGCTGCGCCATCCGGGCGTGCTCGACGCGGCGGCCGTCGGCGTGCCCGATCCCGCCTATGGGCAGGAGATCGTCGCGTTCGTGGTGGCGCGCGAGGCTCACTGGCAAGGCGCGCCCGACCCGGACGCCCTGCGCGAGCACTGCCTGCGCGAACTGGGCCGCTACAAAACGCCGAAAGAGATCCGCTTCGTAAGCGAACTGCCGCGCGGCCCCTCGGGCAAGGTCCAACGGCTGAAGCTAGTGACGCCCTCGGGCTGATACACGACTGCGCCTCGCGCGCCCACGCGCGCATCCGACCCGGCGACACAAAAGAGAGACTCAGGAGACGACGACATGAAGCAGCACGCGCAGCGCGTCAAGACGCGCCATATCATTCTCGCGGTCATGTGTCTGATGTACTTTATTTCGTACATCGACCGCGTGAACATCGCAGTCGCGGGGCCGTTGATCCGCCACGAAATGGGCCTGAGCGCGGTGCAGCTCGGCCTGGTATTTTCCGCATTCGCCTATCCCTATGCCGTCATGCAGATCATCGGCGGCTGGCTTTCGGACAAGTTCGGTCCGAAGATCGTGCTCACCGTGCTTTCGTTGATCTGGGGCGCGGCGACGCTCGCCACGGGCTTTGCCGGCAGCGTCGCGATGCTGGTGGGGCTGCGCTTCGCGCTCGGCGTGGGCGAGGGCGGGGCGTTCCCCACGGCCACACGCGCTTTCACGTACTGGATGCCGGTGGGCGAACGCGGCTTCGCGCAGGGCATCACGCACAGCTTCGCGCGCCTGGGCGGCGCGGTCACGCCGCCGCTCGTGCTCGCGGTGGTCGTGACAGGCGGCTGGCGCGACGCGTTCATCCTGCTCGGCATCGCGAGCCTCATGTGGACGGTGCTCTATCTCTTCGTGTTCACGAACTCGCCGGAACAGAACCGCCGCGTCACGCCCGAAGAGACCGCCGAGATCGGCTACTGCAAGGGCGACTGCGATCGCGCGAAGCGCGCGGCGACACCGTGGCGCAAGCTCGTGCGGCGCATGTGGCTCGTCACGTTCGTCGACTTCTGCTATGGCTGGCTGTTGTGGGTCTATCTCACGTGGCTGCCGTCGTATCTGAAGGAGTCGCGCGGCTTCGACCTCAAGCAGCTCGCGCTCTTCACCGCGCTGCCCCTGCTCGCCGGCGTGGTGGGCGACACGCTCGGCGGCGTGGTCTCCGACCGGATCTACAAGTGGACCGGCCGGCTGCGCTTTGCGCGCTGCGCAGTGCTCGTGACCGGTATGGGCGGCTCGCTCATTTTTCTGCTGCCGATGGTGTCTGTCGCGAACCCGATAGTCGCGGTGCTCTACCTCTCCGCTTCGTTCTTCTTCCTGGAGATCACGAATCCGGTGCTGTGGACGCTGCCGCTCGATATCGCCGGCAAGTACGCGGGTACGGCGGGCGGCATGATGAACACGGGCTTCGGCATTGCGGGGATGGTGTCGCCGGTCGTGTTCGGCTACCTGATCCAGCACACCGGCAGCTACAACGTGCCGTTCATGATCTCGGCCGGATTGCTGGCGCTGGGCATCGTCGCGGCGCTCTTCATCGATACCTCACGCACAGTCGAGGCCGACGAGGAACGCGAGCGGCGCATGGGTCCGGGAGAGGCGGGGGCCTTCGCGTTCCTCGACAGCATGCCGACGGTGCAGCTCGAACGGCACACGCTGCGGCGCCCGCTGCGCTGGTGGCGCTGAGCCTCGCAGGGCGCGAGGCGTGAGGCATTGCATTTGCGGCGGCCCTGAAGGCTTCCGGGAGCTTCCGGTGCCTTGCGGGAGCCGCCGCCCACGTACGCCTTATGCGCCGCCGTCGAGCTTGCGCAGGCGCCAGATGAGGCTCGACGTGTCGAAGCGGCTGCCGCCCAGGCGCTGCACGTCGCCGTAGAACTGGTCGACGAGCGCCGTGACCGGCAGCGCCGCGCCGTTGCGCTTCGCTTCGTCGAGGCAGAAGCCGAGGTCCTTGCGCATCCAGTCCACGGCAAAGCCGAAGTCGAACTTGTTGGCCATCATGGTCTGGCCGCGGTTTTCCATCTGCCAGCTCGCGGCGGCGCCCTTGCCGATCACGTCGAGCACGAGCGCCATGTCGAGCCCGGCGCGCTCGCCGAAGTTGATCGCCTCGGACAGCCCCTGCACGAGGCCCGCGATACAGATCTGGTTGACCATCTTGGCGAGCTGGCCGGCGCCCGCCGCGCCCACCAGCGTCACGGCCGCCCCGTAGTGGGCGAGCGTGGGCTTCGCGCGCTCGAAGGCTGCGGCTTCGCCGCCGCACATGATCGTGAGCTTGCCGTTCTGGGCGCCCGCCTGGCCGCCCGACACGGGCGCGTCGATGAAATGCAGGCCATGTTCGGCGGCTTTCTCAGAAAGCTCGCGCGCCACGTTGGCGGAGGCGGTCGTGTGGTCGGCAAACACGGCGTCGCGCGCCATGCCGGCGAAGGCGCCGTCCGCGCCGAGCGTGATGCTGCGCAGGTCGTCGTCGTTGCCGACGCAGGCGAGCACCAGATCGGCGCCCTGGGCCGCTTCGCGCGGCGTGGCGGCCGCCCGGCCGCCGTATTCGGCGACCCATTGCGCGGCCTTTGCGGCGGTGCGGTTGTAGACCGTGACGTCGAGCCCGGCCTTGGCGAGATGACCGGCCATGGGATGGCCCATCACGCCGAGGCCCAGGAACGCGACACGGCGCACTGGATTGGGGGCGGACGAGGATGCGGATTGGCTCACAGTGGCTCCTTGGGGTGGGGTTTGAGGCTGGGGCGCTTTCATTATCTCAGCTATCGGCGCGGCGCCTGGGCGGCGTCGGCACGAGGCAGCGCCGGCCTGGACTCAACCTGGACTCAAGGATATGGCCCCTCTTCACCGCACCCCGCTGATGGCAAGATGCCGCGTGTGATGGCGACGGCCCACCCAGGCGGCCGAGAGCGCGCTCACGAGACCCGCGAACATCGTGTAGAGGCAGATGAGCCACGGATCGCCGCCGTTGCGTTGCAAGAGCCAGGTCGCGATGATCGGGCTGATGCCGCTCGCGAAAATGCCGGAGAACTGATAGACGAAGGAGATGCCGGAGTAGCGCACGTTGGCGTCGAACAGCTCCGCGAAGAGCGCCGCCTCGGGCCCGTACACGGAAGCGTATACGACGCCTAGCGGAATGATCACGGCGATCCACACGAACACCGGCGAGCCGCCGCTGTGCTTCATGAGCCAGAAGCCGAAGAACGACGACAAGCCCGTGAAGAGCGAGCCCCAGAAGTAGATGCGGGTTCTGCCGATGCGGTCTGAAAGTCGCCCGAAAAACGGAATCGTGAAGATCATCGTGAAAGCGGCGGCCATCACGGCGAGCAGGGCGTCGGTGCGCGAGAGCTTGAGCGTCTGCGTGAGATAGGCGATCGTGAAAACGGCGAAGACGTTGAAGAACACACCATCGATGAAGCGTGCGCCCATGCCGGCGAGCACGTTGCCGGGATAGCGGCTGAGCACCTCGGCGATCGGCACGCGGACTTCGGCGCCCTGTTGCTTCACGCGTTCGAACTCCGGTGTTTCCAGCACACGCAGGCGGATATACATGCCGATCGCCACGAGCGCGAAGGAAAGGAAGAACGCCACGCGCCAGCCCCACGCGAGAAACTGCGCATTGCTGAGCACGGACGAAAGCAGGGCGACCACGCCCGACGCGAGGCAGAGCCCGATCGCGAGACCGATCTGCGGAATGCTCGCATAGAGGCCGCGCTTGCCTTCGGGCGCGTATTCGAACGACATCAGCACGGCGCCGCCCCATTCGCCGCCAAGGCCCAAGCCCTGTGCAACACGCAGGACGAGCAGCAGCGCGGGCGCCCACAGGCCAATCTGCGCATAGGTCGGCACGGTGCCGATCAACACGGTGGCGACGCCCATGATCGAGAGCGTCATGATCAGCATGCTTTTGCGGCCAAGCCGGTCGCCGAAGTGACCGAACACGATGCCGCCGAGCGGACGGCTCAGGAAGCCCACCGCGAAGGTGCCGTAGGCGAGCATCGTCGAGATGAGCGGATCGCCGCTCGGAAAATAAAGCTTGTTGAAGACGATGCCGGCGACTACGCCGTAGAGGAAGAAGTCGTACCACTCGATGGTCGCGCCGATCAGGCTCGCGACGACCACGCGCCTCATCTGCCGGGCGTCGGTGCGGGGCAATGCGTTCATGGCTGTCTCCTTTTTGGGGCGCACCTGGTGCGGTGCGGTTCCTTGAAAATCCGGATTTTTTCGTCAGGTATCCTTTATTCACTGCGTGTCGTTTCGGTGCTGCGTGGACTACTCGCTTGAGCCACTCCGTGTGGTGCCGTCAGGGGTGGGCCTCGGCATGCTCCCGTTGCGGCTCGGTGAGGCTCGCGTGGTCCTCGAGAATCATGTCGGCGGCTTTCTCCGCGATCATGATCACGGGGGCGTTGGTGTTGCCGGAAACAAGCTCGGGCATGATCGACGCATCGACGACGCGCAGCGCGGCGAGGCCATGCACGCGCAGGCGTTCGTCGACGACCGCGGTCGCGTCGCGGCCCATCTTGCAGGTGCCCGCGGGGTGATAGATGGACTGGCTGAACTGGCGCGCCGCATCCAGCAGTTCGGCATCGCTCTGATAGCGCTCGCCGGGCACGAACTCGGACACGATATGCGGCGCAAGCGCCGGCGCGGCGGCAATGCGGCGCGCCACGCGAATGCCGCCGATCACGACGGGATGGTCGCGCGGATCGGACAGATAGTTGGCGCGAATGGCCGGATACTGGAGCGGGTCGGAGCCGCGAATTTCCACGCTGCCGCGGCTATGGGGCCGCAACTGGCAGACGGACGCCGTGAACGCCGAGAAGGGATGCGCGCCCTGGCCGGGCTTGTCTGCGCTCAGTGGCTGCATGTGGAACTGAATGTCGGGGCGCTCGACCGCGGGGTTGGATCGCGTGAAGATCGCCACCTGGCTGGCCGCCAGCGTGAGCGGCCCGGTGCGCCAGAGCGCGTATTGCAAGCCGATCCACGCCTTGCGCAACGGATGGTTGACCTCGTCGTTGAGCGTGCGTTCGCGCGTGCGGAACACGAGCCGCACCTGAAGATGGTCCTGCAGGTTCTGGCCGACGCCCGGCAAGTCGTGCAGCACGGCAACGCCGGCGTTGCGCAACACGTGCGCCGGCCCAACTCCGGAGTGCTGAAGAATTTGCGGCGAGCCGATCGCGCCCGAAGCGAGAATGACCTCGACGCGCGCCCGCGCAGTCTTCTTCGCACCGTCCTGCAGATACTCCACGCCGACCGCGCGGCGCCCTTCGAACAGGATTCGGCACGCCTGCGCCCGCGTTTCCACGATCAGATTGCTGCGTTTGCGAGCGGGTTTGAGAAAGCCCTTCGCGGTGCTCCAGCGAAAGCCGTTATAGGCCGTCTGCTGAAAGTAGCCGACTCCTTCCTGGACCTCGCCGTTGTAGTCCTCATTGAGCGGGATGCCGATTTCCTGCGCGGCGGCGATAAAGTGATCGGCAATGGGCCGGCGCAAGCGCAGGTCGGAGACCTTCAGCGGTCCGCCTACACCGTGCCAGGCGTTCGCGCCGCGCTCCTGGTCCTCGGACTTCCTGAAATATGGGAGAACTTCGACGTAACTCCAGCCGCGATTGCCGAGCGCCGCCCAGCGATCGTAGTCCTCACGCTGCCCGCGCACGTAGAGCAGGCCGTTTAGCGAGCTGGATCCGCCGAGCACCTTGCCACGCGGCCAGTCGATCTGCCGGCCGGCCACGCCTTCGTCCGGCTCTGTGCGGTAGCACCAGTCGAGCGTGGGGTTGTGCATGGTCTTGAAGTACCCGACCGGGACATGAATCCACGGATTGTTGTCCTCGCCACCCGCTTCGAGCAGCAGCACGGCGTTGCGCGCGTCGGCACTGAGCCGGTGGGCGAGCACGCAACCGGCCGATCCGGCGCCGACGATCAGGTAGTCGACCTCGTGATCCATGAATCCCGTCTCCTCGAATTCCTGGAGCGGCATGACGCGCCGCGTTTTCGGATCAATGTCGGGGAAGGGGATGCCGACCGCAAGCGGCGATCGTGCGCATGGGTCGAAAGTGGAACGGAAACTGCCGAAACGGAATCAGAAGTCCACGGCGCAGCGCGCCCGTTTTGCCGCCGAAGCGGCGACGCGCCGGCGCCCGCTCAGGCGAGCGAGAGCCCCTGGAGCAGCGGCGCGAGTCTAGTCGCCGTCTGCTTCATGCGGCCCACCGACTCCAGCAGTTCCTCGAGGCTCGCGCGCGCGGTCGGGGCATGCACGGCGAGCGCGGCGAGCACGCGTTTGCTGGCGGGGTCGCGCACCGGCACCGCGATCGCCACCATGCCGCGCACGAACTCTTCGTTATCGATGCCGATGCCGCGCACCGCGAGCTGTTCAAGCTCGGCGGCGAGCGCCTTGGGGGCGGTCAGAGTGCGGTGCGTCATCTTTGTCAACACGAGGCGTTCGAGCAGCGCGTTGCGCTCAAGTACGGTCATCTGCGAGAGAAAGAGCTTGCCGCTCGCGGTGCAGTGCAGCGGAACGTGCATGCCCGGACGCATCTCCATGCGTAGCGGTTCCGTCGTCTCGACGCGCTCGATATAGAGCACGCGGTCGCCGTCGAGCGCGGTGAGATTGCAGGTTTCGCCAAGCGCTTCCACGAGGGTGCGCAGCAGCACGCGGCACGAGCGCGTGAAGGTGTTGTTGGCGAGCGTGGCGAGCGCGAGTTGCGCCGCGTGCGGGCCCAGCGCGATGCTGCGGTCGTGGCCGCGCGAGTCGGGCATGTGGATCACGTAGCCGCGCGCTTCCAGCGAATCGATGAGCCGCAGCAGCGTTGCCTTGGGAATATGCAGCCGGGCGGACAACTGCGAAAGCGTGTAGGGCTGGCCGGCGGACGCCAGTTGCTCCAGCACGACGAGCGCGCGCAGCACCCGAGCGTCGTCTCCAGACGATTCTTCGCGCAGCGCGAGGGCGTTGCCTTGCGCCCTGTTTTGCGTCGGGGTTTGCGTCGTCTCTCGCGCTGTCTCGCGCATCGGCTTCCTCCTGAAGGGGCAGTGGAAATGAAACGAATTGTTCGAGTATCCGGGCTGTTTTCAGTATGAGCGCAAAGTTCGCGGAGCTACGTAGCGGATTACCCCGATATGTCATGCAAATGTTTTGCGCGCTGTACCGGGCCGCTGTACCAGGCGATACCGCTCCACTGGCTCTACCTGCGCCAGTCTGGTCTGCCTAGAATTTTTCCCAACAGAGCGCCAAAGAACGACGACAGCTTTGCAAGGAGACAGGCATGACGAACAGGCAGTCGGCAGGAACCGCTCTCGCGGCGGAGCGTGCAAGCGTCTTCACGAAGCCGGTGGAGCATTGATCATGGGATACAGCACAGTCGATTCCGCCGCCGCCGGCTTTGCCGCGAGCGATTGCGGCTCCACGAAGTACGACCCCAGGTACGATCCGCTCGTCTCGCCGGGGCCTGGAATCGGGAAGGATTACGCGCCGACCTACTGGGTCGCGACGGCGGGCAGCCCGCCGCCCGACGACGGCCCCGTCACAAAAGATCTCGACGTGGATGTCGCGATCATCGGCGCGGGCTACACCGGGCTCGCCACGGCGCTCTGCCTTGCGCGCGAGCATGGCATCAAGGCCGTGGTGCTGGAGGCGAACCGCACGAGCTGGGGCTGCAGCAGCCGCAATGGCGGACAGGGGCAGAACGCCTCGGGCCGCCTCTCGCGCTCGCAATGGATCGAGCGTTGGGGCAAGGAGGTCGCCCTGAAAATGCACGACGAGATCCAGCAGGGCTTCGATCACTTCAAGGAACTCGTTGCCGAGATCGATTGCGATCCGCAGCCGGGCGGTCACTTCCTGATCGCCCACCGGCCGCGCATCATGGCGAAGCTCGCCGCCGAGGCGAAGGTCTGGAAGGACGTATTCGGCTACCCGTCTGAGCTGTTGAGCGCGCAGACGTTTCGCCGCGAATTCGTCGACGACCACGAGGCGGCCGGCGCGCTGCACGAGCCCGAAGGGATCGGCATCCACGCGCTGAAGCTCGCGTTCGGTTATCTGCGCCTCGCCCGTGCTGCTGGCGCGAAGGTCCACACGAGCAGCCCGGTGATGGGATGGGAGACCATCAACGGTGCGCATCACTTGCGCACGCCGGGCGGCGTGGTGCGGGCGCGCGCGGTTGGCATTGCGACCGGCGCGTACACAGCGCAGACGCTGCATCCCACGCTGCGCAGCAAGGTCATGCCGATTCTCTCTAATTCGATGGTCACCCGGCCGCTTACCGAAGCGGAGATCGCCGCTTGCGGCTTTCGCACGACTCAGGTGCTCACGGATACGCGCACGTTGCGCATTTACTATCGGTTCCTGCCCGATGGGCGGTTGCAGATTGGCAGCCGCAGCGCGATTACCGGTGAGGATGCGCCTAATCCGCGGCATCTCGATCTGCTCAAGGAGGGTATGGCGCGCAAGTTTCCGGCGCTGCGCGGCGTGCAGATCGATTATTCGTGGTGGGGGTGGGTGGATGTGAGCCACGACATGATGCCTCGGGTTTGTCAGCCCGATCCGCGGCAATCGGTGTTTTATGCACTTGGCTATGGGGGTAACGGCGTGTCTTATTCGCAGCAGGCGGGGAGGCGGCTTGCTGAGCGTATCGCGGGTAAGGGTGGACAGCTTACGTTGCCGATTTTTACTACGCCGTTGCCTGGGCATCCGTTTGCGCCCTTCCGGCGGATCGGGCAGAGGATGCTTTATTTGCAGTATTTCAGGCGGGATGAGAAGACTTGAGGTTTGGGTTTTGGGCTTTGGGTTTTCTTGTTTTCGCGTCGGTATGCATGCGTTGCCCCTGTGCGGGGCGGCACCTACTTTCTTTGCGGCGGCAAAGAAAGTAGGCAAAGAAAGCCGCTCAAACCGCCAGCGCCTGCCACAGTTCACATCTCGACGTACATGGTGAATGGCTCCGGAGCGTCTGTCACCTCTCGCCCCCAAACGGAGTGACAAGGCGCTCATCCTTCCGGCGGCGCTACGCGCGCCGAAGGGCATAACCAAACACCAACGAGGCACGAGTTTTCGCGAATGCACATTCATGCCCCCCGGTTTCCCTTGCAGACCCAACCGCAGCGCGCGAAGCGAGCAGCGGGATGAATGAGCGCCTTGTCACTGACATTGAAGGTGCGAGGCGACAGACGCTCCGGAGCCATTCACCATTTATGGCGAGATGTGAACTGTGGCAGGCACTAGCGGTTTGAGCGGCTTTCTTTGCCTACTTTCTTTGCCGCCGCAAAGAAAGTAGGTGCCGCCCCGCACAGGGGCAACGCATGCAGACCGACGCGAACACAAGAAAACCCACAAAACCCAAAACAAACAAAAAAAACGCCACCCAAAAAGGCGCCCCGAAAACCGAATCCGATATCTGTGGAGGTGACATGCAACCCCCGAAGGAAAACCAGGAACTGAAGTGTGGCCTCAAGCAGCGCCACATGACAATGATCGCCCTCGGCGGCGTAATCGGCGCCGGCCTCTTTGTCGGCAGCGGCGTCGTAATCCAGCAAACCGGCCCAGCCGCCGTGCTCTCATTCCTCATCACCGGCGGCCTCGTCGTGCTAGTCATGCGCATGCTCGGCGAAATGGCGTGCGCGATGCCCGCAGTCGGTTCGTTCTACGAATATGCACGTCTCGCCTTCGCCACCTGGCGCGGACCAGGCAAGCTGGCCGGCTTCCTCACCGGCTGGATGTACTGGTACTTCTGGGTGATCGTCGTCGCCGTCGAGGCAGTGGCAGGCGCCAAGCTCGTCCAGTTCTGGCTACCCGACGCGCCCGCCTGGCTCATCAGCCTCGTATTGCTCGTGCTCCTGAGCGCAACGAACCTGATTTCGGTCGGCAGCTACGGCGAATTCGAATTCTGGTTCTCCTCGATCAAGGTAGCGGCGATCATCGTTTTCCTCTTTCTCGGCGGCCTCTATGTCCTTGGATTGTGGCCATCGTCGTTGCATACGACCGCCGTATTGCCGACGCTGCTAGGTCACGGCGGCCTCATGCCGAAGGGCATCGGGCCGGTGTTGAGCGGCGCGGTCGCGGCAACGGGCTTTTACTTCGGCGCGGAAATCGTCACGATCGCGGCAGCCGAGGCGCGCGAGCCCGCCAAGGCCGTCGCGAATGCCACGAACTCCGTCATCACGCGCGTGCTCGTGTTCTACGTCGGTTCCGTGCTGCTCGTGGTCGCGCTCGTGCCGTGGAATTCGCCGGCCATGTCGACACCCTATGTGAGCGCGCTCCAGGTGATGGGCTTGCCTGCCGCCGCCAACATCATGAACGCGATCGTGCTGACCGCCGTGCTTTCGGCGCTCAACTCGGGGCTGTATGCGGCCTCGCGCATGCTGTTCGCGCTGACCCGCCACGGCGACGCACCCGCGGCGCTCGCAAAGGTCAACCGCCGCGGCGTACCGGTGCGCGCGATCCTGCTCGGCACCGTGTTCGGCTATGTGTCAGTCGTGATGTCGTGCGTGTCGCCGGACGCGGTGTTCGCGTTCCTCGTCAACTCGTATGGCACGGTCGCGATCTTCGTCTATCTGCTGATCGCGCTGTCGCAACTGCGCCTGCGCAAGCGCCTCGATCCGGCGGCCGTTGGCGAGCTGCGCGTGAAGATGTGGTGCTTCCCCTACCTCACGTGGGTGGCGATTGCCGGCATGGTGGGCATTCTCGTCGCGATGGCGTTCATCCCCGAGCAGCGCAAGCCGCTCTGGCTCGGCGTGGCGAGCCTCGCCGTGCTGCTCCTCACCTATGCATGGCTGCAGCGCCGCGCGCGCATCCGGGAGCGTGCCCGCGACTACGCGCCGTCCTTCGCGACGTGGCCGCCCGCCGCAACTGAATCGGGCGCGGGCCGCTACGGCAAATGAAGCAGTCTGCATGCAGTCATGAACGCGACAAGGAGAACGCCATGACCACGGAACGCGCGATGGAGGGCCCGCACCGCCTGGTGTCGGTGCGCGAACGCTTCGGCTTCGATTCGAATCTCATGGTGCCGGCCTTCGGAGGCGAGCGCGACGCCCACGTGCCGGACGTCGATGAGGCCTATCGCTTCAACCCCGAAGTCACGCTCGCGATACTCGCCGGCTTTACGCGCAACCGGCGCGTGATGGTGCAGGGGCTCCACGGCACGGGCAAGTCCACGCATATCGAACAGGTCGCCGCGCGCCTGAACTGGCCCTGCGTGCGCGTGAATCTCGACGGCCATATCAGCCGGCTCGATCTCGTCGGCAAGGACGCCATCGTGGTGCGCGACGGCCGCCAGGTCACGGAGTTCCAGGAGGGCATCGTGCCGTGGGCGCTGCAGCGTCCGGTCGCGCTGATCTTCGACGAATACGATGCGGGCCGCCCCGACGTGATGTTCGTGATCCAGCGCATCCTCGAGCGCGACGGCAGCTTCACGCTGCTCGACCAGAATAGCGTGATCCGCCCGCACGCCTACTTCCGCCTCTTCGCGACCACCAATACGATCGGCCTCGGCAATCTCAACGGCCTGTATCACGGCACGCAAATGCTGAACCACGCGCAAATGGACCGCTGGAACGTGGTCGCCACGCTCAACTACCTGCCGCGCGAGGAGGAGGCCGGCATCGTGCTCGCCCGCGTGCCGGAGATGACCGACGACGCGGGCCGGCAACTCGTCGATTCGATGATCAGCATGGCGGCGATGACGCGCAAAGGTTTCGCGACCGGCGATCTTTCCACGCTGATGTCGCCGCGCACCGTGATCGACTGGGCCGAGAACTGCCAGATTTTCCGCGATCCCGCGCTGGCGTTCCGGCTCACGTTCCTGAACAAATGCGACGAGGCGGAGCGGCCGATCGTCGCCGAGTATTACCAGCGCTGCTTTGGCGTAGAGCTGGACCCAGCGTCTAGCGCGGAGGGCGGCGAACCGCGGGAGCCGCGCGCGTGAGCGCCACGCCGACGCCCGAGGCCGTGCGCACCGCGCTGCGGCGCGAGTCGCTATGCGCGGCCGCCGTGCGCGCGCTCACCGGCGACGCCGCGCTGCATTATCGCGGCGGCCGGCTTTGCCGCCAGTCACGGCCCCTGCCGCTGCATGCGCCGCATCTGCGCTGCAACGTCTACGAGGACGAATTCGCCTCGCTGCGTGGCGCCGCCGACGCCGCCGCGCAGCGGCTTCTCCATTCCGACGCGGCGTTGCAGCGGCTGCTGGCTCCCGAGGCGCCGCTCGAGCGCCTGCTGTTCGAGCTGTTCGAGCAGGTGCGCTGCGAGGCGCAATTGCCGCCCGGCATGCCGGGACTCGCGCACAACCTGCGGCATCGCTTCGAATCGTGGTCGCGCGCGTATTGCCGGGCGGGCTTGACCGAAGGCCATCTCGGCATCCTGCTCTATACGGTGGCGCAGATCGTCTGGTCGCGCGTGAGCGGCTGGCCCGTGCTCGACGAAACCGAGGATCTGATCGAAGCGACGCGCGCCGGCATCGTGCCGGAGATCGGCGGCCAGCTTGCCGGGCTGCGCGCGACTCGCGCAGATCAACGCGCCTATGCGGCGCATGCCCGCGAGGTGGCGCGCCGCGTCGCGACGATGCTCGACGATGCGCGCGCGGCACATGCAGGGGACGACGCGGAGGAAGCGCGCGCAGCCGACGACGCATTGACGTCGTTCTCGCTGTGGGTCGACTTCGACGAAACGAGCGTCGAGCTTCCCGCGCTCGCGCCGACCGGCGTGAGCCGCGTGCTGGCCGAGGCGGCGAACGGCTATCGCGCATACACGACGCAGTACGACCGCGAGATCCGGCCCGCCACGCGGGTGCGCGAAGCGCTGCTGCGCGAGTATCGGGAGCGGCTCGACGAGCGTATTGCCGCGTGCGGCATCAACGTCGCGCGCCTGGCGCGCGCGCTGCAGAGGGCGATTGCGGTGCCGCAGCGCGATGGCTGGATCTTCGGCGAAGAGGACGGCCGCATCGACGGCAGACGCCTCGCGCAGGTCGTCAGTTCGCCCGCCGAGCGGCGCGTGTTCAGGCGCGAGCGATTCGAGCCGCGCAGCGATTGCGTGGTGGGCTTCCTGATCGATTGCTCGGGGTCGATGAAGGCGCATATCGAACCCGTCGCGATGATGGTCGACCTGCTCGCGCGCGCATGCGAGCGGGCGGGAATTGCGACCGAGGTGCTCGGCTTCACGACGCTCGCCTGGAACGGCGGCCGTGCGCGCGCGGACTGGCTCGCGGGCGGGCGGTCATCGCATCCGGGGCGCCTGAACGAGACCTGCCACATGGTGTTCAAGTCCGCCGACGAGAGCTGGCGGCGCGCTCGCCCGGCCATCGCCGCGCTGCTCAAGGCGGACCTCTTTCGCGAGGGCGTGGACGGGGAGGCCGTCGAATGGGCGTGCGCGCGGCTCGCGAGCCGCGCCGAGGCGCGGCGCATTGTCGTTGCGATCTCGGACGGCAGCCCCATGGACACGGCCACGGCGCAGACGAACGACGCCTTCTATCTCGACAATCACCTGAAGGAGGTGGTCGCACGCCACGAAGCAATGCGCGACGTCGACGTGATTGGGCTGGGCGTCGGACTGGACCTCAGTCCGTACTACCGGCATTGCGTTGCGCTCGACTCCGCTGAGCCTCTGGACATGAAGCGGCTGATCGCTCTCGCGCAATGGATCGGTGCGCCGCGTTAGCGGGATGGAGGCGCCCTGTGCACAGGTGTCGATTCCTGCGCGGGCCATCCGCAGCCGACATCAAACCAACAGTTCCTTCATCGCACATAGCACGAGCGAAGCGCCGATGATCATCAGCACGCCGAACGCCAGCCTGCGCATCGCGATGGAAGACAGCGGCGGCGGGTAGTGGCGCGCCGCGAGCGTCATCAGCATCACGACCGGCGCGGCGAGTGCGGCCTCGATGCAGATCGAAGCGGGAAGCTCGCCCTCCCAGGCGCTGAACATCACGCGCACAAGCGACGTGACCGTAAAGAGCAGGATCAACGCGCAACGAATCTCGATCAGCTTGAGCGGCTGGCGATAGAACTGGAAGATGAGCGGCGGCCCGGACACGCCGAACATGCCGCTCAGGAGGCCGCCGAATACGCCGCTCACGAAAAAGCTGCGGTTCCCCGAGCGTTGTGCGAGCGGAACGGGACGCAGCGCGGCGCTCAAACCGCCATACAGCACGACGGCGCCGAGCAGCAATTGCAGCATGCCGGAGGCCGAGGCACTCAGGTAGTCGAGCACCATCACGCCCACCACGACCGAAGGCAGCACACCGAGCGTCGCTGCGCCCACGGCCCGCCAGTCGATATGGTGGAGCTTGCCGGGCAGCGCCGCCGCGCTGTTCGCGAGCGTAACGAGGCTCAACAGGGTGGCGATGCTTGCGAGCGGCGCGAGGCTGAAGCCGCTCGTGGCGCCCATCACGATCATGCTGAGGCCGAAGCCTGTGATCGTCTGAAAATAACTGGCTGCGCCGATCACGGCGATGAGCACCAGGACCTTCTCATGCGTCATGCTGCGTGGGGTTCCTTCGAGTGAGTGACGTCGCGTTGGCGGGCCGTCTGCGCCTGGACCGCCGTGGTAGCGATCACGTAATAGATATCCTCGGGGCAACAGCCGCGCGAAAGATCGTTGGCGGGCCGGTTCAGGCCCTGCATCAGCGGGCCGATGGCCTTCGCGCCGCCAAGACGCTCGGCGAGCTTGTAGCCGATATTGCCCGCATCGAGATTCGGAAAGACGAGCACGTTCGCGTGGCCGCCGCACTGCGAATGCTCGATCTTGCGCTCGGCGATCTCCGCCACGAGCGCCGCGTCGAGCTGCACGTCGCCGTCCACGCAGAGGGCGGGGCGCTGCTCGTGCACGCGCCGTGTCGCCTCGATTACTTTGTCCACGCTCGCATGGTGGGCGCTGCCGCTCGTCGAGAACGACAGCATCGCGACGCGCGGCTCTTCCATCAGCAGGCTGCGCGCGCTGTCGGCGGCGGCCATGGCGATCTCGGCGAGCTGCGCGGCGTCGGGGTCCACTACGAGCGCGCAGTCGGAGAAGATCAGGCCGCCTTTGTAGCGATGAAACGGCTCGCACAGCATCATCAGGAAGAAGCTCGACACAAGCTTGAACGACGGCTCGACACCGATCAGCTGGATGGCCGTACGCACCACGTCGGCGCTCGTGTGAACGGCGCCTGCCACCGAACCGTCCGCGTAGCCGAGACGCACCATCAGGTTGGCAAAGACGAGCGGCTTTGCGGCGTCCTCCCACGCGAGCGCGGGCGTCATGCCCTTGGCACTGCGCAGCGCGACCAGTTCGTCGGCGAAGGCCGTGCGCCATGGGCTTTTTTGCGGATCGATCAGCGTGATCTCGCCGAGATCGACCGACTCGCGCGCGGCGGCCGCGCGGATCGCGCCCGGGTCGCCGAGGAGCATGATGCGCGCGATGCCCTCCTGGTGCGCCCTCGCCGCGGCGGTGAGCACGCGTGGGTCATCGGCTTCGCACAGCACGATGCGCATGGGCGCGAGGCGGGCGCTTTCGACGATACGGTTCAGGGCTTTCATGGTGTCATGGGCTCATGGACGCATAAACGGACGGACGCACGCCAGCAGCTGGCGTCTCCAGACGAAAACCGGCCACAAGCGGGTGCCCCGCCTGCGGCCGGCGATCGGAGGCAGCCCGCGCGCACCTGCCTGCAACGTACGGCGCGCGCGGGCTGCGTCTGGCCCTTCAGACGAAGTCCTTGTACTTGTCGAGCAGGCGCACGGGCTTAGAAAGCGCGTCGCGGCGGAACGGATCGCCGAGTTCGCGCGTGCACATGATCTCGACGATGGTCGTCTTGCCCTGGTTCATCTGCAGATCGATCGCGCGCTTGAGCGCCGGGCCCACGTCCTCGAGCTTGTCCACCACGATGCCTTCCGCGCCCATCGCCTTCGCGATGCCGGCGAAGCTCGGGCTGTCCAGTTCGCCCGCCACGAAGCGGCGATCGTAGAAGTCCACCTGGTTCTTCTTCTCGGCGCCCCATTGGCGGTTGTGGAACACAACGGCCGTCACCGGAATGTTGTGGCGCACGCAGGTGAGCGTTTCCATGAGGCTCATGCCCCAGGCGCCGTCGCCCGCATACGAGATCGCGGGGCGGTGGGGCGCGGCCACCTTCGCGCCGATGATGGTCGGGAACGCATAGCCGCAGTTGCCCCAGCTCATCGCGGCGAACAGGCTGCGCGGCTTGTTGAAGCGCAGATAGCTGTTCGCGACGGAGTTGATGTTGCCGATGTCGGTCGACACCATGACGTCCTCGGGCATCGCCTTCTCGAGCTCGCGCAGCACCTGGCGCGGATGCAGATACTCGCCGCCGGTGGGCGTGCGCTCGTGCTTCTGCTCTTCGATCATGTCGAGGCTGTAGGCGTCGCGCTCGTGCGTCCACGAGTCGAGTTCCTTTTCCCACGCGGCCTTTTCGGTGGCGATCTGGTCGGCGCGCTCTCCGCGCGAAGCGTCGCTCGCGAGGGTCCGGTTCGCAAGGCGCTCGGTCAGCGCCTGCGCCGAAGCCTTCGCGTCGCCGCAAATGCCCACCGAAATCTTCTTCACGAGGCCGAGCATCTTGTGATCGGCGTCGATCTGGATGATCTTCGCGTCTTTTGGCCAGTAGTCCATACCATGTTGCGGCAGCGTGCCGAACGGTCCGAGGCGCGAGCCCAGCGCAATCACGACGTCCGCGCGCGAGATCAGCTTCATCGCGGCCTTCGATCCCTGGTAGCCAAGCGGGCCGCACCAGAGCGGATGATTCGCCGGGAACGAGTCGTTGTGGAGGTAGCTGTTCACAACGGGCGCGCCGAGACGTTCGGCGAGCGCCTTGCACTCCTCGATCGCATCGCCCATCACGACGCCGCCGCCGGAGATGATGACGGGGAACTTCGCGGCCGCGATCAGATCCGCCGCTTCGTTCAGGCTTTCGTCGCCGCCGGGGCCGCGGTCGAGCCGGCGCGGCTGCGGAATCTCGGCCTTGATCTTGCCGTAGAAGTAATCGCGCGGGATGTTCAGCTGGGTCGGGCCCATTTCGGACATGGCGCGGTCGAAGCAGCGCGCGGTGTACTCGGCCATGCGCGCGGGGTTCGTCACGTGGCCCTGGTACTTCGTGAACTCCTGGAACATCGGCAACTGATTCGCTTCCTGGAAGCCGCCGAGACCGATGCCCATCGTGCCTGCCTCCGGCGTCACGATCACGACCGGGCTGTGGGCCCAGTAAGCCGCCGCGATGGCTGTCACGCAGTTGCTGATGCCGGGACCGTTCTGGCCGATCACGACGCCGTGGCGGCCCGATACGCGCGAGTAGCCGTCGGCCATGTGCGCCGCGCCCTGCTCGTGAACGACGGGAATGAGGCGAATGCCGGCGGGCGCGAAGATGTCCATCGCATCCATGAACGCGGAGCCCATGATGCCGAACATGTCGGTCACGCCGTTGGCCGCGAGGGTTTCGACAAAGGCTTCGGACGGGGTCATTTCCTGCGGGCCGCTGGCCGTCTGGGTCGGGGTCTTTTCGCTCATCAACTGTCTCCGGTTATCGTTGGACGGAATGCCGTTGTTTGAATGCTATTCGGCGCCCGATGAGGGTCAAGGGATTCCGTCCTTGAGGGGTGAATCTGAAATGGAATGGAACGTTTCGTTTCAAAACACCAGGCAACCGATGCGCTGGTGCGCCGCTGCACGCGGGTCAGGCGGGCTGCTTCGGGCGCTCCTTGCGGAACGCGCGCTTCACGGCAATCAGGCCGTCGCGGAATTCGAATAGATCGCAGCCTTCGGCCTCAATGCGCCAGCCTTCGGCATGCGTGCCGCTGAACACCCATTCGGACACGCCGCGATCGCCCGCGACGTAGTGGCGGCCGTTGCCCCAATGCGCGTCGGGGAACGTGCGAAAGACCGCTTCGAAAGCGGCGCGCACCGCCTCACGCCCGACGAAGCGCGTGCCATGCACTTCGGGACCGCCGGCCGCGTCGAACACGCAGTCTTCGGTCATGAACCCCATCAGCGCGTCGGCGTCATGACGGTTGAAGGCGTCGGAAAAGGCGGCGAGCGTGTCGGCCGTGACGGCGGGTTGGGCGCTGAGCGTGTCTGCCATACGTGTCTCCAGTGGAAAAGCTGGTGCCGGCCGGTGCGCGAGGACTCGCGCGCGGCACGGTATAGCGACACGTTAGGGTTTGCGAGGCGAGGGCGGTAGCACCAGTGTGGAGCTTTCGCCTGGGCCAGCGCCCGCGCAGGTTGCGCGAAGACTCAGGCGGGCCGCTGCTTGCGCACGACCTCGGCGAGCGCGCGCACGCCGGGTTCGATTTTCTCGAGCTTGATGGCGGAGAATCCCATGCGAAACCACGGGCTGTGTTCGGCCTCGTCGGCGAAGAAGACGCCGCCGGGCTCGATCAGAATGCCTGCCTCGCGCGCATCGTCGGCAAGGCGCGCGGAGTCCAGCCACGCCGGCCCCTGGACCCAGCACGACGCGCCGCCGCCGATCGGCACGTAACGCACTTCGGGCAGATGGGTATCGAGCGCCGCCATCAACGCGCGGGCGCGCTCCTTGTAGGCATGCGCGAGCCGGCGCAGGAGCGCGTCGTGGTGTCCGAGCGCGAGGAACGTCGCGAACGCGCGCTGGATATAGGCCACCGGGTGGCGGACCATCAGCCGGCGCAGCGAGCGCAACTCGCGCACGAGTTCCTGCGGGCCGACCACGTAACCGAGACGCAGACCGGGGGCGAACGTCTTCGAAAGGCTGCCGACGTAGATCACGCGATCGGCCGTGTCGAGACTCTTCAAGGCGGGATGTGGCGTGCCGGAAAACGTGTTTTCGCTCTCGTAGTCGTCTTCGATGATGACGAAGTCGTGCTGCTGGGCCAGTTCGAGCAGCGCCTGGCGGCGCGCGATGGGCATGGTGGCCGTGGTCGGGCATTGGTGGCTCGGCGTGACGAACACGTAATCGCAGCGGGCGAGCGAGTCGCGCAGGCGCACCGGGTCCATCCCTTCGCCGTCGATCGGCAATTCGAGCAGTTGCGCATTGCGATTCACAAAAATATTGCGTGCATCGGGATATCCCGGATTCTCGAAGCCGACCGTCGTGTTCTTGCCGCAGAGCAGGTCGGCGACGAGATAGAGCGCCTGCTGGCAGCCGTTCGTGATGATGATCTCCTCGGGCATGGCGAACACGCCGCGCCGTGGCAGCACACGCGTGCGGATCTGCTGGATCAGCGACTCGTCATCGCGTTCGATCAGGTCGGGCGCCCAGTTGCGGATCTCCATGATCGAGAGCGCTTTCAGGCAGCACTCGCGCCAGTCGTTGGTCGGAAAGAGCGATTGATCGAACTGCCCGTAGATAAAGGGATATGCGTAGTTCTGCCAATTGGCGGGTTTGACGATGTTGCGCTGGGCGGAGGGCGGCCGCACGATGCGCGAATTCCATGCGGGCGGGGCGGGCGACTGAGCGCCATGGGGCTTGACGACGTCGGGCTGCTGGACCCGTTGTTGCACGCGCTTTTGCACCGTTACGCCGTGCAGGCCCTCCAGCATGTCGGTATTGACGAAGTGGCCGCTGCGTTCGCGCGACACGAGATAGCCTTCCTCCACAAGCATCTGGTAGGCGAGCACCACAGTATTGCGCGCTACGCCGAGCTGCTCGGCCAGCTCGCGGCTCGAAGGCAAGGCGGAGTCCGGCGGCAGTTGCCCGTCGAGAATGGAGGCCACCAGCATCTCGCGGATCTGGTGCTGCAGACTTGTCTTCGACTCCGGTGACCGTCGGAATTGCTGTGCCCAAAGGGCGGACGGGGTACGGGTCGGCATGCTGGCTCCTGTGATTGATGGCGGCGGCGAGAGGACGTTTGAGCAACCGTATTGCAGCAAAATCGGCCAGTCAATCGACACACGATATTCAACACTGGCCGTCCAGGTCGATTAGGTAAATTTCGGAGCGACTGTTTGCGACGACACGGTCAGCACGGCGCGTTCGGAAAGGGACTCGACGTGCGCGCGCTCGCCAGGCCCTTGCTGCGCTGCAGCGCGCCCGCCTGGCGGACCTTGCGGGGGCGCGCTGGGAGTTCGAATAATCGGAAGAAATCGGCCGTACGGTGCTTGCGGCGTTTCGGGAAAGCGGCAGACAACGGTCGTCCGCGACTGGCCCCATCGGAACTTCCCGCCTGGTACTACCCGCCGCTTTATTGATTGAGAATGCTTGACTCAACGGGCGAGTTCGCGAGAGCGAAATAGAAGAGGCGAAATTCGCCCTGGTAGCCGCTGACTATACTTGACTTGAGACGGAACCCGAACCGGACGCGGAGCTTCGCGTTGGCGTGCGCATAGTTTTTCAACTTGAGGAGACGGCGGTGAGAGCCCTACCCAGACTAAAGACGATGAAGCATCACGCGGATTCGCCAATCGAGCCGGTCATCAAGATCCGCCGCGGCCACGGGAGATTGAGTTCGTGGTCGTTGACCACTGCTGTGCTCGTGATATGCGTCTTGCTCTGGCAGGCAGTATCGATGGCGGGCATCTTCCCGGCGTTCGCGTTGCCGTCGCCCGTGGCGGTATGGCAGGCGTTCGTCGAAATCGTTCGCAACGGATACGGCGGCCAGTCGCTCGTCAGCGACATCCTGATTAGTTGCTTTCGCATCGTTATTGGCTTTGTCGGCGCGATTGCGATCGGCGTACCCATCGGGCTGCTGATGTCACGCAACAAGATCGTGTTCGACATCATCGATCCGCTGCTGCAGTTCGTCCGGCCGGTTCCGCCGCTTGCCTATATTCCGCTGCTGGTGGTGTGGTTCGGCATCGGCGAATTGCCCAAAGCCATTCTGATTCTGGTCGGCACCATTCCTGTGATCATCATCGGCACGATGTCGGGCGTGAAAAGCACGCCGCCGCTGCGTATCGAGGTTGCCCGCACGCTCGGCGCGACCAACGCGCAAATCTTCCGCAAGGTCGTGTTGCCCTCGGCCATGCCGGAGATCGTCACCGCAATGCGTGTGGGTATCGGCGTGGCGTGGACGTGTCTGGTCGCTGCGGAACTGATCGCGGCGAGCAGCGGCCTCGGCTGGCTCGTGCAGTTCGCCGGACAGGCCTTGCAGGTTGCCATCGTGATCGTCGGCATCGTGATCATCGGGTTGATCGGGTATGGAATGGAGCTGGCGATTCGCAAGATCGAAAATATCGTCGTACCGTGGCGCGGACATAACTGATCGGGTGACTGGAGGAGACAAAAAATGAAAATGATGCAATGGGTCTATGGCATGAGCGCGGCTGTGCTGGCGAGCAGTTGTCTGGTTCCGGGCGTGGTGCATTCGCAGAGCAAGCCCGAGGTGATCATCGGCTACGAGGACAACGGCGCCGACCCGTACATGGTGTCGATGGCCGAGCATCTGTTCGAAAAACAGATGAACGCCGATGTCCAGTACAAGCTCTTCAGTTCGGGTCCGGCGGCGATGAGTGCATTGGCATCGAACAGTCTCACGTTCATGTGCGGGCTGGGGGTGCCGCCGCTCGTCACCGCTATCGCACAGGGCTTGCCGATGACCATCGTGTACAACCAGGAGCGCTATACGAATGCGGCCGGCATCGTGGTCAAGCCGGATAGCGGCATCCGCGACGTCGCGGGGCTGCAAGGCAAGAAGATCGCGATCGTCGCCGGCTCGCAGGCATCGTTCGAGCTGGCGACCTTCCTGGCTGCTGCGCATGTGCCGTATGCGTCCGTCACGCAGATCAACATGGCGCCACCGCAGATGCGCACCTCGTGGGTGACCGGTGCGATCGACGCGGCGATCGTCTGGGATCCGGTATTCAGCGCCCTGCGTACGTCTGGCGGCAAGGCGATCAAGACGGACGGCGATCTGCCGCGCGAAGCCTCGAGCTACAACGTCTGTATCGCCAACGCCGAGTGGGCGAAGGCGCATCCGGACCTGGTCCGTGGATTCGTCGCGGCGCTCGACCAGGGTTACCAGGTGACGATGAAGGATCGCGACAAGGCGCTCGCCGAGATGGCGAAGGCAACGGGCGTGACGGTGCCGGTGGCGACGAGCGAACTCGCCGGTTATGAGCTGTTTTCCGGCGCCGACCAGACCACGCCGAAAGTCATGGGGCTCGACGCAGGCGTTAAAACCTCCGCCACATACCTGACTCTGGTGAATACGGCCAAGGTGCTCAACTCGATTGGCCGCATTCCGAGTGTGCCGGCGAGTTTCGACAACAACGTCGCGCCGCAGTACTCGAAACATCTGGCGCATTGATCCATTGACTGTCTGACTGTCGAGCAGGAGACGAACTTGAACATCGTCATCGATTCACTGTACAAGACGTTCGGCGCCACATCGGCACTGGAAAACATCAATCTGCAGTTCCGGGGCGGCGAATTCATCACCGTGCTCGGCGCTTCGGGCTGTGGAAAGACGACCTTGCTGCATCTGCTCGCTGGTCTGACTTCGCCCACCAGGGGCAACATCTATATCGATGGCGAGATCAAGGATCAGCCCGGGGCCGATCGTGTCGTCGTGTTCCAGCAGGCCGGCTTGTTTCCGTGGCTCAGCGTGGAAGAAAACATCGAGTTCGGGCCGTCTCTGCATGGAGTGCCCAAGGCGCAACGGCACAAGGAGTCGGCGGATATTCTGCGCATCATCGGTCTGGAGTCCTTCGCGCGGCACAAGCCCTATGAGCTGTCGGGCGGCATGCAGCAGCGCGTGGCGATCGCGCGGGCGCTCGTGATGAAGCCGAAGGTGCTCCTGATGGACGAGCCCTTCGGCGCACTGGACGCGCAGACGCGCAGTTCCATGCAGACGTTTTTGACCGCGCTGTGGGAGCAGCTGCACTGCACGGTGGTCTTCATCACCCATGACATCGACGAAGCGATCTTTCTCGGTACGCGCCTCGTCGTGCTTTCGGCGCGGCCGGGGCGGGTGGCACTCGACGTACCCATCGAACTGGACCGGCCGCGTACGCCCCAGGTCGCTTTCGAATCGCACTTCCTGGATCTAAAGAAGCGCGCGATGGGAATTCTCGCGCACTGATCGCGGGCTCGACGGCGAGCGGCCGTCGACGCCATAGCCGAAGGCGTTTACGCCCGAGCCAAAGAACCGGTAGCGAGCCGCTCGCGCCAGGCAATGCGGCCGACAACAATCGAAAGCGTCGCCGCGACAAGTGGCGCTACCCCGTGTCCGTATTCGCCGTGCACTGCGACAGTTGCCAGCGCAGCCAACATCACGGTGCAGCCGAGCGCCGAGCCCAACAGCCGCGTCCCTGCTCGCGCGAGCAGAATGGCAGTCGTGAGTTCCAGCGTACCGGTCACGAAATGGAACCAGTGCGGATAGCCCCACTTCAGGTATTCCTCAAAGATGGATCGCGGGGCGACGATGTTGCTGAGCGATCCGACGACGAAAAAAGCGGCAAGAACCAAAGGTAATACCTGGCGCCAGGAAATCTTGGACATTCGTTCTACCTTCTCTGATGAGGGCGCAGCGGAGGACTAAAGTGCCGCCTGTGCGACGAGGCGGCCGGACTCCGTTGTTCATGACATAGTGGACTTGTGGGCCGCCGCAAAGACATCGCGAGGAGACGTCGTGCCTGCGATGTGCTCCGTACCCGCGACGCCGAGATCCATCCAGCCCGCGTTGACGGCATCGAACATCGCTTCGGCGGGTCCGGTCTGTCCGTTCGGGATACCGAACTGTTCGAACGCTGCTGGCCACCCGGCCCGCGGAATGGGAACAGCCTTGACGTCGCGCTGCAAGACTTCGCCCAACTGGGTCGCGACTTCATCCGCGCTGACCATCGAGCCAAGTTCGACGACGCGCTGCCCGGACCACGACGGCCCGGTCAGCAGCGCCGCCACCTCGGCGCCGATATCGTCGGTCGCGACCATGGTCGACTTCCGGCTAGTCGGGTTGTAGTAGACGGGTAGCGTGCCGCCCTGGGCGACGTGCAGGCCGTAAAGGAAGTTTTCGAAAAAACCGCCGGCTCGCACATAGGCGATCGGCAACGTCAGGTTGCGCAGTCCTTGCTCCAGCAGCGACAGGGCCGTAATCATTCCCAGCCCGCTGATTCTGTTCGCACCCATCGACGAGAGCACGACCACCCGCGGCGGTGTCGCCCTGGTCATCGCCTCGACATAGTTCGCGATCACGCTCTTTGCTTCCCTGAAATCAGGCGAGGGGGCCCAGACAGTCGGCAGCATGACAAATGCACCGTCGACTCCATCGAGCGCTTTCGCTACCGTGGCCGCATCATTCCAGTCGCCGTCGACCAGTTCTACGCCTCGATCCGCCCAACTCGTCGCATTCTCGCGATTGCGGACCAGCGCCCGTACTTTCCGGCCTTGCGCCAACAAATGTTGGGCCGTTGCGCCGCCTACGCGTCCCGTAATTCCCATTACCAAAAGCATGTAGTTCTCCTGAAATTAAAATTTCCCTTAAACGCCAGCACTTCTGCGGCTACGGCTGGACGCGGTATTAGCGGAGTCTTCCGCTTCCACCTGCGGCTCGGCCTCGCGCCTGCCAGATGTCCGCCGGTATCTGCCGCGGAAGGCGAGCGGGAACAGGGTTCGATACCGGGCTACCTGAGGTGCAGTCTTTGTTCGAGGGCAGGTCTATCATAGAGACCGATGCCTCGCGCCGGAAGGAGGCAGTTTTTTGTTACCAGAAGAGTTAAGGGGAACCCGAATGAGCACGGCCCAGAATGCGATCGAGAGATTCCGCAGATATCAACATGAATTGGGCGACGCCCAACCCGCACACTGCGCGATTCGTGACGTGCTCGACCGCATCGGCGACAAATGGAGCATGCTTATGATCATGGAGCTCGCGACGCGATCGCAGCGGTTCAGTGAGCTTCACCGGGCGATTCCAGACATTTCCAAGCGCATGCTTACCCAGACATTGCGCGATCTGGAGCGCGACGGACTCATCACCCGCCATGTTTTTCCCACCAGCCCGCCAAGCGTCGAATATCGTCTGGCCCCACTAGGCCAATCGCTGTTGGAGCCGATGGCGGCCCTCATCGATTGGGCCGATCGTCGTTATCCCGACATCCACGCCGCGCGCGCGCGCTTTGACGGCGCCTCCGGCGATGCCCCGCGCTAGATGCTCAACCCATGGGGGACTGTTCGGGTACGAAGAGCGAACAACTAGTCCATACCCTGTTTCAACGCCCCGCTAATCCACCGCTCTTCGGAAGCCATGAGGTGTGCGCGCATCGCTGTTTGGGCTGCGATGGGGTCGCCGGCCTGTAACGCCCTGAGCACAGCCTCATGTTCCTGCACGGCTGCCGTCCAGGTTTGGGGGCTTTCCGCATGACCTCGCATGGCGGCAGCGATCGGATCGTGGCGGCTGTCGAATAACTCTCCCATATAGCGGCTGAGCACCGAATTGCCCGCGGCCTCTGCGATCAACATGTGGAATTGCCGGTCCGCCTCCACTGGCGATTTGCCCGCTGCCGCGAGTCGACGCATCCGCTCGACTGTGCGACGTAGCCGATCCAGCATGGCTGCGGTCATGTGCGCCGTGGCAAGCACGACCACACTGCCTTCGATGGTCGCTCGTGCCTGCATCAACTCTGATGGGCTGTCGCCCAGCGCTCCCACTGTGCCTGCGGCGTCCTCACTCGCCTCGCAGACATAGACGCCCGATCCCATTCGAATTTCGACCTGGCCACCGATCTCGAGGGCGATCAATGCCTCGCGTAGCGACGGTCTCGACACGCCCAGCTTCAGCGCTAGTTCACGTTCGGGCGGCAAACGCTCTCCTGGCGGAAATTCACCCTGACGGATCAACGCGAGGATTTGAGTGGCGACGGATTGGTAAAGCCGCTTTGGTTCTGTCGATTTCATCGTGTGGGTGAAAGGGGCGCCGCGGAGGATCTCACAGCCTGCGTCAAAGTCTAGCACGAGGGCTCTCGACCATTGATCCGCAAGGGATTGCCGCGCCTATAGGGGTTATTACTATTGGTAAGATATGTGTGCATAAACCACTATTGGCTTGACCAAAACGCGGAATTTGGCTTTAATTCAACGCAATTGGACTGACCGCAAGGCCCGGTTGGTCCTGCATGGAGACAGAATGACAGTGCCCACAAGCCTGGCTGTTGCCGATCGAGACGCAGGACGGGAGATCCTGCGCCTCGAAGGCGTCGTGAAGCGATTTCCCGGCGTAGTGGCCCTCGACGGCATTCGTCTGGACCTTCGGGAGGGAGAGGTCCATGCGGTCTGCGGCGAGAACGGCGCTGGCAAATCGACGCTGATGAAAATCATCAGCGGCCAGTACCAGCCTGACGAAGGCACCATGAGCTTTCGCGGCGCATCCGTCCGGTTCGGTTCGACGTCCGAGGCGCAAGCCGCAGGCATCGCGATCATTCATCAGGAACTGAACCTCGTCCCGCATTTGAGCGTGGCGGAGAATCTCTATCTCGCACGCGAGCCGAAGCGTGGACCGTTCGTCGATACCCGCAAGCTCAATGCGGATGCACTGCGCTGCCTGCAACGAATCGGCCTGGACGTGCCTCCCACGACGTTGGTGGGCACGCTGTCGATCGCACAGCAGCAGATGGTGGAAATCGCAAAGGCGCTTTCGTTCGATTCGCAGGTGTTGATCATGGACGAACCGACGTCCTCCTTGACTGAATCGGAAACCGCACAGCTATTTCGAATCATTGAGGAGCTCCGGGCGGCTGGCGTGGCGATCCTTTACATCTCGCATCGCCTCGACGAGATGGCACAGATCGTCAATCGCGTGACGATCCTGCGCGATGGCCGGCATATTTCGACTGACGATTTCGCAGCGTTGACTGTGAATGACATTGTCGCGCGCATGGTGGGGCGGTCTCTCGATGAGGCCTACCCTGCGCGGCAATCCGCGCCCACGGAAGATGTGCTGCTCAGCGCGCGGGGTCTGCGCCGCAACGGCGTATTCGGTCCTGTGTCCTTCGAGTTGCGTCGAGGCGAAATCCTCGGTTTCGCAGGTCTCATGGGAGCGGGTCGCACGGAAGTCGCCAGGGCGATCTTTGGCGCGGACAGCTTGGATGAAGGGACGCTTCAGTTGCACGGCAATCGCGTGACGATTCGCTCGCCGCGCGAAGCGATTCGTCACGGCATTGCTTACCTTTCGGAAGACCGCAAACAGGAGGGCCTCGCTCTCGGGATGTCGGTCGCCGCGAATATTACGCTTTCGAACGTTGGCGGAATTTCGTCGCGCACAGGTTTCTTGCGCTTCGATGAAGAAGTCGCGATCGCGCGTCGCTATGTTCATGATCTGGCCATTCGCACGCCGTCGGTTGCGCAGATCGTTCGCAACCTGTCAGGCGGCAATCAGCAGAAGGTCGTGATCGGCAAATGGCTGTACCGGGGATCGAAGATTTTATTCTTCGATGAGCCCACGCGCGGCATTGATGTAGGCGCGAAATTCGCGATTTACGGGCTGATGGATCGACTCGCCGCCGACGGTGTGGGTGTTGTATTGATCAGTTCGGAGTTGCCCGAGTTACTTGGAATGACCGATCGGATCGCCGTCTTTCATGAGGGCCGGATAACGGCCATGCTCGAAACAAAACAGACCAGTCAGGAGGAGATCATGCATTTTGCTTCGGGGCGTCGACATGCTTGAAATGACATCGGATCGTAGCCAGCCCGCGGATCGCTCGGCTCGGCAGCGGCGCCGCGACCTCATTCAGAAATTCGCGGCTCTGGGTAGCCTCGTTGCACTTGTGATTGCATTCTCGGTCACCAGTTCGGCATTTTTTTCTGTCGGCAACCTGATGACCGTTAGCCTGCAGGTGACGTCGATCGCCTACCTGGGCGTCGCCGCAACCTGCGTCATCATCACCGGCGGTATCGACCTGTCAGTTGGGTCAGTGCTTGCGCTCGCGGGTGTTTCGGCCGCGTTGCTCGCGAAGGCCGGTATGGCGGTGCCCCTCGCCATGCTTTGCGGTGTGCTGGTAGGTGCGCTTTGCGGATTCGTCAACGGGATCTGTGTGACGCGAATGGGGTTGCCGCCATTCATCGCGACGCTCGGCATGATGCTGGTCGCTCGAGGTCTCGCTCTGCAAATTACCGGAGCCCGCCCGGTTTCGGACCTTGGCAACGCGTTTGGTGTACTCGGCAACGGGGCGTTGTTCCGTGTTTCCCGTATCGGCGCGGATGGATTTCCGGATACGACGTTTCCAGGCATTCCCTATCCGGTCGTCATCATGATCGTGTTCTTCATCGCAGGCGCGATCCTCCTGTCGAAGACTTCGCTCGGTCGGCATATCTACGCGGTCGGCTCCAACCGGGAAGCGGCTCGTCTCTCCGGTGTCGACGTTCGAGGCGTGACGATGTTCACCTATGTGCTTTCCGGCGCGTTGGCTGGCGTCACAGGTTGTGTGCTGATGTCGCGCCTCGTGACCGGTCAGCCCAACGAAGGCGTCATGTACGAACTCGACGCGATCGCCAGTGCCGTGATTGGTGGAACGTCGCTGATGGGCGGCGTGGGCACGATTTCGGGCACCGCCATCGGCGCGTTCGTCATTGGCGTGCTGCGCAACGGCCTGAATATGAACGGGGTGTCGAGTTTCATCCAGCAGATCATCATCGGCGTCGTGATTCTGGGCACCGTCTGGATTGATCAATTGCGAAGCAGGAAGCGTTAATCACACGTAGTTCAACCACGAAAAAAGAGGAGCGAGACATGCAAAGGCTTTCGATTTTTGCGGCATCGGCGTTGTTGTGCGCAGTGTTCAGCACGGGCGCCTATGCGGCAGGTGGCGAGATCGCTGTAATCGTCAAGACGGTCAATTCGAACTACTGGCAAAACGTGCAGAAAGGCGCGAATGCCGCACTCGGCGACGCGAAGGGATACACGATGACATTCCAGGGCCCGGCCGCGGAATCCGATATTGCGGATGAAGTGAACATGGTCGAGAACGCAGTCAACCGTCACGTCACGGGTATTGTGCTAGCACCGTCCGATCCCGATGCGCTTGTGCCGGCTATCAAGAAAGCGTGGGAGGCGCACATTCCCGTCGTGGTGATCGACTCTGCGCTGTCCGATGCCGGCAAGCAGTACTACCAGTCGTTCTTGTCGACAGACAACGAGAAGGCCGGTGAGCTTTGCGCGCAGGCGCTGATCGACCGCGTGGGTCAGACGGGGAAAATTGCACTCATGTCCTACGTGCCGGGTGCTGGATCGGAAATCGGGCGTGTCGGCGGCTTCAAGAAATATCTCGCGGCGCATTCCAAACTGCAGATCGTCGGTCCGTACTACTCGCAGTCCCAGATGGCGACGGCACTGAACCAGACCACCGATGTACTCTCCGCGAATCCCGATCTGAAGGGGATTTTCGGTGCAAACGAGCCGACTGCAGTTGGGGTGGGGCGCGCGCTAAAACAGACCGGAAAGGCGGGCAAAGTGGTGGCAATCGGCTTTGACGGCAACCAGGATCTGCAAAACTTCGTGCGCGACGGGACGATCCAGGGGATCGCCGTACAAGGCTCGTATCAGATGGGCTACAAGGGAATTCAGGCGGTCGTCAACGTCATCGAACACAAGAGCGTCGCCAAGGATATCGATACGGGCGTCGTGATGGTCGACAAGCAAAACCTCGATTCGCCCACGGCGAAGAACGTCCTCTACTGACGTTGCCGATGTTGTCGATGGCCTGCGTCGACGCCGGTGCGTGATCGGCGCAGGACCTGTCGCGATTTTCCTGACGATTCACACTTACTCGATTGCTTCCCTCGATGATCAACGCTCGCGAAACACGTATCTTGCCGCGCAGTGGACTCGAACTGACCGCTCTAGGTCTCGGGTGTTCCCAACTCGGTGGCCTGTATCGTCCGATCTCGTGGGCCGAGTCAGAGGCGCTTGTCGATGCTGCGTGGTCCGCTGGACTGCGCTATTTCGATACGGCGCCGTATTACGGCTACACGCTTTCCGAGCGGCGCGTGGGGCAAGCGCTCGCCAGCCGCGCGAGAGAAGCATTTTCGCTGAGTTCGAAGGTGGGCCGTTTGATGCACCCGGATGCGGGTGTGAGGCCCGGAGACGACGGCTGGGCCGAGCCGTTACCTTTTCGGCCGCTCTTCGACTACACCTACGGCGGAGTCATGCGTTCGTACGAGGACAGTCTGCAGCGGCTCGGAACGTCTCGCATCGACATTCTTTATGTGCATGACATCGGTGCGATGACTCATGGCGATCGCCACCCATACTACTGGGCTCAGCTCACGGACGGTGGTGGTTTTCGCGCCCTGACGCAGTTGCGCGAGAGCGGTGCGGTGCGCGCAGTCGGCCTCGGTGTGAACGAGTGGGAAGTCGTCGTCGATGCCATGAATGAACTTCCTCTCGACGTCGTCCTTCTTGCCGGGCGATACACGCTGCTTGAACAGACCGCGCTCGACCCGCTGCTCGAGGCCTGCCTGCGCACGGAAACGGCGGTTGTCGTGGGTGGTGTCTTCAATTCCGGTGTACTCGCCGGTAACGGCAAGTTCAACTATGGCGATGCGCCTGTCGAAGTCGTCGAACGGGTGCAACGCCTAACTGATCTGTGCGGGCGCTTCAACGTCCCACTGCCGGCGGCGGCTCTGCAGTTCCCGTTTGCTCACCCGGCTGTAGTGTCGTGCGTCATCGGCGCGCGCAGCGTTGCGCAGTTGCAGCAAAACATTGCATGGCTCGAGCAACCCATACCCGCACAGTACTGGCGGGCGTTGATCGATGACGGGTTGATTGCCGCCGATGCACCTGTTCCAAAAGAGCAAGCATGACGCTGCGTATCGATGCTCCGATTGCGCGCGTTTTTTGGGCGCCGAGGCGGTCACCGAGGTTTTCGGCGGCGCCGCATGTGGGTTTTAGCGCGTAGGCGTACTCGTTCGCCGCGCATGATCTGATCAAGAGGACATCCCTATGCTTAGCGTGATTTGCGAATCACCGGGAGTGCTGCGCGCGCAGCATTCGGACGCACCCGTTCGAGCAGCCGGCGAAGTATTGCTGCGCGTGTCTCGCGTTGGAATCTGCGGTACCGACCTGCACATCTTCACGGGCAATCAGCCTTATCTGCAGTACCCGCGCGTGATGGGACATGAATTTTCCGGCGTGGTAGTCGAGGCTGAGCCCGACTCGGGATTTGCTTGCGGCGACGGCGTCTATGTCATGCCGTATCTGTCGTGTGGGCATTGTGTTGCGTGTCGACAAGGTAAAACCAACTGTTGCGTCGACATCAAGGTCTTGGGTGTGCATCGAGATGGCGCACTTACCGAGTACCTAAGCGTACCCGCGCAGTTCGTTCATAAAGCCGAAGGCGTCACCCTCGATCAGGCCGCGATGCTCGAATTCCTGGCGATTGGCGCGCACGCGGTGCGACGGGCGGAGGTATCGGCCAATCAGCGCGTGCTGGTAGTTGGGGCCGGTCCGATTGGCATGGCAGCGATGATCTTTGCGAAACTGCGCGGCGCCAATGTGACCTGCCTCGACACGCGTTCTGATCGTCTGGAATTTTGCAAATCTCAATTGAATGTAGACGCCGCCATCAGTGTCGGCCCCACTGACGCCGAACAACTCGCATCGCTAACGGACAATGAATTCTTCGATGTCGTCTTTGACGCGACGGGCAATATCGATGCAATGAACCGCGGATTCGGATTTGTGGCTCACGGCGGCAAATACACGCTGATCTCGATTGTGCCGGGGCAGGTGACGTTCTCGGATCCGGAGTTTCACAAGCGCGAGACCACCTTGCTCGCCAGCCGGAACGCAACCGCCGCCGACTTCGAGGCCGTGCTGGAAGCAATGCGTGCGGGGCGCATTCCGGATCAAGCCCTGAACACGCACCGAATGCGGCTTGCCGATGTTCCGGAGGCGTTTCCGCGCTTGCTTGAGACCGGGCAGACTGTGGTGAAAGCGTTGGTCGAGTGCTGAGGGAATGCTCTGCAATGTCCGGGACAGGCCGCATGAGTGAACCCATACTTCAGTTTGGCACGAGCCGATTTCTCCTCGCGCATGTTGCGCTATTTGTGTCACAAGCGCTGGAACGCGGCGATGCGATTGGCGGTATCAGCGTCGTGCAGACCACTGGCAATCCAGTCAGTCACGCGCGTGTCGCTGCGCTGTCGCGGCCTGGAGGTTATCCCGTCCGGATCCGAGGGATGGAACATGGCGCGGCGGTGGACAAAGTCGTCGTCTGCGACGGCATTCGCTCCGCGTGGATTGCCGACCGCGACTGGACGATGGTTCGCCGCGCGGCGATCGAAGACGTGCGCGTCATCGTGTCGAACACCGGCGACACAGGCTACCGCCTCGACGAGCGAGATTCGCCCGATCTGCTTTCGAGTGGCGAAGCCGTGCCTCGCAGCTACCCCGCGAAGCTTCTCAGCTTGCTTCATTCGCGTTGGCAAGAACGCCCCAGCGACGGCCTGTCGATTTTCCCGTGCGAATTACTGGAAAACAACGGGGATACCCTGCGCGAGATCGTGCTCGCCATGGCAACGCAATGGTCATTGCCCGAGCCCTTCATGGACTACGTACGGGAGAGATGTGTTTGGGTGAACTCACTCGTTGACCGGATCGTATCCGAGCCGATCGATCCGGTGGGCGCGGTGGCCGAGCCATATGCATTGTGGGCTATCGAACGACGTACGGGAATGGAATTACCGTGCACGCACGAGAACATTGTTCTGACGGACGACTTGCGCGGCCACGAAAGGTTGAAGCTGTTTTTTCTCAATCTTGGCCACAGTTGGCTCGCGGAGCAGTGGCTTATCGAACAGCGACAGCTGTCCGAAACGGTGCTCGATGCAATGAAAGATCCGCGTACGCGTGCTGAAATCGAAACCGTATGGCGAGAGGAAGTCATGCCTGTCTTCGAGGCGACGGGCATGGGTGCCCAAGCCGAGGACTACCTGACCAGCGTGCGCGAGCGGTTCTGCAATCCGTATCTCGATCACCGAATTGCGGACATCGCGCAAAACCACGTAGCGAAGATGAAAAGGCGCATATTGCCGCTGATCGATCTCGCGAACTCCTTGTCGATGCGAAACGCTCAGCCGCGCTTGCGCGGCTTGCTGACCAGGCATGGGCTCATCTGATGAACGGAGACCGGCATCAATCATGACAGATCGGAGAGTTGTACGACTGCACGAAGACGACGATGTGGCGGTGGCGCTGCGTCCACTGGGAGCGGGAGAGCACGTTGACCTGGGGGGACATCGTGTGCGTGTGCTGGCGGACATTCCCGCGGGTCACAAGATTGCGACTCGAGATGTTGGCAGCGGTAAGCGTATTCGCAAATACCACCAGACTATTGGCGTTTCGCTGCGCGATATCGCAGCAGGTGAACACGTTCACGTGCATAACGTCGGCATGCCTGAACAACAGGAGCCGCGGCAGCCGCAGGCTGGGAACGCCAGCCGCATTTTCGATGCCGATCGCCGCGATACGTTCATGGGCTTCGTGCGGCCTGACGGTCGGGTCGGCACCCGCAATTTCATTGGTGTGATTGCCAGCGTCAATTGTTCGGCGAGTGTGTGCCATGCGATCGCCGATGCGTTCAAGGGCGACGCGATCGCATCGCTGGGAAATGTCGATGGTGTCGTTCCTGTTACGCATCAGAGCGGGTGCGGCATGTCGTCCACTGGCGAAGGCATTGCACTCTTGCGCCGTACGCTCATGGGCTATGTGCGAAATCCGAACTTCGCGGGTGTACTCCTCGTCGGTCTCGGGTGCGAGGTCAATCAAGTCAAGGCCATGACCGAATTGCTTGAGCCACTTGACCCATGCCCGATGAGAACGCTCGTCATACAAGAGGAAGGCGGGGCGCGCGAGACGGTCAGCCATGGTGTTGCGATCGTCAAGGAATTGCTCAATGTAGCGAACCGGGCCACCCGAACTCTGGTGTCCGCTTCCAGACTCAAACTCGGACTCCAGTGCGGCGGCTCAGATGGGTACTCCGGGATCACGGCGAACCCGGCCCTGGGAGTGGCCGTTGACCTGCTTGTGCGCAATGGCGGAACCGCGATTCTCTCCGAGACGCCGGAAATTTACGGGGCCGAACATCTGCTGACGGCGCGGGCCGCATCAAGCGATGTAGCCGCACGCCTGCTCGAAAAACTGCGTTGGTGGGAGCGCTATGCGGCGGCAGGAGGCGGCGAACTGAACAACAATCCGTCGCCGGGAAACAAGGCGGGAGGCATCACGACCATTCTCGAGAAGTCGCTTGGAGCGGTATCGAAAGGTGGAAGCTCGTCGCTTGCCGCGGTGTATGACTATGCCGAGTCTGTGGGCGAGTCAGGCCTTGTGTTCATGGATACGCCAGGCTACGACCCGGTCTCCGCTACGGGTCAAATCGCGGGCGGCGCGAACCTGATCTGCTTCACGACGGGGCGAGGTTCCGTATTCGGCTCGAAGCCGGTTCCGACGGTCAAGGTAGCCACGTCGACGGGGCTCTTCGAGCGAATGCCCGCCGATATGGACTTTAACAGCGGCTCCATCGTCGACGGCACGCTGAGTGTCGAAGAAACCGGGGAACAACTGTTCCGGTTGATCCTTGAGGTCGCGTCGGGGCAGCGAACTTGCAGCGAACTGAACGGTATGGGTGACCGCGAGTTCGTACCGTGGTCGCTGGGCGCCACAATGTAGGAGGCAAACATGAATAGTCATACCCGCTCGCGCCACTGTCTTGCACTGGATTTGAAAGACGATTCCGAACTCATTGCCCGCTACGAGGATTTCCATCGCGAGGTTTGGCCCGATGTCGTTCGTCACATACGTGATCATGGCGTCGTAGACATGGAAATCTATCGGCTTGGAACCCGACTGTTCATGATCATTGAAACGGACGATGCCGTCTACGATGCCGACCGAATGGCTGAAGCGGCGCTGAGCAATGCTGCGATTCAGCGGTGGGAAACATTGATGTGGACGTTTCAGGCTCCCACTCCGTGGACACCAGCTGGGGAAAAATGGGTGTTGATGAATCGGATATTCGATTTAAAGCAGCAATAGGAGCTTCTTGTTTCGAGATCGCCCCAGGCAGGTTTCGAGGTAAGAATAATTCCGCTCCCGCCATTCTCTATCGCTAATCAGACGAGATCTACCGGCGCGTGATCATCGCAGTGGTCACCATGCGGGTGATGAACACGGCCGTTGACCGGATAGTCGACACGGTCGCCGTGCGGTACGGGTTCATGGCGAGCGGCAGTTCAGCCGCGTGGTGATCGAACGACCGGGCTCGCGGATCCGGCTCCCCTTCTGGGCCTTTTCACTGCGGACGGCAAGATTGCAGACGTGGAACGCTGGCTTGCCGAAGAGCAGTGTCGCTCCGACGACCACGGCCATCATCATGACCGTGTGCTGCTGTCGCTGATGGGCCCTTCGATGCTGCGGATCAAGGGGATCGTGAACGTGCAGGGCGAGGACAGGCCGGTCCTCATCCATGGCGTGCAGCACGTGTTCCATCCGCCGGTGCGGCTCGACGCGTGGCCGGGCGAGGACCGGCGCTCGCGGGTCGTTTTCATCACGCGCGCCGTAGAACGCGAAACGAGTACGCCGCTGCCCGTGATGTCGACGACGAACGCGTCTTCTTCCTGCTACCGACTACCGTTTGCACGCGTAAGGTGCACGCGAATCCGTGCAAGCACCTCTGCCGCATCAAACGGCTTGAGCACGTCGTCGACTCCGCAAATCTCCAGTGCGTTGAGACGCTCGTCGAGATCACCGGCGACCACGACCGAATGAATTCCATTTCATTTTCACTCTATGGCTTTTCACAAGTGTGTAATAACAGTGACGAGACTGGAAAAATCTCCGTTATCTGTATTGCATGAATTCACCCGGGGACGTGCAGGAAATCCTTGGTTTTCCATAAGGAAATCCTGACTTGCATTTAATTCGTTTGGATATGAAAGGATTGTGAAACGAACCGCATTCCACGGTAACTTTAACGGAAAGGCTCGGCTGCCCCATTGGTAGCGATTGATGGCCGCGGCGCAAGCGCTGCGGTCTGAGGGCGAAGTCGCAATAGGCTCCAGGCTCAGAAATTGTTAAATTCTGCAATGCCAGATATCACAAAGGCTTTTTTGTAGACAAAGGAAAATAACTATGAGAGAGTTCGCGTGCGCGCTTATCTTTCTTTCCATTACACGATTTAATAAAGAGAGATGTCGTATTCGATGCGAATAGCCTTGGCGGCCTTCGTCTCACATAGTGCTCAAAATGCTGCGAGAAAGGAAAAACGGTGCGCGTAGCCTCGCGCAAGGCTATTTGTCATTCCACGAGCCGAGGGAACGTTGCAACAGGCTACTGAGGGGGCGGAAAGGATGAATTTCCCAGTCGGAACCGAGACGGGCATTGGCTCGGCGAAAAATATGCTTCAGTCTGCCCGGCAATTGGCTCTCCGCCGCGCGACCGCCTTTCCTCTGCGCCCCCCCTTCGGACCTTCATAGCCCAGACATTCGTCGCACGTCTCAGCGGCCACCGAAAAACTGGCTGAATGGCCGACATGCATATTTTACTTAGTCGTGCGAATCGTATCGCAGGCGTGGGTTCGCTCGCGCTCAGGATTCGTCATTGACTGAGGGCGGAAGCAACTTGCCGCAGCTCCAGCGCTAAAGCAACGCGCGTCGTAGCCAGACTTTCCTGACCGATATACATAGTCATCCTCAATAAGACGGATGAGCGCACACGCTTGCGATTATGAATTTTGCATTGTCACGTTGCTTATTGAGGAAACGAGATGAACAAGGTATATCGGACGGTCTGGAACAAGGCGCTAGGTGCGTTTGTGGCCGCATCGGAATTATGTATGGCGCAGGGTAAAGGCAGAAAAGGGACGGCGGTGATCTCTTGTGTGCAACATCGGCACAAGCACGGAAGTCAAAGTATCGGTGCTTGCGGGTTACAGAGTGTCTCCAAAAAGCATCTAGCTGTTTTGCTGGCCTGTATTTTTGTGACAGATGCCTGGGCACAGTCGGTTGCTGGTGGGAGCGCGACCGGATTCGGTTCAGTTGCTGTTGGGAATACGTCCTCCGCTGGCGCGCAGGCCACGGTCGCCGTTGGCTCCAACGCCACTGCTGGGGGCACCGCTGGCAACGGTATTGCCATTGGCTCGAACGCGAAAGCCGTCGCATCGGGAGCAGGGGGCTCGCCGATTGCAATTGGCGCGAACGCCAACGCGAGCGGGACCTCGGGTACTGCACTTCCGGGCGGCGGTTCGACCTTCGAGGCGACTGCGGTGGGCAACGGGGCGACCGCCACGGGGCAGGGCAGTACAGGGTTAGGTGTTGCAACGGCTGCCACGGGCACGTGGGCCACGGCGGTGGGCACCGTCGCCAACGCATCAGGGGCGCAGGCCACGGCCGTCGGCACATTGGCGCAGGCCACCGGCGTCAATTCGGTGGCATTCGGTGTGGGCGGCGCCACTGTCGCCACTGCGGTGCAGGCCTCGGGTGCAAACTCGATCGCGATCGGGGGGGACGCCACCGCAGGCGCCGTCGCTTCGGGCTTTAATGCGATTGCCGTCGGCGCGGAATCCAAGGCGGTGGGAGGAGGCACGATCGCCTTTGGCGCCGGCGCGAAGAGTAGTCTCGTCAATGATGTGGCCATGGGTACTCAAGCAACCGCGTCCGGCGGATCCGCTACGGCCATAGGTGCGGTGGCCACCGCCAGCGGGCAGTGGGCAACTGCCTTTGGCGTCGGCGCCACGGCGGGCGCTGCCAACGCCGTCGCCCTGGGTCCAAAGGCGACGGCCTCCCTGGGCAGCGCAGTCGCCGTTGGCGTTAACGCGAACGCGCTTGCCGCCTCGACAGTCGCCATCGGCGACACCAATACCGTTGCCGCCGCGGCCGGCGCGGGTTCGTTCGCCGGTGGACAGAATTCGCAGGTGCTTGGCGGTACCGGGGCGGTGGCGATCGGTCAGGCGCAGACCGCCAGCGGTAACGGGGCGGTCGCGATCGGCGACCCCAATACCGCGGCGGGCAACGGTGCGGTGGCAGTGGGCGCGAACAACGCGGCCACGGGCAACGGTGCGGTGGCGCAGGGCAATAGCAACATTGCTAGCGGTCAGGGCGCAGTGGCGCTGGGTAACACCTCCCAGGCGAACAGCGCTGGCGCGATCGCGCTGGGCGATACCGCGGTCGTGCAGGCCGGGGCATCAAGGGGACTGGCGCTCGGTTCGGGCGCTACGGCAAGCAATGCCAATAGCGTGGCCCTGGGTGCCAGCAGCACGACTGCGGCGCCGCATGCGGGCACGACGTCCCTTTACGGCGGGACGGCGGCGGGCATCGCCAGTGCAGCCAATGGCGTCGTCTCCGTGGGTGCCGCAGGACAGGAGCGGCAACTGCAGAATGTGGCCGCGGGTGTGATCTCGGCGACCAGCACGGATGCGATCAACGGCTCGCAACTGAATTCGGTCGTCACCGGAGTGAACACCCTTGGTGCCTCGGTGGCGGCGACGCTGGGGGGCGGCGCCACCTACAGTTCAGCCACAGGCAACGTGAGCGGTTTCAGTCAACCGATCAGCAGTGTCAGCGGCACCGGTGCGGTGGGCGCCACCACGGCGCAGACCACGGTGTCCGGTGCACTATCTGCACTCAACACGAACGTCGACAACGCTGCCAATATCGCAGTGAAATACGACGCTGCAGGCAGTAACACGATTACGCTCGGGGCGACCGGCGGCGCAGGCGCACCGGCGGGCGGTGTCACCATCACCAACCTTGCCGCGGGTGTCAATCCAACCGACGCTGTGAATGTGAGTCAATTGACCAGTTCGAGCTCAGCGGCCGCAAACAGGTGGATCACAGGCAACCCGACGGCATACACGGCACCGACGGCTACCGGTAGTAACAGTACAGCCGTCGGTTCGGGCGCCGTTGCCAACGGTGCCGGCGATGTCGCGCTCGGTAACGGCACCGTCAGCCATGGCGCAGACGCGACCACTACCTACACGACGGCCAATGCGGTCGTGAACGGCCAGACTTTCACAGTGGACCAGGCGCCGACCCATGGTGCGGTGGCGGTCGGTCAGCGCCAGATTACCCAACTGGCCGACGGCGAGGTGAGCGCCACTAGCACCGATGCGGTGAACGGCAGCCAGTTGTACAACGTGGGCCATACGCTGAGCGGCCAGGTGACCAGTCTGGGCAGCAGCGTGGCCTCCAGCCTGGGAGGTGGCAGCACCTACAACGCTACGACGGGTGCGTTGACCACCAGCCTGAGCTACGGCGGCAATACCTATACCTCTGTGCAGAACCTGGTCAACGCCTTGACCGGCGGCGGTACGACGCCGGGCATCAAGTACTTCCACGCTAACTCGAGCGCGCCGGACAGCCGGGCGCTGGGCACCGACAGTGTCGCGATCGGACCGGGTGCGACGGCAAGCAACGCGAACGATGTTGCGCTGGGCGCAGGAAGTACAACCGCAGCACCGCATGCGGGTACCACTGCGCTTTACGGCGGCACAGCGGCCGGCATCGCGAGCGCAGCCATTGGCGTGGTGTCGGTCGGCTCTGCCGGGCAGGAACGGCAACTGCAGAATGTCGCGGCAGGCGTGATTTCGGCTACGAGCACCGATGCCGTCAACGGCTCGCAGCTGAATACTGTCGTCACCGGCGTCAATAACCTGGGCACGTCTACAGCGAGCACACTGGGCGGGGGCGCCAGCTATAGCTCAGCTACCGGCAATCTCACCGGCTTTAGCCAACCGGTCAACAGCGTCAGCAGTACCGGGGCCGTGACCGGACCCACGGCGCAGACGACGGTTGCCGGTGCTTTGAACGCGCTGAATACAAATATCGATAACACGGCGAATATCGCGGTCAAGTACGACGCGGCGGGTGGCACGAAGATCACCCTCGGTGCGACAGGCGGCGTGGGAGCCGGATCTCCGGTGACGATCACCAACATGGCGCCCGCTGCATTGACCGCGACGAGCACGGATGCCGTGAATGGGTCGCAGTTGTTCGCCACGAACCAGAGTGTGACGTCTATCGTCAACGGCCAGACTGGTCCGTTTGTATCGAACAACAGCGTGTCTGCGGTGCAACCGGTATCGAGCGGAGCCAATGCGAGCGCCGGTGGTTTCGGCGCGAGCGCGACGGGTGCATCCTCCACGGTGCTGGGCAACCAGTCTACTGACAACGGCAATGCCAATGCGACGGTATTGGGCCAGGGTGCAAGCATTGTCGCGGGCACGACCGGCAGCAATGTTGCGCTGGGCCAGGGCAGCACCGTGACAACGGGCGCTGTGCCGACCACGGGGGCGACCATTGGTGGCACGGCCTATACATTCGCCGGCGCTGCGCCGGCCGGTGTCGTGAGCGTGGGCGCGTCAGGCGCCGAACGGCAGATCGCGAATGTGGCGGCAGGGCAGCTGAGCGCCACGAGCACGAACGCGGTGAACGGTTCGCAGCTGTTTGCCACCGACCAGCAGGTCACGGCCAATAGCACAGCGATTTCCAACATCAACGATGGCGGCGGGATCAAATATTTTCACACCAATTCGGTGCTGGCGGACAGCGTTTCCACCGGTAGCAACGCGATTGCAGTGGGGCCGGTTGCCAATGCTTTCGGTAACGATTCGATCGCTCAGGGTCTGAATGCAGTGGCCGGCGTGAACGGCGCACCTACGACGGCCAACGATATTGCCGTGGGCAACGGGGCTCAAGCCACGGGTGGCGATTCGATCGCCCAGGGTACCGGCGCAACCGCGAATACGGCCGGCGCCGTAGCGATCGGTCAGACGGCAACCGCGACTGGCGGCAAGGCGGTGTCCATCGGCGTGGGCAATACGGCCAGCGGTAACGGCGCGGTTGCCATCGGCGATCCGAACTCGGCGATCGGCACCGGTGCGATAACCATGGGCGCGAACAATACGTCCAACGGCCAGGGCGCGGTGGCGCTCGGCAATGCCACTGCAGCGAGCGGCGAGGGCGCCGTCGCGCTGGGCAATGGATCGGCGGCGAACAATGCCGGTTCGGTCGCGTTCGGTGACGCCGCAACGGTGTCTGCCGCGGCGACACAAGGCGTTGCGATCGGCTCCGGCGCCACGGTCACCAATGCCGGCGCGGTGGCACTGGGTGCGGGAAGCACGACAGCTGCCGCGGTGGGGACGCCAGGCGCGACGATCAATGGGACTGCGTACACGTTTGCCGGCACCGCGCCGGCGAGCACGGTCAGCGTCGGCAAAGTGGGCGCCGAACGCACCGTGACGAATGTTGCAGCGGGCCAGTTGAATTCGGTCAGTACCGACGCGGTGAACGGATCGCAGTTGTACGCGACCGATCAGGCGGTCGACGCGCTGTCCACGACGGTAACCGCTAACAAGACGCACTACTACAGCGTCAACGACGGCGGCACGCAAGGCGGCAACTATGCCGACGACGGCGCCACCGGCGCCAACGCCCTGGCTGCAGGTGTCGGCGCGCTCGCTTCCGGGGTAAGCAGCGCGGCACTGGGCAACGGCGCCCAGGCGCTGGCGAACAATGCAACCGCATTCGGGCCGCAAGCGATGGCTTCGGTCGTCGGCGGCGTGGCGATCGGATCGGGATCGGTTTCGGATCGCACGGTTCTGCCCGGGGTCGGCTCTATCGCCAACGGCTCCCATGCTATTCCGTTCAACACCTCCGACGAGACCTTGCTGGGTGCGGTATCTGTCGGCAGTAGCACCGCCTACCGTCAGCTGACCAATGTCGCCGACGGCACGCAGGCGCAAGACGCAGTCACCGTCAGGCAACTCGCGGGCGCATTGTCATCGTTCTCGGTAACGGGCACGAACTATTTTCACGCGAATTCGACGGCGGCCGATTCGCTGGCGGTGGGCGCGCAGTCGATCGCTGTCGGACCGACGACCGTCGTCAACGCAGACAACGGTGTCGGTGTCGGCAACGGGGCAGTGGTCGATGCGACGGCGCCCGGCGGCGTCGCGATCGGCCAGCAAACGCATTCGGCCGCGGCCGACGCCATGGCGCTCGGCAGCGGCGCGCTCGCGAGCGGTGCGCAGTCGATCGCGCAAGGTGCCAACGCGAATGCCGCTAACCAGGGCGGCGTGGCTGTGGGCTCCGGCGCGCAGAGTAGCGCCATGGACGCCGTAGCCCTTGGCGCAGGGGCGAGCTCGACGTTCGCCAATAGCGTGGCGCTGGGCAGCGCCTCCACCACCGCCGCGGCGGTGGTGACGACAGGCGTCACGATCAACGGCACAGCCTACACGTACGCGGGGACTGCCCCGACGAGCACGGTGAGCGTGGGCAGCCCGGGTAACGAGCGCACGGTGACCAACGTGGCGGCAGGCCGGGTCAGTGCGACGAGTACGGACGCGGTGAACGGCTCGCAGCTGTATGCAACCGATCAGGCCGTCAGCAGTCTGTCCACGACGGTAACCGCCAACAAGACGCACTACTACAGCGTCAACGACGGTGGCTCCCAGAGTGCCAACTACGCCGACGATGGCGCCTCCGGCACCAACGCGCTTGCGGCGGGCGTGGCCGCCACCGCGGCCGGCGCCAACAGCACGGCCCTGGGTCAGGGCGCGGTGGCCAATAACGCGAATGCCGTTGCGCTGGGCAGCGGTTCGACCACGGCTGCAGCAGCGGTAACGACTGGCGTTACGATCAACGGTACGGCCTATACGTACGCGGGGACTGCCCCGACGAGCACGGTGAGCGTGGGCAGTGCAGGTAACGAGCGCACGGTGACCAACGTTGCGGCAGGCCGGGTGAGCGCGACGAGTACGGACGCGGTGAACGGTTCGCAGCTGTACGCGACGGATCAGGCGGTCGACAACCTCGCCGGTGTAGTCGCGGCCAGCAAGACGCACTACTACAGCGTCAACGACGGCGGTACGCAAGGCGGCAACTACAACAACGACGGCGCCAGCGGCGTCAATGCGTTGGCAGCAGGCGCAGGGGCGACGGCCGCCGGGGTGAGCAGCTTCGCCGGCGGCAACGGCGCTGCCGCGCAGGCGGACAACGCGCTTGCATTGGGCGCGCTGTCGAGCGCATCGGTGGCGGGCGGCGTCGCGATCGGCTCGGGGTCCGTGTCCAATCGCGCGGTCCTGTCCGGTATCGGTTCAATTGCGAATGGCACCCATGCGATTCCCTTCAACACGTCTGATCAAACCTTGCTCGGCGCGGTGTCTTTCGGCAGCGCGGCCGGCAATACCTATCGCCAGTTGACCAACGTCGCGGACGGCACGCAGGCCCAGGACGCGGTCACGATCAGGCAGCTTGCGGGCGCGCTATCGTCGTTCGCCGTTTCGGGACAGATGTACTTTCACGCGAATTCGACAGCGGCGGACTCGCTGGCGGTCGGTACGCAGTCGATTGCTGTCGGGCCCACGACCGTCGTGAACGGCGACAACGGCGTGGGTGTGGGCAATGGCGCAATCGTCGACTCGACGGCGCCGGGTGGCGTTGCGATCGGGCAGGCCGCGAACTCCGCGCAGGCGGATGCGATTGCAGTGGGCAGCGGTTCGGTTGCGAGTGGCGTGCAGTCGATCGCCCAGGGCGCGAATGCCGCCGCGGCCAACGCCGGGTCCATTGCAATCGGTTCAGGCGCGCACAGCAGTGCAATCGACGCGCTCGCCCTGGGCGCCGGTGCGAGCGCGCCGTTCGCAAACAGCGTCGCGCTCGGAGCGGGATCGGTAACGACGGTCGGCGCGTTGAGCAATTACATTGCGTACGGATTGAGTAGTCCGCAGTCGTCGGCGGGTGAAGTCAACGTCGGCAACCGGCAGGTCACCGGCCTCGCCGCCGGCAAGGCCGGGACTGACGCGGTGAACGTAATGCAGCTCGATGCAGTGGCAAGCCGGTTGACGACGCTCATCAACCAGCAGACCACCACCAACAATAACGGTGGCAGCTTCTCGTCGTCGCCCGGCACACCGACACCGCCGGCGCCGTCGGGGGTGAACTCGTCGGCGGGTGGACAGGGCGCCGTGGCGTCTGGCACTAACAGTTCGGCGGTGGGCAACGGCTCGACTGCGTCGGGCACCAGTTCGACTGCGGTTGGAGCCGGCGCGACGTCGACGGGCGCGGGATCGACGGCGCTCGGCGCCGATAGCAACGACGGGGGCCGCGCGAATGTCGTGGCAGTCGGTTCCGCTGCGTCGAACCGGCAGGTCATCAATGTCGCAGCCGGTACGGCGGCTACCGACGCGGTCAACGTCCAGCAGTTGAACGCTGCGCTTTCTCAGGCGAACGCGTACACCGATACCCGCATGAATGAACTGCAGAGCGGCATCAACGCGACCGCGCGCAATGCCTATTCGGGCGTCGCGGCGGCGACCGCGCTGACCATGATTCCGGAAGTAGACAAGGACAAGACGCTGTCGCTCGGCATCGGCACGGCGGGCTTCCGGGGCTATCAGGCGGTGGCGATCGGCGGTACGGCGCGCCTGACGGAGAACCTGAAGATGAAAGCCGGCGTGGGCATGAGTCCGGGAGGCACGACCGTCGGTGTTGGCGCAGCCATGCAATGGTAAGTCGCGAGGGCGGGGCCGCAGCTGCCGCGAGTCTCGCAATGTTTGCCCCACAGTCTATGGAGTTCCTGGATGAATCGACTCTTTTTTGCAGGCCTTTTCAGTACTACGGTGCTTGTCATGAGCGGATGCACGGCAGCGAGTGGTCCAACTTTCAACGCCTATTCGGTCGATGCAAGCGACGGCGTCAGAACATACCGGGCCGAGTGTCACGGACTGTTCGAAAGCGCGTCGACCTGCGCGGACGTTGCGCAACGCATCTGCGGCGACAAGGCGGTGCAGCCGATCGACAGAATCGACCGGGCTCGCGCCGCCGACGACAAGCGGAGCGACCCGCGCGTTCTGCTCTTCACATGCAGCCAGGAGGCCAGCAGTAATACGTCGACCGAAACGGGTGCGGTCGAGCAGGAGGCGACCATGCTCGAGAATTTCGCGGTGGGAAGTGATGCGCTGTTCCCGTTCGGCAAGTCGGCAGCTGACACCATGTCGCCATCTGCGAAAGCCGAACTCGATGCGATCGCCCAACGCATCCCACAGCATGAGCAGGTGAACACAATCACGGTTGTGGGCCATGCCGACAGGCTTGGTCCCGAATCGCTCAACGGCGCGTTGTCGCTCGCGCGGGCCAACACCGTGCGCGACTATCTCGTTGCACACGGACTGGACGGCAGCATCATTCACGCGAAGGGCGTGGGCTCGAGCCAGCCGAGAACGCACTGCGTGGATGACGACGCGCGCGCGCTGATTGCGTGTCTGCAACAGGATCGGTATGTGTCGATCACCGTTCAAGGGCGTAGGTGATGCAGCCGCCACTGCATATCAGTCGCGTCTCTATGGCGTTTTTTGATATTCCGCGATGAACCAAAAAAAAGCGCTCGCACAGGCGAGCGCAATTTCTTTGGAGACCGAAGGGTGATCGCAGCCGTCTCGGCCGTCGGTATCGCTGCAGCGCTGGTCTGGACTCGGAGCAAGCTGCCTCAACTGATCAAGCTCTGGCAGATGGCTGGTCGCTGCCGCGCATCGCGCGCTGAAGGAGGCCCGCCATGGATGGTGCGGGCTGTTCTTTTGCAAATGATTTAACATAATATTAATTATCAATCTTTTAGGGTCGAATGGAAATTACCATATAGCGGTGTCCTGGATGCTGGAGGCGGTCAGATCGCCTGCAATGTTCGTTGCCGCCTAATTCGGCCCGGCCTCACGGTAACCCCTATCCATGCAGGCTGTGTCGGGCAGCCAGGAGGCGACGATGGAGCATCTGGTCAGGGTACACACCGAGAACGACCGGCAAACGCTGGAATGGCTGCGCCGGCATATCGGTGACGCAGCCATCGCCGCCGCCATCCATCGCTGCGAAGGCTCGGGCAAACCGTATCTTTCTGCCGTCTGCAGGCAGCTGGGTGTCAGGGTTCCAGGATTTCCCCTGCCGCGGCGGGAAAGCCCGAGCGGGTCAAGCTCGATGCGGTACGGTGGAATTGGCGGCGGCTCGCGTCGAATTGAGAAGTAGATCACAGCCGCCAGTGAGTAGACGTCGGTCCACGGCCCGTTCGTCCCGGACAGTTCGTCGGTGTATTGCTCGGCCGCCGCATAGCCCTCTCTGACGCGCGCGCACATCCCTTTTGGCGTCGGCGATCGCACGGCGCGCATATCCGAAGCCCAGTAACAGCGGACGGTCGCTGTCGTTCAGCAACATCACCGTGTCGGGTGAGATGTCACCGTGATAGACCCAGCGCTATGTAGTACAGCGAGCGCGTCGATAAGCGGTGTCATCAGCGCTCGCAACCAGCCTTCGTCGGGCGCGGACGGCATCCGGCCCAACGCGTCCCTCAGGGTGACCCCCGTGTAATACGGCATCACCCTATATGCGGCGCTGTTCTCTTCCCACGCACGGTCGACCCGGACGCGCGACGAATGTTCGAATTGTGAGAGCTGTTTGGCTTCGGCGATAAAGCCTTTGAGGCCCGCGCGAAAGGCGTCCCGATCTGGCACCGACCTGGCTTCGACCCCGGTTTCGCCGACACCGGACGTTGATAGACCAGCGCGAGTCTGCTTAGCGGCGCCGTCACTCAGTGGCGACCTGAATTCGACTCACCGGTACGCTACTCACTATGTCCGCGCGGCATTCTTCGTGATGAGGTGCGCGAGGTTGCCAGCCGCCGCCGCCGCGTAGCGCTTGATGCACTCCCGCGCGTCAATAACCTCCGCCGCATCGCGGTGGTGCCCGATTCCACCGAACGGATTGAGCCGGGTTTCCTTTGCCCAGTTCGCTAGCGCCGGATAGGCCGTCCTGGCCCGCTCGTTCGCAAGCGTCGCGAGGAAAGCGCAGAGGTAGTCCCTGTCCGCATCCCAGTAAGCGATGGGCGGGCAGAGTCGGTTCTTCTCCTCGTCGCTTTCCACCAGGGCCTCGATAGCGCCCAGCATGGCGAACTGGTAGCACGCGAATGCCCAAAGGAATGGCTGCACGGTAACGTGCCTGGCCTCGAATATCGGACGCACGGGACGGCGCATGAGTCCCCTTGACGCGCAATGTATATGCACCGTCGCGTCGTTCGTAGGCACACGGCCCTCATCGAGGACAATTTCGTCGCGCTCGATCCGGACCACATGGCCGAGACGAACGACATCCTCGATCTGACGCAGCAAGTTCAACTCGGCCTCGCTGATTACCGCTCCACGGAACATGGTGGGCGCGACGCCAGGATCGACGCGGAGGAAGAAGCCTTTCGCTTCCAGCCGGGCGAAGAGATCTTCGACGGAAGTGGCCTCTGCCATTGCCTCAAGCTGGATCGCCGTGCCGCGATACGACTCGGGGAGCAGCGCCAGCGGCTGCTGAAACCGGCGGTTCAACCACCGGGCCTCCCGTGGCTTGATCCAGCGGATGGACGGCGCGGGCACGTCCTGTTCGAGCAGCCATACGCAGGTGTCGAGGGCGGTCTTGCCCGCGCCGATGACGACAAAACGCTCGGGCCGCTCCGGGATGCGCGTGACATCGCCAGCGGGCACGCAGCGAACGCCGTCGGCCACTTCGAAGGGAGGCGCACTCGTTGCGGGCACTGTTCCTTCAAGATACGTGGTGTCTACGACCTTGCGTCTCACGCTTACCTTCCAGGACGCCTGTGTGTACCGGGACACGAAACGGCCGTCCCCAAGATACTCGCTGCAAGGGAAGTAGCGGACGCGGCCGCTCGGTAGAAAGCGCCGGCGCATGACGTGAGCAAAATAAGCACGGACTTCGTCAGCTCCCGCTAGTTCATAGTAGCCGGCATTTGTTCCGGTCAGATCGCGCACGTCCTGCCCAAGCGGCATGGAGCTCACGCCATAGAATGCTGACGGCTGGTGCAGACGCACGAACGGATAGGCGTCGATCCAGTGTCCGCCGGGTGCGTGGCGGCGATCGACAATAGTTAGTGTTGCATTCGAAAGTGCAAGCAAGGCGTCGGCAAATGCCATTCCGGCGGCTCCCGCACCGACCACGAGATAGTCTGTTTCGAGCGTTTCGTCTGACATTTTTTGCACCCTCTTCGCCGCATGGCCATGTCCCGCTGATGCGCACAGATGCCGGTCTGCGTAGCAGCTCTTGCGACGAGACACACGAGGGCATGTCACAAGACTTCCTGGGACGTCATGAACGCGCACTGGTTCCTATCTTAGGTTTTTTCCCACAAAACCGCTGACGTGCCACGGCAACCTATACTTAGAGAACTATCTAAGCGGAGATCAGGAGGAGTCTGGCATGTGTTAACTACTCCGTGCGATATCGCGCGCCGACGTCGCAAGGCCATTGCTGCTTTGGTATGAGGGGATTATCGTGGGTCGTAAATATATTGATTGCCGGGAATTTCCAAGCGAGATGAACTGTTCGGTCGCGCTTTCTGCGGATTCCGAAAGCGAATTACTGGAGGCAGCAGTGCAGCACGCGGTCACGGTCCACAAGCATGCCGACTCGGCGGAGTTGCGTTCACAACTCAAAGGCCTCTTTCACGACGGCACACCACCGGCAGAGTCACCTCCTCACGCGTAACGCTTTCGCGAGCGAGGATATCGGGCACCTTCAATTTTGATCGCGGCCGCGCCGGCTTCAATTTCCATGAAATCGCTCGGGGAGTGCGTTATCGACAGCGCGACCTTATTTACCGTGGCCGCGCGTGCGCAGGTACTCACGAGAATCCTCCTTCGACAAGCGGAATTGACGGCCAGCCTGAGGTGTCGCAGACCCTGCAACGCCAGCTACGCCGCGGACCGCGTCTCGAACACTTCCTTCACGACTGGCATTGCCGAAAAGGCGCAGGGCCAGCCAGCGTAGAACGCCAGATGCGTGACGACTTCAGCGGCCTGTTCCTGCGTCGGGCCATGGTCCATCGCACGGTTAAAGTGGTGAGGAACCTGCGCGACCTGACCCGCCGCGATCAATGCGCTGACGGTCGCGAGGCTGCGGTCTCGCGGCACCAGGTCCGGTCGCAGCCACAGGTCACGAAAGAGCAGGTCTGTGGTGTACTGGACCATGCCCGGGAACGCCGCGCCAAAGAGGCCGGAAACGTGTTCGGCGCGTAGCGTCTCGGCTGACTCATCGAGCGGCAGGAGCGCTGCTGAGGCCGCGGGCAGCCGGTCGGCGCCGATTCCTCGTTGCGCAAAGACATCCTTGACAATGACGATTGCCGAAAAAGCATTCGACCATCCGGCGTAAAACGCCAGATGGGTAATCAATTCCGAAATTTCGCCCGGCGTCACGCCGTTGTCGAGGGCGCGGTTGGCATAGTGCTGAATGCCGATGGTCTGATTTTGCGCAATCAGCGCTGACAGCGTAACGATGCCGCGATCCCTGCCGGATAGCTGCGGGCGGCGCCAAAGATCACCGACGATCGACGCCCGCGTGTACTTCACCAGCGCAGGCGAAACGGCGCCGATATCGTCGTCTGTGACGGCGGACGGGGAGTGATTAAAGTCGGACATGAACACGTCTCCAGAGCAATTCAGGATGATTTAAAGGACCGCGAACTGTTTACGCGCGATGGCCGAACTGCAGCGCGATTGCGGCGACACGCTCCCCCAGGCGTTCATCATCCCGGGACCTACGAGATGGTTCTGCAGTACCCGCACCGGGCGCTGGTGGCGCCCCGGGTTCGCGCGACCGTCGAGTATCTGCTCGAAGCCTTTGAGCAGGACAGTTCGCTACATGTACCGCTAGCCGAACTCCGCACGTTCGCGGCCTGAGAACTTCCGAACTGAAAGAACTGCCGCGGGACACGCCTGAGCTTTGAAAACGTGTTCGGGCGACAACAGGGGGCTTCCGCCGCCCTCGCCTGTTACGCGCGTTCCGATCTGTCGCGACGCCTCGCAGGCTTTACGAGTTTAAGTTTACCCGGAAAATTGACACTGAATGCGGCGCTTGTGATAAGTTTTCTTATCACAATATCCTCTTTTATATAGAAACTTTGACATATGGAAATCCGCCTGCTGCGCCGATATAGGCTACTGTCTCCGATCGATCATCATGCTAGAAAATCTACGCAACGCTAACCAATAGAACGAGTAACTGGCACGGAATGACTGAATCGTGCGGCAGGCGCGTCAGGCATGCGATACCCGCCACGCCCTCACTCAACAGATCGACGGCAAAACGTCGGTTAGCACACTCAGAACCTGTGCCGCAGTCCCACATGCACGAGCATCTGGCTAGCCGTACTCGACTGCCCCGCACTGCCGAGTATCAACGCCCCGCTCATTCCGCCCATGTCATCAGCCACGCCGCTCACGTGCTGCCACACACCCTGAACATACACGTCCGTACGCTTCGATAGCAGGTAGTCGCCCATCACCCCAACCTCGTTCCAGTTCGGGCGGACGGTACCGTTGCTCGCGGCGTAGTCGCCATGTGTAAAGGTGTACATGGCCATAACGGAGAACTGCGGAGTGAACTGGTATGTCCCGTTGATTTCGTAGTTACTGAACCTCAAACTGGTGCCGTTCAGTGTTGCGCGGACGAGGTTGTTCCTTACCGGCTGGCCAATATCCGTGTACGTATAAACGAAGGCGACTGCCGCAGGGCCGAAAGCGTACTTGACTCCCGCGCCAGCTATCTTCTGGGAATCCGCGACGAACGGCGCGGTATCGGGCGTGACGGCGCCGTTCGGGCTGGTGCCAAGTCCGTTGACGTTCGAATATGCGCCGGCGATAACCAGCGGACCGTGCGTGTACTGAACCCCCATGCTGTATTCACGGTCTTGCGCGAAACCCGTTGCGTTGCTGAACGCGTATGTCGCCCCGACACTTAAACCCAGATAGTTCGCACTGGTGTACTTGATCGCGTTGTTGATGCGAAACGAGCCGTCCGTATTGTCGTTGTCGAACGGATGCGAGAAGGCGTAGCCACCCCATGACGAGTTCGCCGTCATTGGCGCTACATAGTCATTGATCATGTCGAGTTGGCGACCCAGCGTCAGCGTCCCTAGCGTGCCTGAAGCCAATCCGAAATACGCTTGACGACCGAACTCCCGTCCGCCCTGCGAGAGCGTGCCGTTATTGATGTTAAAGCCGTTCTCCAGCCGGAATATAGTCGTGAGGCCACCTCCCAGGTCTTCGACTCCCTTTAGACCCCAGCGACTTCCCTGTGCGCTTCCGCTGACCATTTGCCAGCCAGCGTGGCCACCCGCATTGCTCGTGTAGCTCGGGCCGTCGTCGACGACCCCATAGAGCGTAACGCTAGACTGTGCGCGCGCGATGCCAGTCAATGCAAGCATTGCGGTTGTGATTGCAGTTGCAGCGAATTGGATATTGTCTCTCATGACGTCGTCTGCCGATAAGGTTGATAAACGAGACGGCTTGCGATGCGTTGCCAACTTTGATTTTCTATCTCGTAGTACTAACGAATATGTAGGAGCGCTCGATGTGAACGCTGACAGCTCTAACAAGGGTTTTGACTATTCCGTGCCGAAACGCGTCAGGATTTCCTATCCGTTCCGGGACAGCTCTGCGCGCACCTTAAGCTTCTTTTCAGCGAACGCACGGTCCGTCTCATGGATGGCGCTCACCGTTTGACCGAAGCAATCGGCCGCGGACAGCAGATCTAGTCGGTTTACCTCGTCAAGTTGTCTGCGAATGCGTTCGTCGATCACGGTACTGCCATGCATTGCCCCCAGCACCGCTCCGATCATCACGCCAATCGAATCGGTGTCGCGTCCTGAATTGATGCCGTCCTCGATTGCCTGATGGAAGTCGCCGCAGTTCGTCAGGATGAAGCCGAGCGCCAGCGGTAATTCCTCGATCGAAAGACGCCGCGAGGGCCGGTAGGCGTCCGACGCAATGCCGGCCTTTCTCGCGGAATGCTCAACATCGTCACCAATCGGCGAGAAGCGTCCAATGATTCGGTGAAATTCCGTTACCACCGCCTCGTAGTCTTTGCCACGCAGTCGTACAGCGGCATCTGCGATCGCATCGATCGCTGCGCGTGTACCGTCCTTTGCGACGTCGAGCGCTGCCTCGACAACCGCTTCGATTGCGACGCCAGGCACGAACGCCGTGGCTATCGCACTAGCGAGCACACCGGCTGCTTCCAGGCCATAGCTCTCCTGATGTCCGCTGCAAAATGCGATCGCTTCGTCATAGGCGCCCTTGGGATCGCCCGCATTGATCGCACCGATCGGCGCGATGTACATCGCCGCACCGCAGTTGACCATGTTCCCGATTCCTCCTTGACGCGGATCGCAGGAAGCGAGTTGATGCCGCAGATAGATCCATTTTTCCGGATAGAACAGCCGCTCGATCAGCACCGTCTCGCGCTGCAGTTCGGGTATCCATCGCGGAACCCAGGCGATCTGGCGCACCATCGCATCAGCCATATCCCACGCGTCGAGGTGCCGACCGACCTCGTTGTACACACTCATCAGCGAAAGCACCATGAAGGTGTCGTCGGTGACAATGCCGCCTCCTCGTATGCGTCCCTTGCGGCCGGCTTCGTCATCTTTCGCACGATGCCACTCGGTATTGATCGAAGTAACTCGGCCGAAGCGCTCACGGATTTGCAATGCCGTCAGTTTCTCGACCGTGGCACCGAGCGCGTCGCCGTACGCGACCCCGTACACGAGTCCACAGATACGGTCCTGCAGTGACTGGTGGGCTATTCTCATACGTTTTCCTTATCCTTGTTTTCGTCGCTGCCCTGTCGGGCCCATTGGGTTTTGGACGCGCCCGTTGCTCTCGACTTACGTTTTCCCACCATATGGCCGTGAAAACCGTAGTACATGATGTACAGGTAGCACGTCACGGTTAGCACCATGTACACCAACTGAAAGTCATACACTCGCTTCAAATGTGCGAAGAGCTGGGGCATCACGGCTCCGCCCACAATTCCCATAATTAGCAATGCCGATCCGGTTTCGGTAAACCGACCCAGGCCTTTGATCGCGAGCGGAAATATTGCCGGCCACATCATCGCGTGCGCGAAGCCCAATGCGGCGATGAACGCAATCGACGTATAGCCGTCGGAGACATATGCGCAAGCACTGAGCAGCACGCCAATCAGTGCGGAAACGACCAGATAGCGCTGCTGCGATATGAAGCGCGGCACGAGAACGAGCCCAACCAGGTAGCCAACCAGCATCGCGGACATCGTGTAAGAGGTGAAGTGTTTGGTCGCATCGAGCGGCAAATTCAGGCTCTGTCCGTAGAGGCCAATCGCGTCACCGGCTAGCACTTCTGCGCCTATGTATGTAAATATGCAAAGCACTCCCAACCAAAGGTGAGGAAATGAAAAGATGCTGCGCGCGGAATGACCATTGCGCTCAGCGACATTGACTTCCGATGGCTTGATATCGGGGAGGGACGAAAATGCAATGAAAACCGCGAGTACCGCGAGGATGGCCGCGAGTGAGAGATACGGTCCGTGCAGTCTGGCCGCAAATGCGTTGAGCAGAGCGTCGGCATGTGCTGCTGTCGGCGCCGTTTTGACCCGGTTGACGAATTCTCCCACGCTACCCATAACCAATACGCCGAACACGTAGGGCGCAAGGATACCTGCGGTCTTGTTGCAGATTCCCATCGTCGCCACACGCCGCGCCGCACTGTCGATCGGTCCCAGAATGCTGACGTACGGGTTGTAGGCGGTCTGCATCAGGGATAAGCCCGTTCCGATCACCAGCAGGCTTGCAAGTACGCCGGGGTAGCTGTGCGCGCCAACGAACCAGCTGAACGACAGCGCACCGATCGACATGACGCCCAGGCCCGCCGCCATCCCTCTTTTCATCCCGATTCGCTTCAGCGCAGCCGCATACGGCAATGCGAACACGAAATATGGGACATAGAAGACAACGGTGATCAGGAGCGCCTGAACGTCATCGAGCCTGAAGGCTAATTTGACGAAGACTGTCAAAGGCCCATTTAGCCAGCTAAAGGCTCCGGTCACGAAATACAGCATGCCGATGGTCATCATGGGCCGGAGGTATGTTCTCTCTGGCGGCTGCACGACTGGTCGAGCGGTCAACATGGTTCCTGTCTCCTCCAATAAGTTTTGGCTTTGTCATTGCTATGGGAACGTTCCCATCTTGCGGAAAAAATATATCGGTAAGGCGGTGGTTCAGCGGCTCTCCCCCGAAGCCGCGGAGTCCCGCATTGATGCTCGAGATAGATCGGCAATCGATCCACGTTCAATTAACGTGCATGGCAGATAAATCCGCGTGCCGTTGGGTGTGTCGACACCGCGTTTGAGTAGTTGCGCAACGGCCTCGGCGCCGATCTGACGAGCGGGCTTTTCGACGGTTGTGAGGCCTGGCCAGGCGAATACACCCGCTTGAATGCCGTCGAAGCCAAGAATTGAAACATCTCGTGGACAGTGCAAACCCGCCTCTCGAACCGCGCCCATCGCGCCGAGAGCCATGAGGTCGTTGGCGGCAAACACTGATAAATGGCCGCCCTCATGTCTCTCCAGCAGACGTCGCATCGCGAGTGCACCGCCTTCTGTCGTGTAGTCGGCGTCTTCTACCGGCAGCGTAACGGGATCGATGTCATGCTTGACGCAGTGTTCGTGTACCGCGCGCAAGAAACGCGCACGGGCAAGGCGCGTGCGTTGTCCCAGAATGAGGGCAGGCCGAAAATGGCCCCTGGTGCGCAGGTAATCCAAGCCGAGACTCACACCTTGTGCAATGTCCGAGCCGACGGAAGCACTGTCGGGAAACCGCTCGGCACTCGATCCAATCATGATGCATGGCAATCCAAACCGCTCGAAATCGCCGAGTTCGTCTGCGACTGGATTGATGATCGCGCCATCAACACGCGCCTGCATCATGGTGCTCAAATGCATCTTTTCTTTTTCCGCGCTCCAGTTGGACGAAAAAATCAGAATGGAAACGCCCGCATCCGCAGCCCGGTCCTGCGCACCTCGCGCAACCTCGCCCCAAAATGGGTTCGCGATGTCCGGCAAGACCAGTCCCAGCATGCCGCTTCGACCCGAACGCATGCTGACCGCCAACTCATTGCGCGTATAGCCCAGCGCTTTCGCAGCAAGCAGTACCTGCTCTTTCGCCGAATCGGAAATGTTAGGCGCGTCCGACAGTACCCGTGCCGCCGTACTCTTGGAAACGCCTGCACGCTTCGCTACGTCGATGACGGTCGGCCTGCGTCCGTTGAGGGCCTCCATGGCTGGTCTCCTGCTCACCTTTTTCTGTTGATTTGGGAACGATACCACAGATATTTTGATGATCAAGCTGCAATAGGGAAAACCTGTATCCATCTGTTGATCTCGCGCGCCGCGATGCTTGATGCGTTGTGAAATCACTGCATCGGCGTGACACCGTCGTCGACGCAGGCGCCGCAAGCCGAGGCAATCCATCGGAACGCGGGCTCGACCGCCGTTGAGCGCGCGGGCAGCTTCGATTTCATGAGCCACAGAGGCGGCATTGCGATCCCCGGCACCTGTGGTAATCGACGCACGCGCCGTTGCGCCAGCGCTTCACTCGCGAACAGCTGCGAGACCATGGCAATGCCGGCCTCCCGCTCCGCAGCCGCCACGAGCAGATGCGGATCGGCACTCGTCATTACGCGCCGGGTTTGCAGACCGCTGCGCCGCAGTTCGGGCAACCAGGGTGCCCATTCCTGCGACTGTTCGTGCACGAGCAGCGGTGCGCGCGCCAGCACCTCGGGAAACGGCGCGTGATAGAGCCGGCTCGCAGTCCCGGGTCCGCATATTGCCACTTTTTCTTGTTCCATCAGCAGCAGGCATTCGACATCCGGCGACTTGATCGGCTTGGCCGATACCACGAGATCGATGTCGACCCGGTCGATCTCGGTTACCTCCATATCGGTCACCAGCCAGATCTCGACGTTCGGCATCGCGGCGGTCAGTTCGCCCATGCGCGGAATCAGCCAGCCCGAAGCAAACTCCGGCGGGCAATAGAGCAGCACCGAATCGGGGTTGCCATAAGGCTCGATCCTCTCGCGGCCGTCGCTCAGCAGCGCGAGCGCGTCGGCCACTGTCTGCGCAAACAGCTTGCCGGCCGCGGTCAACACGACGCCCCGGCCCACACGCAAAAAGAGGGATTGCCCGGTCCATTCCTCGAGTTGAAGGATCTGATGGCTAATCGCCGACTGGGTCAGCGACAGCTCCTGAGCCGCACGTGTGAACGAGCCCAGTCGGGCCGCCGAATCGAAGGCCAGCAATGCCTGGAGAGGTGGGAGTCTGCGCATCGAGGTATGAACGAAATCGATAGTTCCAGAAAAATCCTTCGCTTTTATATCAATTGTGTCCAGCGAATCATAGCCTCACGCATTCGGCCTGAACCAGATGACAAGTCGTATGAATCCAGTTACTGGCACCTTACATACCGAGATCATGACCTCCGCCTTTCAAAAAGATCCCTTCGCCACTGACTCCGCGCAAGCAGGCAATAGTTCGCCGCAGCAGCAAGACCCCGCTTCGCCGACCTACGCCGGAACGCTGTCATTCTTGCGCCGCCCATACAGCCGTGATCTCACCGGCGTCGACGTTGCCATTTCCGGCGTGCCGCTCGACCTTGCAACGACCTACCGTCCCGGCGCGCGCCTTGGCCCCGCCGCCGTGCGGGCGGCCTCGGTGCAACTGGCGGAGTTGGGCATTTATCCATGGGGCCTCGCGCCGATCGACGCACTGAACGTGATCGACTATGGCGACTGCTGGTTCGATGCGCACCGCCCGTGGACGATCCGCGAAGCCATTGCGGCCCACGCCCGCACTGTCCTCGCCTCAGGGGCCAAGATGCTGACGCTGGGCGGCGACCACTACATCACGTACCCTCTGCTGATCGCACACGTCGAGCGTTACGGCCGCCCCCTCGGGCTGATTCATTTCGACGCGCATTGCGACACATAGCCCGACGAGCACGCGGATTCCCTCAATCACGGCACGATGTTCTACAAGGCTATCCGCGAAGGCCTGATCGATCCGGCGCGATCGGTTCAAGTCGGCATCCGGACCTGGAACAGCGACTTCATGGGTGTGCGCGTACTCGATGCCCCCTGGGTGCATCGTTACGGCACTGCAGCTGCGGTCGACCAGATTTTCGCGGTGGTAGGCGCTGACCCCGTGTATCTGACCTTCGATATCGACTGTCTCGATCCTGCCTTCGCCCCTGGCACCGGCACGCCGGTCGCGGGTGGACTCTCCTCGGCGCAGGCACTGGAGATCGTGCGCGAGCTGGACGGGATCCAGCTTGTCGGCGCCGACGTCGTGGAAGTGGCGCCGTCCTACGATCAGAGCGATATCACCGCGCTCGCGGCCGCGCATCTCGCGGCAGACATTCTGTTCCTTATGCGCAAGCAACACCGCCCCTGAGCGCGCTAACTCACTAGAACAACCATAGACCCTATCGGAGACATCATGCCAGCAACGAATTTACGAATCGCGCTCGCCTTGCTCACCTGCTGTGCATTCGCGACGACAGCGCTCGCAGACGAGAACACACTAAACGTCTATAACTGGGACGATTTTATCGCTAAGGATACCGTACCGAACTTCGAAAAAGAGACAGGGATTCACGTGCGCTACGACGTGTTCGATAGCGACGATACGTTGCAGGCGAAGCTGCTTACCGGTTCGTCTGGCTACGACATCGTCGTGCCCTCGTCGAGCTACCTTGGCGCGCAAGCGGCGGCGGGGATCTACATGAAGCTCGACAAGTCCAGGCTGCCGAACCTCGCCAACCTGGATCCACAACTGCTTAAGCTGACCGACGCGGCTGACCCGGGGCATCAATACGGCGTACCCTGGGCATGGGGCACGACCGGTCTCGCGTACAACGTCAACCAGGTTCGCAAGGTACTCGGGCCCTCCGTGGCGCTCGACAACTGGGACCTCCTGTTCAAGCCGGAATACCTGAGCAAGTTGAAGAGCTGCGGCGTCTCGCTGCTCGACTCGCCGACCGACATGTTTTCCATCGCCCTGCACTATCTCGGCAAGGATCCGAACAGTCACAATCCGGCTGACTATCAGGCCGCCTATGAATTGTTGAAGAGCATCCGCCCCTATGTGACGCAATTCGCCCTCTATTCGTGGATCAACGACCTCGCCGGCGGGGACATCTGTTTCGGGGTGAGTTGGTCGGGCGACGTCAAGATGGCTGCGAGCCGCGTGCGCGAGGCGCACAAAGACATCGTGCTGGCGTACTTCATACCGAAGAGCGGTGCGCCGGTCTCATTCCAGATGATGGCGGTCCCAAAGGACGCGCCTCATCCGGAGGCCGCGCTCAAGTGGATCAACTACATCGAGCGACCCGAAGTTCACGCAGCGATTACCAACACGATTTTCTACCCCAACGCCGACAGCGCCGCTTCGAAGTTCGTCAAACCCGAGCTGCTCGGCGACCCGATGGTCTATCCGAAACCCGAGGTCCTTGCAACGCTGTTCATGCAACAGCCGCTGCCCGCTGCAATCAAGCGTCTGGAAACGCGTCTTTGGTCGCAGTTGAAGGACGGCCGCTAAGGTCGCGTCTGTCACACGGCGGCAGCACGCCGCCATAACAGCGCCCCCGCCCACACCATCGCGAACTGATTAATGGCTCGCTGTATCGTCGGCGAGCCTTAGCGGACGGCTGCACCACTTCACCCCCGACGCCAACCGATCCGGGCCCGGATAGGGACTCGCTTTGCCCTTTCAAGGGCCACACAGTAAGGAGACTTCCCATGCGATGGAAACTGATCTGCCTGATCGTGAGCGGCACTGTCCCGTGTCTCGCGATAGCCGATCCGATCTCCGCGCGGATCGAGGGACTGCAGCAAGAACTCAAGGCACTGCAGGCCGAAGTGGAGTCGCTGAAAGCCGAACTCGCCGCTAAACCGCCTGCTGTCAGCGCGCCACAAATCGTCGATGCGTCGAAGCCCGGCTACGGAAACGCGCCTGCAAGGCTGACCAACGATGACCTCGCCGACATGAAGCAGCAGCTCGCGAGCCAGCAGTTGAAAGTCGACTCGCTCTCCGATGCCGCCACCTCGGGGCCGCTCGCCGGACTCTCGGTTACCGGATATATCGATCCCGCGTACGTCTACAACCGGGCCGCCAGGACCTCATCGTTCCTCTTCGCGAATCACGAGTCATCCTATACGTACTTCAACAGCACGATCGGCGACGTCTACCTCAACATCAAGAAGACGTTCGGTGTCGGCCCCATGGCGCCATCGGCCGAATTCTCGCTGATGCCCAATCGTGGCAATGGCATCTCACTGCTTGCAAACGAGCATGGCAACATTGGCAACAACATTCTCAACACGGCATTCGTCACCGTGCCGCTGTCGGGCACGACGACCTTCCTTGCCGGATTGATGAGCGCGTTCGGCGGATATGAATATCAGCTGTCCACGCAAACGCTGACTCTGACCCATAACCTGCTCTATGACTTCTCGGACCCGGCCGCCTACGTCGGCGTCGGCCTCAATTACACGCCCGAAGCCAGCAACTGGTCCTGGAAGTTCATGCTCGGCAATGAACAGGCCCGGACCTACGGCGCCGTCACGCAGACCGGACAGAATGCGCTTGGCGACCCTGTCACGACGAGCAACCGTGTGCCGAGCTTCGCCGCGCGAGCCGACTATACGTGGTCCACGGCACTCGACACCGGTGGCTCGTTCACCATCGGGCGGCAGACGTTGCCGAGCGCCCACGATCCGGTGACAGGCCGCACCGTTTATGGAGCGGGCGGCCAGGCATCGAGTTCGGGCGGATACTTCATATTCGGCGAGGTCGACGCCACTTACACGCTTGCCGATGCGCAGTTCAATGCCGAAGCCGACTATGGCCAGCAGCAACGCGCCGCGTTCAATGGCGGCAATGCACAGTGGTACGGCTTCTCATTGCTGGCACACCGCAAGTTCTCGATGCCGGTCGTTGGCCGCATGGGCGCCACCGCGCGCTACGACCTCCTTGTCAATAGCCAGAACGGTGGTGGCGGTGGGGGCATATTCCTGAACGGCAACGGCATGGACCCTTACAACGGCTTCGGCATCGGCGCGGATTGCCTGGCGAACTCCAAGGCAAACGGCGGTCTCGGATTCGAATGCAAGGGGACGGTTCGTCAGGACATTGCCCTGAACCTGCTCTTCTATCCGACGCAGCAGATTACGGTGAAGGTCGAGTATCGCCACGATTGGGCAAACAACCAGGTTTTCCTCCGCAATGATGGATCGTACGCCAAGGCGAATGACTTGTTCGCCATGCAGTTCATTTACGCCTTCTGATCGGCATCGAAGCGAGCGCCGGCATGCGGCGCCCCACCCGCTCACGCACCGACGCGCTCGAGGTACATACCGACGAGTTCGAGGAGCCGTTCCCTGGTGAAACTCGGGTCGTGGCCGCCGTGGACGACCTTGACAGGCAAACGCGAGAGACGCTGCATGGTCTTCACGTAATCCGGCACCGACGAGTGATGAAGGTCGTCGATCAACGGACCGTCATAGATCGCATCCCCTGAGAATAGCGTTTGCGTACGAGCTTCCCAAAGGCCGATGCTGCCCGGTGAATGTCCCGGCAGATGCAGCACCTCGAAATGCCTGTCGCCCGTATCGATGATGTCGCCGTCGACGAGCTCGCGTGTCACATTAGCCGGCTTGATGTGCCATTTCGCGAGTTCATATCCCGCGTGCGGCAACGCGTCCACCACGGAGCCCTCGTAAGCAAAATCGGCAAATGCACTCTTGAAGTACTCGGGATTGAAGCGGTCGTCCGCGAGCGTATATGACCATTGCGGATTACGCAGCCCCGGCGCCTCGAGCCGATGGACCATGCATTCGTCGAACTCGTGAAGATTCCCCACGTGATCGAGATGCGCGTGCGTCGCGATCGCTGCCGTGCGTTTGCCAAACAGGTGCTTGCCGGCCTCCTTGAGGCTCGAAAAACCCATCCCCGAGTCGATAATCAGATCGCGATCACGGCCACGGACGTACCAGATGTTGCACCGGAACAAGGGGATCACATGCGGTTCCCAGAACAGATAGACGTTGTCGTCCAACTGCTTGCACTCGAACCATTTGGCGGCGATTTTGAGCATCACGGTCGATCAAATTGTTCTGGATTACATAATTCTCGCACGGGGCAACGAGCAGCACAATATGGATGCTGCGATGGTTTTACTGGCTGGATGAGGAGCACGTGTCGTGCTTTACATTGACCGACCTCTTGCGCTTACCGAGACAGAAGCGGATACGGTATTCAGCGGCGCGCCGACCAGCCATCTTGATCCCTGCCGCGCGCCGCGCCAGTGGCCTACATAAAAAGCTGGATCGACGGCAATGCGGCATCGCAGTTCAGCAGATTGACCCGTTTCTGGCGCACCCTCAGCGTGCCGTCGCGCAGCACCAGGGTGTGCTCAGCCGTGCAGGCATACACTTGCTGTTCGTCGCCGCGCGTCTCCACGTAGATATAGCGGGTGCGCGTGAGATACGTACCGCTGTCGTGGTCCTGCGGCAGCACTTCCGGACACTGCAGCACGTGCAGGCAGCGGCTTTCCGGCTGCAGGGAGAAAGCGCGCGGGCTGCGCATGCGCTCGATGCGCAGTTGAAGCAGCAGGCGGTCTTCGTACATCAGCGACGCGTGGTCGATGCCGTCCTGCTGGCCCGGCACGAGCGGAATCCAATAGTGACCGTCGTCCGCGAAGAGCGCGAGCCAATCGTCGAAGCGTTTGTCGTCGATCAGCCGTGCTTCTTCATAGACGAAGGCGATCAGGTCATCCCGTGTGGGCGGCGTCGCGACTTGGGGCTGGCTCATTTCGTTGTGTCTCCTGACTGGATTTCCGGTGTCATGTATCGGGCCCATGCGCGGAACTGGTTGCGCATGGAGATTTCGCTCGTACCGTTGGCGGTGGTGACCTCCTGCCCGATCTCGGCGGCGTCGAAGTTGCGGTGCAGGCTCACCCACTCGTTGCCGCCTGCACGCAACCCTTCCTGCATCGCACGGTAGGCGTGAAGGTCATCGTGGCCGACCACGGACATCGGAGAGTTGATCAGCCGCGTGTACATGAGCGTGCGACGCAGCAGGGCTTCCGGGGCGCCCTTGGGGCGGAACGTCCACGATTCGACGATCGTCTTGCCGGGCGCCACCGGCCGCACTAAGCGAATCGCCTGGATGGCGCCCTTGATGGTCAGGCTCGGATAGAAGATGGTGTTGTGCCGCACCGTCGCGAGGATCTCTGCCGCGCGAGCGGCCCCATAGGCCTCGGTCATGCGCGCCTCGTACTCGGGCATGCCGACATAGCCGGCGTGCAACGACACGGCACCGACTCCTGTGTAACTGTGCCCGTTGGCGAACACCCTCACACCCATCTCGTCGGAGAACGCATAGCCCGATGTGAACGGCACCAGCTGTTCGATCGCCATCGGCAGGGGCTCGTCTTGCGGCTTGCCGGCCCACAGCTGTCTTGCCGTGCCGGCAGACGACTCGTGCGCCACCATGGGGTGCATGGTGTCGTTCAGGTTCTCGATGAACATCTTCCAGTTGCAGTCGTGGGTGTAGCGCAGTACGCCCCCCGCGACTTCAAGCTCGCCCTCCGGCGCGCGATCGGCCATGTTGTCGATGGATGTCAGCGCCTCGCCAAAGTACGCGTGGAAGTCCGGACCGTGGTCAGCGAGGCGTGCAAACACGAAGCCGCGATAGCTCGCCACGTGCCGCAACGCCCCCATGCCCTGGCCAGCGGGACAGGCATCCAGGCTGGTGCCTTCGTAGCCGTGCCGCAGCGGTATCGACAGCAGCGCGCCATCCGTCTTGTACGTCCATGCGTGATACGGGCAACGGAAGAAGCGCCCGACGTTCCCGCTGGCCTGCGAGACTAGCCGGGCGCCCTTGTGCGCGCACCGGTTGCGCAGGACTTTCACCGTGCCATCGGGCTGCCGCACCATGACGACGGGCTGCCCGGCGATGTCCGCCGTGATGAAATCGCCGGCCTGCGGCACCTGGCTGTCGTGACCGACGTACACCCACGCTCGTGACCAGAGCCGCTCCATTTCCAGCGCGAAGACCTCCTCATCGAGATAGACATCCCGATGGACCTGCTCGTCCTGCACCAGCCGGCGCAGGGCCTCCGGATTGTCCCGGTATTTACCCATGATGTTCCCGCTCCCTTTCATGCATCGAGCACCAGCCGCCCGCAGCCGGCGCGCGACACGCAGATTTGCATCACATTGCCTGCCTGCCGTTCCGACTCGGTAAGGCAATAGTCGCGGTGATCGAGAGCCCCTTCCAGCACCGTCGTCCGGCACAGCCCGCATTCACCGCGCTTGCAGTCGTAAAGCGGGTCGAGGCCCGCGCACAGCATGGCGTCAAGAATCGATTCCCCGGCCGCCACCGTGAGCGTGCGACCCGACTGACGCAGTTCGACTTCAAAGCCCGTGTCGGACGCCATGGCCGCCGGCGCGGCAAACCGCTCGAAGTGAATGTCCTCGCGAGCCCAACCGCGCGCACACGCCTGAGCCAGCACCGCGTCGATCATCCCCGCCGGGCCGCAGACGTAGAGGGGCTGGCCGGGACGCAGGCCTTGCAGCAGTGCCACGATATCCAGCGCCGGCAGTACGCCCTTGTCGGCGTACAGCGAAAGGTGCGCGCCGGCGATGCCGCGCAGTTCCTGCGCAAATGCCAGTTGGCGGGTGTCGCGGGCGCTGTAGTGCACGCGGTAGCGCCGCCCGGCGGCCGTCAGCGCGGCCGCCATCGAAACAATGGGCGTGACCCCGATGCCACCGGCAATCAGCACGACGTCTTCAGCATCCGCATCGAGCATAAAGGCGTTGCGCGGCGCGCTGGTCAGCAGCCGGCTGCCAGGCTTCAGCATTGTGTGCATCCAGCGAGAGCCGCCCAGGCCATTGTCTTCGCGCCGCACGGCGATACGATAGACCTCAGGCGCCAGCGTGGCGCCCACCGTGGCGTTGATCAGCGAGTAGTGGCGCCACTCCGCGGTCCCGCCTGGCGCGACCCGCACGCGCAGATGGGCGCCCGCGGTGTACCCCGGCAGCGCCCTGCCCGCCGGATCCCGCAGTCGGAACTCGGTGATGGTGGCGGTCAGCGGAATCACTTCGTCAACCAGCAATTCGATCGTTGCGTCGGGGCCGGTCATGTCGATGCTCCTTTCGCGTCCGCCGTCATCAGCGTCGCCCACGCGCGGAACTGGTTGCGCATCAGCAGCTCGTTGGTGCCGCTCACTTCCTGTTCGGGCTCCAGCTGTTCGCCATCGCGGTACTCGCGATGCAGGCTGATCCATGGATTGCCCTGGGCGGCCAGCGATCGCTGGACGCCCTCGAAAATATGGATGTCGTCATGCGCCACCACCGACATCGGCGAGAACGTTAGCCGGTTGTAGGTCAGCGTGCGCTCCAGCAGCGCTTGCGGCGCCCCTTTGGGTGCCAGCGCCCAAACCTCGACCAGGGTACGGTCCACGCCGAGCGGCTTGACCACACGCAGCGTCTGCGGCGTACCCTTGAGCGCGAGTGACGGAAACAGGACCACGTTCTGCGGCGCGAAGCCGAGAACTTCGGCTGTTCGCTGCGCACCATGGGCCGCCTCCAGCGCCTGCCGGTAAGTCGCAGGCACTTCGTATTCCGAATGGATGCTGGCGCGGATGCCCAGCACGCTGTGCCCGTTCGGGTAGATACGCGCGCCAGTCCTCGTGAAGAAGTCATAGCCCGAGCCGAATGGCAGCAGTTGCTGCAGGGCCATCGACTCGGGCGCGTCGGCCGGCTGCGCGCCGTGCACGGCCCTGGCCGTCGCCGAGACCGACTCGTGCGTGGAAACCGGATGCACGGAATCGTTGACGTTCTCGAGGTACATCTTCCAGTTGCACCGCATCACGCTGCGCAGACAGCCGCCGGCAATTTGCAGTTGGCCCGCGGGCGAGCGGTCGGCGAGGCTGTCAAGCACCGTCAGCACGGGACCGAGATAATCCGCAAACTCCGGGCCGTCCGCCGACAGACAAGTGAAGACGAAGCCGCGATACACCGCCATGCGTGGCGCCACCAGGCCGGCTCCGGACTCGCAGGCGGCCATGCGGGTGTGTTCATAGCCAGACTTCAGCGGCACGGCCAGCAAGGCGCCATCGGTCTTGTAGGCCCAAGCATGATACGGACAACGAAAGACTCTGCCGGTGTTGCCTTGTACCTGGCAAACCAGCCGCGCACCCTTGTGGGCACAGCGGTTCATCAGCACACGCAGGCTGTGGTCCGGCTGGCGTACCAGGATCAGAGGCTGGCCGGCGATCTCCGTGGTGTAGTAGTCGCCCGGCTCGGGCACCTGGCTTTCGTGGCCGACGTAATTCCAGCTGCGCTGAAACAAGCGTTCCTGCTCGAGGCGGAACAGCTCCTCGCTGAGGTAGACGTCGCGGTGCACGCGGTCTTCCTGCACCAGCGCGTGGATGGCGCCGGCATCGTCCCGGTAGCGGGTCATGTCAAGTCTCCTTCCTCGTTGCTCTCCAGCGCTGGGCGGGCGACAAAACGGCAAGTGGCATCTGGATGCACGGCGGCGCACTGGGTTTCCTGCACCCGCACCGGCTGCCCCAGCACAATCGCGGCGACCGTGCGGAACAGGCCTGCGATCGGCGCGCAGACCGGCCGGGTGGCAGGCCCGTGGCCGGCGGCAAAGGGACTGTTGAAAACATTGAGGACCAGGCCGTCGCCGCTACGCTCGAAGTCCCACCGCCCCCAGCCGAGGGCGGGCGAGGTTTCGCAGATCAGATCGAGCAGCGCATCGCCGCCGCTCGCCCCGCGGCCAGGCAGGCCGTCGAGATAGGCGAGGATGCTGTGCTTGCCGTGCGAGGCCGTCGAGTCGGCGAAGGCGCACAGCACTCGCGCGCGCGTGGTGTCATCGAGCAGTTCCAGCATGCCCATGAGGACATCGGGGCGCATCAGCAGGTAGCGGCGGTCATCGTCGCGGACTTCTCCGCGCACCAGATCGAAGACGAGCCGCTGGGCGATCGGCGTGGCCACGGGGGAAGTCTGGATTGTCATGGCGTTTCCTTCCCCCGGGCCGGCTCGGGGCGGCTGCGCGCCTCACGGGGCAGCGTTTCCGGCGTGAACATCAGCGCGATCACCGTGATGCCCCCCAGCACGATCAGATAGAGCGCCACAGGCGTGGCCGAGTGGTACTTCGCCAGCAGGGCCGTGGCGACCATTGGCGCGACCCCGCCGCCGATGACGGACGACACTTCGCGGCCAACGCCCATGCCCGAGTAGCGCACTTCGGTGCGGAACAGTTCCGCCATGTAGCTCGGCTGGACCCCGACCATGGCGGCCAGCGCCACCGAGTCGGCCAGCACGTAGGCCAGCAGCACGAGGGACGGCTGGCGGGTGTCGACCAGCCAGAAGAACGGGAACGCCACCAGCATCACGCCGACCGCGCCTGCCATATAGACGGTGCGTCGGCCGATCCGGTCGGACAGATGGCCGTACGCCAATGCCGTGCCCATGACCAGCACCATCGAGATCGTCAGCCCTTCCAGCATGACGTGGTTAGGAATGCCAAGACGCGCGCCATAGGCGAGCGAGAATGCGAAGAAGATATAGGACGCGCCGCCTTCCGCCATGCGCAGCCCCACCACCATCAGCACTTCCTTCGGCTGCTGCCGCAGCACTTCGATCACTGGCAGGCGCACAGCGTGGCCGCTGCGCCTGGCCGCCACGAACTCCGCGCTTTCGGGGATCCGGCTGCGGATGTAGTAGCCCGCCAGGACCAGCACGATGCTGGCGAGGAACGGGATGCGCCAGCCCCAGCTCATGAAGTCTTCGGCAGGCAGCTTCTGCGCAGCCCAGAAGGCGACTGCCGACAGCACGAAGCCGACGGTCGCCCCGCTCGGGCTCCAGGCTGACAGGAAGCCTCGCCGCGTCGGCGGCGCATTCTCACTGATCAGCAGGATGCTGCCGCTCCATTCGCCGCCAGCAGCCAGCCCTTGTAAGAGGCGCAGCAACACCAGCAGCACGGGCGCCCAGCTGCCGATCTGCTGATACGTCGGCAGGAGGCCCATCAGGGCGGTGGCAAGCCCCATCACGACCAGCGTCAGCACCAGAACCAGCTTGCGGCCGTAGCGGTCGCCCACGTGACCGCAGATCACGCCGCCGAGCGGGCGCGCGACGAACCCCACCGCGAAGCCGCCGAAGGCCGCCAGCGTGCCCACCAGCGGGTCCGTGCCGATCGGGAAGAACAGCTTGCCGAAGATCAGCGCCGCGGCCGTGCCATCAGAAAGAAGTCATACCACTCGAGTGCCTGCCCAACGATCGATGTCACGACGGTCTTGCGCAGTATCGCCCGCCGCGCATCGGCAGCCACCGGCACACCGGCCGTGGCTGATCCTTGTTCCACATTCATGTTGTCTCCTTGATTCTCGTTCTCTACCTGTTGTGGTGTGTGCGCCGGGTCGTTACGGGGTGGCGTCTTGCCTCCACGCGCGCACGGTGTCATCGGTGTCCGGCGAGAGGATGCCCATCGGAAACGGCCAGTCCGAGCCGAACAGCACATTGGTGCGGCCGAACACCTCCTGTGCCAGCCGCAGCCCGGCGCTCTGGTGCGCAATGCAGTCGGCGAAGAAGCGCCTCGCGGCCTGCAAGGGCGGCTCGATCTGTGCCGGCACTCCCGGACGCCCGGTGTCGAGGCCGCGCTGCAAGCGCCCGCATACCGCCGGGAATGCGCCGCCAGCGTGCGCGAGGCAGAAGCGGATGCGCGGATACTGCCTCGGGACATCCGCCATCACCAGTTGCGACGCCGCCACCGCGGTCTCGTAAGGATTGCCAATCAAGTTATCCAGGTAATGCCGTGTGAGTCTGCCGTCGCAACAGTGCGCCGGATGCAGGAAGACGAAGGCGCCCTGCGCGTTCAGCCTCTCCCACAGCGGCCGATGCGCCTGATCGCCGTAATCGACGGCGTCAACACCTCCTGCCGCCAGCGCGTAACCCGCATGAGCCGCATGAGCCGCATGAGCCGCGTGAGCCGACTCGCCGTAGCACGCGGCCAAGGCCTGCGCTACCGCCGGATGCTCCATCGGCAGGTGAAGCAAGGCGCCCAGCCGGGCGCTGTGACGAGTGGCGATCTCGAGCAGCCCGTCGTTGAGATAACAGGCCCAGGCGTGGGCGGCGACAGCGTCCAGGTGCTGCCGGTAGAGCGGCGGCGGCACCGAAACCAGCGCACGCTGCACGCCGTTGGCCTCCATCCAGGCAAGCAGCCGTTCGGGGCAGTACAGGTCCATGGCCATGAGCGGCTGACCGTCGATCACCAGCACACGGTCGGCAGGCCGCCTGACGACACCGTCCAATGGCGGCAATGCAGCCGTGGTGGCCGGCACAAGGTGGGCATGGACATCCAATGCGATTGAGGACATGGGTTTTCCTGCGTCTGCCGTCAAACTGTTTGCGAGGTCACCGCGGCTCCAGGTTGGCATTCATCTCCCCTCCCCAGAATTCGGGCGACCACGTCGGTCCCCAGATGTACGGCAGGACCGTCCAGTCCCGGCTGACCCATTGGTCGCTGATCTTGTCCATGTCGGCGTAGTACTCCACCCAGCTCCCCCACGGATCCCGCACGTAACAGGTTCGACGCCAGCGCATGCCGTCCCGGGCCGAAGCTGTCCCGGTAACCCGCCTCGCGCATGCGCCAGGCACCGAGGCCGATGTCGTCGATCCCACCCACCTGGAAGCTGGCATGCTGGAAACCGCGATGCGTACTGGCGATCAGCCCGAAGCAGTGGTGGTCGATCACGCCCTCGCCCGCCGCGAGGAAGCTTACCTTCCCGACCGCCCTGTCGGCCACACGCAGCCCGAGTGTCTCGCACAGGAAGCGCTCCGCGCTTGCCAGCTCGGGGGTGAAGATCAGCACATGACCTAACTTGAGCGGCGCTCGCCCGCCTTCCAGCGCCTGCCACGCCGCGACGTCCGCCGGGCGGCGCACGACAGCATCGGCGGCCGGCTCCGCCAGCGACGCCGGAAGATGCGCGCTGAGGTGAATCCAGGTGCCCCACGGGTCCCGGAACCACAAGCCATCGCGATGGCCCCCGGGCGGAGCCTGCTCGAGGACGTCGAGTCTGGCCTGTGTCAGCTTCTCGATGAAGGCCGCGCGCTGCAGCGGATCAAAGTAGAAAGAGACGTGATGCAGCCGCTTGCCCGCGCCGGCCGACAAGACCAGTTCGTCGTTGCTGCGGCCCGGCGAGCGCATGCACAGCACGCCAGGCTGCAGCGTCGAGGCTTCGAGCCCGAAGGTTTCGTAGAAGGCCCGGGCAGCGCCCAGGTCCGGTACTTCCAGGCCAAAGCCGTTCAGGCCAAGCACGCTGGGTCCATGGATCATTGCGAACTCCCTTGCGGCACATGTGCGCCGACGATGGATGCGTAGAGGTCTTCGGCACATTGCGGCGCGATCGGCACGATGGCGGCGACATGGTCGTCGGGCCGCACCAGCACCAGCGTGCCGTCCGCCACACCGAGACGCTCGCGCAGCTGGTTGCCGACATCGAGCAGCGCGCGCTCGCGCAGGCCGGAGTCGAGGGGAGCGTCCCAGCGCGACACCACGAAGTGACGCAATGCGGGGGACGTGTTGTGCGGAATCTGCGGCTGGCGGCGCACGTCGGAAAAGTACAGCGCGAGGAAATTGCCGTCGACGAGGTCGTGGACCCGGACTGGCCGGCCGGCGGGACCATGCAGCAGGAAATCGGGTATGCGCTCGCCCACCTGGAGCGGCGGCGGCTCGGCTTCCGTGCGGATCATCGACCAGTCGCCGCTGCCGTTGATATCCAGCCGCACGCCCAGCAGGGTGCGCGTATAGGCGTTGCCCCAGTCCTGCAGCGCCGCGGAGGGTTTTGCCTCGTCCTGCATGGCCATGTGGTGGCGCGCGGCCTCCGCCATCTCGCCTGCGCCTTCCGACGCGACCGGGCGCTGTTCGCGCTCGTAGCCGTCCAGCAGGCTGCTGTCGGCCCAGCCGCGCAGCACCCACGCGAGACGCCATGGCAGGCTGATGGCATCCAGCACACCGGTATTGAGGCCGAGCGCCCACATCGGCGTAATCAGATGCGCGGCGTCGCCCATCAGGAACACGCGGTCGCGCCGCCACTGGCGCGCAATACGGTGGTGCACGCGGTAGGTCACCCGGCCGAGCAACTCGACCTTGTCGACCTTGCCGATGAAGCGCAGCACCTTGCTGCGCAGCGCCTCGTCGGTGGGTTCGTCCGCATCCTTGGCGAGCGGATACAGGAAGCGCCAGCAGTGCGGCTGCCGCACCAGGATCATCCACTCCTGCGCATCCGAGAAGTACGCGAGATAGGGATAGTCGCGCGGATTGGCCACATCGAGGTCGACCTTCAGATCCACCAGCATGTAGCGCACATCGAGCGACGTGCCGACTACCGGAACACCGCATTGCGCGCGCACCGTGCTGCGGCCGCCGTCGCACGCCAGCAGGTAGCTGCCCTCGAAGCGCTGCGGGCCATCGGGCGTGTCGAAGATGGCTTGCACACCGCTGGCACCGGAGTCAAAGGACACCAGGCGGTGCTGCATAAGCACGCGGCCTTGCGGCACACGCTCCACCGCGTCGCGCAGGATCGGCTCGAGATGGTGCTGCGGCAGGTTGACGACGAACGGGTAGCGCGTCTCGTCGCGCAGCACGGCCGTGCGCACGGACGACTGCGAGAGATTGCTCTCCCGTTCGATCTCGCCAATCTCTTCGACTCGAAGCGCACGCTCGAGCACGGCATCGGCGACGCCATAACGGCGAAATGCCTCCAGCGTGCGCGTCAGCAGCGTGCCGGCCTTGGTGTCGAGCGACAGGCTGCCGTCTTCCTCGAACAGCAGAAAGGGAATGCCGTAGTGCGCAAGGCCGAGCGCCGTGGTCAGCCCGATGGGCCCCGCGCCGACGATCAGTACAGGCTGCATGGTTGTTGTTCTCCGGTGGATGTCATTGCTCGCGCTCCGCGGGTTCGCTGGCGTGCCAGGCATAGTCCCGGCTGAGCACCGACGCGGTCATGGTGGCGGCATCGGACAGCAGGAACATCAGCGGCCCCGTGACGTCTTCGGGCTGGCCGACGCCGAGTGTGGCCGCCCAGTGCCCGTCGTCGCCTCCGGCGTTGGCTTGCCGGTACTGGGGCGTGTCGATGACGCCCGGGGCGATCAGGTTGACGCGCACCCGGTGCCGGGCCACCTCCTTCGCGGCGCTCTTGATGAAGGCCACCAGTGCGGCCTTGCTGGCGGCATAGGCGGCGGACTCGGCCCAGCCGCTATGCGCCAGCCCCGACGAGAACGCCAGCACGCTGCCGCGCCGGCGGCGGATCATGCCGGGCATCGCCGCCTGGTAGCACCACACCACGCCATCGAGGTTGATGCCGAGCGTGCGCTGCCAGTCGGCCGGCGTTGTCTCATGCACAGCCCGGCGCGGCTGCACCGCCGCGCCGCAAACGAGACCGTCAATACGGCCATGTTCGTTCTCGATGGACTGCATGGCGGCCATCACGGCATCGCGGTCGCTGACGTCGAGGCGGACAAACTGCAGGCGCGGCTCGGCGGCCAGCAACGCCGCCGCGGCGTGCTCGTCCACGTCGCAGACGATCACCGTTGCCCCCGCCCCGGCACAGGCACGCGCGAGCGCGGCACCGATGCCGTTGGCGCCGCCCGTGATGACGATCACGTCGCCGCTCGCATCGAAACTGGCTTTCATGGGCGCCTCCGCATGTCCGTAACACTCGATCGCCCATACAGGTCGGTCTCGACCACGCGGTTGACCAGTTCGCCCAGGCCCGTGCCGCGCACGGTCACGACGTCGCCCGCTTGCAGGAACACCTGCGGCTCGCGCGCGTTGCCCACGCCCGCCGGCGTACCGGTCAGAACGAGGTCGCCCGCGCGCAGCGTCATACCGAACGACAGTTCGGCGATCAGTTCGGGAATGGCGAAAGCCATCTGCGACACCGAGGCGTCCTGCAGCAGCTCGCCGTTCACGAGGCATTGCAACCGCACTTCGCGCGGGTCGATCTCGTCGGCCGTCACCAGGAAGGGCCCCAACGGCATGGTGCTGTCGATGCTCTTGCCCTTCAGCCACTGGCCGCCGTGACGGCGTTGCAGGTCGCGCTGAGAAATGTCGTTTGCGAGGCAATAGCCCCAGACGTGCCGCATGGCGTCTCTCGCGGCGATGCTGCGGCCGTCGGCGCCGATCACCAGCGCCAGTTCGGCCTCGTAATCCCATTTGGCCGAGATACGCGGATCGAAGGCGATGTCGTCGCGCGGCCCGATCAGGGTGTGCGGGCTCTTGGTGAAGAACGTCGGCGCTTCCGGGCGGGGCACCTCCTGCTCTTCACGCTTGCCCTCGCCTTCCAGAAAGTGGTCCCAGTAATTCCAGCCGACGCAAAGCACGTCGCGCTGCAAGCGCTGCAGCGGCGGCAGCAGGCGCAGGCCATCGAGTGCGATGCACTCCAGCGTGCCGTCGCACAACGCGCTGACGATGCTGCACAGCGCGTCCTGGCCACCGGCGATCACATCGCGCATGTCGCCCATGGACAGCGGCAGCAGGGCCACCTGCTCGCCTTCGACCACCCCGATGCGCGCCTGGCCGTCGTATATGAAACTTGCAAATCGCATGATTCGGACTCCGATACGTGGCTCAGGCGTGCGGCAGAACCGCGATCGCGCTGATCTCGATCAGGTATTCCGGCGAGACCAGCTTGCTGACCTCGACCATGGTCGAAGCCGGCAGCGGCGCCCGGAAAAACTCGCGGCGCACGTCGTGGATGCGGTCGAAATGCTCGATGTTGCGCACGTACACGTCGACGCGGCAGATGTCGTCGAGCGTGCCGCCGGCGGCTTTCATGGCGGCGCTCAGGTTCTCGCAGACCTGGCGGGTCTGGGCGACGACATCGCCGATGCCGGCGATCGAGCCGTCGGGCCGGCGCGCCGTCATGCCGGAGATGAAGACCAGCTTGCCGCCGGTCTCGATGGTGGTGGCCTGCGAGAAGTGGCCGTTGGGCTTGCGCAGTTCGCCGGTGAGAATTTGCGTTTTCATGCTGTCAGGTCCGTATCGTTTACAAGGTTGGCAATAGAAGGAGGCAGCGCGGCCGGGAGCGCGCGCGCCAGGGCCGCGAGTTCGATTAGCACCGGCCGCTCGACGCGGCAGGCGCCGCCGGCTTCGGCACGCCTCGCCCAGCCGATCTCGCCTGGGGTGTACAGGCGTTCAGTACCGGGCGCGCGCCGCGACGTGCGCACCGCGGCCGCGGCGTCGCTAACGGTGCGCGCGAACGCGGCGGTTTCGCGGAAATGCGCGACATCGATCGCGAGGAAGAAGTGCGCGCAGTTGTAGGGAATGGCGCTGTCGCCATAGAGGGGCTGCACCGCCGCGCCGGTGGCGCCGCCGGACAGACCGCCGCACAGCAGGTCGACCATGAAGGCGAGGCCGAAGCCCTTGGGGCCGGCGGCCGGGAGCAGCATGCCGGCGAGAGCGGCGGCCGCGTCCGTGGTGGGCAGGCCTTGCGCGTCGGTGGCCCAGCCAGCCGGAATCTCGCGGCCGGCGGCGGCGGCCAGCCGGATCTTGCCCATCGCGCTGGCGCTCATCGCCATATCGAGTTCGACCGGAATGCCGTCGTCACCGGGCACCGCGATAGCCAGCGGGTTGTTGCCGACGACGCTCTGGGCGCCGCCCGGCGCGGGCATCAGCGGACGCGTATTGGACATCGCGATACCGACGCAGCCATCGCTTGCCAGGGCCCGCGCATACCGCCCCGCCGCGCCGAAGTGAAAAGCGTTGCGGACTGCCACGGCGCCGATGCCGTGCTCAGCGGCCCGCTCCCTCGCGATCGCGACCGCCTGCCGCGCGGACAGCTGGCCCAGCATGTTTGCGGCGTCGAGCACCACGCAGGCACCGTGGTCATGAGCCACGGCGGCCTGCGATGCCGCCGTCACGGATCCGCTGCGCAGGCGCTGTGCATACATGTGGACCAGCATGACGCCGTGCGAGGGGACGCCCTCCATGTCGGCATCGACCAGCGACTCGGCGACATACGCGGCATCGGCAGCAGCGACGCCGAGCCGCTCGAAGATCGCACCGACGGCCGCACACAGGTCCTGCGGATCGGCCTCGCAATGGCTCGAGGGCGCGGGGATGCCGGGCATGGCGGCACTTTCGCGGTCAGTGGGCATCGCGCTCATCCGTGTACCAGCTCGGCTGCTGCGGATAGTGCGGACCGTCGTAGATCTCCACCACGATGGTGTCTTCGTGCGCAAGCGTCGGGCCGTGGACGTGCCCCTTCGGATTCCAGTAGAAGCTGCCCGGCATCAACACCACATTCGTGGCGGTGTATTCGTAGCGACCCTGCAGGCAGAACATAAACTGGTTCGAAGCATGCGAGTGAGGCACGGGAATCGACACGCCCTTCTCGAACCGGATCAGTGCGATGGAGGCGCCGGTCGCGTCGTCGCGCCACAGCATCTTTTCGTGGAGGCCCGGCAGGGATTTGGGGCGCCACGGCATGTCCTCACTATTTAGGAGTACTTCTTCTAGCGGCGGAATCCCTGCAACGGACGAGAAAGGACTCGGGTTCACGAGTTGTCTCCGGTTTGTTTCTGTTGGTTTGGACGATGTGCGGTTAAGAGGCCTCAGAGCGCCAGAGAGGCGGCCAGGCTCCCCCCGCCACAGACAAAGAGGTTTTGCCCCGTGATCCAGCCGTTTGCGGGATCGGCAAAGAAGAGCACCGCGCGTGCTACGTCGTCGGGGCGGCCGAGGCGCTGCAGCGGCAGTGAAGCGGCCAGGGCGCGCGCGCGCTCGCCGTGCTCCGGGATGTCGCGAGTCAGCATGCCGGTGACGATGGGCCCAGGCGACACCGTATTGACCGTGATGCCGGACGGCCCGGATTCCAGCGCCCAGGTGCGGGTCATCGCGGCCAGCGCGGCCTTGCTCGCGCCATAGGCGGTGCGTCCGGCGAGGCCCACGATCGCGCGCGACGCCACATTCACGATGCGGCCGAAGCGCTGTGCCTTCATGTGCGGCAGGCAGGCCTGCGCCAGCTTCATGGCGCAGCGCACGTGCAGCGTCATCATCAGGTCGAACTCGGCATCGTCCACGTCCTCCAGCAGGGTGTTGCGCACCACGCCGGCGTTGTTGACGAGGATGTCAGCCCGCTCCGCCCGAGCGAGCGTCGCCAGCGTACGGACGCCATCGGGCGTCGACAGGTCCACGACGCAGGAGATGAGACACGGATGCGCGCTTGCCGACGGCTCGAGCCCCGCGGCAATCACGCGCGCGCCCTGCGCGAGCAGCGCCTCGCTGACGGCCAGTCCGATGCCGGCGTTACCTCCGGTCACGACGGCCGTGCGGCCCGCGAAACGCCGGGTTTCAAGCTGGAGCTGGCTCATACCGGACCTCCTTGTTCCGGCAATGACAGCGCGCGAACGCGCAGCACACCGGCGGGCGCCCATCCGTTACGGCTCAGGCTGACCCTCGCGCGGGTGCCCGGAGCCAGCATGTCGTCCGCGAGTGCGAAGAGCGTGACACCGGAATCCGTGCGAACGGCCGCCACATGCAAAGGCAGAGAACTCACGATGGCTGGCTTCAGTGTGTGGTGCAGCCGCGTCACCGACAGCACCACGGCCGCGCCGCTGTCCGCCACGTAGTCGATGTGTCCATGCAGGCAACGCGGGCAATAGCGTTGCGGCGGATAGAACTGGTGGCCGCATTGCGCGCAGCATGGCAGTGCGAGGCCGCCCGACGGCGTGGACTCCACCATGCTGTGCCAGGCAAGCGAGCGGCATTGCGCAAAAGAAGCATCGTGGCTCATGGCGTGGCCCCTTCGATGATCGCCGCGCCGGTCGCGAGGCAGCGGTCGTACACGGCCATGCCGTAGCCGCTGGCGAGCCCGATGCGGGCAGCGCGCACCTGATTGGCGCCGGCCTGCGCAGTGACCTGCCGCAGGACTTCCACCAGCCCGAGATAGCCGCCGGCCGCACCGGCCTGCCCGCAGCCGAGTTGGCCGCCACTTGTGTTGTGTGGAAAGTCGCCGCGGAAACTCAGATCGTGAGACTGAACAAAATCCGCAGCGGCGCCGGGCGGGCAGAAGCCGAGCCCTTCCAGTTGCAGGAACACCACCGCGGGGTAATCGTCGTAGGTGGCCAGCACATCGATGTCCCTGCAGCCTACGCCGGCCTCGCGGTACAAGCGGCTGCACTCCTCGGCCCAGCCGCCTCGCAAGATGGTTTCATCGTCGGCATAGGCGTTGTGGCGCTCGACCACCGAGCGAATACGGGCGTACGGCAGGCCGAGACGGAGGGCCTGCCGGCGCGCCATCACCAGGAAGCCCTCCGCGCCCGCGCACGGCATCACGACATCCAGCTTGTGGAGCGGCTCGGCGATTGGCCGGGCGTCGAGGTACTCATCGAGTGAGACAGGTTCGCGCAACAGCGCATGTGCGACGGCGCTGGCATTGGCGCGCTGCGAGACGCAAAGGCGGCCGAAGTCCGCTCGCGTGGCGCCGGTGGCGTCCATGTAGCGCTGGGTCAGGTGCGCGAACGGCATGTTGGGACCCGCCGCTCCGTAGGGATACACCGCATCGATGGCCGCCCACGAGAAGCGACTGGCCAGCCCGGCAAAGCCACCGCGCGGGTTGGTGTCGGCGCCGATGCAGGCCACGACCTGCGCATCGCCAGCTTCGACCGCCCGCGCCGCACGACGCAGCGCGATCACGCCGCTGGCGCCCCCGAAAGGCACGGATTCCAGCCAACGCAACGAGAGTCCCAGCGCGCGCGACAGGCTGGCCACCGGGTCGGGTGCGAGCGTGAAGCTGGAGACAGCGAGGCCGTCGATACTGTCTTTCGACAAGCCGGCGCCTGCGAGCAGCTCACGCAGGCATTGCGCGACATACCAGTCCGCTGGCTCGGTGCTGTAGCGCGCGTAGCCGGTCGTGACTGGCACTGCCAGCACGGCATCAGCGTCTTCGGGTTGAATTGCCATGGGAGTCTCCGGCGGCCGCTCAGACGTTATCCGCCGGTTGCGCGGCGGGGCGTTTCTTCAGGGCGCGCAGGTCGAATGCCGCGCCCTCGCCGGCCAGGCGGCCCATGATTTCGCGCAGCACCCCGCGCTGCAGCTTCTGGGAAGCAGTCAGCGGAAGCGCGGACACGAAAGCGATGTAGCCCGGGAGCTTGTAGTAAGTGAGCCGCTGCGCCGCGGCCTCGAATATTTGCAGCGCCACTTCGTGCGAGGGTGCATGGCCAGCGGCAAGCTCGACGCACGCCATGACTTCCTCGCCGCGCGTCTCGTCGTCGACGGGTCCCACGCCGACGTTACGCACGATGGGCAACTGGTTGAGCACGGCCTCGACTTCGAGCGAGGCGATGTTCTCGCCGCTGCGCCGGATGATGCTCTTCTTGCGATCGACGAAATGCAGGGCGCCGTCGCCACCCGCGCGCACGACGTCCCCGGTGTGGAAGTAGCCGCCGGCCCATGCGGCTTCGGTCAACTCTGGCTGGTTCGCGTAACCGGAGAAGAAGCCCGCCCGCGGGTCCGGACCGGCGGCGCGTACCCACAGTTCGCCGGCGGCGCCGGGCGGCAGATCATTGCCCGCGTCGTCGACGATGCGGTATTCCATGTGGCCCGCCGGCCGACCGAAGCAACGGCTGCCGGCCTGGCGCGGCTCGACGTTGGCCGCGACCGCCGCTCCCGCGCCGACTTCGGTCATCGACCAGGACTCCACCAGCGGAAAGCCGAAGCGCGCCTCGAACGCCGCCTGGTGTTTGGGATGCACGCCGGCACCAAAGCCGAACTTCACGGCGTGCGCACGCTCGCCGGGATGGGGCGGGAATTGCAGCAGGATTGCCGGCATCACACCGAGGTAATGCACGATGGTGGCGCCGCTCTCGGCGACGGTCTGCGCCCAGGTGCCCGGGTGGAAACGGTCCAGCTGAACGATGCAACCGCCGCTCAGGATCATCGCCATCGACGAGCAGGCCAGCGCGTTCATATGCACCAGCGGCAACGGGGTGATCAGGCGTTCGGCGCCGGGCGCGATCGCGCACAGTCCGCCGAGCGCCAGGTACCACCGGCCGAAAGCCAGCATGTAGGCGTTCGACAGCATGCAGCCCTTCGGCAAACCCGTGCTCCCCGACGTATAGACCAGCGCGCACTCGTCGTCGCCGGCTGCGAACGTGCCGAGCGGCACCGGCGCCTGGGGCACGCCGCCGTCAAGGCACCAAACAGGCGGCAGCGCCACGTCAGTGCCGGTCCGTGCCAGGGTCAAGGCTGGCTCCAGCGCCGCCCTCCGACCGTCTAGCGTAATCACCATCACGGCCGCGCTATCGTGCAGCACATGCGCGATCTCCGCCGCGCTGTGCTCTGCGTTGAGCGGCACGATCGACACGCCGATGCCGTTGAGCGCCAGCCAGCACAGGAAGAACTCGGCGCGGTTGTCGAGCATCACGGCGACGCGATGGCCGCACATCAAGCCAGCCTCGCGGAAAATTGCCTCCAGCACCTTCACGCGAATAGCGGCCTCGCCGTACTGCCAGTCCACCGGCTGGCCCCCATACCCCGCCGTTGCCTGCGCGGGAATATGGAGAAAAGGACGCGCCGGATAGCGGTCCGACGTTGCGTCGAACGCCGCCCGAACCGAGCTGCCGGCGCTTGCGGCACTATCGCCCAGTTGCGTCCGAATCCCGCATGAGGAATCAAAAGCCATGTTGTCTCGCCCATTTCGTTGTCTTTCTTGATGTCGGCCGGTTCATCTACCCGGCTCGACCATGAGCAAATGCTATTCATCAAGTATCTTGATGTCAAGCAATCAATTGCGAAGTTATTTGGAGCCAAGTAAAATTGGCTCATGACTACCCTTGACTATGTGGACCAATTTCTCGCCGAATGGCGGACGGCGCGCCCGGACCTCGATCTGCAACACGCCGACATGCTGATCCGGGTGATCCGCCTGGGCGGAGTGCTGGAGCGCGAGCTGAGCAAGCTTTCCCAGGCGCACGGCATTACCTCTGGCCAGTTCCAGGTGCTGGCGGCGCTGCGTCGGCGCTACCCCAGGACGGCATCCCCGTCGGATCTGAGCCGCATCGCCATCCTCACCACGGGCACGATGACAGTGCTGCTGGACCGCCTCGAAGACAAGGGGCTGGTGCGCCGTCTGCCCGATCCGAATGACCGTCGGCGGCTGGAGGTGGAACTGACGGAAGAAGGCCTGGCGTGCATCGATCGTGCACTGGACGAACGGGTCGCCAGGCTGAATGCGCTGACGGCGATGATGAATCCCGAAGAATGCGTCGCTGCAGGCCACGCACTGCGTCATTTGTTGAACGCGATCGACGCTTCGATCGACAGCGGCGAATGACTCTATGGTTGAGTCGAATATTCATTTGCACTACGACATATATCTTTGATCTGCGATTACTCACCACTCGCCAGGAAGGGTACGCCGGGAAGCCTGCCCGCGAACGATGCGTCCTCGACGCGACGGTAGGCTCTATCGCCGTGGCATACTCATTACGCGCGGCAACGGCAGTATGCTCAGCATAACGGTCACAGCGGGTCACGACGCACCGCCGATCCTTGCTGCGTTAGCTCGTGGAGGCGTACACAACGATGCCCCGACACAACCCGGCACTGCATCGCAGCCAGAAAACCCCCATGACCAGGGCGAAGCGGCGCTTCCTGATCGTCGGCGTAATCATTCTGTTGGCTGCGTTTGGCTGGGTGGTGGGGATCGTGGTCGCACCCGCGTTCCAGCGCACCATCGTCATGACCAGCGGCGCGGACAACGGCATCTATCGCGGCTTTGCGGATCGCTATGCGCCCATCCTGAGGCGCGCCGGCATCAAACTCGATATCCGCAGTTCTTCCGGAGCGGTGGAGAATTATGAGCGGTTGAGCGACCCGAACAGCGCCTACGAAGTCGGTTTCATCCAGTCGGGTACCACGAGTCCAAAGGAGACCGACGGTATCCAGACGATCGCTGCCGTGTCGTACGAACCGATCTGGGTGTTCTATCGCGGCGACGCGACGGTCGACCGACTGTCGCAACTACGCGGCAAGAAGATTTCGACCGGCGTGCCCGGCAGTGGCCTGCTCAACGTTGCGCAGGTATTGCTCGGCTACAGCGGCATCACGAGCCAGAATTCCACCCTGTTGCAAATGGATGCACCGGCAGCTTACCAGGGGCTCGAAAGCGGCCAGATCGACGCGGCTTTCTTCATCGGCAGGCCCGACGCCCAGATGCAGAAGACCCTGCTGAACAGCAATCTCAAACTGATGAATTTCGCGCAGGCAGACGCGCTGGTTCAGAAGTTCCCATCGCTTTCGAAGATCGTCTTGCCGCGCGCATCGACTAGTGTCGCCGACGACCTGCCGCGCACCGATGTCACGCTGCTCGCTGCAACGGCACTGCTGGTCTCGAAAGACACGCTGCATCCGGCACTCGTCTACCTGCTGCTCGACGCGGCTCACTCCGTTCACGGTGGCGAAGATTACTTCACGCCGCTCGGCACGTTCCCTAACCTGAAGACGGAAGAATTCCCGATCTCCGACGAAAGCGTCCGCTACTTCAAATCCGGCCAGCCGTTCCTGTACCGCTATTTGCCGTTCTGGCTCGCGAGCGTGATCGAACGACGGCTGTTGATCCTCGTGCCGTTCGCGGCGCTCCTGATTGGCTTGCTTCAGGCGTTGCCGCGGCTGCTCGAAGCGCGGATGAAAAAACGGCTCGTGGTCTGGTACCGCGAAATCAAGGCACTCGAAGACGAAGTCTGGAGCAGCAGCGAGCCGCCCCCCTCGAAGATCGCGCAATGGAGTGAAGAAATCGAAAGCATCGACGCGAACGCGAGCCGGATACGCATTCCGTACCGCTATTTTCAGGATGTCTACGCGCTCAAGCAGGCGATCGGTGTCGTGCGGGACCGGATAACACAGGTTGCGCAGCGAACGAAGGGTTAGCGTGGCGCTTGCCCATCTCCTTTGCGTACCTGTGGCGGGGTATAGCCGTCTGGGGCAAACCACCCGAACGGCATTCACCGCTGTTCGCGCCCCTAAAGAGAACGCACGACTTTCGTTAAATCACCGAATTAAAAGGTATTTATCCACCAATCCCCTTTTCCGCGTCCCGCACAACGCAGGCATAATTCGGAAGGAGCAGCGCAATTAAAAGGGTCGTTTTCGTATTCCTGACTATCGAGGGACTACGCAAGGCGAGACGTTAGAGCGCCTCCAGTCCCACGATAGATTATCTGGCGTCGCCACGGCGGCGCCGGGCAGGAACGATTCATGAAACCGGCAAGGAATTCGCGGTGGTCACGCTTTGGCCAATACGTTGCGGTGGGTGTCTGCGCGGCCGCGCTGGCGGCCACGGCTGGCTTTTTATACTGGCGTCATGAAGCGAGTCTTGCGCGGTCCCAGCCGGCCGCGCTTACGGGTGTCGCCAGCGAAATGCGGCATGACGCATCGCCATGGACGAAGCGCGAAAAGGATGCCTCCGAATTGCTGCGCGATATTCGCGACCGCGATGTCACCGCGATCGGCGTGAGCCGCGAAGCGATTCTCGTCTCGACGACCCAGGGCGAAAAGTATTATGTGGCCGATCATAATGGCGCGTTCGCGAACGCTCTGCTGCTCGGCGACCTGAGGCCGGGCGCGACGCCGCCCTGGCAGCTCGTCTGGTTGCCGCGCGCCGATGTGCGCGTCGGCGCCGAGCGTTGGACTGAAGCCTTCGACCGCGTGCGCGACGCGCTCAGTCTGCTGTTCCCCGTGCTGATGCTAGGCGGCCTGCTGTGGTTCATGCGCCGCGAAATGGGCGGCGGCGCGCAATTGCTCGGCGAATCACCCACTTTACGCTTCGACGACGTGATCGGCGCAGGCGAAGCGAAAGCCGCGCTCGCCGACGTGCGCGCGTGGCTCACCGAGCCCGCCCAGTTCACGGGCATGGGCGTGCGCGCGCCGTGCGGCGTGCTCATGACGGGCGGGCCCGGCGTCGGCAAGACGCGCCTCGCGCAGGCGCTTGCAGGCGAATGCGGCGCGAACTTCATCGCCATCACGGGCAGCTATTTCAGCGCGAAGTATTACGGCGTGGGCATTCAGAAGGTCAAGCGCCTGTTCGAACTCGCGCGCAAGAACGCGCCCACGGTCATTTTCATCGACGAGGCGGACGGTCTCGGCAAGCGCACCGATACGGGCGGCGGCCCGGTCGAGGCGGAAAGCAACCGCATCATCAACCAGCTGCTCGCGGAGATGGATGGGTTCGAGTCGAACGAAGGCGTGATCATCGTCGCCGCGACCAATCACCCGGACAATCTCGACGAAGCGCTGCGCCGCCCCGGCCGTTTCGACCGCACGGTGCAGGTGCGTCTGCCCGATCTGGAAGATCGCGCAGATATTCTGCGCTTTTACGCCGGCAATCTGAAAACGAAAGCCAACGACCTCGATTTCAACCAGCTCGCGCGCCTGACCACGGGTCTTTCGCCGGCCACGCTCTCGATGATCGTGAATCAGGCGGGTCTCGTGGCGCGCAAGGCCGGCAAGCAGGAAGTGGCCGCAGTGCATTTTCTCGAGGCCATCAAGATTGCTCGCATTGGCGACGTCAACGGCGCAGAGCGCGCGCTTTCGGACGACGAACGCACGCGCATTGCGATCCATGAAGCCGGTCATGGCCTCGTCGCCGCCCTCCTCGGTACGGGCGTGCTCGAAGAAGTGACGATTCTGCCGCGCGGCGGCGCGTTGGGCGTGGCGCTGATCACGAAAATGCAGGACAAGTACCTGTATCGCGAAACGGAAATGCGCAACGAGATCCAGGTGCTGCTGGGCGGACGCAACGCGGAACTGCTCATGTTCAGCGAAGCATCGAGCGGCGCGGCGCAGGATTTGCAGGAAGCCTCGCGCATCAGCCTCGACATGGTGTCGAAGCACGGCTTCAACGCGGATGGCAATCTGTTCAGCCTCGCGGCGCTGCCGCAGCAGGTCGCGGGCTTGCAACTGAAGACCGCGATCGAGCACGCGAACGTGCTGCTGCACGAACTCAACGATGCGTGCTTCGCGTTGCTACGTGCGAACGAGCCGGTCCTGCGAGCGATCGCCGACCAGTTGCTCGAGTCGGAGACGGTGCCTGGCGAGACGGTCTATCGTCTGATTCGCGAGCATGCAGCGGCCGTGGCGAGCACGCAGGCAGTGACCGAAGCGGCCGTCGCGTGAGCCGCTTGCACCGCCCTCATCGTTCGCGTCCTCCAGTCCTTTCGAGGGCCGCCATCGCCCTTACGATCACGAGCAGCACGGAAAGACTCACGCCGCTCGAAGCGCGCAGTTCCGTCAGCAACTGACCATAACGCTCGAGCGCACCCTCGTGCTGCGCGCACCATGCGTCCACGAGCGTTTGTGCATCCGCGGCTTCGGAGCCTTGTGTAAGCACGCTCGTGGTAAGCGCGCGTTTGAGGTGCGCCACCTCGGCGAGCGCCGCCGCGCGCGCCATGGTGTCCCAATGCGTGGGCGTGGGCAGCGTCGCCGCACGCTCGCCAATCCAGCTGTAATTGAGCCGCGTGCCCAAGGCAAAGTATGCCGCCGCAACGCGCTCCAGCGGGCGGTCGCACGCGGCCGCCACATCGGCGATGTCGAGCAGTGCTACCGAAATATCTCCGCTCGCCACGCGCAGCGCGAGCGCGTTTTCGACGCCCGCCTTCACGAGTTCGCCCTGGCGAGCCGAAAGCGCTTCGAGATCCGCTTCGGGCAACAGCGTCGGCAATTGCGGCGCGAGGCGCTGGGCGGCGTCTCGGCAGCGAGCCAGCAGCGTGCTCACGCCGTCGTTATCCACCGCACCCGCCTGCAGATGCCGCAGGAACCATAGCGCCGCGCGTTCGAGCAGCCGCGCGATGTCGACGAACATGCGCGCCTGCACGTCGTCGGGCACGCGGTTATCGAGCGCGTCGATGGCGCGCCAGATGTCATTGAGGCCGAATACGTCGCGCGCCATGATGCACGCGCGCACGATTTCGCCTGGCTGCGCGTCGGTTTCCTCCATCAAACGGTGCACAAATGCGCAGCCCACGCGGTTCACGAGCGCGTTCGTCAAATGCGTCGCCAGAATTTCACGCCGCAGCGGATGCCGATGCATGGGTTCGCTAAAGCGCTGCTGCAGCGGCTGCGGGAAGTAGTCGATCAACAAGTCCGCGACGAGCGAGTCTTCCGGCACGGACGAGTCGAGCAACGCGTCGTAGAGCCACATCTTGCTGTAAGCGAGCAGCACGGCGCGCTCTGGCGACGTGAGCCCGAGTTTCGCGCCTTGACGTTCGGCGATTTCGTCGTCCGTCGGCAGGAATTCGATATGGCGGTTCAGACGTCCTGCGCGTTCGAGCCAGCGCATCAGGCGCGATTCGGCATCGAGCAGTTCCACGGCGTAGCGGCCCGCGATCGAAAGCGCCTGTGTCTGGTAATAGTTGTCGCTCAGCACCAGCAGTCCGACTTCGTCAGTCATCTCCGCGAGCAAGGTGTTGCGCTGTTTCGTCGTCATCTCGCCGTCGGCCACTACGAGTCCGAGCAGGATCTTGATGTTCACTTCGTGATCCGAACAATCCACGCCGGCTGAGTTGTCGATCGCGTCCGTGTTGATGTGGCCGCCGTGCTGCGCGAATTCGATGCGCCCCAGCTGCGTGACGCCGAGATTGCCGCCCTCGCCCACGACCTTGCAGCGCAGCTCCGAGCCGTTCACGCGCACGGCGTCGTTGGCGCGGTCGCCGACCTGCGCATTGGTCTCGCGCGCGGCTTTCACATAGGTGCCAATGCCGCCGTTATAGAGCAGATCGACGTTCGCCAGCAGGATCGCGCGAATCAACTCGGTTGGCGAAAGCGCCGCCGCCTCGATGCCGAGTGCCGTACGCACCGCGGCGGAAAGCGGGATCGTCTTCATAGTGCGCGCGAATACGCCGCCGCCCGCGGAAATCGTTGCCGGGTCGTAGTCGGCCCAGCTCGAGCGTTCGAGTCCGAAGAGCCGCGTGCGCTCCGCGAGGCTCACGGCCGGATCGGGATTGGGGTCGAGGAAAATATGGCGGTGATCGAAGGCTGCGACGAGCTTGATATGCGGCGAGAGCAGCATGCCGTTGCCGAATACGTCGCCGGACATGTCGCCAATGCCGACCACGGTGAAATCCATGGCCTGTGTATCCACGCCCATTTCGCGGAAATGCCGCTTGACCGACTCCCACGCGCCGCGTGCCGTGATCGCCATCTTCTTGTGGTCGTAGCCCACGGAACCGCCCGAAGCGAAGGCATCGTCGAGCCAGAAACCGTATTCGGCAGATATCGCGTTCGCATAGTCGGAGAACGTGGCGGTGCCCTTGTCGGCGGCCACGACGAGGTACGGGTCGTCGGGGTCGTGGCGCACGACATCGGGCGGAGGCACGATCGCGTTGTTCACGAGATTGTCGGTGAGATCGAGCAGGCCGCGCAGGAAGGTCTGATAGCACGCCACGCCCTCGCGCATCCATGCTTCGCGGTCGCTCGCCGGCGGCGGATTCTTCACGACAAAGCCGCCCTTCGACCCCACCGGCACGATCACGACGTTCTTCACCATCTGGGCTTTCATGAGGCCCAGTACTTCAGTGCGGAAGTCTTCGCGGCGATCCGACCAGCGCAGGCCTCCGCGCGCGACGCGCCCGCCGCGCAAGTGCACGCCCTCTACGCGCGGCGAATAAACCCAGATCTCGAACATGGGCTTGGGTTCGGGCAGGCCAGGCACTTTCGACGGATCGAACTTGAATGAGAGCGAGGGCCGCTCTGCGCCATTGGCTTCGCGGCGGAAATAGTTCGTGCGCACCGTCGCATTGATCACGCCGAGGAACTGCCGCAGGATACGGTCTTCGTCGAGATTGGGCACCTGATCTAGCGCGCTCTCAATGGCCTTGAGCATGAGCGCCGTTCGCTCTTCGCGTGCCTGTGAATCGCGCGGATCGAACCGGAGTACGAACAGTTCGACGAACTGCCGGGCAATCGCGGGGTTGCCGGTAAGCGCACGCTCGATATAGGCGTCGCTGAATGTCGAGCCCACCTGGCGAAGATACTTTGCATAGGCGCGCAGGATCGTGACTTCGCGCGCGCTCAGATAGGCGCGCAGCACGAGCCGGTTGAAATCGTCGTTTTCGATGCGTGCGTTCCAGACGCTTTCGAATGCGTCTTCGAACAGGCCCTTCACACGCTCGATGTCGAATTCGGCGTCGTCCGCGAGTTCGAGGCCGAAATCGTGGACCCACGCAGGCGCACAAGAAGGCGCCTCGATCACATAGGGCCGCTCTTCATCCACACGCACGCCGAGGTGTTCCAGCATCGGCAGGCTGCGCGAGAGCGCAATCGCTTCGCCCGCGCAATAAACCTTGAAGCGAAACGTACGCGGGCCCGCCTCGATAGGCCGGTACAGATTCATCGCGATGCGCTGCGTTCCCTGCACGCGCTCGATCAGCTCGATGTCGCGTACCGCCGTGCGGGCCGGATAATCGTCGCGATAGCCCGGCGGGAACGAATCGGCGTAGCGATGCAACAGACTCGTGCCCTGCTCTTCGCCGAATGCGTCGAGCAGCGCATCGGCCAGATCGTCCTGCCAGCGGCGCGTGACCTGCACGAGCCGCGCTTCGAGTTCGTGCGTGTCGACTTCGGGCATAGAGCCGGGTTCGGCGTGCACGACGAAATGAATCCGCGCGATCGCCGACTCCGAAAGCAGCGGCGTGAACTCCACGGAAACGCCGTTGAAGGCGTCCACGAGCAGGTTCGCAATCCGCCGCCGCAGATCGGTGTTGTACTTGTCGCGCGAAACGTATACGAGACATGAAACGAAGCGGTTGAAGCGATCGCGCCGCACGAATAGCCGCGTGCGCTGGTGTTCCTGCAAGCGCAGCACACCGAGCGCGATATCGAAAAGTTCGTCCTCGCTCGCCTGCAGCAGCTCATCGCGCGGATAGGTTTCCAGCACCGTCACCAGCGATTTGCCGAGATGGCCTTTCGGCAGGAAGCCCGCGCGCTGCACGATATTCGCGCATTTGCGCCGCACGATCGGGATTTCGGCGGTGGAGACCATATAGGCGGTCGAGGTGTAGAGGCCCACGAAGCGGCGCTCGCCGCACACCTTGCCGTCCGCGCCGACGAGCTTCACCCCAACGTAATCCAGATAGCCTGGCCGGTGAACGGTGGCGCGCGAGTTCGCTTTCGTCAGGAAAATGGGCCACGCGCCGCTGATGATGTCGACGGCCGCGGGCGGCAACGGCGTGATGTCGGGCGTGCCGGGCGCGCGCAGCGATTCGCGCAGAATGCCGAGACCCGAGCCTTCCACGCCGCGCAGGGCGTAGCCGCCGTCATGCGCAACCAGCGCGTAATCGCGCTGGCCGAGGAAGGTGAAATGGTCGGCCACCATCCATTCGAGAAACGCGCGTGCTTCGATGTCCTCTGCGCTCGTTTCGCGCGCTTTCATCGTCTTGATGGTGGTGCGCGCGGCCTCGAGCAGGTTCGGCCAATCTTCTACCGACGCCCGCACGTCGCCGAGCACCTTGGCGATGTCGCTGCGCAATTCGTCGAGCTTTGCTGCGTCGCCACAGCGGTCCACCTCGAAGTGGATGAACGAGGCGAGTTGCGATTGCCCGTCGCCGGCGCTGGCGCCGCCCTCGTCCACACGCTCGATCGTGCCGTCCTTGCCGCGCCAGATCCGGAACACCGGGTGCAGGGCGGAATGCAGCGCGAGCCCCAGACGGTTGACGGCCATGGAAACCGAATCGACGAGAAATGGCATGTCGTCGTTCACGATTTCGATGACCGTATGGTCCGAATGCCAACCGTGCTGTTCGAGGATCGGGTTGTAGACCTGCATGCGCTCGCTGCCCGGCACGAAGCGCTGCGCGGTTCGCCAGTGCGCCATGGCGGCGCCGTAGAGGTCGGCGATGCTGCGGCTACGCAGATCTTCCGCGTCGGCGAAATCGTAGTAGTGCCGCAGGAAAGGCTCGACGATCTGGAACGTCGGCTCGGGCAAGCGCGCCCGCGCAAATTCCATGACGTCGGAGAGCAGATGGGCGACGAATTCTTCGTTCCTCGCTAGCATGACGAACTCCTTGGCGGATAGTCATCGACTGCATCGGCGGTTCAGTCATTATGCACCGGCAAGGTGATCGAACGATGAATGCGTGCGCACGCGCTGCCTCAGGGCGAGGCGCCGCGCTGCACTGCGGATGGTGGCGCAGAACTTGCTGACTGCGAACGCCCGCTCCAGCGCGCTTATGGCGCCGCTTTCGATGCGGGTTGGAATTGGGCGAGCAGCCAGGTACGCAGCTTCTGGCTCGTCTCCCACCGGACGCTGGCCTGCGGAAGGACAATGTAATAACCGAGCGACAGGGGCAACGAGAAATCGAACAGGCGTCGCAGCCTTCCGGCCGCGATATCGCGCTCGACGAGATGTTCGCTCGTGAGCGCAATGCCCTGCCCGGCAATCGCGGCATCGATGGCGAGCGACGACTGACTGAAGTGCGGTCCTTTCATCTCGCCCAATGCGCTTGTGCAGCCCATGGCGTTGAAAAACTCCGGCCACATATCATGAGAATCATGGAGCAACACATAGTTTTCGAGGTCGGCGACCGTACGCAACGGGTAATCGGGCTTAACTAGTTGCGGGCTGGCTACGGCGAACACCTGCAGCGGAAATAGCAGGTCGCTGACTAGACCTTTCGCGAACGGTGGCTTGCCGAGCCGAACGGCGATATCTACGCCATCGGACCTGAAGTTGCATAGCGCCGCATCAGCAATGATCCGGACGTCGATGTCCGGGTGTTGCTCGCCGAACTCTGCTAGCCTGGGTATCAGCCATTTCGAAGCGAATGACGGCGTCGTACTGATCGTGAGGGACGTGGAACGACGGTTCAGCGCCGCGGTCGCGTCGGCGACGATCGTGAGCGCCCGCTGAACGGCAGCGAAGTAAATCTGCCCCTCGGTCGTGAGAGCGAGACCGCGCGGCCCCCTTGCGAAAAGCGGCAAATTCAGGGCTTCCTCCAGCACCCGCACCTGTTGCGCGACAGCGCCCTGCGTGACGCCAAGCTCTTCGGACGCGAGGCGGAAATTGAGGTGCCGGGCGGATGCGTCGAACGCGCGGAGCGCATTCAACGGCGGGAGATGGCGTGGCTTCGATGAATGCTTCAACGGTATATTGGCTGGTGGAAAGCCTGTGATCAGCTCGCAATGTGTCAGTAATGAGCCAGTAGATATTTTATTGTCAGACTATAAGAAACATCATTCGACAATCCAATCATAACGCCATACAGTTTCTATACGAAATCGCATACGGCGCAGCTTTGTCGCGCGGCATCCAATTCAAGGAGAGAGCACCATGGCAGTAGAAAAAGTCGCACTCGTCACGGCGGCCGGCAAGGGTATGGGCGCGGCGATCGCGCGCGAACTGGCGGCCAGCGGCTATCGTCTGGCCTTGATGTCGCCCTCCGGCAGCGCGGCCGAGCTGGCGAAAGAGCTTGGCGGATTCGGTTTTACGGGCTCGGTAACCGAGCCGGACTGTATCGACCGGTTCGTTCGCGAAACGCTCGAAAAGTATGGCCGCATCGACGCTGTGGTGAACAACACGGGGCATCCGCCGAAGGGGGATCTGCTTTCCATTGCAGACGAACAGTGGCACCTCGGGCTCGATCTCATCCTGCTCAACGTCGCTCGCGTGCTGCGTCGCGTGACGCCTGCGTTTCTCGAGCAAGGCGGCGGCGCGGTGGTGAATATCTCGAGCTTTGCAGCCGATGCGCCTGAGCAGGCCATGCCCGTTTCCTCTGCGCTGCGCGCCGCGCTGAATTCGTTCACGCACCTCTATGCCGACCGCTACGCAAAGGACAATATTCGAATCAACTCCGTGCTGCCGGGATTCATCGACAGCTGGCCCGAAACGCCCGAGATCGTCGCCCGCATTCCGGTTGGACGCTTCGGGAAAACACAGGAGATCGCACAAACGGTCGCGTTCCTGTTGTCGGATGCCGCGGGGTACATCACGGGGCAAAACATCCGTGTCGACGGCGGCATCGTGCGTGCTCTGTAACGCGGCAGATATGGATCAGATCGTCGACGAGGTCTGGGCGTGCCTGCACGCGGGCGCAAACGCGCGCAAGGAGCGCGCGCCCTTCACGATGCTGCAGGTCGCGACGATCGCGCTAGACGGTGCGCCTGCCGTGCGGACGGTCGTGTTGCGCCGTGTCTCTCGCGAGCAGCGCTCAGTCATGTTTCATACCGACGTACGGTCAACGAAGGTGGCCGAATTGCGGCGCGACCCGCGCCTATCGCTCGTCGGCTGTGATCTCGACAGCGGGATCCAGATAAGGCTGCACGGCATTGCGAGAATCGTCGAGACGCCCTCGGAAACGAAGGCGGTCTGGGACGCGAGCAGACCTCGGACGTTGATTGTCTATCGCACGCCGCTTGCGCCCGCGACACCGGTTGCGTCTCCCGCCGAGGCGCATGCAACGACGCATGCCAAAGATCCCGACTCATCGGCGGGATTCGAAAACTTCTGTCTGATTGACGTGACCGTATCGAGAATTGACTACCTCGATCTGAATCCCGCAGGGCATAGGCGGGCCAGTCTGGTGTTTGAAGAAGGGGAATGGCGCGGGACCTGGCTGGCGCCTTGAATTGGCGAGCTGCTTTTTTTAATGCGCCCAAACGCCAGAACCCCGGTGCTCTTTCGGAGACACCGGGGTTCGGGACGTTACAGCATAAGGAGCCTGACGATTACCTACTTTCACACGGGCAATCCGCACTATCATCGGCGTGGAGCTGTTTCACGGTCCTGTTCGGGATGGGAAGGGGTGGGACCAGCTCGCTATGGTCATCAGGCATGACGGGTTGCTGCGTCGACTCGGGTCTTTCGGACCTGGCGCCACAGCCAATCGGGAAGAAGCGTAAAGAG
>NZ_JAMBPQ010000070.1 GCF_024206495.1 Paraburkholderia sp. CNPSo 3272 | reverse complement strand
GTCTCGCAGAGGGAACTGCCTCGACAACGCGGCCATTGAGAGCTTCTTCGGTACGCTCAAGTCAGAGTTCTACTACCTCAATGAGTTCCGAGACGTCGAGGAGTTACGAACTGGCATCGACAGGTACATCAGGTACTACAATCACGACCGGATCAAGATCAAATTGCAGGGATTCAGCCCGGTCGAGTACCGAGCTCAATTTGCGAAGGCATAGTTCGTCCACCGTCCAACTTCTGGGGTTCAGTTCATATGGCAGTGCACCCACTCCATCGGATCGGCTGCAGTGAATGGCAGTGCTCCTGTGAGCATCTGGTAGAGAGTGACGCCGAGCGCATACAGATCGCTGCGAGCGTCGATTGAGCGGTTCATACGCCCGGTCTGTTCGGGGGCCATGTAGGCGAGCGTACCGGCGAGGGTCTCGGGCGGCTCGGGTGCCTGTCGCTCGCGGCGAAGCTGCGAAGCGATGCCAAAGCCGGTCAACCGCGGCTGTCCGTCCGTGCAGTTCACCAGGATGTGGCCTGGCTTCAGGTCCTTGTGGACCAGGCCGCGCTGGTGAAGCTTACTCAGCGCTGCGGCGATTCCGATGGCGAGGCGCACCGCGCTGCCCACCGCCATCGGCGCGCCAACCAGCCGCTCCAACGGCTCACCACCCGGATCTTCGAGCACCAGCAGCGTCCTGCTGCCTTCATGCACCAACTCCAGCGGCCGCACTGCCCAGGCGCTGTCGAATTCGTCTTTCAATTCGAATTCGTGAGCAAGCCGATCGAGGCTGGCACGTGAGGGCTGCTCAACGGCGGGGCACGCAATGAGAAGCGTCTCGTCGAGGCCATCTACCACCCGTCGTGTGCGGCTGAATGTGCGCTCGCCATCGTCCCACAAGGTCTGCAGGCCGCTAAACATCTTGTCGCAATCATGGGTAGCCATTTGCCGCCCCCGCCAATTCGTCGGAATAGATTCAACGATTCATAGAGACGGAGCCCGCTCTTTTATGCTGAATTGGTCAGGCCCGCGCAGATCGCCTGCGCGACACGATACGCACCGGAATCCAGCGGCCGAGGTACGCGAGAAACTGCGGAGAGCCTTTACGAGCAGTGCCAGTTTTGCGCTGGTCGGTGAAATCGCAAATCGAAGTGTCGCCACCGTATTTTAGTCATGCCGCGTCAATGACCGCGCTTTGCAACTTCTTTTAACCACCGCACTCCGGCTCAAGCGTGGGAGTCATCGCGGAGCGCCGGCCGTAGTGCAAGAAGGTCTTCAGCGGCTCGCAATCGCCATGCGACCGCGCCCATTTCTTCCCCGAGATCGATCGCATCCAGTAGCAACCGTTCAGCCCGCCTGCGTGTACCTTGCAACAAGCGGATCGCAGCTTCCACACGCAGCAGTTCGGGCAGGCACCACCGCTCGTGCTGCGCCGCGGCGCGTGCGAGGGCTGCTTCGATCATCGCCAGAGCTTCTTGAACTCTGCCTCCCCGCGCCAGCCCATCCGCGAGCATACTCATGTAAATCGGTGCGCGGATGGCAGAGCCTTCAACAAGTAGGTCACTGATCGCCTGATCCAGCAAGCCGATCCCGTTTTGTTGTCCGCGCTGAATCATCAACGCGCTTCGCAAGCAACGACTCGACTGTGCCCAAAGCGTAAGTCTGGCACGCTCGAACTGTTGCTGTAGCAAGCTGATATAGCGCTCGGCATCGTCAATTCGTCCGCTCCAGAGCGCAATCGGACACGCCGTGAGCGACAACACGTTGCATACCGAAAGCGCGTGTCCAGACGCGAGTGCCTCCTGGACGGTATTCTCCGCCAGTTCAGTCGCCTTCTCAGACTCCCCGGTCAACCATAGGACCATTGCGAGCGTGGTCCGCGTTGCTACGGCGCGATTGATCTGGAAGTGGGCATGGCGCATGCGTTTGCCTGTCAAATACAAGGTCGACAGACGCTCTAGCCGCGCCTTCGCAGCCGAGAGCTGGCCGAGGTACATCTCGGCCGCGGCCAGTAGCCGTTCACCGTCCGGGGCCGCAGACTGGTCGCTTAGCATCCGGCAGAGTTCGCCAAAGAAGTGCAGCCGATGCGCCGCATCCGTCGGTCGACCGATGTGAATATCGTATACCGCACGTCCCCAGTGAGCCTTCAGCCGGCATTCGACTTCGCCGGAGCGATCGGCTAACGACAAGGCGAGATTCCAGGCGCCATCCGCCTCCTTCGTCAAGCCGCGCGCGTGCATAAGCGAACTCGCCAGCGCGAGTTGCAGCCGCACTTCGGCACCGATGTCAGTCAAGCCGGCGGCGCGCCCCTCGGCCAGCGCGCGCGACAGGTGCGCGATGCTCTCGTCGAGGAGCGAGAAATGCTCCCACATAGGTATTGCCGCTACCGTGATCCGAACGCCCAGCACGACTGATCCGTCGCTCCCGAACGCCCACGTCAGAGCACTGCGCACGTCGGCAATCCGGCCCGAGGAATTCGCTACCCGAACCTGCGCAATGTCGTCTTCCCAGTCGCTCTGTAAGCGTTCCAGCAATACGCAAATATGCTCCGCATGACGATGTCGGACCTGGTTACAGAGCGGGTCTTCGAGGAGCCGGTCGGCCGCAAACGCACGGGTACTATCAAGCAGGCGATAGTGCAGTGCATCCTCCCCTGAGTCAGCAGACAACAAAGACTTCGACATCAAAGCTACGGTTCCTTCTAGTGCCGCACTGGAAGGAACACCGGCTGCAGACGCGACAGCGACGGCGTCGTCGACGGTAAATGCGCCCGAGTAGACGGCCAGCGCGCGCAGGATGGCTGCTTCGTGCGCAGGGAGAAGTCCGTAGCTCCATTCAAGTGTCGCGCGAAGTGCCCTGTGACGCGCAGGCATCTTGTCAGTGCCCCGGTCCAACAGATCGAACCTGTTGCCGAGCAGACTCAGCAGTTTCGCTGGCGTGTATGCATCCATCCGTGCAGCGGCGAGTTCAATCGCGAGGGGTATGCCATCGAGCCTGCGACAAATATCGATGATGGTCGGCAAATCGGAATCGACGAGCTCGTAGCCGGACGCTTCAGCCGCGCGAGTCACAAACAGGTCGACAGCAGAGAAACTGAGGGCTGTGGCCGCGTCTCTCGTTTCCACACCGTTCGCTGGAAACTCAAGCGGATCGATCCTGAGCACCTGCTCCCGCAGGAGACGCAGGGGTTCACGGCTGGTAATCAGGAATTTTGCATTCGGGAGGCCCGCAGCGAGCCTTTCTGCCGCTGCAGCGACGGCGGGAATCAGGTGCTCACAATTATCGAGCACGAGCAGTTTCGACTGGTCTTTGATCGACCGTATTGCTGCATCAAGCAGATCCTCACTATCCGAGCGAATACCGAGTTCGGACGCGATAGCCGATGCAAGGAACTGGGAATCGTTGACAGTCACCAGGTCGACGAAGGAAATGCCGTCGGAAAAATGATCGGCCAGACACTGGGCAGCTGCGATCGCCACCGAAGTTTTCCCGACGCCCCCTGCGCCCACTATCGTCAGGAAGCCGCTTTTGTTGATGCCGTTACATACGGCAATGACCTCCTTTGCGCGCCCGATCAATTGACTCGCGCTCGGGAGTGGCATATACGGCGTCACCGACCTGAAGGTGATGGTGTCGACGTGCTCTCGCCGCACCGGTTCCGTGAAGCGATAGCCGCGTACAGGGACGTTGGTGATATAGCTCTGCCGCCGGTCATATTTTTCAAGCACGCGACGCAGATGCGCGATATTGACCTTCAGATTGCTTTCATCGACGATTGTGGTCGGCCAGGCTGCGGCTATCAATTCTTCTCGGGTGACAAGCGCACCCGCTTTTTCGACAAGCAAAGAAAGAATTGACAGTGCCCTGCTTCCGACGTGGACGGGTGTTCCGGCATAAAAAAGAAGTTGTCGATCTTTCAGTAGCTCGAAAGCACCAAATCGATAGACCGTATCGCCGCCCATGTTCGATATACCTCGCACTCGCTGGACCCATGCTCGACGTGCGAAACAACGCGCCGAAATGCGTTCTTCGATACGGACGTTTGTACCAACGGACGCTGGTTATGTTTAGGCCTGGTTCCGTCGGCGTCTGGTTTCCCTTAGTTTAACCAAAGCAACCAGATGGTGCGACCGAGTACGCCGTGGACAGGGCGAGTCCGCGCCAGCGACTGTTCCGAGATTCGCGCGCATGACGCCTTTGGGCGTTCAAGCGGTAGCCGAAAGCACTCGGCACGCATAGCACGACACTCCACGCCATTCGAGGCAGAAGCTGCATGCTCTCCATTACCCGATTTGATCAGACGAATGAACTACTGCCTTCATCTTAGTCGGGCTTGCCGGACGGCCCGTCTGCGACGAGCCGTTGGTCTCAGGGCTGCAGCCGCAGTTTTAGTCTGTATGACTCCCGTGAGGCAAAGGCTGGCCTACCGTGAGGAATCAAACGCGGTTTAGGCATTGCTGCCGGAGCCGCCAACGATGCAAACGGCACAGCAACGACAGCGACCGCGCAAACTGAGTTGACTAAGGTATTTGTAGTGATCTAGCTCAACTCTAGTAACTCCTGCTGACTCAGCTTAGCTTTTCGCGGGCAACCATACAGGAGCTGTTCATTCGTCAATATGGATTTCGGTGAGGCGCTCGCCGTCAGTTAAGGTATCTGTTGCGGTTTTTCACGCCCTTGGCGCACGCTCCTTTCCGACCAGGTCGCTCCCGTCTTCGGGTCACGATATCTTGCCGGTACGACGCCTCCTCGTGCGGACGTCGCGCGGCCGCCGCCTCGACATTCGAAGATATCCCGCTCGGTAAACGCATAATCAGCTACCTTGGCCCTGATGTCCGCACGCACTTCCACAAATTCTGCCGCCCGAGCCGCCGCCCGCTTGCGCGGCGACAATCATTTTGACCGGCGTGTTGCCTCACGGGATGATGTTACTCCCGGGTAGTTGTCACTCTCCGGTTGTTTTGCGATGAAGGCTGTTGCTGCGTAGCAGCGCCAGCCTTCATCGCGTCGGCGCCGCCGAGTGTCATGATCACCAGTTCCCTAGCGCGGTTCGATCGCCATGCCTTCACGCGGCGCTGCAGGGTGCGCAACTGCGCGCCGGAATACATCGCCGGTGCGATGGCGACGAGACGCTCGTGTAGCTTCTTGGCCGTGATGCCGGGCTCGGATTGAAGCCATTGCTGTATTGTCGGCCAAGTGTGCTCCCAACGGATCTTCCCGGTTGTGCCAGGTAGGGGGACGCGCGCCTTTCGGTGATGCGTCGGTCTTACTTCGCCGTCCTGCCAAGCTGTCCCGAGGCTCGCCAGGAAATCCGCGAGGGGAACGCGAGCAGGTGTTTTTGCCGCAGTCGGCGCCGTGCCGGATTCGCTGCATTGCGCGACGTGCTGCTGTGCTTCGCACATTCGACGCAGGAAGTTCAGTGGGTCGAGCGCCCGAAACCAGATACCGATCGCGCCCGCAGCGAAAATCGTAGTGCCAAACGTCGCGCCCGCTCGAACGGATGGGCGCGGCTCATGCCCGTCCAGCACGCAGCCACCAGTGCCGCGACGAGTAGCGGGAGTCGAATCGGGGTGACAGCCAACAGGCAGCACGAAGGCAACAAGTTCGAAGCCGTGAGCCATATCGTATGGAATGCTGTTCTAACTGCCGCCACAAACATAGCGGCGCCCCACGTCGTCGCGCAAAACCCCTGCACCGCAAACGGGGACCATCGACCACCTTTTTCTGGCCGCTGCACGCCCCGAAAGCGTTGAGAAGCCTTTAGCATTGCCATGTCATGGACCGCGCTCGAGGTTTCCTCAAAGAACCGACGCGTAACACCATGGTAAAGATACGTATTCCTATCTAAACCGTAGGAACGTACCCCGCGTCGCCCCGACGTTCTCCCCGCGGTGCATAGCTGCCCTCTTGGGTGAACTCGTGCGCCCCGAAGGTCAGACAGCGAGCTTCCGGTGTCGGGCCATCAAGAGACACCCACCATGCAGCTTCGAACGACCGGAGCGCTGCCGAGTCCGGTCATTCGATGGAGATGCGCTACTGTGCTCCGGCCTCCTGCCCTGAGCTACCGCAAACGAACGGCTTTGCGCTGTTGATCTCCTCATCGGTCACGTTAATGCCCCTCATTTTGAGACAGACGAGGAGTTCGTGATCGAATTGTGGCGAATGGCAGAATTCGGAAATCACTTCGTGGCCAGCATCTTGCAGCTGGTTGGAATGCAGATCAATTGACTGACAAATAGAGTGCGGATTCTGCCGCTCTGAAATTCAAAGCGGCCAAGAGAACGAGGCACTTCCTTCACTAGCGCATGGACGCTGAAGATGAACCTGGAATTCGGTTTCAGACTTGATTAGTGGCCATTGCGAACGCACATTCGCCCTGACGAGGAGCTGACGGCGTGCACGTGCGAAACTTACCACTTTCGAACATCATTCAGACATTGCGGAACGCTACGCAAAGGATAATCTGAGTGGATCGCTCCACTTTTTAGCGCTTAGTGACTGCTCGAAATTCCGAGCTTTCAGCTTGTATATAAAGCCATCCAAAAGGGGGTGCAGGAAGCGGGTGGTATTGAGCGTTGGATGGCAGAATCTGCCCTGTTTTTGTCAGAGCGTTCCCCTTCGGAATCTGCAATAGTTGCTTTGTATGCCTGAATGTCAAGGCGCTATGACCCCAACTAGGGAGACTTAGATATGTTGTTCACGCATCGCAACCCCGAGATGGAACTTGACCACAAGCGCACGGCGCTCGTGCTGGTCGACATGCAAAACGAGTTTTTTGAAGAAAAGACCGGGACCTACTACGAGCTGATCGCGGACTCGCTGAAAGAACGGAACGTGATCTCACACACGGAACAGCTTCTCAAAACTGCACAAGAGTTGGGCTACTACATCCTTCACTCCCCCCACTGGTACTACCCAACAGATCTTCAATGGGTGGTTCCCGGTGGCGCTATCGCGCATTACCTCGGAGGGATCGGTTTCTGCGGGCGCAAGGACCCGGTGGACCTGGAGGGCTTTGCTCACTCGCGGGCGGACTATTACGAGCCGTTCAAGAAGTATCTGATGGACGGACGCACCTGCAACACATCTCCGCACAAGCACTTTGGAACTATGGCGAATGACATGGTCAAGCAGCTCCGGATGCGCAAAGTGGAGAAAGTCATCATGGCTGGTCCGGCGGCGAATATCTGCCTCGAATCTCACATGCGTGACCTCATCGAAGCTGGTTTTGAGGTTGCAATGGTACGCGACGCGGTAGCGGGACCGAAGAACGAGGAAGGCGACGGCTATGTGGCTGCCATGGTCAATTGGCGCTTCATGGCGAACGGTCTCTGGACGACTGAGGAAGCAGTGAACAAGATGAAGGCTGCTGCGACAGCCGCTTAGCTTTGCGCTTGTGGCGGGCGGCGCTGTGGGCAAGTCCGCTTCAACCAACCTGAGGAATAAAGAACTTTGAGTGATATCCAGAAAGTTGTCGTTGTGACGGGATCATCCCACGGGATCGGTGCGGCGTTTGTGAACGCTTATCGCGAGCGTGGGTGGCGAGTCGTCGGGAATGCACGCACCATTGCGGAATCGAATGATCCTGACTACATCACCGTCCCTGGTGGTATCGGCAATCCTGAAATTGCACGGAAAGTCATCCATACCGCGCTCGACCGCTTCGGTCGCGTGGATACCTTAATCAACAACGCAGGAATCTGGCGTCCGGGAAGAATCGAAGATATCTCGGAAGAGACTTACCGCCAAGTAATGCGGACTAATCTCGACAGCGTCTTTTTCGCAACGCAAGCTGCAGTCCCGGCGATGAAGAAGCAAGGAGGTGGCCATATCGTCCAGATTTCGACCAGCCTCGTCGAGCATGCCCTGCAAACAGTTCCGGCGGTTGTTGCTTCACTCTCAAAGGGTGCCTGCGTTGCTGCTACGCGTGGTCTGGCCATGGAATTGGCCTCGAGCAACATCCGCGTGAACGCAATCTCGCTCGGCATCGTGATCACGCCGCTTCACGATGGATCAAATCCGGAGGACCTGAAGTCGTTCTCCCCTTTGAACCGTAACGGCAAGATCGAAGACGTCGTTCGCGCGATGAACTACCTCGAAGATGCCGACTACGTCACTGGCGAAATCCACTATGTCGACGGCGGTCGCACTGCCGGCCACTAGCCCGAAGCGTGCGAAGGCGCCCCCGCGCGCCTTCGACGCGACGCCTTCAAGCGACAGCGTTCATGGCGCGGCACTACATGAGAGGAATTTTCGATGAAAGCACTTCAACTCACCGCTTACGGCGATCCCAAAAACGTGATCAAGCTGGTCGAGCAGCCAGAATTCGGCGCATTGGCAGCCGATGAGTGGATTATCGACATGGAAGCCGCGCCGGTCTCGCCGACCGATCAGTACATCATTGCGGGCATCTATGGCGAACTGCCCCACTCCCTCACGGTTTAGGATGCGAGGGCGTCGGGCGCGTGTCCGCAGTAGGAAGCAGCGTTACACACGTCAAGGTGGGCGATCGAGTCATCGCGCCCATGCTTCAGAACACAACCTGGTCAACCCGCATCAAGACCAAGGAGACGTGGCAGCGGGCTCTGCCCGAAGGTGACCTTTGCCAGATGGCTCAAATCGGTATGAACCCCATTACTGCCTTTCTGATCGCAGGCAAATCGCTGCACGGCTTCTGGATTGTCAATTGGCTAAAAGTTCCTGGAAACCGGGAACGGCTCACCGCCGCTTTCGAAGAGATCGCACCGCTCGTGGCATCTGGCAAGGTCGTCATTGAGCGTCTTTCTATGAAACTGCAACGTCTTCCAATTCAGCTGATTGAAACCCGATATGCCGAGCCATGCCAAACCTTCGACGATAGTCTTTCGGCGTCGTCGTGAGTTGTTGACTGAATGCTCTGCGAAGTGACAGTTCGTCGCGGAAGCCGGTCAGTCTTGCGATCGCCTTCACCGGCAGATCGTCGGTCGTAAGGTACACACAAGCTGCCTCTACTCGAATCTTTTGAACCCAACGTGCCGGAGTCGTCTTGAAGTGCAACGCAAACTGGCGAGCGAACGTTCGTGGTGTCATGGCGACCGCCTTTGCCATCGTGTTGACATCCAGTTTTTGCGTTAGGCGTGATTGTGCCCATGCGGGCAGGTCGCGAAGACGTGTACCGCTGACGTCAGCCTGTTGGGCAAGAAGCGTGCTGTACTGCGATTCATGACTACGGCGGCGGACGTAGAGAACCATCGTATGAGCGATTGCAGCAACCTGTTGGCGTCCGAGATCTTCTTCAACGATAGAGAGTGCTAAATCTATCCCTGCCGTTACCCCGGCCGTTGAATAGACTTTCCCGTCTTTGTGAAAAATCTTGTCCTTATCGACTTTCAGTTTCGGGAAAAGCTGGGCAAGCTTTGCTGCGTGATGCCAATGGGTAGTCACACGCTTCCCGTCAAGTAGGCCTGTGGGAGCCAAAACAAACGCCCCGGTACAGACAGAAACGAGACGGCGTGTTTGGGGTGCACGTCTACGCATCCATTGAATCAAGTCCGGCGAAACCTCAGCAAATGCACTGAGACCTCCGACGACCACAAGTGTGTCAATTGGACCTGTGTAATCCGAGTAGGGGATGCAGTCAGCAAGCGTGATTCCACCTGAACCCTGGACGACTTTGGTCGGTTGAGTCCAGAGGATCTTGGTCGCGTACACAGACTTCCCATCAACTCGCGGGTAGGAGAAGACCGTAGAAATGGAAACCAAGTTGATCAGATCAGCGGGTGATCCAACCAGAAATGCGACTACCTTCGTGCCAGTGGGCATAGCGTTACCTCAGACCAGCGCGCATAGTTTCATGCATAGCGCGTCGCGGTTTTTTAACTTTCGGGGTGTAGTAGGGCACAGGATCTGAAGCCTCAATGACAGGCCGCTTTTGGGCGACAGATTTTTCGGATAAGCGGTGAATGCCTTTAGCCTTGCAGGGCGCAGCGTATCGCCCCTGCTGTGCGAGGCGCTCCCCCAGCTCAGCCAGGAGCGCGCGCCATCGGCATGGACCTGCAAGGCGCGATCGTTAGTCTGGACGGCGTCTACGACTGGCGGGCCAACCGCAAGGCGATTTTCAATCGCGGCATGGTTCCCATGCATCAGAGAAGCCGCGTGGACGCGAAAGCACAAAGCACTGTCGTAAGCGATGCTTCGATCCGGCGATCTTTGAAGAACGCTTTCGCACCATTGAGCGCGTGTTCTCCTGGGAAGATAAATCTCACCGTCTGCTGCTGCGCTTCAAACGCATCAGTGGCGTGCACTACGCCTTCAAGACGCTTGCCTATACGATGATCACCCTGCGCCACTACTGCTGAGCGCCATAGCAGGGACACGCAGTTCATCAATGGCGCAGAGCGTCATGAATAGTCACGACGAATCCACTCGCTTTCCTGAGTGAAATATCCAGTTGAACAACCCAATAACCGCCGTTTACCGCAACTATCCATCCTGCTTCGCAGGTTCGTGAGTACCGCAGGTATCCTGCAATGCCGCACAGCCACGAAACTGGCAACCAGTTGCTTGTGCGTTCCGTAGTGAAAGAAGTTCGAGCGGACGTCGACGATCGAACCTTCCCGATACGTCTCTCGCTCATCGCTTGATCACTCCGACGAAAAGGTTCTGGATTTCGGAGTACGGCAACGGATCGCTAGCGAGCGTTTCGGAACGGCCGTCGTTCAGAAAGTTCTGCGCGAGGGCCTTCGCCTTGCCGAGCACGACCTGCGAGATGCCGCTGCCCGCGCTCAACCGGCGCACGCCAAGCTTGCCGAGCGTCGCTGCATCGGCGAGTCCTGGCACGGCCATGACGTTAAGAGGCAGACGCGTTGCGCCCGCAATCGTTTCGATTTCGGATGACTGCACGAGGGCCGGCAGGAAAAGTCCATCCGCACCGGCCGATGCATATAGATTGTCGCGAGCAATCGACTCTTGCGGCTGCTTCGACTTTTCAGCGAGGCCCGCAAGAAAGACGTCGGAGCGTGCGTTGACGAAGAGATCCGAACCCGACCTCACCAGCGCATTCTTGATCGCCTCGATCTTCAGGGCGAGAAGCGATGCAGGGTCTGAGCCGTCTTCGATATTGATGCCGGCGATGCCGAGATCCACCAGTTGCATGACATGGTCCGCAACGGTCTTTGGGTCGTCGGAATAGCCATTCTCGATATCGATCGACAAAGGCACATTCAGCACGCGGACGATACGCCGAACAGAAGCGACGACCTCATCGAAAGGCAGTACGCGGCCGTCCGGATAGCCCAATGCCCACGCAAAGCCGGCGCTTGTCGTGGCGATGGCGGGTGCACCCAGCGATTCAATGAGACGTGCACTTCCGGCGTCCCACGCGTTCGGCAAGCGGAGCGGGACCGAATTGTCGTGCAACCGACGAAATGTATTTACGTTAGACATTGCTTTTTCCTCGAATGGAAATGAAAACTCAAGCCGCTACGGCGCATTTTGCTGTTTTTGCAAACGATGCGATGCGGCGCGTCGCGAGCCAAGAGACAAGGATCGCGATGACCACGGGAATGCTGGAGAGGTAGCCAAGGTTATGGCTGCCGATGACCGGGATCACAGCAGCACCGAGAGCGCCAGCAATGGACACACCCACATAAGTCACTGAAGTGTTGAGACCGACCAGTACAGCCGTCATCGGAGGATTCAGGCTTGCGAGGCGGAACTGTTGTGGCACCAGCACACCCCATGCACAGGCGCCCCAGATCGTCACCGCAATCGCTGCACTCCAAAGATGTGCGCCAGTGATCGGCATGGTGAGGATGACGATTGCCACGATGGAGAGTTTGATCAGAACCACTTTGTGCGAACCGATCTTGTCGAGGATCCGTCCAGTCAGCAGATTCGAGAAGGTTCCTGCCAGTCCCCATAGAACAAGCAATCCACCCAGTACCAGGGCGCTGTGGCCGATCGCACGATCGAACACAACCGAGAAGTAGCTAAAGATGATGAACGTGCCGATCTGTGCAAGCACAGTCGTCGTGAGCGTAAGTCCGACGCGGGAATCGGTGAGGGGAGATAGGCGTTCGCGCAGCGAAATGGCGGGCGGCAACGGTACGTCAGGCAGGAACGCAAGAATGCCGGCGAACGCGGCTGCGCCAAGTGCGGCAACGAGCACCAGCGTCCAGTGCCAGCTCGCGAGCCCGCCGATCACGGCACCGATGGGCGAGCCCAGCGCGGTAGCGGTTGTTAACCCCGCCACGATGATGGACAACGCGTACCCGCGACGCTCCGGCGGCACCAGTGACGCGCCCGTTCCGCTGGCAGTCGGAGAAAACATCGCTGCACCAAGACCTGCGAAAGCGCGGGTGGCCAACGCGATGGCGAGATTCGGCGCCACGATGGTGCCGAGATTGGCGATGACAAACAATCCGATGCCGCTGAGCAGCAGACGCTTGCGTGCAACGTTCGCAGCAAGCGCTGCGAGGGTCGGACCGAGCAGGGCATAGCTCAGCGCGTAGACGCTGATCAGCTGGCCCGCAGCGCCGATGCTGACGCCAAACGAATGCGCGATTTCAGGCAGGATGCCAGCGAAGACGAAGCTGTCGGTGCCCAACGCGAACATACCGAGTGAGAGTGTTAGAAGGCGGCGATCCATGTCGGCCTCTCCAGAAAGATTGCGAATTAAGTCTCGTGACGAAACTATAGGGAACCCGACTGCATCGCACTACGAGTCGAAAGCAGGAAGCTGTTCCCCATAAACCAGTTAAGTCGTGCTTCGGAGTCAGTTTGTCCGCGCGACCTGCTGATGCGGAGCGTCCCATCCCCCGCCAAGCGAACGGAACGTTCTAACTGCGGCGCGGGCGGCGTCGGCCCTCGTTGCATCGAGATCGTCGCGTGACACGAGAAGTTGCCGGTCGGCGTCGAGCACGTCAGTGAGCGTGATCGATCCCGCGCGATACGCTTTCTCTGAAAGGTCGCGCGCCTTCGTCAATGCGGCGACTTCCTGTTGGATTTCCTGCGCACGAATCTCGGTTTGCGAGAGCGTCATCAACGCGTCTTCGACGTCTTCGGTCGCTTTGAGAGCAGCCTCCCGATACTGCGCCAATGCCTCCGCATACGATCCGCGCGCACTCTTGACCTCGGCATCTACCTTGCCAAAATCGAATAGACGCCATTGCAGCGCACCTGTCCCGATTGGCTGGAACGACTTCGCGCTCAGGAAGTGGCTGGCTGAGATACTGTCGAATCCCAGTGCGCCAGCGAGGGAAATCTTCGGGTAGTAATCGGCAAGTGCGGCGCCGATCGCTTCGTTGGACGCCGCCAGGTGGCGTTCGGCAGCAATGATGTCAGGGCGGCGCCGCAAGACGTCGACGGGCTGATCCGCGCTGCCGATGGCAGGCACGTCCGGAATGACGCCCGCATTCGTGCCGAGTTCTGCCGCATAGGTCCCCGGCTGGACGCCCATCAGCACATCGAGCCGGTTCAATTGCGCTTCGAGCGACACGCGCAAGCTCGGAACGGTGGCGCGTGCCTGACGCAGCAAGGCTTCAGCCTGCGCCACTTCGCGTTCGTCCGATGCACCGGCCTGCTTGCGCGCTTTCACGAGTTCCAGCAGGCGCGCATCAGTATCCACCTGGTCCTGCGTGACGGCCAGCCGCGCCTGCAGCCCTCTGATTTGCAGATATGCGTCGGCAGCATCGGCAGCAACCGTCACGCGCGTGCCGAGTTGAGCGGCCTCGGCGGCCTGCTCTTCGTCGGTGGCGGCCGCGTGTGCACGCCGCAGACCGCCGGCCAGATCGATTTCCCAACTTGCCGTCGCACCGGCGACATATTCCTTCTGGTCGCGGCTGTAGTTGGGAAACGCGCTTGCTATCGTGCCAAGAGGACTCTGCGTGCTCTGGTGCACTGCCGTGTACGACGCATTGGCATCGACCGTCGGAAGCAGGCGGGCGCCAGCCGCCTGGGCCGCCGCGCGCGACTGTGCAACCCGTGCGATCGCAGCCTGGAGACTCAGGTTTTGATCCAGCGCCCGTTGTACCACCTTGACCAGTTCGGGGTCGTTGAACCCGGTCCACCAGCTATCGAGACTCGGGGCCGGCAACGTCGTTTGCCGGTCCGCGACGACCTTAGCGTTGTGAAACGGCGCCATCTGCGTGTCGGGCGCAACATAGTCCGGGCCGACGGCGCAGGCCGCAAGCAAGGCGCTGACGATCAGACTACCTGCGATCGCTTTCGAAGTTCTGGATACGAAGCCGTTCATTTCACTTCTCCACTACCGAGTTGCCGCACGGCAAGCGCGCCCTTGATGCCGAGCTTGCGAACGAAGGCGTAAAACGCCGGGGTGAATGCCAGCCCGAACAGCGTCACGCCGAGCATCCCGAAGAACACCGTCGTGCCAAGTGATTGCCGCATTTCTGAGCCGGCGCCGCTCGCAATGGCGAGGGGCGCCACACCCGCGATAAAGGCGAATGACGTCATCAGGATGGGCCGCAACCGCACATGTGCCGCATGGGTGGCAGCGTCTTCGGCATCGACGCCGTCTTCGTCCTGCCGTTGTCTTGCGAACTCGACGATCAGAATGGCGTTCTTCGCGGCCAGTCCAACGAGCACCACAAACCCAATCTGCGCAAGAATGTCGATCGGCATGCCGCGCACGTTCAGACCGATCGCTGCGGCGAACAGACACATCGGCACGATTAGCACGATCGCGAGAGGCGTCTTCCAGCTTTCATACTGCGCAGCAAGCACGAGGAACACGAACAGTGCCGAGGCAGCAAAGATCACGAGCGGCGACATGGTCTGCTCTTTCTGCTGGTGAGCGAGATCGGTCCATTCGTATGTGATGCCGTTCGGAAGCACCTGCGCTGCGAGTTTTTCCATGTGCTGGATGGCGTCGCCCGACGAATATCCGGGACCGGCTGCACCCATGATTTCCGCTGCGGGATACATGTTGTAGCGCGGCACGCGATACGGCTGGGTCGTGTTTTTGAACGTCGCTACGCTGCTGATCGGCACCATGTCACCCGTCGAATTGCGCACCTTGAGCCGTCCGATGTCTTCTGGTGTCCGGCGGAATGCTTCATCGCCCTGAACGCGTACCTGGTACGTGCGGCCCATGAAGTTGAAGTCGTTCACGTACTGCGAGCCAAGGTAGAGATCCATCGTGGAGAACACATCGGTGGGCGTGAGCCCGATCTTTTCCGCCTTCAGGCGGTCGATGTCCGCATAGACTGACGGCGCGCCCGCGTTGTAAAGCGTGAAGACACCACCGAATACCTTGTCCTTGTTGGCTGCCGCCACGAGCGCACGTGACGCGTCGGCGAGCGCCTGCGGGCCGAGTCCGCCACGGTCTTCCAGCATCAGCTTGAAGCCGCCTGCCGCGCCCAGCCCTTGCACGGGCGGCGGATTGATCACGACGACCACCGCGTCCTTTACACCCGCGACACGCTTGCGGAGTTCGACCAGCATCGACGCCGCATTGACGCCGGGGACATGCTTGCCATACAGCGAAGGCAGCCCGTAGAAAAGCGTGCCGACGTTGGGCGCAATCGTGCCCGTCGTGACGTCGAGGCCCGACACAGGGGACGTGTGTGTTACGCCCTTGAGTCCGGGCGTATCGAGCACGATGTCGTTGATTTCACGAATCACCTTGTCGGTGCGTTCGAGACTGGCGCCCGGAGGAAGGAACGCAATTACCGCCTGATAGCCGATGTCCTGTTCCGGAATGAAGCCGGTCGGCATTCTCGACATCTGCAACGCAGTTGCTCCAATCAGGCCCGCGTAGACGATCAGCATCACGGTGGTCGCGCGAACGGCGCGGCCCGTCATCTTTCCGTAGCGCGACGACAGCCATTCGAACGACGCATTGAACCGGCCGAAAATCGCGTGATGGAGGCGCCCCAGCGCGGTCGATCCGCCGTGGGACTTTTCCATCTCGTGCGGCTTGAGCAGCACCGCACACAGAGCCGGGCTCAGCGTCAGCGAGACGAAGCACGAAATGACGGTGGACGCGGCGATCGTAATCGCGAACTGCTTGAAGAACAGCCCCGAGATGCCGGACATTAACGCAGTGGGCCCAAACACCGCACACAATGTGAGGGCGATGGCGATAATGGCCGTCGAAACCTCGTTCATCGTCCGATGAGCGGCTTCTTTCGGCGACATGCCGAGCGCCATGTTCCGTTCGACGTTCTCGACCACGACGATCGCATCGTCCACGACAATCCCGACGGCCAGAACGAGTCCGAACAACGAAAGGTTATTGATGGACGCGCCGAACAGCGAAAGGATCGCGAACGTACCGACCAGCGACACCGGAATCGCGACAACCGGGATGATCGTGGCGCGCCAGTTCTGCAGGAACAGATACACGACACCAACCACCAGCAGAATCGCAATGCCGATGGTTTTCGCGACCTCTTCGATCGACTGGGAAACGAAGGTAGTCGGGTCGTAGATCTTGATGTAGTCGACGCCGGGCGGGAAGCTCTTCTTCAGCTCGGCCATTTTGGCCCACACGTCGCGCTCGACCTGCACCACGTTTGCATCGGGCGTGGCAATGACGAACCATGGCGTGGCGGCATACCTGTCAGCGTAAGCCTTGGAGCCGTAGTCCACCGAGCCAAGCTCGACACGGCCGATATCGCGAATGCGCGTCACACGTCCCTGCGCATCGGACTTGACGACGACGTCGCCAAACTGTTCGGGTGTCGTCAGACGGCCAAGCGCGTCGATATTGATCTGATAGGCACCTGTGCCATTGTTCGATACAGGCGGCTGGTTGAGCACACCTGCCGAGACGGCGGCGTTCTGCGCGCGAAGCGCTGCCAGTATTTCATTCGCGCTGATGTTGTACGACGCGGCCTTGTCCGGATCGATCCAGATGCGCATCGCGTACTGCCGTTCGCCGAACAACTGAAAGTCCGACACGCCCGGCAAACGCGCGATCTGATCGCGAACCTTGAGCATGTAGTTCGACAGGTATTCGGGACTGCGGGAGCCATCGGGCGAATAGACATGAACGCCGAGCAGCAGCGCCTGGATAGTCTTTTTCACCTGCACGCCCTGCAATTGCACTTCGGCGGGCAGGCGCGACAGCGTGTCTTCCACACGGCTGCGTGTCAGCAAGAGCGCGGTGTTCGGGTCCGTGCCGACCTTGAAGATCACGGTGATCGTCAACTGACCATTGCTGGTCGATTGGCTCGAGATGTAATCCATGTTCTCGACGCCATTGACGGACTGCTCGAGCGGCGTTGCAACCGTGCGCGCAATCGTATCCGCCGACGCGCCGGGATACGAGGTCGTGATCTGAATGGTCGTGGGAACGATGTTCGGATACTGGGCCACCGGCAGCTTCATCATGGTTGCCAGGCCGATGAGCAAAGCGAATATGTTGAGCACCGCCGCAAAGCGCGGGTGCTCGATAAAAAAGTGAGTCAGTTTCATGATTTGGCTCCTTCGTCGCCGTGTTCCGCCGAGAACAGGATCACCCCCGCGTGCGGCGAAATCTTCGAACCGGGGCGCACCGACGGAATACCGTCGATCACGATGCGGTCAGTCGGGGCGAGTCCAGATCGGATGACTCGCAGTCCGCCGCGAAGCTCGCCAACCTCGACCGTTCTGGGCGTGGCCACGTTGTCGTCTCCCACGACGTACACCATGTGGTCGGTTTGATCCTGGAGAACGGCGGCATCGGGGACGAGCAGGGCCGGTCGCGGTGCAGTCGTTGCCAGCCGCAGGCGCGCGAAGCCACCGGGCGTCAACGACAGGTCGCTATTGGGGATGGTTGCGCGCGCATGGATGGTTCCGCTCGAACGGTCGAGCGTGTTGTCGATAAAGTTGAGCGTGCCTGTGCGTACATATCCACTGTCGCCTGTCGGCGAAATATTCACTGCGTCTGCCAACGGTCCTTTGCGGTTTTCACGCGAGTGCTGGAAAGCGGCGTAGTCGTTTTCGCTGATGTCGAAATCCAGATAGATCGGGTCCAACGAAACGATCGTCGCAAGCAGCGTCGTGGGGCCGCTGCCGGCGCGGCTGCCGGATACCAGATTGCCCGTCGAAACGAGGTGTGTACCGATGCGGCCGGTGAAGGGTGCAGTAATCTTGCAGCGATCCAGGTCGAACCTGGCGTCGCGAACCAGAGCATTGGCGTTGTCGACAGCCGCTTGAGCAGCGCGTTGTTCCGCGACCTTCTGGTCGACGTTCTCGACCGTTCCCGCCTCCGAGCGCTGCAGTTCCTGCGCGCGGGCAAGCTCTCGCGTGGCGAGCGCCAGCCGGGCATTCGCGGATTCGAATCCCGCCGTCGCCTGGCTCAACTTGATCTGATACGGTTCCGGGTCGATCTCGAAGAGCACGTCGCCTTTATGCACGATGTCGCCATCCTTGAAATTGATCTGCGTGAGCGTGCCCCCGACCTGAGCGCGCAATTCGACACGGTTCACGGCAGAGAACTGGCCGAGGAACCCGAGCCGGCCTTCGATGTCGCGCTGCAATGGCGCGCTAATGGCAACCGACGGAGGCGGCGGTGCGGCAACAGGGGCTGCACTCGACCAGTGCATGTGAGCCGCCGTCGCCGCCACGGCGACGATCACAGCGGCTGCAACACCTTTGCCGACCCATCGAACGGAGCCGGACGTCTCCGGGTTGGCTGGAGTCGCGACCCCCACCTCGGCCTGATCAATACGGTTATTCATGGCATTCCTAAGTATGTTGACAGGCTGTACGACCTAGAGTCATGTCCAGCTCGCCCGTTGGATGATCAACCTTTGCTTTCTCGTATGAAGAAAGCGGGTTAGTCCAGAACCAGGCCGTGATCGCGGGAGACCTCCCCGTGAACGACTACCGGCTAAGTTTCGTGACGCAACTATAGGCCACACGGTTGCGTCACACTACTGGCCGAAACCGGGGAACTGTTCCCCGCAATCTGGTTAAGTTGCGTGACGAAACCTGGGCTACGATACGTTCCATCATGTATAGAAAACGCTTCGATGGAATGGACTGTTCGATCGCTCGCGCCCTCGACGAGGTGGGCGAGTGGTGGACGCTTCTGATCGTTCGCGAGTGCACGCAAGGCAGCAGGCGCTTCGACGAATTTCAGAGCGGGCTGGGTATCGCCCGCAATGTCCTCGCGGCGCGGCTGGAACGTTTGATCGAGCTGGATATTCTCGAACGCTTCCCGATCGCAGAACGCGCCAATACGTTCGGTTACCGATTGACCGCAAAAGGGGCGGATTTATATCCAGTGCTGGTCGCGCTCATGCAATGGGGCGACAGGTGGCTAAGGCCGGACGGCAAGCCGCCCATCACGTTGGTGGACCATGCGAGCGGGAAACCCGTGCAGGCCGTCGGAGTCCGCACGTCGGACGGGCAGGCGTTGAGCTATCGGGACGTTCGGTTCGCCGCCGGTCCCGGTGCGAAGAAAACGACGCGGGACGTGATCGAGAGCCGGAACGATCGGGTGCTCGGTGATCAGAGCGACGAGTCGTGAGCCTGGAGGGCAACGAAGCAACGACACCGCGCTAGTGCCGCTTCTGCTTGCCGAATCTGGATAGCGATTGTCTGAGCTTCGGCGCCGCAAAGTCGATGAAATGCCGCAGTTTAATGGCCATGAGATTTCTGGACACATGAACCAGATGGACGGGCACCGGGTCGATCTCGAACTGCGGCAGGAGTATCTCCAGTTGCCCGTTCCGGAGTGCTTCATCGGCATCGTGCTCGAAGACGTAGGTTATGCCGGCGTTGTCCACGGCGGCGCTGACGGCAGCGTCGGGCGTCGTGACTTCGAGCCGGGGTTTCACGCCGAGCACATAAATCTTGCTCGTCGTGGGAAGGCGGAAGCGCCACGGCGATAGATAAGGGCTATTGAAGACGACGCATGAATATTTGACGAGATCGCCCGGTTCGCGCGGCGGCGTATGGCTGGCAAGAAAGGCCGGGCTCGCGCAGACGATCGGCCGCAACGAACCGATGCGCGTGGCGATCATGCTGCTATCTGCGAGTTCTCCGATCCGCAAGGCGAGATCGGCGTGCGAATCGATGAGATCGATGTTTCGGTCGGAGAGAAGGAGCCGAACGGTGATGTCGGGATACTGCGCGAGGAACTGATTGATAACGGGCAAAACATGCAGACGCCCAAGCTGCACGGGTGCCGTTACGACCAGTTCACCTTTGGCTGTGGCGAACTCGCCCGTCGCCTCGTGTTCCTGTTCACGCACGAGGTCGAGAATGCGCCGGGCCGCCGCGACGTACGACATGCCCGCGTCGGTCAACGTCAGTTTGCGGGTGGTTCGGATGAGCAACCGGGTTCCGAGCAACTCCTCGAGATCCGCTACCTTGCGAGTGAGCGTGCTGACTGGGATTTTCAGTTCGCGTGCTGCCGCCGACAGGCTTCCCCTGTCCACGGCGGTCAGCAGCATTTCCATGGCTTCTAGTCGGTCCAATGCGTTCGCTCATGTGCGATCAGGTCGCAATATTGTATGGGAAGTCCTTCGCAAGTGCCGTACCGAAGCATGACTTGACGAAAACAACATTTCTGGAGATTCAGATGTATGCACAAGCTATCGCGCAATGCGTGCAAGCAGTAAAAACAATGGAGACTTATCTCGACAAAGCCGAGCGCTTCGCGATTGCGAAGAACTTCGACGTTGCCGTACTCTTGTCGACCCGTCTCGCTCCCGACATGGGCGGGCTGCTCTATCAGATACAAAGCGCATGCGACTATCTGAAGGGCGGAGCCGCCTGGCTTTCAGGACAGCAGCCGCCGCGACATGAAGACAATGAGCAGACGCTTGATGAAGCACGTGCACGCATCCGCAAGACGATCGACTTTGCTGAAAGCGTGGCGGTAGACCGGTACGCTGACGCCGCCAGTCAGATCGTAAAAGTATCCTGGGTGCCGGGTAAGCTGACTGGTGAAAACTATCTGCTGCAGATCGTGATTCCGAACATCTACTTCCACGTAGCCATGGCTTACGCGATCTTGCGCACGAATGGCGTAGACCTCAAGAAGTTGGATTTCATTGGCCCGGTCAATGCCTTCGATGCCTGATTCGTGGGCAGCCCGAGTCGTTGCTAAAGGGCGAACCGGAGAAAGCTGACGTTTTCGTCGAACACGATCTGTCGACGATGCATTTCGATGCGCGACCGCCTCGCGATCGAAAGCAGACATTGACTCGCAGAAGATGCAGTGGACTAGACTAAATCTGACAGTGGTTGGTTTCTCATGCTGGTGCGCATTGGCGCGGAGGGCGTAGCCCGTAGCGACAATGCGCGCCGCGAACAGCAAGGAGTCCGCCATGACTCAGGAGCAGAAGGTAATTCGTGCCAAGGTCGGCATACTTGAGTTGGCCCGGCAACTCGGCAACGTCAGCCAGGCCTGTCGCGTGATGGGTTACTCGCGCGACAGCTTCTACCGATTTAAGGAACTGTACGATCGAGGCGGTGAGGCTGCGCTGCAGGAGATTTCTCACCACCGGCCGTTGCTC
>NZ_JAMBPQ010000069.1 GCF_024206495.1 Paraburkholderia sp. CNPSo 3272 | reverse complement strand
ACCAGCCAAACCACCTGCTCCGCGGGCAAGCGGCGTTGTCGGATACTCGCCCGTCCCGTGTAGGCCACCGCCTGCTCGATCCACTCGTAGGGCAAGTGCTCGCCCAGGCGAGCCCAGTCGGGCGTTTCCTGTTCTTCAGCGAGAAAATGGAGGGCGTCATCAAGCATGGGGACGCAGGTTAACAGCCTCCCTCACCGTTTACAACACCCAAAACGAAAACGCCGTTCAGGTCTTAACTGAACGGCATTAAGCCTAAGCCCGTCTTTCCGTGATGCGTTCGAGTTGCACGATGCAGGCGCCAGGCGGCGCGTCAGAGCGATCCCAGCTCGCGGCGCAGGAACTCGTGGAAGTGCTGCATGCCGTCTTCCATCGGGCTCTGGTACGGGCCGACCTCGGAAACGCCTCGCTCGAACAGCGCCCGGCGGCCCGCGTCCATGCGCTCGGCGATCTCGTCGTCCTCGACGGCGGTTTCCATATAGGCGGCGCGCTCGGCCTCGACGAACTCGCGCTCGAACAGCGTGATTTCCTCGGGGTAATAGAACTCGACGATGTTGGTCGTTTTCTGCGTGCCCTGCGGGATCAGCCACGAGACCACGAGCACGTGCGGATACCACTCGATCATGAGATTCGGGTAGTACACCATCCAGATCGCGCCGAACTCGGGCGGCGTGCCGTTGCGAAAGCGCAGGACTTCGTCGTGCCACTTGCGGTACGTCGGGCTGCCGGGCTTGCCGAGGTGCTTGTGCACGCCGACCGTCTGCACGCTATACCACTCGCCGAACTCCCATTGGAGGTCGTCGCACGAGACGAAGTTGCCGAGGCCCGGATGGAACGGCACGACGTGATAGTCTTCCAGATAGACCTCGATAAAGGTCTTCCAGTTGTAGTTGCACTCGTGAACCTCGACGTGATCGAACATGTAGTCCGCAAAGTCGAGGTGTTTCGCCGGCCCAAGGCGTGCGAGATCGCGCGCGACGTCGCGGCCCGCGGATTCGAACAGCAGCCCGTTCCACTTCTGGAGCGGCGAGCTGTTCAGGTTCAGACACGGCTTGTCCGCGAAGTGCGGTGCGCCGAGCAGTTCGCCCTTGAGGTCATAGGTCCAGCGATGCAGCGGACATACAATGTTGTCTGCCGTGCCGCGACCGTTTAGCATGATGGCCTGGCGATGGCGGCACACGTTCGAGAGCAGTTCGATTTCATTGCTCTTGTTGCGAACGAGCACGCGGCCTTCTTTTTCGCCGGGCAACGCAAAATAGTTTCCCGCCTCGGGCACCATGAGTTCGTGCCCGACGTAGCGAGGACCCTTCTGGAAAAGCGTGTCGATTTCGCGCTTGAGTAGCGCTTCGTCAAAATAAGCGGTGACTGGCAGCTGGCTGTGGATAGACTTCAGCTGCAATGCATTGCTCAGATTGGACATTCCCACTCCCGATGAAGACGTGAAAGCAGTGAACAACCCAACCATCGAAGATTCGATTTAGGGAGCCGGCGATTATACCCGGTTACCCCATCATGGGGTAGCTAAGTGACTGATTTTTGCCAAAATTACACCGGAAAGACGGCAGGAATTCAGGAAGTGTGAGACAAATGCACGGGGAATCGTGCCTTCTGGAACCGATTTGTACTGGCCCCGAACGTGTGGTCGAGAGGGTACACAAGCCGGGGAGCGGGTCGAAAGGAACCTTTTGCCGTAGAATGTCCGCCTTGTTTCATTCTGGCGACGACTCATGGCGAAATCCGCAACGAAAGACAGTACTGGCGCGGGCGAAAGCGCAGCCGGGCTGGCCGAGGGCGAGGCCCTGCCCGAGAGCTACGAGGCGGCGCTTGCGGAGCTCGACGGGCTCGTTGCACGCATGGAAGGCGGCAGCCTGAGCCTGGAAGAATCGCTTGCAGCCTACCGCCGTGGCGCGGCGCTCGTGCGCTTCTGCCAGCAGCAGCTCGAAAAGGTTGAACAACAGGTGCGCGTGCTCGACGGTGAGACGCTGCGGCCCGTGCCCCTCAATACGACAGACTCCGCAGCGGGCGGAGACGACGATCTATGACATTTGACCAATGGACCCGGCAGGTACTCGACCGGGTCGAAAGCGCGCTCGATCACTATTTGCCGGCTGCCGACGTGCTGCCGGCGCCGCTGCATGACGCCATGCGTTATGCGGTGATGGGCGGCGGCAAGCGGGTGCGTCCGCTCCTGTGCCACGCCGCGGGCGAACTCACGAACGCCACGCCGGAAGCGCTCGACGCGGCGGCCTGCGCGCTCGAAATGATCCACGTCTACTCGCTCGTGCACGACGACATGCCGTGCATGGACGACGACGACATGCGTCGCGGCAAACCCACCGTACACGTCAAATATGACGAACCGACGGCGCTGCTGGTGGGCGATGCGCTGCAGTCGCAAGCCTTCATCACGCTGACCTCCGAAGCGCTCGGTGCCCAGCACCAGGCACCGCTCGTGCGCGAACTCGCGCTGGCCAGCGGCTCGATCGGCATGGCCGGCGGCCAGGCCATCGACCTCGCGAGCGTGGGCCATTCGCTTACCCGCGAGCAGCTCGAAACGATGCACCGCCTGAAGACCGGCGCGCTCTTGCGCGCCGCGGTCCGCATGGGCGCGCTGGCGGGCGAGACGCCTTCGGCGGAAAACCTCGCCGCGCTCGACAAATACGCGGCGGCCGTGGGCCTCGCGTTCCAGGTGGTGGACGACATTCTCGACGTCACCGCCGACTCCGCAACGCTCGGCAAGACCGCTGGCAAGGACGCGAAGGACGGCAAGCCGACCTACGTGTCGATTATCGGTCTTGATGCCTCTCGTGCGCTCGCGCAGCAGTTGCGCGCCGACGCGCACGCGGCGCTCGAACCGTTCGGCGCGCGCGCTCAGCGCCTCGCCGAACTCGCTGACCTGGTGGTGAACCGGGTGAGCTGACCGCGCAACCCGCCCACGCGCATGAAACGGAAGTAATGCGCAGAAAAAGTGCGGGAGCGCCAGTTTTCCTACAATGGAACGACGATGTACGACTTGCTGAAAACCATTGACGACCCGGCGGATTTGCGCCGCCTTGATCGCCGCCAGTTGCAACCGCTTGCCGACGAACTGCGTGCCTTCGTTCTCGAGAGCGTCTCGCAGACGGGCGGCCACCTGTCGTCCAACCTCGGTACGGTCGAACTGACGATCGCGCTGCACTACGTGTTCGACACGCCGCGCGACCGCATCGTCTGGGACGTGGGCCATCAGACCTATCCGCACAAGATCCTGACGGGCCGCCGCGACCAGATGTCGACGCTGCGTCAGCTCGGCGGCATTTCGGGTTTCCCGAAACGCGACGAGTCGCCGTACGACACGTTCGGCACCGCGCACTCGAGCACGTCGATTTCGGCGGCGCTCGGCATGGCCGTGGCGAGCAAGCTCAAGGGCGACAACGCCATGGGCATCGCCGTGATCGGCGACGGCGCGATGACGGCCGGCATGGCCTTCGAGGCACTGAACAACGGCGGCGTGGAAGACGACGTGCCGCTGCTCGTGATCCTCAACGACAACGACATGTCGATTTCGCCGCCCGTGGGCGCGCTCAATCGCCATCTCGCGCGCCTCATGTCGGGCCGCTTCTACGCCGCCGCACGCGCGGGCGTGGAGCGCGTGCTGCGTCATGCGCCGCCGGTGCTCGACCTTGCGCGCAAGCTCGAAGAGCACGCGAAGGGCATGATCGTGCCGGCTACGCTGTTCGAGGAATTCGGCTTCAACTACATCGGACCGATCGACGGCCACGATCTGGATTCGCTGATCCCGACGCTGCAGAACATCAAGGAACTGCGCGGCCCGCAATTCCTGCACGTCGTGACGAAGAAAGGCCAGGGCTACAAGCTCGCCGAAGCCGACCCGGTCCTGTATCACGGTCCCGGCAAGTTCAACCCGGCCGAAGGCATCAAGCCGTCGACAACGCCCGCCAAGAAGACCTACACGCAGGTGTTCGGCGAATGGCTGTGCGACGCGGCCGAACTCGATTCGCGCGTGATCGGCATTACGCCTGCCATGCGCGAAGGCTCGGGCCTCGTCGAGTTCGAAAAGCGCTTCCCGGACCGCTACTACGACGTCGGCATCGCCGAGCAGCACGCAGTCACGTTCGCGGGCGGCATCGCGGCAGAAGGCTTGAAGCCCGTGGTCGCGATCTACTCGACCTTCCTGCAGCGCGCGTATGACCAGCTGATTCACGACGTGGCGCTGCAGAACCTGCCCGTTGTGTTCGCGATCGACCGCGCGGGCCTCGTCGGCGCCGATGGCGCAACGCACGCGGGCGCGTACGACCTCGCGTTCATGCGCTGCATCCCGAACATGATGGTCATGGCGGCGTCGGACGAAAACGAATGCCGCCAGATGCTTTACACGGCGCTCCAGCAGGACTGCCCGACGGCCGTGCGCTACCCGCGCGGTGCGGGCACCGGCGTGGCGACCGTCAAGCAGATGGCCGCGCTGCCGGTGGGCAAGGGCGAAATCCGCCGCGAGAGCAACGCGCCGGCAGGCAGCCGGATCGCGATCCTCGCGTTCGGCACGATGGTTGCGCCGTCGCTCAAGGCCGCCGAGGCACTGGACGCCACCGTGGCGAACATGCGCTTCGTAAAGCCGCTCGACGCGGACCTCGTGAAGCAGCTCGCCGAAACGCACGACTACCTCGTGACCGTCGAGGAAGGCTGCATCATGGGCGGCGCCGGTTCGGCCTGCGTGGAAGCCCTCCTTGAAAGTGGGGTTATCAAGCCCGTACTACAATTGGGCCTCCCCGACCGCTTCATCGACCACGGCGACCCGGCGAAGCTGCTGGCGGGCTGCGGGCTCGACGCAGCAGGGATCGCGAAGTCGATTCGCGAGCGCTTTCTCGACAAGGCGGTGTCCGGCAAGTCGGTGATGCGCGTTGCCTGAGGTCGATTGAGATCGCGATAGTTTGATTGGTGCGTCGCCCTCGCGGCAGCCCAATTCACATTTGAACTGGCGGACGGGTTTACTACCCGGCTTTCCGCCAGCAAACGCCGGCTCATGCCGGCGTTTGTTATTTGCGCGCCGCGTATGGCGCGGCTTGAGGATAAGAACATGAATCAGATGAACCCGGCCTTCGTGATGCCGGACGTCCAAAGCTCCGTCGATACCCGTCAGATCGTGATCCAGCGCGTCGGCGTGAAGGCCGTGCGCCATCCGCTCACGGTGAAGACAGGCGCGGGCGACGTCCAGCCGAGCGTCGGCACGTGGAATCTCGACGTTCATCTGCCGGCCGACCAGAAGGGCACGCACATGTCGCGCTTCGTCGCGCTGCTCGAAGAGAACAAGGCGCCGCTGGAACCTGCCACGTTCCGCGCGATGCTGGCCGCGATGCTCGCGAAGCTCGAATCGCAGTCTGGCCGTATCGAAGTGACGTTCCCGTACTTCGTGAAGAAAGTGGCGCCGGTGTCGGGCGTGGAAAGTCTGCTGGACTACGAAGTGACGCTCACGGGCGACGTGCGCAACGGACAAACGCGCCTGTTCCTCAAGGTGCTCGTGCCCGTGACGAGCCTGTGCCCGTGCTCGAAGAAGATCTCGCAGTACGGCGCGCACAATCAGCGCTCGCACGTGACGATGAATGTCGAGTTCGAAGGGGATCTGCCGGTGGAAGACCTCGTTCGCATCGCAGAAGAAGAAGCGTCGTGCGAGCTGTGGGGCCTGCTCAAACGTCCGGACGAGAAGTTCGTGACCGAGCGCGCGTATGAGAACCCCAAGTTCGTCGAAGACCTCGTGCGCGACGTCGCCGTGCGACTGAACGCCGATACGCGCGTGATCGCCTATATGCTCGAAGCCGAAAACTTCGAGTCGATCCACAATCACAGCGCCTACGCCGTGATCGAGCACGACAAGCGCGCGGCGTAACGCTCACCGCCTGATTGCGCCGTCAACAAAAAAGCCGCCCTTGGGCGGCTTTCTGACTTCTGCAGCGGCAAACGCATTATTGCTGCGCGAGCGACGTCAGATCCCAGCGCGGCTTTACCGTGAACGCATAATCGCGCGTGGCCTGTTCGGGCCAGCGCGCGAGGCGCAGCGCACCCGCGAGCGCGATCATCGCGCCGTTGTCGGTGCACAGCGCCAGGTCCGGGTAGTACACCTCGAAGCCGCGCTTTTGCGCCGCCGCCGAAAGCGTCTCGCGCAACTGCTTGTTCGCGCCCACGCCGCCCGCCACCACGAGGCGCTTCATCTTCGTGCGCTTGAGCGCGGCGAGCGATTTCGCGGCCAGTACCTCGACAGCTGCATCGACGAAGCCGCGCGCGATGTCGGCCTTGCCCTGCTCGCAGATATTCGTGCCGAGCTTCTTCACCTGCGTGAGCACAGCCGTTTTGAGGCCGCTGAAGCTGAAGTCGAGATCGCCCGAATGCAGCATCGGACGCGGCAGTTCGACCGCGCCTGGCGTGCCGAACTCCGCGAGGCGCGAGACTTCCGGGCCGCCAGGATAGCCGAGGCCAAGTAGCTTGGCCGTTTTGTCGAAGGCTTCGCCGGCGGCGTCGTCGAGCGTTTCACCGAGGGTTTCGTAGACGCCCACGTCGGTCACGCGCATCAGTTGCGTATGGCCGCCCGACACGAGCAGCGCGACGAACGGAAACGGCGGTGGCGCATCGACCAGCAGCGGCGAAAGCAGGTGCCCTTCGAGGTGGTGAATCCCGACGGTCGGCCGATTCCAGGCCATGGCGAGCGCATTGGCGATGCTCGCGCCCACGAGCAGCGCGCCGGCGAGGCCGGGGCCTTGCGTGAAGGCGATGGCGTCGATGTCGCTTTTCGCCGCGCCGCTCTTCGCGAGCACTTCTTCGAGCAGCGGCAGCGCGCGGCGGATATGGTCGCGCGAGGCAAGCTCCGGCACGACGCCGCCGTACTCGCGGTGCATGGCGATCTGCGAATGCAGCGCGTGCGCGAGCAGGCCGCGCTCGCTGTCGTAGAGCGCGAGGCCGGTTTCGTCGCAGGAGCTTTCTATGCCGAGAACGAGCATGGTGGGAGGCAGGGCAACGGTATTGCGCGGCACGAGCCGCCAAAAACCGCCGCTAAATCAAGAATTAACAGAACATAAAAGTATAGCAGCGTGCGTCGAAGCCGGTTGAGGACGGCAAGCAAAGCCCCGCGTGGACAAGCGCCGCCGCCGCGCAGGTAGAATGCGCGCCATGGAATCTTTCGACATCGCCGTGATCGGCGCAGGGGCGGCCGGCATGATGTGCGCGGCGGTGGCGGGCCAGCAGGGCCGCCGCGTGGCGCTGATCGACCACGCGCCGCGCCTCGCGGAAAAAATCCGCATCTCGGGCGGGGGGCGCTGCAACTTCACGAACCTGCACGCTAGCCCGGCCAACTATCTCTCACACAACCCGCATTTCTGCCGTTCGGCGCTGGCGCGCTACACGCCGCGCGACTTCCTCGCGCTGCTGCGCCAGCATCGCGTGACCTGGCACGAAAAGCACAAGGGCCAGCTTTTCTGCGACCAGTCGAGCGACGCGATCATCGACGTCCTGCGCGCCGAGTGCGACGCGGGCCAGGTGGCCTGGCGCCGGCCGCTGCCGGTGGAAGCGGTCAGCCACGCCGACGGCTCCGGCTTCACGCTAGGCACGCCGCAGGGCGAGATACGGGCGAAAGCACTCGTGATCGCGACGGGCGGCCTGTCGATCCCGAAGATCGGCGCAACCGACTTCGCGTATCGCGTCGCGAAGCAGTTCGGCCACAAGCTCATCGACACGCGCCCGGCGCTCGTGCCGCTCACGTTCGCGCAGGACGAGTGGGCGCCCTACGTGCCGCTCGCGGGCGTGTCGCTAGAGGTTCACGTGGCGACGGGCGAGCGCAAGACCGGCGGCGCGTTCGACGAAGACCTGCTCTTCACGCATCGCGGCCTTTCCGGTCCCGGCGTCCTGCAGATTTCGAGCTTCTGGCAGCCCGGCCAGCCGATCCGCGTGAACCTGCTGCCCGGGCACGATCCGGCGGCGGCGCTGATCGAAGCCAAGGGCGCGACGAAACGTCAGATCGGCAACCTGCTCGCCGAGTGGGTGCCGGCACGCCTCGCGCATGTATGGCTGGAGGCGCATCAGGTGAAGGCCGACGCGCGTATTGCCGATCTGCCCGATAAAACGCTGCGCAAGATCGGCGAAGGGCTCGCCCAGTGGACGCTCACCCCCACCGGCACCGAAGGCTACAAGAAGGCCGAGGTCACGCGCGGCGGCGTGGACACACGCGAGCTTTCCTCGGCGACGCTCATGAGCCAGCGCGTGCCGGGCCTCTATTTCATTGGCGAAGCCGTGGACGTGACAGGCTGGCTTGGCGGCTACAACTTCCAGTGGGCTTGGGCCTCGGGCGTCGCGGCCGGGGAAGCCGCCGCGCAATATGCGGTAAGTGCAGGCTGATTTTCTGACCGATACGCCTGCCGAATCTCTCGCGGTTGACCCCTGTCATTGTTGGCTCGGCGTCCGAGGTTCACGCTTGAATGCCTGACCCACGAGGAAAAGGTACGAAACGTGAATCGAGAGGAACAACAACACAGCGGGCAAATGCGCGCGCCACTGCGGCGAGTCATGATTGCCGTGGACAATTCGAAGGCATCGACGCAGGCACTGCGTTTCGCGTCGCGCGTGGTGCCGCGCGAAGCCCAGGTGCGTATCGTCTGCGCAGCCGAACAGCCGGGCGCGTGGAACGCGGGCGGCGGTTACACCGCGGGCGATGCGTGGATGACGGGCGCGCTCAACGCGGCGCGCGACGAATATCTACACGACGCCGAGCGCACGCTCGAGCACGCGATGTCGGCGTTCAACGGAAAGGTTGCGCAGGTCGAAGGGCAGGTGGTCGGTCTCTGCGCCGAAGCAGGCGCTGTCGTGCCTGCGCTCGCCGACGCGGCGCGTGACTGGCAGGCCGACATGCTGGTCGTCGGCACGCGGCACCAGGGGCGCATGAAGCGCTGGGTCGACGGTTCGGTTTCGGGTGCGCTCGCGGTTTGTGCGCCCTGTCCGCTGCTGGTCGTGCCCGTGGAGTACGAAGAAGCGAACGGTCACGCGCCGCTCGCCCGCATCCTGCTGGCGACGGACGGCAGTCCGGCCTCGGCGCAGGCGATCGACGCGGCGCTGCGGCTGGCCGAACCGCAAACCACGTTGCGCGCGGTGTATGTCGTGGACCGCAGCAGCGTGGCCGGCGACCCGGTGCCCGGTTCGGTGCTGGAAGATGCGCTCGCCGACCTCGGGCGCAAGGCGCTGGCCAGCGCACATATGCAGCTCGACGTGTCAGGCCGCGCCTATGAAACGGCGCTCGTCGCCACCGCGCGCCTGCGCGACGACGTTGCCCACGCCGTGTTGCGCGACGCGGGGGACTGGCAAGCGGATCTCGTCGCGCTGGGAACGCAGGGTCGGCGTGGCGTCGCGCGCTGGCTGCTCGGCAGCGTCGCCCAGCGCGCCATCGAGATCACGCATGTGCCGTTGCTGCTGGTCGGGCCGGGCGCTGCCTGATGATGCTGCGCAGCCCCGCGGGGGAAGGCTCCGGGGGCGATCGGGGCGGCTGCCGGAATTGGGGTTTCCCCCCGAACCGGCACGCGATGCCCCAACCCGGAACTGCTATACTCAATTTTCTTTACCCCCGATCCGTTATTGGAAAATGACGACCATCCGCGTAAAAGAAAACGAACCCTTTGAAGTTGCCATGCGCCGCTTCAAGCGCACGATCGAGAAGAACGGTCTCTTGACCGAGCTTCGCGCGCGCGAGTTCTACGAGAAGCCTACGGCTGAACGCAAGCGCAAGAAGGCGGCGGCGGTGAAGCGCCACTTCAAGCGTCTGCGCAGCCAGATGTTGCCGAAAAAGCTGTACTGATTCCGGCGTAGCCGTGATGCGTGGCCGCGCAGTTCCAGCGTGGGCCTTGCATCAATGTCACGGCGACGTGGACAGCGGGTCCGCGGTCTCTGGTTTCATCGCGCAACGCGGCCGCCGCTGTCCTCTGGTGTGGTCGCAACCATGTCGAATTTGCGCCAACCCGCCTGGAAGCGTTTCCAGGCGGGTTTTTGCATTCCAGCAACCCCAACGTATTTCAGGTGAGTGATGAGTCTCAAAGACCAGATCAACGACGACATGAAAACCGCGATGCGCGCGCGCGAAAGCGAACGCCTCGCCACGATTCGTCTGCTGCTCGCCGCTATCAAGCAACGTGAAGTCGACGATCGCGTGACGCTCGACGACGCCGGCATCACGGCCGTCATCGACAAGATGATCAAGCAGCGCAAGGACTCGATCAGCCAGTTCGAGGCCGCGGGCCGCACCGATCTCGTCGAGAAGGAAGCCGCCGAGCTGGTCGTCCTGACCGCCTACATGCCCGCGCAGCTCTCGGACGCCGAGATCGCCGCCGAAGTGCAGGCCGCCGTCGCCCAGGTGGGCGCAGCCGGCCCGCAGGACATGGGCAAGGTGATGGGTGTGCTCAAGCCGAAGCTGGCCGGGCGCGCCGACATGACGGCCGTTTCCGGGCTCGTCAAAGCCGCGCTCTCGAAGTAAGCGCAACCGGCTCACGCGCGGCGCCGGCCCGGCCCAAGGGCGACGCCGCGAGGTTCGTACGTCACGCGTATGTCACGCATCTGTTACGAATCGGGCCGCGTGAGCCCCGGCTGCCAAGCGTGCTCGCTACGATGATTCCGCATTCGTTCCTGCAAGACCTGCTGAACCGCGTCGATATCGTCGACGTGGTGGGTCGCTACGTGCAGCTCAAGAAGGGCGGCGCAAACTTCATGGGCTTGTGTCCGTTCCACAACGAGAAGAGCCCTTCGTTCACGGTTAGTCCAACCAAGCAGTTTTATCACTGCTTCGGCTGTGGCGCGCACGGCACCGCTATCGGCTTCCTCATGGAGCACGCGGGACTGACGTTCCCTGAAGCCGTCGAGCAACTCGCCCAGTCGGTCGGCCTGACCGTGCCGCAAGAGCCTTCGCCCATGCGTGGTGGCGGCGGTAGCGCTGGCGCTGGCGCTGCGGGCGGCTATGCGCCGTCAGCCTCGAAGGCCGTCACCACCGCGCTTTCCGACGTCATGCAGATTGCCTGCGACTACTACCGCAAGCAGCTGCGCAGCGCGACTAACGCCATCCAGTACCTCAAGAAGCGCGGCCTCACCGGCGAAATCGCCGCGCGCTTCGGCCTCGGCTACGCGCCCGATGGATGGCAGAACCTCGAATCTGCGTTTACCAACTATCGCGACGATGCGCTGGTCGAGGCGGGCCTCGTGATCGTCAGCGAAAAACAGGACGCGCAAGGCCAGTCGCGCCGATACGACCGTTTCCGCGACCGGGTGATGTTCCCGATCCGCAACGTGAAGGGTCAGGTCATCGGCTTTGGCGGCCGTGTGCTGGACGGCGGCGAGCCGAAATATTTGAATTCCCCGGAAACGCCGCTATTTAACAAGGGCAGCGAACTGTACGGGTTGTTCGAGGCGCGCCTCGCGATCCGGGAACAGCGCTATGTTCTGGTGGTCGAGGGGTATATGGATGTCGTCGCGCTCGCGCAGCTGGGTTTCCAGAACGCCGTGGCGACGCTTGGCACCGCGTGCACGCCGATCCACGTGCAGAAGCTCATGCGTCAGACCGACACGGTGATCTTCAGCTTCGACGGCGACTCGGCGGGCCGCCGCGCCGCGCGCCGCGCGCTCGACGCCTGCCTGCCGCATGCGGCCGACAACCGCACGATCCGCTTCCTGTTCCTGCCCCAGGAGCACGACCCGGACAGCTACGTGCGCGAATTCGGCGCCGAGGCGTTCTCGGAGCAGGTCGAGCGGGCCATGCCGCTGTCCCAGTTCATGCTCAACGAGGTGCTGGCGGACAAGGAACTGGACCAGCCGGAAGGGCGCGCACGGGCGCTGTTCGACGCGAAGCCGCTACTGCAGGCGCTGCCGGCGAACGCCCTGCGGGCGCAGATCATGCACATGTTCGCGGACCGGCTGGACGTGCCGTTCGAGGAAGTGGCCGCGCTGTGCGAAGTCGACGCCCGGATTGCCCAGGCGGCGCGCCAGGCGCCCGCACGCAAGGACCGGCACCTTGTGACCGGTATCGAGCGCAAGGCGCTGCGCAACCTCGTGATGCACCCGCGCATCGTGCTGCGACTCGACGAAGAGGCCGAAAAAGCGCTGATTGGACTGACGCGCCACGGCGAGCTCTTCGAGGAAGTGACCACTCACGCGCGGGCGCTGGGCGAGTCGGCGGAGTTTCAGCTCCTTTCGGACCTGCTGAGAAATGGGGCCAATGCTCCAACCTTCGAGGAGATTTTTCGCGAAATTCTGGACTATGATGAAAACGTTCGGGATTTGCTGATGAAAAATCCGGAAGATGGCGCTGCGGTGGAGGAGCGCCACGAGCAGGAGCGGCTCGTGAGCGAAGAATTGACGGCGGCAATCCTGAAAATGCGGTACGACGCCTGTTGCGATCGCCTGGACGCGCTTTCGCGGCAGTCGCGACATACGCCTGAGGAACTTGCCGAATTGATGTCGCTGAATCAGACGCGGGCTGACATGAAACGCCAGCTCGGTTTGTAAGGGAAGGACCGCGCGGGGGGGATTATTGCCCTGCGTGCTAAAATAACAGGTTTTCAGCGGTTTGTTTTTGTTTTTTCCGGGTGGGCATAATGGGTTGGGGTAATCCGTGAATGTCCAGTTTTCCAGCAAGGGGCGGAATGGCAATGGCAAAGACTACAGGCGGAAAAAAGGCAACAGGCAAGGGCTCGACGGAGCCGACCAGCAAGGTCACGCAGGCCATGGTTGCCAGTTCTTCCGCCCGGTCGTCGGGCAGTGGGTCCACCAACCGTTCTAAACCGGCTACCCGGAAGAGGTCGATGACTGTTTCGGCTGCGCGAGCAGCGCCTGTCCGTGCGGCGAAAGCCGCTACGCAGCCGGCAACGAAGCGGTCCGGTTCGAGAAGTGCAAGGGAAGTGCCTGCCGTCGAGGACGATGCGGCAGAGCGCGAGGCTCAAGCATCCACGGTTCAAGAGGCTGTTGTCCAGCAGCCGCGAGTCGAGACACTAGCCGGTACGGCGAACTCCATGACGAAAAAGCTGAATGAAGTACCCGTCGATGACGACGCAAACCAGAGCGAAGACAGCACCCCCGCCGCGGGCAAGGTCGAAAAGACCACCCGTGCGCGCGACCGGCGAGCGAAGGAGAAGGCGCTGCTGAAAGACGCGTTCGCGTCGTCGCAGCCCGGCACCGTCGAGGAGCTCGAGGAGCGCCGCACGAAGCTGCGTGCGCTAATCAAGCTTGGCAAGGAGCGCGGCTTCCTCACCTATGCGGAAATCAACGATCACCTTCCGGACAACTTCACGGAAACCGAGGCGATCGAAGGCATCATCAGCACGTTTAACGACATGGGCGTGGCCGTCTACGAGCAGGCCCCCGACGCCGAAACGCTGCTGCTCAACGACAACGCGCCCAACGCTTCTTCGGACGACGAAGTGGAAGAGGAAGCGGAAGTCGCGCTCTCCACCGTCGACTCCGAATTTGGCCGCACGACCGACCCGGTGCGTATGTACATGCGCGAAATGGGCACGGTGGAGCTCCTCACGCGCGAAGGCGAAATCGAAATCGCCAAGCGCATTGAAGATGGCCTCAAGCACATGGTCATGGCGATCTCCGCCTGCCCGACCACCATTGCAGACATCCTCGCCATGGCCGAGCGCGTGGCGAACGACGAGATTCGCGTGGACGAGCTCGTCGACGGCCTGATCGATCCCAACGCCGAGGACACCGACGGCTTCAACGCCAAGGAAGCGGAAGAGATCGAAAACGAGGACGAAGAGGAAGAGGAGCAAGAGGAAGAAGAAGAGGAGGAGGAAGAGGACGACGGCGCGGCGCAGGCGACGGCCAACGCGGCGCAGCTCGAAGCCCTCAAGCGTGCCTCGCTCGAGAAGTTCGCGCTCATCAGCGAATGGTTCGACAAGATGCGCCGTGCGTTCGAGAAGGAAGGCTACAAGTCGAAGTCTTACCTCAAGGCGCAGGAAACCATCCAGAACGAGCTGATGTCGATCCGCTTCACGGCGCGTACCGTCGAGCGTCTGTGCGACACGCTGCGTGCGCAGGTGGACGAAGTGCGCCAGGTCGAACGCCAGATTCTTCACACGGTCGTGGACAAGTGCGGCATGCCGCGCTCGGAGTTCATCGCGCGTTTCCCGGGCAATGAAACCGACCTGGAATGGTCGGAAAAGATCGTCGGCGAGAGCCATGCGTATAGCGGCATCCTTTCGCGCAACATTCCGGCCATTCGCGAGCAGCAGCAGCGTCTGCTCGATCTGCAGGCGCGCGTGGTGCTGCCGCTCAAGGACCTGAAGGAAACCAACCGCCAGATGGCGGCCGGCGAACTCAAGGCGCGCCAGGCGAAGCGCGAGATGACCGAAGCAAACCTGCGTCTCGTGATCTCGATTGCGAAGAAGTACACGAACCGCGGCCTGCAGTTCCTCGACCTGATCCAGGAAGGCAACATCGGCCTGATGAAGGCGGTGGACAAGTTCGAATATCGTCGCGGCTACAAGTTCTCGACCTACGCGACGTGGTGGATCCGTCAGGCCATCACGCGCTCGATCGCGGACCAGGCGCGCACGATCCGCATTCCGGTTCACATGATCGAAACGATCAACAAGATGAACCGCATTTCGCGGCAGATCCTGCAGGAAACCGGTCTCGAGCCGGATCCGGCAACGCTCGCCGAGAAGATGGAAATGCCGGAGGACAAGATCCGCAAGATCATGAAGATCGCGAAGGAGCCGATCTCCATGGAAACGCCGATCGGCGACGACGACGATTCGCATCTGGGCGACTTCATCGAGGACAACAACACGGTGGCGCCTGCCGACGCCGCGCTGCATGCCTCGATGCGCGATGTCGTGAAGGACGTGCTCGACTCGCTTACGCCGCGCGAGGCGAAGGTGCTGCGCATGCGCTTCGGCATCGAGATGAGCACCGATCACACGCTCGAAGAAGTGGGCAAGCAGTTCGACGTGACGCGCGAGCGCATTCGCCAGATCGAAGCGAAGGCGCTGCGCAAGCTGCGCCACCCGAGCCGTTCGGACAAGCTCAAGTCGTTCCTTGAAGGGAATTGAGATTCGTTAGTTTTAGTGCACAGAAGCCATGTGCAAGATGGCCAGGCGGACCCGCTTTCGTGTAGTATGTCGGCCTGTCGTCGAAAAGCCCGGCCTTTGGGTAGACCGGGCTTTTTTGTTGACAGGTCATCGTTGTTTCTTTGTCGCTACGCTTCGTAGCTTCGTGGGCCGGACGCCGTGTTGGTTGCAGGCAGCGGACTCATAATCCGCCTCCGAAAGGACGTCGTGGGTTCGAACCCCACCCGGCCCACCATTCGCTATTCCATCAAGCTCCGGCGTGTTCCGTTGGGGCCACTGACCCTTGCTGCGGTAACGCCGCTGCTTGCGGATTGCCGCGTCAGATCCCGCCTTGGTAGCCATCGCGCTATCAACCATGGACGAATCGGGCTCATTGCCCCTGTGTTGGTCGAGAGCTGGAAATCATCTCTCGCCGTTCAAATATGCGGGAGCATTCTTCCCTTGCGTCCGCAAAAGTCCTACATCTTCGCGAATCGTCCGAATCCGGTGGCCCAGGAAGTCTTGAGCCATTGGGGGATCGAGATGATCGTTTCTGAGGAGGAGGCTCCCGAGAGAGCGCTCACGGATTTCCTTCAAGATTTGGTGACCTGGCTTTGAATGACACTGCTAAGCGGAAGGCCGGGGCACGATTATCAGCGTCGAGAACGTCGAGAACGTCGAGACGCATGGCGGGTATGTTCTATTGGTGCAAGTTTAAATAGGAATGCAAACGGTGTTGATAGGATAGCTTATCTTTATAGCCGCTGATGAAATCCAGTTTGAGGCCGGTGTGGCTCTCCGTCTACTTCGGACCAACGGGGTTTGGCAGACGACCATCCGCACCTTTTCCGGGAAGCAGGTTGTCGCGCCCTCGACGTCCTCCGCGATCGTCCCGTATCGGGCAAAGGTCTCCTTCGTTGAGGGCGCGACACCGACTCCTTCACGTTGTCAGCGAAGCTGCCGTAGATGGAGTCGAATTGCTTGCTATTGAACCGTTGGATCGCAACTCTTCAGCCGATACGGAGGCTGCTTCATCGCCTGCGAAGTCTCAAAAGTGGATCTTGAGCTTCATGAGAACGCCGACACTGATCAACGCGGCTATCGAACCGGCGATTTTCCATGTCTTACAGACGGCGACCCGAACTGGCCACGTAGTTTGGCGACAGGGAACGCCGCGCTCAGAGGTAGTTCCTGATTAGCATCGTCACCCACCACCAGGCACCGCCGCAGCCGGCGGCCCGGCAGCGCGCATTGGGGTCCGCCAGAAGGCGGCCATTGGCGTCGCTCACCGGACTTGAGTTGCGCAGGAAGTACGCCACGCTGTCTTGCAAGGGATCGAGCCCGTCCTCAGGGATATCTATCCACAGGCCGTTTTCGGTATTCAAGCGGGCCGACAGCGAATCGAAATTGAAACTCCCGAGATAATATCGATGGCCGTCGATGAGGACCAGCTTGGCGTGCATCATGCGGTTCTCTCGGTCGGAATATTCGCGCACCTCGATCCCCGCATTCACCAAGCCGGGCAGATCGTCGGCATAGGCGCGCCCGACTGCGGGGAATTCCTGCGTGATGCTCGCCAGCGAGGCGCTCACCAGGATCACGTGGACACCTTCGCGCCGCTTGCGCTCAAGCTCTTCGCGCAGTTCCGGCACCAGGATCAGGTAGGGGTTGACGATCAGGATTTCGTGCTGCGCCGTATCGAATGCTTGTAGCATGTCCTGCAACGTGCCTGGCGAGCGCTTGTCGGGCCAGTCGTGGACATAGTGCAGGCGCTCGCAGGCGATCGGCATCCAGGCGGGATCAAAATACGCGCCCGGAGCGGGCGGAGCAGCGGGATCATTGAGCGTATCGGAGGTAGTTGGTGTATCGGTAGCGGCCAGGTCTGTCGCCTGGGCTTCAGCATCGAGCGGGGCCAGCAGCCATTCGCGCCAATAGTGGATGCGCGCCGGATCCAGCGTCGCATAACCCTGCGAGTTGAGATAAGGACTTTCGACTTTCAGGAATTTTTCCGGCTCGGGGCGAACCGCTTCCGGGCTATTCCAGAACAGGGCGAAATGCTGGTACATGGCGTGCAGGGAGGAAGCCTCCTCGCCGGAGTCGCCCGACACCATCAGATCGCGCTCGCTGAGCCAGTTGCGGAAGCTCGCATCCCAGATCGAGGTACTGCCGATCACGGCCGTGTCGCCAACCAGGAACAGTTTGTCGTGCATGCGATGCGAAATCTCGACGAGATCGGATCGTGGATGGAAGATTCGGAGTTCAATGCCGGGAGCCACCTCGTGCAGGGCGACGATGAGCTCGTCCTCGAACGGGTAGTGCGGCTCGGGGCCGATGCCGTCGATCAGCAGCTTGACCGGCACGCCTCGGCGCGCAGCCTCGACCAGATGACGCAACAGCAGGCCGCCGGTCTGATCGATTTCGAAGATGTAGGCGAGGATGCGGATCTGTTCGGTAGGCGTGGCACGGTCGACCAGCGCAATCCGCGACTGCATCAACTGACCGTCGTCGAGACTGGCGACCAGGTCGACACATTGCGCGTGGCCTTGCTGAGAAGAGGCAAACACGCATGCCAGAATGAGCGCCAGGCTTCTTGCTCTGGTCATGATGTGGCGAACGGGTTCGATGAGTCTCCGGCCCCACCTCCTGGAAGGTCTGGAAGGCGACGGGGTCTTGTTCGGCACATAGGGCGCGGGCTTTTTCAACCCACCAACCTCGTGATCGCCATCTGGCTGCCCGCTTGCTCCCGGAGACGAAACTTCTGGATCTTGCCTGTACCGGTCTTGGGCAATTCTCCGAAAATCACGCGACGAGGGCATTTGAAATGCGCTAGCCGCTCCCGGCAGAACAGGATGACATCCTGCTCCGTGATGTTGGAGGCGTCCGGCCTCAGTTCGACAAACGCACAGGGAGTCTCGCCCCATTTGTCATCCGGCTGAGCGACGACGGCCACGTTGAGCACGCCGGACATGCGATAGATGACCTCCTCGACTTCTACGGACGAGATATTTTCTCCCCCCGAGATGATGACGTCCTTCGAGCGGTCTGTGATCTGGATATAGCCGTCCGGGTGAACGACCGCAAGATCGCCGGTATGAAACCAACCGCCGGCGAATGCTTTTGCCGTTGCGTCGGCATTCTTGAAGTATCCCATCATTACCGTATTCCCCCGGACCATAACCTCCCCGCAAGATTTGCTATCGGCTGGCACCGGCTCAAGCGTCGCAAGATCGGCGACCGACATGCTCTCGAACGCGGCCGCGCGTACACCTTGCCGCGCTTTCAATTTCCCTTGCTGCTCCGGCGGCAACGTATCCCACTCGTCGTGCCATGCACAGCTGATTGGCGTACCGGCAATCTCGGTGATTCCAAAGACGTGGCCGACGTCGAAACCCATTGCGCCAACGGCCTCGAGAACAGCCGCGGGCGCCGGCGAACCCGCGGTAAGGACCCGCACACGACGCGGCAGCGGCTGCCGTTCCGATTTGGGCATGTTCGCGATGCCTGCGAGGACAATCGGTGCAGCACAAAAATGATCGACACCGTGTTCGGCGATGGCCGAAAGAATATTCGCGGCATTCACCTTGCGCAAACAGACGTGCGTTCCCGCTGCGGCCGTAATCGCCCATGTGAAGCACCAGCCGTTCGCGTGGAACATGGGGAGCGTCCACAGGTAAATCGGCGCACCGGGGAGCGGCCAGTTCGTCATCTGCAAGAGGCTCATCAGATATGTGCCCCGGTGGCTCGGAACGACGCCTTTCGGGTCGCCAGTGGTGCCCGAGGTGTAGTTTAAGGCGATCGGAGTCCACTCATCGGCCGGGCGGCGGCCCGCAAATGCCGGATCACCGCTCGCCAGCAACGACTCATAGTCAGTTTCCCCGATGGTGGGACCGTCAGGCGCTTCGTGATCGTTGATGTCTATCAAGCGCGGCGGATTGGGAACTGACTGCAACGCTTTCTCAACGAGCGGCGCAAATTCCCGGTCCACGAGCAGGAGTTTGCATTCTCCGTGGCGCAGAATGAATGCAATGCCCTCAGCATCAAGGCGGCAATTAATGGCATTGAGAACGGCCCCAGAGAGAGGGACGCCGAAGTGTGCCTCAAGCATGGCCGGGGTGTTCGGTGCAATGATCGACACCGTGTCGCCCGGTTCAATCCCCAATTGAACGAGCGCCGAGGCGAAGCGATAGCAACGCTCGCGCGTTTTCGCCCAGGTCTGCCGGAAGTCGCCATGAATGATCGCGGTTCGATTCGGATAGACGTCGGCGGTTCGATCCAGAAAGGTCAAGGGCGTCAATGGAACGTGGTTCGCCGCGCTCTTCTCAAGTCCTCGCGAATAGGCCGTTGCACTCATGACTTTGTCTCCATTCATTCATTATAAAAAGTAGTGAAATCGCGTACGGGACTGCGCGCCGTTACCAGAGTGTTCTCGATGCAGCTGTGATCCGCATAACCCAGACTCATTCCGCAGACCAACATCTGACTGTCGGGAATGGACAATTCGTGGGCGATGGCACGGTGGAACTTGTTGAAAGCCGCCTGCGGGCAGGTGTCGAGGCCCCGCGCCCGGGCGGCGATCATGACGCTTTGCAGGAACATCCCTGTGTCGAGCAGACTTCCTTCACGCATGACCCGGTCAACCGTAAAGAAGAGGCCCACGGGTGCATCAAAGAAGCTGTAGTTGCGACCGTGCTGGACGTGCATCCGCTCCTTGTCGCCCTTCTCGATGCCTAGCAGGCCATACAGGTTCCAACCGACAGCACGCCGCCGATCCACATACGGTGCAATCCATTCGCGCGGGTAGTAATCGTAGGGCTCGTCCAGGCCGGAGCTGCGGCCGGGATCGTCATTGATTTCGTGGATGGCGGCAGACAGGCGGGACTTCATCGCGCCTGTCACGACATGCACATGCCAGGGCTGGATGTTGACGCCAGTTGCGCTGAAGCGAGCCACGTCGAGGATCGCCTCGATTTGCTCGCGAGGAACCGGCGTGGGCAGGAAAGCACGAACGCTGCGCCGGGTGACGAGCGCCCAATCGACGGCTCGGGCCACGTCGGCAAACGAGTTCAAGGGAGGAGGAGATAGACGGTTCATTCCGGTGTCGGCATTGAAAGGTGTTTTGCACTGAGCCATGTGGTGGCGCCGGAATCGACCGTCGCCGTCGCGCTGTAACCAGTGTCAGGCGGACTCAGCTGACAATCCATGTCCATCGACTTCAACCTGGATGAGGTCACCGAACACCCGCTTTCCGGCGTCGCGCCACTGGGGCGGCCCGCGGATTTCTCAGGCGACGCCGCCGATTTCCAGTTGGAGAAGTCGGTTCTCGGGGCGTCAAGAGAACGACCATATCGGGCCAGCCTGCATCGGTTTGCCGTTGCGAACCGAGAAGCTGCTACAACCGGGGATGAGCCGCATCGATCAGCTCCGCGCGACGGGTCGAGCCGCGTGCCGTATAACAGGGGTAGCTGGAATGCGACTATCCCAGTCAGTGTGGCGGCGAGCCAGCCATCACCCCGAGAATTCATGTGAGGATGAGTGGAATGCCGCTTCGGCGCTGCCCGCTTATATGCGATTCATCGGTTGCACGGCTTTGCTTTGCATAGGCTCGGCAGCCATGCTTTCGCGCAACGTTCGTTTGGAAACGCGGATCGAGCCTTTCGACCGCTCAGACGTACAAGCAAGTCGGAGCGGTCCAATTTCGCTATGACGAGTTCTAATGTTAGGAGTCCGGCCTGCGGTGGCGGTACATTCCCGGGCTCGCCCCCGTCCACTTCCTGAAGGCCCTGTGAAAAGCACTGGTTTCCTGAAATCCAGTCCGTGCAGCGACTTCGGCGACCGTGAGAGAACTGCTGGAAAACAAGTCGATTGCGATGTCACGGCGCAATTCGTCTTTCAGTTGCCGGTAGTTCGTGCCTTCGGCCAGCAGGCGGCGTTGCAGCGTGGCGGCGGATAGATTCAGTAACCGCGATAGCGCGTCGAGGTCCGGCCAGTCGTCGGGGGCCTGGTTCCTTAGTCGGCGCCTGACCAGGGCCGTAGTGCTGGATTCATTGCGATACTTGACCAGGATATTGGCTGGTGCTTTCTCCAGGAATACACGCAGGCTCGCTTCCGTCCCGGCCAGTTTGAGGCCGAGGAAACTGCGATCGAAGCGGATCAGGGTCTCCTCTGCGGAGAACGTCACATCCTCGCAGAAGCGCATGCGGTAGTCGCTGTCATCGATTGGTGCGGACGCGCGAAATCTCATCTCGATCAGTGGAATCCGTCTGCGTGCGAGCCAGCATGCAAGACCGTGCACGAGGATGAACCATGTCCCGTAGGCAAAGAGCCGGCGTGTCCGCCCATCGTCATGCAGGATGATAACTGCATGCTCGCCTTCGCAGCGCAACTCCCCGTGAATGTCGTCGAGAACGGCACGCAGGAACTTCAGCATGCGACGCAGCGCGTGTTCCAGACTGTCCGCATGCAGCACCGCGTGACACATCAGCGCATAACTACCCCGGCGCAATGCGTGGCTGTCGAGACCAAAGAACTCGTCGTCCATCAAGTCGGCCAGAGCGGCCCACAGGCGCGAAAAGGCCAACGCCGGCACGCGCGCTCTCGGCGCATTCAACAATTCTGCCGCGATTCCAGCGTGCTGGAGGACGGCCGACACATCGAGATTGCGTTGTGTTGCCACGAGAATTGCCTCACGTACCAAGCTGATAGATGTTGTGCCCTTGTCTTGAGCGTCATTCATGGTCAGGCTCACCCACGGAAAGTGTACTGATGTTAATCGCTGCCGGGCGCAGGTGAAACCGGTAACCCGACTCAGCGCGGGTAGTCATCGGCTAAAGAGCGCTGGCAGGCGACCCACGTCCCGCACAATATGTCCGAAGGGCCCACGCATGAAGAGGTCTATGGGCATGTGCGCACGCCCCTCTGCCTCTTACCATGGTCACTCAACTCGTCGTCGCGAGCGTGGCATTGTTGGCAGAAGTCAAGAACGACTTTCTGAGTGCGTTGGTGAACGTCGCCTCCCGGCCGCGCTGTGTCGCACGATCGACCGAGTCATCACCGAGTTGATAAAACTTCCTCGCAGGCACGATAGATGCGCTCGTCGAATGGACCGGATCCGCACGACGTCCTGTGCAGCGGACCAATCCTATCGGGAACACCATGAAAAAAACACTTCTCACGTTTGCGATTGTTATGTCGCTTCCAGTGATTTCACCGACGTCAGCGGTGGCGGCAGGCTGCATGAAAGGCGCTGCCGTCGGTGGCGTTGCGGGCCACGTCGCGGGTAAGCACGGCACGGCGGGCGCCGCAGCCGGGTGTGCCGTCGGACACCACGAGGCAGCGAAGAAGCAGAAGGCGGCGAGTGACGCCGCGGCGAGCAAACCTGCGAGCCAATAGTTGGCGATCTCGGTAACTGTCTCCAATCGGCGGACGGCGATGCTCCCTCAGGCACCCCGCCGCAGACGAGTCACGCCGCTAAGGTACTGGGGTATTTGCGACAGTCTCGTTATGGCGGCCGCCTCGGTACTCGTCCATGTGAACAGCCAGCACAGATGCTGATATGACTCCGCGTGTCAATCGGGATCGTTTTTGCCTGTTTGAGTTGCACGCAATCTGAATTTCCTGAGGGCGGCGTAGCAGTAAATCTCGACGGTGAATCACGCTGATATCCGCGGGTTGGGTACCGCATTACAGTGGTCCGTCCGATGAGCCTGCCGCTATCTACTGACGCAAGTCGGATGAGATCCGTTGCCTAGCATCTCCGCGGGTTACTCGTATGCCGGGCTACGCCGCCTTCA
>NZ_JAMBPQ010000068.1 GCF_024206495.1 Paraburkholderia sp. CNPSo 3272 | reverse complement strand
CCGGGCCTCGGCAGGTTCAGCGGCCTGAAGACTTCGGTGTTCCTCGAAGTGGAAGGCGCCGCGCATTATCTGCCCGCTTACGCAGGCAATCTCGACATCATGACTTCCGCCGCGCTCGCCACCGCCGAACGCATGGCGCAGACGCTTCTGAGCGTGGAGGGATAAGACCATGAGCAAGAAACTCTATATCTCCGACGTGACGCTGCGCGACGGCAGCCACGCCATCCGCCATCAGTACTCGATCCAGAACGTGCAGGACATTGCCCGCGCGCTGGACAAGGCGAAAGTGGACAGCATCGAGGTCGCACACGGCGACGGCCTGCAAGGTTCGAGCTTCAACTACGGCTTCGGCGCTCACAGCGACCTCGAATGGATCGAAGCCGTTGCGGACGTGGTTACGCACGCGCAGATCGCCACGCTGCTGCTGCCCGGCATCGGCACGATTCATGACCTGAAGGCCGCGTACAACGCGGGCGCGCGCATCGTGCGTGTGGCCACGCACTGCACGGAAGCCGACATCTCGAAGCAGCACATCGAATACGCACGCGAACTTGGCATGGATACGGTGGGCTTCCTGATGATGAGCCACATGACCACGCCGGAAAACCTCGCCGTCGAAGCGAAGAAGATGGAAAGCTACGGCGCGACCTGTATTTATGTGGTCGATTCGGGCGGCGCGCTCACGATGAACGACGTGCGCGACCGCTTTCGTGCCGTCAAACAGGTGCTCAAGCCCGAAACGCAAACGGGCATGCACGCGCACCACAATCTCTCGCTGGGTGTGGCGAACTCGATCGTGGCCGTGGAAGAAGGCTGCGACCGCGTCGATGCGTCGCTCGCCGGGATGGGTGCGGGCGCGGGCAACGCGCCGCTCGAAGTGTTCATCGGTGCGGCGGAGCGCATGGGCTGGAACCACGGCACCGACCTCTACACGCTGATGGATGCTGCCGACGACATCGTGCGCCCGCTGCAGGACCGCCCGGTTCGCGTGGACCGCGAAACGCTCGCACTCGGCTATGCGGGGGTGTATTCGAGCTTCCTGCGCCACTCGGAAGTGGCCGCGAGGAAGTACGACCTGAAGACGGTCGACATTCTCGTCGAACTGGGCAAGCGCCGGATGGTGGGCGGCCAGGAAGACATGATCGTCGACGTGGCGCTCGATCTGAAAAAGCGCCAGCAAGCATTGCAGTCCTGATCAAGCACGCCGTGCATCGCCTTCGGGTCGTGCGCGGCGTTGCCACTTATCGCCGCCGGTAAGAGCGGCTCTCATATACATATGGAGACTTTTTATGACGTCGCGAAACAGTAGTGCTGGAGGAAGTGGAACGAGCGGCAAGGCAACCATCGCCCTGTGTCTGGCGATTGCGCTGCTCGAAGGGTTGGACCTGCAATCGGCGGGCGTAGCCGGGCCGCGCATGGCGAAGGAGTTTCATCTCGCCGTCGCGCAAATGGGCTGGGCGTTCAGCGCAGGCGCGATCGGCCTGCTGCCGGGCGCGGCGCTGGGCGGTAGGCTTGCCGACCGCTTTGGCCGCAAGCGCGTGCTCATGTGGTCGGTGGCGCTGTTCGGGCTTTTCTCGCTCGCCACGACCATGGTGTGGAGTTTCGAGAGCCTGCTCGTCGCGCGTCTGCTCACGGGCCTAGGTCTCGGCGCGGCCATGCCGAACCTGATTGCGTTGTGCTCGGAGGCAGCCGGTGAGCAGCAGCGCAGCACGGCCGTGGGCGCGATGTACTGCGGCATGCCGTTCGGCGCGGCGATCGCGGCCGTCATCGGGATGCTCGGCACCGCGGACGCGAGCTGGCGTCACGTGTTCTATGTCGGCGGTCTCGGCCCGATCGTGATGGTGCCGCTGCTTGGCCTGTTCCTGCGCGAGTCGCAACAGTTCGTCGCCGCGCAAGCTTCGAAGGTCGTGAAGGAAGGCGCGCCGAGCGTGACGCAAGCGCTCTGGCAAGAAGGCCGCGCACGTACCACGATTGCGCTGTGGATCAGCTACCTCGGCACCTTGATCGTGCTGTACTTCCTGATGAACTGGCTGCCTTCGATGGTGCTCGCACGCGGTCTCACGCGCGTGCAGTCGAACCTCGTGCTGATGCTGTTCAACATCGGCGGCGGCATCGGTGCCGTTGCGATCGCAACGATCATGGATCGCTTCGGCCGCCGCGGCACGGTGATCGGCATGTACATCGGCATCGTGGTGGCGCTCACCGTGCTCGCAAGCGCGGGCGGCGCAAGCTCGACGGCCGTGGGCGGACTGCTGTGCGGCTTCTTTATCGTGGGCGGCCAGTCGGTGCTGTACGCACTCGCGGGCCATGCGTACCCCACGGAAGTGCGCGGCACGGGTGTGGGCGCGGCAGTGGCCGTGGGGCGTCTGGGGTCGATTCTCGGGCCGCTCGTGGCTGGCCAGCTGTTCGCACTCGGCCAGAGCCCGTCGATGCTAGTGGGCTCGAGCATTCCGCTCGTCGTGATCGCGGCGCTTGCCGCGCTCAACGTAGTGGGTGCATCCAGGCAGCGCAGCGCGTTGGGCGCACAGGGCGCATGAATTTGAAGGGGAAAGGGAACGCGCCTTTCCCGCATGGGTTAATACGTTTTAAAGGATGGTCATCATGACGGATACGGCACAAGCAATCACCGAAGCCTCGACGAGCAAGTTCGCGCGCGTGAAGGACGGCGATGTCGAGTTCCAGATTCACTACAACGACGCAGGCGCTGGCGCCGAAACCGTCGTGATGCTGCACGGCTCGGGTCCGGGCGCGAGCGGCTGGGCCAACTTCAACCGCAACGTCGAGCCGCTCGTCGCGGCCGGCTACCGCGTGGTCCTGATGGACTGCCCGGGCTGGAGCAAGAGCGACCCGATCGTCTGCACGAGCTCGCGCTCGGACCTGAACGGCCGCGTGCTCAAGGGCCTGCTCGACGTGCTCGACATCGAGCGCGTGCACATTCTCGGCAATTCGATGGGTGGGCATAGCGCTGTTGCGTTCGCACTGGCGAACCCGCAACGCGTGGGCAAGCTCGTGCTGATGGGCGGCGGCACCGGCGGCCCGAGCAGCTTCATGCCGATGCCCACCGAAGGCATCAAGCTGCTGCAAGGTCTCTATCGCGATCCGACGATCGAGAACCTCAAGCGCATGATGAACGTGTTCGTGTACGACGCGAGCGCGCTCACCGACGAGCTGATGCAAACGCGCCTCGACAACATGCTCGCGCGTCGCGACCATCTGGAAAACTTCGTGAAGAGCCTCGCGGCCTTCCCGAAGCAGTTCAGCGACTACGGCCCGCGCCTTGGCGAAATCGCAGCGCCCACGCTCGTGATCTGGGGCCGCGACGACCGCTTCGTGCCGATGGATATCGGCCTGCGTTTGCTCGCGGGCATGCAGAACGCGCAACTGCACGTGTTCAACCGTTGCGGCCACTGGGCGCAATGGGAGCATGCGGAAGCCTTTAACCGCATGGTGATCGACTTCCTGAAGCACTAAACCGCGAAAGCACCTGCGGTGACGAAGCGGCGCACCTCGCGGTGTGCCGCTTTTTTATTGGGGCGAGTGCATTGCGTGTGGAAACGGCTTTTGTGTGATGAAACCGTGAGTCAATGCAGCGTCGACGGGTTTGCCTAACGACAAACCCGAATTAGCGTAAAACGAAACGATTCGCCATTGACAAATTGAAGCTGCCCCACCTATGATCGGCTCCACTGCCTGGAGACGCGCGAACCGCACGCCTCCAGGCGAGCCGCGCACGGCGCGCAAGACGCCGCGCATCGACGGTTTGCCCGGCCCGCCAAGGTGAACCGGAGTCATGTTTGGAGACAGGCAAATGCCCCAATCGATTGCCCCGGACCGCCGGTCCGAAGCCGCGCGCGCGTACGCTACGTCCGCGCAGCATTCCTCGCAGCAAGAAGACGCGCTCTATCGCAAGGTCTCCGCGCGCGTCATTCCGTTCCTGTTCGTTTGCTACGTCGTCTCGTTCCTCGACCGCATCAACATCGGCTTCGCGCAGTTGCAGATGAAGCACGACCTCGGCTTCAGCGACGCGATGTACGGCCTCGGCGCCGCCGTGTTCTACGTGGGCTACGTGCTGTGCGAAGTGCCGAGCAACATGCTGCTCGCGCGCTTCGGCGCGCGCCGCACGTTCATGCGCATCATGCTGCTGTGGGGCATTGCCTCGACTAGCATGATGTTCGTGTCGAGCCCCACGCAGTTCTATGCGCTGCGTTTTTTGCTGGGCGTGTTCGAGGCGGGCTTCTTTCCGGGCATCGTGCTCTATCTCACGTACTGGTATCCGGCGCGCCGCCGCGCGGCCGTGTTCTCGATCTTTTTCGCGGGCGTGGCAGTGGCGGGCGTGCTGGGCGGGCTCATCTCGGGCTGGATCATGCGTGACCTGGCCGGCGTGGCAGGACTTGCCGGCTGGCGCTGGATGTTCCTGATCGAAGGGCTGCCGGCCGTGGTTCTCGGCCTCATGGCCGCGTTCTGGCTCGTGGACGGGCCCGAGAAGGCGCGCTGGCTGACCGATGCGGAAAAAGCTCACCTCGTCGCGCAACGCGACGGCGAAGGCGATCACCCGCATTCCACGCGTTCGTTCGGGGCGGCGCTGCGCAACCCGCGCGTGTACTTGTTCGCCTTCATCTACTTTTCGCTGACCTGTGCGTCGCTCACGCTGAACTTCTGGATGCCGCTCATGATTCGCGACTTCGGCGTGCATGACGTGCTGGCGATCAGCCTCTACACCGTTATTCCGAATGCGGTGGGCGCGGTGGGCCTCATGTGCATCGCGCGCCGCTCGGACCGGCGCGGCGAACGGCGCTGGCATTTCGCGGCGTGCACGGTAGGCGGCGGCATTGCCTTGGCGCTGCTCACGCTGCATCTGGCAAGCTTCGCCGCGATGATGGCGATTCTTTCGATCGCTGCGGTGCTGATCTTTGCCGCGTTGCCGATCTTCTGGGCGGTACCTTCGGCGTATCTAACGGGCAAGGCCGCCGCTGCGGGCATCGCGCTCATCAGCAGTATCGGCATTACGAGCGGCATTGTGAGCCCGTGGGCAATCGGGCTCATCAAGACGCATACGGGCAGCATGGATAACGCGCTTTATCTGCTTGCGGCGTTGCTGGTGGCCAGCGGTGCGGCGTTGCTGGCCGGTGTGCCGGCGGTGAAGGCCGGCCGCTGAACTCATTCACTTGCACGTTGCAAACGTCGGCGGTGCGCCCGGCCGAGCGTCCGCCCAGCAGCATCGGCACGCGTATGCAGCGGCCCGGATGCAACCTTGACGTCACGGTTGCTGCGCAAGCTCTTCCAGCAGCCAGTCGCGAAACGCAACCAGCACGGGATGGCGTTGAACCCGCTCCGGGTAGACGAGGTAATACGAGCGCGAGCTCGGCACCGCTTCGAACGGACTGAGAAGCCGGTTTTCCTTCAATTCGTCTTCCACCAGCATGCGCGGCACGAGGCCTACGCCGATACCGGCCACGACTGCCTGGACCAAATGCGAGGTCAGTTCGAAACTCGGGCCCGGCCGCAGCGCGTCGTGAGGCAACCCGAAGTGCGCGCACCATTCGCGCCAGGCATCGGGAAAGCTGCGCACGCGCAGCAGCGTTAGCCCTTCAAGGGATTCGATGGTCGGCGCGGCGGCCCTGCGCCTCGGTTTTCGCGCGAGGGGCAACGCGGCAGGGTTGCCGACCAGCACCAGTTCTTCCGCATAGAGCCGGTGCGCCGTCACCCCAGACCAGCGGCCGTCGCCCACTACGATGGCGGCGTCGAGGTCCTGGGTCATAAAATCGGCGGCCTCGATGCGCGAGTCGAGATCGATCTGCAAATTGGGGTGCGCCTGATAAAAGCGGTGCAGGCGCGGCAGCAGCCACTTGGCGCCGAACGTCGGCAGCGTCGCGACGCGCAGCTGCGTTTTCGGCGCGTTTGACGTGAGGGCCTGCAGCGTCGCGCTTCGAATCAGCGTGAGCGCGTGCGAGATCTCGGCCATATACGCGCGGCCGATATCCGTCGGGATGATGCGCTTGCCCTCGCGCGTGAAGAGCGCAAGGTCGAGCATCGCTTCGAGAGCCTGAACCTGGCGGCTCACGGCGCTCTGCGTGAGCGACAGCTCCTCGGCGGCACGCGTGAAGCTCTCATGCCGCGCGGACGCCTCGAACGCGAGCAGCAGCGACATGGAAGGCGTGAGCTTGCGAAAATTCATTCATAAACCTCATGATCGACCCAACGAATATACGTTTGCCCGGTGCCGGCCAGGGGCGCGACAATCCCTGCCAGAAACGGAATAGTGCGCCCCAAGCGAGACTTCGAGAACGATATGACAATTGCCACGCTTGCCATCGGCGAATTCAACCATCCGCTGATCCGTCAATTTTTGCATGAATTGGAGGCGTCGGGCTTCGAAGGCGAGGTGGACGCGACTCACGCGACGCGCACGGTGCTGGCCACTGACAATTCGATCTACCAGCGCTATCCGCAAGCGGCGGTGTTTCCACGCCACGCGCAGGACGTCGCATGCCTCGCGAGCCTGCTCGGGCGCGAGGCGTTCCACGGCGTGGCGCTCGCGGCGCGCGGCGGCGGCACGGGTACGAACGGGCAGTCGCTGACCGAAGGCATCGTGGTCGACATGTCGAGGCACATGAACCGGATCCTCGAAATCGATCCCGTTGCGCGCACGGCCAGAGTGGAGGCCGGTGTCGTCAAGGACCAGCTCAATGCCGAACTGAAGCGGCACGGACTCTTTTTCGCGCCAGAGCTGTCGACCTCGAACCGCGCGACCATCGGCGGCATGATCAGCACGGATGCGAGCGGGCAGGGAAGTTGCACTTACGGGAAAACGCGCGACCACGTGCTCGCGCTAGAAACGGTCCTGGTCGGCGGTGAGCGCCTGTCGAGCGCGCCGGTCGACGAGGCCGCACTCGTGGCGCTCTGCGCGCGCAAGGACAAGGTCGGCGAAGTGTTCCGCATCGCGAGAGACATCAGCGAGCGCGAAGCCGGCCTGATCCGCGAGCGCTTTCCCCAGCTGAACCGCTGCCTGACGGGTTACGACCTCGCCCATCTGCGCGACGGCGAGGGGCGCTTCGACATCAATAGCGTGCTGTGCGGCTCGGAAGGCACCCTCGGCTTTATCGTCGAGGCGACGCTGAACGTGCTGCCGGTTCCGAAGCACGCCGCGCTCGTCAATATCCGCTATGAGAGTTTCATGGATGCCCTGCGCGACGCGCGTGCGTTGATGGCCCATACTCCGCTCTCGATCGAAACCGTGGACTCGACGGTGCTGCGGCTGGCGCGCGAGGATAGCGTCTGGCAAAGCGTGGGCGAGTATTTCCCCGACGACGAAGGCGTCGAAGGCGGTGCGAGCGGCATCAACATGGTCGAATTCAGCGGCGACGATGCGCACGCATTGCGCGCGCGCGTGGCGGCGTTCGTCGAGCACCTGGGCGCCGACGCGAGCGTCAGGCGCCTGGGACATACGATCGCCGACGGCGAGGCCGCGATCCATCGCGTCTATGCGATGCGCAAGCGTGCGGTGGGCCTGCTGGGCAACGCCCCCGGGGCGAGCCGCCCGCAGCCCTTCGTGGAAGACACGGCCGTGCCGCCCGAAAATCTCGCCGACTATATTGCGGAGTTTCGGGCGCTGCTCGATGGTTTTGGTTTGCATTACGGCATGTTCGGCCACGTCGATGCCGGCGTGCTTCACGTGCGCCCCGCGCTCGACATGCGCAATCCCGACGAGGCCGCACTCGTGCGCCCCATTTCGGATGCCGTTACCGCCTTGACGATGAAGTATGGCGGCTTGCTGTGGGGCGAGCATGGCAAGGGCGTGCGCTCGGAGTATGTGCCCGAGTATTTCGGGCCTCTGTATCCCGCGCTGCAGCGGCTCAAGGCGGCATTCGATGCGCGCAATCAGCTCAATCCCGGCAAGCTCGCCACGCCGGCGGGGGGAAGTGCGGCGCTGTTGAAGATCGACGCGACGACGCTGCGCGGCGAACTGGACCGGCGCATAGACGAGCGCGTCTGGCAGGCCAATACCGATGCCGTTCACTGCAACGGCAACGGCGCCTGCTACAACTTCGACCCGAACGACGCCATGTGCCCGTCGTGGAAGGCCACGCGCGAGCGTGTGCATTCGCCGAAGGGTCGGGCTTCGCTGATGCGCGAATGGCTGCGTCGGCAACAGGATGCCGGGGCGAATCTCGCGGCCGTGCCAGCCGCGGCGGCGTTGCCGGTGCGCATGTTCAACAGCCTGCGCAAACGCCAGGGCGAGCAGGACTTCTCGCATGAGGTGTACGACGCCATGGCGGGTTGCCTCTCGTGCAAGTCGTGCGTGGGGCAGTGCCCCGTGAAAGTGAGCGTGCCCGAGTTTCGCGCCCGCTTTCTGGAGCTGTATCACACGCGCTACTTGCGGCCGCTGCGCGACTATTTGATCGGCGCGCTTGAATTCACCGTCCCGCGTGTAACGGCGGTGCCCGGAGCGAGGCGCGTCTACAACGCGGTGATGGGCGCGGGTCCCGTCAAGTCGCTGCTTGCGCGCGCTCTTGGCGTTGTCGATAGCCCGTTGTTGAGCACGGTGTCATGGCGTGACGTGCTGCGCCGCTCGGAAGCGGAGGTTGCAACGCCCGAACGCCTCTCGAAGCTCGGCGTTGCCGAGCGCGAGCAAAGCGTGATCGTGGTGCAGGATGCGTTCACGCGCTACTTTGAAACGCCGGTCGCCGCCGCGTTTCTGGAACTCGCCGCGCGGCTGGGGTTCAAGGTCTTCGTCGCGCCGTATCTGCCGAACGGCAAACCGCTGCATGTGCAGGGCTTCCTGCCGCAGTTTCGCCGGGTCGCGCGGCGTAATGCGGCGCAACTGGCCGCGCTTGCCGGAACGGGTGTGCCGCTGGTGGGCATCGACCCGGCGATGACGCTCGTGTACCGCCAGGAGTACCGCAAGGTGGAAGGCATCGAAGCCGTACCCGGCGTTCTATTGCCGCAGGAATGGCTGATCGGCGCGTTGCGCGCGCGCGCCTCAACGCCGCGCGCGTCCGGCTCGTTCAGGCTGCTGCCGCATTGCACCGAGCGCACCAACGCGGGCGCTGCCACGCTCCTGTGGAAAGACGTCTTCGCGGCTGCCGGCCTGATGCTCGCGACGCCGGCCAGCGGCTGCTGCGGCATGTCGGGCACTTACGGCCACGAGGCGCGCAATCGCGCGAGCTCGGAGACGATCTTCGAGCAATCGTGGGCGCGGCATGTCGATGCGGCATCGACGGCGACGCAGGGCGCGCAAGAACTGCTCGCGACGGGTTATTCGTGCCGCTGCCAGGTGAAGCGCTTGCGCGGGCGCCAGCTGCGCCACCCCATCCAGGCGCTGCTGGACGCCCTGCGCTGACCCGGATCAGTAGTTCCAACGGTCCCTGTCGTGCCATTCGTGCTCGCGCCACTGCCGCTCGCGCCATTCATGCTCACGACGTTCGTGCTCGCGCCATTCGTGTTCGCGCCAACGCCGCGCGCGCCAGTCGTCGTCGCCTCGCCAGTCGGTCTGCACGGGAGCCGCCGCATAGGCCGCGCCCGGCACGCCAACGCCCACGGCCACATCCACGTGGGCCAATGCGGCGGTCGAAGCCGCCAACGCCGCTGCGCCCAGGACCAGGCCGAGAATTGTCCTTTTCATATCGTCACTCCTTCGCACGCTGCGTGCGTTCTTCATGAGCACGGTTCCGAGTGTAGGCGCCGCCCCCGGACACAGGTGCAACGGTGCTGCGAGATTGGTAACAACGAGTTAAGTACCTGCCGCGCTGCCGCTGAGCCAAGCAGATTGCTCAGTACACCGATGAATTGCGCATAATGGAGCATGCTGGACCCCGGCCCGTGGCGTGAGGTGGCGCGGGCGTTTGCCGTTGGCGGATTTCCGGTACACTCGAAGGCGAACCTCGGTTCGGGTTCTGCCTGTGTCGCACCCGCTATCCAGCCAGCTTTTTGTGTCCGATGCCAAAACGAATCCTGCTAGTCGATGACAACCGCGATGTCGCAGATGCGCTCGCGGCGCTCCTCGAGTTCGAAGGTCATCAAGCCCGATGCGCCGCCGATGGACAAGAAGCCTTGCTCGTTGCCGGGTCGTTCCTCCCCGAGCTTGCGCTCGTGGACTGGAAGCTTCCCGACATGAGCGGCGGCGACCTGGTGAGCCAGCTTCGGCTCGACCCCGCCCTATCGCATACCCGGTACGTTCTGCTATCGGGATACGCCGACCCGGATATCATTGCCAAGGCTGCAGCAGCCGGTTTCGACAAATGTCTGGCGAAACCGGTCCAGCTCGAAGACCTGCTGGCCTGCCTGTGAAGCCGGTCTGACGGGGTGCCGCTTCGGCGCCGGTTGCTCTTTGTGACGGTCTTGCCGGCTCCCTCGGGAGCCGGAACAATAATTGCGCGCAGCGTCTGACTCGTGCGCAGCCTCGAATTTCCACGAGCATCGCAGTTCCGATCTCCAGCAGCGTCTCCCGGGAGCCGAGTCGCGTCATGAACAAGGAAGTTCCACCGCCGATCGAGCGCCCGTCGACTCGCTGGCCGGGCGAGATGGCGGAGCGCATCGCCGCATTCGACTGGAGCGAAACGGCGCTCGGCCCACGACAAACGTGGTCGGCGAGCCTCGTCGCCGCGATCAACATGCTCCTCGCCTCGCCATCTCCGCTCGTCATGCTTTGGGGACACGAAGGCGCGATGGTCTACAACGACGCCTATGCGGTTTTCGCGGGCAGCCGGCATCCGTTCCTGCTCGGCAAACCGGTCGAAACCGGCTGGCCAGAGGTGGCGGCGTTCAACCGCAATGTCGTCGATACATGCCTCGCCGGCGGAACGCTGGCCTTCCAGGACAAGCAGCTCGTGCTGTATCGCGAAGGTCATGCCGAAGACGTCTGGTTGGACCTGAGCTACAGCCCGGTTTTCGAAGACGACGAGCGGCCGGCGGGCGTCATCGCCATCGTGTTCGAAACGACCGCGAAGGTGCAGGCGGAAAGGCAGCGCAAGGTGGCCGAAGACGCGCTGCTGCAACTGACCCAGACACTGGAGCAGCGCGTCGCCGAGGAAGTGGGGGCGCGCGTGGCAATGGAGGAGCGGCTGCGTCAGGCCCAAAAGCTGGAGGCGATCGGCAGTCTAACGGGCGGCGTGGCCCACGACTTCAACAACGTCTTGCAGGTCATTTCCGCCAACCTGCAGCTCATCGAGCTTTCCACGCGAGGCAACGCCGCGCTCGAGCGGCGCGTGGCGGCGGTTAGCAACGCGGTGTCGCGCGGCGCGAAACTCGCCGCGCAATTGCTGGCCTTCGCACGCAGGCAACCGCTCGCGCCGGCAGTTCTGAATCCCTTCCGGCTGGTCGAAGGCATCGCCGAGATGCTTCACCGCACGTTGCCGGAGACGATCGAACTGGCCATCGTGCCTGCGCAGGAGAGCTGGAATATTTGTGCAGACCGAAGTCAGCTGGAAAGCGCGCTGTTGAATCTGGTCATCAACTCGCGCGACGCGATAGACGGACCGGGGCGCATCGGCGTTTGTCTCGCGAACATCGATGCAAGCAACGACGAACTGGCGCGCCGCGATGGCGTGCCAGCGGGCGAATACGTGCGCCTGCAAGTCTCCGACACGGGCAGCGGCATGCCCGACCACGTGAAAGCGCGCGTGTTCGAGCCGTTCTTCACCACGAAGGCCGAGGGCCAGGGAACGGGACTGGGCTTGAGCATGGTGCACGGGTTCGTGGCGCAGAGTTCGGGCCACGTTTTCATCGAAAGCGCAGAAGGCCAGGGCACGACCGTCAACCTCTATTTCCCGCGCAGCCTGGAAGCGGAATACGACGCTTACAAGCCGACAGTTGCGAGACAGGAGCGCGGCGGCGAGACGATTCTCGTCGTCGAAGACGATGCCGATGTTCGCATCGCCGCGATCGAAATGCTGGCCCAGCTCGGCTACAAGGTGCTCTCCGCGCAGGATGGCGAAAGCGCGCTCAAGCTGATCCAGAGCGGCCAGCGTTTCGACCTGCTGTTCACGGATGTCGTGACGCCGGGCACGGTACGAAGCAGCGAACTGGCGCGTATTGCGAGCGGGCCGCCGTATTACGCCGAGGTCCTGTTTGCCTCCGGCTACACGCGCGACGTGATTTTCCACGGCGGCAAGCTCGACGAAGGCGTCGCGCTCATTAGCAAGCCCTATCGATACGACGAGCTTGCCGTCGCGGTGCGCAATGCACTGAACAAGACCGACTGACGCAAGATCAGGGCCTCAGCCCGATCTGCGCGCGCCCGAGCGGCGTCAGGTCGGCCGCTGTTGCGCGCCCGACCAAATCGACTTCGAAATGATCCGTCGGGAAGGCCGGCGCACTGTGCCCTAGAGGAAGTTGGGTAGCTGCCGCGCGAGATACGCGTCGTCGATCGACCGGACCGATGTTTCGATGGCTCAACTCATTCCGGCCGCCTGCTCGATCAATCCGATTAGCCAGCGCAGGCCGCTGTCCCCCTGCTGCGCCGTCTTCCACAATGCGCTAATCCGATGCGTTGGTGTATCGAATGGCAACGCGCTGATGCGCAGACCAAGACTGCGGCTCCACGTGCGGGCGATGTAATCAGGCACCGTCACGAACACGGCATTGTCGCGCGCGATAAAAGGCTGAGTGGCAAAGTGGGGGTTGGAGAATATCACGCGACGTTGTTTGCCCAGCGCCTCCAGCCGTTCGTCGATGAATCCTCGAAGCTCGCCCTTGAACGAGGTCAGCGCATGTGGATGCGCGAGAAACTCGCGCAGGCTTAAGGCTTCGCCGCGCGTGCGTATCAGCTTCGGGTTGTAGAGGCAGACATATCGCCAGTCCAACAAAGCGCGCTGCTGTTGCCATTGCGCGCACTCGTTAAATACTCCTAACGCGATCTCTATCTCATTGCGCTCAAACATGTTGGAGACGCGGTGGCAGTCCGTATCCAGCGATATCAGGTTGACGCCGGGAGCCTCGGAGGCAAGCCTTTTCAACAAAAACGGAAACAGCGTTACCGCAATCGCCTCAGAAACACCTACTCGAAACGTACGAACGGCGCTTCGAGGATCGAAGGCCTGGCCAACCCGCATGCTCTCATGAAGGCCAATCAGCAGCGCGCCGATCTGCTCTGAGAGTTCCAGCGCGCGCGGTGTTGGATCCATTCCCGAACGACCGCGTACGAACAGTTCGTCACCAAACGCAGCACGAAGGCGTTTCAGTGCACCGCTCACCGCCGGCTGGCCGAGAAACAATCTTTCCGCCGCCCGTGTGACATGGCGTTCTTGCATCAGCGCATGGAAGACAAGCAGCAGATTGAGATCGAATCTACGAAGATCATTCTCGATGATGGAAGTCATCATGGCAAACGATTGGAGTGATGGTCCACCTATCATGCACTATCTCTGCGTCCGCCGCACCGGCAGCGGCGCGACGACAGGAGAGTGCAAAACCGGCAAACTGTCGCAGTAGGTTTGACGCGACAGGGTGGGCTCGAATAGTCAGCGTTGGCTGGTTGTCTTTGTGCAATGCACGGTGTCTTTGTTCTCTTTTAGTAGCCGCTTCTAAAAGGAAAAATAGCATGTCTACGCAAATCTTTATCAACCTGCCCGTGCGCGATCTGTCGAAGGCGACCGCGTTCTACACTGCCATCGGTGCCAGCAAAAATCCGCAGTTCAGTGACGACACCAGTTCGTGCATGGTGTTGTCAGATACCATCTTCGTCATGCTCATGACGCACGAAAAATGGGCGCATTTCACGAGGAAACCAATCGTCGATTCCCGGCACGAGAGTGAGGTAATGTTGGCGCTAAGCGCAGAAGATCGGGAGAGCGTTGACAATATGACTGATACCGCCGGGGCTTACGGCGGGAAGGCGGACGTCAACGCCAAGCAGGATCTCAGCTTCATGTACGGCCGCAGTTTCGAAGACCCGGATGGCCACATCTGGGAAGTGATGTTCGTCGATATGTCACAGATGCCCACGTAAAAATGAAAGGCGTGGTCGGCTAGATTGAATGACGCAGTGCTAAATAAGCTCGGCGATGCGAACAATGACCAATGCCGCTGGAACGAGCGCCGCCTGAGCGCACAGCGTCCCGAGCACACGCGCGCCCGCGAGGGTCGTAATGGCCCGCCGGAAGCTGTTCTCCGAAATCCGGCCTTCGATTACGTCGTCAGTCATCACTGAAACTTGCGGATCGATGACGACTGCCAACACCACCGTCGCAATACCATTGATAACTGATGACAGATTCGCACATGTAACGCGCAGATCGGGTTTCAGGTATCCAGCGTAGAGCGACGCGAAAACGCCGACTGTCCAGATCGCCATCGCGATCACGTTTAGTCCGATCACTTTCCAGGAAACGCCTGCCCCAGTCGCTAGTTGCGTGACGTTGTGTCGGGACGGGAGCCGCGCTCCAAGCCGAATGTAGCTGACGCCTCCGCGACTGAAGATATGGAGTAGCAGACGAGGGATCGAACGATTAGCCTGGAAGTGGTCGACAGCGCGGCTGAAATAACGTTGAAACGTGGGAATCAGAAACGCACCGACTGTGCTTGCCACTGTGGCGGCTAACAGAAAGAGCCGAAAGTCCCCGAGCAAACCGTGCTCCAGGTGATGCGCGATATCCATCTCAACCCGCTTCGCGATGAATGGTCCCTGAAAGGAATTTGCCGTCCGGGAAACCAGGGCGATGATTCCGAATAGGGAGAATGACACGGCGATACGGCGTGTGCGAACGCCGGCAATCCGAACCGCATACGCCAGCGTCGCAATCACATGGATTACGAATGTAAGCCCGCATATGATCAACAGCTGAATGTCCATGTCGTTGGCACGAGGTTGGCAGGAATCGAGGCCTACGACTGTACACTGCCGCTCCGATTGTTGACGACCTTGGGTTCTGTACCGTCTCTTGTCGAGGGACCCTCGCGTGCAGTCTGACACTGGCTGACCGACCTGCCGCCCACCCAGCTGGCGACGCCCAGCGGGTTCGAAGGCCGCGTTGGCGGGTCGTCGGGCTACGAGCCCGGCCATGCCTGCCGGCTGTTGTCCGACAGGCAGATGCGCCTCTCCGTGATCGCCACCCGCTCGGGGTTCCCCGACGCGCTGCCCGCCTCAGCGATTTCCCTGGAGTGCTGTCATTAGCCTCAGGAATGTGTTGATATAGCGAAAATCGCACGGTCGGACAGAAAATTCACGCTCGATAAGAAATGCCCAAACAAAGGAGACAGTCCATGAGGATGTTGCGCTCGTTGCTGGTTGGTGCGGTGGTATCGACGGCGTTGGCAGGAGGGGGCGCGCAAGCGCAGACGGTCAAGATTGCCTTTATCGATCCGCTGTCCGGCTTGATGGCGTCGCTCGGAACGAATCAGCTGCATAGCTGGCAATACACGGCCGAATACGCCAACGAGCACAACTGGGCAAACGGCACGAAGTTCGAGGTGGTCGGATTCGACAACAAGCTGTCGCCGCAGGAAAGCCTGACCCTGCTGAACCAGGCCGCCGACCAGGGCATCCGCTACATCGTGCAGGGCAACGGCTCATCGGTCGGCCTCGCGCTGGAGGATGCGGTCGCAAAGTACAACTCGCGCAATCCGGGCAAGGAAATCGTCTACCTGAACTACGCGGCGGTGGACCCGGCCATGACCAACGCGAAGTGCGACTATTGGCACTTCCGCTTCGACGCCAACGCCGACATGAAGATGGATGCGCTCACCACGTTCCTCGCGCGCGACAAGGACATCAAGAAGGTCTACCTCATCGATCAGGACTACTCGTTTGGCCACGACGTCTCGCGCGTGGCGCGCGAGGACCTGAAGAGCAAGCGCCCGGATATCGTGATCGTCGGCGACGATTTTCATCCGCTCGCGCGCGTGAAAGACTTCTCGCCTTACGCCACCAAGATCAAGGCGTCCGGCGCCGACACGGTGATCACGGGCAACTGGGGCAGCGACCTCGCATTGCTCGTGAAGGCGAGCAAGGACGCCGGTGTGACGGCCAACTTCTATACCTATTACGCGGGCACGACCGGCGTGCCGACCGCCATGGGCGCGTCCGGCGCCGACCACGTGAAGTACGTGGGCGTGTTCGGTCCGAACACGGCGAACAACCCGCCGGTGGTTGGGCAGATCATCGAGGGCTACAAGAAGAAGTACAACGACGACTATTACCTGGCGACGGCCTATGCCGGCATCGAAATGCTGAGCAAGGCGATCAACGCGACGAAGTCGACCGATCCCGTCAAGGTGGCCAAGGCCATGGAGGGCATGACGGTCGACGGCATGAACGGTCCTGTCGCGATGCGCGCCGCCGATCACCAGGCGCAGCAGTCGCTCGTGATCGCGACATGGACCAAGGCGGACGGCAAAACGGTAAAGTACGACCAGGAGAACACCGGCTATGGCTGGCGCACCGACGTCCAGCTCGGGCCGACCGCGGCAACGCAGCCGACCACTTGCCAGATGAAGCGCCCGGGCTGAACGTGCTCTCGCTACGACACTTCACAAGGATCATTGGGCAGTGGAATTCCTGACCATCTCTCTGTTGAACGGCATCGGCTACGGGCTGCTGCTGTTCATGCTTTCCTCGGGCCTCACCTTGATCTTCAGCATGATGGGCGTGCTCAACTTCGCGCACGCCAGCTTTTACATGCTCGGGGCCTACTTTGCCTACACCATTGCCAGCAAGATCGGTTTCTGGCCGGCGCTCGTGGCGGCGCCGGTGCTCGTGGCGTGTGTCGGCGCGCTCGTCGAGCGTTTCGGCTTGCGCACCGTGCACAAGTACGGGCATGTGGCGGAATTGCTGTTCACCTTCGGCCTGTCGTATCTGATTGTGGAGGGCGTCAAGCTGGTCTGGGGGCTGGCCGCGGTGCCGTACGCCATTCCGCCTGAACTTAACGGGGCGCTGTTCAAGGTGTACACGTCGGAGTTTCCGAAGTATCGCGCCTTCATGATGCTCATCTCGATCGCCATGCTCGCGGCGCTGTATCTGGTACTGACGCGCACGCGCATCGGCCTCGTCATTCAGGCGTCGCTCACGCATCCGGAAATGGTCGAGGCGCTCGGGCACAACGTGCAGCGCGTGTTCATGCTGGTGTTCGGCGGCGGCGCCGCGCTGGCGGGCCTCGCCGGCGTGATCGGCGGCAACGCGTTCGTCACGTCGCCCTCGATGGCCGAGTCGGTGGGCACCATCGTGTTCGTGATCGCCGTGGTGGGCGGCATGGGCTCGCTGCCGGGCGCGTTCATCGCTTCGCTGCTGATTGGCATCATGCAGACCTTCGCCGTCACGATCGATGCCTCGCTCTCCGATCTGTTCTCACTCGTCGGCATGAGGGTCACGGACAGCACGGCGCTCTCGTCGCTGTGGCGCATGCCGGTCTCGCAGGTCGCGCCGATTCTGCCTTATCTGCTCATGGTGCTCATGATGATCGTGCGTCCGCGCGGGTTGCTCGGCAAGCGGGAGGGCTGAACGATGAAACCGCTCATTCAGGCCAGCGCCGGTTCGGCCATGCAACGCCACGGATGGCTGCAATCCGCGCATTCGCTGCGCTGGATCATCTGGGGCGCCACGGTGCTCATCATGCTGTTTCTGCCGCTCGTGTTTTCCAGCGGCTTCGCGATCGCGCTGCTTTCGCAAATGGGCATCATGATCATCTTCGCGCTCTCGTACAACATGCTGCTCGGGCAGACCGGCATGCTCTCGTTCGGGCACGCGGTGTACTCGGGGCTCGGCGCATTCGTGGCGGCGCATGTGCTCAACCAGATCGGCGCGAACCATTTCCCGTTGCCCGTTTCGCTGCTGCCGCTGGTCGGCGGGCTCGGGGGCATGCTGTTCGGCGTGGCATTCGGCTACGTGACCACGCGCAAGTCGGGCACCACCTTCGCGATGATCACGCTCGGTATCGGCGAGATGGTGGCGGCGAGTTCGCTCATGTTTCCCGGGTTTTTTGGCGGCGAAGGCGGCGTGCCGACCAATCGCACGGTTGGCCATGCGGTGCTCGGCATCACCTACGGCCCGGCGATCCAGGTGTACTACCTGATCGCGGTGTGGTGCCTCGTGTCGATGATCGCCATGTACGCATGGACGCAGACACCGCTCGGCCGCATCGCCAACGCCGTGCGCGACAATCCGGAGCGTGCGGAATTCGTCGGCTACAACACGCAGCGCGTGCGCTTTTTCGTGATGGTCCTCTCGGCGTTCTTCGCCGGCATTGCGGGCGGCCTCTCGGTGATCGACTTCGAGATCGTGACCGCGGAGAATGTCGGCGCCGCGCAGTCCGGCGGCGTGCTGCTCGCGACGTTCATTGGCGGCGGGGCGTTCTTCTTCGGGCCGATCATCGGTTCGATCCTGTTCGTGCTGTTCGCGGTCGCGTTGTCCAATCTCACGCCGGCATGGTTGCTGTACCTCGGCCTCTTCTTCGTGCTGGTGGTGATGTACGTGCCGGGCGGCGTGTCGAGCCTGCTGATGAAGCAGGTCCCTCTCATCGCGGCGCGCAAGCTGCACCGCATGCTGCCTTCCTATGCGGCGGCGTTGGGCGCCGGGCTGATCTTGCTCGCTGCGCTCGTGCTGACGGTCGAACTCGTCTACAAGGTGCAGATCGATAGCGACAACGGCACGGGCATGGCGTTCTTCGGCGTGAACTTCGATGCCGCGTCGTGGAAGCCCTGGGCCGTCGCAGCGGTCTTGTGGGCGCTGGGCGCGCAGGCGGGACGCCTCGCGGCCGCGCGCGTGCGCGACGCGTGGGATGGCGTGCAACGGGAAATCGCAGGGAGCAACGTATGACGGCCGCACTGGAATTGCGTGACGTGCGCAAGAATTTCGGGCGCACCGAGATCATTCGCGGCGTCGACCTCAATATCGCGCCGGGCGAACGTCATGCGCTGATCGGTCCCAACGGCGCAGGCAAGTCGACTACGTTCAACCTGATTTCGGGGCGTATGGCGCCGAGTTCCGGCACGGTCAAACTCAACGGCGTCGAGATCGGCGGGCTGCCGCCGTACAAGATCAACCGTATGGGGCTCTCGCGCAGCTTTCAGGTGACGAACATTTTTCATCGCCTTTCGGTGTTCGAAAATTTGCGTTGCTCCGTGTTGTGGTCGCTCGGCTACCGGTATTCGTTCTGGCATCGCCTCGAGCAATTGCGCGACGCGCGCGAACGCGCCGAAGAAGTCCTCGAGCTGATCGGCCTGCAGGGCCGCCACGATACGCTTGCCGGGCTGCTGACTTACGCCGAGCAGCGCGCGCTCGAAATCGGCATCACGATTGCGGGCGGCGCCGAAGTCATCCTGCTCGACGAACCCACGGCGGGCATGAGCCGCTCGGAGTCGGATCACGCGGTGGAGCTGATTCGCCGGGTCACCGTCGGCAAGACGCTGGTGATGGTCGAGCACGACATGAGCGTCGTCTTCGGCCTCGCCGACCGCATCTCGGTGCTCGTGTACGGCGAGGTGATCGCCACGGACACGCCGCAAGCCATCCGTAACAACCGGCGCGTGAAGGAAGCCTATCTGGGCACCACGCTGGACGAACCCGCAGGTGCACATTGATGGCGACCGCGAATTCCATGCTCCAGGTGCGCGACCTGCATGCGTACTACGGCAAGAGCCATATCCTGCACGGCGTCGAGATGCAGGTGGGCGAGGGCGAGATCGTCGCCTTGCTCGGGCGCAACGGCGTGGGCCGCTCGACGCTGGCCAAAGCCATCATGGGGCTCGTGCGGTGCGAGGGGCAGATTCTGCTGCGCGGCGAGGAAGTGCGCGGGCTGCGCACCTTCGAGGTCGCGCACCGGGGCATCGGCTACGTGCCGGAGAACCGCGATATCTTCCCGACGCTTACCGTGCGGCAGAACCTGATGCTCGGCGAAAAGCGCAACCGCTCGCGCCAGAAGCCGCGCTGGCAGTTCGACGACATGTACCGGATGTTCCCGCGCCTGAAGGAGCGCGAGGATACGCCCGCGGGCCTGCTGTCCGGCGGCGAGCAGCAGATGCTGACGCTGTGCCGCACGCTCATGGGCGACCCCGACCTCATCATCATCGACGAGCCGACCGAAGGGCTCGCGCCGCTCGTCGTCGCGCAGGTGGGCGAGTACCTGAAGGCGCTGAAGGCGCGCGGCATTTCGGTGCTGCTCGTCGAGCAGAAGCAAGCCATCGCGCTCGATATCTCGCAGCGCGTGTACGTCATGGGGCACGGCCAGATCGTGTTCGAGGGGACGCCGCAGCAGTTGAAGGCCGATGCGCGCGTCCGCCAGGAATGGCTGGAAGTGTAGGGCGCACTTCGAGCGGTCGGTCTGCGCAAGCCATTGCGCCTAGCGTGCGGGCAGGTTATCCGGTGCGTAGTTGGGCTGCTGCCCGTTGGCCCCAAAAAGATCTTCGGGTTGACCGTTCATCCGCAGCCGTATGCTGTCGTTGACGACCATGCCTGCCGGAAAGGCCCGCGCCCCCACTCCCGCGGCCAGCCAGACAGGATCCGCCACCCATTCCCGGTGGCGCGGCCCCAAGGGATTGGACTGGACGGCAACGGGCGGATGAAGGGCGAACTTCAATCCCACGTCAGTGTGCTGCAATCTGTCCACGATCCAGACCAGGGGGCCGTCGGAGAGGCCGTGATCGGCATAGCCGCCGCCGACATCGCAATGACCGCCTGGAAAGAGCGCTTGCGTCACGTTCGGGTTGGGATTCCACAGGGTCGGCTCGAACGGCCTGCGTTGCTCGTCGAGCGAGACGGCGTGCACGCCGAGGCCAATGTCGGGGTTGAGCGTCAGATCGCAGAACCGGAATAGATCGATGGCGGAACCCTCATAGTAGATGGGAATGCCGAGCGAACCGACCGTATCCCAAACCGCCACTGCGGTGACTTTCGCGTTCACAAACGAGTCGGCGTCCAAAGGCTTCGGTTTCGAGAAGGCGCGATGGATCGTCAAGAATTCGATCACGCCGTCTGCAATCTTCTGGAACGTCGTTTCGTGGCCGTGTCTCCATCGATACCACGCCGCCACCGCGGTGTCGTAACGATTCTGATCGTCGATGGCGGCGAGCTCCGGCCGAAGCAGACCCTGTCCCGCAATCAGTCCCGCAAGGGCTCGAGCGGTGTACGCGCCGCGGCTGAAACCGACGATCACGATGCTGTCGCCCGGCTCGAAATTGCGCGAAATATACGTGTAGCCACGCGCGATGCGGGCGACGACGCCGACACCAAACGCGCCGCCGGCGACTTTATCGACCAGTTGCGCGGAATTTCCAACCCCGTGAATGTATTTCGCGATCTGCACGGGTTTGTCGTTGGCGTCTGCAAGCGACTTTTCCATCTCGACGCCACCCCAGTTGGTTCCTTCGGGCAGCATGTTTCCATCGAGCCACGCGAAAAGCTTGCATACGTTGGTCAGTCCCGGCTGACAACCTGCCACGGCGTCAGGCGCGACACCGTCGCCTTTTTCTGCCGGATCTTCGGGGCCGTTCCACGTACCGTCTGCGCAAAAGACTATCGTTTTGGACATCGCTGACTCCTCACGCGCAATCCAGTCGCTATCTGCGGAACGTTTATTCGCTATCCTGAGTATTGTCGCGGTGCGTTGACTCAGCCGATGCGGCATGGCGTGCGGTGCGCGTGCCGAACATCAGATCTATAAATATAGCTTCTGGGTTCCGGATTGCGAGGTAGGAATGTACGAAGGCGCACGTATGACAGGGGGCGGTAGTGCTTGCAGCGGCTGGATCAACGCCTGCTGTGACTTTTGCGTGGAGGAAGCAAGCTTTCGCGCTTCGGCGGAAAATGCATGTCGACGCGCCGTCTAGACATCGGAAAGGCGGGGGCGCGGTATTGGCCGCGAGCTTCGAAAGGCTGAGCAGGATGCCTGGTCGAAGTAAGTAGTCGGAAGCGAAGTAGACGTTAGCAGATGTTCCGAACTGACCTGCAGACTCCGTACTCGGCGGCGACACGCGTCCCACAGAGTGCCCGGCGGCCGCCAGCGTAGCCGGAATTTGGCGTCGTCCTCTCCAGCGAATGTAGCGGCGCCCATGGCCGGTGGGGTTGACATTCGTTGCCGGCGGGAAAAGCAATCCCATTCGCGACAACCGGAAACCCGTGAGGTGCCGTTGACTGATCTCCCTCACACCGTCAGGACCTCGCTATCATGCAAGACGAATCGGAAGATGTTGTCGCTCGTCGCGACTTCATGAAGAAGGCCGTTGCGCTGGTCGGCGCAACATCCGCATTGGTCACGCAAAGCGAGGCCGCAAGTGCCCAGGGCGCCAATGCGCCGGCCGCCGGCGGGCAAGTGACGGGGACGGTATATACCGGCGATGTGATCCAGGGAAAGAAAGTCATCAGCGCGCTCGACGTCGGCGACCTCGAGCGCGGCAAGACACACAAGTTCTACTTTCAGGGCGTGCAAATGCCGACGGGGCAGAACTGGTATGTGTCGGTGATCGTTGTCCACGGTGCGAAGCCGGGCAAGCGCGTCGCGCTGATCAGCGGGGTGCATGGCGATGAAATGAGCCCCGTGCATACCATCCACGGCGTGATAAGCCAGCTCGATCCCGCGCAGATGTCAGGCACCGTGCTGGCAGTGCTCGACGTATCGCGTCCCGCGCTCGAAGCCATGGAGCGCAGATGGCCCAATTCCGCACTTGGTATCGGCCTCATCGACATCAACCGCGAATGGCCGGGCAACGAGAATGGCGCCAGCGCGCCGAGCAGGCATGCGGGACTGCTGTTCAACCGGCTGTTGAGGCCGAACACCGACTACGCACTCGATTTTCATACGGCTACGACCGGCATGGATTTGACGTCCTTCAATCTGGCCAGAATGGAATTGCCGGAGGCGCGAGCCATGGCGGAGCTTTTTCCGATCAAACAGATCTTCGACAACCCCGCCTATCCCACGCTGCTTGCCAATGCATTCATCAACGTGGGGATTCCCGCAATCACGCCCGAGATCGGTTCTGCGCGCGTTTTCGATTTCGACATGATTCCGTCGTTCGTCGAGGGCACGATGAACGTGCTCAAGCGCTACAACATCGTATCGGGTCCGTTGGGGCGCACTGGGCGAGACGTCGGGACCTTCGTCGGCAACAGCGGCCACTCAGTCATGTCGACGCACGGTGGATTCGTCGAACTGCTGGTCAAAGTGAATGACAAGGTCAAGGCGGGCCAGAAAGTGGCAATCCAGCGCAATACCTTTGGCGAAGTGGTCGCGGAGTATACGACCGAAGTCGCGGGCGAGGTGACGGGACGACGAACCGACGCCACGGCAGAGCCCAGAATTCCTCTCGTGATGATTCTTTATCAGAGCGCGGCAAAGGAGATTCCGGAGGACTTTTCTGAATGAAGTCGGGTCGGGCGGGGCGGCACGGCTTTGCCGCCCTTGTTTCAGAAAATATGGCCACGCTGCAACTTGAGTTTCCGGAGAAAGAAAAACTCAAGTTGTTTCACCAGCGCCGCTGCGAGCACCCTACGTCAAACAATACCCGTCGCATAGTACACGGCGATCACGAAGAAGACGGCCAGCGTCTTGATCACCGTCACCGCAAAAATGTCCCGATACGACTCGCGGTGCGTGAGCCCCGTAACCGCGAGCAGCGTGATGACCGCGCCATTGTGCGGCAGCGTGTCCATGCCGCCGCTGGCCATGGCCACCACGCGGTGCAGCACTTCCATCGGAATATGCGCCGCCTGCGCGCTCTTGATGAAGAGATCCGACATGGCCGCGAGCGCGATGCTCATGCCGCCCGATGCCGACCCCGTGATGCCCGCAAGCGCGCTCACCGAAACGGCGGCGTTCACGAGCGGATTCGGAATGCTCTTGAGCGCATCGCTCACGACGATGAACCCGGGCAGCGCCGCAATCACACCGCCGAAGCCGTATTCCGAGGCGGTATTCATCGAGGCCAGCAGCGCCCCGGCCACGGCCGCCTTCGTGCCGTTCGCGAAGCGGTCTTTCACGCGGCCGAACGCCGTGACGATCACCAGCACGATGCCCGCGAGCAGCGCACCCTGAACCGCCCAGATCGCCACGACTTGCTTGACGGTAGCCGTGACCGGCGTATGAATGCCGGGCAGCACTTCGGGCGGCACGGTCACGGTGTCGCCGTACCAGATGGGTATCCAGTGCGTGAGCAGGAAGTTCGCCACGCCCACCAGCACGAGCGGCGCGACGGCGAGCACGGGGTTGGGCAGGTGTTCGGTCTTCACGTGTTCCGGCTCGTTCACGAGCGAGGTGCCGTATCCTTCGCCTTTCGACAGCGCGCCGCGCCGGCGCCATTCGAGGTACGAGAGGCCCACCACGATGATGAAAAGCGAACCGGTCACGCCTAGCGCGGGCGCGGCCCACGCGGTGGTCTTGAAGAACGTTGTGGGAATGATGTTCTGGATCTGCGGCGTGCCGGGCAGCGAATCCATCGTGAACGAAAAGGCGCCGAGCGCGATGGCGCCCGGCATGAGGCGCTTGGGAATGTTGCTCTGGCGATAGAGTTCGGCGGCGAACGGGTAGACGGCGAACACCACTACGAAGAGCGAAACGCCGCCGTACGTGAGCAGCGCGCATACGGCGACGATCACGGCGTTGGCGCGCGAGCGGCCGATATAACGGATGGCGGCGTGCACGATCGCTTCGGAAAATCCGGATAGTTCGATCACCTTGCCAAATACCGCGCCGAGCAGGAACACCGGAAAGTAGAGCTTCACGAAGCCCACCATCTTTTCCATGAAGATGCCCGAAAAGACGGGTGCAACAGCGGCGGGTTCGGTGAGGAGGACCGCGGCGAGCGCGGCGATGGGCGCGAAGAGAATCACGCTGTAGCCGCGGTACGCGGCAAGCATGAGGAACGCGAGGGCGGCGAGAACGATAACAAACGACATGGAGTCTCCTGCGGATCGATCGTGTTGCGCGGTTCAACTTCTTGCGTGTGTGCTGGCTTTAGCTGCCTCCCTTCGTGCGGCGAGGCCGTGGTGCGCCGCAGCGATTGTAACGAAAGGATTTGTCTCGTTATTGCGAGCGCGGCCGAGCGGTCCTATCGTTGCGCAGAAGAGGGAGCCGGAGCGAGCTGGCGAGGTGATAGTTCGATGAGTGCAATCGGTAAGGGTGGGCGAGGTGCGTGGCGCGTGCGGGCGGTGCAGAAAGCGCGGCTAGCGGCGGCGCTTGTTTGGGTGGGCGTTTGCGGGGGCATTGGGG
>NZ_JAMBPQ010000067.1 GCF_024206495.1 Paraburkholderia sp. CNPSo 3272 | reverse complement strand
GAATTTACACAGGCCGACATCGAGCAGGTGATCGTCGACCTGGCCGGGCAAAAGCAGCCTTCGCAGGCCCAGCGCAAACCAGGTCATCGATCAGCAGGCGTTAATGGAACAGGGGCGAATGCCCTGCCCGTTCATGATCCGATCTTCGACACTGCGTGAGCTGCAACCCGTGAAAGACAAAACCTGAACCCCGCAAAAGCGGACACTTGAACTTGGCCGGGAAGCGGACATCTGAAAATGGCTTTGACAATTATGTAGTCCTTATGATGCCAGAACACAATGCGGCCGGCAGAGGTTCGGATTCGTGCCGGGGTCGGGACGGCGATGAAAATTTGAGGATCGAATTTTCACGCGCCCGAAGTTCGTGCGTTCGCCGGCGCCAGACGCTCGCGCCGGGTCAGATGACGTTGAGATTCAGGCTGTCCGCAAGTTGCAGCACCTTTGTCCGTAACGGCTCGACGGCCATCGACTCGTCGCTGACAACAGTCAGGCGTGAGGACGGAAGCCGCTGGCCAAAGAGCATCACGCAACGGCCTGAATCATCCCTGCGGGAGCCGTATGCGATGGCATGCGCGCCTGGGCACTGGTTGTATGCTGCCTGGGACCACTTCCGCGTCGAGTCGTAGACGGCCGGCAGGCTGTCTATCAGGTCCGCCCTTGTCAGGTCCAGGGCAGGAATGTGCGGCGTGTGAAAGCTGACGCACTGAATAGGATCCGGAATGGTCAGCCTTGCGAGCCGGAAGTGCGTCAGCCGGTCGAGGTCGAAGACGCCCGGCGGACTCAGCGGCACGTCATGGAACAGCGACTCCATGACGGCGCAGGCGAATGAACTCGCAGCATAGTACGTGTGGACCGGCGATCCATCCGGACAGGAAATCGGCGCAAAGCGGGTATTGCCCCAGCCCTGCGCAAAGGTCGTCGCGGTCGTTGCATGCGGGTGCGTGCAGTACGCGTGATACCAGACCGGCACGTCTTCCCACGTGACGGACACGACGGTGAAGGCTTCCGCGCCGCCAGGCATGTGCGGACCAGCCATCAGGCGATGTACCCGTGACTGGTGTGGCGCGCCGCTGCGTCGACCACCGCATCGTGCCGGTCAAGGGCATCCCGCGGGGATGCAGGTTCGCCCTCATGGCCGCCAGTGCCAGCGATCCATCCGTTCGGGAAATGAAACCACGCCGCGATCTTCCAGCTGTCTGCGACCGGACCCAGCGCCTCGAGGATGTCCTTGATAACGGGCAGCGGCTGGAACATCGCATCGAACTGGTAGCCCGCATAGTATTCCTTGCCGTTGAATGCCACGCTGAAGATCCGGCCCCGGCGCTTCCAGTCGCTCGCAGGCTGAGCCTTGTTGGTGGGCGGCGTCGCCTGGAGCCTGTTGATTTCCTCCGCCGTCAGCCAGTCGCCTCGCGCAAAAACCTCGCGCATGGTCTTCTGGCGCCGGATACGCTCCTCGATCAACGCGGGCGTCGGCGCAGCCAGGCCAGTGATCGCACGCGCAAGGTCATCCGCGCGCAGGAAAACCTGTGTCTCCCACTGGGGCGTGGCCAGAAGAACGGTCAGCAGCTCCTGCATGCCCTTTTTTAGGGTAGAGGCGACGGCCGGATCGGTTCCCCGCGGGAGCGGCAAATTCAACACGACATCCGTGTTTGCGTCACCATGAACCTGGATCATGACTCCCTCCGACAGTTTGCGAATCTGCCAACATTATAGATGATGTCGGCAAAATCGCAATTTATGGAGAGCGGGAAGCCGCGGAGCAATGGGGAGGATTCTTCAGGACGATATGGCCCCATTATCCATCGCCTGATACGGTCCCGTCGCATCGAGGCGCAGGCGAGCACCACAGGCTGCACGGGCGTCCCCGCCCTGCTCGAGGCCCGCGCGTTCCCAAGGCCCCCTGCGATGGAGCTCTCCGCTCGAAGCACCAGGACGGGGCAAGCCGGCTTCCACGCTGAGCTTTGATATCCCCCGGCGTGTACAGATTGCACCGGCGCGCGGGGGCTGTCCGACTCTTCACCGCGCCTGGCGACCACCTCGCCGCCATGTTCATCGGCGCGCGAGTCGCTACCGGCTAATGGGTGTCACAATGGCGGCAGGGTCTCCGGGCTTCCGCCCGCGTCAATATGAACTCACAGCTGTCAGCGTGCGGTGACCAGCTCCCGGCAACCTAATGGCATCGTCTCCCCCGCGATCGCAGGAAGAACCGATACAGCAAACACGACATGGCACACGAGCGTTGCGAACAATGTGGCACCCTGACGCCGCCGTGGGACACGATACACTGCGGCTCCGGTGACGGCCGCTACGAGTTGCTCTGCAGCCTTTGCTTCAACGCCAGGATTGCAGAGTCAACCGGCTTCACCGATTTCGAGAGTGTCCGGCTCGATCCCATCCGGATGGCGGACTGCAGTGGAGAGTCGCACCAGTTCCACTTCCAGATCCGCCTGCTGGGCGACGCGGTCGCCCTGGATGCCTTCTAGCTTTGCGGCGATCTTCCCGCCGGCTACCGCTTCCAGCTGATCGGCGAGCCCGAGGACGACGTGCTCGTACTGCTCGGGCGCCTCATTGAGAAGATGCGTCGCGCACTCACGGTCCGGCACATTGATTTTCGTGAACGCCGGATCATCGACAGCACGGTGCGCGGGCGCATCAAATGGGATGAGGCTCGGGATGGACACTTGCCACTCGTCGTGGTCGATGGCAAGGAGGTCTCGTGGAACGAACTTGGGCGAATGCTCATGAGCATGGAAGGATGGCAGTTCAGGCTCGATATCGCAGATCCCAGCGAGGAGCTTTGAGTCGGGGCGTCACCCCCACAGAATTGCCGTCCCGCGATTGCCAGAAGGCAGTGCACTGCACTGTCGTTGCTCCAACGCGGCCCCGCCAGGCGACAAGGCTTCATCTCCAGAACATGCGTGCGACGGGAGCCCGTCGCACGCATGTTCCCTCGCCTGGTCAAGAGTCAGGAGACCGATTCCACGACACGCAGTGCGGCGCGAAGTGGCACCGTCATTGTGTCTCGCGTCACTGCCGGGGTGTGACCAGCCGCAGCAGCTCATCGCGTAGCCCGGAAATATTGGAAACATGCTGCGCGCGAGCGTCATGGCGGCTCGACCTCTACGCAGCGTTCAAGGTCATCTTCGTGGGCGCCGCGGCGTGGCTGCGCTCGCGGGAATCAGGACGGCTGGCAACGTGGCTGCCGCCGGTTCATTCCCTGGGGTGCTTCATGTTTTCCGATTCGATGGCCGCATGCCATTCCTCGCTCGCCTCATCGGGTTCCATCGCGTCGTCGATGGACGCGTTCGCGCGCTCGGCGGCCGCCCTCGCTTCGTCTGCCTCGCTTCAGGTCCCCCGTCGGTGACCTCGGGGGGCCGGATCATCTCCCTGAGCATCGCGTCCAGCTCGGGAGTATCCCATGGAAGGTGACGCTGCATTTGCACCTTGATGTAGTGCCTCACTTCCGCATCCTGCTCAGCAGTCAGAGGCAATCCCCGGAACGTGCTTTCCGGGCCGAGGTCAATCATGGCGTCCTCCTGTTGCTAAGGTCTGCTATCTAGCAGTGTAACCCCGGTGTCATGGCCCCGCTCCCAGAGCGAACTCCTGCAGGGATGATTCAGGCCGTTGCGTGATGCCTTTTGGCCAGCGGCTTCCGTCCTCACGCCTGACTGTTGTCAGCGACGAGTCGATGGCCGTCGAGCCGTTACGGACAAAGGTGCTGCAACTTACGGACGGCCTGAATCTCAACGTCATCTGACCCGGCGCGAAGCGTCTGGCGCCGGCGAACGCACGAACTTCGGGCGCGTGAAAATTCGATCCTCAAATTTTCATCGCCGTCCCGACACCGGCACGAATCCGAACCTCTGCCGGCCCGCATTGTGCTCTGGAATCATAAGGACTACATAGTAAAATGCGATAATTGTTTTTATGTTAAATCACCGATACTGCGGAAGACGTCTCTTCCGCGGCACTGGAGGCGCCGTACGCCGTAGGAAAGCACTGTGAGTGTTCAGCGATGCGGAGCCGTTGATACCGCGACAAAAGACGCCTCCTGCGTGCGCCCCTGAACATCCGCGCCCGATATTTTTCGCGCGAGCAGAGAGCAACCGCCATGGGCAGTGCGATGACGAGTGTCGATATGCCGATCGCAAGATCGATCCAGGTTTTACCCATCTCATTTCCCCAAATCAACAGCCGTGCCTGTGTGTCTACGGGGCGCGCACGGGGACATCGGGAGGCCGCACTGATTTGTGCGATATTGAGAAATCGGCCTGGATGTCCTCGCCGACCTCCAGGCGGGAGACACGTGTTTATTGCATGTGCTGGCCGCCGTTGATGGGGATATTCGCGCCGGTGACGAAGCCTGCGTCGTCCGAGCACAGGAACAACACGAGTGCGGCAACCTCGTCCGGATTGCCGAGCCGGCCCATTGGGATCTGCGGCAGGACCTTCGTATCGAGGATCTCCTGCGAAATCGCGGTGACCATCTTCGTCGCGAGATAGCCCGGCGAAATGGTGTTGACCGTCACGCCCTTGCGGGCCACTTCCAGCGCCAGCGACTTGGTGAAGCCGTGCATGCCCGCCTTTGCGGCCGCATAGTTGGTCTGGCCGACGGAACCCTTGGAGCCGTTCACCGAAGAAATATTGATGATGCGGCCCCACGCACGCTCAACCATCCCGTCGCATAGTGGCTTCGAGATGTTGAAGATAGAGTCCAGATTCGTGCGCAGCACCGCATCCCAGTTGACCTTGTCGAGCTTCCTGAAGGTCATGTCGCGCGTGATGCCGGCATTGTTGATCAGAATGTCGACGGGGCCGACCTCGTTCTGGATCTTCTGCGCGCCGCGCTGGCACGAGTCGTAGTCAGCAACGTCGACTGAATATGCATGGAAGTCGCGGCCCGTCTCCTTCATTCTGGCCAGCCAGTCCTTTGCGCCTGCGTTGTCGGGAGAGTGCGTGACGACGACCTTGTAGCCGGCGTCGTTCAGCCGCACGCTGATCGCCTCGCCGAGACCGCCCATTCCGCCCGTTACCAATGCAATACGATTAGTCATCCTGTCAATCCACGAGAGAAGAATTACGATTATTCACATGGCGCCCCAGTCTTCGACGGCCACGTACTCGGTGGCCCGGCGTCCTCGCCCGATGGGCGAAGACGTCGCGGGCAAGTTGGCGCTGCTTATTGTGTGCCGCTAGTCATGCGCGAAACGTGGTGGGTTTGCCCGCCGGCGCACGATGCTTCTGCCTCGCGGGCAAACCGCAATGCTTCAGAACGGCTTAGTTGCGTTCGAGAGCGAGTGCAACTCCCATGCCGCCGCCGATGCACAGCGAGGCCAGGCCGCGCTTCGCGTCGCGGCGCTGCATTTCGTGCAGCAGCGTCACGAGAATCCGGCAGCCCGACGCGCCGATCGGGTGACCGATCGCAATCGCCCCGCCGTTCACGTTGATCTTCGACGTGTCCCAGCCCATCTGCTTGTTCACGGCCAGCGCCTGCGCCGCGAATGCCTCGTTGATCTCCATAAGATCGAGGTCGTTCACCGACCAGCCCGCGCGCTCCAGCGCACGCTTCGACGCCGGCACCGGGCCCATGCCCATTACCTTCGGATCGACGCCGCCGCTGGCGTATGCCTTGATGCGCGCGAGCGGCGTGAGGCCCAGCGCCTCGGCCTTCTTCGCCGACATCACCACGACCGCGGCTGCGCCGTCGTTGAGGCCCGACGCGTTCGCCGCCGTCACCGTGCCTTCCTTGTTAAACGCCGGCTTCAGGCCCGCGAGCGACTCCGCCGTCACGCCGTGGCGCACGAACTCGTCGGTCGCGAACTGCAGCGGCTCGCCCTTGCGCTGGGGAATCGCCACCGGCACGATTTCCGCGTCGAAACGGCCCGCCTTCTGCGCGGCTTCCGCCTTGTTCTGCGACAGCGCCGCAAACGCGTCCTGCTCCTCGCGCGTGATGCCGTATTCCCTCGCGACGTTTTCCGCCGTCACGCCCATGTGGTACTGGTTGTACACATCCCACAGGCCGTCGACGATCATGCTGTCGATGAGCTTCGCGTCGCCCATGCGGAAGCCGTCGCGCGAGCCCGGCAGCACGTGCGGCGCGGCGCTCATGTTCTCCTGGCCGCCGGCCACGACGATGTCCGAATCGCCCGCGATGATTGCGTTGGCCGCGAGCATCACCGCCTTCAGGCCCGAGCCGCATACCTTGTTGATCGTCATGGCGGGAACGGCCGTGGGCAGGCCCGCCTTGATCGATGCCTGGCGCGCCACGTTCTGGCCCGAACCAGCGGTCAGCACCTGACCCATGATCACGTCGCTCACCTGCTCGGGCGTCACACCCGCCCGCTCGAGCGCGGCCTTGATGACGATTGCGCCCAGGTCGGGCGCCGCCACCTTCGCGAGTGAGCCGCCGAATTTGCCTACTGCCGTACGTGCGGCCGAAACGATCACAATGTCAGTCATTTTTAGTTCCTCAGGTAAAAATCAGTTCGCTGTTTCGCTGTGGATCTGCATCAGCGCACGCCAACGCGATCGGGTCAGGCGCGCTCCATCACATAGCGCCCCGGCGCCGGTTCGACGAGCGGGAAGGCCCTCGATCCGCTCTCTCCCGCGCCTTGACAGGTTCGCCGCCGTATTGCCCAAGCCATTGCATCCAGCCTGGCCATCAGGTGCCCGGATGTTCGCCAGCGGCCCTGAGGCACTCCTCGTCCGTCAGCTGAGTGTTTAACATTGCTACGCTACATGTTCGGATAGTTCGGGCCACCGCTGCCTTCCGGCGTGACCCACACGATGTTCTGTGTCGGGTCCTTGATATCGCAGGTCTTGCAGTGCACGCAGTTCTGCGCGTTGATGACGAGGCGGTCTTCGTTGTCGTCGCTCCTGACGAATTCGTAGACGCCCGCCGGGCAGAAGCGCGCTTCCGGGCCTGCGTAGGTTTGCAGGTTGACCGTGATCGGCACGCCGGCGTCCTTCAACTTCAGGTGCGCCGGCTGGTTTTCTTCGTGATTCGTGTTCGAGATGAACACTGAGGAGAGGCGGTCGAAGGTCAGCTTGCCGTCCGGTTTCGGATAGACAATCTGCTTGCACTGCGAAGCCGGCTTCAGCGTTTCGTGGTCCGAACGCTGGTGATGCAGCGTCCACGGCACATTGCCGCCCAGCAACTTCTGCTCGATGCCGACCATCAGCGTGCCGAGGTACAGGCCCTTGCTCATCCACTGCTTGAAGTTGCGCGCGCGATGCAGTTCTGTGTGCAGCCACGAGGTCTTGAAGCTCTCCGGATAAGCGGTGAGTTCGTCGTTCCGACGGCCTGCGTGCACCGCATCGAACGCGGCTTGCGCAGCCAGCATGCCGGTCTTGATCGCCGCATGCGAGCCCTTGATGCGCGACGCGTTCAGGAAGCCCGCGTCGTCGCCCACCAGCGCGCCGCCCGGGAACGTGAGCTTCGGCAGCGACATCAGGCCACCGGCGGTAATCGCCCGCGCGCCGTACGACACGCGTTTGCCGCCATCCAGAATCGCGCGGATCGCCGGGTGTGTCTTGTAGCGCTGGAATTCTTCGAACGGCGACAGGTACGGATTCGTGTAGCCCAGCCCCACCACAAAGCCCACTACCACCTGGTTGTTGTCCATGTGATAGAGGAACGATCCGCCGTACGTGTCGTTTTCCAGCGGCCAGCCGGCGGTGTGCATCACCAGACCCGGCTTGTGCTTCGAAGGATCGATCTCCCACAGCTCCTTGATGCCGATACCGTAGACCTGCGGATCGGCGCCTACGCGCAGCCGGAAATTATCGCTCAGTTGACGGCCGAGGTGACCGCGCGCACCTTCACAGAAGAGCGTGTACTTCGCATGCAGTTCCATGCCGAGCTGGAAGTTCTCGGTGGGCTCGCCATCCTTGCCGATGCCGAGGTTGCCGGTGGCCACACCCTTGACCGAACCGTCGTCGTTATAGAGGATTTCAGCGGCCGGAAAGCCCGGGAATATCTCGACGCCCAGTGCTTCGGCCTGCTGGCCCAGCCAGCGCGTGACGTTCGCGAGGCTGATCACGTAGTTGCCGTGGTTCTTGAAGTTGCCCGGCAGCGCCCAGGTCGGCACGCTCTTCGAGCCGGTTTCGGTGAGGAACAGGAAGCGGTCTTCGGTCACGTCCACCGTGAGCGGCGCGCCTTTTTCCTTCCAGTCCGGTATCAGTTCGTTGATAGCGCGCGGGTCCATCACCGCGCCCGAGAGGATATGCGCCCCGATCTCCGAACCTTTTTCCAGCACGCAGACGCCAATCTCGGCGCCCTTGTCGGCCGCCAGCTGTTTCAGGCGGATCGCCGCTGACAGCCCGGCCGGGCCGCCACCGACGATCACCACATCGTATTCCATCGATTCGCGCGGCCCGAAGCGCGCGACGAATTCTCCATGAGACATATGCTGATTCCTGCTGCTTTAGTCGGAAGAAAATGAACGGATTCAGTTGAATGCCACTCGCGCTAGCGCCTGTCGCATGTCGCGCTCGAAGCGGCCCACAATGTCGGCAAGCGGCTCGATGCGGTCGACAAATGCGAGCGACTGCCCTGCCGCGAGCAATCCCCTCGACCAGTCGCCAGTAACGTACGCGTTGCGGCCGATCTCGCCGGCGACCAGAGGCATCAGGTCCTGAATGGTCACATCCGGTTTTTGCGCCTCCATCTCCTTCACGGCGGCCGTGGTCTCGTTGCGCAGCGTCCTCACGGTGTTGCGCACGGACTGCATGCACAGATCCGTGTCGGTCGGTTCGGCTTCGATCAGCCGACGCTTGTAGCCGGCATGCGCCCAGACCTCCTCGGCCACGACGAAGCGCGTGCCGACGATCACGCCCGACGCCCCCATCGCAAGCGCGGCGGCGAGTTGCGAGCCGTGGCCGATGCCGCCGCCAATGAGGTAGGGGATCTCCAAATGGCTTTCGGCCCAGGCGGCGTTGACGAACGATCCCACCATGTCGAGACCTGGATGTCCGCCGCATTCGGCACCGACGATCGCGACAGCATCGACGCCGAGCGCGGCCGCCTTCACCGCGAACCGCACGTCCGGCACCTTGTGGAGCACCCTCACGCCCGCGTGCCTCAGCAGCGGCATGAAGGCCTCCGGGCTGCGCCCCGAAGTCTCGACGAACTTAACGCCCTCATCGACGATGAGCCTGAGCACTTGCAGTGTCTTCTCGCCGGGAACGAGCTTCGGCAGCATCGAGACGCTGACGCCGAACGGACCGCCTTCGCACAGATCGCGACAGCGCCGGATCTCCGCGCGCAGCGCCTGCGGCTCGGGAAAGGTCGCGGCAGTGATAAAGCCGATGATGCCGGCACGCGATGCGGCAGCGACGTAGTCCGCGTCGGCGAGCCACATCAGGCCGCCTGCGACGATGGGCAGGCGTGTGCCGAACAGTCTGGTGACGGCATTGGAAAAAAACGCAGTCTGGCTCATGGAACAGTCCATCAAGCGGTGAGGCGCAGTGCAGAAAAATCAGCGAGGCGTTTCTCGAAGAAAGCGGCAATGCCTTCGGCTGCCTCGTCATCGCCGAGCGACTCTGTCATGCACCGCGCTTCGAGATCCAGTTGCGCCTCGAGCGTGTTCTCGCCAGCGCAACGGCACAGGCGCTTGATTCGCTCGATCGCGCGCCCCGGGCCTCTCGCGAACACCTGTGCGATCGCGACGGCCTGCAGGAGTGCCGTGCGCGGTGCGACGAGGCGATTCACGACCCCTAGCGCGTGCATCCGCTCACCCGTGACGGGTGTACCCGTCAGACACAACTCGGTCAGCAACTGCCGGGAGACGAACTCGGACAGAAACGCCGTTGCGCCGCCATCGGGTGAAAGGCCGACCTTCACGTACGCCACCGAGAACATTGCATTGCGCGCGGCGACCAGCATGTCACACGCCAGTGCAACCGACAGACCCGCGCCTGCCGCCGGTCCTTCGACCGCGGCGATCACGGGCTTGCTGCAATCGCGGATGGCGCGAATCATGTCGTGCAGGCCTTCGATGCCGACGCGCCGCTCGGCGGCCGTCATCGCGCGCCGTTGCGCAAGCCGCTTCAGATCGCCACCAGCGCAAAAGGCCTCGCCCACACCCGTCAGCACGATCGCGCCGACGCCGGGATCCTGCTGCGCTTGTGCAAGCGCGGCAGGAAGCGCCGAATACATCTCGGCGGTGAGCGCATTGCGTGCGCCCGGGTTGTTGAAGGACAGCACCTGCACCGCGCAGTCGCGGTGCGAAAGAATCGGTTCGTTCATAACTCTAGTTCCTGCCGAGTGCGATATAGCGTGCGAGATGATGGTCCTCGTCGCCGAGCTGATGGTCGATCATCACAAGGCGCTTTGCGTAGTGCGCGAGCGGCAATTCCCACGTCATGCCGATGCCCCCATGCATCTGGACGCACTCCTCAGCAACGCGAGCGCCGATGCGCCCGATCGTGTATTTCGCGGCTGACAGCGCACGTTCGCGCTCGACGCGGCCCGCGCCGAGCGCGGCAGCAGCGTTGATGACGGCCGAACGGGCCTGCTCGACTTCCAGCAACAGGTCGGCCATGCGGTGTTGCAGCGCCTGGAAGCTGCCGATCGCAACACCGAACTGCTTGCGCGTGCGCAGATATTCGAGCGTGTGCTCCTTCGCCACTTCCATGGCGCCTAGCGCCTCCGCGCACAACGCCAGCACGCCGGCGCCAATGCTGGCTTCCAGTGTCGCGAATCCCGCGTCCCGCTCGCCGAGCAATGCGTCGTCAGCGAGGCAGACTTCACTAAGACGGACTTCGGCGGCGCGTCCGCCATCGATCTTCCGATAGCCGCGCATCTCGATGCCCGCGGTCTCGCGCGGGACGACAAAGAGCGAGATCCCTTCCTCAGCGTCGTCCGTACCGCTCGTACGCGCCGAGACGAGGAAGAAGTCGGCCGCCGCGCCCTGCTGCACGACGGCCTTTTCCCCATGAAGCACCCAGCCGCTGGAGCCGCGTACGGCTCGCGTCGATACCTTTGCCAGCTCGTAGTGCGAGCCGGGTTCGTCATGTGCGAGCGCGGCGACGGCACGCCCCTCGATCAGGCTCGCGATGATGGCCTTCTGCACGCCGCTGCCCGCAAGAGCAAGCGCCTGTCCGACCACGAGCGCGCCCAGGAACGGTTCGACCACGAGGCCACGCCCGAGGCTCTCGAAGACGACGGCAATATCGAACCCGTTGCCGCCATACCCGCCATCGCATTCCGTGAAGAGCGCCCCTACGGCACCCAGTTCCGCAAAGCGGCCCCACAGTTCGCGGCCGAAACCTGCGTCGCTGCGCGCGAGCGTGTCGCGCGTCGAGAAGCCATACTGTTCGCTCACGAACCGGTTCAGCGTATCCGTCAGCATGCGGCGGTCTTCGGTGTGCTGGAAATTCATGACGTGCGTCCCTTACAGTCCCAGGATCATTTTGGAAATGATGTTCTTCTGGATTTCGTTGGAACCGCCGAAGATCGACAGTTTGCGATTGTTGAAGTAGAGCGCTGCGGCGCTCGCGGCATCCCCGAGGCCGACGGGCGGCTGGTCATAGCCTTCATGCAGCGCTTCCTCGATAAACGGCTGCGCATACGGTCCCATCGCACGGCGCATCAGCGACGTGATCTCCTGGCGGATCTCGGTGCCGCGAATCTTGAGCATCGAACTTTCCGCGCCCGGCACGCCACCGCCTGCCACCGCCGCGATCACGCGCAGGTTGGTGGTCTTCATGTTCTCCAGATCGATTTCGACGCGGGCAACGCGCGCGGCAAACGACGCATCTTCGGCGAGCGGCCGGCCGTTGCGCGTGCGCTTCGCCGCAACGGCCTTCAGGCGCTCGAGTGCCGCCACTGAAAAGCCAACGCCAGCGATATTCGTACGTTCATAGGTCAGCAGGTACTTGGCGTAGGTCCAGCCCTTGTTCTCTTCGCCAACCAGGTTGGCCGCCGGCACGCGCACGTCGGTGAAGAACACCTCGTTGATCTCGTGATCGCCATCGAGCGTGATGATGGGGCGCACTTCGACGCCCGGCGTGTTCATGTCCACGAGCAGGAAGCTGATGCCTTCCTGCTGGCGCACATCGGATGCCGTGCGCACGAGGCAGAAGATCATGTTCGCGTGCTGGCCGAGCGTGGTCCACGTCTTCTGGCCGTTGACGATGTAGTGCTCGCCCTGCGCGTCGATGCCGCGCACCGCGGTCGTCCTCACGGATGCCAGGTCGGAACCCGAGCCCGGCTCCGAATAGCCCTGGCACCACCAGTCGTCGCCGTTGAGAATGCGCGGCAGCCAGTAGCGCTTCTGGGCTTCGCTGCCGTACTTGATGAGTACGGGGCCGAGCATGTTCACGCCGAACGGCAGGATGCGCGGTGCACACGCCAGCGCGCATTCGTTCTCGAAGATGAACTTCTGCACGGCGCTCCAGCCCGGGCCGCCATATTGTTCGGGCCAGTGATTCGCGAGCCAGCCCTGTCCATTCAGGATGGCGTGCCACTCGACGATGTCGTCACGCGTGAGGTGCAAGCTGTTTCGGACCTTGTCCGAAAGCCTCGCAGGAAGTTTATCCTTCAGGAAGCGCACGACGCGCTCGCGGAAGGCTTCCTCTTCCGGGGTGAAATTCAGATCCATGACGTGTTTCTCTCAATAGATTTCGAAGAGCCCTGCGGCGCCCATGCCGCCAGCAATGCACATCGTGACGACCGCATACTTCACGCCGCGCCGGCGGCCCTCGATGAGGACGTGTCCCGCGAGACGCGAGCCGGTCATGCCGTACGGATGACCAATGGAGATCGCGCCGCCGTTGACGTTGAGGCGCTCGGCCGGAATCTCGAGACGTTGCTGGCAGTAGAGCGCCTGCGATGCGAACGCTTCGTTGAGCTCCCACAGGCCGACGTCGTCCACTGTGAGCCCATGGCGCGCGAGCAGTTTCGGCACGGCGAGCACGGGGCCGATACCCATTTCATCCGGTTCGCAGGCCGCGAGCGCGAGACCGCGGAAGGCGCCGAGCGGAGCGAGGTTAGCCCGTTCGGCCGCTTTCGCTTCCATCATCACGCAGGCCGATGCGCCGTCGGAAAACTGCGAGGAGTTGCCTGCCGTGACGTACTTATCCGGCCCCTTTACCGGGGCGAGTTTCGCGAGGGCCTCGTACCTCGTGCCGGGGCGATTGCAGGTATCGGCCGAGACCGTCACCTCGCGATGACTGACGGCGCCCGTCTCCTTGTCGGTCACGGCCATGGTCGTCGTAACCGGCACGATTTCATCGGCGTAGCGACCGTCGAGCTGCGCCTGCGCTGTGCGCCGCTGGCTTTCCACCGAGAACCGGTCCTGCGCTTCGCGGCTGATGCCATAGCGCTGAGCCACGATGTCGGCGGTGTCGATCATCGTCATATAGAGGTCGGGCTTGTGCTCGACGATCCACGGGTCAAGCCCGCTCACACCGTCGTCGCGCGTACGGATGTTCGAGATGCTTTCGACGCCGCCCGCGATCATCGCCGGCGCTCCGTCGACGACGATGCGGCCGGCCGCCCCTGCAATGGCCTGAAGGCCGGAAGCACAGAAGCGGGTGATGGTGGCGCCCGCGATCGACAGCGGCAAGCCCGCGCGAATGACCGTCTGACGCGCGATGTTGCGGCCAGTGGTGCCTTCGGGATACCCGCAGCCGAGGATTACATCCTCGATTAATTCCGGGTCGATGCCCGAGCGTTCCACAGCGGCGCGCACGGCGAACGATGCGAGCGTGGGACCAGGTGTGATGTTGAATTCGCCGCGATGCCCCTTGGTCATCGGCGTGCGTGCGGTGGAAACAATGACGGCTTCGCGCATGGTTTGGATCCTGAAACGGAGGGGTGTACAGGCCGATTGTGAAATGCGGCAACCGGATTCACAATCCGTCTGGACGTTGACGAACTGTTAAATCAAATTTGACAACGGAGATCTTACGAAAAACCATTCGATCATTAGCTATACGAATTATTTGCGTTGCTGGAACGGTAACGCCCTGAACCGTGAGTGGATCACTCGAGTCCATAGGGGTAATGTGCAACCACCCAATTTCGATTACATGATTACCAGCCGAGTGAGCATGCGCTCCTACGCTCAGCAACACCGCAATCGCGGATAGAATGCAATTTCTCTACCTCACCTGCGTCTCCTTACCATAGTTAGGCATACACGTTATTTTCTTCAGTTCAATTACGCCGCCTCGACGACCTGCTGCATTCCCTGATAGTTGCATATGGACCTTAACCTGATTCGCCTTTTCATCGAAATCGTCGATTCCAAAAGCCTCAGCGCGGCAGCGCGCAAGCTTGGCGTGACTCGCTCGAACATCAGCCACCGGCTCAAGCAGCTCGAGCGTGAGACCGGCGCCCAGTTGTTGCGCCGCTCAACGCGCGAGCTCGATCTGACGGACGCCGGGCACGCGATGTATGACGGTGGCCGGCGCATGCTGGAACAGTTGAGCGCCACACGATCACGTATCGACAGCCTTGGCAAGACGCTGAGCGGCCATATTCGCATCAGCGTGCCCACCGGTTTCGGCCGAATGTTCGTTGGGCCGATGTTGCTCGAGTTCATGTGCACGCATCCGGACGTCACCTTGACGGTCGTGTTCAACAACCGCATACACAGCTTGATCGCGGCGCAAGTAGACGTCGCACTGAAGATCACGCTGCAGCCCCCGGAGGAATGCGTGGCGCGATACGTATGCCCGATTCACTGGAGACTCTTCGCGTCCCCCACCTATTTTCAGAAGCACGGCCCGATCGAAACGCCGGCCGACCTAGAAAGTCGGGTATTGGTCGGCTCGCCGTACCGCGGCCAGACCGTCACGCTAAAGCTCTTGCCGGAAGGCGACGCATCCGGTGAGTACACCGTCGCGCTGCCGGCCATCCTGCAGTCTGCAGACTTCCCGCTTCTCACGGAGGCTGTCAGCCGCGGCATTGGAATCGGCCTGTTGCCCGACTACGCGGCGCACGCTCCTGGCTATGAGGCGCTCCAGCCTATCCTGCCGGGCTACCGTGTCGCCGAGGTCGGAGGCGCGCTGTACATCCTCACGCTGCCGAATCGCTACCCGTCGCCATCCACGCGCGCACTCATCGACTACCTGCGCGATTCGATCGCGTCGCTGGCGGGGACCTGGGTCTGAACAGCGCCGGCAGCCTCGCGCAACCGGGCCGTCAGCCCTTTGTCTTCTCTGCAGCACGCAGCTGCAATTCCTTTTTCAGGATCTTTCCTGTGGCTGCGGCCGGCATCTGATCGAGCACAACGATTTCTGACGGCACTTTGTACGGCGACAGGTTGGCGCCCAGGTACGCTCGCAGTGCGTCGAGATCGGGTGTGCTTCCTGGCGCCCGCTCGATGTAGGCAACAACCTCCTCATTGCCTTCAACGGCGCGGCCGACAACTGCGGACTGCAGGACGCCGGGGAACGCATTGAGCACCTGCTCGACTTCTATCGGATAGACATTGAATCCCGAACGAATGATCAGGTCCTTTGCGCGGCCTACTATCCAGATCGCGCCGTCTGGGTCCACACGCGCGAGATCGCCGGTGCGCAACCAGCCATCCGGCGTGATCGTCTCGGCCGTGGCCTCCGGCGCCCGGTAGTAGCCTTTCATCACGCCTGGCCCACGCGCCCAAAGCTCGCCGACGCCGGCCTCGTTGGATTCGTTCAGCCGAATCTCGACACCCGATATCGCGTGTCCGACGGAGCAATCGCTGCGCGGCGCATCCACGCGCGTCTGGGAAATGGTCGGAGACGCTTCGGTCATCCCGTAGCCGTTTTGCAACGTCAAGCCGAATGTCCGCTCGAAGGCTTCCTTGAGTGGCAACGTAAGCGGTGCACTACCCACCTGCGCAATACGTAACGAAGGCGCGCGCAATGGCGTACCGGCCCGCTCGCTCCATTCGAGCAACTTGGCGTACATCGCCGGAGCGCCGTTCATCACTGTGATTCCCTCGTTCGCAAGAGCCTTCGCAACCGATTCCGGGTTGAAACGCGGGACAAGGCGGATCGTTGCACCGTTCAGCAGAGCCCCGATGACCAACGTCCCCCCGTAGATGTGAGCTATCGGCACGACTGCATAGAGGATGTCGCCAGTCATGATGCGGCCCATGCGACGGCCATTGGCGGCCGCGAACAGCAAGTTCGCATGAGTCAGCATGACTGCCTTGGGTGCGCCCGTCGTACCGGTGGTATAGACCAGGGTCGAGACTTGACTGGCGTCTTGCTCCCCAAGTTCCGGTACCGCCGCGGCGTTCAGCGGTCCGAGCATCAGTTCGCCGACATAGGGCCAATCGACGCGCTGCGCGCCGTGCTGCTCCGCATGCGCCCTGGCCTCTTTCGAGACAGTATTGAAATAGAGTGCACGCCGCGCGCCGCAATGCGCGAGGAAATCATCGATTTCACGCGGTGAGAGGCGTGCGTTGACCGTCACCGCCCATGCGTCAAGCTTGCTCAGGGCAAGCGTGCATGCAGCAGCTGCCACACAGTTCTCCGCTACCAGCAACACCCGGTCGCCGGCACGTACGCCTGCGTCGCGTAGACAGTGCTCGAGCGCAGTGACGGCGTCGCCAAGCTCTCCATACGTGAGCGTGCGAAAATCATCGACAAGCGCCGCCTGGTCTCTACGCGACCCGCAATGCGAGACGAAGGTTTCATGAACGCGTCGCATGGCAGGAACTAGCGTCTCGTGGTGATTCATTCTGTCTCCTGGCTCTATCAGTTCGCTGGACGATTATCGATCAACCGTTCGTTTTGTTCGAGCCTCGTCTGCTTGACAAACTGTCGAATGGTATTCAACAGTACGCGCGACAGACCACCGGGTTATGCGGAGCGTTTTGTCTGACAAAATCACGCCAGCTCCCTGACGTCAACTCTTCAGTCAGCAGTTCTCCAACTTCCAGCGACTTTAATTCGCATGTGAATAACCTGATACTTCGCATGCGAATGGCTGAAATGGAAGGTGCTCCGGACCAATTCCGGGACGAGTTCTGATCCCGCCGGGCAGGCTCGCCGTATAAGCCAATTCTCGGCGGTTTCATATTCGAATGACCACCATATCGGACTTTTCCTGAATAGCTCTTTACAATTTCCCGCGCCGCTGGTCTTCGCCAATCTTCAGGATCGAATGCTTGTGCAAGTGCTCGGGTTGAAGCCGCTCCCAAAGGCTGCCTCGGCCAGCCTCTTGCTCCAAATGCTCCTGCCTTCGCAACCACTGCTCGACATTGCGAATTCTGTTGGGATGGATTTCGTCGAGCAAAGCATAGTCGCGCTTGATGATGCCGTGCTTCCACTGATTCCAGAACCCGGTAAAGTTGTCCCGGAAGCTCATCGTGCTCTTGTCGTTGGGGTCTGCGTTGTATCCCGCTGGCATATCCGCAGCCGCCTTTAGCGGGCCATTGAAGTAGTCTTCGAGACTCGTATCGATATATCGTGCAGGATGCCCCGTTACACGCTCGAATGCCGCGGCGAGGTCTGCATATTTGACGTGTTCGATCGCAACCTCTAGATCCATGCCGTTGGCGCGTCCCTGATTGTCGAACAGCCAGCGGACATAATATCCGCAGTCTTCAAGCGCAACGTGTACGACAGCGCCGTCGCCGAGCGGCACTCGCCACGTCAACACGCCGTCCTCGACGGTCGGAGTCATGGGTGTCTTCGACGAGAACGCCATCTCCATGTACGGGCCGGTAGTGAAAAGAGCCGCACCCATCCTGTCCCGGTTTGCCTGGTTTTGAGACAGAATCCATTCACCGATGCGGCCTTTGCCGTCATAGTGACCGGTACGGAACCTCGAGTGGTATCCCGCCTTCTTCAGCGTATAGTCCAGGTTGCCGTAGACGAAGAACTTGACCCCTTCCTCGAGAGCGATTTCGTAGCAACGGATCGCCCAGTAGATTTCGGTCTTTTCCCCCGTATTGAAGCCGTCGATGTTGACAAACGCCCCATCGCAAGCGCGAAAGCCCTGCCTCAGATTCGCTTCGTCTGCGAACGTACCCTCGAGAATCGATACATTGCCAATGTCGACGAGAGACTTCGCGCGAGCCGAGTTGGCATCGCGACTGAGAGCGAGAACGGAATATTTACCGTCGCCGACGAGGCCGCGAACGACGGGCAGGCCTTGTGCCCCCGTCGCCCCGATGACAAAAATTCTGGAAATATTCTGGGATGGCATAGTTCATAACTCCGCTCGTGAAGTCTATTGTGGTGAGTAAAACGTTGATCGAGCTTCAGGTGACGCGCATCGCTGGCCGCTCGCGATCCGGTGGAAATATTCGCCACGCGCCGTCTTGATGACGAAAGAAGAACAGCGCGACGGGACCCGATGTCCTACACGTCTCGACACATACGTAGCATTCACGTGGTAATCGCCTGTTCCTGAACTCAATGACCCGCACCCCCCGCGCGGGATCCGGGGCGAGCCAGTGCTCGACCATCAGGCGCAGTGAGTTACGCGTGCTTGCCATTGCCTGTTCCGATGTCGACGGGGGACTTCGCGTGAGCCGGGTTGGCATTGCGACTAAGAGCATGAACGGAATATTGACCGTCGCCGAAGTGACCGCGAACGACGGGTCGGCCTTGCGCCCCCGTCGCCCCGATGATGAAAATTCTCGAAACTTTCTGGGACGACACAGTCTGTTTCTCCATTTGTATGCCGCTGCCGATGAGTCTGCATAGGGCGTTTCGAATAACTACACATCGAGCGCCATATCGAGTTGAGCAAGTTTCTCGGGTATTACTTCGCGAAGAAACTCGACCCACTTATGAATCTTCGTGTCCAGATATCGACGGGACGCGTATATCGCATGCAACGTAACGTTCTGAAGGCGATGATCAGGCAGCACTCTGACAAGGTCTCCCGTCTTGAGCGATTCAATCGCGCTCGCTGCCGGCAATGGTCCGATGCCTACGCTTTCACGTAAGGCAGCAGCCATCGCTTCCGCGTTGTTCGCCCTGAACGACACGTTGGGCAAAGGGAACGCTGGGCCGCCTTCGGATCCGTCGAACAGCCACCGATCCGCGGGGAAAAACGGCGTGGCAACGTGCGTGCACGCATGCGCCTGCAAGTCCTCAATGGTCCTCGGCGTTCCGTGTCGCTCCAGGTAGGTTGGTGAAGCGCAAAGCACGCTGTAGGAAGTTCCAAGTTTGATGGCCACAAGCCCTGAGTCAGGCATTGGGCCCAACGACATCTGCACCGCAACGTCGTACCGGCTGTCGATCAACTCCGGTGCATCCTGACTCAATGCCAGCTCAATGCAGACGTTGGGATATCGGTTCCTGTACATGACGGCAGCTGGGGCGACGAAATATTGACCCAAACTTGGAGTTGCGTGTACGCGCAACGTTCCGGTAGGAGAGGCTTGCGAGTTGGACACCTCTGTGTCTGCTTCCTCGATTTCGGAGATGATCCGCCGGCAATGCGTCAGATAGCGTTCGCCCGCCTGGGTTAGCGCGACTCGCCTTGTCGACCTCTGCAAAAGGCGCGTGTGCAGGCTCGCTTCAAGTTCTGCGACGGAGCGGGACATCAATGTCTTTGAGGTATCCGAACGTTCCGCGGCGGCCGTAAAGCTTCCGCAGTCTACGATCTGCACGAACGCTCTCATGCTCTGCAATTTATCCACAGCCATTCCCTGATAATAGGGGTTGCGCCTAGGTGGGCAATTTCCGCCTTGCTTCTGTCGCCGATGTGCCGCTCACCGTGCCCCCAACATCCCGGGCGAGCTTTATATATCCGTGACAGCGGCCACGAAGGCGCTTATCGCGCATTTGACCGATCGGTAACGGGTAGCGGGCGGAGGACGTCACCTCGACGCCACCCATTTCCTCAGAGAAGCGTCAACGTCGACGAGATGCCTTGCCGAGCCATCTTCGAGTAAGGGCACGTCGCATCCGTCTCGGCGATCAACGCCTCTGCCTGCACCCTGTCGAGCGATGGCAGAGCAACTTCGACATGCGCCAATAACAGGAAGAGACCATCGTCCGGATCGCGACCAAAGGTCACGCGAACCTGGATGTAAAAATCATCAGGCAGATGAAGCTTGCGGCGCGCAGCGACGAGGACCATCGCCCCATGAAAGCAGGCGGCAAATCCCGCGGCAAAAAGCTGCTCAGGATTTGTCCCTCCGCCCTTGCCGCCTAGCTGCTTCGGCAAGCGCAAGGCGAGGTCCAGTTCGCCGTCATCCGAACGAGCACGTCCCGAGGCTCGGCCGTGACAGGCCTCGCCGCCCGAGACCGTCACGCTCGTCGTGTAAATCGGTAGAACGTCCTCGCCTTCATAGCGGTCAAGCAGGGACACCGGAGGTGCCTTTAGTTGCGACATGGTGCGGTCCTTCGAAAGTAGTCCTATGCACATCAGACTGTCCAAAAAGGAAAATCGACATACAACAACAAGAATCTTCTGCGCTCAAAGTCGATTGCCACTGCGGAAATTCAGGTCAGCCGTACAGCGGTTCAATACAATGCCGCACCATAGATGGATACCAGCCACTCAAGATCCCCGGACCGAACGCCTGGTTCAGGTGTGCCTCGAGGGCCGTATCGAAGTGACGATCCAAAATGTCGTCGCACAGGCGGCTTACGGCCTGCAACATCTCTTCTTTGCGCGCTCCAGCTGGTAACTTCGATTGTCCGGGGCTCTCTTCCAAGAACCTGCGAACCATTCTCGGCGTGTTCCCCGCGGCCGGATAATCAAACTTTGAAATGGTGGTATTCCGAGTTTGAATACCCGAAAAGGCACGCCTGAGCAGAATCTGGCGTGCAACAATTCAGAAGGCTGATTTCGGTCGGGGCTCAACAAGGCTCGATCTCATGCTCTGCAGCACATAAGCGCTCATCTTGCTGGGACCCCGAGGTCAGGCTTGAGAGTACCTGCGGCGCACGTGTGACGCTGCCCGGAGGCCGCACCTCCCCGGGGGGCCAACTATCAGGAAGCGAGCTTCGACGCCAGCTCGGCGACGTGCTTGCCCTGGTAGCGCGCGATGTCCAACTCGTTCGCGCTCGGCTGACGGCTACCGTCCGCGCCAGCCAGCGTCGTTGCGCCATACGGCGTGCCGCCGGTGATTTCGTCCATCCTCGTGAGGCCCGCGCAAGCGTACGGAACACCGACGATGACCATACCGTGGTGGAGCAGCGTTGAGTGGAAAGACGAAATCGTGGTCTCCTGCCCGCCGTGCTGCGTTCCGGTCGAAGCGAACACGCTGCCAATTTTGCCGACCAGCGCACCCTTCATCCACAGCCCGCCGGTTTGGTCGAGGAAGTTGCGCATTTGCGCAGCCATGTTGCCGAAGCGGGTCGGTGTGCCGAAGATGATGGCGTCGTAGTCGGCGAGTTCATCGACCGTCGCAGCGGGTGCAGCCTGGTCAAGCTTGATGCCAGCCGCCTTCGCCTGCTCGGAGGGAATTGTCTCGGGCACGCGCCTGAGCGTCACGGTCGCGCCTGCCACCGACTTTGCACCTTCAGCGATAGCACTTGCCATCGTTTCGATGTGACCGTACGAGGAGTAATACAGCACCAGAATTTTGGCCATTTGAGTTATCCAGGTTTACATGGCGATCTAAATGATCGATTAAGAATACTAACTGCGCTTCGATATTGCGTGCGCAGCTCTATGCCCGACGTACAAACGGACCCTTCTCACCGGCAACTTCGAGTTAGTGATTCTCAGGACTCTAGAGAGTCAAAACCTCTGATTTCGGTGTTGCGCTGGGGGCTTGCTGCAGCGGGGCCAGGACGGCAACATCCGCGTCGTTACGCAGCCTCATCTTCATGCATGTCGACGACAGCAAGCGATAGCCCCAAAGCCTACGCGAACACCATGTGGAGTCAATCGCGTTTCGCAGTACTCTCTGTCGCGCTTTGGTTGACGAAGCGCCGCTGAGCAAACATCACGGATAGTCTGTTTCTTCGACGCATCATGCGAGCCTTGATTCGTTTGTTCCGCCGCCGCTACGGCTAAGCTCGGTGTATCCGCAACATCGCCAAGGCTCGCTCGGCAGCACGGTTGCTCGGCATCTCACCCGTCGCGTCCAGCGCAATTAGCCCGGCCCATATACTCCGTGTGGCAACGTAGTCCGCCCCGTCCCATCATCGTCGCATTGCCCCGGCCAGGCCTGAGCAGCGCGATTGTCAACTTTTCCGTGACTCTGAATACCCGGCCGCCAGATTGATTCAACGGGTCGGTTGCGTAAAACTACCTCGCATTGATGCAGGCCCGGCAATATCTTCTTGCTGACGCCAAGGCCGACCGATTATCTGGATAACGCTGAGGAGCCATCGTGGGCAAAAGCATAATCCGGCGACTAGTAGCATCCCACCCCGTGAAAGGAATCAATCATGCGTTATTTTTCTCTCGACAATCAGCGCGACGGCTTCATCCTCGCTGCCCGCATTCTGATGATGGTGCTCTTCGTCCTGTTCGGCTGGCAAAAGCTGGCTGGCTTCGCCGGCACCGTTGGATACATGGCTTCCGTTGGCGCGCCGCTGCCCATTCTGTCCGCAATCATCGCTGTGGCCGTTGAGCTTTTATTCGGAATACTTATTGCTGTCGGCTTCTTTACCCGCCCCATTGCAGTCATTTTCACCGTCTACACTGTCGCAACAGCACTAATCGGCCACCGCTACTGGGCGCTGACGGGCATGGACCAGTACATGGCGATGGTTAACTTCTACAAGAACGTCAGTATCGCTGGCGGCCTGCTCCTTCTCGCTGTGACGGGCCCGGGTCGCTACTCTGTCGACAGAAAGTAAGTTCTGAAGACGGCACTCAATAACCCCGTCCAATCCAATCTAAGTTGCCTGAACTTTGGCCTCTTCGGAGGCCGTTTTTTTGCGCGTTGCTCTTTGGTCCAGGCATGATCGTCACACCCGGTACAGTCGAGTTCGAAAATCCAGCGCGTCAAATTCCAAGTGAGCTGGGCGGCTGCCAAGCGACGAAGCGTAGCAACAGGCCGCGACGCTGGTGCAACAATGGGAGTTCAAAACAACGTAGCCGGCGATTCGAGCCGAGGCGCGGGCAGTGGGAGCGATCATCTACTTTGATGATGAGTCGGAGATTCGTTCGGACTACCACATGGGTACGATATGGGCTTCGCAGGGCAACACCCCGGTGGTGGAAATCACTGGCAAGCGTTTCTCGCTGAACATGATTTCGGCTGTCAACGCTCAGGGGGAGTTCCGCTTCATGGTGCACGAGGGCCCCGTCACCGCCACTGTGTTCCGGAAGTTTCTCTGTCATCCGATGCTTGCGCCGCATCGAGGAATTGGCCCGAACTTGTGAAGTCCTTCGTTCGCCATCCAGAATGTCGGTACGCCTCGATATGAGTTCCGAAATCTTGGCAATTGGTGTTAGAGTCGCTAACAACGCCATATGCTGGCGGCATAGCTAGACGGCAACTCAGTAACGAGTTATGGGCGGCGTTGGGACCGCTGATTCCGGCATTCACGCGGTCGCCCAAAGGTGGACGATGCCGCACGGTCGTTGACCGAGCAGCATTGAGCCGCATCCTGTATGTCTTGCAAGCGGCCATTCCGTGGGAAGAGCTGCCGCAGGAGATCGGTTTCGGCAAACTGCGCCTTCGCTTCGAGCCACGTTGTCATCGGGTGCGACAGCGCACTGTGCGCCCGCAGGCCATGAGATTCGCGCGCGCAAGGTCTAAGCGCCGGCCCGCCCTCTCACGCAAGGCGCGCAGCGGTTCGAACCAACGCGGCGCCGACACCGGACACCGCGAGCTCCACGTTCTTGTCTTTCAACTTCCCTTCGTCATCGAACGCCTGATGCGCGGCACTGAGCGCAAACGCTTCGGGAATCACGAGTGTGCCCAGCTTTTCAAGAACCGCGCGCATCCCGATTTGCGAGCGCACGCCCCCAAGCTGCCCCGGCGAAGCCGAAACGAGCGCCGCCGTCTTGCCGGCAAAGAGCGAAACGCCAGACGATCCATCCGCACGCGGCCTGCTGATCCAGTCGAGCGTATTCTTCAGGAGAGCCGTATATCCACCGTTGTATTCCGGCGTCGCGATCAGCAGTGCGTCATGCCTCGCGAAGAGCTCCTGAAGCACCCGCACTGCTTCCGGTATTCCGCGCTCTACCTCGAAGTCGCTGTCGTAGACAGGCAAATCATAGTTGGCCAATCTTGCTTCGGTGACTTCGGCGCCCGCGCCTCGCGCGCCGACCGCCGCGACGTCGACCAGCTTTTGATTCAGAGAGTCGCGGCGCGAACTGCCGCTGATGGTCAGGATTCTGATACTCATGAAATATCCGCAATGAACGTTGAATCGTCGATCCTCGCCTGCGCTTACGCGACGGGCGGATGGCGATATTCGATCTCGCCGCCCGGCAGGAAATACATCATCAGTGCCTTGCCCGTGACGGTCGGGAAGTGCTCGCTCATCGGCGCAAAGACGCGCCAGCCCGCTCCAGTCCCACAGAACCGCCCGTCGTTCTCAAGTGGGACGATCATATTGATTTCGCCCTTCGTATGGCAGTGGTACTGCCCTTTCACGTCCTGCAGCAGCCCGCTCTCGACGCTCATCCCGGCCGTCTCCCACGAGGGTTCGGCGATCTGGCCGCGACGATAGTTGTCGCCCTCGATCTTCACATAGGCGACCCAACCTTCTTCGACGCCCAGTTTCAGGAGCTGCGCGAGGCGTTCGTACGGCTGGGTGCCAACGCCGAAGTCGCGATTGAGGTGCACTTCAAGCGCCTCGTCGAGCGAGCGCGCGCGAATGTCGTCGAACACCGTGCGCAGAAGCTCTAGTGCTTCGTCCTTGTGCGGTCCGGATGGCAACATGGTTTGTCTCCTGTGTCTTACGACACGAATGATGCGGCAACCGTCTTCAAAGGCGGCAAACCGAAGAACTCTTGGGCATTCTCGCCGAGCAGCCGCGCTTTCGCACGCGCGCTCAGACCCGGGTGGCTGTCAATCAGGCTGCCGATCTGCTGCTCCCCGAGCGGATAGGGATAGTCCGAGCCAAGTAGCACCCGTTCCTCGCCCATGACATCCACAAGCAGTTGCAGCGCACCGGTGGCGAACACCGCGCTGTCGACCGCAAACCGGTCTACGTACGACGACGGCAACTGCGGACAGCTCTCACGCACGATGTCGCGCTCGCGCCATGCGTTGTCGACGCGCCCGAGCACAAACGCGAAGCTGCCCCCGCCATGCGCGAAGCAAAGCTTCAATGAGCGCGGAATTCGCTCGAAGGCGCCCGACAGGATTAGCGAAAGAATGCTCAGTTGCGTCTCCGCCGGCATCGCGACGAGCCACGGTAGTCAGTATGACTCCGCGAGGTAGAGGCTGGCCTGCCGCGGAGGAATCAAGCGCGGGTTAGCATGACTGCCAGAGCCGCATGGTGTGGACAGGGTCACACCCGGCGATTTCCGGCACGGAGGCCAGCAATGGAAAACGATAGCACGTTGTATGTCGGCCTGGACGTTCACAAGGAATCGATCACGGTTGCCTATGCGCTCGGCACCGGCGAGGTCGAACTGCTCGGCAAGATCGGGACGACGAAGAC
>NZ_JAMBPQ010000066.1 GCF_024206495.1 Paraburkholderia sp. CNPSo 3272 | reverse complement strand
TTTCGAGGATCGGACCTTCGTGTCCTCAGGCAGCAAGCCATCGGCCTTCATCTCGCGCACGGCGCGGTGCGAGGCCGCATAGCCGTCAAGCGTGATGATCTTCGGTGGCTGGCCCTGATGTTTGATCGCCTTCCTGAAAAAGGCTTTTGCCGTCTCCACGTCGCGCTTTGCACGGAGCATGAAGTCAACCGTCTGGCCCACCCGATCCACCGCCCGATAAAGATAGACCCACTTGCCGCGCAGCTTGAGTGGAGTAAGAGACAGGGCGTAGTGAGCGGCCCGACTCCGGGAATTGTTTCGAGAAGTTGCCCGGCCTCATCCGTACGATGCATCGCGCGGATGCGTCCCTCCAGTTCAGCTGCCTTGTTGCCCAGTTCGCGTAAGTGCTCCACAAGTAACTGGATCAGAGTCCGGAACTGTTCGCAAAGGTCATGCTCGCGATTAGAAAGGGCTTCGATGACCCTTTGCCCGAGCAGCCGGATGCCCTGCGGCAGGACAATGCCGAACTCGCTCAGCAAGCCGCGGATTTGATTGGCCACTGCCGTACGGGATTTAACCAGCCCGGCACGTGCCCGATGCAGAGAAAGCATCGTCTGTTGCGCCTGCGTCTTGATCGGTACAAAGCGCATGTGCGGTCGATTTACCGCCTCGCAGATTGCCTCAGCATCGGCTGCATCGGTCTTGTTGCTCTTTACGTAAGGTCGAACGAACTGTGGGGCAATCAGGCACGCCGTGTGTCCAAGCTTCGTGAGTTCCCGGCCCCAATAGTGCGAAGACCCGCATGCCTCCATGCCGACCACGCACGGGTCAAGCTTCGCGAAAAACGCCAGTACGTCAGCGCGGCGCAGCTGTTTGCGTACGACGATATGCCCCTGCGAATCGACTCCATGAACCTGGAATAAAGTCTTTGCAAGATCCAGTCCGACAGTGGCTATCTTCATGATGAACGCTCCTTTGCCGTGGAAGTCACGACTTCTCCACATTGGCATATGCCGAGCCCCGAAGGGCGGGAGTCGTCCATCACATCAGAGCCCTCGACGGTTCGCGAACTGGCGACGCACCCGGGCGGCGCGCACGTTTCGACCGGCCAGTTCGCCGAACAGTACGTGCCGACGATGCTGTCGATCACGCAGTTGCGCGACGTGCTGCTCGCGGAAACCCAGGGCAAGCTGCGGCGCCATCTGCGCTCGGCGATGCTGACGCTGGCGGGCGCGATCGTCGCGGTCGTGGTTTTGCTGGGTGCGCTCGCGTGGCTGATCCTGATGTTCCGCCGCGAGGTGGTGCGGCCGTTCGCGCTGGCGGCCCGCGTGATCCGCGCGATCGCGAAGGGCGATCTGGCGGTCGAGATTCCGTCTTCGCATCGCCGCGAGGAAATCGGCGAACTGTTTGAAGCGACGCACGTGCTGCGGCAATACAGTGTCGAGCGTGCGCAGCTCGATACCGAGCGCGGGCAACTGATCCGCGAGCTCGCGACGATGGCCGATACCGATCCGCTGACGCGGCTGTTGAACCGCCGCGCGTTCGAGCGCCGGGCGCGCGCGCTGCTCGACGACACCGGCGTCGCCTCGCAGCGCGTCGCGCTGCTGATGTTCGACGTCGGCCACTTCAAACGCATCAACGACTCCTACGGACACGGCACGGGCGACGAGGCGCTGCGTGTGATCGCGGAACTATGCCGCACCACGCGGCAGTCCGATGTTGTCGCGCGTGTTGTCGCGCGTGTTGGCGGCGAGGAGCTCGCGGTGCTGGTGGCGCTCGACGACGCGCAGTTCCCGGTTGCGGCCGCGCTTGCCGAGCGGCTGCGGCAGCGGATCGGCGAAGCCGTCGTGATTGCGGATTCGGGCGAGACCTGTTGGATCACGGCGAGCTTCGGCATCGCGTTTGCGGCGCCGGGCGACGGGGCACGATCTCACGCACCTCTTCAGGCGTCCCGATCATATGCTCCACAAGGCGAAACTCGCGGGCCGCGACTGCGTGATCGCGGATGTCTATCCCGCGGAAGGCGGGACGTCCACGACGGCGATGACCGAGTAGGGCGCTGCGCTGGCGTTCACCGCTGCGCCTGCTGGGTGTCTTCCGTGCAGGGACGATGCAGTTCCGTAAGGGACAGCATTTCGCGCTGCTCAGACATCAGATGAACGCGGCATATCATCGTGCCGTGCTCAGGAACGTTTCGCCACATGGCATGGTTGGACTGTCCCTATCGCATCCGACAAAGCTATCTAATAAGGATAATTATGTTTCTTCGATAAAGGTAATCCACGCCCGCTTCTTGACAGTGCCGCCACAACCCCTCGTCCTCTCGGGAGCCGCCTCGGCCGCGAACGCAAGGTCATGCTCGTTGGCGAACCCGTGCTTCTACGGCTCACGCCAAATTCGCTTCGCGCCAGACAAAAACTTTGATCAGAGTAAAGTTCTGAAAGCGCTCAACCTGCATTGCGACTACGCATCCGACTAAGCGACATCGCGCGACCACGCGACACATGCGGCATAACCGCTCAGGGCGCGAAGCCAAACTGCGTCGAGTTTCGCAATCAAGTCGCGATTGCATACGCTCTCCTCGCTAACTGCGATACTTGGCTCGTGCTGCCTGTCTCCAAGTACAGAAAACCATGTCATGCCCCTTCCGATGCCGACGCCAAGTGTCTTCAACACCGCTTCCTTTGCTGTCCATACGTCATAAAACGCGTCGGTTCGCCTGTACATCGGCAAAGCGGTCACTTGTGCCTCGTCGCGCGGCGCAAATACCGCTGATGCCAGCTTCCTCCAGTTGATGTCTTTGCGAGCAAATTCGATATCGACACCAACCCTCCGTCGCCGGCCAATTGCGATCAGAGCATACTGTTCCGAATGCGAAACGTTAAAGTCGAGTTGTCCACCGGACCCGCCTTGCATCGACTTATCGAGACGGGGCCGTCCGCCGGTGTCTCGCTCGAAACGCAATTCACTGGCCTCCGAATCTGTTCGTTCCGCGAGCAACTGACGCAGCACGACGCGCGTCACCGCACAACGCAGCGCATCGTCGCGGCGCCGGAAGCGCGCGACCTTCGCACGCTCATCGTCCGAGAGCGGAGCGAATGCGGGACTGTCGAGCATGACGCGAAAATCGAAGCTGACGCAAAATATTTCAATATCTGCTGGGGAGGCACGCGGTGGAGCGAGCTCGTGCACATTGAAAGCCGAAGTTGCAGGGACGATCATCAATTCACTCCGTGAGTGACGGTAACAGGCAGTTCCTGTGCGATTATGCCGCGCGAGGAACAGAGGTGCTCAAGCCCGAGCCGAACTGCCCCGAATGGATGTTACTGGCCAGTTCATCGAATGTGTGTCGGTTTTCAGTCGGAAAAATGGGCGTGCTTTCCCTGAAACAGGTTGTGGATCACGTGCGTTCGTTTAGTCGGCCGATGAAATTCTGTCGAGTCACGAACGGTTTTGCGCACGGGTTGGACCTATCCGTCATTTCGTGGGCGAGGCATATCATGAGAGGTAAAAATCATGGATATGCCGATGAAGAAGCGCACGGTAGCTTCGCAGGCAGCGGCCCGAGGGCCGCTGCCTGCCCTGCCTGAAGGCCTGCTTGACGAACTGGTCAAGGGGCCGATGACGCCCGCCGAGGTCCAGGACCTGATGCTGGCGTTCAACAAGGCCGTCATCGAGCGCGCGATGGGCGCCGAGATGAACAGGCATCTGGGCTACCCGCCGGGGCAGCCCAAGCCCGAAGGCCAGACCAACGAGCGCAACGGCGCCACCGGCAAGACGATCATCACGGATCACGGCCCGCTCAGGGTTGAACTGCCGCGGGACCGCGACGGTAGCTTCGAACCGATCCTGATTCCCAAACATGAGCGTCGTTTCACCGGCTTTGACGAGCGCATCATCGCGATGTACGCGCGTGGCATGAGCGTGCGCGAGATCCAGGCGTTTCTGGCCGAGACCTACGGCACCGAAGTGTCGCCCGATTTCATCAGCTCGGTCACCGACGAGGTGATGGCTGAGACGCTCGCCTGGCAAAGCCGCCCGCTTGAGCCGATGTATCCGGTGGTCTTCTTCGACGCGCTGCGCGTGAAGATCCGTGGCGATGGCGTGGTGAGCAACAAGGCTGTGTATCTGGCCCTGGGCGTCCAGGCCGACGGCCAGCGTGACGTGCTCGGACTGTGGATCGAGCAGACCGAGGGTGCGAAGTTCTGGCTCAAGGTGTTCAACGAACTCAAGACCCGCGGTTGCCAGGACATCCTGATCGCGGTCGTTGATGGGCTCAAGGGACTGGCCGAAGCGATTGGCACCGCTTACCCGCGCACCACCGTGCAGACGTGCATCGTGCACCTGATCCGCAACAGTCTTGAGTACGCCAGCTACAAGGACCGCAAGACGATCGCGGCAGCGCTGCGTCCGATCTATGGCGCGGTGAGCGAGCAGGCCGCGCGGCTTGCCCTGCAGACGTTCACAGACGGTCCCTGGGGAACCAGGTACCCGATGATTGTCCAATGCTGGCAGCGGGCCTGGGAGCACGTCACGCCGTTCTTTGTGTTTCCACCCGAGATTCGGCGGGTTGTGTACACGACCAACGCCATCGAAAGTCTGAACATGCAGCTTCGCAAGATCATCAAGACGCGGGGCCACTTCCCCAATGACGAGGCTGCAATCAAACTACTCTGGCTAGCGCTACGCAACGTGCTGGCCAAGTCGGTACGGGCCACTTTTGACTGGAAATCCGCGATGAACCAGTTTGCCATCCTGTTTGGCGACCGATTCACGACGGCGCGAGGGTAACGTTCTTTTAAACCGCCTCGCCCACAAAAACGCGGACAGGTTCCACGGGTTCAAACGATATCGAGATGAACCCCATGAACATGACACACCAGCGATTGACGACGCCGTCCTCGCGCTCCTCTATTTGACATCGCACGACCACAGCCGGCATTGTCACCCATTGCTCGAGGGGATGTAACGATGTGGATTGACCCTGATCTTTTTGCTGCAGCACCGGAATCCGAGGTGGGCGCTCGGGGCCACCCATGCATCTATGCGGATGCGCTCGTGCAGATGCTGTCCGGCTCAACCGCATGGCGGCACTCGCCCGCCCGCAGTCCGTTCGAATTGCCTGAGATCGAAAACATGGGGATCACTTCGTCCTTACGTTCGATTTACGACAACGCCTATCCGCATCGTCGGCAAAAGAGAGCCTCACGTGATCCGCAAACTGTTCAAGGAAAAGCACATCCAACTACGCACTATTTAGAGGGTAGCTGCATTCCCTCTCGGAAAAGCGTCCCCCGAAGAACGGAGCGTGCGACTTTCACCGCACTCCGCTCGCGCACAGCATTAAGCGTCCCGCTGACGTCGGTCTCGCCGAGTTGCACGAAACCTTCGAAACCTTCGCAAGCGCCTCATCGCTGAGACGAGGGGCGCTGAACCGCACAAGGACGGTCTCGTGAGAAACATTAAAAATACCGCGGATTTTCAGGGGGTTAGGACGGTCGGCGTGATCTCGAAGCCGAGCGCGGACGCGCGGCGCCTGAGCGCGGCGATGCTGCGCTGCTGTTGCTGCTCCTCGTAGCGCTGCTGCCCCTGGTCGACGAAGGCCTCACCACGCGTGAGCATGAAGTACACCATGCGCGCGAGCCTGTGGGCGACGGCCGTATTGGCGCGCGGCTTGTCCATGCGCGCGCACAGGCGCCGGTAGAATGCACCCAGCGCAGAAGCGTTGCGCGACAGACTCATGGCCGCGATCTTGAGCGCCTGGCGCACGCGGTTGGTGGAGCGCCGCGTACGCGCGCTGAGCACCTTGCCGCCGCTGATCTTCGTGCCGGGGCACAGCCCGAGCCATGAGCAGAAGTGCTTGACGTTCGCAAAGCGGCTCAGGTCCGGGCCGATTTCCGAGAGGATCGTCATCACGGTGGTGACCGACAGGCCGTTGATGCGCGTCAGGTCCACACCCGCCCAGCGCGCCAGCGCCGCACGCGCATCGAACTGCGGGGCGTTCTTGCTGCGCCGCTTGCCGGGTCCATCAAGGGGGATGTCGTGACGTCCAAGGGGTACCAGCAGCGCCTCAATCTTCGCGTCGCACTCGAGGATGCGCTGCGCGAGGCTGTCAAACATCGCCAGCGCCTGCTGCAGCACGAACAGGTGTTCCTCGCGCCAGTTGCCCGTCAGCGCGCGGACGATATCTTCTTCGCTGCGCCTGACCGGAGTATGACGATGGCTGGCCAAGGCCTTCGGGTCGCGCTCGCCGGCTACGATTGCACGGATGATCGCCTGGCCAGTCGCACCCATCACATCCGTGAGCACCTCGGTGAGCTGCAGGTTCATCTGCACCAGCGCCTTCTGCATGCGCAGCACCCAGCTGGCCTGCTCGGTGAGCAGTACCTCGCGCTGACGCACCACCGCGCGCACCACCCAGACCTCGTCGCCCGGGCGCCAGGCCGCCCGCAGCAGGCCCAGGCTCATCAGCTTCTGGAGCCATTGGCAGTCGTCCACATCGCTCTTGCAACCCGGAACGTACTTCATCTGTCGCGCGTCGACGAGCCACACTGTCAGCCCGCGCTGCTCCAGCACCTCATGTACGGGTATCCAGAATACGCCGGTCGATTCGAGGGCGACCGTATCAACCCCGCAAGCGAGCAGCCAGTCCGCCATCGCGTGCAGATCGTCGGTCATCGTGCCGAACTCACGCACCTGCTCCTCGTTCGCTGCCTTGGGCACTGCGACCCAGTGACTCGAACCGCCAATATCGATCCCCGCCGCATTCGGAAACACTTCGGGACTGTCTTCGTGCTTGCGCATCGCCATCGCTGACCTCATGATCGTGGGTGGACGGCAGCGCCATGGGATGCGTCGAAATTGACTCGATCTCGTGAACGGGATGCAGCTCGCGCTGCTCACCACTGTCGCCGACGAATCCCGGACCATGCTCTCAAGCGGGCTCACCTGATGGCGTGCCGGCCACAGGTGCGCACCATTGGACGGTCGGTCATTGCGGCGCTGCCGTTCACCTGTTTACCTCATCCCTGTTTCTCCGCGAACGCCGGACCCGGCACGGGATTGAAATGCTCTCAAGCTTCCCCTCGATGAATCTCAAACGCGGAAACGTGGACCTGCGACAACTGCACCAGGCGGAAGTCTGCACCCTTTCGGGTTAGGGCAAAGTTCGAACCCCTATGCAGGCCATTACAGCCCGCCATTCGCTTTCTCCGCGTTCTCATACCCGCTCCACCAACAGCTCTCCTTACGGGTTGCCTGCCATTCCACAATGTTCCGCGAGTTTGGCGGTGAGTCGGGCTTACCACGTTCCCGTTCCTGCCGCCCCGATGTTCTGGGCCTGTCCGGTTAGTGCCTGTCTATTCCTCGGTAGCGCTATGACGACGTGTTCCCGTTGCATCAAAGGGACAACCGGCTACATACCTTTTGGTTTGGGCCTGACAGCCGCTTTGGCCCATTTGATGTCAAGAGGTTTATCAACAGTTCACCTATGTTGCACATACGGAACTTGCCTGGCCTTCACGCCGCACTGCGGCTAGAAGCGTCGTCCCCAATCTCGTCGCCGAGACGGGGTGTCTTGCGAAAAAGACGTTGTTCCCGGAGCTCCACACGCAATCGTTACCAATCACGCATGTCCAGGTAGGCAACTGTTGGTCGCGCAACAGGTCGCAGCATCCGTCGTTCATACTTCAGCGATGGAGGTGCGACAAGACAGAAACGAGCTTTGCTGCCCTGTACTACCTGATGATTCGACACGCTGCGGGCAGCAGCACGTGTCGCACGATGCACTCGTCAGTAAGTTCGTCGCTTTGATCGGCACTCGTCGCGGCAATTCGTGATGTTGCATATCCAACATTGTCAGGTATGCAACACAGCCAATTCCACAAACGATACTTCGCGGAAGATCCCGCAAGCGTTTTGGAGGGTGAGTGCCCATCAATCATCATCCCGACCAGCAATGTGTTGGGAGTTATCTCTCCGGTGTGTCGTGGCGTTGGCTCAACTATTGCATCTGCTGTCGGAGGGAAATTGAAGCGGGAGGTAACGGAGCATGAACACGAAACCAAAGCCTCGGATTCGGAAGAACTGAGGGGCTGGCGCGAGATATAGCGCCGTTACGCGATGCGGGCACTCGGTGGGTTTGGTCTCGCATCTTCATAGCAAGGTGCGGTCTGAGGACGATGTATGCGGGGTCGAATTGTGACGTGCTCGCGCCACCAGCATTTTTCGCGGTTATAGGTACGAATTCTAATTGTAACCAGTGGTCATGGTTGTTGCATTGGGGGTCTCCGTGAAATGCGGCTCAATTTAGTAGAGCAAGTGACACATTCAAGTGAATAGATATCAATATATCGAATACGTGTAGAACGCGAAGAGGATGTGATTTTCGATATCTTAAGCTAGCAAGTTAGCCTGTTATCCAATCCAAGTGCAATGAACCATTCGACGATCATTGCACGGATACTTGGGATGTCGTCCGACCGAGGCAGCTGTTTTAGTATAGGGTCGGTTAGTTCAAGCATTTAGAGACGGTTTCACAACGACTGCTGAACGCGTTGAAGAGTGTTCCAGCAGATCAAGCAACAGCCGAGTTTGAGGAATGCCTCATGAATGTCAGCGCGACGTTCGAAGCGAATACGTAGACGGCGGAAATTATGCAGCCAGGCATGTGTACGTTCGACGACCCATCGGACTTTTCCGAGGCCACTGCCATGCGGGTGGCCGCGCCGCGCGATGCTGGTGGGAATACTGCGTTCGTGGAGAGCGCGTCGGTATTTGTCGTGATCGTAACCCCGGTCGGCATAGACGCAGCAAGGGCGGCTCAAAGGCCGCCCGCGCCTACCGCCGATCGGCACGATGGCCTCGATCAGCGGAACGAGTTGGGTGACGTCGTTACGATTGGCGCCAGTCAGGATTGCCGCGATCGGCGTTCCGTTGGCGTCGGTGGCGAGGTGGTGCTTGGATCCGGGTCGTGCTCGATCGGTGGGGTTCGGGCCAGTTTTTCGCCCGCCCCAACCGCGCGAATCGATGACGAATCCACGATCACGCGCGAGAAGTCGATCTTGTCCACCGCTCGCAATTTCGCCAGAAGCACTGCGTGCAATCGATCCCATACGCCGGCTTGCTGCCAATCGCGTAGCTTGCGCCAGCAACTGACGCCGGAACCGCATCCCATCTCCGCAGGCAAGTCCCGCCACCGGATACCGGTCTTCAGCACGAACAAGATGCCAGTCAGTGCAGCCCGATCCGGCACCGGCTTGCGGCCCGGATACTTGAAGCGGCGTGGCTTCGCTGGTGGTAGCAGTGGCTCGATCAGTGCCCACAGTTCGTCATCGATGATTGGTTTGCCCATCTCCTCGATCCTGTTGTCACGACGATCGAGGTTAACAGGTTGCGTTACGGGTTAACAGCCCCTACGAAGCCTTTTTGAAACCGCTTCTTAGGCGAGTGAGCGAGATTTAAATGAAAACACTATTGGCAGTGGACTACTTTTGTGATGTGGCACGGCGTTATCCGCAACATATAGCAGCAAGGCATGGCAGCGAGTCGGTAACTTATCGGGAGCTTGATGAGCAGTCCAATCGCATCGCAATGGCGCTGACCGAGCGCTGTGGCCGCGAGGCGCCCGTCATCGGCGTGCTGATGGAGCGAGGAATTGATTTATTGGCTGCGATGCTTGCCATTTTTAAGATTCGCGGTACCTATATGCCGCTTGATCGCCAGTATCCAGCGGAACGTTTGGATTACATGCTGGAGAAGAGCAAATGCTGCCTGCTGCTGACCGCCCGTAACTGCTACGAACAGGCGGCGTATTTGCAGGCAACCAAACCGGAACTAGTGCTTCTTGATATTGAAGAAGCGCAAGAATCTCGCGCAGCCTTTGTCGGGCTCAGAGGCAAAGGCAGTGATCTTGCCTACGTCATTTTTACTTCGGGTACCACCGGTAACCCAAAGGGCGTAATGATTGAACAGCGGAGCTTCATCAATCACTTGCACGCTAAAGTCCGCGATCTGGAGATCAGTAGAACTGACCAGGTGGCGCAGACTGCATCGCACTGTTTTGACATTTCTCTGTGGCAGTTTATGGCGGCGCTGCAAGTGGGGGCGTGCACACAGATCATTGATAGAGACGTCGTATGCGATCCGTCGCGGCTGCTGCTTGAGTTGCGCGAATGCCAAGTATCGGTCATTCAATTTGTGCCCTCGCTACTACGCTCGTTTGTGGCCGAAGTCGAATTGATCGATGCACGCGCGCTGCCGGCGCTGCGCAGGATCTCCACCGTCGGGGAGGCATTGCCGCCCGACGTATGCCGACGCTGGCTGGCGATGTACCCGTCTATTCCCATCCTCAACCATTATGGACCAACTGAATGTGCCGACGGTGTCACGCATGCGCTGATCTCTAACTCTCCGGCGGAAGGTCAGGCATTTATGCCAATCGGGAAACCGATAGACAATCTGCAGATCTATGTGGTCAGGCCAGATGCTGCGGCGCTGACGCTTGTTGCGTCAGGTGACGTAGGCGAACTTTGTGTAGCCGGCGTTGGCCTTGCGCGTGGTTACATTAACGACGACGCGCGTACCGAGCAGGCTTTTGTGGCTAACCCTTTCAGCGATAAGCGCGGATATGATCGATTATACAAGACTGGTGATCTCGTGAGGCTGCGTGAGGATGGCTTACTGGAGTGTCTCGGAAGAGCAGATCGCCAGGTCAAGCTGCGTGGTTACCGTATTGAGCTAAACGAAGTGGAAGGTGTGTTGGGGTTACATGCAGCAGTCGAGGCCGCGGCCGTAGTGGTGCATTACCCCGCTGACAATCGGGTGAAACTGACGGCAAGGGAAACACTGACTAGTCTAGGGGAAGCGGAAAGACTTCCGCGCCTCGTGGCCTTCGTCAAGCTTCGAGAGGAGGTTACACGGAGCGCTTTACGCGAACACATGTCGCGTCAGTTGCCTGACTACATGCTGCCTGATCTTTTCTTCGAGATGGCGACATTACCATTAAACGCCAATGGCAAACTTGATTACAAGCAATTGCCTTCCCCGGAAAGTTTGCGTCCTTTGTCCGATGTGAAATATCTGGAGCCCACTGACGGTGTTCAGGTTCGGTTGTGCAGGCTGTTAGCCGAGATACTGCATCTAGACCGGCTGGGGCGAAACGACAACTTTTTGCTGATGGGCGGTGACTCGCTGCGCGCCATGCTTGCGATCAACCGTATTCGGAGCGAATTCGCCTGCGAAGTTTCGGTGGTTGACCTGTACCATTGCTCAATAGATGAGTTAACCGAACTTCTGGCCGAGAAAGAGGGTGGGAATGAGTCGCTTCCCGCCATTGTCGCCAGTCGCCGTGCTGAGGGCGGAGAGGCTCCGGCCAGCCACATTCAAAAACACTTATGGTTTTTGTGGAAGCTTGATCCAACAGCATCCAACTATACCTTGCAAGCGGCGCTCGAATGCTGCGGAGAGCTTGATCGAGATCGCTTTAGTCGGGCTTGGGATGCGGTGGTGCAGTACTTCGACACACTGCGCATTCGATTCGTCGAAAAGAGTGGCAATCCATATTTGACCTTCGATTCACCGCCGAAGGGTAGTTTGCGCTTTATAGACCTTTGCGGCGACCAACCTGCCCCCAGGTTGGCTGAATTGAAGGCGAGCGAGTTTCAACCGTCCTTTGATCTCGCCGCAGGCGCACTGTATCGCGCACTACTAGTACGAGAGAGATCAGACCGGCATGTTGTCATCTTTACCACGCATGAAATCATTATGGACGCGTGGTCGCTTTCGGTGATGGTGCGCAAACTGCGTGAATTTTACAAGGCGGGAGTCAGTTCAGAGGACGGTATCAAAGCCGAAATTTCGTTCGAGGATTTCGCGAAATGGGAGTCTGAGCAGTTTCGATCGGACTGCTGGGCGCGACAGCGCTCGTACTGGGCACAACAGCTGTCGGGTGAGTTGCCGGTGCTGACCCTGCCTTCCGATAAGCCTCGTCCGAGGCGGATGCGTTACACCGGTAAGTCATACGCCATACAAATTCCGGCTCTCGCGGCGTCCAGACTTCGCGAACTTGCGGCGGACAATCGCACCACGCTTTTCAGCGTGTTACTGACGACTTTTTACGCTTTATTGAGAGAGTACAGCGGACAGGACGATATCATCGTCGGCACTCCGAATGTAGTGCGAAAACAGTCAGGTACGGAAAAGCTGTTGGGGTTCTTCCTAAACATGTTGCCGCTAAGGGCGAAGATGGATCCTGACAAGTCATTCATCGAACATCTGGCCACGACGCAGCAAACTGTCATCGGTGCTGACTTCAACGCGGCATATCCATTCAGTCGGATGTTGGAAACAGTTGACGTGGTACGTGGAAGCAATTTTTCCCCCGTATTCCAGGCGATGTTCAACATGTATTCGGAGAAAGCAGAGCTAATTTCTGAGGGGCAGGACGATGTGTCAATTGTCGCACGCGAATTGGAGAACGGTTATACGAAGTACGATCTCACTCTTTACTGTCAGGAAGAGGGGGACGGCATCTACCTGCAGATGTCCTATTGCACTGAGCTGTTCTCCGACGAGCTCGTTTCAAGAATGCTGCTCAACCTGCAGCAAATTATTCAGGTGATCATTGCGGCGCCCGCGGCGCCGCTGGCAGAGCTGGATCTGCGGCACCCAGCTGAAAAGGATTTTCTTAAGCGTTACAACGGAGGACGGCTGGCTTATACAGGCGCTAGTACGCTACGCGAAATGTTCGAAGCGCGTGCCAAAATGTCGCCAGTGGATACTGCTTATTTCTGGGAGCGCGGCCGCATTTCGTATGCTGAGTTGGATGGTGCAGCCAACCGTTTTGCTAACAGACTCGCAGCCGCCGGTGTTGGTGCCGGCGACAGGGTGTTGCTTGGCATTGACCGCGGCATTAACGCGTTGATCGTCATTCTAGCTGCGATCAAGCTGCACGCAACCTACTCGGTGATCGGGGCAAATTATCCGATAAGCCGCATACTTGAGATTGCCAAAGATGTCGCTCCCAATGCCTTCGTTGCCACGCCGTTGCAGCGGGAAGCATTTCGTGACAGAGGGCTGGTTTTACTGCCGTCGGAGGAAGTTGCACACGGCAATGAGGAGACAGATGCCGCCCCTTCGCCATCTTGCTCGCATGAAGTGCTGCAGGTCGTCTACACATCTGGCTCTACGGGAAAACCGAAGGGCGTTGTGGTTCCCGCTACAGCATGCATAAATCGTTTGCACTGGATGTGGGGGCAATTCCCATTTCAGGCAGGTGATGTCTGCGTAGTGCAGAAGTCGGCGGCGCTGGTTGCTAGTCAATGGGAAATCTTCGGGCCACTCTTACAAGGCGTTCCTAGTTTGCTGCTGAGTCAGCAAGAACTGCAAGATCCATTTCTGCTGCTATTGCAGCTAGATCGTTACCGGGTAACGCATCTGCTGTGCTCGCCACCGTTGATCACCGGCATTTTGACGGCACAATTGACAGATGGACGGTCGGTTTCAGATTTGCGGCTGGTCACCTCAAGCGCTGAGGTGTTGCCACCGGAGTTGGCTCGGCGCTTTCTCGAGGCGTTCCCGCAGGCCCGTCTGTTCAACTTCTACGGCTCCTCCGAGTGTAGTTCGAACGCCGCTTGGGGGGAAGTGTGCGAAGTGGGCGCTGATGAACGGACTGTCCCGATCGGTAAGCCGGTGGCCAATGTCGGCATAGCCGTCGTAGATGACAAGTTGCGGCCGGTGGTTCAAGGTGCGGTGGGGGAGATCCTGGTGACGGGTGACTGCCTGGCGAGTGGCTACCATGACAGCAGGGAGTTGACAGCCGAGCGATTTGTTGCTAGTTCGGTGCCAGAGTTGCAGCCTTTCGGAACTGTGGCTTATCGCACTGGCGATTTGGGGCGCCACCGTGACGACGGCCGCCTGGAGTTCCTCGGAAGGCGCGACAACCAAATCAAGATCCATGGCTTGCGTGTTGAACTGGATGAGATTTCTCACGTCTTGGGAAAATGTCCTGGGGTCGAGGAGGCCGCGGTGCATTTGCACCGCGCTGCGGATGGCGAGCCGCTGTTGACTGCCTACGTGGTGGGCACTGAGGCGAAGCTGCCGTCGACAGACGATGGGTTCAGGCAAATGCTCCGTCATTCGCTGTTGCCCCACAGTATTCCCCGTTCATTTGTTCGCTTGCGGGCTTTGCCTAAGCTGCCGGGCGGTAAATTGGACCGTTCCCGCTTGCCGTTGCCACGGCAAACCGCGGTGGGCGTATTCGCGCCGCTGGTCACCACGACCGAGCATGCACTGGCCGCGGTTTGGCAGGAAGTGCTTGGTATGTCGATGATTGGTGCGGACGCGCATTTCTTCTCACTGGGTGGTACCTCTATGCTGAGCGTGCGCTGTGTGGCGCAGGCGGCCAAGATGGACATCCGCTTTTCTGTCAGCGAGTTGTACGATTATCCAGTCTTACGCGAACTGGCTGGGCTGATCGATGCCCGCTCCGGCGAACTGGTGCACCACGATGGCGAAATCGACGGTGGAGTGGAAGTAACGCCTACGATACGCTTCATGAATCGGCGCATGGGTTTAGACGAGCATTTCAACATGTGCGCGATCTGGCAGGACGATAGCTGCCGTTTGGATCCGGCCATATTGGAGTCCGCTATCGTCAGGTTGGCGAAAGACTACCCACTGGTGCGCACCAGGATCTCTCGAGATGACGATGATCTACGCTTCCATACCGGAGTCGGAGCGTTGCATCTGGAGCGAGTTGCATTGGGCTCCTACTCAGAGCTCGGTGATTGCACGCGAGAGGTATCTGGTATCGCTGAGAAAGCGCAATATGCATTCCGGTTCGATGGTCGTACCTGGATGTCGCGTTTCCAATTGATCGAGGCGGAGGTCGGTGGGCGACCGTACAGTTGGATTTTTATCATAATTCATCATTTCCTGGTCGACGGCTATGGGTTCCGGCTCCTGCTGGAGGAAGTAGAACGCTACTATCTGGCTATAGAGCATGGCCAAGCGCCGGTTCCCGCATTCAGTGGCCGCGCGCAGTTGAATCGATGGGTGAAGGCGCTGCGCGAACATGTGAGCGGTTCGTTGGACAGCAACGTTGCTTATTGGCGAAGCCGGCCATGGGAGCTGCTGCGTGAGGATGGTGCAACAGTCCTCGAGGTTGAGCCAGTCGATAGTGGCGCTGATGCCAGCCGCCGCTTGTTCGAGATGCTACATACTGGGCAGATGCACAGTGATGCTGCTTTCGAGACCTTGTGTGCGCGCAAGGGGATTCGCTATCTGGACCTGGATGCGGAATCGACAAAGATTCTGCTTGATCTGCATCCGGACCGGCACGGCTTTGACGCGTTCGACGTCATCCTATGCGCCTTGGCGGAGGTGGCAGGAAAGGGCAACCAGCGACGAGGGCTGTTTCTGGACAACATGGACATGCTGCGCACGCCTTTCCTGCCGGGTCAGGATCTGTCGACGGTTATGGGCTTTACCGCGGAGCTTGTCCCGCTGGCCATCGTTTGTGAGGGGCGACTCAGTGTGGCGGAACGTCTGAAAGCGGTGCGTCGTCAGCGCAATTCGGCACGGATCCATGGCATTGGGCTACGGGCGGCGGCGTATCTGCTGCCGGACGATCAGGCGAAGGCGCTGGTGGATTTCGACTGGCCGCGTGTTGTCGTCAACTATCGCGCTGTGTTAGATAATCTTCGTACGCGCATGCTGCTCGGCCTTGCTCAACCGACGATCTGGACGGGTGATGGGATGGGGCCCAACCGTCATCACACGTTGCGGTTATATATCGATAATGTGGACGGTAAACTTCGTATCCAGATGCATTGTGCGTTGCATTGCTTTTCCGCAGAGGAGGCGAACATGCTGGGACGTCAGTTGCTGCATTGTCTCGCGGCTTATGCCGGATGCCTCAGGGACAATCAGGAAGATGTGGACGCAGCAAGGTTGAAGGACGGGGCCACAGTATGAACACGCCAGCAGTCGCGGCATCACGGATGCAGTCAATGGCCCACGATCGACTGTTGCCACTGATCTTGCGGCTGGCTCTTCCGTCCGTCATTGGCGTCACTGTCAGTGCTGCTTATCAGTTTCTCAACGCGTATTTCGTGGGGCGGCTCGGAACAGCAGCACTCGCGGCGATGGCATTGTCGTTCCCGTTTGCAATGTGCATCACGGCAATAGGCCAGATCTTCGGTGCAGGGGCCGCGTCGTTGATTGCTCGAAGCCTGGGACGTGCCGACGATCACTCTGCCAACGATTATGCATCGCACGCGTTATGGTTGGCGATGGTAATTGCTGGGATTGCGGCTATCGCGGGCTGGCTGGCGGCTCCAAGATTGCTGGCATGGCAAGGCGCTGGACCATCGACTTTGCCACTGGCGGTGGATTATCTTCATTGGCTGCTGCTGGGCTATGTGGCAGTGGTATTCAATATGGTCTGTGGTTTCATCGTGAGAGCGGATGGCAATACCGTGCTCAGCATGACGACCCAAGTTTCATCCTTCGCAATGAACGCGGCACTCGACCCGGTGATGATTTTCTGGTTGGGGCTGGGCATCGAAGGGGCTGGCATCGCAACATTTCTGGCCCAGTTGTGCGGCTTAACCTTGTATTGGCGACATTTTGCGGGCAGGCACGGCGCCATCGTCTTATCATGGCCATCGGTGGGACGCTGCTGGTGCCGGCTGGCGAGCATCGCCCGCATCGGCCTTCCGCCAGCGCTCAATACGCTGCTCGCGGTAGGGGCCATGTCCATGCTCAATGGGTTCGCTGCTCGCTACGGTGAGGCATCGGTGGCGGCGCTAGGTTTGGCCAGCCGCTTGGCGATGCTGGCGGTACTTCCGCTGTATGGACTGTGCAGCGGGGCGCAGTCGGTTGTTGGGTTTAATGTCGGCGCAGGTAACTGGACACGGGTGGCGCAAGCGGTTCGGACTATGGTTGCCGTCGCCCTAACGTTCGCCGGAGTCTATGCCGGCTGCGTCGTGTGGCACGCTAGAACCATCATCGGCTGGTTTGCGCACGAGTCGGCGACGATAGAGATTGGTAGCCGCGCGATCTTACTGTTCCATTGTGCGTTGCCGGTGTTAGGGGTGCAACAAGTCTGCCTGCTTTTCATGCAGGCCAAGGGCGACGCAATCTGGGCAACGCTTGTAGCGGTACTGCGGCATGGCGTGTTTCTGATGCCCCTGATGGCCTTGCTGCAGCAGGCTTATGGGCAAGACGGCCTGTTGTTCTCGGTAGCGGCTGCCGATATGGCAGCGGGTCTTATCGCTAGTGTTATTCTATACAGTGAAATGCGGCAGATCGACAAGGCCTCCCGGCTCTGTCAGGTTAATGGAATGGGGGCGGTAGAATGACATAATGAAGAAGACAAAACCGCTTTATCATGGTCATCGCTTCCTGAGCCTGCGCGACGTCGAGGAGTTGATGCTCGAACTTGGTGTTGTGGTCACTTACGAGACGATCCGCTGCTGGTGCGAGAAGTTCGGCGCTCGATTCGCCAGGTACAACATCCCTGAAATAGCTTTAACTATCTGGATCGAGATACGGGGCCAGCAAACTGACCACCAAGTCAGTGGTTTCGGCAAGCTCGCCGGTGCCAGGCAAGGGCTCCCAGCGGCCGGTGTGGCTGCGAAATGCGCACGTGTAGATGGTGCGGCCGACCTCGGTGAGGCGAGCCACGGTATCGATCGTGTCGTCGCGTTGCATCTGGATGAGCAGGTGCTTGCCGTAGGGCGTGGCAAGAACGACGCAGCCGATGCCGCTGCAATCTGTGAAGCGGTGACTCGCCCGAGCATGCGTTTCGTGCCGCTGAAAGACGAACACCAGCAAGCCACGATCTGCCTCCATCGGACGCGGCAGGGTTTTATCGAGGAACGGACCGCGACCTACAACCGTGCACGTGGCCTGCTCTCCGAATTCGGCGTGGTGCTACCGCAGAGCCCGGAGCGCTTGCGAAGAGAAATCCCGGCTCATCTGGATGCCTTGCCCGGCTGGGCCAGACGATGCATCAGTGATTTGCTTGAGCATGCCAGCAACATCGAAGCCCGGCTCGCTGAATACGACCGCGCAATCAGCGAAATCGCGAGAGACGACGGGCGTAGCCGGCGACTTATGCATTTGCGTGGCATTGGTCCGACCACAGCAAGCGCATTGCTTGCGAGCATCGGCGCTGGACACGACTTCAGAAACGGCCGACAGGTGGCCGCGTGGATCGGCCTCACACCAAGCCAGTACAGCAGCGGGGGCAAGACACGGCTAGGGGGCATCACGAAGACGGGAGATGCATACCTACGCAATCACTGATACTTGGAGCTCGCTCGGTGATGGCGAGTCTGGGCGACAAGCAGGACCGTTTCAGCCGCTGGGTGAGAAGCGTCGTCGAGCGTCGCGGCTACTGGCGAGCAGCGGTCGCAATCGCCGCAAAAAACGCACGCACGGCCTGGGCGATGCTCAAGTACGGCGAAGCCTTTAAACACGAACCGGCGGCTGTATGACACGGCCGCTATGTCCAAACGATCAGGAAGCTAACCGAATCGAAGCAACCATGAGCGGATAGACGATCACTTTGCACTGCCAGCGGTGATGTGAAGCGGGTTGGACCCGCGCAAGGCATACCTGTCAGAGAAACGGGGATTTCTATCCCGTCCAACGAATGAGGTCCTTGCGCGCGTCTTTCATCAGGGTCCGGGCCAACGGCCCATCATGACCGGTTGTAGTACAGCAGTCCTTCACCTTCTCACGCGCGCCGACGTGGCATTGCAGCATGCATCAACAGCGAGCTTCGATTGAGCTTGTGCTCAACGGGGAACCCCTTGTAGTTTCTCTGGGGCGGCTAACCGCCAGGGCAGGCGTGAGTTCCATCACCGCATGCTTGAACCCGATGGGTGTCTGGTGCGATTCGGTTTGCAACCAGCTTGAGAAAACGGATGCGATACCCAACCTTGCAGGCGGCCGTGACAAGATGACGGAAGAAACTTCGGTGAATGGTCATGACGATGAAAATGCCCATCCTCATGACCATTCACCGATGGACAGAGATTTGCGCCTTGACTTCGGCCGGCTAATGGGTGTCGCAATATGGCGGTCTGCTATGCTGCCGGGCCTTAACAGGTTGCTGAAATACCGTTTTGCAGGGTGCTCAGAAGCAGTTTTCATGGGTGGCCTACCCCTTACCGGAGTCGCGCGAGCGCCATGCAGGACTTCCTATGAGGTCGGCAATTTTTTGTGAAGCCCTCCCGGAAGGTATTTCAGCAACCTGTTAATGCGTGACGTGCGTGGCATCGAAGTCATTCAGATGATCGTCAAGGGGCAATTGAACGATGGCGGCGTTGGTCAAACTCCCGCACGGCAGTTCTATTCGCTGGCTGGATAAGTAGTCTATATCGTATTGGGACTTCACTAACCTCTCATTCTTACCGCGACAGAACCAGCTGGGTTTTAAGTTTGTGGGCGGCGGGCACCTTTCGCAGTCGTCGGCTGTCAACAAGGTACTTCCGGGACGGTCAGCGGCCCGGCCAGCCAAAGAACCGGCACTGCGGAAAACGGTTGCAGCCGACGAACGGCCGGCCGCTGGATTTGAGGATTTTCTGGATCAGCAGCCCCTTTCCGCAGTCCGGGCAACGCTCTCCAACCCGACCCCGCGGGGCCGATCGCGTCGATGGCGTCGCCGGCCGCTGACTGACGCCGCGGGGCTGGGCGGCACCCGCTTCCTGAGGCGGCGCGGGCCGTCCGTGTTCATCAGCCTGCGTGTACCCGCACGCGGGCGCGCGCGTACATGTCCAGCGCGCCGGCACCACGTCATCCCAGCGTTGCAGCGGCTTGCGGCACTTCGGGCACAGGTAGATGCCCCGTTTCACTTGCGGTTCGATCATCATGATCGGGCGGTCATGGACTTGGTCACCTTACCACGCGTGGTCAGAGCAGCGACGCTGGGGGCGTGCCGCCACCGGCTTCGCGACCGGGGCGACCGGAATGGGCGGGACTGGCAAGGAGCCTCTGCTATCCCCTTAACCGTCGATCCAGCGTCCGCCAGTCGGCTGGCAGCAGCCCCGGTGTGCGGCACTGCTGTCTCGAGTGCGTCGAGCAAGGTGAAAAGGCCTACAACTGGTTGCGGCAGAATGCGGCAACCAGCCCTGCAAGACGAAGCGAACTATGACGAACCAAACCTAACTGTTTGAAGCCCCGCTGGCCCTGGCACCGTTTGTCCGCAACCCCACATCTCCTACATCCGTCGGCACGATTGGACGAAATGCGTCACACCACACCGAGATGGCCAGGCTCCGTTGGCAGAGTCGTACTTGCATGCAGCGCCAGCGACCTTCAGCCGTACGCCTACCTCGTGCACAGGCTCACCGGATGGCCACCGCGCGAACCTGCTGCGATCTGGTTGAGCGCTTACCGCCTCACATCGCAAAACTCACACCATCGCAGGGCATTGAGTTCGACTGCGGCCGCGCTTGAAACCCTTACCGATCGATGCATATGTGGTGTTGGCTCAACTTTTGCTTTTGCTTTTGCGTTTGCTTTTCGCGGACCATTACGGGTGGATTGAAATGACGACTGAACACGAAATCAAATCTCACGGAGCTGCAGTCACAGCCAGCGTTTTTGCGCGCGCGCCCAGCACGGTTGCGGAGCCTGCGCCTGCTCCGAACCCCCGCACCCTTGTCTGGACGGAATCACGGGGGGACTGCGTACACGCACGAGGAATGGCGCCACCTCGCGTTCGAATGGATCGCGGCAACGTACATCGCGCTCGTCGACCGTGGCTTACTGAGGGTCGTCAAATGAGCGTTCTCAACGCCAGTCGCCGGGTAACGCGGGCCACTGAGAATCAGTGGCCCAAGATTGCCGCGCGCCTGCGGATGAAGTTGCCTGGCGAGAAGGCGCGTATCACGATGGTCGTGACGGCCGCGGGCGAGACGTCATGGAGCCGCGAGGCGGGCGCGAGGCAGTTCTGGACGGCAATGGGCGAACTGCATGGATTCGACTGGACTACGGCTGGGCCCTGCGAGGGCATGCGCGTCGCGTTGTGTCGGGCAACACCTACGGAGGCAGCATGACCTGCATTGTGGCGCTGACGGATGGCAGGAAGGTCTGCATGGGTGCCGATTCGGCCGGAGCGGGTGGTTCGTACATGACGGTGCGCGCCGACCCCAAGATTTATCGGGTGGGGCCGTTCCTGATCGGCTTCACTTCGTCCTTCAGGATGGGGCAGCCTCTGGGCCATAACCTGACCGTCGCGTCGCGCCCTGAAGGCACCGATGTGTTCGTCTTCATGTGCACGACGTTCGTTGAGGCGGTACGCGCGTGCTTTAAGGACACTGACGGGTGCATCAAATAGTGCGCACTTGATCAGGCGGCGTAGCGGACATGCTTTTCCTTGAACAGGGTGCGGATCACGTGCGACTCCTTCTGTCGACGATGCAGATGCCGGCGGACGGTGCCGATCATTTCCGCCTTGCTGGTCGGTCGGCTCTTGCCGAGCGCATTGGTTTTCACATCCTGATTCAGGAGTTCGTCCGGGTTCAGCTCGGGACAATACCCCGGCAGCCGGATCAGGCGCAGACGGTCGGCGTTATCGGCGACGAACTGCCTGACGGCAACGGATCGGTCCACTGGGTGTCCATCGACGATCAGGTAGATCTTACGCGTGGCCTGCCTGAACATGCGTTTCATGAATTCGATGAACGTCGCGTTCCTGAATGTTCCCTCAAAGACCATGAAGCTCAACTCCCCGCGGTTCGTAATGGCCGAGACCATGTTGCAGCCGAAGCGTTGTCCTGTCGCGCGCACCACCGGCGTTTGGCCCTTAAGCGCGAAGCTCGTGCCGCTGATGTGATCACTACGCAAGCCCATTTCGTCACCCCAGTAGATCGTTGCTTTCTCACGCTTCGCCTCTTTCGCGATCTGCGGATAGTCTTCGTTCAGCCAGCGTTCGATCACCGCATCGTTGCGCTCGTACGCTCGCCGCACAGGCCTCTGGGCACTCATGCCCCATGCCTTCAGGTATCGGCCGGCCGTCCACGCCGACACGGTGATGCCATACTCCCGCTCGATCAGTCGCGCCACCGACTCGCGCGTCCACAGGTAAAACGGCAGCGCCAGTTGATCTGGCAGCCGCTCGATGATCAACCTGCGGTCTCACAGCCTGTCGGTGATTCAACCGACCACTTCCCGGCAGGTGGCCTCGCTTGCCAGGTCGCAGCGCCCGCAGGCCGCCGTCACGCGCCAGCTTCATCCATTTGCTTACTGCTCGCAGGCTCACCCCGTAGGTTTTCGCCGCCGCAGTCTGCGTCATGCTGTCACGCACGGCCTGCACCACCATTTTTCTTAGGTCCGCCTGCGTGGCACCGTCCAATTTGCGAGCATCAGTTTTCGTCTTCATGCCCGTATAACGCACAACGCACTATTTGGTGCACTCGTCAGTAACTTCAAGTTTCGCGTCACATTCATCCAGAATCGTCATGCAAAATGCAGAAGTGACCAGGAGAAAAGCATGCAGCAAATCGCGGATTTAATTCGACATTCTATAAGGAACAATCACTTAAAGTCGTATGTATATAGTTATCCTTCGAAAAGATCGTATAAAAGTCTACATAATATCGACATTACGGAAATATGGCACACCGGTGATCGTGGACCAGCTTCAATATATATCCATATACCATTTTGCAGATACAGGTGTACTTATTGTACGTTATTTCTAACGACCCAAGATACAGAGGACATAATACAAAATTATGTTGATAAGATATGTGAACAAATCAAATTTTATGCGAAGTACACAGGAAGGAAGACAGTTGTATCTGTGTATTTTGGTGGCGGAACTCCGACTATTCTAAACGAAAAACAATTCGGAAAGATTTTTTCATCGATTCAACATGGATTCCCGAATATTGCGTCCTCTGCTGAGCTATGTGTCGAAGGTTCTCCCGACTCGATGTCCGAAGAACTCCTCGATTTCTTGAAAAGCCAAGGCGTGAACCGAATCAGTATGGGTATCCAAACTATGGATTCCGCAGAGCTGAAGGCCAGCGGTCGCCCATACCCGGTTTCGACAACAATCTCTGCGGTAGAAAATATCCGAAAGCGTTTCGAAAATTTCAATCTGGATCTGATCTACGGCCTTTCAGGTCAGACCTTCGAAAGCTGGCAAAATTCGCTCCGCCACATCGTTTCATCAGGTCCAATGACTATCTCACTGTATCCTGCAATTAGCCGACCTCTCACAGCGATTCATAAGCAGCAGCGATTGCATCCGGAGCGATACATCGACGACCAGACCAAGTATGCGATCTACGATAGCAATGTCGAGTTCATGCAAATGAATGGATACCGACAAGAGTCCTTCACTAGGTTCACCCGTCTGCCAGAGAATAGCAGCGCGTACGCCCAAGAGACTTCCGACTTTCTCGGCGTTCCGATGATCGGAATTGGAGCAGGCGCAAGAAGCTACAACGGAAAATACCACTACAGCTTCGACTACGCGGTCGACCTCAACGAGGTCGACAAGGCCATTGAAGATTATTTGAACCTCGAAATCACCGAACACAGCATGGTGAGGTACGGGATTGTTCTTGATGCTTACGAAGAGCGCTTGAGATATTTCATCCTCAGCCTTACGCTGAACCAACTTTCTGGGACATACTATTCATCACAGTTTGGCCGGAATCTGTATTCTGATTTTTTGGACGTAATTGATGCACTTGAGGCTGAGGGGTGCATCGAGCCACCGTCCAATGACAAGATTCGATTGACCAGGAAGGGTTACAAATACAGTAATTTGGTCGCGCACCATCTTTTCTCGAACCATGTGAAAACCCTGGAAGAAAGGTATGTTCCACGATGAGCAACAGTGAGCGATTTTGGGAGAAAGGTTATTCGGACGCGAAAGTGTGGACGATGGGCGGACCGAGTGTTGAGGTATTTGAAATTGAACAGTTTCTACCACGAAACTCGACTGTTATAGACATCGGCTGTGGCGAAGGCAGAAATGCGCTCTTTCTTGTCCTCAGGGGACACAAGGTGACCGCCTTGGAACTTTCCTCGAACGCCGTAAAGAAACTTCGCTCGATTGCTGACCGTTATTCTTTGAACATCGATGTGATCGAGGCACGGATCGAGGATTTCGTACCGGATGAAAATTATGATCTAGTTATGGCGCACTCGTCGTTACATTTCGTGACGAAAGACGTGTGGATTCCCTTGCTTCGGGAAATGAGGCAACGGACTAAGCCCGGCGGATTTCACAACTTCACATCGATTATTGGAATTCCTCGCTACCCAGTTCCGCACGAGTGCCGACATGCCAATTCGTTTGACCGAGGCGATCTCGACTCGCAATATGCGGACTGGCAGATTCTTCGTTCCGATTTCTACGCCAAGTGGGATTCCCATCCGGGTATTCCGACGCATGTGCATGCCGTTGAGAAGTTTCTCTCGAGAAAAGCAAACTCGGTCGAGCGGTTCACGTTGACGAAGGTCGATCTTTCGAACAGCGACAATCTTCCTTTAATCTTGTTCGACAGCATACCCCTTGGAGCCGATGCTACCGCAGTCAAGTCGATGGGTGTTCGTCCGAGACACGTCAATCGGATTGAAATGCCAGGGTGGAACATGACGTCTCCTACGGAGCTGACGGGCAACTATGTGGTTGAAGACTGGATTTTTGGGATATACGGACTCCAATTCACACAGAGCATTTTGACGGGTAAATACGAGTATTTTACGTCACCAGTTTCGTTGCGGAACTCTAGTCCATTGAACCAATGAAATTGCACTGATCTAATAGTGCATGGGCAAAATGAATCTTAGTGAAGCTGAGCGCGAAGAACTGATGTCGATGCAGCGCAGCCGGACCATGGCCGTTGGCCGGGTGAGGCGTGCGCGGCTGATATTGCTGCTCGACGAAGGAGCCTCGCGCGGGGCTATCATCAGCGAGCTGCGATGCGATTCGCGATTCATCACAACGTGGCAAACACGCTTTGCCAGTGAGCGTCTTGAGGGTCTGTACGGCAGGCATCCCGGCCGCGCTCCGCGCCGCGATCTGGCGCGCCTTGAAGCGAAAGTGCTCGACTACACGCTGCGACGCAAACTGGCCGATGGTTCGACGCATTGGAGCAGCCGTAAGCTGGCCGCACAGTTGGGCGTGCCCTTACACCCCCACGTATTCGTCATGGCTGAATCAGGTTGAGAACTGGTTTGCCCGCATCCAGCGCGACGTCATTACACGCGGCGTATTCACCAGCACCAAAGATCTCGACAAAAAGCTCATGCGCCACATTCGCTATATAAGAAAAATCTCGTACAGACCGCCTATTTGCACCAGAGCCCCCGCGTGAAGATGGAGCGCTATATCCTCGGAAAAGCGACGGCGTACTTTGCGAAGGGGGCGTGCAGTACGCGTGGATCGAACGGCATAGCCGGCAATGGCCGGTTTCCGTGGCCTGCCAGGCGCTGGGCGTCAGTCCCAGCGGTTATCACAACCGTAAGGCCCGCGACGTTGATCCTGATCGGCCGCGCCGACGCATCAGCAACGATGCGCTGCTGGTCCACATTCGCGCCGACCATGCCGAATCCAAAGGCGAGTACGGCTGGCCGCGCGTGTGGAAAAAGCTGCTTGCGCAAGGCATTCGCGTGAGCAAGGACCGGATTCAGCGGCTGATGAAGCTGCATGGCATCAAGGCGCGCACCAAGCGACGGTTCAAGGCCACTACGGACAGCAAGCACAATCTGCCGCTCGCACCGAACCCTGCTGCAACGGGACTTCTCGCCGGCGAAGCCCGAGATATTCGGAATGGGCAACAGCCGCTGGCTGAACTCGTCGTCGGCCAGTTGCCGGGCCAGGTCGTTGATGAACCCATGGCTACCTTAGGGTTTTCGCGCGCGGTTTCACAAATCCTGTTCACCTGATGTAGGCGCAACGAGAGGCCTACGGTGGTCGCTAATAATGCTACTGCTGCTACAAACAGTTTCGTTTTCATTTATTGTCGCCGGCCCACTTTGCCATGTTTCGCGCATAGGTTATTGGTAAGACTGCGAGCGCATCTACACTCGGACAGTTATCCGTGCAGGTTTCCGATTCGGCTTCCGGAATCGCTTAATCATCGGCTCGATGGCCCGGCTTGTAGGTGTTGCTATCCGCCGTCGCGAGGCCCGGAGAAGTAGCCTCCTTGACCGCCTGACGTAGATCCTATAGCTGAAGCATGGGACGCTTGCGCTGCGGCAATAACGGAAGCAGTGCTGCCTGCCGCCTCCACTATCCCCGCCAAGGCCATGTCTCCGTGAGCCCGCTGCCGATGGTCGTGGCGTAGGTAATCGTGCAAACGAGTGCAATACAATCGCCGAAGCGGCGAGGATTGTCCTCATGATCCAAGACTCCGCTATAAGTGCTGTTACGTTTGATGTTTCCCAATTTTTGGAGCGGGCCGGCTTCCGACGACACTTCTTTCAGAATGCTTCGATTCAAGGCCTCCTGACTCACAGTCGGATCGAACGCCGGAATTCGCGCGTGGCTTCCTTCGCGCGTGTGCTAGCTTCGCGTGCGTCAGGCAGGGCGGCACACCATGCTGTTATAGCGTCGTTGGCAAGCGGTTCCCATTTGCGGCTCTTTTGAATTTGGAGTGGGTGATGCGACTCACGAGGCATGCGGGTTGAAGCCGGAGAAGTCGAGCTTGCCGGCAACGAGAAAGAGGACCGTGCGCATTGTCGTGAAGCGCGTGTAACCGCGAGCCTTTCGCTTGGCCGCTTGAAACAAGCCGTTGATGGCTTCAATGAAGCCGTTGGTCTGGCGGGTCTGAGTCCAGGCGACGATGCCGTCGAAGTGCCGACGTATCAGACGCGCAACG
>NZ_JAMBPQ010000065.1 GCF_024206495.1 Paraburkholderia sp. CNPSo 3272 | reverse complement strand
AAGGACGTTGCGCGTCTGATACGTCGGCACTTCGACGGCATCGTCGCCTGGACTCAGACCCGCCAGACCAACGGCTTCATTGAAGCCATCAACGGCTTGTTTCAAGCGGCCAAGCGAAAGGCTCGCGGTTACACGCGCTTCACGACAATGCGCACGGTCCTCTTTCTCGTTGCCGGCAAGCTCGACTTCTCCGGCTTCAACCCGCATGCCTCGTGAGTCGCATCACCCACTCCAAATTCAAAAGAGCCAAAAAACTTCCTTGAACGCGCGCTGCCTGCCCTTCCCTCGGATTACATCCCCCGGGGCAGTCCAGCGCGCTCAGCGCCACGTTCCTGATTCCATTACTACATTGCGCATCCTGCTTGGACAAGGGCTCATGCAACGATGGCTTTCTTGCTGTACGACAGTAGATCGCGCAGTTACTTATATGACACAGTAGTATTAGGTGACTGAATGACCCCGTAAGTGCGTTCATTCCGGTACTGTTGATACCAGCGCGCAAACCAAGCGAGGCTTGCACGAATCTCATTGCATTCGGTGGTCCGCGCGGCACCGATTCACCATCTTTGGTCTGCATCGAGACCACGTGCAAGCGGTATAAATATCGGCATGCTACGATGTCAGCGCGGACATGAGGAAAATGATTCACTGCGGCCGCAAGATGTTGATGCGCTCGGAATTTCAATCACGAAGCGCGGAAGCGGGGTATCTTCCTCATAGTCGATCCGGGTGCCGATAAAATAACGTAGGCTAGTCTCGTCCACGAACACAGTGAGGCCCTGTGTAGACACCTTCGTGTCGGAATCGCTTACGGAGTCAACCAGGACAATAGAATATTCTAGCTGTCCTCCCGCATGAAATTCGGCACGCAGTCGAATATAAAGCGGCGCTTCGTGGCTCTGCGCGACAAGCTCGGCGGCTTCTTTTGCTGCTCGGGCCGTGAACGTAAAAAATTCACACGCGGGTTCTGTCGATATGCTTGATCGTTGGGAAATCATAGATTTTCCTGGAAAATTAACAGAGAACGATATCCGTCTTGACAAATGTGCATCTGCACAAGGAAGGAAAGCAAGTACCGCGCCACAACGCTCGCTCGCAATACTATTGCTCGGGTACGGAATCAGCTTGCTGAGGCGAGTGTGCACCCAGAGGCTGTGTAAGCGACAAGCCAAATTATCCACGCTGTTGAGCTCGCCCCCTAGACGTCGTCGTCAAGAGTGAAGCGATGCGCGGAAGGGCATGGTGGAGATCTCCTTGCGCCATAGAAAACAAGTAAGCGAGATCCGCGGCGCGCGACTTGCGACTCGTCGCGAGTCGATAGACGTTCTCTTTAATCAGTTGAAGTTTGCGATCTTGGACGTCTACATTCGACGTTAAACTAAGTTTGCCCAATACACTGAGAAGCTAGCGCCACGCTCAGGAAACGCAGGCGGAATAACGGCGCGAAGTTAGCAGATATAGAATGGTTAGCGCAAGCGACTCTCGCTCGGGGAAAGCGAGTTGCACGGATAACGCATGAAACAACGATACATTTTTCGAATGCCTCTAATTCGTCGGATGGGAAATGAGTGCAATGAAAATGATAGCGCATCCAGTCGCCGCCCAGAAGGGCATAGCCGCCTTGGATTCCGTAGACCGCGCGATCCTCAGACACTTGCAGCAAGACGCCTCGCTATCGATTGTCAGCCTTGCAGCGAAAGTGAAACGCAGTGCACCTGCCTGCCTGCGGCGCGTGGAGCGGCTCAAGGAGACGGGACTGATACGAAGAGTCGTCGCACTGCTCGACGCGAAGGCCATCGGCGCGGGCATGTTCGCCGTAATCGGGATCGTGCTGGACGGCTCGACGCCCGAGGCGTTTGCCGCATTCGAGAAAGCGGCACAGAAGGTGTCGGGCTGCGTAACGTGCTACGCTGTGTGCGGGCAGTTTGACTATATCTTGCTCGTTCGAGCACGCGGCAACGAAAGCTTCAACCGGTTACATGCTGCACAATTGTTGCACCTGCCGGGAGTAAAGGATCTGCGTAGCTTCAAGGTGTTAAAGGAAGTCTTATCGACGCAGGCGATACCGCTGTAACCGCAAACGCTTGAAAATGTAGGCTTGACCTGTGTCAAACGTCAAACAGGTGCTGGTCGTAACCAAACGACACGCTTCGAATCGCCCCGCTGGCTTCCGCAGACCAAACTCGTGACGGATAAACTCTTGACCCGTCCGTCGGCAAAGTCCGTTCGTAGTGGTGCGAGCAGACTGAGTTGCGCCAGCAACGTCCCAACTCATGTTCAGTAAAGTTTCGCCGGCAACCGAAGCCGACTGGATGCACTTCGCGCAACGCGCCGCGCTGTCACAATCCAGACAATTCAGACAGAGGCAACGTGACACCGGCCTCCCTATTACGGTGATCGGGAATGGCGATGCATGCTAGAAACATCTTCCAGGTTTAGGTAAGACAGGCATGGTCCTTGCGTGCCGTGGGCCGCTAAGTTAGAAGGCACAGACAAGTTGAGACCTTTCGTCAATGAGAAAGCGCTTAACGATGGCATAAAACTCGCCGCCTCGCTACGGACGGCTTCGCGGCCAACTTTGTCATACGGAGCAACAACATGAAAGCATTAATTGATAAAATGCACCGGCTTTCGTCGGCTGAGGACTTCTTCCGATTCTTCGCCATCTCATATGACGACAAGGTGGTGAACGTAAGTCGATTACATATACTAAGGCGTTTCTTCCAGTACATCAGACAGGCGGAGGACCTGTCCGCGGATCACGACGCAACCTTATTCCTAGTCTATCGAAATCTCCTGCTGAAAGCGTACAACGACTTTGTCATTTCCACGCCTGCTGAGCAAAAGGTGTTCAGGGTTCTTCAGGAAGCCGACGGAGAGCGGCATATCTCTCTTGATAGCCTGCGTGAATCTCTGCCGGCTCGGGCTAATAATTGAAGTTGGTGAGCGAGTCATATTGGTGCTTTTCTGAGTCGTCACGATGCAACTCCTCGCTTGATGCACGTTGCGAAGTTCGCTTGACTTGTCCTTGGGAACATCTGCCGGGAGTGGTCCATCAGCAGCCTCCACGTCCGGCTGACGAGCGGACAGGAGCGGTTTCGATGCTTTCATGCGCGCGAGCCTCTGCTTGCCACCGCTGCTGTTCTGTTTGGGTACGAGCCCCAGCCAGGCGGCCATCTGCCGGCCATTCTTGAATTGCCGTGCGTCCACAAGCGTCGCGACTGCGGCCGATGCGGTAAGTTTGCCGACGCCGCATACGGCCGTGCAGCGCTGGGCCTGCGGATCGTGACCGGCGTCTTCTGCGATCTGCCTTTCAAGCCACGCGATTTGTTCATCCAGCGCCTGACATTGCACCCAGCAATGCCTGACGCGCTGGTCCCGTCAGCTCGTTGTCGCCATCCTCAATGCGATCGACGAGGTGCTTGCGCAATAATTCAATGCCTTGCGGCAGGAATACGCCGAACTCGGCCAGCAGCCCGCGCAACCGATTGACCAGCGCAGTGCGTTCCTCCACGAAGCCGGTACGCATGCGGTGCAGCACCAACATGCTTTGCTGGGCGGGTGACTTCACCGGCAGAAACGCATGGAGGGGCGACTTGCGGCTTCGCAGATCGCTTCGGCATCGAGGGCGTCGTTTTTTACATGAGCGCCGCCCTTGCGGTACGGGGCGACAAACTGGGGTGGACTCAGGCGCACATCATGTCCGAGAGCGCGGAGTTTGCGTGCCCAGTAGTGCGCGGCGCTGCATGCCTCCATTGCAACGAGGCACGGCTCGAGATTCGCAAACCAGCTAACGAACCGATCGCGCGTAATCGCCTTTCGGACGATGACAAGATCGGCACTGTCGACGGCATGGATCTGCATGACATGCTTCGCCAGATCAACTCCAACACGAGCAATCTTGTCCATCACTCGCCCTTCGCGGAAGGTTGCGTAGCTCCGGCATGGTGCTCGCTTTCGGCGCAAATCGCCGCTCATAAATGTGCTTGATGCATCCAAAAAAAATAGCGACTTATACAAAACGAGCCTGCGCTGCTACGATTCGTGCATCGTTGCCACGGGGTTAGGTGCGAGCGCGGAGTTGTCGCGGCCCGTGACGAGCGGGCTCAGCACGCCTCGGACGCATTTATGTTCTCGAGCTGGAGCTCGACAGCGTGATGCGACGGCCGCGCCGGATTGCCATCTTTCTTGTCCGTCGTGTCCTCGCAAGGATGGCCCTGTCTACGTCGAATCAGTTCAGAGGGTGCTAGGGCAGTCTCGCAATAGCAGTCGCCATCTGCGTCGTAGGGCGGCTCCGCGTACCGACTGTCAGGATATTGGCCACCTCGTTCACCGAGCTGGTGGTCGGAATCGGCTCAGCAGTTCGGCTGCCTCAACTGCATCGTGATGATGGAGCGGATGGGCGCGCTGTTCCATGGCTGTCAAGGCCTCTTGACGTCGCTGTTCATCGCCACGCCGTTCGCTCTTCTGCAATGTGGCGGCCATGGTCCTGCCGTGCGACTGATTGCTTCCCACCGTTGCATGCGTAGCGATCGTGATCGTGTTTCCCCTCATGCAGTCCTGCTGGAGTTTGAGGGCGACTCGCGAACAAAGCGGCAACTGTCACAACGTAAAAGCGCTGTGCGTGTTGATTCAACTGCCGGCAAATCCACATCGACTGTTAACCTCACAAGAACAAACCGTATGGCTTTACGTCGCATCGCAACCGCATTGCTGCTGGCTGGATTGATTACCGCCCATACCGCGCAGGCAGATGTGATGCTCAATTTCGTTGACGCCGGCATCGATCAGGTCGCCAAGGCGGTCGGCGCGGCGACAGGGAAGACGATCATTGTTGACCCGCACGTCGAAGGGCGGCTGAATCTAGTCTCTGAGCACCCTGTTTCCGAGAATCAAGCATTGAAAACTCTGCAGTCTGCGCTGCGAATGCAGGGTTTCTCGCTGGTGCAGGATCACGGTGTGCTCAAGGTCGTGCCCGAAGCGGACGCGAAAGTGGAAGGTGTGCCGACGTACATCGGAAATGCGCCTTCGGCACACGGCGATCAGGTCGTCACCCAGATCTTTCGCCTCAGGTACGAATCGGCGAACAACCTCCTGCCAGTGTTGCGTCCGCTCATCTCGCCGAGCAATATGGTTGCGGCCTATCCATCGAATAATACGATCGTCGTCACGGACTACGCTGATAACGTCCGCCGCATTGCGCAGATCATCGCGGGCGTCGATTCTGCGGCCGGCCAGAAGGTGCAGGTAGTGGAACTGAAAAACGCGAATGCGATCGACGTTGCGAGGCAGATGACCAAGATGCTCGACCCTGGGTCGATCGGTAATACGGATGCGACGCTGAAAGTCTCGGTGCAGGCCGATCCGCGCACGAATTCGCTAATGCTGCGAGCGTCGAACGCAGTGCGCCTTGCGGAGGCGAAGTCGCTGGCGAAGCAGCTTGATGCGGCAACCGGGCGACCCGGTAACATCCACGTTGTGCAGCTGCGGGGCGCGGATGCCGGGCGTCTTGCGAAGACGCTGCGCGGCATGCTCGGCAAGGGCGGCAATGATTTGATGTCCACAGGGGGCGGTAATGCCGCGAACTCGTTCAACCAAGGCAACATGGACTCGTCGGCGGGCACACCGGGCCAGCCGCCACTGCCAGGCGGATCCGTGGGCGGTTCGTCATTCTCGTCGATGGGAAGCAATCGACTCGCAGGCGGCGGCAACAACGGCGGTCAAGGCAACAACGCGGCGTTTCTTGGCGAAAAGGAAGGCGGTGACGGTGAAGAGAACCAGCCCGGCGGGGTGATCCAGGCCGATCCGGAGACGAATTCGTTGATCATTACCGCGTCGGACGCCGTCTACGGCAATCTGCGCAGCGTGATCGATCAGCTTGACGTCCGCCGCACGCAAATATATATCGAGGCGTTACTCGTCGAACTGTCGGCGACGACAAACGCGAATCTCGGCATCCAGTGGCAGGGTGCGCGGCTGTCGAATGGTGGAAACAACGGTCTCTACGGCAGCTCCAACTTCAATTCCAACGGCAGCCAAGGCATCGTGAACCTGACCGCGCAGGGGGCGATCATCGCGAACGACCCGGCCGCAGCGCTCGCGACGAAGGGCGCGGACCTGCTGAACAACGGCCTGAACGTAGGCCTGCTGCACCGCTTCGGAGACGTGTTCGGTCTCGGCGGCCTGTTGCAGGCGCTGTCGCAGTCGAGCGACGCGAACGTCCTATCGACACCTAACCTCATCGCGCTCAATAACGAAGAGGCGAAGATCGTCGTTGGCTCGAACGTGCCTGTAGTGACGGGTTCATACGCCACGCCGACCGCGAATGCCGCGACGTCCGTAACCGCATTTAACACGTTCGATCGACAGGATGTCGGGATCGTGTTGCACGTGAAGCCGCAGATCACCGACGGTGGCATCATAAAGCTGCAAATCTATTGCGAAGCCTCGTCCGTCGATTCGGCCTCGACGAACAATCAGGGCGGCGTGACGATCAGCAAGCGCTCGGTGCAGTCGACGGTGCTGGCCGATGATGGCGAGATCATCGTACTCGGTGGCCTGATAGAAGATAAGTACGCGAACGGCAACAGCAAGGTGCCGCTGCTAGGCGACGTGCCGTGGATCGGCCAGTTGTTCCGTTCGGAGCAGAAGAGCCGCGAAAAGACGAATCTGATGATATTCCTGCGTCCGGTCATCATCGATGATCGGGATAGGGCGCAGGCTGTCACGTCGAACCGCTACGACTACCTTCAAGGTGTGCAGGGCGCGTATCGTCAGGACAACAACCTGATGAAGGACGACGACCCTGTCGTACCGCAGAAGCCGGTAGGTCAAAGTCAGGACGGGTCAACCCTGAATCTGTTCGATCTCGACAAGATGCGTCGCCAGTAGATCGATCGATGTCTTAGTTGTCGTGTTGGGATGCCCCTATGCGATTCATCAAGCGTTATACGGTGTTATGAACTTTCAGCCAGACCTGGTACCTTGGCGGGATGAAAAAACGCAGACCCTACCCAACGGATGTATCGGATGAAGAGCGGTACTTCGCCGCTCCGTACCTGACATTGATGAATCAGGACGCGCCTCAACGTCGCTACGAATTGCGCGAGATGTTCAACGCCTTGCGCTGGATTGTCCGCGCGGGTGCACCGTGGCGTCTGCTGCCCAGTGACTTTCCGCCGTGGGAGACGGTCTACCAGCAGACGCAACGCTGGATCCAGGCCGGCTGTTTCGAGACCATGGTCAATGACCTGCGTTCGATTATCCGCGTGGCGCAGGATCGCCTGGGTCAGCCCAGTGCAGTCATCCTCGACGGCCGCACGCTGCAGTCGGTGTGCGAGAGCGGTCCACGCGCAGGCTATGACGAGTACAAGCGTAAGAAAGGCAGCAAGGTGCACATGGCGGGATACATTGGGACAACTGCTTGCGGTGCATGTGACGCCTGCCAACGAACAGGAGCGTGCACCGGTCGGGGAACTGGCGCGACAGGTCCAGCAGGCCACGGGGCAGACAGTGAGAATCGCGTTCGCTGCCCAAGGCTACACCGGCGAAGAGCCTGCACAGGCCGCGCTCGATGGGGGCATCGAGCTTCAGGTGGTCAGGTTGCCGGAGGCGAAAAAGGGATTTGTACTGTTGCCGCGTCGTTGGGTGGTGGAGCGCAGCTTCGGCTGGCTCAACCGCTTCCGCTGACCGACTAGAGACTACGAGCGATTGCCCGAAACCGTGGCTGGTCTGCATTTCGTCGTGTTCTCCGTGCTTATGCTCGTCCACTTTGCATTCCTTAACAAAAGTGCATAACATCTTCTAACAGGCATGTTTAGGGTGACGTTGTGCCGTTTGCGCGCGTTGCGACACATGGGCAACTCCAACCTCATCAAACGATGGCAGTACACGGTCGATTCATTAGCATGGGTGAAGGAGTTTGATAATGATCAATTCACCATTCGTTTTACACTGTTAATCTTCCAACGAATATAGGTATTTCAGGACAACGGAATCGGGGAAGAAGATGGCAACAGGTACAGTAAAGTGGTTTGGCGAGTCAAAGGGCTTTGGGTTTATCACACCAGATGATGGAAGCACTGATGTGTTTGTGCAGTTCTCTGAAATCCGTATGGATGGCTTCAAGACCTTGTGGGAGAACGTACGAGTGAGATTCGACGTAAAAGATGGCCCTAAGGGCAAGCTTGCGACAAGAATCGAACTACTTTGACTGGCGTTGCTGCACATATCTTTTGACGGCGTGGCGCGCTGACGTCTACGTGCAACAGCCGGGAGGAAGCCCCAATACGATTCCTGCGTACAACTTCGATTTAGTTGACCGGCGTGTTGCGCAGTGACTATGGGACTGAAAAAGCCGCCGCACGGAAGAGCTACATCAAGGTCAAGGGCGGCCAGTGGAAATGTTTGCACTCGACCGCATAAAAAAACTGCTGCCACACGCAGTTGTTCGGACTGAACTACATATCAATTATTTTGATGTTAATTGTCTTGTGTCCTCTCCTACCCACGAGGCAAACTTCTACCTCGTGCGGGCAGTGTGCGGTAACCAACTGGGCTCACCAACGATTGAAAGATTGATTCAGAGTAGTGAACGGCACCTCTTAAATCAGTAGGATCTGGTATGGTCGTTGAGTCACTAGCTCCTCAAGAATGGTTGGACACCTTGCTGATGTTACACGGTGAATCACCACGCGTTTCCAATATCTACTTCGTAAATTTATATGGCAGAACTCGCAAAAATTACCGATGACACCCTTGGCACTGTGCAAATTTGGGGGTTCCATGGGGAATGCAACGTAAGGGACGTCGCAGCGGCTCTTGAGGAGATCGCTGCGGGGCTAAAGGGCGGCGGCCATACAATTCACGTGATGTCGGGCACCCACGGCTGTTGCGTGGGGCGAGTCGGTGCTGTCGCAACACGCGAGCAAAGGTTTGCGGAAGAAGATCGGGCTCTCGCCCACCCCATGACGGCAGACGACAAGACCATTGTTGTGGCTGTCCACGACTTCAATACGAACAAGCTGCCGGCTCCCGACTATGTGTCCGCAGCGATGGCCAAGCTCAACAAGGACATCCGCACGATCGTGGCAGAGACGCCCGGAACTCCTACATTCCTGCTCGCCTATTGCTGCAGTGCAGGCACGAAGTAGCAGTGATGGGTTCCGCGGCTCTGGTGCAAATAGCGCGGGGGCGAATCGGTTAAGGTGTCGGGCTGAACGAATTGAGAACCGACGATGAGCAAGCTGAAGAGCCTGGACGAACTGTTTGCAGGCCGTCACTTTGACCGCGATGTGATCATTCTGTGTGTTCGCTGGTACCTGCGCTACAAGCTTAGCTTGCGCGATCTGGTCGAAATGATCGCGGAACGGGGTCTGTCGCTGGCCCTCACGACGATCCTGCGCTGGGTGCGGCGCTTTGCGCCGGAGTTCGTCAAACGGTGGAACCGCTTGGGCAGGCCCACCGGCCAGTCCTGGCGTGTTGACGAGACTTATCTCAAGCTGCGCGGAAAGTGGGTCTATCTTTATCGGGCGGTGGATCGGGTGGGCCAGACGGTTCACTTCATGCTCCGTGCAAAGCGCGACGTGGAGGCGGCAAAAGCCTTTTTCAGGAAGGCAATCAGACATCAGGGCCAGCCACCGAAGAGCATCACGCTTGATGGCTATGCCACCTCGCACCGCGCCGTGCGCGAGATGAAGGCCGATGGCTTGTTGTCTGAGGACACGAAGGTCCGATCCTCGAAATATCTCAATAATCTGGTCGAGCAGGACCACCGCAGCATCAAGTCCCGGACGAAAGTCATACTCGGCTTCAAGCGTTTCAGGAACGCAGCGATCACCCTCTCTGGTATTGAGCTGGTACATCGTATTCGCAAGGGACAATTCGGTCTCGCGAAGCTCGGCCTCAAAGATCCCACTGCGCCCGCAGTCTGGGAGGCCGTCCTGTCTGCTTGATAACGTATCCTCCATATAAGAAAAATCTCGTGCAGACCGCCTATGTGCACCAGAGCCGCGCTTCGCGCGTTTTGCAATCGCAGGGCCTGCTGTCGCATTTTCCGCGGTCGTTGGTTTTTCCATAGCTTATTGTCGAGAACCCGTGGGCGCAGTGTTCTGGACATTCCTTATGGCATTCGGTGCGCCCATTGAAACTGCGATGAATGAGCCGGGCGTGTTTTTCCAGACGCTTTTCGGATACCTTGCGGTCGTTGCCGTTGTCAGTGGGAGTAAGCGGATCCGCTTCAGTTGGAAATGGTTCGCCCCCGGTCTCGCTGCGGCGTTTTGTGTAAGTCTTGCGGCCACGTGGATGTTTGCCGATCTAGGAGTATGCCGCATCATGTGAAAGTATGGCCAGGTGACTCGATTTACGGATCGTTGTCCTGGTGAATTCTCTTTCAGGAGATTGTGGGTGCGAGGCGTTATTCGAATGGGAGACGCAACAAGTGATGGCGGCCGCGTGGCGACTGGACAGAATCGGTCGACGGTGATGGGCCGGCGTGTTGGCGATAAACGCACCTGTCCTCGATTTGGACACAGGGATTGCGTGATTATCGAGGGTGATAGAATGTCAGAATCGATGGGCATGCGGTTGCGTTCGATGGTCACAAGACCTCGTGCGGGGCCGTCCTGATCTCCTCAGTGGCAACGTCCGGCTTGGCGTGAAAGGCAGGTGAGCATATGAGCGATCCCTCTGAACATGATTCAGATGCGAAGCAACCCAGGCAATCATCTCTCCTATGGCTATCCGGCGTAGCCCTGTGGGCGTTCCTGATCCTCCAGATCTACTTCTGGGCGAATGGCCCCTATGAATTTGGCGATGCCCTCGTCAACGGACTGATCTCGATATTTGTGAGCGTCGCTGGTTGCGTTCTGCTACTGCTATACGCGCTTGTGTGCCGTCCGTGGCGTTCGCACAATGATGGCCTAGGCTTTTGGCACCAGATGTTGATCGCGCTATATGCTGTTTTGTACCGGTGCGCGGTGTTAACGAGAGGGCATTGATTGCCCACATCGATCGCGTATGGGTTGTGTGACGGGCAGTTGTAGATTGATGTGCCGGGATGGCTCCCGCTCATCCAGCTACGGCGTCAGATACAGTTTGTCCGGAACCTCACATCTCCTACATCCGTCGGCCCGATTGGAAGAAATACATCACACCACATCGAGATGACCTGGCTCCGTTGGCAGAGTCGTAGCTGCACGCAGCGCCAGCGACCTACAGTCGTACGCGTACCCCGTGCACAGGCTCACCGGACGGCCACCGCGCAAACTTGCTGCGATCTGGTTGAGCGCTTACCGCCTCACATCGCAAAACTCACACCATCGCAGGGCATTGAGTTCGACTGCGGCCGCGCTTGAAACCCTTACCGATCGACGCATGGCGGTGTTGGCTCAAGTTTTGCTTTTGCTTTTCGCGGGACCATTACGGGTGGATTGAATGACGACTGAACACGAAATCAAATCTCACGGCGCTGCTGTCTCAGCCGGCGTTTTTGCGCGCGCGCCCCACACGGTTGCGGAGCCTGCGCGTGCAACGGACCTGCGACCCTTGTCTGGACGGATCACGGGGGACTGCGTACACGCAGGAGGAATGCCGCCACCTCGCGTTCGAATGGATCGCGCCAACGTACATCGCGCTCGTCGAGCGTGGCTTACCGAGAGTCGTCGCGCGAGGCAGTTGTGCACGGCAATGGGCGGAGTGCATGGAGTCGACTGGATTACGGCTGGGCCGTGCGAGGGCAGGCGCATCGCATTCTATCGGGCAACACCTACGGAGGCGGCATGACCTGCATTGTGGCGCTGACGGATGGCAGGAAGGTCTGCATGGGTGCCGATTCGGCTGGAGCAAATGGTCGGTCCATGAGCACGCGCGCCGACCCCAAGATTTATCGGGTGGGGCCGTTCCTGATCGGCTTCACGTCGTCCTTCAGGATGGGGCAGCTTCTCGGCCATAATCTGACCGTCGCGCCGCGCCCTGAAGGTACCGATGTGCTGGTCTTCATGTGCACGACGTTCGTTGAAGCGGTACGCGCTTGCTTTACCCGAGGTGGATTCGCACGCAAGGACAGCGAACGGGAATCGGCTGGCACTTTTCTGGTCGGGTACGAGGGGCGCATTTTCCGGATTGGCGACGACTATCAGGTTGGCGAAAACGCCGTGAACTTCGATGCCTGTGGTAGCGGCGAACAGGTGGCGCTGGGCTCGCTACATACCACCGCCGGAATGCCGATGCGGCCAGAAATCAGACTCGAACGCGCCCTGGCTGCGGCGGCCGAATTTTCAATGGGAGTCCGTGGCCCGTTCCGGATAGAAGTGCTGGACGGCCAGACCGCTCAACGGTCGAACGACGAAGCGGTAAGCGACGTTTGATCTAGCAGCCGCTCACTGGCGACGAATGGGTGGTGGTCGAGTCGCTCTTCGGCCCGCAGACACGTGGCCCTGCCGTCCGCGCGTCGCCAGTCTGCGGGCTGAACGCCATCCTGCATGTGCTCACCAAGAAATGCCGGTGGGTGCATCTGCCGCAGCACCTCGGCTACCCGTCCCACATTGCCGTCCGGCATAACTCTAGGCGCTGGCAGCAGAAGGGCACGATGGACGTCGTGGTTGCGGCTCTGGCGCAGCACGGTCGCGTACTGAGGCCGGCCACGCCCCAGAATGAGATCGGTGTAGACGTCGCGCTCGGTGGGAAGGACAAAACGGTAATCACGCCGCGGTACGACAACGACTTCGCCGAACACCGCGTAGTTCTCCAGGAAGATCAAAGCGGGAAAACTGAAAGTGGATGAAAGCAACAACGTCTTCAATTATTTTGGAATGCGTAGTATTCCGTCACTGATTTTCTGTGTGAACGGAAATGAATACGACGGATTGGCCGGGACGTCTTCTTTAAGGTTGAAGGACGAATGCCGGGCTTGCACGTGTTCATGGCCGGGAATGTGCGACAGGCGTTGTGGCGGAGAACGCGCGGCGCGAGTCATACGCGGCGCTTCCCATGCCGCGCATGACCAACACCTACATGTTCAATGGCGACCAGGATCGGCAGGAAACTATCGAGTCGGTGAAGAACGGCCTGTACGCGGTGAATCCCGGCGGCGGCCAGGTCGACATCACGAACGGTAAGTTTGTGCTCTCGGCGTCCGAGGCGTACATGATCGGGAACGGCAAGATCACCGGCCCGGTGAAGGGCGCGCCGCTGATTTGCAGCGGTCCTGAACCGGTGAAGTACGTGAGCATGATCGGCAACGACATGTCGCTCGACACGGGCGTCGGCGTTTGCGGCAACGAAGGCCTGCGCGTACCGGTCGGCGGCGTTGTTGCCTGAATACAGAGGAATTTCCATGCTGCCTACCGCAACGATTCAGGATCCGAAGGACTACAGCATCAACGGCCGATTCGTCCGGCGCTTCCTCCGATTGGCGCGTCCGTATTGGACGCGCCCGCGCGCGTGGCGTTCATGGCTCGTGTTGGGCGCATGTACTGCCTTTTCGATCGTGGACACTGCACTCGGTGCCAAGCTGTCGTTTCTCACCAGAGAGATGAGCGATGCACTGGTATCGCGCCACGCGGTGTCCTACTGGCACCTGTTCACCCTTTTTACGTTGGTGGGCCTGGTCATCAATGGCGGCGTGGTTAGCCTGTTTTTCAACTTCGTGGTGAGTCGGTTGACTTTCCACTGGTGGGCGTGGCTGACACGCGACCTGGTGCGGCGTTATCTGAATGGCCGTGTGTATTTTCGTATCGAGCAGGACAACGATGTCGATAATATTGACCAGCGAATCCAGCAGGAAGTCGGGCCGTTCTGCAGCATGGCCGTAACGTTGCCGTGGGTGTTGCTACACGCGGGATCTGGATTGGCGGTTCAGGGCTGGATCCTCAAATCGATTGCGCCAGCGTTGTTTTACGGTGTGCTCGCCTATGGTGCCGCGACCACGGTCATTACGTGGTGGCTGTACCGCCCGTTTATTCGCCTGCAGTTCGAATCGACCGTGGCGCAAGCCGATCTGCGCTTTGGCATCCTGCATGTACGGAACTACGCCGAAACCATTGCTCTGTATCGCGGCGAACAGGCAGAGGGCACGAGCATCGGGAAACGCTTGCAACGGGCGGTTCGTATCGCAGTGGCGACCTTGCAATATCAATTCGTCATGAATGCCGCAGAGGCCGGTCTCGGCTTGATCTGGACCGTATTGCTGGTGCTGGCCCTCGTGCCATTGTATTTCAGTGGAAAAACTACATTTGGAACGATTACTCAGGGTGTCGCTTCTGCAGAGCTGCTGCGGGGCGCGATCCAGCGACTGACAGGATTCGTGCCCACATTTGCAACGGCGGCGCCTCACGTGGTACGGCTAGCGCAGATCGTCGAGAAAGTACAGGCAGTCGAGCGGGAAGGCGCTGGTCGGGACAACACGATCACGCTTCGTCGTGGCCAAGCCATCCGGTTCGATCGTCTCACCGTCGAGACGCCCGGACGGGAACGCACGCTGTTGCGGGACCTGTGCCTGACGCTTTTCGCTGGCGAGCACCTGCTGATTATGGGGCAGACCGGAGTCGGTAAAAGCTCATTGTTGCGGGCGATGGCGGGGCTGTGGCGCGCGGGTAACGGCACGATTACGATGCCGGACTCCGATGAAGTGCTGTTCTTGCCACAACGGCCGTACATGCTACTGGGTAGCTTGCGCGAGCAGATCCTGTATCCGGCGACAACCCGGGCGTTCACCGACAGCGAACTCCAGGCATTCCTGGTCGAGGTATCACTGCCTGATCTTGCTGCCCGGCATGGTGGCTTTGATAGTGTCATCGATTGGTCGCGCGTGCTGTCACTCGGCGAGCAGCAACGGATAGGCTTCGCGCGTGCACTGGCTGCCCAGGCGCGTTACGTTTGCCTGGACGAAGCGACGAGTGCGGTCGACGTGGCAACGGAAGCGCGGCTGTACCGGGTGCTCGCCCTGCGCGGCATGACCTGCGTGAGTGTCGGGCATCGACCGTCGTTGCTCGCGTATCACACCTTGGTGCTGGAGCTGCAACCGGATGGGAATGTGCGTTTGGTCACCGTCGACCAAAGCCGAGAAAAGGTGGGGCGCCGAGCCGATCACTGTAGAGGCGTACCTTCAGACGATGACCGATCAGCCGCGACGGGGCGCTGTACAGGACGCAACGCACGGTAAACGTGCCGCGTGTCACGCGCGCCTCTTCCTCGGCCAAGCAACTCTGTGAACGCTGCTAGCGGCGTTTGGGAACACCAACAGTTGTTCCTGCGTATGCACGAGCCGTTCAACCTATTCATATTCGTCACAGTCATATCGATGGTTGATTCAGGACAACGAACGTCTTTCAAAAGCAGCGCTCAAAGGATGTCCGCGTCGCTCAAATTGCTATCTGTCCGGCGCGCTCGTGCACAGCACGGCGAGAGTCACACACACACAAGCAAACGGCGCGGTCGCGGCATCGACTACCGGCACTTCATCGACTCGCTCAAACGCAAGAGCTAAAGTCGAATCTGGTGTACGGGGGAGTTGAGGCGGGAAGTTGAAGGCGGTGGAGGTTTCAACTGAGAATCTGATTGTCGAAGTCGGAAACCAGCAAAAAAACAAACCATCCACCATGAGCAAGGATACGGAAAAAGCAGTCGTCGGTCTATCGGGAGTCGGGCTTGGTCTGGACGAATTGGTTCATCACGGGGCGCGGCAAGTGATTCAGCAAGCGATCGAAGCGGAGCTGGCAGAGCTGATGGAGCGGTTCGCGAACGTCAAGACTTTGCAAGGGCAACGCGCCGTCGTGCGCAACGGCTACTTGCCCGAGCGCGAGGTGTTGACGGCCGCCGGCCCGATTGCGGTGAAGGTGCCGAAGGTACGCGATCGATCGGGATCGGGCGTGAAGTTCAATTCGACGATCGTGCCGCCATACGTGAGGAAGTCGCCTCGCGTGAGCGCAGCGCTGCCCTGGCTGTATCTGAAGGGCATCTCGACGGGCGACATGGGCGAAGCGTTGAGCGTGCTGCTGGGCGATGACGCCAAGGGCCTGTCGGCCAACGTGGTGAGCCGGCTGAAGGCGCAATGGGCCGACGAGCATGTGGCTTGGAGCCGTCGCGACATGTCCGGGTCGCATTACGTCTATTGGTGGGTCGACGGCATTCACACGGGGCTGCGCAGCGAGAACTCCGACGGACAATGCTTGCTGGTCATCATCGGCGTGAAACCGGACGGGAGCAAAGAGCGCGTGGCGATCGGCGATGGTTATCGCGAGACGAAAGCGTCGTGGCTGGAGCTGCTGCTCGGCCTGAAAAAGCGCGGTCTGAAGGCGGGCCCACGGCTGGCTGTCGGCGACGGCGCAATGGGCTTCTGGGCGGCGCTGGAAGAGGTGTTTCCGACCACGCGTGGCCAGCGCTGTTGGTTTCATAAAATGGGAAACGTCATGAACGCCCTGCCCAAGTCGCAACAGGCTCGAGCGAAGGCCGACATGCAATCGATCTGGATGGCCGCGACACGCGCCGACGCGCACGCTGCGTTCGATCGTTTCGTGTCGATCTATGCGGCCAAATATCCGAAGGCGACCGAGACGTTGAAGAAGGACCGAGACAGCTTGCTGGCCTTCTACGAGTTTCCTGCCGAACACTGGCAGCACTTGCGCACGACCAACGCGATTGAATCGACGTTCGCCACGGTGCGCCACCGTACGACGCGCACGCGCAACTGCGTATCGCGACCAACCTTCCTCGGGCTCGCATTCAAGCTGATCGAGGAAGCCGAGAAAACCTGGCGCCGTATCAACGGCCCGGAAAAGATCAAGCTGTTGCTCGAGGGCGTTGCCTTCAAGGACGGCGAACCGGTGCAAGACGATCGGCCGGTTCAGCAGAAACTCGCCGCTTGAAATCGGTCGTCACGATGCTGCCCATACACCAGACTTGACGTTAGCTCCAAACGCAAGCCGCAGGGGCGTTGTCACGTTAAGGTATTCGAGACGCAAGTTCGCGCAGGACGTACATTTGCTCAGAAATCGGACGGATCTTGGGTGAGCCCAGTGAAGCGATGCCACCCGGCAAAGCGTGCGGCGAGCTGATTGCGATAGAGTGATGCACGCAGTAAATGTCGCTTGAGCGCGAAGTGCTGGCGAATTGGTCCGAAGCTCGATAAGAACGCTTGTGTGCGATCAGGATCGCGGAAACCACGCATCCGGCGTTCGCGCTCACGCGTGGGTTGATGGCTATTTTCGGCACGGTTGTTCACCCGAGCACTGGCTTTGACGAATACGTGTTTGATGTTTGCCAGTTCGGGAATTTCGGCCTTCGCGGCCTGATAGCTGCGCAACTGATCGGTGACAATCCTTCGCGGCGCGTCGGGACAGGCGGCCAGCACGCGTTTGAAGAAGCGCTTTGCTGCGGCCTTGTCGCGACGTTTCTGCAGCAGGATGTCGAGTTCGGCACCGTGCTGGTCGACTGCCCGCCAGAGCAGATAAGGCTCACCGCGCAACGTAACGAAGACTTCGTCAAGATGCCATGTGCTGCCAGGTTTGCGGCGAGCAGCTTTGACGCGATGTGCGAAGCCCGCGCCGAATTTGTCGCACCAGCGGCGGATCGTCTCGTAACTGACGATGACACCGCGCTCGAACAGCAGTTCTTCAATATCACGCAGGCTGAGTTGGAACCGGAAGTACCCGACACCAGGCCTTGCCACGCGCGGATCGCCGCGCGTGGCGCGAGCCCGTCGATTCCGCCGCGCGAGGGAGCGAAGCCGTGGCCAGATCGCACGCCTGGCGCAATGCAGCTATTGCCGCTATCGAAGGAAGCAGCAGGCGCGAATGGAAGCAGGCGACCGGCTACCACCGGCGATCGCTCGCTGAGACCTTGATGTACCGGCTCAAGGTACTCACGGGCTCCAGTATGTGGGCGCGCGCGACTGGCTCGCAAGCCACCGAGGTGTCGATCCGTGCGGGTGTACTCAATCGCATGGGAGCCCTCGCTCGCCCGCAGTCCGTCCGTATCGCCTGAGATTGAGAGCACAGAGGTCATGTCGTCTTTACGCCTGATTTCCTGATTTTTGCAACAATGCCGCTTGCATCGCAAGACAGGCGTCGATATCGGAACCAGAACCAGAGGGTGCGCTTGCAGCCACGCCCCTGTCAGGCAACGCGCTCGCGTTTAACGTGCAGAAAACTGCCGCCTTATGATCTCCGTCATCCGCTCGATATGCGTTAGCAATTCGGGCACCGCCGTCGCCTCCCAAAAGCGTCTTCTAAGCGCGGGGCCAATATAAAAGAGCGATGGATTGCTACAGCCATTGACTCGAACCACGCGGTAAGACTCATCAACACACAACCCCGCCCAGTCAAATTTTGCAATCCCGTCGCGCCGTAACTGATCAAAAAGGGAATCACGCGCGTGTACTATCGGCCGATGTAAGCGATCTGCATGCGGTCCTGTATCTGACGCTATAGCTGGATGAGCGGGAGCCATCCCGGCACCGGTGCAATTCACGAAGTACGATGCGCGCACAACGCGCGAGCCCGTTGCTTCGCGCGGGCGAATAGCCAGCAGCAGCCCGTCGCCATGTGCGCTGATTGTCTCGATTCGCCCCCCCATAAGCGAGAGACGCCCACTCATCGTGAGTGACGCGACAAGCGCTGCCGTGGAAGCTGGCTGTCGGTGACGATGTGTGTCCCAGTAAGGCGCAATATGGCGCACGAAAGCGCGCCGGTCGGCCTCAGACCAGTTTGACCAGATCTGCGGTACCACAGGACGCAGGCTATCGATCACCTCACGCCAGTCACCGCCCCTCGCGCGATGTTCAGCAATGACTTTGCGTACGACGGTGATGCAATGCCTAGGGCCGGCAGTCAGTTGATCGAGAAGCGCCCGCCGCGCTTGTGGCTGAAGTTTCGGGGGTGACTGGCAGTGGTGTTGGGGCAACAAACCACGGCGGGACATAAGAGTGAAGCGCAACTTTTCGCTGCGCCGGTGCAACGCGTACACAACGTCGAGTGCCGTCAGACCAGACCCACACATGAAGAAATGGCTGTCATTCGGCACGGCCCCCAGTTTAACTGCGTCCCAGGGATTTGCGAGTAAACGCTGATCGAGTGAAGCGCCACCGGTCACTGGTACAGTGATGGAGCCGCGGCCATCGCTGTGCCCGGTCGCAAGGATGATCTGATCGGCAAAAATCTCCACACCCGTGTGCAAGTGAACCTTCGTTCGGCCATCCTCTGCCGGCACCAGCGCGACGGCGTATCCGTCGTGTTGAGAAAACTGATGCCTCCCGGAATTTTCGCCGGCTTGTTTTAGCAGATGCGCAAGATAATCACCGTACCAGGCGCGTGGCAGGAAATCATCGGGTTCCGCAGACCGGCCCCGCAGTCGGCAATAATCAACAAAGCCGTTGCCGTTGTCCCGCTCAACACTGAGGGCCCGTGCGGGGGCGTTCAGGAGCCAGCCCTCTTCGTCCGACCGATAAGCAATACCGCGCGCAACGCTATAGCTGTCATCGACCAGTGCGATCGACAGGGGCTTTGCGCTTTGATCCGATAGTAGCCATGTGGCCGTCATCGTGCCGCAAAAGCCCGCACCCACTATCACGATCGATACAGTCATTGCCACGGCTCCGATGGTTGTTAGTATCCGCTCCCGCAGAAAATTAATTTTGACATTCAGATGGATATTCGCTCCGATAGCGTCGCTTGCATCGGGGCACGTCAGGAAAGTTCTCTTTCCGGCGCGGATAGTCGGAAGCTGTGCCGCGCGTCCAGGAAGCGACTATGCGGTATCTCGCCTCAAGCTACAAAATCGATTGTTTGGATAACACTGATTCGCATCGCAAATGAACGTGAGCGAACGACTGGTATGACGATGGCTTCGCCAAATCCAGTAGGGAGATCCCATCGCGACAAGAACAGCAACATCGAACAGTTGCAAAGACCGTCAGGAACCATAGTCGCTTGGCTTTGTCCGGATGGGTACGAGTTCCCGTGCTATGGACGCGACTATGCATTTTTGACGCAAACCGGTTTGCCGAAGGCGTTCCACCGGTTCAGCAGGTTGGCGATGATTACGCCTCTGGTGTCGATTGGGGAGTTGAAGAGGACTTAGAGTTTGCTAGTCTGGGCAGACGACGGGCAAACGGAAAACGCGGTCGGGCCGGCCCGGCAGCCCGGCTTACAAACCTAACAAAGCTAGCCCTGCCGAACGTCCCGCGTGGGGGTAGCGAAGCCTTCGCGCGCCGCGCCTAAAATATCCGTCATCGGACAAATCTGCGGCCGCATCGCACACACAGACGCAAGGCCGGCATGAACGGGAAGCTCACAGGCGGACGGGAGCCACCATGCGGCACAAGAGGCGGCTTTGCTCGAGCATAATTTAACATAAATATATGTCGAATTTTAACTTAATTCGTACGCTTACGTGTTTAGTGAAAATATTCGATCTACTTATCTTTTTGAACATCAAACCTGTAGCACCTCCGCCCCCGATACCGAATGCGGAAAGAAAGATTACGATGTCAGACGGTCGAGCATCCATTCTGAACCCTGAAATTCAGGATGGGAGCCGCATATTTCTAGACGAGGACACTTCAGAATGTGCGAACCGAGATGAGCCTGAACGTGCTGGCATATAACATGAAGCGGGCGATCAAAATCCTCTGAGCGTGAGCCATGAAAAATCGCGAGCTTCGATTGCTCCAATCGCACGCTGTATCGCTCGACGCGAACACTCGAAGAGCGTTTTCACACAGTCTCGACCCGCTCTTGACGTTCGACTTTCCCGCACACCAACGACCGTTCTCATCAAAAACCCTTCAGTTTGAAGCCATATACCGTGGCATTTCCGCCACGTACGGCGTCGCGCCCTGTTCTATTGCCAGGACGGTGGTGAAATCGGCAGTCTGAAGTGCAGCGGTGTCTGCGCCCGCAATCGGACGTTTCCGCATGGCGCGCATCAGGATGTGGGTCATGTGCTGATAAAAGAGTTCGAGTTGACCTGCATCCGATGCGTGAGGTGCCAAGTGGAAAGCCTCCTCAAGCGCCCGGCGTGGGATATGAAAACGTTGAAGCCCGCGAATCACGCGAACCTGAAACACGACCCCATCACTGTTGTGAGGGATTGCTGCCCAAACCAGCGCGCCGCCCATGATATGCCTCCATTTGGCTTCAAACCTGATTCAAAGCTCGTGGCCCTATGATGGCCCTCAAAAAATACATTTCAAAAATGCGACCGCGTGGCTTTGACGTTTTCACCACGCGAGGATTGCGAGGTTTGATTGTCACGACGGCTATTGCGTGGAAAGATGTTGTTGGCATCTGCGCCGTTCAACAGTGGGTCTACAAATTCAGGCTCGAGCGGCTGGGCGAGGAGGGCGGCGAAGTGGGCTTGATACCTAACCCGTGCCGCGGCGAGCAGCCTGCGCTGGGTTGAGGCCGTTGTTGAGCACGACGCTCGAAAAACCAGTTCGTGCCATCGGCAGTAGTTGGTCGATTTGTGCGTCCGCATCGTTTATCCAAAGCGCTAACCAGACGCGTCACGCTGGAACTGGAATAGTCCGATCCCGTTCACACGGGCTTTTGGGGATGCACCGAAGACTCGCATGCAACCTGGCGAAGGCGCGTCCGAGGTCAGACCTCGTCCTCAGCGAACACGCTGTGCTCGGCAAGCACGGCGTCCTTGTCGACGCACTGCACATGCCAGTGCCCTGCAACGCCTGATCCGCTTTCGCGTTCAGTGCAGCACCAGAGTGCCTCGCCTGATTCCCCCTCGAACGGGCCAGTTTGGGCTTCCATGGCGAGGCCGTCGAGGATGAACAGGGGGCGCGCATCATGCTGATCGCACACCACCGTGCCGCGCGCATCGACCCGCAGCTTTCCCCAGTCGGGAAATTGGAGGCCGGCATGACCTTCGCGCGACCACTTGTGGGTGTCGTTGTCGAGCCAAAGGATCGCATAGGCATTCGGGTCAAGGCGGTCGAAGGTGCCGAGATGGAGCGTGATTCGCATGAATTTCTCCGGTCGTGTTCGTGGTTTCGTGACCCGCCACAGCAGTCGGCGGACATATCAACTGTACGTGCGGCGGCAAGCTTGTGTATGCGTCAGGGTGTCGCTTGCTGCCGCTTTATAGTTACCGGGGCGCCGGCGCGGCGCTTTCACGTCTACCGATTTGAATTCGGCAGGGCTCACGATTTCGATGTACTCGATGTCTGGCGCGTGTTCGAAGAGGACAGCGCCTGATGCACGCAATCGCCCGCTTCGACAAGCGTTTCCTTGTCGTCGTACACGAAGCGCGCCCGGTCTTTGAGCATACTGACGATATGAAAATCTGCCTCATGCCGGTGCCAGCCCGCGCCCAACTTCGGCGCAAGATTTGCCCTAAAAAGTTGCGCGACCACCTTGTGACCCTGACGATTTCCAGATCACGATAGACAAAGAAATCGCGCAGCCCACCGCGCGGGAATGACGTGTCCTGCGGCTTGACGTGCGAAAAACCGGTGGTGAGTCCGGTTTGCATGACAGGTCTCCCGAGTGCGATGGAAGAAGGGGCACCAGGTTTGGCAAGCACGACGCGTTCCAGCATCCTGAATTTGGCTTGGCACCCGGTGGTGGTTGCCCTGTCTCCCGATTTGTGACAGAACTAGATCGGCGTCAAGCTATCCATCGGCCGGCTCGCATCGACGCCTGGCTTCTGGCTGACGTACACCGTTCCTGCGAGAGCCAGCCCTCGTGGCACGTTGACTCATATGTGATACGTGATGAAAGTTCGCGATTGCGCCCCGGTCAGCGGCAGAGTATGAGCGCAGCGTCCGCCGTCCTTGCTGGTGCAGGGCGCTTCGGGCGGCATGTCGACTGCGCTCATTCAGGTGGGTCGTGCTGCTGGCTTCGAGGTGCGGGCCACGACGCGCAATGACGAGGGTGCCGCGATCGCCGAGCGCCTCGGCGCCAACCGGATATTCCGCCATGGCGATCAGTTGCCGCGCCGCGCTGATGCACTCGTCGACAACATCGGCGCCATGACCTGGGCGGACAACCTGGGGGCAGTCAAACGCGGCGGCGTCGTGGTGATCCACGGGGTCACGACCGGCCATGCCGCGGAAACCGATCTGCTGCGCATCTGTGTCGAGCAGATCGACATAGGCGGCACCATCATGGGCACGCACGAAGAGATGAAAGCCATGATGCAGTTCATCATCCGTAACGACATCAAGCCGGAAGAAGCCGCTGTCGTGCCGATGACGGAGGCTCGTGCGGCGATCGCCGAGATGATTGACGGCCGCACGCGGGGAAAGACTGGCTTCACGCGATGAGCGCACGGACGGATGCAATTCCAAGCTTTGGACACGGTGATGAAAATCGGTTTTATCGGCGCCGGCCTGATCGGCGGTGGCCTCGCTCGCCTGGCGGTGCAGGCGGGGCACGAGGTGATCGTTAGCAACTCGCGCGACCCGCGTACTCTTTTCAGCCTCGTTGCCGGCGGGTCGCGGCTGCGCCGGCACCGTAGCTGAGGCCGCCGCGCTCGGAGACGGGCTTCAGCGGCAGCCCTGGCTGCGTCTGGTCGAGTGTCAGCCGGACAGTCTTTCGTTTCAAAGGATCTTCAGATTCCGAATTTTGCCGATCGAGGGTGAGCGCTCAGCGATCAGGTTCGTGATGAATTCCGGCAGCAGCGCGCGCGGCACATTCACCGGTACATCGGCGATGACCCGAGACGGCACGTGAACGAAAAATTCTTTCGGCGCCGAGGCGAGACTGTGTTCGTAGCTGACGCGGATTTCCATGGCTTGATGTGCTGCGAGGTTATAAAGAAAAATGCGCAAGGCTGCCCGTGATGCGGAAGTCTCTGGCGTGCCGATTGCCTGTCAGAGACCGCACGGCGCGGTGCCTGTCTGCCTTCGACGCGCCGCCCGGGAACTGCTCATCGCTGAAGCCGAAGTTTCACTCCCGTGTCGGAGCATAGCGCCCATCGGCTATTGTCGGAGAGCGCGGACCTGCACGGGCAGACGGGTTTATTACAGCGTCGTACCCCATTTAAAACTGCGATAATTTCTATTATGTTAAATCTGGTGGGCGATCAGGTACGCCCATGACCATTCACTGCGGATCCCTTGGCCTGACCGGACAGCATGTCGGCGCGCCTCCCACTTTATTGATGCTACAATTGATGCAGAGTAGCATCAAACCGGAGGTCAAATGCGAACCACCGTTACCATCGACGACAGCCTTTACCAGCGCGCGCTTGAGCTTGCCGATCCTGACATGGACAAGGCAGACCTGTTCCGGGTGGCAATGCAGACGTTTATTCGCGTGCAGGCTGGCAAGCGGCTGGCAGCCCTGGGTGGTGCCGCACCCGATATGCCCGACATCCCGCGGCGCCGATCCGAGCCTGCGAACCAATGAGCGTCCTCATCGACACATCCGTCTGGGTTGATCATTTCCGTCGCGCCAACACGAGGCTTGTTCAACTGATCACGAGCGACCAAGCGCTGACACATCCAGTCGTGCTTGTTGAACTCGCCTGTGGCACTCCGCCAGCACCTCGCGCCCGGACGCTCCACGACATCGGGCTGCTGCAACATGCAACGCACGCGACTTGGACCGAGGTGATGGAGTTGATCGAGGCGAGACAATTTTACGGTCGAGGCTGTGGCAGCAGCGATCTTACGTTGCTTGCGTCAACCTTGATGACTCCCGGTGCATCGATCTGGACCCTGGACAAGCGCCTCGCTCAGCTCGCCGCTGAACTTGGCATCGCGTGCATGCATGACATCCACTAGACGCGTCACCCGGCACTACCGTCCGGATGAACACTATCGCCGCGGAACGGCCTCAGCATCACTAGCGGTTCTGTCGCGATAAGGATGGCAGGCCGAGCATGTTCCAATATATATCGGATTGCTTATGTCACCAGCGAATGGAACTGAGCGGCTGCCGTTCGGTCATCGCCCTCGTTTTTCATCTGCCCCTTGCGAATCATATGCATCACCTCAATACCAGAGAGAATGATGCGCGCACACCGAAAATCCTTGAAGCCCATCCATCGGTCTGATGATCCGTTTGATCGCTCGATGGTCCTGTTCCACGACGTTGTTCAGGTATTTGTTCTGCCGGATCCTGATCGGGGTTTCGCGGTCTGCGTTGATGGCTTCAAGTGCGGCCAGATTCGCGCCGCTTTTGTCGATAGTCACCGTCGCGGGTTCGCCATTGCGGGCGATCGATTTTTCGAAATATCGCCGCGCCGCAGTCTTATCTCGATGGGCCCGCAGCAGGAAGTCGATGGTGTTGCCAGCCTTGTCGACGGCGCGATACAGGTATTTCCATTGGCCATTGACCTTAAGTGGTCCGTCCTGAACAATTCGTTTTGCCGACAACCGGTGTTACGGTGATTGAAGGCCAGCAACGCGGCGGTTGAGCAAGGCCACCAGAATGAAGGCACAAAGAAGCCGCAGCTTCCTGAGGATCATTCGAAGATTGTGGCCTGCGCCACACAGCACCGCGTGCATCGCGTCGCCGAGCGCACCCTTGAGCCAGTTGCGATCGAGTTTTCCGTCTGTCTTCATGTGACCGATGGCTGGCTCGATCGCGCTGCGCCGTCTGATCATCGCGCGTAGTCCGCGTGTGATGCCCCGCCGCAAGCCCGGGTGGTAGATCTTCACACCATCGACGGCGACACCCTTGTAGCCACGGTCGACGATAGCGACCTCCGGCGTGGCGTCGCACAGGATTGCTGCCTGTTCTAGCGCTTCGGCCAGCGTGTGCCCATCGTACGGATTGCCTGGCATCGAGCGCATCCCAACCACCAGTCCTTCCTTGTGGGTCGTCGTGATCGACACCTTCATGCCGAACTCGTAGGGTGTGCGCACCTTGCCCTTCGCCAGACATTCAACCTCTGGCGCATGTAGTGCGTAGAGCTTGTTTTTGTCCTTCGGCTTCCGCGACAGCATTCGCTTCGTGCGCTCAATCAGCTCCTGCAGGACCGGGAGGTTTGAGTCCGCTACCTGGTCGACCTGTCGCTCCACATCGCGCATCACACGTCCAACGCGCGAACGTAACGTACGCAATGCCTTCCTCATGCGCTTGTACTGCTTCGCGTGAGCGTAGCGGCCAATCTGGCGCGCCAGGTGTGGGGCCTCGCGATTGTAGTTCTGCCTGAGCTTCAATCCGTGCCGTGCCGCAGCCTTCACCAGATGTTCGCGACACCGCTCGAGCAGGCGCGAATCGGTTGGATGGGCGATCGCCTTTTGCATGACCGTCGTGTCGACGATTACGCGCTTCGCGCTTGAGGCCTTGATCACGCCCGCGCGCTTCGCCGCTTCGATCGTCTCAGCCAGCAACTCCTCAACTCCGGCTTCCCCCAGGCGCTTGCGCCAGCGCGTCAGGCTCGACGGATCGATCGGCGGTTCGGTCTGTAAAAACGTTTCGCCGGTGAAGACTTGCCAATACGGGTTCTCCACCCATTGCCAGACCACTTCCTCGTCCGACAGATCGAACGCATGCTGGAGATACAACAAGCCAGCAATCAGCCTCGGTGAGGTGGCCGGCCGACCCTTGCGTGAGACGAAGCTCGCGCTCATCGACGCATTCAATCCATTCCAGTTGATCAGATCGGCCAGGCGCACCAGGGGATGCTTCAGGTTGATCTGCTCGCGCAGAGGATGCCGGAACAAATCGCCTTCGCTTACTGGTGTCTTCGGACCCATCCAGACCTCGACATAATTTGCAGGAAACAACCCAGAATCTGCCAGGTTCCTGCAAATGCATCAACAACTTTCCGCTCCAAACCCTTGCTGCACAAGGCCCTTCGAATTTTTCAGGTTCGACTCATTAAGGCGGGAAAGGAATTCGAAATGGTCTATGTGCCGGGCGCTGATCATGGAGCCCCCGGTATCTTCACCGAGCGTAAGCTCGTGGATTTCTTCGTTCGCAATGTTTTCGGGCAAGATCCGCCTAATTGGAATGCCACATCGACGCATTTTCCGTCGAGTTGATGACCCTTTATACTGATCGCCGTGACATTGAGTTCGTAGGATTTTTGTATAGTCACATTCAATCGTTTACGTTGGGCTCAGGACTGCTATTGCTTGCCTTCGTTGAACGCAAGCCCGCAAGATTCGTGTGGGAGACCGGCGCAGTGTCATCGCCGGTCGCTGAGCGTCG
>NZ_JAMBPQ010000064.1 GCF_024206495.1 Paraburkholderia sp. CNPSo 3272 | reverse complement strand
AATTGCCCCTTGACCACTGGCACGCCTGGCTGCAAGACCCGACTCTCGCCGACGCAATCCTCGACCGCCTCGTCCATCAGGCTCACAAGCTCCCGCTGAAGGGCGATTCGATGCGCAAGAAGAACGCACCTGATCAAAAAGTAGCCTGATCTCGAACACGCGCAGTACAATCTAAGCACTACGCAGCACCTCCCTCCTGGCCTGTTCGACTTCACCGAAACGGGCGTTCAACTTCCCCGAAATACGCAGACAGAGACAAAGGCGCGAAGGAGGCCACCATGAGCCCGACCGAAATGACTCTGCACGCGGCCATCGAGAAATGGCTAGCGCCCACGCTTGCGATGCGCGTGCATGTCGTGCGGGTCCGCCGCGCCGGTATGCATGGGCGCTGCGTGTGTGTCGAAGTGATCCGTTCCGACGGTCTGCTGTCGATTCTCTTCTTCCGGCACGACGACGGATGGTGGAATGTATATCCGCCCGCGCAAGCTCGGCCGGCCATGTCCGCGTGGAGGACTGCGTGATGAACTACGGCTTTGGCAATTTAACGAAGCGCGCTTCCGGCACACACAGCGTGTCGAAAGTCTCCGTGAACGCCGACGATATGGCGTCCAGACCGGATCACCTGTTCAAGGTTTCTGTCGTGGCGGTCTGCTGCTGGATCCTGATTGAGGCACCGCTGGAACTGAGCGGATCGATCGATTCAACCTCACTGCTCGCTGTGATGGCGTCGAAGGTACTGATTTGCCTCATCGGTGTCGGTGCGATAGTCGACCTGCGCTGGACCCGTCACGTCTTCGCCTTCATTTGCGCATCGAGTGTATTCGCCGTAGCACCAGCGTTACCTCTCGAGTACGCGCACAGCGTTGCCCTTGGTCTCGTCTCGACGGTCGAATGCCTCGCTAAAGCCACATGCGTTGTCGCGTTCGCCATGGCGTCGAGGGACGGAGACAGTGTCGGCGAACGCTTGAGCGAAGGCCGCCGTACTGCCAGCGATCAGAAATGAACAGGTCGAGCGTCGTGAGTCTGGCATCGCTGGCAATGCCCACTTTGCTGATCGGTGGTTGCGCGGTCGAAAGCGCCCAGAGGCGGCTATCGCGACGAGGCACCTGTTGAGCTGCGGGGGAGGTGACCTAGCCTTCACGCACGTGCGTGCTCTGGGTTAGTCGTCCCGCGATGTTGACAAGTTCGGGGAGCGAGCGCGCGTCCATCTTTCGCATCACGTGTCGGCGGTGTACCTTCACCGTGATCTCGCTGATGCCCAGTTCGGCTCCGACCTGCTTGTTCAGCAGGCCGGATACCACCAACGCCATGACCTCCCGCTCGCGTCGACTGAGTGAGGCGTACCGATCACGGATCGACTGCATCCCGGCTTGTTCACTCAATGCCGCGCGGCTGCGCTCGATCGCGTGCCGGATGGCGTCGAGCAGCACCAGGTCGTCGAAGGGCTTGGTGAGAAATTCGGCCGCTCCCGCTTTCATGGCTCGCACCGTCATCGGCACGTCGCCGTAGCCGGTGATGAAGATGATCGGCATATCGGTACGTTCGGACGCAATCAGATTTTGCAGGTCGAGGCCGCTGAGATCGGGCAGGCTGACATCCAGCACCAGACAGTTCGGGACCATTGTGCGCGTGCGTCCGAGAAATTCCTCGGCGCAACCAAAGGTCTCTACCCTTAGACCGGCAAAGCGAATCATGGCTTCGAGCGACTCACGCACCGAGACATCGTCATCGACCACGAAGACGACCGGCGCGGCTTGCGCCGACGACGATTTCGAGGGGGCTTCCACTGCACGAGCGGGTATCATTTTGAACTCCATTCACAGGCCCCGGATGAATCATTCAACCTTGAGCGCGGCCTGGATCGCCCCTAGAAGGGCGGTGTCGCTGAAGGGTTTGAACAGACATTCGACGGCCCCCTGGTCGAGCACGCGCGGGCGCAGCACGTCGTCCCCATGCGCCGTGATGAAGACGATCGGGACGGTTTCCCGACGCAGCTTGAGCTCGTGCTGCAGGTCCTCGCCGGACATGCCGGGCATGCCGATGTCGAGGACCAGGCAGCGTGCTTCGCCGGCGCAGCCGGAGGCCAGAAATTCTTCTGCCGACGCAAATGCCCGGGCTGCAAAGCCAACCATCTGCAGCAGGTCGGGCAGCGATTCGCGAACCGACTCGTCATCGTCGACCACCACGATGAGCGGGCGCTCTGCCATCACAGGCTCCTTTCGGGCCGCTCCGCATCTGCGCGCGCGGACGGTCCTGTAGGCGCGGACCGCCCCGCGGCCGTCACGCTGTCCGCCCGGCACGGAATGGAAAAAGTAAATGTGGCGCCCGGGTCTTTATTCGACGAGGCCCACAACCGGCCGTCGAGGCTTTCGACGATGCAACGGCTCACGGACAGGCCGATGCCCATACCTTCCCGCTTGGTCGTAAAAAGCGGATCGAAGAGCTTGTCGACAAGCTGCGGGTCGATGCCCACGCCGGAATCGGTCACAGAGAGTCGCACGTGGTCGCCATCGTCGCGCTCGATGCTCACCAGTATCTGCCGTGGCCGATCCTCGACGCCATTCATCGACTCAACGGCGTTGGCAACCAGGTTGAGCACCACCTGCTGGAGGTGGATCTTGTCCCCGGCGACAGGCGGCAGATCGTCGGCCGTCTTCAAATGCAGCACGATCCGCTTGTTGCGAATCTCACCTTGCAGCAGATCAATCACTTCCCGGGTCGCTTCGACCAGGTCGACCGTCTCGGTCGTCATGGTTTTGTCGCTGAACAGCACGCGCAGGCGTGTCATCACCTCGGATGCTCTGTGCCCGTCGCGGATCGTGCGTCGCACCGTCTCGAGCGCACCTTCGACATTGGGCGGTTCTGCAGTCAGCATGCGCAGGCCCGTGCTGGCGTTGGTCACGATGCCAGTCAGCGGCTGGTTGATCTCATGCGCGATCGAGGCCGTCAGCGCGCCTTGACTGTTGACCCGGCTCAGATGGGCCAATTCGGCGCGCAGCGCGAGAAGCGCATCTTCGGACGCCCGACGCGCCGTGGTGTCCTGCGCGGCGCCGATGTAGTCCAACGAGCCTTGCGGGTCGCGCGTGGCGTGCGCCTGGATGTGAATGTGCCTGACCGGGCCGTTGGGCAGCAGCAGGCGGATTTCGAACTCCAGATCTTTGCCTTCTCGCGCCCGCTCGATCATTTCGTCAAGTAGATGGCGGTCGCCAGGGTGGAAGCGGGAGGCGATCGAGTCTATCGTAATCGGCATCCCCGGTTCGATCCCGAAGATGCGGTAAAGCTGATCTGACCACGTGAACGCGCCGGTTTCAAGGTGCCAGCAGAAGCTGCCGCTCGAACTGAGCTGCTCCACTTTGGCCATCAGCGCCGCGCTTTGGCGTAAGCGCTCATCCGCCTCCTGACGCGCAGCGATGCTATGTGCCCGCTCGATGGCGATGCTCGCGATGTGCGTGAACTGTGCGATCAGTTCGCGCTGGATAGGCGTGGGATCGCCGGGAGCAGACCGAAACAGCGTGAACGTTCCCAGCACTTCGTCGGTACGCGACAGGATCGGCGTCGCCCAGCAGGAACGCAGTCCATGCGCGAGGCTGCGCTCGCGCCACGCCTTGGTCCAGCGCGCGTCCGACGCGACATCGGGCACGATCACCTGCGCCTTGAGGGACACCGCCATGCCCAGTGGGTCGGAGTCATCGGAGGTGGCACGGGCACCGGCACGAGGGAGAAAACGCTTCGGGAGACCGGGAGACCCCAAATGCATGCATTCGGTGTCGTGTGTCTCCCGAAAGGTGACTCTGCAGACACAGTCGGTCGCGATCTCTTCGACCAGTCGGCATAGGTCGTCGAGAACGTTCGGCAAAGGTTGCCCCGTCGCGACCATTTCTAGCAGGCGATTCTCGCCCTCTAGCAGCGCCTCGGCACGCTTGCGATCGTCGATATCCGTCTGAAGGAAATACCAGAGAGCGATTCGGCCCTCGTTATCGCGCAGCGGAAAGCCTTGCACGCGGAACCATCGGTAGACGCCATCGGCACGGCGATGGCGCGACTCCGCATCATAGGGCTCACCGGTGCCGATCGACGCACGGAACCGGGCGATCACCCCCGCCCGATCATCAGGGTGGGTCAGGCCGTTGGTCTTCCATCCCCGCAACTCATCGAGGGTCGAGCCGGAAAATTCGAGCGTATGACGGTTGGCATGCAAAACGTCACCGTCGGGCGAAAAGAGGATGACCCGGGTGGGGAGGCCATCGACGATCAGCTCAAAGCGCTGTTCTTGCGCGCGAAGCGCAGCTTCGGTCTGTTTACGGTCCTCGATGTCAGAGTTGATTCCGCACCACTTTACGGCTTGACCGGTAGCATCGGTAATCGGACTGGCTCGGCATGTGAACCAGCGATACACGCCATCGAAGCGACGCATGCGCGCTTCCGCCTCGCCCCGCTCGCCGGAGGCGAGGACGGTTCGCCAGGCTTCGATTAGCCCCCGCTGATCATCGGGATGGAACGCCGTCTGCCAGCCTTCGCCCGACGCTTGCTCGACGGAAAGCCCCGTATATTCGCACCAGCGTCGATTGACGAACTCGATGCGGCCGTCAGGGAAGGCTGTCCAGACCAACCCGGGGAGCGCATCCACAGTACGACTGAGTTCGTTTTCCATCGCGATCCTTTCTGCCGCGTGCCTCACGATACAACGATCGGCTTTCGCGAACCGGGAGTCAATATACCTTGGTGTCGGTTTGGGCCGGCTTACGCTGAAACGGCGGCTGAAACGGCGGGATTGATGGGCAACGTGAATTGAAAGATCGCACCGCGGCCGGCGTCGTTGCCCGCCCACAGGCGGCCGCCATGTGCTTCGACGATCGAATGGCAGATCGGCAGCCCCATGCCCATTCCGCTGGCCTTCGTCGTATAAAACGGTTCGAAGAGGCGCTCGATGTTCTCCGGGGCGATGCCCGGACCGGAGTCGCGCACAGCCACAAGGACGACGCCGGGCTCGATCATCGCGGTGTCGATCGTCAATTCCCGCGGCCCTTTATCAACCGCGCTCATTGCATCAATGGCGTTGATAATGAGGTTCAGAATCACCTGCTGGATTTGCACCCGGTCGCCCTTGATGGCCGGTAGATCCTCCGCAAGCCGCAGCCGCAAGGAAACGCCGTTCCGGGTCGCCTCGCTGGACGTGAGCGCCATCACCTCGCGAATCGCCTCGTTGATCTGCAAGATCTCATTGCTCATCGGGGCCTTGATGACGAGGCCATGAATACGCTTTATTACCTCGCCTGCACGCCTCGCGTCACGGACGATACGATCAAACGCCCGACGTGCCTCCTCGACCTCGGGTGGGTCGAGACCCAGGCAGCGCAGACCTGTCGACGCATTGACGGTCGTCGCAGCGATCGGCTGCTTCATTTCGTGGCTGATCGACGCTGCGAGTTGCCCAATTGCAGTGACGCGGTTCGCATGTGCGAGCTCGAGCTGCATCTGGCGAGCATCCGCTTCCGCGCGTTTGAGTTCGCTCAGATCGAGCACAAACCCGATAGCTTGAGTCGCGTTCTCGCCAAGCATTGCAATGCCGATCAGCACCGGCACGCGGCTGCCATCCTTCCTGAAGTACTCTTTTTCGTAGGGTTGCAAGATCCCGGTCTTTTCCAGCTTTTCCCACTCCGTATTGGTGCGCTCGATCCACTCGGATGGCGTCAGATCCCTCCAGCTAAGACGCCCGACCAGCAGATCGTCACGGCCGTATCCCAACATACGAAGGAACGCGTCATTGGCTTCGAGGATCCGGCCTTCGAGATCCGCGATCAGGATCCCGACGATGTTGGAATCGACGAGGCGCCGGATTTTCGCTTCACGCTCTGCAAGGTCGCGGTAAAGGCGCGCGTTTTCCAGGGCGATCGCTGCCTGCGAGGCGAGCAGCTTCAACAGGGCGATGCGCTTCGGAGCAAAGACGCCGGGCGCGAGGTTGTTCTCGAGGTAGAGCATACCGATCAGCCCGGCCTGCTTGAGCAACGGCAGACAAAGGACGGAGCGTGCGCATTTCTGGCGGATATAAGGATCGCCGGAGAATCGGTTTTCGACTGAGGCATCGTCAATGATGACGGGTTCGTGCGTGCTTGCGACATAGCGGAGGAGCGAATCCGGCAGTCCCAACGAGTTCGGCGACTGCTGCGGCAATTGCACGATGACCCGGCTACCTTGAATGGTGGCTTCGGCCTCGACCCGCTGCAGGGCGCCCTGTCGTAGGATCAACAGACCACGTTCGGCGCCAGCGTGCTCGATTGCAGTCGTCATCAAAGACTTGATCAGGTTCTCGAGCACCATTTCGCCTGAGATTGCCTGAGCCGTCTTCACGATCGTCGCGAGATCCAGTTGCTCGCCGAGTTCCTCGATGGTCACGCGTGGAACAGACGCAGCTTCGGGTTTGCTCAAGGGGTAGAGCCGATCCAGTTGTTCGATCTTGCCGTGCGCACCCCATTGGGAATAGGCGTTCCGCGCCTCACGCAAATAAGCGTGCGCGGCGCGTTCGAGGCCAGCGGCGAGGCAGCATTGCGCAGCGAGCTCGTTGACCAGTGCCTGATCCTGGACGAATCCTTGCTCGCCCGCCGAGCGGGCGGCATGCTCATAGAACCGCATGGCCTGCATGTCGTGTCCGTTCAGACGGGCCAGTTCGGCGCGCAGCAGCAGATGCTTGTGCGCAAAAGTGATCGGACAGTTTTTTGCCCATCTTGCGAACGCCTCGATATTTGCGGTGATGTCTGCCTTGATCTCCGCTTGTCGATCAGCTGACGCGGAGTTGTGAACCGCGGCGAGCGCAAGTGAATGATAGAGGCAGTAGTTCGCGAACTGGATGTGGCAGCGTGTGGACCAAAGTAGTGGGCTGGCCTTGGCGGCGCACGCGAGCGCCTTCTCAGGTTCGCCTAGTAGATAGTGGCGCTGGACCTGCAAAATCCAGTGGAAGCAGTTGACCACGGCAATACCGCCTTCCGTGATCTGAGCGTCGATCGTGGCGTCCTCGATTGGTGTCTCGTCGCTGGTGCGCCCGCGAAGCCTCTGGATGAAGTGCTGGATACTGGAGAGAATATCGTGTACGTGACGGAAGTGGATTCGCTTGACGAACTCGATTGCGTTGATCGAATCGAGCCACGCCTCGTCGAGGCGGTAGCCGCGCGCAAGAAGATCCGTCAGTCGATGTTCGAGGCTGAAGCTGGCATAGATGACTTCGCCTGTTTCTTGCGCATACCGCCTGGCCGTATCGACGCACCCTAATGCGACCTCGATCGGTTGCGTCCATAGAACCGCCATTTGCATGAAGAAATGTGCGGCCACTTGTTGAGCCACGAAACCGTGTTTCTCCGCCACGGCGACCGCCAACCGTGCGAATGCCTCCCCGTCCTGGTATCGGTGGAAGAACGGACCTAGAAGAATGGAGATAAATGCATAGGCGATGACAGCCGATTCGGTCGTGCCGTATTCCAGCGTCACGACGACCATTCGGCAAGCAATCGTCTGGGCGAGGTTCATATCGGTGAAATATGCGGTCTGCCCTAGCATATGGAAGATCTGCATGACTTCCCGCATCTCCAGGTCCTCCATCATCGGGAGCTCAAGGAGGCTTTCGATCGGGCGCGCGCCGAGGTGCGCGAATACTGCATCGTATTCTGCGGATACTTCGTCATCCGTAGGATGATCAGGTAAATCGATGGCGAAGACTTCCAGACATTCGCGAGCGGTTCTGACTGCGGACGCATTGTCGGCATTCACCAACTGCAGGACCATCCTGAGCCGGTAGGCCTCGGCACGGTGTATTTTCGATCGCGCTCGAAGCAATATGTCATCGATCCACCGCGTGGCTTCGCCGAATTGGGAGAGCAGAAACTCGCATTCGGCCCGCTCGAACCAGACTCGGAAGGTCAACTCGTAACAGTCGTCCCAACCTTGCTGCGAAAGCAGCGACGCAGCCGCCGCGAGATAGTTGCAGGCCGAACGATACGCGGTCGAGGCCTTCGCCTTTTTTGCGGCATCGAGGTTGAGCGTTGCTGCGCGATGCCGTTCGGGCCGCTCGACCATCAGTTCGGATCCGTGATTCAACTGGTTCACGAGATCAAAAATCCGGGTCGCAATGTCCGCTTCATCGAGTTTCGACAAAAGCAGGCGGCCAATGCGCAAGTGATGCTCTGCGCGGGATTCGGCTGGAATCAGTGCATAGGCGGCTTCTTGCACCCGGTCATGGAGAAACTTGAAGCTGCGGTCCATGGAAACGATCGCGCCGGCCCGGACGGCGTCGGAGAAATCGGCATGGACGCTGGCCTCGGAGTCACCCCAGACGCTCGCTAGCGTGCTGAAGTCGGCCTGGCTGCCGAGGCACGCCAGCAACTTCACCGCGTCCTGTGCACGAGGCGAGAGCCTCTGCAGTCTGCGGACCATCAGTTCTACGACGTTGTCGGTGAAGCCCTTCGCGTCGATGTGCTCGAGATTCCACCGCCACGATGCTGAATCCGGCTCGAACTCGAGAAGGCCTTCCTCAACGAGATTCGTCAGTAACTGACCTGCAAAGAATGGATTGCCGTCGGTTTTCTGGTGTACCAGTCTGGCTAGAGGCAAAGCTTGCTCGTGCGTGCATCTGAATGCGTCGCAAAGCAGTTCGCCGAAGTCCTCCGGCGAGAGCGGGCCGAGTACGATCTCATGCACCATCGTCCCGGCCTCGCGAATCGAACCGAGCATATCCATCAGCGGATGACCTGGCGCGACTTCGTTGTCGCGATACGCGCCGATCAATAGCAAGTGATGCGTGTCAGCATGCGTGATCAGATATTCGACTACCGTTAATGTCGCCGGATCGAGCCACTGTAAATCGTCCAGGAAAATCACGAGCGGATGCTCGGCGCGCGCGAACACGCCAACGAACTTTTGAAAGACGGCCTGGAACCTCAACTGGGTTTCCAGTGGCGAAAGTACGGGAACTGCAGGCTGGGGTCCGATCAGATTCGCAAGTTCGGGAATCAGATCGGTCAGCAATCGCCCGTGCTGGCCAACGGCTTCTTCGATCACCTGGCGCCAGCGCGCAATTTCGGCATCCTGGCCGTTCAGGATTTGTCGGATTTGTTCGGCAAATGCTTGGGCCAATGTTGAGTAGGGGATGTCTCTCAGGCGCAAGTCGAATTTTCCCGAGATGAATATACCCCGGGGCAGCACGATCACTTTATGCAACTCATTGACGACGGAGGATTTTCCAATTCCGGAGTAGCCGGACACGAGGACCATATCTCGCGTTCCTTGCGTCGCGACGCGCTCGAACGCATCCAGAAGCGTCGCGATTTCACTGCGACGCCCGTAGAGCTTCTCGGGGATCAAAAGTTGTCGCGTCGTATCGTGCGTACCTAGCGGGAATGGATCAATCCGATGAGCGGCTTCCCATTCAGTGAGGCATTTTCTGAGGTCCCACTCTAAGCCGCCGGCGGTTTGATAGCGATCCTCGGCGGGTTTCGACAGCAGTTTCATCACGATGGCCGAGAGCGGGGCAGGGATACCTGAGACGCGCTCATCCGGAGCAGCGGGCTGTCGTGCGATATGGCAGTGCACCCATTCCAGAGGATCCAGCGCAGTGAAAGGAAGGGTTCCGGTCAACATCTCGTACAACGTGACCCCGAGCGCGTAGAGATCGCTGCGCGAATCGATCGACCGGTTCATTCGTCCGGTTTGCTCGGGCGCCATGTAAGCGAGCGTTCCCGCGATCAATTCGGGATGTTCCGGGCTCTGGCGTTCGCGCGGAAGACGCGAGGCGATGCCGAAGCCGGTGAGCCTCACCTCGCCCGTTGCGTCGTTCACCAGGATATGCGCCGGCTTGATGTCCTTGTGGATGAGACCGCGCTGATGGACCTTCCCCAAAGCAGTGACGATCTCAATGGCGAGTTGCAGGAAGCGTTCGAGTCGAAGGGGAGTGCCTATCAGCCGGTCGAGCGGAGCAGCGCCCGAATCCTCCAGCACCAGCACGGTCTGACTGCCCTCAGATACGAGCTCGAGCGGCCGTACGGCCCAATCGCCGGAAAGCGCTTCCTTCAGATGGTATTCGTGCGCCAGGCGTTCGAGGCTCGCGGGCGTGCAGCCGGTAGCCAAAGGACGCAACTCCATGACCGACGTCGGCGCGCCATCCGGGCTCAAGCGCGATGCGCGCAAAAGGATTCGCTCGCCATCCTCCCATAAGACCTGGCTGCTTTCTGCAATCGACCGGGACCGAGGCTCTGATGACATGCTCTCGAGGAATCGCTTTCATGACGGAGGCCAAAGTCATGGCTTCCGTGTTTTGCAGCGCGGGGCACCGCATTACGAGGGCGATAGACGACATCGCCTGCGCGAGTGACTTGCCCGCTCAGTGTTCGGTTTCCGCTTTTGTGCGCAGCGCAACGTCGCCGGAACGGTTCGCCTTAACGGCACGCTGCCGCATCGCTCCACGCGACGGTGGAGGACAAGCGGCTTTTGCCGTGCAACCCGCCTTGTTCACATGACCGCACACCTTATCGATGATGCCATGGTCCGCAGACATTTTTGCAAATTATGCCGTATGACTGCTGATTTGAATGGTAGCAGAAGCATAAAGGCACTTCCGCGCGAGAGAACACGTGGCGAAGAGCCTCTCCGTCTCACGACTTCTGCAGTCACTGCAAAGATTTATCGATCGCATCAGAGGTGAAGCTATTTCGGGAAGTGGACGCGCTGTCGGAGGGGTGGGCTGCGATACCTTGAACTCCTTCTTGTCCTGCCTTGCTGACCTGCGAGTAAAGGCCCGTCGTGTGGAGCGTCGGAGGTCGCAAGCGCCGGAAATTGCACGAAAGGTACGAATACCCCGGTTAGGCCGGCGCTGGTTCCCCGTCCTACGGCTGCACCGGAGCCGTTCAGCCAGCGGCGTGCCGCAGCGAATCGATGAGCGAGTCGAATGGAGCTGGATCATGAAGGGCGCGAGAAACGATCAGTGCACCTTCGTAGGCGGTGATCGCCGCAGTGGCCCACCGGTGGGCGTCCGCCTCACTGGCACCGCGTTCGACCAGCAGTCCAGCGAGCAGGGCGATCGACGAGGCCATTGCCTGTCCCGCCGACGCCAACAGTTCTGGCGATGCCTGAGCACTCTCGAGAATGACCGCCCCGATCGGACATCCCTCCCGGTAGTCGGTAGCAACTGTGTAGTCCCGGGCGCCTTTCAGATAGGCGACGAGTAGGTCTTGCGGGGTCGGGCAGGTCACGGCCAGCCGCGCCAGTCGAGCCTGCGCAGAGCGGTTGTGCGCAGCCACGACCTCGCCTGCGAACTCGTCTTTGCCGCCCGGGAAGTGGAAGTAGACGGACCCCCTTGGCGCGCCACTTTCAGCGAGTACATCTGAAAACGCTGTGCCCACATATCCGCGGACGCTGTACAGTCGGCGACCCGCCTTAATCATCTGTTCACGGCTGTCTGTTTGGCGCGGCATGACATTGAATGCTCTAAAAAAGGTATGCGTGTAGACATATTTTTCAATTATACGCGGAACCCCCTTGCCCGACAAAACCCTCAACGGCGGCGCGAACACCCGACTTAAAGGCAACCGAAGGGGACTGGCGCAAGGGACCTGAAACATCAGGGGTCATGGCAGCGTACGAGGCGCACCCCGTGACATCCGTCGCAAAGCAGGTGATCCACGCCGCTCCCCATCGGCACGGTGCCGCACGACGACCTCACGTTGTTTTGAGGAGCAGTCCCGGACTGGCAACGCTATCCAACTACCGAGTCAGCTACGTCCTGAACCTGTCAGAAGGCTCCTAAAGACCCGCGTCGGGTTGTGCGGGGCGGCACGGCGCGCTGGGCACATTTAGCCCCGTCGCTCTTGACCGTCGAGCGACTCGCAATCTCAGGCCTGCCTCTAGTCTGGAACTCTGATTGCGATCGCGTAAAAACAGGCGGCTCAGAGCCAGGGCGTCTTGACACGGGAAAAACTGCATGAAATAGTATGCATGCAAGCATACATATCTAGATGATTCGCGAAGCCGCATGTGTCGCTCTGCGCCGAGAAGCGCGAGAAGCTGGCCGCGCGCATTGTGAATGCATTTCCGCATCAGTCAATGCTGTGTTCGGCTGATCAGCGCAGCTCACTGCTTGCTGGGATGCGGGCGTGTGACCCGCATGACGTCATTTTCGACTAGACAGCAACATTGCCCCCACCAGGACAGGTAGATAAATACCGTGACTCGCCCCGATCAATCGACACACGACTCGTCTCCAATTTGGATCCCTCAATCAGCCGATCTCGAAGCGGCCAATATCGAGCAGTTCCGCTGTTGGTTGGGCGAGAGATATGGCCTGCACCTCGCGGACTATCGTGCCCTGCACGACTGGTCGGTGAACTGCCTTGAGCTGTTCTGGTCTTCCCTTTGGGAGTATTTCGACGTCCGAGCGACTGATCGCGGTGATCAGGTACTCGGAGAATCGCGCATGCCGGGCGCCCGCTGGTTCCCCGGTACTCGCCTCAACTACGTTGACCAGGTACTGCGGCACGAAAAGCTGCCCGGGCTGGCGCTGATTGACGAGTCGGAGCCTGGGGGGCAGACGGCGGGGTCCCTATCCTGGGCTGAACTACGACGCCAGGTTGCCGCCGTCGCGCACACGTTGCGCGGGCTCGGCGTTCAAAAGGGTGACCGGATTGTCGGATACTTGCCAGATGTTCCTCAGGCGATTGTCAGCTTCCTCGCGACGGCAAGCATCGGTGCCGTTTGGTCGGTATGCGGCCAGGAATACTCTGCACAAGCCGCGCTTGCGCGCTTCGAACAGCTTGAACCCGCCGTGCTGGTTGCAACGGACGGCTACTACTACGCGGGTCGCTCCCACGGTCGCCTTGACGTGGTCGAACAATTGCGGAGGAACCTGCCCACACTGCGGGGGACAATTATGGTCCCCCGCGTGGGACGAGACGTCGGGACCTCATCCGACCTCATCCCGTGGGCCGAGGCGAGCGCGGGCGAACGCACTCTGGCGCCTATCCCCGTCGACTTCGACCACCCGCTGTGGGTACTTTTCTCCTCGGGGACAACTGGCAAGCCCAAAGGGATCCTGCATGGTCACGGCGGCGTTCTGCTCGAACACCTGAAGCAGATCACATTTCACAGTAACCTGCGGGCGCTGGACACGTACCTTGGCTTCACCTCGCCGAGCTGGATGATGTGGAACTACCAGATCGCCGCCCTGCTAGTCGGGGCCCGCGTCGTCTGCTACGACGGCAGCCCCGGGCATCCGCATCCTGACTCACTGTGGGCTCTCGCGTCGCGCCACCGGGCCACGGTCCTGCAGACCAGCCCCAGTTATCTGCAGGCCAGCGAAGCAGCCGGTGTACGGCCGGCCGCCGAACACGACCTCTCGAGCCTGCGGAGTCTTAGCGTGACGGGATCTGTACTGGCGCCGAGTACGGCCCGCTGGGCCGCGCGGGAACTCGGCCCGCGAGTGATCATCGCATCCTCGAGCGGCGGCACCGATGTGGTCAGCGGATTCATCGGCGCAGTCCCCACCTTGCCAGTTTGGGCAGAAGAGCTGACCGCGCCCTGCCTCGGCGTCGCCCTCGACTCGTTCGACCCCGAAGGTCGCAGCGTCCGCGGACAAGTGGGCGAACTCGTTGTCACCAAGCCGTTGCCATCAATGCCGATCGCGTTCTGGGGCGACCCCGACGGCTCGCGGTTACGCGCCAGCTACTTTGAGACCTTCCCCGGCGCGTGGCGACACGGGGACTGGATCACCATTACCGAACGGGGCTCGGTAATCATGCACGGTCGCTCCGACGCCACACTCAACCGCAATGGGGTGCGCATGGGCAGTGCGGATATCTATCAAGTTGTCGAGCGCCTGCCAGAGGTCGCTGAGTCGCTTGTGGTCGGCGTGGAGCAGCCGGACGGCGGGTACTGGATGCCGCTGTTCGTAACCCTCACAGAGGGAACGGAGATGTCCACACACTTGTTACACCGGATCACGGCAGCGATCCGCGAAGGCGTGTCGCCACGCCATGTGCCAGACGAGGTTGTCGCGGTCCCCGGCATTCCGCATACGCTTACCGGAAAGAAACTCGAAGTACCGATCAAGCGCATCCTGCAGGGCGCCTCGCCCGAGTCGGTCCTCGATACGCAGTCGGTGGATAACCCCAGTCTTCTCGACGTGTTCGCCGGCATTGCCCGAGGCCGGAACGGTACAGTATGAGCAGTACCAATTTTGCTCGCGAACTCGGCCATGATTCCGCGGTCCGTAGGACTACAAATTTTGTTGAATGAATATCTAATGGAGACAGAGATGCTTACAGTGATAGCTAAAATCAAAGTGAAATCCGGGTTGGAAGCCAAATTTGAAGATCTCGCAAAACAATTGGTGCATGCCTCCCGACAAGAGGAGGGATGCCTGGAATATGGATTGTGGCGGACCGATGTCGTTGGCGACTACACGTTTATCGAGCGCTACAAGGATCCTGCTGCGGTGAACGCACATCGGAATTCCGAGCATTTCCGCCAGATCGGCCGCGAAATGGGGGCGTATATTGAAGGCTCGCCTTCGATCCTTAGACTGACCGCTGTTTGAGCCTGTGGCAGTGCGATATCCATTGTCAGCGATTTTTGGCACGGGGGGATTTGCAAAGCGCCGCTACCAATCCGCACAGGCGTGGTGACGTCGACATTGCTCTTGGCCATCGCAATCAGACAGCCGGGGATACCCTTCTGCGACTCAGTCGAATCAGAATTTTCCTGATGTTCATTTTGGAAAGTCGGCAACGCATTGCGGATATATTGTATTCCTATTGTAAATATGCTTCTCACTATCCACTGAGTACGGAGACACAGAGTGAGTTCAGTCAACCTCACCATCGATGGCGCAGTTGGCGTCGTATCGATGGCAAAGCCCCCCAATAACCTGATTGATGACGTATTCATTGGCGACCTCGTCGAGGCATACCGTCGCGCGGTCGAAACGAGCTGCCGGGCGATCCTGCTGCGAAGTGAGATGCGGCACTTCTGCGCTGGCGCGGACGTGCTAGCCTTCGAAGAAGGTTCCGCCTCAATCCAGCACAGTGAACCGGCCCTGAACGAATTCCTGGATGTAATGGAGAACACCCCGGTGCCGACCGTCGCCGCAGTGCATGGCGCCGCACTGGGTGGCGGACTCGAGCTTGCACTGACGTGTGACATGGTCATCGCGGCAGATACCGCCTTTCTGGGTCAGCCGGAATCCGCTGCCGGCGTTGTTCCGCTGCTCGGTGGTACGCAGCGGTTGGTACAACGCGCGGGCGTCGTCCGCGCCAAGGAAATTGCGATGGTTGGCCGTCGCTTCCGGCCAGAGATGTTCGAACGGTGGGGCATCATCAACCTGGTAGTGCCGGAGGCCGAACTGGCACAGGCCGCGATGTCTCTGGCACGTCAACTGGCGGCTGGCCCGACCTTGGTCCTCCAAGGTATCAAGCGACAGGCCAATGCGGCCGCGCGAGAAGGTATCGCGGCTGCCGACAAAATCCAGGTTGAGATCAACCGGGACACCTGGGGTGCGAAGGATCGGAAACGCGGCATTGAAGCGTTTCTGACGACCGGCCCGGGTACGGGAATTTTCGAAGGAGACTGAGTATGTCAGCACCTCTCGAAGGTCTCCGGGTAGTCGACTTTACCCGAGTATTGGCCGGTCCGCTTTGCACGAAGACGCTTCTCGATCTAGGTGCCCATGTCACCAAGATCGAACCGCCGTCCGGCGATGTAGGGCGGGCGGGCTTCCCCTTGATGGGCGACATGTCGGTCTATTACATCCAGCAAAACGCGGGTAAGCGCAATTTGAGCATTGACCTCAACTACGAAGAAGCGCGCGAGATCGTGAAGAAGATGTGCGACGCCGCGGATATCATTGTGGAGAACTTTCGGCCCGGTACGCTGAGCCGCTTCGGGCTTGCATACGAGCAGGTACGCGAGCGCAATCCGCGCGTCATCTACGCGTCCCTAAGCGGATATGGGCAGAGTACCTCGTGGCGCAATCGCCCTGCGTTCGCGCCCACCGTTCAGGCAGAAACGGGTCTGACCGATATCGTTGAGCAGCACTTCGGTGATGCGCTGACAGAACCTCGGAACGACGCATGCAGTCACGCTGACGTGTACACAGGAATGCAAGGCGTGATTGGCATTCTTGCGGCGCTTCAGCATCGTAATCGGACGGGGGAGGGTCAGCACGTGGACGTGGCGATGGCGGCAACGATGCTGGCTGCCAATGAGCGGCTTGGTGCGCAACTCTGTGGTGTCGATACGGAGGGCGAGCCGATCATTCTCTCGGCTACAGATTCGCATATTTTCACGTTACCCAGCGGGGAGCGAATCACAATTTCTGCCAGTCCGGTGTTTACGCCGATGTTTGTCCGGTATTGCGCGATGATGCGTCGTAATGACATCAGGAAGGATCCTCGTTACGCGACGGCCGTACTGCGTCGTCAGAACCTGAAATCGTTGTTGGCGGAAGTTCAGGCGTGGTTAGCCACCTTTGACGACCTTGACAGCCTTCAAACACAGGTCAGCGAAGTCGGTCTCGCAATTGGTGTAATCCGTAGTGCAAGTGAATTCGCGGAGATGGAATGGGCATCCGAATGGGGCGCACTAGTCAACGTTGATGATCGCGCGGGCGGAACGCTGCGTATGCCTGGCGCGCCTTGGCACTTCAGTTCGTCCATCCTTCCCGAGCCTGGAATACCTGGCTTCCAGGGCGAGCACAACGAATCGATTCTGCAAGAGGAAGGAATCGACGAACGCACGATTGCTGATCTAAAAGCGCGACGAATTCTACTCCGCAGACGCAATCCATTTGGAGCGCCTGACTGAATCGGTGAACGATTCTGCAACACAGTAGCAGGAGGTGTGGAAGGGAAAATTGAACACACATTCCTGATGTCATGGCTCGAAGCTGGGTGCGGCGCATCCTGAGCGCATGCGGGCGGTTGTGCTCCACCGCACCTCAGCCGCTATTGGCCTAGCCGGTCGCAGCCCATCGAAAACTAAATTAGTTGCGATGTCTGGAATGGCGCTACTGGCGTGTCAGGCGGTTTTGTTAAGGGTTGAAAATGCGTTCCCGTGAGGCAGATGTCGCAGCGCGTCTTGGTAAGCTTCGCACGCGAATGGCGGGAGCAGTCAATTACAAAAACATGATATGGGGTAGGCAGCGGTGACAGTCAGGCAAAAGCTTCGGGTACTAATGGCCGTAACGATTATCGCGATCTCCAGTGGCATCATCGCGACGTTTCTCGGATTCAGCGCAGTCCACCACGCTGCACGCGACGTACAAAGACGTGCCGTCCAACTGCGTGGCATGACGGAAATAAAGGCCAGCCTCCTCGCGACGCTGGAACTCGATCCGGCTGCTACCGATACTCAATCAGTATTCAAAGACTCGGAGCACGACGTCAGTAAGTGGTCGACTATCATCAGTCCACTCTTTGCAACCCCAGTGCTCCTGAGTCACTTCAATCAGGTGATCGCCGGATGGACCGCATACGATCAACAATCGCGGCAAATCATTATGCTGGCCGCTACCGATCCGAAGACGGCCAACGACGAGGTTACTGCGCTTTATCACGCGCAATTTTTGCCACTACAGGCTTCAATCCAGTCACTGATCGACGATCTGAACACGCTCGGCGTGGGGAGCAACGCACAGGCAGAAAGCACCAGTCAACGATCTGTCGGCATCGTGATAGCGCTTCTGGCAGCCGTGCTTCTGATTGTGCTGGGTGCGATAGCCATGCTGTCTCGCTCGATTCAGCAGGCGCTCGGCGGCGAACCCGACTATGCCGCGCATCTATGCAAGCAGATGGCGTGCGGCGACCTCACTATTGTCGTTGATTCGAAAAATAATCAGGATAATTTACTTTCCGCGATGCGCGAAATGAAGCAGCAATTGACCACAATCGTCCTACGTATCAAGCAATCGGCGGATTCGATTGCCACAGGTGCGTGCGAGATTGCGGCGGGCAACACCGATCTGTCACAGCGTACCGAAGAGCAGGCAGCCTCGTTGGAGGAAACCGCGTCCAGCATGGAGCAGCTTGCGAGCACTGTTCGCCACAACGCGGAAAACGCACGGCAGGCGGCTTTGCTAGCCGATAGCGCATCGGGTGTCGCTCAACGCGGTGGTGCAGCGGTTAGCCGCGTTACCGAGACCATGCGGGGTATTTCGGAAAGCTCGTTCAAGGTTTCGGAAATCATCGGCGTGATCGAAGGTATTGCGTTCCAAACCAATATCCTCGCCCTCAATGCAGCTGTCGAAGCTGCACGTGCTGGCGATCAAGGCCGCGGATTTGCGGTGGTCGCAGCGGAGGTGCGCTCCCTGGCGCAACGTAGCGCCAGCGCGGCGAAGGAAATCAAGATGCTGATTGACGAGTCTGTGTCGCGGGTAGATGCCGGCTCGCAACTGGTTGTCGATGCGGGCAGCACGATCGACGAGATCGTGAACGCGGTGATGCGTGTCACGGGCATCGTGAAGGACATTGCGGCGGCGTCGGAAGAGCAAAGCATGGGAATCGAACAGATCAATCGCGCTGTGAGTCAGATGGATGAAGTCACGCAGCAGAACGCCGCGCTGGTCGAGCAGGCCTCAGCTGCGGCACAGTCAATGAGTCAGCAGGCGCAGTCGTTGCGTGAGGCGGTAGCGGTGTTTCGGGTACTTGACGTAGCCGTGTCGTGATCGTGTGGCGCGTAGGTACGAAGCGGTGCCTGCAGCACTTCGTCGCGTTCTGCAGCGCCAAGGCGTTCGCGTCGCTGGTGCCGGCAGGCCTCTGTTCTGCCCACTGGCGGCTTGACGAGCGCTACGCGGAATCGATCGGGCATCTGCCGCTTTCGAGTGTCTTTCAAATTTCCGCGACATTTACCACAACGACTGTGGGTTCCGACCTATAGCGATCTGCCTCGACCGCAAGTCGGCAAGGTTTTTGCGCGGTCTCCATGTTTGAGCATAGGCGGGTTTCCGTGCCGTTCAATTTCGCCCTGCTCCTGGTTACGGTCGCGCTGACCGGGCTTAAAGGAAACTGCTCGGACCCGACGACCCAGACGCAGTTGCCCGTGCCCGTTGCGCTGATCGGTTGGCCGCTTGGCTTCCGCTGCTTCAAGAAAATCAGCGAAGCCAGCTTCCGCCGTTTCGTCATGTTCGTGCTCTTCTGAGTGTGCATGCGAATCTCGGATAAGTTACTTCTCTGATATTGCGCTGAATCGGCAAAGCGCAAGGACCCGATGTTCAGCCGGGTCCTCAGACACTAGAACACGTGGCGCATCCCGACGTTGACGCCGGTGGTCGAACCTGACCCTTCATACAAAGCGCCGTTGAGAGCAAGCCCCGTATTCATCTTGCCGTGGTTCTTGACAAACGCGACCTGACTGTAGAGCGAGGTCGCCTTGGACAAGGAATAGGTCGCGCCGGCGCCGACGAGGATTGAATGGTTGGCGGTATCGTTGCCGTCGCTGGTGTACCAGGCGCCGGCATTGGCGAGCAATGCGGGTGTGATCTGGTAGCCAAAACCGCCGCCATACACGCGGTTGTCGAACGATCCGGCGACCTTAAAGTTGATGAACACAGCCTTGAGCATGAGCGACTCAAACGTATAACCGGCGCCAATCGTGCGGCCCGAGAAGGTGACAGTGGTTGGAACGGGCGTAGACGCAGCCGTGCCGCCTGCATTACTGCTATAGAGCGCCGCATCGATCACCAGTCCGTCGAATTCATACTTCAGACGCGCGCTGTACTGCCAACCCGCCCGGAAATCGCCGGCCTGGCCGCCAAGAGCCATCATTGCGCTCCCTTGAAACCCAGCGATAACCGGACTTGTGTATGAAATGGCATTCGGGTTGAACAGTCCGGTAGCCAGCACATTACCGACATAGATGACACCGGCGCTGCCAAAGTATGACGCGTTGCGCGGATCGGTGCTGATGAGAGAAAGGACGAATGGCGAATATTGCAGGCCGGCCCGCACCGTGCCAAACCCGCCATTCAGGGCGACCCACGTCTGTCGGCCGAAGAAGTTTCCGTTGGAGTTGCCAAACCCACCGTTGGCCATGTCGATGCCACTTTCCAGATCGAATATCGCGCTGAGGCCTCCGCCCAAATCTTCCGTGCCCCGCAGACCGAAGTTCGATCCTGACAAGCCGCTGTCCATCAACGAAAACCGATGACCGATGTTTGTGCCGCCCGCGTTCACGGCTCTGCTCGTGTAAAGCAGCCCAGCGTCGAGCACGCCGTATAGGGTGACGCTACTCTGCGCGTGCACGGACCCGGCCGCCAGAATGGCGGCCACGACTGCGACGAGTTTGATTGCTGGGTTTTTACGTCTGCTCATGCCACATCTCCTAAACCTATTTTAATTAAATGTATTTAGTATTACTAGTTAATGTATGTATCTTATTGCCCGACCTCTTGATTGCCCTCCCTGCATTCTGATTCATTAATTTCAGGACGCAAGAGTCGCCGCGGCGACAGAGTGTATCGCTGCGTCCTTCGAGTAATATGTCCGGGGTCTGCCCGGTCTTCAGGCGCTCAACCCGTCACGCGATTCAGCCAGGCAATCAGGTTCGAGATGACTTCGTCCCGGTTCGTCTCGTTGAGCACTTCGTGGCGGGCGCCGCCGTAGACGTGCGTCGATAGATCGCGAAACCCTGCGAGACGCAACCGCTCCACAAGTGGATCGAACCAGGCGAGATAGCGATTCACTGAGTCCTGATCTCCAGTGAAGAGATAAAGGGGCAGCTCCTTCCGGACCTTGTCGAACTGAGCCATGTCCGAGGTACGCCGACCATGATCGAAGATGGAGAGCAACGATACTTCGGTGAGCGCGAAACCGGACAGCGTATCTGCGACGTACGCAGCAGGCACCGCTGGATCACGGCTCAGCCAATCAACCACGGTGAGTGGCTCCGCAATCGCGGCATTGGCTGCCTCCAACGTCCAGCCGGAATGGCGCGGATCGAGGAGTTCCAGCGCAGTCGTTCCTGAAAGCGCGATGGCATCGACCAGTTCCGCGTAATCGAGCAGAAAGATCTGGGCGGCAAAAGAGCCCATACTGTGCGCGAGCATCAGGAGTGGCAAGGATGAGTGGCGTTCGCGCAGATGCCTGCTCACCGTGACCATGTCGTCGACAAGCGCATTAAACCCTTTAGCGCCGAAGTCGCCGAGCGTACCGTTGTCCAGCGCGGACTGCCCATGGCCCCGGTGTTCGCTCGCATATACGAGATATCCCGCCTGCACCAGTGCCTGCGCCACGTGGCGATATCGGCGCGAATGCTCGGCCATGCCATGCACGATCTGCACGATCCCACGGACCGGTTTCTCGCCGATCCATTGGAATGCTTCAATGCGATGGCCATCCGGGGCTTCGATGGTCAATCCGTTTTCAGTGACGGTCATCGTGTCTCCTGCACGTGTTTTAGTCGAGAAAGAAGACTGTGATGCACGCGTCGCACAATTCACGTCGGCGCAACGGCAACTTTCTCGCGCTTCTCGGCGAGAGCGATGCATGCGTCTTCTCGAATCACCTTGGTATATATGCTTGCATGCATACTATTTCATGCAGTTTTTCCGGTGTCAAGACGCCCTGGCCTTCAGCCGCCTGTTTTTGTGCGATCAAATCGGTGTTCCCGTACTGCCGGTTATCCGAGTCCCTCGACGGTCAAGAACGACGGCGGCTAGTGTGCCCAGCGCGCCGTGTCGCCCCGCACAACCCGACGCGGGTCTTTCGGAGCCCTCCGACAGGTTCAGGACGTAGCTGAATCGGTGGTTGGATAGCGTTGCCAGTCCGGGACTGGTCCTCGAAAACGTGAGCTCGTCGTTGGGCACTGTGCCGATTGGCCGCGACGTGGATCGCCTGCTTTGCGACGGATGTCACGGGGTGCACCTCGTACGCTTCCGGGGACTCCTGCCTCCACAGGACGGGGCTGTACTGGCAAGTCAGCAAGGCAGGACAAGAAGAAGGTCAAGCCTCTGATTCATACGTGTTTTTTCGACAGGGCCGCCAACCGTAAATTGGTTCGTAGTGGAAAGCATTTGTCGTGGATACCAGGAAAACAGCCGACCTCATCAATCCGGGGGACTACGTCTCCCAACGCCGGCATAGATCAAACTAGCCAGTCGCACAACGTAAAGGGAGCATCGGCGCCTATTTCCTAGGACCGAACAAGTGGGGAGTGCAAGGTTCCTTCGATCAAGCTAGCGCCGCAAGCTCGGGGTGACATGCACACCTGGCGCCAAGAGAAGTAGGGGAGATCCAGGACCTAGCTGCGGCAAGGAGAACTGACCGACTTTCTTCGCGACAGAGCAGCTACAATGTTCGAATTGACCGAGCGGTTCTAGTCAAGCTCGTCCGATGACGACCCGCCGCACACCAATCCACACCGACCTTTGGGCTGGCGCGAGGTCAACGGCGGCTTTCAAAGGTAGAGCCGACGCTTGGGTGTCGGCCCGAACGCCAATGGGGAATGACTGGAGATGGCCGAGAGCACCAGTTCGACGAGTCCCAACAGACCGGACCTTGATATCGTCGAAGGCAGCTTGCGGGCTATTGCCGCGAATGAGTAGACTCGGCCATAAGGCGTCGTGCGCCTGCAGCGTCGCTCGGACATTTAGGCGTCCGCTCCGCCACGCAACAGGCCGTTCGATCGGCGATGGATTGCACCGACAACGGGTGGACTCCGCGGCGCGTCCTGCCGCCTCGTCGCGATCCTCGCGGGCGTAGGCGCCGACGTTGTCGCGACCTCGGTTCGTAGCAGCATCGAGTTGGCCTCAGTACGCGACAGCGTGAAAACACAAAGCGTCTCCACCAGCCGGTCGTTCTGCGATTTCAGGCTGTCGGCTGCCGCGGTGTGTTCTTCTACCAGCGTGGCATTCTCCTGCGTCGTGTGGTCCAGTTGCTCGACCGCCTGACTGACCTGCCCGATCGCAGCCGACTGCTCTCGCGACGCTTCCGCGATATGGCCGACCAGCTCCGTCACGCTCTTCACCTGTGACACGATGTCGTCGATCGCCTTGCCAGCCGAATTGACCAGCCGCGAGCCGTCGTTGATCTTGTCCAGACTCTCGGTAATCAGGATCTTGATCTCCTTGGCCGCCTGCGCGCTTCGTTGCGCCAGATTCCTCACCTCGCCTGCTACCACTGCAAAGGCGCGGCCCGACTCGCCGGCACGGGCTGCCTCGACCGCCGCGTTCAGGGCCAGGATATTGGTCTGGAAGGCGATGCCGTCGATCACGGAAATGATGTCGCCGATCTTGCCGCTCGATTGCGTGATTCCTTGTATGGTCGAGATTACTTCGCCCACCACCTTGCCGCCCGCTTCAGCCGCGCCGTAAGCCTGCGCCGCGAGATCGCTGGCCTGCCGCGCCGCGTCCGCATTGTTCTTCACGGTGGAGTTGATTTCCTCCATTGATGCTGCGGTCTCCTGGAGGCTGCTGGCCTGCATCTCCGTGCGCGCCGACAGGTCGAGCGTGCCCGATGCGATCTCCGTGGTTGCCTGCTGCATCAGATGCACAACGTTGCGCACGTCCATTACGGTGACGCGCATATTTACGCTCACCTGGTTGAGCGTACGCACGACGTCGCCTATCTCATCGCTGCGCGTACTGACGGACTCGGCGCTCAGGTCGCCTGCGGCAATCCGGTTGGCAAACCGCACTGCCTCGCGCAAGGGTTCGACGATGGCGTGCGACAAGTACCAGCCGGCCGCGGTCGTGGCGGCCAATAGGCCGCCCAACGGCCCCCAGAATGACAGCGAAGCAACCTCGCCACGGAACGCGAGCAGCCCGATCGTCACCACTGCGTTCAATGCGGCCATGGCGCCCCAGATGTGCCGCTTGAGTCCAAGCGTGCGACCCATTTCGACTGCCTTGCCAAGGACGTTCAGGCGCACAAGGCGCCCCTGACGCCATCCAAGCTTCTTCTGGCCGGAGATCAATATTTTGTAGAGCGCCTCAGTCTTTCTGATTTCTTCAGAAGATGCCTTGGCAAGCACCATCAAGGAGCCGATGTATTGGCCCTGCGAGTACAGCGGCGAAGCATTCGCGCGAGACCAGAATTGGCCTCCATCCTTGCAGGAAAACCTGACGACGGAGCGCCAGGGTTTGCCGGCACGCAGGGTGATGCCCGCGTCAATCGCAACCTGCGGCGGCATATCGCTAAGCCGCTCCGCGACCGGTATCGCCGTGAGTTCTTGCGTGGTATAGCCCATCGCCTTCTGATAGGCCGGATTGGCGTAGACGACACGTGCATGCGCGTCCGTGCATAGCACCATCAATTCGGAATCTTGCAGTTCGAACTCGTTTGTCGAACGATTATTTCCGTTGCCCATGCTGTTCCTCTCTTTTTATGGTTGTAAGTGTTCCTGGTAAATCTGTTTGGATTTGGCTAACCGGGCAGCCTCTCGAAGCCGGGGTAGCGGATGAAGTGCCTGCTAGACCTGAGCGAAGTGGAGGAAATCACATTGCAGCCGCTTTCGATCATTCACAGACACCGGGATGCACGCACGCGTGCAGCGGGCGCACCGCCGGTTCAGCGCAGCTGGTCACCGCGAGGCTTGCCCCATGCGATTGAACCCAACAGCCACTGCAGGCGCTCAATCATCGGTGCGCTCGACTTCGGCAAGAATGCGCTGATCGATGCCTCGCACGCGCGCACTGTCAGAGACTCCATGTCGTCGAGGGTATGGAAGCGCTGGTCCAGCAGGGCGACGGCAAACCCACCGTGATCGTGCTCGATAACGCGAGCATCCATCACAGCGTCGACCACGCTACGCCGGATCGCTAGTCCATTGAACACAAAACGCTCCTCTTCTATCTGCCGCCATACAGTCCCGAGCTCAATCTGATCAAGATCGTCTGGAAACATTTCAAATATCACTGGCGACGCTTCGTCATCTGGATACAAGAAACCATCGACGCTGAGCTTGCCGACCTGCTGAACGGATACCGCACGAAATTCCAAGTCAATTTTTCGTGAACTTACCGCTGCGACGAACGCCATGAGCCCAACGAGCACTGTCGTCCTGAACCCCGCCGCGCCCACGGCAAGTGCAGCGCAGAAACCGCATCGGGCGCGTGCCATACCGCCATAGCCGCCAGCACGGTGATGCAACCAAACGAAATGCCAAGGGCAATGGCAGGTCGCCCGCGTTGCGGTGAAAGACGAGGTTCAAAGGCGCAGGAATAAACGGGGCGGTCGAAATTCGAGCCGCCAGCTAAAGGTTCGCATGACCCGAACGGCGCAGGCCAATCAGAAAATATGGCGGATGCCCGCAGCGACGCCGACGGTGGAACCCGCCACCCCGAAGAGGGCGCCGTTGGTCGACAATCCGGTATTCATGCGCCCGTGGTTGTAGACGTAGCCGAGTTGGGTATAGAGCGTGGTCGCTTTGGAGAGGTTATAGGTCAAACCGCTCGCAGCCATGATCGAATGGTTGCTGGTGTCATTGCCGTCGCTCGTATACCAGACCCCCGCGTCGATATTTGTCGCGGGCGTCACCCGGTAGCTCAGGCCGCCGCCATAGATGCGGTTATCGAAGGAGCCGGCGGTTTTGAAATTGATGAATGAGGCTTTCATCGTCAAGTCCCCTATGCGGTAGCTCGCGCCGATGGTGCGGCCCGAGAAAGCAACGGTGCTGGGCACCGGCGTCGTCGCAGCCGTGCCGCCGGAGTTGCCGCTGTACAAGGCGGCGCTGACCATGAACGGGCCGAGCGTGTAGTTCAGACTGGCAGAGTATTGCCGGCCGGCCTGAAAATCGCCCGCCGCGCCGCCCAGGGCGAGCATCGCGCTGCCTTGCAGACCGGCAATCATCGGGCTCGTGTACGAAATCGAGTTCGAGTTGAATATGCCGGTGACAAAGACGTTGCTGATGTAAAGCGGAACGCCGCTGCCAAAATAGGAAACATTGCGCGGGTCGGTGGCGATCAACGATAGGGCAAACGGCGAATATTGCACGCCGGCTTTCACGGTGCCGAAGCCGCCGGTCAAGCCGATCCATGCCTGACGGCCAAAAAGGTTACCGTTCGAATCGGTGAGGGCGCCGGTGGAGAGGTCAATACCGCTTTCCAGTTCGAAAATTGCCTTCATTCCTCCACCGAGATCTTCGACGCCTTTCAAGCCGAAAACAGACGGAGCCAAGCCTCCCGTGATGAGCGAGAATTGATGGCCGGCGTTGTGTCCGTTGGCGAGATCGAGGGTTTTGCTGGTGTACAGGATTGCGCTATCGGCAATGCCAAAGAGCGTCACACTGCTTTGCGCATGTGCCGCCGTTCCGATAGTTCCAAGCAGGGTGCCGACAACAACGGCAATGCGTTTGCGGCGATACGACGAACTCATGAAAGTCTCCTCCGTTGACGTTTTTCGAGCAATACTTATCTTTTATTCGAATGCTTGATCACCCCGATATCGAGCCTGGCCGTCGGCATGCTGCGGAGCCCCGCGTCCTTGCGAGGCGTGTCGGGTACCGGTCGGGAAGGGGGGCTCGACAAGCGCTATCCCGCGCTTTGGTACTTCGCCCGCAACAGTTTTTTGTCGACCTTCCCGACGCTCGTCTTGTCGATCGCATCGACGAACACAACCCGCTCGGGTACGGCGTACTTTGAAATGACGCCGCGGATCGCATATTCCTTCAAGTGCTTTTGAATAGACTGTTCGTCAGCAACCTCGCCTGCCTTGAGCACGATTAGCGGCAGCGGACGTTCGCCCCATTTAGCGTCTTTCACGCAGATGACGGCGACTTCGGCGACAGCTGGATGCAGGAAAATAAGATCTTCCAGTTCGAGCGACGAGACCCATTCGCCGCCCGACTTGATGACATCCTTGAGTCGATCGGTGATCTGCAGGTAACCTTGGCTGTCAATGACCCCGATGTCGTTCGTGTGCAGATAACCACCGGCCCACAACCTTTCGGATGCAGCGGGATCACCGACGTACTCGCCGGTCAGCCACGGTGCTCTTGCCACGATCTCACCGCTGGTTTTGCCGTCGTGCGCGACGTCGTGCATCTGTTCATCGACAACGCGCAGCTCGACGAGCGGAACCGGTAGTCCCGTTCGCGTTCGCATGTCGAGCTCGTGGGACGTGTCATCAGGCGTGGCGCTCTTGACCTGGGCAAGCGTGAGGATGGGCCCTGTCTCCGACATGCCGTAGCCGGTGAAGACGTCGATGCCGCGCTCGAGCGCCGTCTGAGCAAGGACGCGAGGGAGCGCCGAACCGCCAACGACGATTTTCCAGCCACGCAAGTCGGCCGCGGCGGCATCCGGCGATGACAAGACCATTTGGAGGAGCGTGGGCACGCCGTGCGAGAACGTCACGCGCTCACGCACCTTCAGTTCGAGCAGCGAGTCTGGAGCATAGCGGCCGGGATAGACCTGTTTCAGGCCGAGCATGGTCGCCACATAAGGTATGCCCCACGCGTGCACATGAAACATCGGCGTCATCGGCATATAGACGTCGTCACGGTGGATACGGCCCTGCTGCGGCGCACTGGTCAGCGCCGCCGTCTCGGCCAGCGTATGCAGTACGATCTGCCGGTGACTGAAGCAGACGCCTTTAGGCATCCCAGTTGTGCCCGTCGTGTAGAACGTCGTGGCTACCGTGTTTTCATCGAAATCGGGAAAGACGAAGTCAGGCGAGGACCGCGCCAGAAGGTTTTCGTACTCGTCGACGAAGTCATCGGGCACGGCGGTCGAGCCAGCGTCATCAAGCAAAAAGAATTTATCGATGTGCTCGAGCTTGCTGCGCATTTCTGCGAGCATCGGCAGGAAATCCGCGTTGATCAGAAGTGCGCGCGCACCGGAATGGTTCAGCGTATAGGCAAGCTGCTCAGGACTCAGGCGCACGTTCGCCGTCATCAGCACCGCGCCCAACATCGGCACGGCGAAATAGCATTCGAGGTAGCGGTGGCTGTCCCAATCCATCACCGCGACTGTATCGCCGGGTCCGACGTCGAATTCCAGCAGTCCGCTGGCGAGTTGCCCGATACGGTGGCGAAAGGTCCAATAGTTATGGCGCGTCTGGTCGCGGTAGACGATTTCCTGCTCCGGGCAGGTGGCAAGCGGCGTATGGAGCAACTGCTTGATCAGCAGAGGGTAGGCATACGCTGAAGGGGTCAGCCAGACCTCTCGGCTCTCGATGGCTTTAGGCATCTCGTGTACTGTCAGGTAAAACGGTGGGGTTGCCACGCCTCGGCGAACGTTGTCGCCCGCCCCGACGCGGCGCCTGTTGATCGCGGGCGAGGGGCGTTGTCTCCGCGTGCCGCTCACCCGATAACTTCACGCGATCAGACTAGGCGTTCAGGCGAACAGATGCATCCGTTCCGTCGGGGAGGCGGAGGGGGGGGC
>NZ_JAMBPQ010000063.1 GCF_024206495.1 Paraburkholderia sp. CNPSo 3272 | reverse complement strand
GCCATCGGTCGGGCCAATTGGTTGTTCGCAGGTTCACTGCGAGCGGGGCAGCGTGGCGCTGCGATCATGAGCCTGATCCGCTCGGCACAACTCAACGGGCACGACCCGCACGCGTATCTCAAGGACATCCTCACGCGTCTGCCCACGCACAGGGCCAGCGACATCGCCGCGTTGTTGCCGCATCGGTGGCAACCGAAACCCACAATCGCCTAACCTCGTTCGTCAACACGGGATCGCTGGCCGCTTACGGGCAAACTACGATTTGCACACCCTGCGGGTCTCCCTCATCACGGCGTATGCCACGGAGGGTGGCGTGCCGATACAGATCCTTTCGAAGTGTGTTGCCGGACATGCGACGATCCTGATGACCCTCTATTACAACAAGCCGGGGGCCGCGCACGTTACGGAGGTTCTGGCCGAGGCGCAGCAAAAGGTTCAACGCGCGGAGACCAGCAATTTCCTCAGGTTTCTGCAAAACGAACAGGTGAGGAATGCCAGCTCGTTGGTCATCTCGAACGACCGCGCGGGGGCAGCGGCCCTCGAACAAAGCGCGCCAGGATCATGGATCGTTGGCGATATTGGCATTTGCCCGGTTGGCGGGACTCGCTGCGAACAGGGCGGGCAAGTTCAGAACAGCACCGCGAGTAAACCCTTGTACTCGCCGGTGCCGGGCGGCGCCAAGAATTGTGTTCGCTGCCGGTTTTTCATAACTGGGCCTGCTTTCCTCGCAGGGCTCGTTGCCCGCTTCAACGCCGTTGGTGTGTCATTGACGACAGCAGCAGAGCGACTGCGCACGCTTGAGAAAGAAATCTATCGATTGGAGGAAGCAGCCTTCGATGGGCGCGATCAGGACCAGTCCGACAAGATTGGCCTTGCCTATGATCGGCGGGATCGCGTCCTCGACGAGGTCGATTCTATTGCGCACACGTGGCATGCAAATTACCGTCTCATAGAGCGTTGCAAGGTGGCCATGTCGACGGCGGGTGAAGCGGAGGACAAGAAACTTGCTCTTGTACTGGGTGGCGGGCTTGCTGACTTGCGGGCGGCGTTGGCAGAGTGTACTGAGTTCGAGCTATATGACGCGGTTTGCCAGCGTGCGAACGTCTACCCCAACGAGAACGTGCTCGTCGCTAATCTCCGGCGAGGGCGCTTGCTCGATGCTCTGTTGTCGCGCAATGGCCGGACGGCCGTCTTCGCCGCGCTATCGGAAGCCGAAGCTTTGGCAGTGGGCAACCAGTTTGTCGAACTGTTGATGGCGCGTGTCGGGCGGGCCGACACTAACGCACTGGTCGAAGGTCGTCTTCTGCTTGATGAACTGGGGATGACGGACGAAGTTGAGCGATTGTTGTCCGTCAACAAGGTGGCCTCAAGCCAACTTCTCGAACTTCGGAAAACGGCGTAACTATGACGAAGACTGAACCAACTGCGTTTCTCGAAGAGCTTTGTCGAAACGTACACCCGCGCACGGAAGCCTCGCTGCGTTTGATTTGTGCGATCTGCCAGGAGCAGAAGAGTCGTGGCAGCGCAGACTACTCCGTTGCAACGATCGGCAGGTTGTCGGCCGAGCGCGGTGGGCCAAGTGCCCCGGCGCTTCGGAACAAGACCGGCGAGAAATATCGAGCACTCGTTGCCGCCTTCGCGGAGCATGCGGGCGGCAGGAAAAAGAAGGTGTCAGCGGCCAAGGCCTCCGCGGCGGAGGAATTGCTGGAGGGAATATCGGACCCCGTCTTGCGAACCCGAATCAATCTGCTCGTTGCTGATCTTGAATCGACGCGCGCCCAGCTGCTAGCGGCCCGGCATATCGCTGCCCAGAAAGCGATCCTCGTGCTGGGCGATCCGGCGCAGGAACCGCCTTCCGTTGTGGGCAATGGAGCGGAGCTGACCGCGCAAGAAAGGAGGGCTCTCGCGGCTTCGATATCCGACAAGACGATGGACCATTGGGCCTGGAAAATCGACAAAATCGGCCGCGTTTTGACGGACAGCGGTCAGGTGGTGTTCCCGGCTGGCTTCGCTTCTGCAATCCGCAAAATCCTCGCTTAGCCACGGCTCGAAATATGAGAGTCATATCTGCAAACCACCGCGCCGCATAGGTTGTGATATCTGGCACTTGTAAAAACGCATCTCGATCACGTTGCCCCATACTTGGATGTATCGCAACGAGAGCTATATGAAGCCGTTGCTGCGATCGACCTATCCTATTGATGCATTTTGCATACATTTCGACGAGGTTCGTCGTTTGGATCTACAGACTCATGCGCAGATGCCGATAAAGAAGGGTTGGGCAGGAACTGAAACGGATTTCGGGGGCCTGGCCAGTGGTACTTCTTGTATCGACCAACCGCTGAAAACGTGAAGCCGTAGTCGCCTACTTAAATTGGAGATGCGTTGGATATGTTGCACCCCACGTTGATAAAGATATTGACGGAGCTACGGCAACTGGCCGAGTCAGTGAAAGCCACCACGAGCGAGCTACGTCCATCAAACATCATTAACAACAACAACTTCGGGATTGTCTCAATCGACCGTGACGAACTTGCCGCTCGCGCAAGTGCGCTTGCCGATCTGATTGAGGCGCAGGGGCGCGACGACGTTCCCGACGAAGATGACCTTTTGAAATATGAACAGCGTCTACAAGTTCTCAGGACTCATACTGCGCCGCAACTTTTTAACGGAAACGCCGCGAACGCAATTCCGGCATACTTGTTCACATTGGACAGCCTTGAACGTGTCCTGCGTCCAGCTTTGTCTTCCGGGCCCGAGAATGTCGCTGCCGATGGGAAAGTGCTGCGAGCATTGAGAAGCAGGATTCGATCGCTGACAGCAGTATGCGATGATCTTGAGCCGAAGCTCGATAAGCTCCAAGAGATGGCGGACACAATCGTTCGTGCCTACGACGCAGCTGATCGGCTACCGACGGATCTGCAAGCTTTGCAAGAGGCGCGTGGCGAAATCAAGTCCCGTCTGGATTCTGCTAAGCGAGATAGCTCTGAGATTGAGCTGGCGCTCTTCTCGGCAAAGAGGGCTAAAGAAGATTTGGATACACGCTCGTCGGAAGCAGCAAGGATTATCGAAAAATGTGATAGCGCGATGCGGGCATCAACAGCAGTTGGGCTCGGTGCTGCTTTTCACGATCGCGCAGTGTCACTCAATTGGTCTATGTGGCCATGGATCGTCGGATTACTAGGCGCCCTTGGGGCAGGCGCGTATTTTGGAGGGCAACAGTTCCATCAACTCTTGGCGGCAATTCAGGAATCCACCTCTCAGACAGTGGTGTTGACCCGCGTAGTCGTATCGCTGTTGTCGATCGGGGCGCCGGTGTGGTTTGCCTGGATTGCTACGAAGCAAATTGGCCAACGCTTTCGTTTAGCAGAGGACTATGCCTACAAGGCATCCATTTCGAAGGCTTATGAGGGATATAGGCGTGAGGCAATCGAACTTGATGCCGAATTTCAGACGAAGTTGTTCGCGTCGGCCCTTGCCAGATTGGACGAACAGCCTCTCCGATTCGTCGAACATGAAACTCATGGTAGTCCATGGCACGAACTGCTGTCGTCCGACGTGTTCAAGGAAGCTATTCGTATTGCCCCAGAACTGGTCGGCCGCTTCTCAAACATTGCCCGAGATACTGTCGAATCCGCAAAGGCGCTGAAGCGAAAACCGAATGTAAAGAGCACGGCAGATGCAAGCGCTGAAGCGCAAAAAGTAGTTGAATAGAAAATAAGAAAAGCACTTGTCGCAAGAGCGCTCCGCACGGCCGGCAGCCGAAAATGATCAAAAACGACAATGACGAAAGCTCTCGTATTTGCTGGAATGCTCGCGTTCGCTGGGGTTGCCAACGCCATGACAATCACGACCGAGGGACCGTTTAACGGTGAATGGATGCAGATCGCCGAGGGCACTGTGCGAGACGGACGCACCATGTCGATCTACTACAAACCATATAGCCCGTTTAAGGACAACGATGACCATACGATGACGGCGTGGATCTACGCGTATGTCCCACCAAAGGGGACTCTGAAAGAATACGGAAGCTTTGATTACACAATCATCGATTGCAAAACGTACAAAGCGGCAACGCTGACCTCTATGGCCTGGAGCGGGACGAAACTCGCCCCCGTGGATGTGCTAGCCGGTGGTTGGCCCAAGTGGTTAGAACAAAACCCAGGGCCATATAGGGATGCGCTAATCGTGCTGTGCAAACTGCCACATTGAAGCCGGAATAGACATACCGCTTTTTCATCAACGAAGCGTAGTCTAGGAAAAAAAAGGATAAGGCGAGAGGCCATGTCGACAATCACCGAAAAAAACAAACTGTTTTCTGGTTTCCCGAAGTACCTGATGTGGTGGCTAGTTTTCGCCTTTGTCGGCGGCGCATTGCAGCCTGTCACACAGCAACTCGACCGCTTTTGGACGGTTAAGCTGTATCAATCGTTGTCAGGCCTTCCAGTCGGTCTTATCGCCGTCGTGATGTTACGCTCGCTCAGAACTTTCTCAATGCGGGTAGAAAGCGAAGCTACACATGGACGATTGCCGTCGTCGTTTGGATCGTGTCGAAGTTCCTTGTGTTTGGAATAGCCTAGGCTCTTGCCGCATGAGCGGGCAACACCGAGTAAGCGTCGAAACTGATCGGAAAACAGCCGATGGCAGTCTTCTACAACAAAAACCGGGGAGAGGGCACATGAATATTAATTGGCTTGATATGGCAGGTCTGTTGGTCGTCTTCTGGATAGCTGTTGACCGGATCAAGAAACTTGAAGCTGAGAATCGCCGGTTGGCAGTTCAGTGCAACACAAATGAGATGAACATCAAGAAGCTGTGGTACTTCCGCGACATTGAAGCTCATGAACTGGACCCTGCGCTATCGAGCGAGCAGCGACGGGAGATCAAAGCCGAAGCGGATGCGGTGATGCAAGAGCTTGCGGACAGAAACAGATTTCTTATGAAAGCTAGATCGTAGACACATCGGAAAATTGCAGTATCCGCACGCTCCCGCTGCTTGGCTGTGAGCGGAGCGAACAGGGAGCGTGCAGACCCTTCACCAGACGGAAAACTGTCCGGATGGCCGTCGGGGATCCAGACATTTGGCGTTCTATCAGTTGACAGCCGATCTGTAATGTCAAAACATCGTCACACTCCGTGCGTGCGCAACGGCGCAATATCGGTGGCGAGCCAGGCGAGCGCTTCCGGTGCGGTGCTAGCCGCTCAGGCGGGAGCGCGGGCGATGGCGGCTGTCACCGACGTTGCTCAGCCTTGACTCGCCTTTCGTTTCAGTTTGAGTGAGATGCTTCCTTTTCCCGAGAGCTTTCCGCCTGTTCCCAGCAAGCCGATCTCGCCCTCCGCGCCAACTTCCACCGACAACTCGATCTCGTCGAGCGCGTAACCGGCGAGGACTTGAGGGACCCCGTCGATTGCCGTTTCCATCGAGGCGAGGAACGACTTCAGGTTGCTCTGAAGCTTTTCGGGTGGCACCTTGGCTCGACGTTCAGCCCAACCGAAAACGCGGGTGCCGTCCAGCGTCTCGTCAGTGGCGAGCTTGCCTTTTCCGGCAGGCGCCGATGCCAGCCGGTTCTCATAGACAACGACGGTGATGTCGTCGCGATCATCCGTCTTTTTGGTGCCGATGCCGCTCTTCTTTGCCATGGTTTCTCTCCTTATGTGCAACGTGCGCCGTGTTAATGCAGCCGGATGTCAGGGCTGCCGTACAGGGTGTACAGCAAACCGCCGGGGTTGTTGAAGCGCTCGAGCAGATACCGCCGCGCTCGCCAGATCGCCATGCCGATAGGACGTCCCCGCAGCGCGTCCCGGTACACGCGCGTGGCGAACTCACCCGCAATCCGGTCAGGCAGCAGCGTTTCTCCACCAATCACATGACAGTAGCCGCGTCGAATCAGCAAGCGCAGCAGCGAGTCGTCGCGGGGGTTCAAGCTTGCCGACGTACACGCGTTTAGGAAAACTAACGGAAGACCGGCCACGGTCGCGTCCGGCACCTCGTGCTGCGCCAGCGCTCCGCGTAGATCCACGATACGCACGCCCAGGCCGTCGCTCACTTCGAGCTCTGCCAATGCGCCCGCACCTCCGGCCCGGTAGTGACAGCAGAAATGGACGACGGGGCGGGGGCTGTCCGGAGCGGATCGACTCTTTTGGGGCTGCAGGAGGATATCGGCGAGTTCGCTGACCGCATCGCATTCGTCGGGCGGATCGTCGCCAGGCCAGAGCGTATGGGCATCGATGAGTGCGGTCTTGCTGCGAAAGTAGGAAAGTTGGGCCTCGATGCCAGGTAGTACGGAGTTCCCACGAAATGCCACGACGCTAAGCGGTGTTTTGCTGGCTTTCTCCCGGCTCGCCTCGCCGTCCGGGCGGCGTCGCCTGACGATGACCGCCGACATGCCGAGATAAGCGAGAAAGTCGTTCGGCGACGCGGCGCCGGGCTTTCGGGGCGCGGTCGCATCGGCCGATTGAACTAGAGGAATGAGTTCGAGCGGTAGGTGCCACGCAAGAGGAAAGGCGTCGTCCGCGCTCAACTCGATCACGGGAGGTGCACCATTTCGCTTACCCGACGCAATGGTGACGGGCGTCAGAAACGCAGACAGCGACGTCACGAACCTTGCCGGGCTGCAGTCGGACTGTTCGAGCAACAAGTCCAGCATGCCGTACGCGAGCCACTTGAGCCGGTCGAAAGCCTTCGTCATACGCGCTGCATCGAGCTGAACCGTTCCTGGAGGCGAGACGGCTATCCTGAACTCCTGCAACAGATGAGGCAGATCGTCATTGATGGCTTGAATCCGCCGGTCGACATCGTGTAGAACGAAGTCCTTCGTAGCGCCGCTGGTCAGCAATTTGAAGCGCAAGAGCGCTCGGCCTGCCTGTAGCGGCTCCAGATGAATCAGCACGTCGGTCCTGGGGGCGTCTTTCACGGCAGACTCGTCCACCGCACCGGGAGCGTGGCCACGGCACAGAAGAGACTTGCCTGATAGACGAACAGCGCCAATTCGGGCGCGCTTGTCTGCGCGTCGGTTTCCTCAGGCGACTTATAGGTGTCGACGTTCCGCGGAATCCACAGCTCGAACGGGACGCTCTCTTTCGACTGCCGCTCGACAGTGACGGAACGTTCCAATGGTCGCACGTCGGGCAGAAAGTCTAACTCCAGCCGAAGCTCGAACGGCACCTGCTGCGCCTCGATGCCACCATCGATATGAATATTCTGAATGTGCGAGGAGTGGCGCCCCGTCCACAGCGCACCGGGCGCGAAGAGCGCGCGCAAGGTGTAAGTGTGACCGTGGTCGAGTTCGACATACGACCCCGACTCACTGTTGAAAACACAGTTGCGGCCGGAGGAATCCGTGACTTCCAGCAGCACCGTGCCTTCGAAGTTGATTGGCACGGGTGTTGCCAATGCGTCGAGAACGCCTTGCTTGACAGCGCCGCTGAATTCGGGGGAACGCGAGTCGATCTGTCCTGCGCGCTGTATTTCGGCAAGAAGGCGCTCGAATTTTCCCTCCACACCGCCGAACACATTCCGTGAAAGGTAGCCTGACGCTACGCCCAGGATCAGCAATCCCCAAGGGTTGAAAATGGAGAGCCCTGGCGGTTCAGCAATGGCAAGGGGGATGAATAAACCGAACACGCTCGCGGCACCCAAACCCATGAGTAATCGTGAAGCGAAGGTAATCAAGGGATTGATGCCGTACGGAACCGCAAGACCAGAAACTTCTTCGCGTTGCAAGGGTTCTGGCGCGGAAGCCGCGAGTTCGTCGAAGCGCTCGCGCATGTATTGCAGGTAACCGCCCGTGAGCCCCGCCAGGAGGACGCAGCCCATGACGAGCGCTTCACTTGGCAGATGGCGGCCAAACAGCGAAACCTCCGGCGCTGTGACACGAATTGCCGCCTCGGCCCCCGCGCTCGGCGCATTCTGCGCACTCGTCAACGCTGATCCTTCCGGAGCGGAGGCTGCTATGTGTGCGCGCTCGCCGGCCGCCGTGCGGCTTGTCGCCTTCCCGCTTTGCAAGAGCGCCAGGCAACCGGCCAGCATCAAGACAAAGAGCACGCCACCCACGACTAGCGTGACCAGATCGACAAGGCCCCTGCGCGATCGAACCTGCTTCATTGATTAGCCTCTGCCGATGTGTCATGGCTCCAGGCGAAAGTGGTTTGGCCCAGCACGGGGAAAACGCTGCCGTACCACGGTTGGTGCTCGCGAAACGCTGTCAATTGAACCGGCTATAGGCTATTGGAGAGGAGAAAGCGGGTCAACAAAGGCCGTGTGCGAACCATAGGCAAGTCATAACAGGCAATGATGATTTCAGGCTCGCAGCGAGGCGGGGAGTCGTCTGTGCGCTGACGCACGCTTGAGTAACGATCGATCGATCCAATAGCTTGACTTTCGATCTCTGCAATCGTTATCTCTTTATGAGCTGCATAGATTCGAGAAGCGAAAAATCCGCGCATCTTTACCAAACGATTCGCACCATTCTGTGTCAACGAGCCTAGCAGGTTTGTCAACGTCAGTCGCGTGGGAAGGCCACCCGGTCAGCAGCCTAAACGTGCGCGGGAGGCGAAGCAATCCCAGTTAGGCGTCTGGCGTCTCGCTCGTTGAACGTCTCGCTTCCGCGGTCCTTGACGAGTGAGAACATGCCATCTAAATCAAAGCGGTGTCTGTTTGGCGCGCATGGCTTCGCCGATCAACTCAGGCGGTATGCCGAAACAGGCGCCTTCGATTCGCCGATGACGGGCATCACGGTCGACCGGCGCGTGGACCTTACCGGTACGACCTTCAAGAAGGGACTCGTTCTCCGGGACATTCACTTCTGCGCGGAGCTCATCCTTGCGGACTGTAAGTTTGAAGGCCCGGTGTGGATGGACGACTGTTGCCTTTCCGAAGGACTGGATTTGTCGCAGTGCCACGTCGAAGGCAGTATATCGATCACCAGTTGTCGATTCATCCGACCGGCGCCCGACGCTGCACTCGTTATCCCCGCGCTTAGCGTGGCCCGGAGTGTCATTTCAGGCAACGTTTCGGTGGTCGATACCCGCATTACCGGGTCGGTGTCGGGGCGGGCCCTCCGCATAGGCGGCGATCTTTCTTTCGCCGCTTGCCGCGTTACCTCAAGGGCATCGAACGCTAGTGGGGCAGTCGACCTTGCGGACTGCAAGATAAAAGGCGACGTTTCATTTGAAACACGCGAATCGAAGCTTCCGCCGCAACTGCTGGTGTACGGTGAGAAATGCGCGGTGTTAAAAGATAACCTACGGCGCAAGCGATCCGTTATCAAGGCGGAAGAAGACAAATCTTCCCTGAATTTCACCAACGCATGCGTGGGTGATTCGATCAACCTTTCGAATGGGAGGTTCGACGGGTCCGTCATCCTGGAAAATGTTAAATGCAGACTGGTGTCAAGTTCCGGTGACCGTATATGTGTGAAAAATTCGCCAGAAAATCGTCGTATTGAATACGAAACGGCCATAATAAATGGACATCTTGATTTCTCGGATTCCGAAGTCGGATACATTCACCTGTACGGGACACAGGTGCGTAAGGCGGTTATCTTTATCGCCGGAAAATCCGGGCAGATATATATCGATGACTTCTGTTCGGAAGACACGCTATACGTCAAGCACGCAACGATCGGCGCGTTCTACATGACTTCGTGGCGGAGCATCGATTTTGTTCGGTGCAATGTTTCCAGGATCAACGAAGAGGATATCTCTCACGGATACAAGGCCATTGAAATTACTTCATCGACAATAGAAAAAGAACTGTCGTTCTGGCCTGGAAAGTCAACATTGAACATGATTGAGGGAAAATATAATAAAGGAAAAACTGATAATTTTCCTGTTCCGGATCCGGAGTCGGGACTGAAAGGCGACCGGTGGAGCCGCCATCTTGAAGCGAAAGGGGAGATTCGCATTGCGAATTGCAAGATACACGGTGACCTTGAGCTAACGGGAATACGTTTAACAACGAAAGACACGAAGAAAGGCAGAATCTTGATTTCCGATACGGAAATTGACGGGCGTGTTGCTTTTGGTGCGCCTGCGTCGTTCCTTGCTCGCTCACATGGCGAATCCCTCTTGTTGCGTGATCTGGCGACGTGCCATGTCTTGGTGTTGATATCCGCGTCGTGCTTGCGGGTTTCCTCCGCTGCACCGCCCGAGGATTGGGCATCGTGCCATTCACTCGAGCTGCAGGCAGTGACTGCGGGCGACATCGATCTGAGAGGCGTGCGTGTCGGAGAAGTGGGTCACGTCCCACATCGGGATTTCCGTGTGGACATTGTCTACGGCAAGATCAGACGATGCGTCGAAACCTATTTGCGTCTCGAAGCGGCGCAGGTTACGGCGGCCAAAAACGCGCTGAAAGAAAGTCTGGGCTCCCCAGAAAGCTACCGTCGTCGCTTGCTCGAGGCGCTACTCGGCCGCGAGATCGGCGCGGGTGCGGGAGAAAGCGTTGAAACACACGTGACGCACGTATCGATAGGCGGTGCGCTCAATCTGCAGTACTCTGAGGTCGGCCAGCTCAAGGTGTCGGACGAGTTGTTCAAGGGGAATTCTGGGCACGAGAATCCGCACGATACCGGGTTGGTGCTGGACTTCGCGAAAATACGCAATCTCACCGTTGCACTGGTCAAAAAGACAGCAACGAAGAACAAGCAGATTCACAACGGCTTCCCCAAACTCATCAGCTTGCACGAAGTCCAGGTTGACGCATGGTTTCTCGAACCTCTGCATCTAGAGCCGAAGTTCAAGTGGACCGAGAGCGAGCCAACGAATGCAGCGTTATATCTGGACCTCCTCGACAATGATCCGGAATTTCGGATGTCATCGTACACCGCTGTTGAACGTTCGCTTCGCAACCGCGGTCTTGACAAGGAGGCTGACCGTATCTATATCGCCGCTCACTTCCGGGATGCACGAACGGAAAAAAAGCCGGATAAGAAACCACGATCGCCCACATGGCACGCAAATGCCTGGCGCCGCATGAGACTTTGGCCATGGCGCAAGGGGGACGGGAGATACCGCGAAGAACGATGGTTGAAAGGCTTCCCTCTTTTTCGCCTGAAGCGAAATCCATGCGAGACAGCCTTTGGGCTGTCGCTTTTTGTGATCTGGAGCATGGGGTTCGCGTTCGCGACCTGGTTGATTCTTCACGATTGGAGCGGTTTGTTTGGATCGGAACGGCTCCTTGGGGCGATCATCTTGTTTGTCATTCTGGGCGTGCTCGCACCATTTTCTCTTAGGATCTTCATCGATCGACTGTATTGGTCTTTGCTCGACTACGGTACTGGTGCAACGCATCTCGCTGGCATCATTTTCCTGTTAATGCTTGTGTCGTTTGTGTTTGTCTCGGGCGAGCGCCGGAATTTCGAACCGACCATTCGGGCGCAGACTCTGGGAGCGCTCCAGGCACGGAGCGGGATATATCTATTGAGTCGCACTCTTGAAGCCCGTAGCCCCGCAGAAGAGGAAGAGCATCCCACCGCAGAAGGCTGGACACTGGGCGAACGGCTATGGATGACGCTCCAGTACCATGTTCCGCTCGTACCGGTGGTGGTCGCGGAGGAATGGCAGGCGTCCCGATCGCCATTGAGAATAACACGGCCATTTGTGGCACAAGCTAACGATGAGCGGTGCGTGCGCTCGCGCTCGCATGACGTCGAGGAATGGTTGCCCGGTTGTGAGCCGGTGGCGCGTGGCTTTTGCCTGAAAGCGCGAGACTGGTTCGGGGCCATGGAGTGGTTGAACTGGATACTTTGGCCGTTGTTCCTTCCATTCCTGATTCGCAAGCTTCGGCGCGACCGCTAGCGGTGGCTCGGCGCGTTGTTTCAAGGTGTTGGAGTTATGCCGCGATTTGTGTGTGTTGTGATAAGAAAACTTATCCTAATAGCACGGCGTTTCAAGCATTCGGCGAGGAACCCTGGGCGCTCACGCAAAGAAATCTATGATCCTGTCCAGCTTGCAACGCTGAATCTCGACGCCGGTTTGGCCTGCCTGAATCAATCCAGCGTTGTTATTGAGACTGCCTTCCCAGCCACAATGCGATTCGCATCTGACGATCCTGTAAAGCCGTCCGCTTTACAAAACCACGACGTTGACCACGTTGTTCGTCAGGCTGTGTGTCGTTTGTATCGTCGATTTATTCCCTCTGCGTTTGCGGGGGATTGTGCGTCATGCGGGCCGGCGCCGTCCCGCGAGTAGCCAGATTGCCACCGAAATCATGAGCGCAAGATAGCCGGCAACGCTCAGTGCCGACGCAAACCCGCTCGCGAAACCGGTTGGAGCGATGGACGTCATCGCTGGCTGGAGGTGCGGCGCGAGACGGGCGAGGGCGTGGCCTGTATCACCGGCGAGCAGATCCGACATGAACTGAGCGTCCACGCAGGCGTTGCCCGATGTATGACATTGCATTGCCGCGTCGATCGTGGATCGGGCACGCGACGCGAGCACGGCTCCGAGGACACCGATGGATGTGACGATCGCCGTGAAGCGGGTGGTCGTGCTGATCCCGGAAGCCATCCCGGTCCGATGGGGCGGAACGCACGCCATGATCGCCTTCTGTGTGTCGCCGTTCAGCACACCGGCGCCCAGGCCGGTCACGACCATTCCGAACGCAACCCAGCCGTATTCACCCGATTGCGCGGAGATGGCGGTCAGCAGATTGCCAACACCGACAAGGGCAAGCCCGGCAGACAGCAGCGACGTCGGCCCCGTAGCGCGCCGTCCAATCCGTGTGCCCAGCCAGGGGCCGACAATCATCGACAGCGCAAACGGCAGCATTCCGATTCCCGCACGAATCGGCGTCCATTCGAACGCATTCTGCAGATAGAGCGGCAGGAACGTCATCATCACCTGAGCGCATGCGGCATAGCCAAACATCCCGAGCACCGCTGCAACGAACCGTGCTTGCCTGAACAGCGCGAGATCAATGACTGCATTCTGGACACGCCGCTCAATCGCGACAAAAGCGGAAAGCAGCAACACACATGCGGCAAAGCGCGCTTCGGTCGCCGCGCTGCGCCAGCCATCGTCCTGGGCGCCGATCAGCGCCCAGATTCCACACGCGAGGCCAGTGCCGAAGAACAGGCTGCCGGCAAGGTCGATGTGTCCCGCGTGCGGATTGCGCGAGTTGGTCACGACGCGCCGTGTGCAGAAGATCAGCGCCGCACACACCGGCAGGTTCAGCAGGAAGATCCAGCGCCAGCCGACCCATTGGGTGATCAAGCCGCCGACGAGTGGTGCGACAGTCGTCGCGATCCCCATCGTCATCCCCCAGATCGCCCACGCTCGCACCCGTTCGCGCGGGGCGGGGAATGCGTGCGCGATCACGGCCAGCGCCGACGTCAGCAGCATCGCCGCGCCGAAGCCCTTCGCGACGCGAGAGAAGTTGAGGAACGTGACACTAGGTGCGAGTCCGCAGCCAAGCGACGCGATCGCGAACATGAGCAGGCCAAGCAGCATTGTGTTCTTTCGGCCATAGCGGTCCGCAAGCCCGCCCATCGGCAGCAGGCACGACGCGAACGACACCATGTACGCGCTGACGACCCATTCGACGTCCGCGAATCCCGCGTGGAATGAACGGGCGATCGAGGGCAGCGACACCGCGACGACATTCGTGTCGAGCACGATCAACGCACACGTTGCAGAGGCCGTCGCGAGCACGGACCCGCCCGAGCGCGGTGGCACGACGGACTCCGTCGCTGCGATAGCGGCCGTCCCGGGCGCGGTCCCGATTGCGGTCGTGCCAATATCTGCTTCTTTCGACATGAGCGTTTGTTTCAACGTGGAGACAGACGCAATCTTAGCGCCAGATTTATTGCGAATCGATAGCAGATAGAATCATGTTTATTCACTTTTGGATGAACAAACGTGGAACTCGAATTGCGTCATCTGCGCTGTATTCTCGCCGTTGCGAAGCGTCTGCATTTCGCACGTGCCGCCGACGATTTGGGGCTCGCGCCGCCATCCCTGACGAAACAGATCCAGGATGCGGAGCGCCTGCTGCAGTTCCGGCTGTTTCACCGGACCCGGCGCTCCGTGTCGCTGACCGCTGCGGGCGAAGCTTATATTCCGGAAGCTGCCGCTGTGCTGGCGCAACTCGAACAGGCTCGCGAACGCGGGGTGCTGGCCGAGCGCGGGGAGTTGGGACAGGTGCGCGTCGGCTACGTTGCATCGGCTGCGTACGCTGGGGTGATGCGCAAGACAGTGACGGAATTCCGCCGATTGCATCGACGGATCGAGGTGCAGTTGCTGGAGGTCCCCATGGATGAGATCCCGGTGCGACTCGTCGACCGACAGCTTGACGCCGCCTATGTCAGGCCGCCGATGGCTTACCCGGAAGGGTTGCAAGCCACGCGCGTGTATCGGGACGAGTTCGTTGTTGCCCTGCCGGAGGATTCCGTGCTCGCTGCGCAGAGTGCGGTCACACCGAAACAACTGCACGATGCGCAGTTCGTCGTGCCCGAGCAGGAGTTCGGCACGATGGAGGTCGCGAGACGTGGACGTTTCTCTCCGCTAGTCGTGCAGCGCCCCGGCCCGCTGATCGCGGTGCTCGCGAGCGTTTCGCTTGGCGGCACGGTAGCCATTGTGCCAGGTACGCTGTGCGACTGCGTTTCGCTGCCCGGTGTGATCTACCGTCCGCTGGCTGGCAAGCCGATTCCGTCGGAGATTGCACTGCTGCACCGCCGGCACGAGCGCTCGCGCGTGGTGAGCGCATTTCTGCAGTACGCCCGCCAGGAGTAAAACGACCTCATGGATAGGCATACCAGCTAGCTGCTCGTGATGGCGAGCCAAGGTGAGAACGCCCGAAAGGGGACCCCGGAACGGCTTCCCGGCTATGGTCGCTGTTGAAGTTCCTTAATTCTGCTAGCCACGTTCACAGCATGTGCTAGAGCGATAATCGCTCTGGCCATTGTCGAGTAACGCCGGGAGACAGATTGCCGTCGCCATCAGCCGTTGTACTCCAGCAACGGTTGAACAGCCTGATGTCCGTTAATGTTGCTAGCGCGTTTAAGATGTTCTTTTGAATCCGTTAGCACGGCTATTGAGCGATGCGACGGATTAGCGGGAGCAGGGCGGGGGCGAGCGGTAAATCGTGCGATCGAGTGATACCTCTCGCCTATGCATCGCGGAGGATACGTGGCGTACTGTGGGGGTACTTTGCAATCAGCACCGCCATGAATGAACCGGGTGCCGTCCTGGTGACTGTGTGCGATTCCGGGCCGGGTGTCGCTCCCGAGAGCGTCGAGCGCCTCTTGAGCCGGTTTATACGACAAAGACTATCGGTTGGGGCATGGGGCTCGATCTGCCGCTCAATCATCGAAGCACATGGCGGCCGATTGTGGGCGAGCGCAAACGGTACCCCGCGGCGCTGTCTTTGAGTTCATGGTGTCCGTCCATCCAGCTGTTTCAGCGTAAGCGGGTCCGGTACTCCGCACCGCAGGGTATCGCATCGCCGGCCTCCGCCCTCCGTCAATGCGCATGTGATGTCTCGTCGGCGACGCCGTATTAACGCGCGATCGACGCCAATAGATCCGGCCATTCCCAAACGCCGAATATGTCGTGGACGTTCTGCAGACAGCTCAGAAGAGCCACGGTGCGTTGGTCAATGAACGTTGACCCTCACAGCAATGCCTTGCCAGGAAGATAGCGCACCGGAATCCCCTCCATTGCAGACGTGTAATCTGCTGGCCGGATGTCTGGAAAACTTTCCTGCAGTGCGCGTCCATACGCCCAATGCGTCGTGGCGCGCCGCTTCGCCAGCAAGCCTGCTTCCGCGAGCACGAAATCCACCGGTGCAGATCGCGCCTATGCGCCTTGCGCTGATGCTCGCTTTGCGCAGGAACGCTACTGTGGTGTAACGAGGCCGAGAACTGAGCGCAGCAATGACCCCGCCGACGATCCACGTGTCCACGTCAACGTGCCCGTGCAATGATCGTGTGCCCACGGCCAGGCTAAGTGACGAGCGCATTTCCCCTGATACGTAATTCGGTGGTCTTGGGGAGTAGTTCATATGCGATCTGAATCATGCTATCAGGCCCTCGGGCTCTTCGTGAAATCCGGCCGACGTTTCTCGAGAAAGGCGGAGAACGCCTCCTTGGCCTCTGCTGAACTCACCTGTGCAAAGAATGTCTGATTTTCACCGTTCACAGCCTCCTGGATCTGCTGTAGCGCAGCCTGCTTGATGAGTCGTTTGATAGCGAGCAACGCGCTGGCCGGTTTTGCCGCGAGCTTATGTGCTGTTGCAGTAGCGGTCTCGAGCAGATCGCCGTCGGGCACCAAGCGAGTCGCGAGGCCCAGTTCCACTGCTCGCAAGGCAGTGAAACGCTCTCCGAGCAGAAACAGGTCCGCTGCCGCTAGATGTCCTACGCGCGCTGGTATCGAAAAGCTCGACCCGAATTCCGGCACCAGCGCAAGGTTGATGAACGGCAACTGGAACTTCGCACTTTCGCCCGCATAGACGAAATCGCAGTGAGTCAGCATCGTGGTTCCGCCGCCGATCGCCGCGCCTTGCACGGCCGCCACGATGGGCTTTTCGAACCGGATGAGCGCCGAAATCAGACGGCCCTGCGGAAAGTCACCCAGCCGGGGCGGATGCTTGAGAAAATCCCCGACGTCGTTGCCTGCGCAAAATGACTCGCCCACGCCATGCCAGAGCACGACGCGGACTTCCTCGTCTTCGGCGGCCTCGTTGAAGATGTCCGCGAGATTTGTGTACATGGCTCCGGTCATGGCATTCTTCTTCTCGGGGCGATTGAATGCGACCCGCAAGATGCTGCCGGTACGCTCGGTGATGATGTCGCTCATGCTTGCTCCTTTCTCTCTGTGCTTCGTGCGTCAGGCGGCGTGTTGCTTCAGGTTGGCCACCGCGCCGCTCGCGCGCAGGCCGTCGACGTCGTTTGCGTCGAAGCCCAGCTCGCGCAGGATGTCTTCAGTATGTTCGCCAAGACCGGGCGCTCGTCGGGCGGGCACTTTGGCGACGCCATGCACCCGAATCGGATTGCTGATCGTTGAGGTCAATTTGCCGCCGGCGCCCTCGAGCGGAACGATGACATCGTTGGCCCGCAGCTGCGGGTCGTCGATCACCTCTTGTGGTCCGCGCACGGCGCCGTACGTGACGTGGAGACTGCTGAATGCCTCGTGCCAGTGCGCCATCGGCTGCGTGCCGAAAACCTCGTCAAGGATGGCCGTAAGTTGCGGCATGTTCGCCGTCACCTTCGCCGGATCCGCGAACCGTGCATCAGTCAGCAGATCCGGGCGTCCGATGGCTTTCGCGACGGCCGCCAACTTGTCGTGCATCACCACCAGGACGAACCAGGTGCCGTCCGAGGCGCGGTACACGTTGAGCGCCGCATTCGCAGGATGCGTGCGATCGTGCGGTGCTGGAAACGTCGCGCCGACCAGGGCGGCCTGGATCGCAACGCTGGCCGACCAGACGCCTGAGGCAAGGAGCGAAGTCGTGACGTAAGAGCCTTTGCCCGTGCGCTCTCGGCGGTAAAGCGCCGTGACGATCGCCGAATAGATTCCAACTGCCGTTGCGTTGTCGCCGCTTCCGGCCACCGGCCAGGTTGGTGGCGCTCCAGCGTCACGCGTCATCGACAACAGGCCGCTACGCGCCCAGAACGCGGTCAGATCAAAGCCGGGCAGATCGGCATCCGGGCCACTTTCGCCAAAGCCGGTGACATCCGCATAGATCAGTCGCGGGTTCCAGCGTGCCAGATCGTCGTATTCGAGCTTCAACTTCTTGCGCGCCGGATGTGGCGTATTGACGGTGAACACATCAGCCCATGTGACGAGCCGCTGGAGAATTTGCTGGGCGCTGGGCGACCTCAGGTCGAGCGCGATGCCGCGTTTATTACGATTGGCGAGATGCCACTGATACGGCTCATCTGCCATCGGCTGCGACGGGATCTTGTGCCCGTGGCGCCAGGGGTCGCCGCTCGGGGGTTCGACCTTGATCACATCAGCGCCGAAGTCCGACAGCATGACGGCGGCGCCAGGCGCCGCGATAAAGCTCGAAAAGTCGACCACCTTCAGCCCGGAAAAAATATTGTCGCTTGCCATGGGATCTCTCCTGGATCGTGTTGCCTGCTTCACCGTCCCGCAAACTGCGGGGCGCGCTTTTCGAGGAAGGCGGAGGTGCCTTCCTTTTTGTCCTCTGTCCCGGCGCACAGCCCGAAATAGGAGGCTTCGAGAGCGAGGCCTTCGCTCTGGTCCGCGTCCAGGCCCTTGTTCACCGCTTCGAGCGATAGCCTCACCGCGACAGGGGCGTTCGAGGCGATCGTCTTCAGAATGGCTTCAGCGCGACCGATGAGGTCGGCTGCCGGAACCACTTCGTTGACGAGCCCGATGCGCCAGGCTTCCTGGGCACTAATGAGCTCCGCCGACAGAATGAGCTGCAACGCGCGGCCCTTTCCGACAAGGCGCGGCAGCCGCTGCGTGCCGCCGCCGCCGGGGAGCAGTCCCAGCTTGACCTCCGGCTGGCCGAGCTTCGCGTGCTCCACGGCGATGCGGAGCGTGCACGCCATTGCCGTCTCGCAGCCGCCGCCGAGTGCAAAGCCATTGATTGCCGCGACCACTGGTTTGCCGAGGTTCTCGATCAGGTCGAGCACGGCTTGCCCAAAACGGCTCGACTGCTCCGCTTCGATCGCGCTCGCGTGCGCAAGCTCAATGATGTCCGCGCCGGCGATGAACGCCTTATCGCCCGCGCCGGTGAGAATGACGCCGCGCACGACGGTGTCCTCGCGTGCATCCTCGAAAGCCGTTCGCAAATCCTTCCATGTCTGCGTGCTCAGGGCATTGAGGACCTTGGGACGGTTGACGGTCACGTATGCGATCCGATTGCGCTTTTCGTACAGAACGTTCGCGAGCGTGACGACTTTCGCCGGCGGATCATCAGGCACTACTACTACGGGTGAAGATGGGGCTGTCAATGTTGTCGATGACATGTTTAGCTTTCCTTCTAATTCGAGTGAATCGGGTGACGGCGACAAACTCGCCGTCACGCCTGCGGTCTTAGATAAACGCGCTGAACCCGGTGATCGCTTTCCCGACGATCAGGTTCTGCATCTGGAAGGTGCCCTCGTAGGAATAGAGCGCCTCGGCGTCGGCAAAGAAACGCGCGACGTCGTAGTCGGCGAGAATGCCGTTGCCCCCGAGCAGCTCTCGCGCCCACGAAACGGTCTCACGCGCCTTGGACGTTGTGAACGCTTTCGACAGTGCGGCTTGCTGGTCCGTGAGCCTGCCTTCGTCGGCGAGCTGTGCCGTGCGAACTACCATGCCCTGGCACGCCGTGACGTTGGCGAGCATCTTCGCAAGAAGATCCTGAATGAGCTGGAACGAGCCGATAGGCTTTCCGAACTGCAATCGCTGCTGGGCGTACTGGAGCGCGTGCTCGTACGCACCCATCGCGCATCCCGTCGATTCCCATCCAACGTAGTACCGCGTCCCACGCAGCACGCGCGCGGTGTCGCGAAAGGACTGGTCGCCCGATGCGAGCCGGTTCGCTTCCGGCACCCGGCATTCCTTCATCGTGATCTGGCCGTTCTGGACTACCTTGAGCGCGATCTTGTTCTCCATCTTCTCGACGCTGAAGCCGGGTGTGGTCTTGTTCTCGATGATGAAGCCCTTGACCTGGTTGTCATCGACGTCGCGTGCCCAGATGATCGAGATATCGCACCAGGGTGCGTTGCCGATCCACCGCTTCTGCCCGTTCAGAACCCAGGTGTCGCCCTCGCGTTTCGCCGTCGTGGTCAGTCCGCCTGCGGCTCCCGACCCGATCAGCGGTTCGGTCAGGCCGAAGCAGCCGATCTTGTCCATGCGTGCCATCGGCGGCAGCCATTTTTGTTTCTGCTCCTCCGATCCAGCGACCGCGATCGAACCCATCGCCAGGAAGGTATGGACGCCAAAGAAGGTCGCAATCGAGGCATCGACCCGCGCCATTTCTATCCCAATAAGGCCGACCAGCAATTGACTCCCGCCTGCGCAGCCGTACCCCTGGATGCCGAGGCCTCCGAGATTCAGCTCCTTGACGGCAGGCAACAGCTCGAACGGAAAGGCGTCCTCGACCCAGTACTTGTTGATGATGGGCGCGACTTTGGACTCCATGAATGTGCGCACCTTCTGCAGAATCGCTCGCTCGTCTGCGTTCAAAGTGTCTGCATAGTGATAGAAATCACTGTTCGGTGGCGGAAGCTCCTTGGCGGCGGCCTTGCTGTCTGTTGCAGCGATAGACATTTTTGCGACTCCTGTTGCTATGACTAGAAAGCCGGAAGAAAGACGTGTCAGTCGGGTGAGCAATCCGGAAGGTTGTGCCTGGGCTCACGCGACCGGAGCGAGTTAGTTCGTCTGTTTCGAACCGCCACCCTTGCGGCGAAGCTCAATCAGACCGAGCAGAACCTCATCTCGCTGCGCCTCCAGCTCTTCGATGGAACGCGATCCGGCCTCAACGTGTACGCTGTCGACGAGCTTCGCTTGAACCTCAGGGCTCAAAACCGGCGCGCCGAGTGTTTTCCACCACGCCGTCATCGGGCCGCTGAACTGCTGGAAGAAGTGCTCGATTCCGCCAGGGCCCCCGCCAAGATGGTTGAGCATCATGTTGCCCATCACGCCCCAGCGCAGGCCCGGCCCCCAGGACAGGGCGGTGTCGACGTCGGCAGCGCTTACTACGCCCTCGGCGACGAGGTAATACACCTCGCGCGCCAATGCGGCCTGCAGCCGGTTCGCGACGTGGCCCGGCATCTCCTTGTTGACGCGCACCGTACGCTGCCCGATCGCCGTATAAAACTCCGCTGCGCGCTGGATCGTCGCTTCCGAGGTCTTCGAGCCGCCGACGATCTCGACCAGCGGGATCAGGTGGGGCGGGTTGAACGGATGGGCGATGACGCAGCGTTCGGGATGCGCCGCAGCCCCCTTCTGGATTTCGCTCATGGTGAGTCCCGACGAACTCGAAGCAACGATCACGTCGGCAGGCAACAGCTCGTCGAGTTGCCCATAGAGCTTCTGCTTGAAATCGATCCGCTCGGGTCCGTTTTCCTGGACCAGGTCCGCGCCCACGAGTGCTTGTTCGAGCACGGGCGTGAACGTGAGGTTCGTAAATGATGCTCCGGGCGAAATACCCAATCTCGTGAGCGCCGGCCACGCGGACTCCACGAATTTTTTCAATGACGCTTCCGCATTCGGTGCTATGTCCGTCGCCACGACATGCAATCCTTTGGCGAGAAACAGCGCGGCCCAGCTCGCGCCGATCACGCCCGTGCCGATGATGGCGACGCGGCGAATGGGCTTGGTGTCAGTCATGTCGTCTCTCCAATGTACGGGTCAGACTTCGGCGTAGGCAACGCCGGTGAGGTTGCCCTGGGCGTAGAGAAAGTTGCGCAGGTTGCTGCCATCGAGTTGCGCTGAATAGACCGATCCCCCCAGGTCCGTGACGAACATTCGGCTACCAGCAACGTCAAGCGTGATGCCGATCCCTTCCAGCAGATGCGTGACGACGATCTCGGGCGTCGCCGCTTCGTCGACCGGGGCGCGATTGACTGTGTTTCCGCGCGGGGGATCGCCGCGGTCCGTCCAATAGAGGACGCGGTTCGCCTGGTCGAACTCGAGATCGATCGGTTCCGGCAGATGGTCGAACATCACTTCGATGTCGGAGCGGGTGGCCGCATCTTCGCCACTCGGGATCTCCAGATTCGCGCGGAGGATGCGGCCCTGGTCGCCGTTGTCAGGGCCCTTTTGCGTCCAATAGAGCTTCCGGTGCGCGCGATCGACAGCGACTCCGACGCACCATCGGTTCTGGTCGTGGCGGTCGATGTCGCCGCGCCCGGTCTCGACCAGTGTTTCGATATCAGAGCCGTCGCAGTTGACGCGCATCACGCGCATGCCTTCGCGGTCGCACCAATAGAGTTTTCCATCGTCCCGGTCGAGCTGGAGCTGCTTTGGCGTATGCGTGAGTCCATGGGGGACGATGACCACGCGGTTGTTGCCGTTGAGGTCGGCGCGCTCGATCGATCCGTCATTCGCGCTCAGAGCGTGACCCATGTTGGTCCAGTAAATGTGGCCGGCGTGCGCGTCGACTGCGATGCCATCGGGGAGGTGGCAGTCCGTGACGATCGTCTTGCGGTCGGATCCGTCTGGATTCATCGAGTAAATTGAGTTGCTGCTCAATTCGAGGAGAAACAATCGTCCCGAGCAAACCGTGTCCTGAGAAACGCTGCTTGAATTGGTGTGAGTCGTAGTCATTTGCCATCCTTAACGTTTTGCCGGAGGTAATGTGAACGCAGAACATCGGGCAGAGAGCGAGCGCCACAGGTATCGGTGCTTTCGCTCGCCGAGGCGCGCGATGCGCCCGTGACGTTGAGCGACTGGCCGGGGTTTGAACGACGCCGGTGTCGGGGGCGTTGTTCATGGACATCAATCTATCTGGTGATCGGCATCGATTCAATTGCACGATGGTGTAACGACACCATCGTGTCGGTGGGAAGGCTTGTCGTTCAATCCTGCGCCCAAGGTGTAATTGCGGACGTCCTGTTGCACATCTTATTTTGCGAAAGTATTCATGAGTCTCATGGGAGGAGCCGCTATTGCCAACCCGTGCATTGTCGTCGGCACAGGTTATTCGAAATCGTCTTTCGCTTATTGAGTGATTGCTATGAAAAAGCCAACTCGTATCGTTATCGTAGGAGGCGGAATCGCCGGGATTCTGCTTGCAACCAGGCTCGGCGACCGGTTAGGCCGGTCGGGTTACGCAAGCGTGACTTTGATCGACAGAAGCCCGACGCATATCTGGAAACCGATGCTCCACACGATTGCGGCAGGTACGCGCGATGTGAATCAGCAGCGTGTAATCTATCTTTCCCATGCGCGCGAACACAGCTTCACGTATCAGCCGGGAGAAATGTGCGGACTGGACCGACAACGACGTGAGGTTCAACTTGCCGCAATCGAGGCGCACGAGGGCGGCTTGATGCTCGAGCGGAGAACAGTTCCATACGATGTGCTGCTGCTGTCCATAGGCAGCCGCGCGAACGACTTCGGCGTGCCTGGAGTCCTCGAGCATTGCCATCTTATTGACAGCCAACAGCAGGCAGAGACATTCAACGTCGCATTGCGCGAGCGTTCTCTTCGTTCCGTGGTTAAGGATGAGGAACTCAGGATTGCGATCGTGGGCGCTGGTGCTACCGGGGTCGAGTTATCGGCCGAGCTCAGTCATCTTTTCGAACTCGCGGCCAGCTACGGCGATCCTGCGATTAGAGACAGGCTGCGCTTGACGCTTTTGGAGGCCGGCCCTCGCGTGCTTCCGGCCTTCCCAGCTGAAATCTCGTCAGCCAGCCAGCAACGACTTGAGAAAATTGGCTTTCGCGTGCTGACCTCGACTGGGGTCTCCGGTGTGGAACGGGGAGGCTTTGTGTACGGAGACGCCAAGCTTGCCGAAGCGGATTTGATGGTATGGGCGGCTGGCGTGAAGGCGCCTGATTTCATGAACCGGCTTGCTGGCCTCGAGACCAACAGGTCGAACCAGATCGTGGTGTCGGACACGCTGAAGGCTCTAGGGGACGAGAATATTTTCGCGCTTGGCGATTGCGCTTCGCTCACGCCGCAAGATGCGCTGCGGCCGCTGCCTCCTACTGCGCAGGTGGCCACTCAGCAGGCGGAGCACCTGGCGCGCCATTTGCCGGAATGGATCCTTCACAACAAGCCTCTTCCTCGCTTCGCATTCCGGGATTTCGGATCGCTTGTGTCATTGAGCGAGTACGACTCGTTCGGCACGCTTGGTCGTTTTGGATTATTTCCCGGGGGGATTATTCGGGGCAAGCTTGCCCAGTTCAGTCACGCGATGTTGTACCGACGCCATCAGCAGGCGCTACACGGTTTTAGACGGGCAACTCTGCTCTGGACGGCGGAGCAAATCAACGGATTGGCTCAACCGGCGATTCGACTCGCTTGACGGGCTTTCGTGGCCCAGCAGATGTTCATGTTCGCCGCTCTTTGGAGCGGCATGTTACTTCCCGACGTGAGTGAATTGAGAACGACGCTGCAATGCAGCGTCGCTAACCAGGAAGAGAGTCGGAATTACACGCAACGTGCGGATTCCGTTTAGTTGAAGCCAACGCCGCGACTTGAATCCCCAAACGCTTCAACAGAGATCATCGCCGATGCATTCGCTGGAGCGGGGCGTTCGGCGGGGCGAAACACGGCGTCGCCGCGGCGGATTGCACGCCGCGACACCACGCACACGCCCGACGCTCTCGCATGGCGAAGACGCCAGCGCTGCTCCCCATAGTGACATCGTCCGGGCTCCACCCAGCGAATGATGAGTGTTGTCTCGGACTGTTCGAGAATTTCGACCTGGACTCGTGCGTCGTCCAACGTAGCGTACTCCGACGTTTTCACTGGCCGCTCCTGAGATAGGGCTTTTTCGCTGAAATTGCGTGCCGTCACGCCTGGGGCGTGTCGACAACCTTGCCGCGGAAGATTGCATACTGGTGCAGGTTGTAGCCGATCATCACCGGGAACACGAGGCCGATTCCGATCAACATGAATGCGAGGGTCAGGGTGTCCGACGCGGCTTCCAGGATCGTGAGCCGGCCCGGAACGAAGTAGGGGTAGAGGCTAATCGCAAGGCCGGCGAACGACACGATGAAAAGCGTTATCGCCGCCCCGAAGGGCCCGCGGTCGCGTCCGCGATAAAGCGACGCAATGAGCCAGCCGTACGAGAGGACGGCGAGTACGCCGAGTAGCGCAAGCGGGGCGAACACCCTTGGCTCGGACCAGCGGGCATGGACCGCCACGCTGTCAAACCAGGTCGCCGCAGTGAGCACGATCGCGGCCGCGACGGTGAACTGTGCGCTCAACAGGGCCAGCCGGCGGCCCCAACGTTCGAGCGGACCCACCGCCTTCCTGACGAGCCACGTCGCGCCGAGCAGGCTATAGCCGCTGACGACCCCGATGGCTGTCACCGTGATGAACGCCGTGCTGGACCCGCCAGGCACGAACCCCGTGATCACCTTGCCGAGTACGATGCCCTGCGAGATGGCCGCGACGAGGCTGCCCACGCCGAATACGATGTCCCATAGGCTTCCGTGCTGCGCGCTATGGCGGAATTCGATGGCTGCACCCCGCATGATCAGCCCCGCTATCATCGCCATGACGGGCAGATAAAGCGCTTGCATCAAGGCCGCGTAGGCAGCCGGAAACGCGCCGAACAGGGCGCCGCCGACCACGACCAGCCACGTCTCATTCGCATCCCACACGTGACCGATGGTTTGAACCATCACGTCGCGGTCTCCGCGATTTCTGCTCAGCAGGGTGAGCATACCGACACCAAGGTCGAATCCATCGGTCACGACGTAGAAGGCCAGCATCAGGCCGATCAGGCCGAACCACGTGAGGGCCAGCAGGGAATGAGTGGTGCTTTCCATCGAACGATCTCCCATAAGTTGGGGCGAGAGGTTTCAATATTCGCGCGCCACCGTTTGGGGCGTGATACTCGTGGTCGCGGGGGGCGTGGCAGTGAGATCGGGGCCATTCTTCAACCAACGCCGCGCGAGAAGGAAGAAAGTGATGAGTAACACGACGTCGAACACGAAGAACATCGCCATGCTGGCCGTTACCGAGGACGTGGGCACCGCGGACACGGCTTGACTCGTTCGCAGCAGCCCGTAGACGACCCATGGCTGACGTCCCACCTCGCGTACGATCCATCCGGCCTCGACAGCCACGTACGGTAGCGGGATGGACAGTACCCATGCGAGCAGGAGCTTGCGCTGTGCGAGGAGGCGCTCGAGGTTGCCGCGCGCCTTGTGCAGCGCATACGCAGTCCAGAACGCAAGCAGCATAAACGCGAAGCCGATGCCGGCCATTACCCGGAACGCGTAATAGAGGAGCGGCACCATCGGCGGCTGGTCGGCGCGCGGGAAGTCCATGAGACCCGAGACCCGTCCGTGCAGCGAGTGCGTGCCGAGAATGCTCAGGAGTCCCGGCACTTCGATCGACCAGTCATTACGCTGCTTTTGCTGATCGGGCCATGCAACGAGCGACCATGCGGCGCCTGTGCCCGGCTTGTTGGTCTGCCAGTGCCCTTCGATGGCGGCACCTTTCGCGGGTTGAGTCGCGAACACGCTGGTGCCGCTGGAGTCCCCCAGCCAGACCTGAAGCGGTGCAACGACAACGAGCACGCCCAGTGCGATCTTGAAGGAACGCGCAAAGAACTCCGGGTGCCTCAGGCGGAACAGGTGGTATGCCGAGATGCCTGCGATCACAAACATCCCGGTTTCGACCGCGGCCGTCCACATGTGAGAGACGGCCCACACCATGTCGGGGTTGAAGATGGCCGCTGCATAGTCCGTGATCAGGAGGTTGCCGTTGACGACTGTGATACCGGCGGGCGTCTGCATCCACGAATTGGCGACCATGATCCAGAATACGGAAATACTGGATCCGAGCGCTACCATCGCCGTGGCAAAGACGTGGACGCCACGTGACACACGTCCCCAGCCGAGCATCATCACGCCGATGAACCCGGCTTCGAGCATGAACGCCATTGCGCCTTCGAAGCCGAGTATATTGCCGACGAACTGGCCACTGAACCGTGCGAAACCGGACCAGTTGGTGCCGAACTGAAATTCCAGCGGAATGCCAGTCACCACGCCGACCGCGAAATTGAGCGCGAGCAGCTTGCTCCAGTGGCGGGCGTGGCGGTAGTACATCACGTCGCCGGTGCGGATCCACAGTACTTCGATCAGCAGCAGAAATGCCGACAGACTGACAGTGAGGATAGGCCACAGGATGTGGAAGATCGTGGTCATCGCGAACTGCGCGCGCGAGAGGTGGAGTACGTCAGTGAGCATGATGACCGTCCCATTGCGGTGCGCGATTGGCTACGTTTGAGCGACGCCAGCGTTGGAAGACGTTGCCCGTATAGAGCAACTTTAGGCCGTTGATGGTGCGCGGCTCAATTGCACGAAGGTGTAACGATACCGAGGCGCAGAAGGGAAAGAAGGTCACCGGAACCTGCTCCCAAAGTGTAATTGCGACTGTGGCCGGCTCGGCCTAAATTGGTTCGCAGGTTAAAGTTTTTGTCGCGAATGCCAGCGAGATGGCGGTCAGTTCGGATCGCCATACAAGGTCTCTGTCTTGGGGACTGTCTGGATGGTCCTTAGGACGACCCGTCATGATGAAAAGCGAATTCTTCACCGCCATTGCGTCGCGCCTTTGTGGCGCTTACATCACGGGCCAGGTGCGACGCACCATCCAGATCGTGACAAGCGCCAGACAGTGGGCTGCTTTCGCCGGCGGCCCTATGACACCGGCCGGTTGCACGATTCTCGCGTTCATGGTGGGCGCCATGCTTCTGGCCGGGATACTGACGACATGTGGGGCGCGTGTTGGCATTGGCAGCGTATTCTGGGTGGGCTGCTGGTTTTCGTGAAGCCGGAGCGGCTCCGTCATTTTCGCTAATATTGGACTTGCCGCGGCCGCATAGGACCTAGGCATCATCTTGCGCGCCGGCGCGGCGCGCTGCCTCCTGAACCGCGTGAACGAATGCGGCTGTGACCATACTCGTCAACAATACGCCCTGCACTCCGATCAGTATCGAATCGATCCGACCCACGATTGTCGTGGGCACCACGTCGCCGTAGCCAATCGTGAGCGCCGTGATTATGCAAAAGTAGAGGACTTTCCCAAACGAGGATGGCGTTTCGCTTCCCGTTTCGATTGGACCGCCGGCGTAGTACATCACCGCCGAAAGCACAAGAAACAACACAAATAACGCTGCAAGCGGCGCACGCAGGTACCACAGGGTCCTGGCAAATTCTTCGAACACAATGCCAGCCTTCAGCGGGGCGGGCGCGGTACGCCCAAATTTCTTATCCATGGATCATCTCCAGCAGTATTCGGTCACCAGGCGAGGTTAGGCCCACAGCGGAGCAAGGAGCCATTGCACGATGGTGTTAGTCACACCTTCGCATCCCTGCAGATAGGTGTCCTGAACCCAAGGTGTAATTGCGGCTGGGTCGGGCACGCCCTAGATTGGTTCGTAAGCCGCAACGCCAAATGAGGCCGTTTTTTTCATGCACGGGCATGGCTTCCCCCCATGTCACGAGCACATGCACAGGTACGGGTGCGTCACTGCCCGTTTGGAGCATCGACCGTTTGTCCCCCGGGGACCAGGAGCCGCGCAATGAATCGTAATCGCCAGCAATCCGGCGCTGACCACGGCGCACAGCGTCGAGCCGCTTATGCATCGACAGACGTCGCGCTTGACGGCTCGAATGACGAACCTGCTCTCGGTGCCCACCTGATCACGAAACGCTACGGCTACGAACATCACGGCATTTATGGCGGTAGCGGCATGGTCATTCACTACGCAGGTCTCGTGAAGTCTGTGCGTCGCGGCCCGATCGAAGAAGTCCCGCTCGACCAGTTCGCCGACGGCCACCCCGTTGTTGTGCGTCAGCTTCCGTTTTCGAAGTATTCCGGCGTGCAAACCGTGCTGCGCGCCCGCTCGCGGCTCGGCGAAAACCGCTACCGCCTGCTGACGAACAATTGCGAACACTTTTGCGCATGGTGTCTGGTCGGCGAAAGCCGCAGCGAACAGGTCCACGCATTCCTCAAACATCCGTGCGCAGGCGTTCACGCGCTGCTGTGTCTCATGAGCACCCTCATCGCCAACCGGATCAAAACCGATCACGCAGCGGTTACTGCGGCATGAATCTCTTCACTTGAGATTGACAGAGTGCGTATTTCGGCGAAGTCGAACACGGATTTCGGTTGAAGTCGAACAGGGTTTCCGGAGGAAGGTGAACAGCCGTTTCGTTTGAAGTCGAACGGTTTCGGGGTATTCCGGAATCGGTGTTCGGCGCTCCGAAACGCGTGTTCATCTTCCCGAAATCGGTGTTCAGCCCGCCGAAACGGCTGTTCACTCCGCCGAAATGCGTGTTCGGTGAGCCGAAACGAAAGGCGCGGTTTTGGTTGGCGGTACTGC
>NZ_JAMBPQ010000062.1 GCF_024206495.1 Paraburkholderia sp. CNPSo 3272 | reverse complement strand
ACAGGCCTGCCATATGGATATCCCTTGTGGAGGTGCGGCGCCGGACTGGACTTGGCGGTTGAGGCCGGCGCTGCACCTGTTGTTCTTCTTCGGCAAACGCCTTTCTACCATGCGGACGGCACGCCCCGATGCAGGGCACGTCTCCAGTCGCCCTACGGGCTCCCTTCACCGTGCCCTGCATCAACTAGCCCCGGTCACGATGCGTTGGTCATTTCCGCGAGTTCTTTTTTTGCTCTCGCGTCACACCGCTTCTATGTGACGCCGCCAGATTTGCGCGGATTTAGACCGCCATCGACACCAGTCGCACAGTGGCCTCGATGATGTTCATCACCGGCGCAGGCAGCTGGATCCCCCGACTTTGACAGCAGACTCGTCTTCTTTGGCCTCGTCTCAAGAATTCGACGTTGCACGCAGCTTGTCCAGCACTTCCCGATAGCTGTCATGCAGTTCTGGCCAGTCTACGCCAGGCTCCAGTGCCGCCGAATCAAGTCGACCAGAGACCACTGCCAGGCGCACTGCGGGATGGTGGTGTCCGACTTTCGCCAGCCATCCAGCGCACGCGAATTCCTCGCCTTCCCTGGATTGATGGCACGCAAACATGCTGGCTCCAAAGTCGGGCCCCATGCCGCGGTCATCAGGGCACGTATCGGCCAGCTTCTCTGCCAGAGCGAGATCGAAGTTTGGAATATCTCCTGCACCCGCAGCGCGACGCCAGGGACACGATGCGCAAGGTTTTCCTGATGTTTTCATGATTCAATCGTTGCCCTTAACTTGGACGGACTCCGGAATTCCAACTTCTTGCGTCCAGAAATGGGGCGCAGCCTTTCACCCTGTAACAGTATTTGCGTCCCTCATCTGCCAGGAATGAAATCGCGTAAACGTCCGAACCGATGGGGCAACGAGAGTGATTCCTGACGCTGGATTCTAGCTGGTTCCGGTTCAGCTCTCAGGCGCCAACGCCCTCTGTTTTGATTTTCGCCAGTCTGGTGCCGGCAAACGGGTCGTTGCGCCAGTCGGCGCCGGCGTGTTTGCCTGGTTCCTGGGTTGATGCCGAATCAATTGCAAAATGCTCAAGAGTCTGTCCGGCGCTGGTCGCCTGAACCACCCATTGTGGCGGGGCGCCTTTGCCGTCCCATGAATTGCCAGAGGCGTCGCGGAAACGCACTGCCCGCAACCGCTCCTGATCTGCCGCAATTGACGTGGCGACGTCTTCCGGTTTGATTCCAAATTCAGCCATCCGCCGCCGTAGATAGGCAACGATGCTTTCGCGCTTTCTTTCATCCATTCGGTGTACTCTCCGCGCAACAATCTGTTGTTGAGCAGGTAATTGCAAATCGCGTGCCGCCAGGATACCACGCGACCCAACGCTGCCCATGCTGCAGGCGCGAAGAGGGTGGAGCACTTTTAATCGTTTTGCTGGGAACGGCACACGGCGGGTGTCGCGACTGGCGACCGGTGTGAACCCAGTATAAATCAATCCGCAAGCGACGCCAGGTTTGCTTGCGCGCCTTACGTCATCTTTTGTAGCGTGAACGATTCATCCTGAGGAACGAAGAGGAACTTCGTTCACAGGATCGACGATGCGTGGGTACATGTCTGGACAATTGAGAATTGAGTGTTTTGCTGCAAGGTAGCATTCGAACGGAAAAGGAGCGTTGTAGTACCCGCAGGCAACACCGGACGCAGCTCAATTTTAATCTCCAGTGACAATTTAAATCGCTGCGCACCGTGCGATCAATTTGCACGAGCGTACTGATGAAGTCATAATCACGACCGCGACGATGGCGTCAATTCTGACGGGCAGACCGAACTTCGAAGTGCCTGGGAAATAAGCCAGGGAAGTTCCAGGATCGCATGGACGGTAAACCCCACAGGGAGGAATAGACATGGTTACCTTGGACGCAATCAACTCGAAAATTGCAAAACTCCAGAAGCAGGCAGTAGCGATTGCCGAAAAGCAGTCGTCGGTGGGCCTGACCAAAATCCGCGAGCTGATGCAAAAGCACGGACTGACTGTTGCTGATATTGAAGGCTTCGTCGCTAAACGACGCGGTCGCAAGCCGGCGGCTACGGGTGCAAAGGCAGCAGCAAAAGCTCCCCGTGCGGCCGTGCATCACGTTGCGCCGAAATACGCGGATCCGAAAACGGGCGCGACCTGGTCGGGCCGAGGACTTGCACCGCTCTGGATTCGCGATGTCAAGGATCGTTCGAAATTCCTGATCGAAGCCGGTGCAACGGCAAAGGTCGCCGGCGCCAAGGCGGCTCCCGCGAAGAAGTCTGCTCCTGCGAAGAAAGTTGCCGCGAAACGTGTCGTGGCTAAAAAGGCAGCGAAGACGACGGTCGCGACGAAAAAGGCTGGCCGGGCAGCGGCTGTTCCCGCAAAGGGTGTGCGTGGACGCAAGGCTGCAGCACCCGCGAAAAAGGCTTCGGCACCGCGCAAGGTTGCAGCCAAAAAGGCTCCGGCGGCAGTTGAGACTGCGCCTGAAGTCGCAGCAGCGTAACGGGTAACGGGTGACCCAGTCGTAGCTGGCGGAGCGGGATGCTGGACGCACTGCATTGGCGGCCCGCTACGACTGGTCACTCAGGACCCTCTGTGCGTCGACTTCGTTCTGGCGACGCTACGTATGTACATGAGGAAGCACGGACACCGATCCGCGCGCCTTGAACCCCATGCCACATCGTTTCGAGCTTGTTTCTCTGGCGTTGCCGGCTGATTGCCCACCGGAGGCAGTTCCTTCGGCGGTCAGTCGGCTGATTTCGCTCGCCTGGCCCGGCATGAGCCGCGCACAGCTCGTGGACCGTGCCCGTCGACTCGACATGCATGCTTCGCTGCGGGTGCAGCCCGGTATCGGACCGGATGGGCTGACGCAGTTCAGGCTCACGCTCAGCTTTGCGGATGAGCGTTTCGAACTCATCGCTCACGTGCGTCGTGTTATCCGTCGACGTGCAGGCGCACGACGGCAGAAACCGTCACTACCTCCAGCGCGCGATATCAGGCAACAGAGCCTTTTCTGAGTTTTCACGAAGCCGCACAACAATGCCTTTCGTCAGCAGACGTCCCTGCGAAGATGCGGTCCGCTAAAGAATCTTGAGATTGCGAATCTTTCCGATGCTCGGGGAGCGTTCGACGATCAGGCCGGTGACGAACTCCGGCAACAGCGCGCGCGGCACGTTCGCGGGAATATCGGTCACGAGCTGCGACGGCACCTGAACGATGAATTCTTCCGGCGCTGAGGCCAGGCTATGTTCGTAAGCGACGCGAATTTCCATGTGGTTTTCTTTTCGGGACGTGGTTGTCAGCCGCACAGTTATCGCGCGAAGGCCTATGCAGGGTTGTGGACGCAGTTTAGCGCGGGATACATGAGTCTCCGCTGCATTGGGCGCTACTGGATTGTCTGTTGTGAGCGCTTTCGCGTTTTAGCAGGCAATTGCAGGCTGTGCCGCTCTCGATCCACAAACGTTCGCGACGCGCGCGCGGCGGATTTGGTCTCCATCTATGGGGACCGGTTACCATCGCGCTGGCGGGAACTAACTGTGTGACGTTTGCGCGTGACTTTCTCTCTGACGTATGTCTTCATTCGCCGGCGAGCCTTCATGCACGCCGCACTGACGGATCCGTGGTTTCGGCACGCGATGGATAGTAAGGCTACCGTGCAACCCGGAGTTCACTGTCGTTGGTACGCGTGTCCCGCGCGGCCAGATCAACGAGTTTTCCAAGGTGATCGCTCGCCCGGACAACGATCTCCATGCGGGTCATGCAGAGCTGCCGGTCGTATTCGTTGATCACGGTGGTGAGTCCCGCGATCAACGATTCGGGCACGTGCCACGCCCCGGTGCGATCGGCCTCGCTGAGTACCTCTCCGAGGCCACGCTCAACGCACTCGACCTCCGCGACATCGAGCTGCCCGTGTCCCGCCCGGGTGATGAAGCTCGTGATGATAGCCACCTGCGAGACGAGATTGACGAGGGAGCGGTCCGCCTCACCATTGCGCAGACGCTCTAGCACGATCCGTGCACGCAGCGCGAGATCCGAGGCTTCGTGGCGGGGCATCGGGAGAAAGAGCGACTTGGCGTGCGTTCCGGCAACTGGCCGACGCGTGGATCGAGAGTTCTTCTTGTTGGGCATGTCCGGCAGGCGGTTAATCTGGATTTGACATGTCATATTGAGATCTTCGCCCAGAGATCAAGAGCGACTACCCGATTTAAATTTGCATGACCTGTCAGCGAGTTTGGCGACGGGTCCAGACCAAAGCGGCCGCCCCGTGTAATGGTACCGGCGGTCCTCCATCAATCCCATGGGGCGCCCGCGCAAAGACTGGGTGCAGCGCGGCGAAGCTTCCCGGCCTGGCAGGACTCCCGGGCAAACAGTACCGGGAGTCCATGAGTATGCGATGCAACTAACCGTCGATCGTCATTGCAAACCACGAACGCCTGCCGGCGGCAAAAATCGACGTGCAGCCTGCGACTGACCTGTCAGAGCGTACGTCGAGGCCAGGTAACGTCACGGCGCAAGTGAAAAAGCGCCCAGTTCGGAAGTACGGGTCAGCAGCGCCTGATGGTTGAGATACAACACGTAATCCGACTTGATGATCTTTTTAACGCGTGGCGCATACCAGTAAGTTTCGGTGAACGGCGCATCGTACATGCGATCAAGCTGCCTGGCGTTCACCCCATGGCTGACTATCTTGTAGGCGTCAAATGAACCAGCGGGTACCTGTACCCGCTCGAATGCAACGATCTCGTCGTGGCCGCTGACGTCAATGGCTCCGATCGCGAAACGCCGGACATGATGAAACTCCCAGCTCTTTCCCACAGTCATTGGGAAACTCAGTGTTCCATTGCTTGGCTCATACGTTGTTCCGTTGCCATCCCGCGTCAGGTTTCCCTGATTGTCGTAGTGGTTTTCCTTTGGGGGACCGCCGTTCCAGGAGGACGACACCGTCGTCTGTGTCTCTGTTACCGCGACTACCGTCATGACAAGAGGCGTGCCGGGCCTGGAGTCGGTTCGCCCCCATATGAAGGTCCACGTATCACCGACCTTGTAGCTCGGCGCGTCAGCCGTGGGGGTGCCGGGCGGACTTGCAGGCGCCTGCGCTGTGCAGGGATTTGTCAGGCAGCCGAGCAACAGTGCGGCATGGCACGAGTGCCTCGCGAGCAATGAGAGGTATGGCGTCGTGCTGTGGACTTTCATGAGCAAGCTCCCGAGCGCGAAGACACACGAAGATCTGGCGTTGTGAGTTGGAGATTCTTTTCATTATTGTTCTTTGCCGCTTGTGCGGACGAAGTGTTGTGTGCGGCCAGCCACGCTCCGGCGGGCCAGCTCGCAATCGCCCAAAATTCGCGCGGCGTATCCGCGCTCTCCTGGCTGCCTGGCCGCGGTAAAATCGGTCGCGCGGAAGGCGCACCGTTCGAAGGCATGTCATGTCAGAGGCGATGTTGCGCACGAGCCATTGGAGCGGGAAAACAATGACAGCAGCGCAGCGCGCGCATGTTGCGAAGGTGTGTCCGGAATGCAGGGGCAACATGGCCGGTACCTCTCGCTGCCGCATAGCCAGGCAGCAAGGTCAAGGCGAACTTGTGCATATGTGCCACCGGATAAACAGGAAAAAAGCGTGACTCAACCTTACTGCATTGACGTGTCCTCGCTGGGCGATACCGTGTGGGTGACCGCGCATGACGGCTCGTGTGTGGGGCGATTTAGCAAGCGCTTCGGGATCGACGTGCACAACTGCCCGCCGTCGCCAGGCGTCCAAACTCCATTGACCCTAAAGACTGTTCTTTAGCAGACCTAGCGCTGCAGCTCCAACTGCCGGGATTCGCGCGGAATTCAGACGGGGCCCGTATCGGTTCACAGGATCTGCCACTGACCCTCCGATGCGGGGGACGTTCTACCCCGGACTTCCTTTCCTGGCCGCCGCGGTGCGATGAACACCCCCTTTGTGCGCGAACATCCATGGCATTCACCACGTTTGCCTGAGGCTGCGCGTGAAGCATCTGGCTTTCCATGAATCTGCATACAGCGGTAGCCGGGCACCGGCTTTGTTCCTCTCCATCGTGATTCACAGCGCCCGAGCGTTCGCCATTGTCGATGTGGTCGCGAGGCACCTCTATCTGCAAAAAAAATCCGCAGACAACAGCCTGACGCAATGCCCGGCGACCATCGTCCCGGTTCGGATCAGCGACATACGAAAGTCACTATCATGACCCAGTGATTTCCATATGCGGGAGACGCTTCGTGGCAACGTACAGGGAACTGAAGGCGCAGATCACCGAACTGGAGAATCAGGCAGCAGCAGTCCGTCAGGAGGAGTTCGACGCCGTCCTTGCCGATATCCGTACGAAGGTGGACTATTTCGGTTATACACCTCGGGACATCTTTGGACGTCGCCGTGGCAGGCCGAGAGGTTCAGGCGGCGCGCTGCCAGCGAAATACCGTGATCCGGCAAGCGGCGCCACCTGGTCCGGCAGAGGGCGCGCGCCAAACTGGATCAAGGACGTCAGGAACCGCGACCGGTTCCTGATTCGTGACTAGATGACGGATTCAAACCGGAGCCTGTCGCTGCGGGCGCTGTTCACCTGCGCCTGCGGCGAACCTATTCGAAAGTAATGAACTGGGCCGACGACCACACCTTGCTGTCGTCACGCTGCCGCCCGAAGAAGTACACCGGACGAAAACCAAACGACGCATTCTGCGCTACAACCTCGATGCTACCTGCCAGATCGACCGGCAACGGCCTGCCGGTCAGTCGCTCGACCGCGACGAACAATTCAGTGCCGCCGAGCGCATGTGTTGCGCTACCCCGCGCAAGCAGATCTGGGCCGCGAATCTCGAAGCGAAACGCCGGCGCATGCGCGAACGGATTGCCCGCGAGCGGATCGCCGACCTTAACGAACCCGTCGATGGTGCCTTCGATCACGATGGTCGCTGCGGCAAGATTGCTCACGTCGATCTCGATGCTGTCCGCGTCGCCGTACGTGTCGCTGCTGAATTCGATGTCCGTTGCGCCTGTGCGCCACGCGGATTCCTCGACGTGTTCGAAGCCCTGAGAACCGAAGTTGTGGATCGTGCCGTTGAGAATGCGGATGCGACCACGCCACGCCGCCCAGCGATAGCGGTCCCGAATGCGCGCGCCGCCCCAGCGCACGCGGATCAGGCGCTCTGCATACCCGAGTTCCTCATGCAGGTTGCGCTCCCATATCAGGCCATTGTGGTCATAGGCGGCGACGTATTCCCAGCCGGCGCGTCCGAGCAGGCGGTAATCGAGCGTAGCCGGGCCGCGCTGCCTGAACGCGTCGCCTTGCCAGTGATCGCCACTGCGCACGAGCAGCGCGCTATGCTCGCCTGTCGTCGCCCAAGTGCGGCGTGCGCGTAAGGCCTGGCCGACCGTGCGCCGGTCCAGCGTATCGGCGAGTACGCCCGTGAGTCCGCCATGTACGCCGAAGACGTGCACGCCCGGCGCGCCGCCGCCGGGACGTCCGCGGTGTTCGTCGCCGCTCGCAGCCACACCGAGCTGGTAGCCCCGCGCGATGACGTCCTGGTAGAGCCAGCCGAAGTGCCCCCATGTCGAAGCGATTTCAACGAGCCGCTCGAGCTTCGGATGGTGCCAGTCCGGAATGTAGCGCCGACCGCCGACGTGCGGCATGACGAGATGATGTTCGGCGTCATCGACGTAGGCGTCCCACAGTTCCTCGACGGGCCAGCGACCGAGTTCGACCGCGTTGCCTTTCATGTCCTCGTTCCACACAAGGGTGCGGTTGTGCTCGCCGCGCGCGTTGTACGGAAAACCGGGACGTTCGTCGCCGAGAAATACGACGTTGTGGTCGCCACCCGCCGTCGAACTGCCACACCACTCCTGCACGGGATAGACGACGAAGCGGCCGGGTTCGTTAAACTGATCGACGGCCTCGACGCCCAGTTGCCAGTTCGCGTCCGTGATCTGGAAGTCGTTGGCCGTATAGCCGAGGATATCGATCCCACCAATATCGCGCGCGTACTGCGCGTTGTATGCGGGACTGTTGGTGCCGACCGTGTCGTGCGCATGGACGTGAAGATCGGCATAGAGTGCGCGCGGGGAGGGCAGTGTGGCGTCGACCGTGAGCCAGGCAACGGCTGCGCGGATCTCCGGCCGTGCGGGCACAGCTGCGACGATGTGCAGCGTGCCCCGGTCCGTTGGCAGGTCGTCGAGCGCGAGCGTCGCGAATCCCTGCGCCGGGAATGCATGCTCCCGCTGATAGACCGTTGTGCCTTCTGCGTCGCGGGCGATGACGTTGGCGATGACGTTGGCGGTCAAACTGGCGATCGAATTGGCGACTACCGGCCGTGCATTCGCGTTCGCGCCCAGCTCGCGGCATGCGTTGCCCCAACGATCCTGCAACGCAAGGCGAAACGGCGCAGCCTCGCCAGGACGCACGAAGCGCGGCCCGTTGAGCAGCACGTCCGTTGGATCGCCTGGATGGATGTCGATGGCGATGTCGCCAGGCACTGCAACGAAGCGCGACGTGCCCAGCGGATCGACGTAGAGGCGGAAGCGGAAATCGTCTTCGGAAAACGTCTGGATGCGCGTGCCGGGACCCCGTCGGCGATCACCAAGACGGATCACGATGCGATCGCCTGCGTTCAGATACCCGTCGACGACATCGACGATCACGGCTTTCTGGTACGGCCGCTCGTGGCCTTTCTGGTCGAAGCGCACATTGAGCGCCTGCACCGTGGCGGGACTCTGGCCCGGAACGAGCGGCGCCGCATGATACTCGGCGCTGATGTAGTTCGCCGCGGTGGGGTCGCTTGTCTGGAAGAGCGCCCAGTCCGAGTAAAACTTGAACGTGGCCTTCAGCCACCCGCCATCGGCAATGCCTGACGAGCCGACTTCGTAGTCGAGCACGACTTCGGCCCAGCTGCCCGCTTCGAGTCGCGAAACGCTGCAACGCACGCCGCCGGCGAAGGGGCGCTGTTTCAGTTGCTCATAGAGGCCGACCGGGGCGACATGATCGCCAAGGCGCTCGCGCAGGGCACGCGCGCGGGCGTGCAGACCGGTTTCGTTCGATTGGCTCATCTGGGGTGGGTGCCGATAAGACGGGTAAGGGATCGCGCGCACGTGACCGTGCGAGCGTGCGCGAGTATCAATGTGCAAACGGCCAGGCTGCGGACGCGTCCCACACGGGCACGCCCATGAACGCATACCACGGTGCGATCACGCATAGCCCGTACAGGATCGCAATCAGCACCGAGACTACGCCGACGCGGGCGTAATCGGCGGTGGTGAACGCGCCGCTGCTGTAGGCAATGACGCCCGCCGTGATCTGCGTGGGCAGCAGGTAGGCGAAGCTGTCGGTGTCGCTGACGAGCATCGTGAACGCGACCGGATGCAGACCAAGGCGCGGGGCGAGCGCAAGCGCGATCGGTGCGATCATGGTGACAGCGGCGACGTTGGACAGCATGCCGATACGGATGATGTGCGTACCGGCCATGACGATGCCAATGGCGAGCCACCAGCCATGACCGTGCGCGACGAGATAGATGTGATCGGCGGCCCATTGGGCGAGCCCCGACGAACTGATCGCAGAGGACAACGATAGCGCGCCTGCGAGCAGAAACAGCGTGCCCCAGATCGTGCGTTGTTCGATTTCCGCCCAGCCGAAGCCCAGCACGCCTGGCGCGAACAGGATGGCAAGCGCGATCAGCGCGACGATTTCCGACGACAGATGATGCAGCGGCTCCGTTGCCCACAGGACCGCCACGCCCGCGAACAGGACCAGCGCCAGCCAGTCATTGCGCGAGGCAGGCGGGAGTGCGCGACGCATGGTCGTGAGGGCAGCGCGTCCGCCGGGAATCTGCACGGCACGAGAGCGGAAGTAGTACTGGACCCAGCACTGCGTGATCGCGAACATGCCCAGATACGGCCACTGGAGCTTGAACCACGTGAAGTATGAAATGTGGATGCCGAGCTGCTTTTCGAGCAGGCCTGACACGACCATGTTCGGCAGATGCGCCGTGAGAATGCACATGCCGCTGATCATCGCCCCGTAGACAAGCGACTGGATCACGATGGCTTTTTTCGCTGCACGCTCGCGCGGCGAATCGCCAAACAGCTGGACGATGCCGTTGGTGACGGGCAGCAGTGCGGCCGAGCGCGCATTCGCGGCCGGCACGACCATCGACATCACGAAGTTGACGGCGAACATTGCCCAGATCACGCCGTTGGCGGTGCGCACCTTCAGGCGCTCGAGCAGCGCCAGCGCAATGCGGCGGTCGAGGCCGCTTGCCTGCATGATCGCCGAAAAGAGGAATGCTGCGAGGCAGAGGAACACGACGGGCGCCGCGAAACCGCTTGCAGCCTTCGGAAAACCCGGGCTCGCGTGTGAAAGCACAAGCAGCATCGGTATCAAAATGCCGCTCACGCCGACGGGAATGGCCTCGGTCACCCAGACGATCGCGACCCACGCGACCACGGCGAGCGTGGCCTGGCCGTTCGCGTCGAGTCCGACGGGTGTCGGCATGAGCCACGCGAGCGCGATGAAGGCGAACCATGCGGCCACGAAGCCGAGGCGGGCACGCAGGAGCGCGGCGCCGCTGCGCGGGCCAGCGTGGCCATGAGCGGCCGCAGGTACGGTTTCGCGCGTATGGAGGGCCGCTCCATCATGTGGTGGGCGCTCAACCGGCGGCGCGTTGAGGATCTCGTCTGTCACAGTCATGCTTTCCTGCGTTCGTTATTCGAGCGTCGGTGGGTCTGGATGGCATAATACGTATTAATACAAGTTGGACCATCCAATTGCTTTTCATATCGATATCGCGAATCGCGCGCAAGGCGAGGCGCGAGCGCAGCGAGGGACTTTAATCATGTTGGTGCGGGAAGACGTGACGTCGCTCTATGAGCAGATCGCGACGACGCTTGAGCAGGAAATCGGGCAGGGCATCTATGAGCCGTCGGGCAAGCTTCCGTCGGAAGCCGAACTGGGCGAGCGCTTCGACGTGAGTCGGGTGACTGTCCGGCTGGCGCTCGGCCGTCTGGTGGAGACGCACGTCGTGGAGCGCAAGCAGGGCAAGGGCACGTTCGTGAAGCCCCGGCGCCTGCGGCACCGGCTCGACGTGTTGCGCGGCTTTTACGACTCGCTGGCGGCGCAGGGTGCGCGGGCCAGCATGGAACTGCTGCGCATGGATGCGTGCGCGGTGCCGCCCGGCCTGCGCGAGACCTTCGCTGCCGATGTCACGCATTGCGTGTATCTCGAACGCCTGCACCGCGTCGATGACAAGCCAGTCGCGCTCGCGCAGACCTGCCTGCTACCCGAGGCAAGTGTCATTTCGCGCGAGGAAGCGCAAGTTCTCCCGTCGTACGAGATGCTCGAACGGCTGCCGGGCTGGCATATCGTCGATGCCGACATGACCATCACGGCGGTTGCCGCGGCGAGCGATATCGCCGCGTATCTGGAAGTGTCCCCGCGTGCGCCGCTGCTCGTGCTGCGCCGGACCTCGCGACTTGCTGACGGGCGCGCGTGCGAGGCGACGGTGTTCCATATTCGCCCTGAGCGTTTCGATCTGGCCGTACGCAGCGGGCTTGAGGCGCGCGTGGTTGGCTAGGGGCGCCAGGGCTCGGGTCGCTATCAGGCGACCGCGATCGACCCCGGCGGTCACCAGCAGGGGCGGAAGCGGTCGTCCCAGGATGAATCCATGGCTTGAATCGGCAACAAATCAGCGCGGCAAAGGACATCTGCAGCGCGGTTGCCCGCTTATGTGTCTGTGCCTGACAGAACGCTTTTATAGTGCGAGCTTGCGACGTTTACCGCAATTTGCCGAAAAACGAATTCGCCAATACCGCCGCCGATCATTACTCAAACAATCTGGGGGTCGGCAATTGCGCCAATGCTGGCGCCCTCGCCGCTACATAGGGCGCACGCCTGCAATCCTGCCCATGCCTGCCAGTGGGCCAAAATACGACGATAGGCACGTCGCCACAATGGCAGTTTCCCCGCGCCGACTCCGTTTTGATCCCGATGCCGAGATCCTCTTAAACCAGACGGATGTCGACCTCACCCTGGAATGCTTGGCGTTTGCAACTTCGGCGACCGGCGCATGGGCGCGTCAGCAACTAGTTCAGTCTGGCGTCGGCAGTAACAGTCGGCAGAGCTGGTTGCCGAATTCTGCCGCGACCAGATCTGTTCCGGTTTGCTTTTCCAGCGCGCGTCAAGTATTCGCTTCGGCGGGCTGGCGCCGGTACTTGATCCGCAAACTCACCCACTCAGAATTTTAGAGGCATTAGACCTCGCTCTCGATGCGGCTCCCCATCGCATTGTTCGAAACGACTGTCCCATTCAGGAAGTCGCGTGTGTACGAGCTGGGGGTTTTGCCTGTGAACGAAGAAAAGGCCAGCGTGAAAGCGGCCACGCTATTGAAGCCCACTTCCAGAGCCGTCTGCGTGACGGACAGGCGCTTGCGGGTCATCAGTTCGATCGCGCGCGCCATGCGCAATTCCTGCAAGAAGCGGCGCCAGCTCATTCCCAGCTCGTCCTGGAAGTATCGGCGCAAGGTGCGCACCGACGTGCCCGCCGCTTCCGCCGCCAGTTCGATAGTCGCTGAGTCCAACCGCGTGCGCGTATAAGCGATCGCGCGCTTGAGCGCAGGCGACTCGCCGAACGGAATCCACATCATGCGCGAGCACTCGAACCAGTCCTTGCATAGGAGGCCGAGCGCCTGGAAGTAAGCGTTGGCAATCGCGTCATCTGCGGCGCGTTCACGGCCCCAGCGCAGCGCATAACCGAACATTTCGCGCGTCAGGCCGCTGACCGGCGCTGCCCAGCAGCCTTCGTGCTGCCACACCGTATGTTGTGGGCCAAGGTGGACCACCACCACTTCCGCATCGGCGCTGGTGTAGAGCCGGTACGGCCTGCTATGCGGGATAAAAACCATATGGGCGGGCAACAGCAACCACTGACCGTGCGGCCCTTCAAGTTTAAGGCGCCCTTGCTTGACCCACAGGATCTTGTTCTTCGGGTCGCCACGCGAGCCGATCACCGCCTTGCCCGGTTCCGCGCGTTCGACACATTCCGGCAGTGGGTCGCCGCATCGGAACGGGTTGACGGGATCGTCCTCGGGCATTGCCCAGTCGGTGAGTTCGTCATTCTCTTTCATGGTGTCTCACTCCATTCTTACGCTTTTTACGGTCATTCCGGCTGGCCGTTTTTCGATGTGGGGTTGGCCGATTTTCGATGGGCGGCCAAGAATGTCTAGTCCAATAATAGCAAAAACAAAAGGACCGTATGACAAACACTAAATTCGGCCAACGGCTGATTGATGGAGTGAGACATGTCTACAACGATGCAAAGCGCGGCCGGGCCGCATGCAGCACCGCGTATTCCGGTGCTCGAAGTGCGCGGCGTGGGCAAGCGGTTTGGCGGCGTGGCCGCACTCGAGGGCGTCAGCTTCGACGTTGCCGCTGGTGAAATCGTCGCGTTGCTTGGCGAAAATGGCGCCGGTAAATCCACCCTGATCAAGATATTGGCCGGTGTGCACGCGCCGTCGAGCGGCACGCTGCTGTTTCGCGGCGCGCCGACGGATGCGCGTGCCATGCGTGGCCGTGTCGCGTTCGTGCATCAGGATCTGGGGCTCGTCGACTGGATGACGGTGGCCGAGAACATCGCGCTCGCAACCACCTATGCGAAGCGGCGCGGTTTGATCTCGTGGGAGAGAGTGCGCGCGTCCGCCGACGCGGCGCTGTCGCTGGTGGGCGGCGACATCGATCCTGAGCAGCGCGTATTCACGTTGTCGCGCGCGGAGAAGTCACTGGTGGCGATCGCGCGTGGCCTCTCGAGCCGCGCCGATCTCCTGGTGCTCGATGAACCGACGGCAAGTCTGCCCGAAAGCGAAGTGCAGCGCCTGCATCGCGTGCTGCTGGACCTGCGCGAGAAAGGCGTTGCAATGATCTATGTATCGCATCGGCTGGACGAGGTGTTTGCTTTATCTGATCGCATTGTGGTGCTGCGCGATGGCCGGCGCGTTGCGCAGCAGAACACGGCCGACACCGCGCCTGCCGAATTGATTCGCCATATTGTCGGGCGCGAACCCGAGTCGCTGTTCGTGCGGCCGCCCGCGCCGGGTGCGGCACCTATTGCATTGTCGGTGCGCAGGTTGCACACGGAAGAAGCCGGACCGCTGAACTTCGATGTCCGCCGCGGCGAGATTCTCGGACTGGTCGGCTTGCGTGGCGCCGGGCATGACTCGCTCGGCAAGGCGCTGTTCGGCGCCGCGCCAATCCTCTCCGGCACCGTGCTGCTCAACGGCGAGCAGGTGGACTTGTCCTCGCCCGGTGCAGCCGTTGCGAACGGCTTGTGCCTGGTGGCCGGCGACCGTTACGGGGAGTCGATAGGACCTGGCCTCACCGTTCGCGAGAACCTCTTTCTCAATCCTCGTGCGAGCGGCCGAAAGGGGCTGAATATGCGCTCGGCGGCCAGCGAAACCGACGAAGCGCTGGCGCTTGGACGACGTGTTGCGTTGCGCCCGAACGATCCGGCGGCGTTGATCGAAACGCTCTCTGGCGGCAATCAGCAAAAGGTCGTGATCGCGCGCTGGCTGCGTATTGGCGCCCATGTGCTGATTCTGGAGGACCCTACCGCAGGCGTCGATATTGGCGCCAAGGCGGAAATTTATCGCTTGCTTGGGGAGGCAGTGCGTACCGGGATGGCGGTGGTGCTGATCTCTTCCGACTTCGAGGAGACCGCCCAGATCTGTCATCGCGCGCTGGTGTTTCGGGCGGGCGGGATTGCTCGCGAGTTGTCCTACGACCAGCTCAGCGTGTCGGAGCTGCTCCATTGCGCGTCGCTTGATTATGGCGTGACGCCCGCCGATGTCGTTTCCCCTACTGCTTGAGGTACCCATGCAATCGCTCAAATCCAACGCGCTCGAGCCTACGCGCCGTGAACTCGCCGGCCTCTCGCCGTTCTCTCGCTTGGTGCGCCTGTTGCCCGTATTCGGCTTGCCGATTCTCACGCTCGCACTGATCGCGCTGTTCTCGCTGATCCTGCCCGACACGTTTCCCACTTTACTCAACGTGCGCTCGATCGTCGGCGATAAATCGATCATCGCGATCCTCGCACTTGCCGCGATGATCCCGATGGCAACCGGCCGCATCGACCTGACAGTGGGCTACGGGATCGTGTTGTGGCACATCCTCGCCATCAGCCTGCAGACTTCCTACGGGATCGACTGGCGGGTTGCGGTTGTGATCGTCCTTGCGCTTGGCGCGCTGCTGGGGTTGCTCAACGGGTTGCTGGTCGAAGTCGCGCAAATCGATTCGTTCATCGCCACGCTGGGAACGGGCACCGTAATTTACGCCTTCGCAATGTGGCATACCGGCGGGCGCCAGGTCATTGGCACCTTGCCCGACGCATTCACGTCCATTTTCACCACGTCATTATTCGGATTGCCAATCGCTGCAACGTACGTGGCGGTGATCGCAGTAGTGTTATGGATAGCGTCCGACTATCTGCCAATGGGCCGTTATCTCTACGCAATCGGCGCCAACCCGCGTGCTGCCGCGCTCAACGGTATCCCCGCGCGCCGCTATGTGATTCTTGCTTTCGTCAGCTCGGGCGTGTTGACGGCTTTCGCCGGAATCGTGCTGGCGGCCAAGCTGCGCATCGGCCAGGCGAGCGTCGGACTCGACTACCTGCTGCCCGCACTGGTTGGCGCGTTCCTTGGCTCGACCACGATCAAGCCGGGCAGGGTCAACGTATGGGGCACGGTGTTCGGTGTGTCGATCCTGGCGGTCGGCATAGCGGGAATCCAGCAGCTGGGTGGCGACTTTTACGTCGAACCTCTCTTCAATGGCGCCACGCTGCTGGTTGCAATCGGTATAGCTGGGTACACGCAGCGCCGCCGCCTCAGCCCGCGCGAGCCCATTAAAGCCGCTGTGCCGAGCGAAACCGATGGATCCGCGGGAGCGTTGCCGCCTGAGCCGTTACCCACTGAACGTAGCGAGTGAATCGCACTGACATAACTAACAGGAGATACCATGAAGCAGCGTCTGATCATTCCCCTCTGTGCCGCGCTGGCCGCATTTTGCGCATTGAACGCACGCGCTGACGACACGTTTCTGGCCGTTGCCAAGGCCTACACCGCACAGGCGACGAAGTCGGGTCAGCCGTGGAGCGGACCGACCACCGGACCCGTTGCGCAGCATGGAAAGACAATCGTGTTCGTATCGGCAGATCAACGCGACAGCGGGCCGCGCGGCGTCGGGGAAGGTGTCAAGGAGGCGGCCGGTGCAATCGGCTGGAACTTCCGCCTGATCGATGGCCAGGGGTCCATCTCCGGACGTTCGGCCGCAATGAACCAGGCTATTGCACTCAAGCCAGACGGCATCGTGCTCGGCAGCGTTGACGCGCGGGAGCAGGCTTCGTTGATCCATCAGGCCGTTGCGCGCGGTATCAAGGTCGTAGGCTGGCATTCGCTGCCGAAGCCCGGCCCTGCTCCGCAGGAAGGGTTCGTCACCAACCTGGCGACAGACCCGCTCGACGTGGCGAAGGCCGCGGTGATGTACGTGATCGCGCAGTCGAACGGCAAGGCGGGCGTAGTCATCTTCACGGACTCCACCTATGAGATCGCGACTGCCAAGTCCAACGCAATGGCGGATCTCGTCAAGAAGTGCACCGGTTGCCAGTTGCTGAAGATAGAGGACACGCCGCTGTCCGACACCGCGACGCGCATTCCGCAACTCACCTCAACCATGCTGCAACACTTCGGCGCGAAGTGGACCTGGGCGCTGTCCATCAACGACATGCCGTTCGATTTCATGTCGCCCGCGCTTCAGCAAGCCGGTTACAAGAGTTCCGGGCCACTGCTTGGGGTCTCGGCAGGCAATGGCAGCGAGTCGGCGTTCCAGCGTATCCGCACCGGCCAATATCAGGCGGCTACGGTGGCCGAGCCGGTGTCGCTGCATGGTTGGCAGGCGGTGGACGAACTGAACCGCGCGTTTGCCGGGGCGCCGGTCAGTGGCTACACGGCGCCGGTGCATCTGGTTACGGCAACCGATATTGCACACGACGGCGGGAAGATGAACCGCTATGACCCGGACAATCGTTATCGCGATGTGTATCGGCGCATCTGGGGTGTGAAATAACCGACGGCGCCAATTTTTTTAGAAAACTTCAACCGTCTATTTGGTATTCCGTATTACATGGGATCTTCCGCTGTCTGGATCGTGAGGGCAGCATGGGGGAACGAACGCAGCAGAATTCCTGAGCCCACAATCTAGCCATGACTGATATTGAATTACCCGTTTCTGATTATTCCCACAATATGAGCTTGATTGGTCACAGCGATCAGGGTGGGCGTGCCGACGGTGTGCAATTGATGGTTCATCGAGGTTACGCCTACATTGGCCATATGTTTTCGAAGGGTTTCAGTGTCGTGGATGTCCGGGACCCGAGACGTCCCGCTACGGTGGCCTACGTGCCCGCACCGCCGAACACATGGAATATCCACTTGCAGACGCATGACGATTTGCTGCTCGTCATCAACGCAAAGGACATGTTTGCGGCCGCCGAGTTTCAGGATGAACGTGCGTACTACGAGGGCGCGCTCGGCAAGAAAGTCGGTACCGCACAACGCTCGTCAGGTGAGCGCAACTGGCGTGCGGGACTCGCAGTGTATGACATCTCGAAGGGTGACGCGCCGCGTGAGATCGGCTTTATGCCGGTCGAAGGCGGGGGCATTCATCGCATCTGGTACACGGGTGGACGCTGGGCCTATGCGTCGGCGTTGCTTGACGGCTTTTCGGATTACATCTTCATCACGATCGATATGTCCGACCCGTGCCATCCGCGCGAAGCAGGGCGTTTCTGGCTTCCCGGAATGCATGTTGCCGCCGATGAAACGCCATCGTGGCCGGCGGCGCGGCGCTACGGCCTTCATCATCCGATAGTCCACGGCGACACGGCATATTGCGCATGGCGCGACGCCGGGCTGGTCGTGCTCGACGTGTCCGACCGTACCGCGCCGAAGCTGATTACACACCGCAACTGGTCGCCGCCTTTCGGTGGCGGCACGCACAACTGCCTGCCTTTGCCCGACCTCGATTTGCTGGTAGTGCTCGATGAGGCGGTACTCGACCATCAGGAGGACGGGGAGAAATTCATCTGGCTATTCGATGTCCGCGAGCCGTCCAATCCGGTCAGCATCTCGACGTTTCCATCACCCCGCGAGATCGAATATCGGCAGAAGCCCGGTCATTTTGGTCCGCATAACCTGCATGAAAACCGGCCGGGCAGCTTCGTCAGCTCCAGGCTGATCTTCGCGACCTATCAGAATGCGGGCGTGCGAGTATTTGACATCAAAGATCCGTATCGGCCGCTCGAAGTCGGAGCGTTTGTGCCACCGCAGCCGGCGCAATTAATGGATCATCGTCCGAACCGGGCCAATGTGATCCAGTCCTCTGATGTATTCGTCGATGCAGAAGGGCTCGTGTATTCAACCGACTACAACGGCGGTCTCTACATTCTCGAGTTTCACGGTTAAGCCGATGAATACGCGCAGGTGCCGATCGATAAAGCGTGGTAACACGTGAACGCAATTGTACTAAACCGCTGACGCGGTAGTGGGAGGTGGGTACAGGTCCATGGCTGACGTTTCATGAAGAGGCTAGTCTGGCGCTGAACCCCCGGCGAGGTGGTGAGCGGTATCACCAGGAGCAGTATGTGGACGCCCGGTTGGGCATTCCACCCACTGCTTCCGGGAGGCTCGCCATGACGTCACTGCGTCAACGCATGCATATCGATCGTACCTGCGTCAGCAACCGGCTCGATCCGCTCAGCGTCGCGCAAGGTGACCAGCCAGACGTTCAACAATCTCGACGACCATCGCCCGGTCATTCCGTTGAGCGTCGCAAGCAGCTGCCCCACGCCTGGGGCCGTGAATTCTCTCCGCGGCGCGGAGAGAATTCCGCGTCGACGAACCGGGAGTGTTTCGCCCGGGCGGCACTTCCGGTACGCGGGCTTGAGTCATGGGAATTGCGGACGTTGTGAGTCCGCCCGCGCGGCCGCAGGCGGCGTCAACGCGTTGAAGACGGCGACCTACCAGATCGAACGACGGATCGTGGGGTTCGAGCGGGGCGGCGAGGGAAGGGCTGCGTATGAAGTGGCGTAACTCAGGCCGAACGCCGTTGGCTGTCAACCAGCGCGGCAAGGAGGACCGTCTTCAAGATTTGCCAGTCGTCTTCCGAGTCGTGCGAACCAGAACAGCGCTCGAGTCTGCGGCCATCAGAATTTTCTGGAGTACGAACAAACGAGATTTCGAAACGTTCCCGGCCCGATTGGTGCCGATCTGAGTGGGTCGAATGATGTTCCTGACCGACTGTCGCCAGATCGTGGTCTTAATTTCGGATATCTAAAGGTGTTTTCCCGGCATCGGGGGTGCGTTGCGTGCGCGTCACGCGGCAACCTCACCTGGCATCGACGGCAAGGAATTGGCCCGGCTGCGCTCCTTTGCGACGTACATCGCCCGGTCTGCCGCTTTTACAACATCCGCCGCGCGGTCACCGGGCTGCAATACCGCGACGCCGAGACTTGCGCGTATGCTGTATTCGCTGCCATGCACGTTGATGGGCACCTCCAGCCCCGACGTGATGCTGGCGGCAATCTGTGATGCGACTTTGCGCTCGTAATCGTCTTCGACGATCACGAGAAACTCGTCGCCGCCCAGCCGTCCGACCGCGCACACCCTCGCGTCGCGTCGGTCAGTCGTCGCGCGATCTCACACAGGATCGCATCACCAAGATGATGCCCGAACGTATCGTTGAGTTCCTTGAACCGGTCGAGGTCAACGAAGATGACGGCAACCCGGCCGGTTGCATTGGGTCTCACTATGGCCGCTTCAAGCCGGTCCATGATGCAGCCGCGATTCGGCAGGCCGGTGAGATGGTCCGTGTGTGCCACCTGCCGCAACGCTTCCTTGCCTTTGATTAGCTTGAGGATCAGAGCGGTGATCCACGTCGACAGTCCTACGAGAATCACTGAAATGACGCTCGCCATGGTCAGGTACACGCTGCGCATCTTCAAGTAATCGTCCAGCGCTTCCGCAACTGACAACCCTGCTACGACCATCAGCCCATACTGCTTTAACTCGCGGGTTGCGACGATGCGCTCGACGTGGTCGAGAGGATCGATGGAATCGTCGCTGGTATTGCGCGCACCGAAGTAGCCGTCGGGCAACGCGTCGCCTGTGTGGCTCGGTGCATCGCCCGCGCGGCGCGAAAGTATGAAACCACGCCGACTCAACACCGCGATCATGCCGTGTTCGCCGAGCGCGGCATTCGTATAGAAGCCGTCAGTGAGCCACGCCGGATTCTCCGACACGACCACGACGCCGCCGAAGCTGCCGTCCGTGAGGTTGATGCGCCGCGTGGCCTGGATTGACGTCTGACGCGAAATCCGGCCAATGACCGGACGGCTGAGAAAGAGCCCGACAGCCGCGCTCTCGCGGTGCACCCGAAAATGCTCACGGTCGCTCAGGTCAACCTCCCCGGAAAACGGAGTGGTCGATACGATCACGCGTCCGTCTGTGCCCACGATCGTCACCTGCAACGCTGTGTCAGCGGTGATCAATCCGTAGGCCTGGTATTTCTTGATGTCGAACGTCGTGGGCGAACTCTCGTACCCGAACTTGAGGAGCCGCGCAATCGCGTCGACGTCGTGGATCGTTTTGAGCGTGTGCGTTTCCAGCGCGCTCGCCTCTGTTCGCGCCGCGACGCGCGCATCGTTAAGCGCAGCGTCTTTTTCGACCCGCAGTCTCTCGAGGATCGTGATCCACAACACGGCAAGGATCAACATGGTCAGTACAGGCAGCAGGATGAGCGCCCATTGCGGCGCGACGCCTCCCTCGAAGCCAGTCGGCCAGATTCGTCTGAGAATTGTCTGCAGTTTGCCCACGTCCGGCCCCGTTTCTTGCGCGAGCCGTACTGGCTGCTGGCTGACGCTCTAGCGCGTCGACATGACACCGAGAGAAGAAGGGCCTTGCCCTTCGTTTTGCTGCACCGTTATAACGGCAGGCTCGCCCGGAAGTTGATGGCCATTTACGAAACAGCACGGATGGGCTGGGAGTAACGAATCTTGAGGCCTTCGTTTCGCATGTGGTGTCGTCGGTTGGCGCCAGCCTAATGCCGCTACAGGCAACCCGCTGTCGTCGCAACAAAGCGCTGATGCCTGAACTTTCGCCAAGGTCGGCCGACCCTTTTGCCAGCAGACTCGCCCGCTAGATGCGGTCCCACGTCGAGGTGGACGTGCGTCCGGCGGAGTGCGTTGTCGCCCGCAAGGGGCTTAACATGAAAGCGTCATGGACGCGAATCAAGATCTCTGTCGGCGGGCTTTCACGTCCAGGTATCCAGCCATGAGTGTATCCGCCGTGGAAAAGGGCAGCGCGGCCCGGAAGAGCATTGGCGGTCTGACCTGTCACCGTCGGCATCGAACCCCGATCGACCGGAGCCTGGATCAAAACCGGTGTGCTCACAACGTTCGCGCCCTATGTGACGGAACCCGCATGGCTGTGCGTCAACTGCCCGAGGTTGCAGAACCAGCGTTCTCACATATAGGGGAAACCCCGATCAAGAACAATGAATGGTGTGGATTTAACAAAGTTAGAATGAAGTCTCCAGATTGTTCGGCGCGCGTCCCCGGAGTCAAGGGAGCCGGCGTGCCGACGATCGGCCGCGGTGGCAGCGGCCAAGCCTGTTGGTGAGTCCCTGGAGCCATTCGTGAGTAGTCCTAAAGTGAAGTCATTTGCCACGAGCGCGGCCTGTGCCGCTGCATCCCCTGTCATTGCCGGCTGTCTGGTTGCCGGTTTCAGTGAACTCGCGCGATTGAACCTCTCGATGTACGAGGCTTCACTCGTTGGCGCGAAGAACACCCGCGATAACATCCTGCCCTCGCAGACGCCGCGGGCGCGTGCCTGGAATCTGACCGGCAGTTTGCCTCCGTTCGCCGCCCAGTTCTTCGCGACTCCTGGCGCTGCGCTCGACATAACGCTGCAAACGTCGAGCTCGCTCTACCGGCTTGCCCTTGAGGGTTATGTCGAAACTGCCGGGTCGCGACAGCGGCAATTGCTGCGGCGAATAGAAGCCTTGGGGTCACCGGCGCCATGGGTGAATCGGCCGTTCATGTTCCGGATCGTTCGGCTGGCGCCGTTGTTGCGCCGCCTCCTGATGCCTTGCACGGCATCCCGCACAAAGGTGTGAAATCCGTTTCTCCCAGGCGGCGAAGTCCGTCGCGCTAACGTAGCTCGCTGGCCGGCCGCTCCCGGCCGGCTCGCTGCTGGATACCGATTTCTTCTAAATGGCCCAATGCCAGGGAATGCCATGCTGAGCCCCCACGAACTTGCCACGCTGATGCTGGTGAAGGCTGCGCCTGAGCGGGTGGACGCTGGCCGCGAGGAAGTGGGCGTGCTTCGCGAACTCGAGCTGATTGCGATCGAGCGGCCCGATGCGGGCCGGACGCTGCCGCACGTGACCCCGCGAGGTGAGGCAATCCTGCGCGCCATTGCCCGGGCGCGCTGAGTGCAGGTACGCGGCCGACGTCCTGTCACGAACCCGGCCTGTATTTGCGATGCGTGCCGCCTGTGTCAGGGCGATTATCCTGGGACGAAATGAGGAGACTGACGTGGACCAAACATGGCTGGGTATGGCGGCCGGCACGATCGTGCTTGTTGTTGCTGTTGTTGGCGTGACCGCGCACTACGTTCGTGAGCGGCGTCGGGCTGATCTTCTACGCAATCTCGATCACCATGACTGGTGGCAAAGGCCCCGGTCACGGCGGTGAAATGCACAGCAGGTAGCTCCGAATGCGGAAAAGGTAGTACGCACGAGAACGATGTGGACATACGCAACAGGGAATCAATCGTGAGCAGCGAATTTGTCGAACGGGATCTGGCGCATATCAGGAACGTTCTGAGCCATCTCGAGCATTCGGCCGACGACGTTCGCGCCATGGAGAAGGGGACGGTGGTTAGCCTGAGCTACTGGCGCGCGAGGGTCCAAGGCATTCTGGCAATGTCTTTGCTTCCCATGCACATTGAAAAGCAGGCAAAGGATCTGCTCGGCCGTCTCGACCGACTTGAGTCAGCAACTCCTTGCGCTGGGGCTGCCTGCAATGGCAGTTCGTCGTTACCGGCGCCTCGGGTAGCAGGCGGCCATTCGCAATGACGGTACCTGTCCGTACGAGGTCAAGCACTCTGTCCTCGCGAATGGTGCGCCGTGGGAAAGCAGAACGCTTGCCGATGGCAGTCGTGTCTGGCGCGCGAAAGTCTGCTCGCCGTCCGATACGGGCCGAAGCTGTCTCACGCACGGCGAAACGGCCCAGGTTCCAAAGCTCAGTCATGCCACTACTGGCTTTACGAGCCATCACCGCTGCCAGGCACCAGACCGTTCCTCTGCGAACTGGGGGCGCGAAAGAGCAGGCAAATGAGGTTTGAAGCTCGGCGTGCCGCATATACCGCAGCAACGCAAGAAAATGAAGGTCGGCACGTTGGATTGCCGCACCATTGAGTAGTACTTGGAAACCGAACGATGATCAGGAGGCGAGGCGATGGGACAACGTAGCGAGGATGTGCTGGTGCGCGTGTTAAATATCGATGCCGAGATAAGGGGCCGCCTGGACCGACTTGCGGAAATGGAGCGTAGCGCCGAAGGTCGCCTGGCACCGTGGGTCGATCAAGCGCGAAGCGTCCTGCGAACGGACCTGGGCATGTTGAGGGCGCGCCGCGAAGAGCAATTTCTCAGGCTGACTGGGCTGGCACCCTGCCACCAGCCCGGTCAGGCACAGGCTAAGTTGCGCTGACGCGATGCTCCTCTACCCAGCCCATCGCACGCTCCCGAGCAAACGTCATCGCTTCGTTTTCGTCGATAAAATTGTCATCGAGACACAGGTCATGGATATCGTCGTCGAATGAGCCGTCCGATGACGGGACGAAGATTCTTGCATTCGCCACAATTCTTCCGTCATCGATGCTTGCGCTCATGCTGATCAGGCAAGACTGAAAAATGAATTGCATGGCTGGCTCCGCAAACTTGTCACGTGCAGAGCGCCGCGCAAATCCCGTGCCGAGCTTCGCGAGTATCGTGTTTGCTGCGACGTGAGCCACTGTAAGAATCGTCCACCCGGTTACCGGCAGGGCCTCTCGGCGGCGCAGAGAGTGGCCAACCTACCGACAGCACCTGTGAGCATTCGCCCGCCCGGTGACAGATGATCTGAGTTGGTACGCGGGCGCGGCGTGGGCAACATGTGCCTCTCATTCCCACGAAGACCGGTCGACACCGGCTCCGCTGGTTGGTGCGACCCACGCTGGAACGAGCATCCGGTAGGTGCCAATACCTCGGTCGGTGAGGATGATCCGGCCGCGCCTGTCTCAAGCGACGCCACATACCGCAGCACGTCCTCGGTGCGCCCCTCAGAAACGAGCTGTTCGGCCGTCTTGGAGTTGAAGATGGGCAGGTCTCGCTGCGATACCAGAAAAGCGCTAAACGTCGCCGGACACGTCCGCGGCGGAACGAATGACGCGCAGGGCCTCCCGCGCGGAAGCGCTGCATACTTTCGGCGCCCGGCATCCCGCTTAACGTGGACATGCGCCTGTCTGGCCAGCGTCTGCAGGTCGATGTGAACGGCATCGACGTAGCGACGCGCCGAAACGATGGGTGCGTCGCTGTCACGCACACCGCACAATGCCCCTGGTTTGGCAAAATTTGCCAAGTCTGATAGACTGATCTGCATGGGCACGATGAACATTTCCCTCCCCGACTCGCTGAAGGAATACGTCGACGAGCAGGTGGGCCAGGGGGGCTACGGTACGAGCAGCGAATACGTCCGCGAACTGATCCGTAAGGATCAGGATCGCAAGCGCCTGCGCGGAATTATCCTGCAGGGTGCCGCATCGGGCCTCGCGGATCCAGTCGATTCCGGCTACTTCGAATCACTGCGTGCCCGCGTGCGCACGTCGCGTAAATGACGACAAAGCCCGTCGTACCGACGAGGCTGGCCACGCGGGACGTGGAAGACGAGCTGACCTGGTATCTGGTAGACGAAGGCTCGGAACAGGCCGCACTCGGATTCATCGCGGAGATCGAGCGGGCGTACACTCATCTCGCTAAACATCCGAACATTGGATCTCCTCGTTACTCGTACGAGTTGGATATACCAGGCCTGCGATCGTGGCCACTTGATCGCTACCCGCATGTGATCTTCTACGTTGAGCGCACCGACTACATCGAAGTCTGGCGCGTGCTTAACGGCAAACGCGATATCCCGTCGTGGTTGCTGAACGATGACAGCGAACTCCACTGACGCGTTCTGGGCGGTCGTGCTGTGTGAAGACACGTTATTGCCGATTGAAAATCGTCTGGCCATCTAACGTCCGATGTAGCGGGCGTGAAGAGGGCGGGCGTCTTGATCCCTGAAGCGTGAACAGCCGCCTCGCGACCGAGGGCATCGATACCGCGCGCGCCCGCCAGCTCGTGCTGCAGGATGTCCCCTAGGGCGGCCCGCTCGAAATCCTGAAAGAGACGGGTATTGACTTCGTGCCGGTGCCGGGGTTCAACAGGGGGGATCCGCCAACGTCGTTCAAATCGGTGCCGCGGACGCGTATTCACGTCGATCTGCCTGTGCCTTCGAAGGACAACACATCTCCGACCGTCGTCGGTTCGCGTGCCGGAACCCGCACGCTTCGCTCTCCACAAGATCCTCGTTTCGCGCTTGCGCACCAACCTGCTGGTCAAGTCGCAGAAAGATATCCAGCACGCGTGCGTGATGCTCGGCGAGCATAGAAGCGGCGATATTCGAACTCGCCTGCTCGATCTCCCAAGGTCCGCGCGCCCGATGGTTCGCCGTGCACTGCTGGGGGTACGCAGCATGCTTGAGACTCATGAGGGCGCACTATTCGGGTTTGAGGAAAGCATCGGCGCCGGACACGCCGTGCCTCACTTTCGGGCCGGAATTTCGGATGACCAACCACGCGTCCCGTATTCCATGCCGTCACCGCACATTGCGGGGGTGGATGCCGTCGTTCCGGTTGTTCGCGCATCCCACCGGCACGCTGCTCTGCGGTGTGGGGTGCGGTGCGAGCAATCGGGATGCAGGATGGGCGCTGACGCGGTGGCGAAGCGGTGCAAGTCGTGCAATCGCGATGATAAAACGAGCAGGCGAGGCAGGTCACAAAGTGATACGCGCAAACGTCCGCTTGTGGGCCGCGTTCTCGCAGCGCCAACGTTCGACAGGCAGATCGCCGAACCGTGGAGTTCATGTCTGATCGCGACGCATGGGCGGTGCGCGGAAGAGCGGTGCGCATGATGATGTCGAGGACGATCATTGGCGCGCCGCCAGTGGCGGCAGATCGATGTGGGCCGGGGTTCAATGAGAGCGTCGTCTGGTGACGGGCTGACCTCGGGTGCATCATGCAGCAGTTCGCGCGCCTTTGCGAGGTTGGCTCGACTCACTGGGTTGGCAGGCAGTCCGTAGTGAACGGGCGCATTGGCGTAGACCACCCATTCGCAGATACGCAGCGGCGCAAGCCACCGAGCAAATGTGGCGCGATCAGCGAGCCCGGTGTACTTGCCGAAAAACTGCAGCTGGCCATGCCGGTTGGCCACTTCGAGCGCTGCGAGGAAGCGCCGGCGGAACAGACTTGAGAGCACACGCACCGGCAGGACGAAGCCGGGCCGGCACGCAAGTCAGCGCTCGCCATCGGGCGAGAGTCTGCCGCCCGGTACCGTCCTTCCACGCTGTTGCAGGAACAGCTAGCAATCGCCCAAAAACGAAGCGAGCTAAGATCGCCATACCAAGTCCGCAGGAGGAACGAATCGTGGCGACATTCAAGGAACTGAAGGCGCAAATGGCCGCTCTCGAGGCGCAGGCCGAGGCGGCACGGGCTGCAGAGTACGAGGCGGTACTGGCAGATATCCGGGCCAAGGTTGTCGACTACGGGTTTACGGAGCGGGACATCTTCGGACGCAGGCGAGGCGCACGCACGAAGTCCAGCGCCGGCGTCGTGCCACCCAAATACCGTGACCCGAAGACGGAGGCGACGTGGTCGGGCAGGGGCCGGGCGCCAAACTGGATAAAGGATGCGAAGAACCGCGACCGATTTCTCATATCGCGCTGAATGCCAGTCGGCGCCACACGTGTTAATCCGCTAAAGTTCGTGAGCCGGCTGCCGAAAATGCTTGCATGACATATGAGCCACTGAGTTTTCCCTGGAACGATCCTGTCTGGGCTGAAGCGCGGGCGCTGGAAGCCAGCATCCGCGCGATCAGACGCGCTCAGGGCAAGCGCAATCCAGAAGACTTCCCACCGGGTAGCGCGGAATCTCTCGCAATGATGGAAGAGTTCGTGCGCGATATCGGTCGTGTGCTTGCGCTCGATATCAGCAACCTTGAAGGGGACGACGATGGCCATCTGGACGGAGCAGGTGCAACCGGGTCAGCGTGCCGCGTGAGGCAATGTTTCCCCAGGGCGCGCAACGATCTAGTCGCGCGACGTATCGTCGTGGGTTCTACCCTGGCGAGCCCTCGAGAGGCAGGGAGCTCTCCAGCGCCTTGCGACCAGAATTGATGCCCCGGACCGTTATTCCTTGCGATGGCCGTCCGCCAATCCTGGACACTGGGGAGTCGCGCACCAACATCTCGACCGGGCTCTATTGAGAATACTCTGCATCACGCTATTCGAGGTTACGCGACGGAAATGGAGCACCAACCGGCTGAGACGCGGCCATCCTGAAACGACGGGCTACGTCGGCCGCGTTCCTGCTGTGACGACAGGCGAGGAGTGGCGAAGAACTTGCGGACTACGGTTTTGCCGTCCCGGACATCTCTGGCCATGGCAACGGCAAGCGTACAGTTCCCGCTCGGGGCACGGTGCCGCGCAACAACCGGAACGTCAGTACGGGTGAGACTGGTTTGGCAAGCGGGCGCGACTGGCTGGATCAAGATCATGAAAAGCCGCGACACGAATCTGACAAGCGACCGGGTTTGGCGTCATACATCACATGGATTGCGGAGGTCCGTAGCGTGATGGGGCCGCCTTGCGAGGAGGGTAAAGTTTTACCTGTCTGCGTCGATATATCGAGAGAGGCTCCGTCCAGATAAATTGGCTTAAGGCATGTCATTCGCCAGTGGTGATGTTCATCTTCCTGCTTGCCTGGTCCCATACAATTCAGCTGGTCCGCGGAGAACGAGGCCACCACGTGCCTGGGTCGGGTTGCTCACACCCGGCTTTCCCAAGGATTGCGAAAGACCATGATTCGATTTTTAAGCTCGCCCTTTACCAGGCCGGCGCTGTTCATCTACGCAGGGATTGGAATTACGCTCGCGACCACCGGAGTTACGGTCGCCTCGCTTTACGAAATGAGGCTCGACGCGATGGCGCAGGCACGCGTTGCGGCGCAGAACCTGGTGATCTCGCTGCAAAAAGAGATCGAGCGTAATCTGGACATTTACCAGCTCGCCATGCGCGACGTTGCGACAAGTGTCGAGACCCCCGGCATCCTGCGGCTTCCTCCGGAGGTCCGGCAGCTCGTCGCGTTCGGTGCGGCCACCAACACGGCGGAGCTGGGTGCTCTCTTTGCGACGGACGCAGCAGGCACGCTGGTGCTCGACTCGCGTTCGATTCAGCCCCGCAAGATCAACGTCAGCGGCCGCGATTATTTCCAGATCCAGCAGCGCCAGGCGAGCGCCGACGTCTATATTAGCGCGCCTTTCCTGCCGTACGCCGCCGAACCTGGCATACCGCAGATCGCATTAAGCCGGCGGCTCGAGGAAAAGAACGGCCATTTCGCGGGCATCGTCGCCGGCACGCTTCGGCTCAGCTATTTCCGGCACCTCTTCGAAGCCTCGATACTTGGTCGGCACGACACGATTACGTTACTGCGCACGGACGGAACGGTTCTGATGCGCCGACCGTTTCACGAGGGTGACATCGGCAAGTCTCTCGCGGCCGGCCACTCGTTCGAGCCGCTCGCGCGATCCGGCCACGGCACCTATATCGATATCGCTGTGCTTGACCACATCGAGCGCCTGTATACTTTCCGGCGGATCGGAAGCTATCCGCTTGTCGTCGTGGTGGGCTTCGCGACGGACGAGATCTTCGCGGGGTGGCGCAAGCGGGCGATTGCGGTTGGTATCGTCACCGTCATCCTCGATGCGTTTCTGATCCTGTTGTCGCTGATGTTTGGCAGGCAATTGCGCAGGCGTCTCGCCATGGAGCGCCGCCTGAAGCGGCTTGCGTGGTTCGATTCGCTGACTGGCCTGCCCAACCGGGAGCAGCTTCAAAGAGAAGCTCTGCGGATTCTGACGAACGCCAACCGGAACGGGTCAACGCTCGCGGTGCTATTCATTGATCTGGACCGTTTCAAGCGCGTGAACGACACCCAGGGTCATGGCGTCGGCGATGAGGTCCTGAGTGAAATCGCACGACGCCTTCAGGACCAGATCCAGACTGGTGACGTAATGGGTCGCCTTGGGGGAGACGAGTTTCTCGCCGTTCTTCAGGACTGCGACGTACTCAAAGCCAAACATGTTGCCGGGCGCATTCTGCAGGCCGTGTACCAACCGATCCTTATTAACTCGAAGCAGGACGCCCGCATCACGATTAGCGCCAGCATTGGCATCGCGCTCTCGCCGCACGACGGGGAAGAGCCCGGCATCCTGTTGCGCAACGCAGATCTGGCGATGTACCAGGCCAAGAATGCAGGGCGCAACCAGGTGCGGTTCTATGCTCCCGAGTACGAGCGTCAGGCGAAAGAGCGGCTCGAGCTGGAAATCGCGCTTCAGCGGGCATTGCGAGAGAATGCCCTGAGTGTCGCCTATCAGCCCAAGGTCGATGCCACAGGGGTGCTGTGTGGTGTCGAGGCGCTCGTGCGATGGGACAACGACGGGCGGGACAGTATTGCGCCCGATCGCTTTATCGCCATCGCGGAGGAAAGCGGACTGATCGCGGAGATGGATACCTGGGTACTGGGCGAAGCCTGCAGGCAACTTGCGGCGTGGAGAGCCGAGGGCCTTGACGTACCCAACATTTCGGTGAACATTTGTGCCGCCGACTTCAAGCATCCAGACTACCCAGGCTTCGTCAGCGAAACGCTTCAATCTCATGGCCTGCTTGCTGCAGATCTGACACTCGAAATGACCGAGCGGGTCCTGTTCGATGAATCGGTTACCGACATTCGCGAGGCGCTCGAGGCCATCCATGCCTTAGGCATCGCGCTGTCGATCGACGATTTCGGCACGGGCTACTCGTCCCTGAGCTACCTCCACCGGTTCCCCGTCAAGGAGCTGAAAATCGACAAAAGCTTCGTGCAGGGCATTGGCAGAGACGCAATGGCGGAATCGCTGGCGCAAACGCTGATCCATATCGGCGAGATCCTGAAACTCACCGTCACCGCGGAAGGCGTAGAAACGCATGCCCAGCGCGACTTTCTGGGCACGCACGGCTGCCATCTGTATCAAGGTTTTTTGTTCTCACGGCCGCTCACACCTCACGAGTTCGCGCGCTGGGTGCGAGCGCTTCGGCCATGCTCCAAGTCTGGCGATCCGCACGCCCAAGCCATCCCACCTGGAGCCGCGTCCGCGTAGACAACGACGTCAAACAATCCCGCTCGTTCGACGCCGATTCGACGCAGTATTTTTCCGTCAGCCAGTTTTCACGGCCACGCGGCCATCGGGCCGACTGCTTATAGCAAGCACGAAACGGCAGCCAGCGACCGGGCATCGACCGCCCAACTTGCCGAATGACGCGAACGGATGCATGCCCTGGAGGTCCATCGACTCGGAGGCGAGCAGACCGTTGAGCCTGGCCTGGTCGCCCCATTCCAGCACGGCGGCGAGGCTCGCCAGATCCCTGCGTGTCTCCCAGCTCAGCGATCCGCCTGGCGCGCGCCAGGCGTCTTAAGTGCACGCACCGCTGCAAGCAGGCGCTGCTCGATGTCCTCGACTTCCACGGGATCGATCTTGATGTCGCGACGCATGACCCACGACACTTCGTTCTTGCGTGCGTCCGCCATCACCGAGAGCAGGCGCCCGGATACGGCCGGGTCCTCGATCGAGGCGAGCAGCTTCGCGAGATCGTAGGTATCGAGCGCGCTCACGGCTTCGAACAGCGTGCGCTGATCGACGAACAACAGATCGTCGAGCGCCTTGAGTTCGCCCGAGCCGCGGTTCGTGCGCTGCGAAAAATACGCGACGCCCTTTTGCTCGACGAAGTTGAGCACCTTCGACTTGCGGAACGCGAAGACCTCGTCGGCGATTTCGGCGTGCGAGAGCTTGTTGAGAATGACCTTGCGC
>NZ_JAMBPQ010000061.1 GCF_024206495.1 Paraburkholderia sp. CNPSo 3272 | reverse complement strand
GGCGGGGGCTCCGCCGGCGCTTGCGCGCCCGGCAGGATGGGGGGTTCCGAAGGCGTCGTATAAGCCGGCTGCGCGGTGGCTTGCGCCAGTGCGCACACGCTCGTTCCCGCGAGGGCGGCCAGGAGCAGCAGGGCGAGGCAAGGTTTCCACAAATTCATATAGGAGGCTCCGTGCACGGCGCCGCGCGAGGCGACAGAGTCGGCAGCGCTACGGCGGGGCGGGTACGTTCTGACCATCGATCCTATACCGGGTTCGCAAACGCCGGACCGCAGCGGTCCAGAACAGATGGGGACGCGGCAGGCGCGCTTCAACCATCGCCTGCCGCGTGATTGGTTATTGAAACGCAACAGACATAAATTTCTCCGGCGTTTTTTGGGGGATTTGTTGTCGTGGCTGCAACGGTGACTTGTTGCTTATCGGGATGGTTTTTCGATAGCCCGTGTTTACACTGGCTTCGACGTGTCCACACGTCGTCCGGATTCCGCCGGCTGGCCAGCATGAGTTGCAAAGCTTGCCGGGCATCGCCTCGAAGGAGCATCGCCATGAAGCAGTCCATTACGCTTGCTGCCCTGCTGGTCAGCGCCGCCACCGCCCTGGTTACAGCGCCCGCATTCGCCGGCGATGATGCGGCGACCCCAGGGGTGCAGTCGCTTGCGGTCGCCGCAGTCGCCGCGAACGCCCCGAAGACGCGCGCCGAAGTTAGGGCCGAACTGGCCAGTGCCCGTGCTCACGGCGAACTGAGTCTGGACCCGAATTCGCCGGCTTATCCGCAGCAATACGCGATGGGCGGCTATACCGCGCCCCGCGAGCAGGTCACGGGCTCCTTCCACGCTCGCAACGTCGCCAACTGACGCATGGGCCGGTGCGCGGCGACAGCACCGCTTTGTTCCCTTCCGCGCTTTCCTTGCGAGAGTCTGGCGTGGTCTCCCCGCCGGGCGGCGTACAATTTTTGTCACGCGGCGGCGCGCGTTGTGCGCTGACCACCCCATGGCAGAGAGGATCGCGGTGCGGCTGGCTTGCCTGCCGGCGCTGCGAAGGCGGGACGCAGGGACATGGACCAGATCGAATGCGTAGTGATCGGCGCGGGCGTGGTCGGCCTCGCCATTGCGCGTGCGCTTGCCGCGCGCAGGCGCGAGGTGATCGTGCTCGAAGCCGCCGAGGCCATCGGCACCAGCACCAGTTCGCGCAATAGCGAGGTCATTCACGCCGGGCTCTATTACCCGCGCGGCTCGCTCAAGGCGACGTTGTGCGTGCGCGGGCGCGAAATGCTCTACGAGTACTGCGCGTCGCGCAACGTCACGCACGCGCGCTGCGGCAAGCTGCTCGTCGCCACGGCGGCGAACCAGATTCCGCAACTCGAGGCGATTCGCGCGCGCGGCAAGGAAAACGGCGTGTTCGACCTCACGCGCATCAGCGGCAGCGAGGCGCTCGCGCTCGAACCGGCGCTCGAATGCGTCGCGGCCGTGTACTCGCCGCAAACCGGCATCGTCGACAGCCATCAGCTCATGCTTGCGCTGCAAGGCGACGCCGAGCGCGACGGGGCCGTGATCGCGCTGAAATCGCCGGTCGAGTCGATCGATGCGCTGGGCAGCGGCTTCACGGTGCGAACGGGCGGCGGCGCGCCGATCGACATCCGCGCCGCCTGCGTCATCAATAGCGCGGGCCTGTATGCGACGAAGCTCGCCAGGCGCATTCGCGGGCTCGACGCGCGCCACGTGCCGCCGTTCTATCTGGCGCGCGGCAATTACTTCAGCGTTTCGGGTCGCGTGCCGTTCTCGCGTCTCATCTACCCGATGCCCAACGACGCTGGCCTCGGCGTGCATCTCACGCTCGATCTGGGCGGCCAGGCGCGCTTCGGCCCCGACGTCGAATGGATCGATGCGGTCGATTACGACGTCGATCCCCGCCGCGCCGATTCCTTCTACGCGCAGATCCGCACCTACTGGCCCGGGCTGCCCGACGGCGCGCTGCAGCCCGCCTACGCGGGCATCCGCCCGAAGCTTTCCGGGCCGGGCGAACCCGCCGCCGACTTCATGATCCAGGGCGCGGCGTCGCACGGTGTGCGCGGCCTCGTGAACCTGTTCGGCATCGAGTCACCGGGGCTCACGGCTTCGCTTGCGATCGCGCAGCGCGTGTGCGAGATGGCTTCGTTCGATTGATCGGGCTTTGCACCCCTCTTGCGCCGGGCGGCATCATGCCGCTCACTTATCTCCAGCATTGCAGCGTCATCTGGGCTTGCTTCGTTGTTAAGCTTCTTCGCGACGCCGCCACCAGAGCGGCTCAGAGGCATGCGCGGCACGCGCCACACGAAAGCGCCGCGCGAAAACCCAGCGAACGAATCGCCACAATACTGGAGTGAGTCACATGAAATCGTCCCGCCGCAGCTTTCTGATCACGAGCATCGGCGTCGCTTCGACGCTCGCGCTTTCGCGCCAGGCCTTCGCCGACGCGCCCAAGGCTGCCGAATCCGATCCCACCTCCCAGGCGCTCGGCTACAAGCTCGACGCGACGAAGGTCGACCGAACGAAGTTCGCGAAGTACGCCGCCGGCCAGGACTGCAGCAACTGCACGTTCTACCAGGGCAAGGCTGCCGACGCGTTCGCGCCGTGCCCGATGTTCGGCGGCAAGCAGGTCGCGGGCAAGGGCTGGTGCAGCGCCTATAACAAGAAGGCGTGACGAACCGGCGCGGGCGCGCAGGACGTAGACCCCACGCGTCTCGCTGCCCGCGCACGTCGTTCATGCAAGCGCAGCCGCGCTAGAGCCGCGCCTGCAGCAGGGGCGGCCGGCGGTTGAACCACGGGCGCGCCGCCTCCAGTTGCGCGGCGAGGCGCAGCAACAGCGCGTCGTTGCCCTCGCGTGCGGCGAACTGAACGCCGATCGGCAGCCCGCGTGCGTTCCACGCGAGCGGCACCGACATCGACGGCTGGCCCGTCAGGTTGAAAAGCTCCGTGCAGCCCGCCCACGCGAACGCCTTGTTCGAGGCTTCGGTCAGCAGCTTTCTCATCAGCACTTCCACCGGCATGGCCGTGACCGCGCGCATCTGGATGCGCTCGGTCTGGCTTGGCTTCAGTTCGCCGATTTTTACCGGGGGCGCCGCGAGCGTCGGGCACAGCAGCACGTCGTAGCGCTTCATCAGGTCGGCGAGCTGCGCCGTGATGCGCTGCTGCACGTCGAGCGCCGCGGGCAGTTCGCGCTCGCCGAGCTTCTGGCCGATGTGCGCCATGGCCCACGTTGCTATCTCGAACTCCCGGCGGCGCGGCTTCGTGCCGGTGATGTCGTCCGCGTGCAGCACGTACTGCTCGGCCACCACCGACCACAGCATGAGGAACGCTTCGCGCGCTTGCCCGTAATCCACGGGCAGCGAATACGGCTCCACGCGATGGCCGAGCGACCTGAGCAGTTCGGCGGCGTCGTCGAGCGCGCTGCGGACTTCGGGTGCGACCGTGTCCGCGAACATCGGCTCGGTCAACAGCGCGATGGCGAGCGGCTTCGAGCCGTCGAGCGGCGCACGCGCGGCGGCGAGGAAGGTGCCGGGCGCGCCGGCAGGCAGCGCGGGGTCGCCGGCGATCAGGTCGAGCATCAGCGCGCTGTCACGCACGCTGCGCGACACCGCGAGATCGACGCCGAGCGCGCCGGGCGGCGGCGGTACGTCGGACACCGGCTGGAACGCGCGCGACGGCTTGAAGCCGAAGAGCCCGCAGCACGACGCCGGAATGCGGATCGAGCCGCCGCCGTCGGACGCGTGCGCGAGCGGCACGATACCCGCCGCGACCGAAGCGGCCGCGCCGCCGCTCGAGCCGCCGGGTGTGTGATCGAGGTTCCACGGGTTGCGGCAGGGGCCGAACAGCTCCGGTTCGGTATACGGCATCTGCCCGAGTTCCGAGGCGCTCGTCTTGCCGAAGATATTCAGGCCCGCGGCGCGAAAGCGTGCGACCACGGGCGCGTCGGCGGTGGGAATGTAGTGGCGGTAATGGCGGCTGCCGAGCGTCATGCGCAGCCCGGCCACGGCGGCGCCGAGGTCCTTGACGAGAAACGGCACACCCGCGAGCGGCCCTTCGCTCAGCGAGCTCACGCCGTTGCCGGTCGCCTCGATGCGCCGCGCGCGCTCGCGCGCCGCTTCATAGTCCTTGAGGACGATGGCGTTGATCGCGGGATTGGTGGCTTCCGCGCGGGCGATGGCGGTGTCGAGCAGCTCGCGCGCGCTCACCTCGCGGCGGCGCACGAGATCGGCGAGGCCGATGGCGTCGTATTCCAGATAGTCGGACTGCAAGGCGCGCACTCCTCGTCGTCGGGTTGGGCCGGGTTGAGCGATACGGGCTACGCAAGGAGTGTAAGCGGGCGGCGCGCTTGAGGGGTTTGTCGTTGCGCACGCATCGATGCACCAAGGCGTGCGCAACGACAGACGGGCATTTTCGCGACAACCGCCGTCGCCGCCCGAAGGCTATTACAGATGCTCGGCGAGGAAGCTCAGCGTGCGGCCGTGCGCGAGCGCCGAAGCGTGCTGGTTGTACGAGGCGCGCACCGAGCAGTTGAAGCCGTGATCGGCGTTCGGGTACAGGTGGAATTCGGCGTTCGGGCGGCCCGCGAAGCGCTCTTTCACCTGGCCCACGGCCGACAGCGGAATGCCGTGATCGAGTTCGGCGTAGTGGAAGAGGATCGGCTTGGTGACCTTGTCGGCGAGATCGAGCTGATTCTGGATGCCGCCGCCATAGTAGGAGACCGCCGCATCCACCGACCCGCTGGCGGCCGCAAGGTAGGCAAGACGGCCGCCGAAGCAGTAGCCGATCGCCGCGACCTTGCCCGTGCACTCGGGCAGCGCGCGCAGCGCGGCCGCCGTCGAGGCGATGTCGTCGACCACGAGGTTGACGTCCGTCTTCTGCATGAGCGCGATGCCGCGATCGCGGTCCGCGCCCACGTAATCGAGCTCGACGCGCGGGGCTGCGCGCCAGAACACGTCGGGGGCGATGGCCACGTAGCCGTCGAGCGCGTATTGCTCGACGACGTCGCGGATGTGCCCGTTCACGCCGAAGATCTCCTGCAGGATGACGATGCCCGGGCCCTTGCCGCCCTTGGGCAGCGCGAGGTAGGCGCCGAAGCTGTCATTGCCGGCGGGAATATCGATCCATTTGGTCGAAACGCTCATGTTGTTTCTCCGTCTTCATCAATGAGTCCTGCGACGCGCCGCAGCGCTCTGGCAGGCAGCTCGCACACTGCCCGCGGCGCGTCGCGAAATCGGGGAGCCAGTTTGCCATAGGCCCTTGAACCTCTGCAGCGCACGCCACCGAAAACTCGTTCTTGCAAGCGGATCGTAATGATCTCGATTATTCATTTTTCGGGCGCGAGGGCTTTGGCTAGAGTCGGTAGCGATCTTGTAGCGTTCATCGCTCATTCAGCCATATAAGGATTGCCTCCATGAGTTCTGCTCGCGCATCGCGCACGTCGCCTGACTCGATGCCGAATGGCGCGCGGTGTCACGCAAATTCAGTCACGACGCGTGAGGAACGCGCCCGCATGGGCTGCGGGTCTACAACGCGTCGCCGTGCGAAATTAATCGAATGCTTACTTGAACCGGCACGCGCAACAAAGCGCGTGCTCGAAGCGCGCGCGACTCGCAAACGTTATCGCGAAGGCGAGGGATTCTCCTATGGTCGCAAGGCGCCCTGGTGTAATCCCCGAACGCGTGCGCTAACACACCAATAACTGCCGTCAAATAAACTCAAAACGATTCGCGGCGGGACCTCTCAGGGAATCTCCCAATAATTGGATCACAAGGCGGGATGCCTTATTACATAAGGCTTGCGGTCGATTGATCAGGGTTTCGAACTGTTCTTGCAGTACGCATATTGGTACTCGCACCAATATCTGAAAAAAATCCCCCAAATTAATTTGATCACCTACACTTGCGCGCAAGTATGGACGGGCGGCCCGCCATGAACGGACCATTCGCCATGCTGGCCAGGTGCATCAAGGATGCATCCTGCGTGGTCGTCCGCACGGGGAGCGACACGTTCGGGGCGCGGGAGCACTGGGCGATTACGTAGCTTTTGGGTTCGAAACTGGAGACTTACATGACTATCAAGCTTCACAAGCTGTTGCCGATCAGCGCTGCGGCCATTATGTTCGCGTCGTTCGCAACGGCAGCGAGCGCAGACGTTACGGTCAAGATTGGCCACGTCGCGCCGCTTACGGGTGGGATTGCGCACCTCGGTAAAGACAACGAAAACGGTGCACGTCTCGCAGTCGAAGAGATCAACGCGAAGGGCCTCATGGTCGGCGGCCAGAAGGTCACGCTCGTGCTCGACGCACAAGACGACGCAGCTGACCCGCGCACGGCCACCCAGGTCGCGCAGAAGCTCGTCGACGACAAGGTCGTTGCCGTCGTCGGCCACCTGAACTCGGGCACGTCGATCCCGGCATCGAAGATCTACAGCGATGCAGGCATCGTGCAGATCTCGCCGTCGGCCACGAACCCGGCCTACACGCAACAAGGCTTCAAGACGACCTACCGTGTCGTGGCGACCGACGCCCAGCAGGGCCCGGCGCTCGCGAATTACGCGGCGAAGAACCTGAAGGTCAAGACCGTTGCCGTGGTCGACGACTCGACGGCTTATGGCCAGGGTCTCGCGAACGAGTTCGAGAAGACCGCCAAGTCGCTCGGCATGAACGTGTTGTCGCATGACGCGACGAACGACAAGGCCGTGGACTTCCGCGCCATTCTGACGAAGATCAAGGGCGAAAACCCCGACGCGATCATGTACGGCGGCATGGACGCCACGGGCGGCCCGTTCGCCAAGCAAGCCAAGCAGCTGGGCCTGCGCGCGAAGGTGCTCGCGGGTGACGGCGTCTGTACCGACAAGCTGGCCGACCTCGCCGGCGACGCGACCGACAACATCGTGTGTTCGGAAGCGGGCATGGCGCTCGAAAAGATGCCGGGCGGCAAGGAATTCGAGACCAAGTTCGAGAAGCGCTTCGGCCAGCCGATCCAGATCTACGCACCGTTCACGTATGACGCTGTGTACATCATCGTCGACGCCATGAAGCGTGCGAACTCGACGGATCCGGCAAAGATCCTCGCCGAAATGCCGACGACGGACTACAAGGGCGTGATTGGCGAGACGACCTTCGATTCGAAGGGCGACCTCAAGCACGGCGTGATCTCGCTGTACAACTACAAGTCGGGCAAGAAGTCGCTGCTCGACGTCGTGAAGATGTAAATCGCGCTTAGCGCGTATTTACCGATTTCGCTCACGCGATTGGAAAAGCCCGCGAGTTTCGGCTCGCGGGCTTTTTTTTGTTTGAGGTTGCGAGAGACGCAGTAATCGATGCGCCTTCAGATTCCCAACCGCCGCAACACCTTCGGTCCCGCAAACGCCACGAGCGCCGCACACAGCGCCACCACGGCGAGCCCGACCGTGAGGTTGGTCACCTGGGTGATGCCGCCGATCACCACCGGCCCGAACAGCAAGCCGAAATAGGCGATGCCCGCGACGTGCGCGAGCCCTTCGGCCGCATGGATGCCTTTCACGCGCGCGGCGGCCGCGAACAGTACCGGCATCATGTTGGCGAGGCCGAGCCCCATCAGCGTGAAGCCCGTGAGCGCAGTGAACGAGAACGGCAGCAGCAGCGCGCCGATCATGCCCGCGCATGCGAGCGAGGCGCTCGCCATCACGAGCTGCGGCGCGCCGAAGCGCGCGCGCACGGCGTCGCCGGCGAAGCGCGCCGCGGCCATGCCGCCCGAGAACGCCGCGTAGGCCGCGCTGGCGAGCGCTGGCGTGGAAAGCACCACGTCACGCATGTAGACCGTGGCCCAGTCGTACATCGCGCCTTCGGCGATCAGGGCGATGAGCGCGATGGCGCCGAGCGCCCAGAGCGCGGGGGTGCGCCAGCGGTTGCCGGTTTTCGCGTGCTCGCCGTGCGTGGCGTGCGGCACGTGCGGCAGGACAGCCGGGCACGAGACGAACAGCACGAGCGCCGCCAGCGCCGAAGCGAGAAAGAGATGCAGCGCCGGCGCCATGCCGCGCGCGAGCAGCGCGCCGCCAATCGCCGCCCCGGCCATGCCGCCCAGACTGAACATGCCGTGCAGCCCCGACATGATCGGCTTGGCGACGGCTTCTTCCACGGCGCTCGCTTCGGCGTTCATGGCGACGTCGAGCGTGGCCATGCCAACGCCGAAAAAGGCGAGCACGACGATCAGCATCCAGTAATACGGGACCACCAGGATCAGCGCGCCGCACACGGACATCGTGAGGCCGCCGGTGAGGCAGGCGCGGCGCGAGCCCACGCGCGCGATCCAGCCGCCGATGGTCGTCATCGCGGCAATCGAGCCGCCCGCGACCGCGAACAGCGCATAGGAGAGCAGCGCGGGGCTCAGATGGAACTTGTCGCGTACGGTGGGCACGTGCACGCCCCACGACGCGTACATCATGCCGGCGACGAAAAAGAGCGCCATGGTCGCGATGCGGGCGCGATGGCGCGTGGCCGCGGGCAGCGCCCGATGGTGGGCGGCTGGGCTCGCAACGGCGAGGGCGGGATCGGTCGGTCGGTCGGACACGGGAATTCCGGGCAAAAGAGAGAGAAGGGACCAGGAAGGCGCCTGAAAGCAAACGATGATTCTAACGAAGGTGCGAACGGCCTGTCGCAGCGCGTTGGCCGGGCCAGCTGCTCTAATATCGGCAGAATCCATCGTTCGATTCGAGGACGCGCCCTTGAAGATTCCCGCTCACGCCCCGCTGCATCTGCTGCACCAGGCGCCCACCGGCACGCTCGCCACGCACTCGCGCGAGCCGCGGGGCTTCCCGTATCCCACGCTGCTGCCGTTCGCGCCCGACGCGCGGCATCGTCCGGTGATTCTGGTGAGCCGCCTGGCCGAGCACACGCGCAATCTGCTCGACGACCCGCACGCGGGCTTTCTCGTCGCGCACGCACCCGACGCCGACGTGCTGAACGCCCCGCGCGCCACGCTGCTCGGCCGCTTCGAACCGGTCGCGCCGGTCGATTCTGCCGGCCATGAAGCGAATGAGGCGCTGGCGCGGCGCTACGTGCGGTATCACCCAGACGCCGAGCGTTATCTCGCACTCGGCGACTTCGCGTTCTGGGTCATGCACGTCGAGCGGCTGCGCTATATCGGCGGCTTTGGCGCAATGGGCTGGATGGACGGCGCCGATCTCGACACGCTGGCGCCGCTTGCTCCCGCCGAGGAGACCACGCTGATCCGCTTTTTCGAAACGCATCCCGCGCGCCGCGTTGATCTGGATCTCGCAGGCGTGGATCGCTACGGCGCGGATCTCATGATCGGAGGCGCCCGCACGCGTTTCGTTTTCGATGCGCCACAGCTTGATTTGCAATCCTTGCATGCGGCGCTAGCGGACTGCATTGAGCGCCATACGCAATGACGGTTTATTTCACTGAGGCGCGCGTTATCCGCCGCGGTATATAGCGTGTGGCGTCATGCTGCTTCGCAGCAACTCGTTCTGTCCCCGTTGATTGGCTCAAAGTTGTCATGCGATGAAATGTTTGACGTATTTCAACGCATTTAATTTTCATCCGCTGCTAATTATGAGATGTGGATTTATCTGCCAAAAGCAGGATTTAGTAAAAATACCGATTTGCACGAAATGACAATGAGTTAGACCCTTGCTGGAAGGCGCTTGATTGCAAATCTGGCTTTAATTATTTTTATTGCTTACACGCGACCCGGCATTCAAATCTGTGTTAATCTCGCCACCGATTTCCGAGGCACGCATCTATCAATCGGCATACTGGCGCGAGATCAGTAGCCATTAAGATCAAACCACAAGGGCACCTATGTCTTCCTACAAGGAACTTCTCGCTCAGCGAGAGAAGCTGGAAAAGCAGATTGAAGAGGCGAAGGCTCGCGAATATGCCGAGGTCCTCGATGAAATCAAGCAAAAAATGTCCGACTACGGCATTACCCTGGCGGAACTCGGTGGCGGCCGCGCCAGCGCCAAAGCCGCGAAGGCAGCAAGCCGTTCGCGTGCGAGCGTCGCGCCGAAATACCGCGATCCCGACAGCGGCAGCACCTGGTCGGGCCGCGGCAAGCCGCCGCGCTGGATCGCCGGTCAAGACCGCGATCGTTTTCTGATCCAGAAGTAAATCAACTTGTCAGCGGCGGGTTTCAACGCGCGGCGCATGTGAAAGCAGGAGCGGGAGTCGGGCGAGCTATCTCCCGATTCTCGAAAACAAGAAGCCGCGCAGTCCGGGGACGCGCGGCTTTTTGATTTTCTGCGCCGCGCGCGGTTGGATCGAGCACTGTCCGCGGTATGAATGCGAATGCTTCTTGCTATTGTAGGCATCTGATTTAAAAGAGATTTTTAGGGATATCCATAAAATCGACGCACACGGTCGCTACAATCGCGGTTATTCCCTAATTTGCTCTCTCGCCGCGCATGACTTCTTCTACCGCCCCGCCCTTATCAGATAAACACGAGGTCGCACGCCGCACGACGTGGGTCAGCGTTGCCGTCAATTGTGTTCTGGTGGTGCTCCAACTCGTCATTGGCGTGTTTGCGCATTCGCAGGCGTTGATCGCCGACGGCGTGCATTCACTGGCCGATATCGTTTCCGACTTCGTCGTGCTGCTGGCCAACCGGCATAGCGGCGCGAAGCCGGACGCCGATCATAACTACGGCCACAGCCGTTATGAGACCGTCGCGTCGTTATTCCTCGGCGCATTATTGATTGCGGTGGGCGTCGGCATGCTGGTGCGCGCCGGCACGCGCATCATGAATCTCGGCGACATTCCGGCGCTGCACGTGAGCGCGCTGGTCGTGGCGCTCCTCGTGCTGGTTTCGAAGGAAGGGCTCTTTCGCTACATGCTGCGCGAGGCGCAGCGCGTGCGCTCGGCCATGCTGATCGCCAATGCGTGGCATGCGCGCTCCGACGCGGCGTCGTCGCTCGTCGTGGCGATCGGCATCGTGGGCAGCCTCGCGGGCGTGCGGTTGCTCGATCCAATCGCGGCGGCCATCGTCGGCTTCATGGTCGCCCGCATGGGCTGGGTGTTCGGCTGGGACGCGCTGCAGGACCTCTCCGACCGCGCGCTCGACGAAGCCACCGCCGCGGACCTGCGCGCGCTGCTGATGGGCACGCCGGGCGTGCTCGACGTGCACGAGATGCGCACCCGCAAGACCGGCGACCTCGCGCTCGTCGATGCGCATATCCTCGTCGATCCGCTGATTTCGGTTTCCGAAGGGCACTACATCGCGGAGACGGCGCGCGCGCGCCTGCTTACCGATGCACGCGTGCTCGACGCGCTGATTCACGTCGATCCCGAAGACGACATGCACGTGCGCTACGTGGCCAACCTGCCTGCGCGCGACGATGTGGCGGCGCGCCTGCGAAGCGAGTTGACGGAGCATGACGTGCATGTCGAAGGCATCACGCTGCACTACTTGAGCACGGGGCTGGAGATCCAGGTGGCGCTGGCCGCGGCGGACGACGCGCGACGCGTGGCCTCAATGGATCTGGAAGCGCTGCGCGCGCGCCTTGGCGCGAGCAAGCTCGACGTGATGCAGCCGCTCGATGCGCATGGCGCGCTGGCCGTGCATGACAAACCGCGCGAGGCACATTGAATCGCGCCACGCAGCAGGCACACATAGCGCGGCAGAGAAGCGCGCCGCGCTATGTTGTTTTTCACAGCGGCAATTGCGTATCGAACTTGATTTCCCGCAGCACGACGCTCGTGCGCACCTGCGCCACCGCGGGAATGCGGAAGATGCGCTCGTGCAGGAAGGCGTCGTAGGCCTTGATGTCGGGCGCCACGATCTTGAGGATGTAGTCTGATTCGCCCGTGGTGCTGTAACACTCGGTGACTTCGGGGCAGGTGGCGATCTCGCGTTCGAAGGCTTCGACGCCGCCTTCGGTGTGGCGCGTGAGGTGGATATGCGCGAGCGCGCAGACGTGCAGGCCAAGCTTTTCGCGATCGAGCAGCGCCGTGTAGCGCTGGATCACGCCCGACTGTTCCATATCCTTGATACGGCGCCAGCATGGCGTGCTGGAAAGCCCTACCTGATCGGAGATTTCCTGTACCGAACGGCGCGCGTCCAGCTGCAGCAGGCGCAGAATCTTCTGAGAGAACGTATCGAGTGTCAACTGCGCCTCCATTGCGTCGCTGTATTCCTGAATGGTAGAGGCCAGGAGAACAGAACGCAATGCGAAGCGCGGGTGATGAGGGAGATTACCTAATTTGCCGGAGCGCTCGCGGCGTTTTGCCCTGAGTCGTCCCCATCAGCCGCGAGCGCGGCTTGCTGGGTCCGCAGGTCGGCCAGCATGTTGCAGAAGAGGGCGCCTTGCTCGATCGCGTCGTCGAGTGCGACATGCGTGTGCGGATGATCGTCGAACCAGTGCTTCGGAAAGCGCGGCTTGATGCACTTGCGGTAGGGCAGGCCCGTCATCGCGAAGGCGAGCGTCTTGATGTCGAGCGCCGACCACGAGAACGGGCAACGCCCGGCGAAGCGCATCATGTACCAGAACATGAAGGTGAAATCGAAGCCCGCCGGCATCGCGACGAACACCGGCTTGCCAGGCAGCGCCTCCACCCATTCGACATAAGCGACGAGCGCCGCCGCCGGGTGTTGCAGATCCTTGCGGCACGCGGCCCAGGCCTCGGGCTGCGTTTCCCACCAGGCGGCCTGCACCGGATGCGGCGCCGCGCCTTCGAGCATCTCGAGATTGGCAGAGAACGTGGCGATCAAACGCTTGTCGGCGGTGTACGCCGCCGAAGCGAAACTCAGCATCGAATGCGGACCGGGAATGGGACCATCGGCCTCGACGTCGGTGCTGACGTAAATCTCCTCAATAGCGGCTTGATTCATCGTACTTTTCACTCTCATCCAGGTACGCCATCTGCGACGTAGGGGTTGGAGCGACGCTCCTCACCGAAGGTCGAGACCGGGCCATGGCCCGGCACGAACGTGACGTCGTCGCCCAGCGGCCAGAGCTTTTCGCGGATCGAACGGATCAGGTCCGCATGATTGCCGCGCGGAAAGTCCGTGCGGCCGATCGAACCCGCGAACAGCACGTCGCCGACCGTGGCGACCCGGTGCTTGCGGCTGAAGAAGATCACGTGACCCGGCGTGTGGCCAGGGCAGTGATACACCTCGAGTTCCTCGCCGCCGAAGCGCACCGTGTCGCCGTCTTGAAGCCAGCGCGTGGGCTCGAACGCCTCGGCGTGGCCGAAGCCGAAGCGCACGCTCTGCTGCGGCAACTGGTCGATCCAGAAGCGCTCGTCTTCCTGCGGCCCTTCGATCGGCACGCCGAACTTCGTGGCGAGCGCCTTCGCGCCGGCGCAGTGATCGAGGTGGCCATGGGTAAGCAGCACCTTTTCCAGCTGCACGCCTTGACGCTCGATTTCGGCTTCGATGCGTTCTAGATCGCCGCCCGGATCGACGACGGCGGCGCGGTTCGTCGTTTCGTCGACGAGCAGCGAGCAGTTTTGGTGGAACGGCGTGACGGGAATCAGCGTGACTTTCATGCGGGGTTCGTGGTGTTCGGGTCTCGCGGGGCGGGGCGGGAAGCGCTTCGAAGTCGAAGTTTCGCGCCGGCGGCCCCAGCCAAAGGAACGATTGTACCGGGGTGCAGGAAGTGCCGCCGACGCCGCTCGCGACGGCCTCGATCCCTTGTCTGACAAGGGATGCGGCGGCGCAAGACGAACGCCTTTGTTACGCCAATAGTGAAAAATCATGGAGATTTGTGAGGCAGAGGCGTGACAGGAATAACTTTTGGGTATAATGCGACCCATCACGCACGGAATTCGTGCTTTCAAAGGGCGGTGTGACCTTCGTAAAAAAAGAGGTCGCATACATCGCCGTCAAGCAGTGCTGTCGTTGAAGGCTTGCCGAAAGAAGCTGCCTTACAAGATGGCAAATCAGGTGTCGATCCGTTCGACGCCGCACGTCTTGCCCAGCCAGGTGCCACGCGCCTGCAACGGCCAACATGCCGTGACGCTGGGTGGGGCCTACGCCGCCGTTCCTGTGCGCCGAGAGTTTCCGGCGCGCCTGAACGAGTTTCATCGTTCGATGGCGGCATGTGGGGTCTGGTCAGGCTGCCGGGGACAGGTTGCGCCAGACGTGAAAGATAACTAGCGGTTAGCGGCTTATTAGGGCTGCATCCGGGCATTGGCACGCGCTCGTCTTTTTCATTCCAGGAGAGCGATGGCGAAGCTTTGCCCGCGACCGCCGAAGCCTTTCCGACAACGCGCACACATGGCGCGGGACAGGCTTCGAGAACGTGATGGCAATGTTATGAACCTTAGACTGACTCGACGACGACTCGGGAGTCTCTTAGCCGTGTCCATTCTGGCCGGTTGCGCCATGCCGCCCGCCCAGCAGGACCAGGCGGCAAGTGACTCCCTTCGCACGAAGGATGCCGCTTTCACCGCGCCGCAGGGCTACGGCTCCGCGCTCGCTGCGCTGCCCGCATCGGGCACCGCGAACGACAACTCGCTCGCGAACGCCGAAGCGATCGAGGAGAACGGCCCGGACGTCCATTCGTTCCACCAGACCGGCCGCGCCTCGTGGTACGGCCGCGCGTTCCACGGCCGCCGCACCGCAAGCGGCGAACGCTTCAACATGAAGGCGCTCACGGCTGCGCACCGCACGCTGCCGCTCGGCTCGTATGTGCGCGTGAGCGTGCCCGGCACGTCGAAGTGGGTGGTGGTGAAGATCAACGACCGTGGTCCGTACGCGCGTGGCCGCGTGCTCGACCTCTCGTATGCCGCCGCCAAGATCCTTGGCGTGCAGCACGCCGGTACGGCGAAGGTGAACATCGAAGGTCTCTCGCGTCAGGAAGCGAAGGTCGCACAAGCGGATATGGTTGCCGCGAACTCGAACATCGATCACTAAGCGCTTTCGTTTGGGCGTGGCGCTGAGTGCGCCGCGACGCGCCCAAAGCCGAACCGCCCGGTACCGCTGGATGCATACGCGAAGGGCCGCCTGATTGACTCAGGCGGCCCTTCGGTTTTTCCGGCTCGTGCTTTTGAGCTTTTGACTGTTGTCGGCTCGCGGTTCAGTCGTCCGCTTCTTGCTCGCCGTCATCCTTCAATTCCAGCGCCCGCGCGTAGAGCGCATTGCGCGACGCGCCCGTGAGCGCCGCCGCGATCTTCGCCGCACCCTTCACCGGCACTTCCTGGAGCAGCATGCGCAAGAGCGCGTCGTGATCGGCTTCGCCATTTGCCTGCTCGCTCGCGCCTTCCACCACCAGCACGAACTCGCCGCGCTGACGGTTCGCATCCCCTGCGAGCCACGTTGGCGCTTCGGCCAGGGAGCCGCTCCAGAGCGACTCGTGTAGCTTCGTCAATTCGCGGGCGATGAGGATGCGGCGCGCGGGACCGAACGCATCGGCGATCGCCTGCACGGTTTCGACGATGCGATGCGGGGCTTCGTAAAACACCATCGCATGCGTATGCGCGGCGAGCGGCTGCAATGCAGTTGCGCGTTGCTTCGGCTTGGGGGGCAGGAAACCGAAAAACGTGAAAGTCGAGACCCAGTCGCCGGCAGCGGAAAGCGCCGTTGCGAGTGCGCTTGCGCCAGGCAGCGGCACGACGTTCAGGCCGGCGGCGCGCACGGCATCGACTAGCTTCGCGCCGGGATCGGAAATGCCTGGCGTGCCCGCGTCGGACACGCAGGCCACGCGCTCGCCCGCGCGCAGAAATTCGATCACGCGCTGCGCCGCCTCGCGCTCGTTGTGCTCGTGCACGGCGACGAGCGGCTTCGAAATGCCGTAGCGCGCGAGAAGTTGACCGGTGTTGCGCGTGTCTTCGGCGGCGATGCGATCAACGAGGCCGAGCACGTGGAGCGCGCGCAAGGTGATGTCGGCGACATTGCCGATGGGCGTGGCCACGACGTACAGCGTGGCGGCCGGATACTGCTGGGCCTGTGCGAGTTCGAAGGGGGACGAGAGGGACGTCATGACACGCAACGCGCGAATGCAGGAAAAGAGGCCGCCATTGTGCCACGCGGACGCGGGCGCACCGGAGGGAAGCGGCGCGAACGAAAGTGCCCGCGCAGACAACTTTCGCGCGCGAGCGCAGTCGAATGCCAAACGCCGCGCGACAGGCGCGCGTTTCGAGGCGCACGCACTGGCGTTTTTGCGTCGTGAGAGCCTGGCGCTGGTCGCGCGCAACGTGAATTGCCGAGGCGGCGAACTCGATCTCGTGATGCGCGAGCGCGACGGCACGCTGGTTTTCGTGGAAGTGCGCGCCCGCGCGCGGCCGGAATTCGGCGGCGCGGCGGCGAGCGTGGGGTGGCGCAAACAGCAGCGCGTGCTGCGCGCGGCGCGCTACTTTCTCGCGACGTGGCGCGGCGCCGATGCGAACGCCGAAGCCCACACGCAGGCGCGAACGCCGCCCGCGTGCCGCTTCGATGTGATCGCGTTCGAGAGCGGCCGGCTCGTGTGGCTGCGCGACGCGTTTCAACCGGAAGCCGACGAGAGCTAAAACTTACGCAACGGAAAGAAGGGTGAAAATGAACGCCCTCGAGTGCGCTAAACTTGCGGCACGCCGCACCACGCGGAAATTTTGCGATACCCGCAGTACAGATTAGAGAGTCGATGTCCGTCGAACGCATTCAACAGCACTTCCGCGATAGCGCAGCCACTACGCTCGCGGCCATGGAAACCCTGGCGGTCCCGATAGCCGCCGCGGTCGATACGATGTTCGCCGCGCTTGCGAACAGCAACAAGATTCTCGCCTGTGGCAATGGCGGATCCGCCGCCACCGCCCAGCAACTCGCCGCCGAACTGATCGGCCGGTTCGAGCGCGAACGTCCGGGCCTTCCCGCACTCGCGCTGACCACCGACGCCTCGGTGCTCACCGCCGTTGCCAACGACTACGCGTACGAGCAGGTATTCGCGAAGCAGGTGCGCGCGCTCGGCCAGCCCGGCGACGTGCTGCTCGCCATCACGACCTCGGGCAACTCCGTGAACGTGCTCGCCGCCATACAGGAAGCGCACGAACGCGAAATGGTTGTGATCGCGCTGACCGGCAAGGGCGGCGGCGACGTGAACAGCGTGCTCGCCGATACCGACATTCAGCTGTGCGTGCCGAGCGACCGCACGGCGCGTGTTCAGGAAGTGCATCTGTTAACCATTCACTGCCTGTGCGACGGCATCGACGCGATGCTGCTGGGCGAAGACTGACACCGTAAGACGAAGAGAGGGGAAGTTGATGAGCAGATACGGCATGACGCGCGCGCTGGCACGGACCACGCTGACGATCGGCTTCGCAGCCTCGCTCTGCGCAAGCCTGCAGGGCTGCTTCCTGGCGCTGGCGGGCGCGGCGGGGGGCACAGCGCTGGTGGCAACCGACCGCCGCACGGTGGGATCGCAAACCGAAGACCGCGAGATTCAGGTGAAGGCGTTGGCCGATCTCGGCAAGCAACTGCCCGATACGGCGCACGTGAACGTGGCGGTGTTCAACCAGCGCGTGCTGATCACGGGTGAAGTGCCCGACGACGCCTCGAAGCAGAAGGCCGAGAGCATCGTGCGAGCCGTGACGAACGTTGCATCGATCGTCAACGAGCTGGCGGTGCAGCCGGCCAGCTCGTTTTCCTCGCGCGCGAACGACTCGTACCTCGAAGGACGCGTGAAGGGGGAGCTGATTGCCTATAAGGACATCTCCGCGAACAACTTCAAGGTGGTGAGCGAGCGCGGCACGATCTATCTGATGGGCCTTGTTACGCCGCAGGAAGGCAATATCGCCGCCAACGCGACGGCCGGGGTGATGGGCGTGACGCAGGTGGTGAAGTGCTACCAGTACATCGACCCGCAACAGGCGACGGTGGCGACGGCGGCTGCGCCCAGTGCGCCGGCGGCGGCGCCTGCTGCCGATGCGCCGACGGTGGGGGCGGTGCCTGATTCGGGTGTGACGTCGCAGCCTATTGAGCACCAGGCGCCTGCGCCTGTGACTAATTCGTCGGCTACGAAGCCGGGGAATATGGGGGCTTTGTGATGCGGTGGTTTGTTGGTGGGGTTGTGGCTGCGGTGGTGGTTGCTGGGGCTGGTTTGGGTCTCGCTTCGCCGGCTTTTGCTGCTGTGGCGGATGGGTTGAAGGTGGCTCAGGCTAATGCTTGCATGGGATGCCATGCGGTGGATCGCAAGCTCGTGGGGCCTTCGTTTGTGGATGTCGCCGCGAAGTACAAGGGCGATGCCGCTGCCCAGGCCAAGCTGGAGAAGAAGGTTCGGGACGGCGGGGCCGGCGTTTGGGGGGCTATTCCTATGCCGTCTCACCCGGGGATGAGCGCCGGCGATATCCATTCTGTTGTGGCCTGGGTGCTCGCCGGAGCGCCTTCGAAGTAGTTTTGCTTGGGGTCACATTTGACGCTTGGCAAAACGGATTTTGTGTGTGTAGAATCAGTGATTCGTTGGGGCGGTAGCTCAGCTGGGAGAGCGTCGCGTTCGCAATGCGAAGGTCGGGAGTTCGATCCTCCTCCGCTCCACCAAATTCAAGTCTGGCTAGGTCCAGCAAAAGGCCGGAAGCCCTTGTCACACAAGGATTCCGGCCTTTTTTTACGTCTGAGGTCGTCCAACTGCATCTGTTGGTAAATCAGGCCGTTGGGGGCACCATGGGGGAACCAGTTCGCGCCCCCACAAACGGATGCCCCCAGATGCCGCTCACTGACCTCGCCGTCAAAAACGCCAAGCCCATCGACAAGACCCAGCGACTCTGGGACGCCGGTGGGCTGTACCTCGAAGTCTCACCCGCTGGCTCAAAACTGTGGCGTTTCAAGTACCGTTACGACCGGCGCGAGAAGCGCCTGTCGTTCGGCAAGTACCCCGACGTGACCTTGAAGGACGCGCGTGAGAAGCGCGATGACGCGCGCAAGCTCCTGGCGAAAGACGTCGACCCGGGCGAGCACAAGAAGGTGGTGAAGGCAGCGAGGCTGGAGCGTGCGGCCAACAACTTCGAAGCAGTTGCTCGGGAATGGTACGAGAGGATGATGTCCGACAAGGCCGAGTCTCATCGCGTCAAGGTTATCGCGCGGCTCGAGAATGACATCTTTCCCTGGCTGGGCAAGCGACCGATATCTGACATCACCGCACCGGAAGTCCTCGCATGCCTGCGGCGGATTGAGCAGCGTGGTGCCCGCGACACGGCCCATCGCGCGATGCAGAATTGCTCCGCTGTTTTCCGGTACGCCGTGGTTATCGGGAAGGCGCAAAACAGCCCGGCGGAGCATCTCCGAGGCGCTCTGCCACCGGCAAAACCAGGGCATTTCGCTGCCGTAACGGAGCCAGAGAGAGTCGGTCCGCTGCTGCGCAAGATGGACGATGTGAACGCCACGTTTCCGGTCAAGTGTGCACTCAGGCTGGCGCCGTATCTTTTTTGCCGGCCAATCGAGTTGCGTTCAATGCGCTGGGACGAGGTAGACCTCGACGCTGCGGAATGGCGCTATATCGTGGGGAAGACGCAAACACCTCACTTAGTCCCGCTGGCCACGCAGGCAGTTGCCATCCTGCGTGAGCTGCATCCCATGACAGGAAGATGGGGCTATGTTTTCCCGGGTAGGGACGACAAGAAGCAACCCATGTCGAGCAACACGGTCAACGTTGCCCTCAGGCGCGCAGGCATCAGCACGCGTGACGAGCAGACGGGGCACGGCTTCCGGGCGATGGCCCGCACCATCCTGCACGAGCGGCTCGGCATCAAGCCGGAGGTCATCGAGCATCAGTTAGCTCATAGCGTCCCCGACCCGCTGGGCACTGCCTACAATCGAACGAAATTTCTCGATGAGCGAAGAAAAATGATGCAGGAATGGGCGGACTATTTGGACAAGCTGCGCGAAAACTAGGAGTTTCGCGCAATTAATGCTCGAGAAATCGCTTGACCACGCGTTTAAAGGCGCGCAATACTTCTTCCGTCGTCGTTGGACGGCCTGTTGCTGGTCAGCCCTGCTCCAGCAACATCAAAGGAAAAATCTAGGCATTACTTCCACGACCATTTTGTGGATTAAGGACATATCTCCAAGGGCTTTTTGCTTTTAATGGAGATGGTCACATGCAAGCTCTGCATGACTCCGTCGCGCACTCGGCCGATGTGCCGTTGTCTGCCCCAGTATTCGCTTCCGCGCCGCAAGGTCGGCGCGCCCGCTATCCGCTCACAGACGTCGCTGTCCGGAACGAGAAGCCGTCTGCCAAGCGCAAACGCGTCTATGACACCGGTGGCCTGTACCTCGAAATTTTTCCGACCGGCTCAAAGCTCTGGCGCTGGAAGTACCGGTTCAACGGAAAAGAGAAGCGGCTCGCACTCGGAGCGTATCCCGCGGTCGGACTAAAGGAGGCTCGAAGCAAGCGGGACGATGCGCGCAAGCTGTTGGACGACGGCATCGACCCAAGCGCACAAAAGCAGGCGGTCAAAACTGCGCGATTGGCTCAGGCCGCGAACACATTCGAGGGCGTGGCCCGCGAATGGTTCGAGCTGATGATGTCCGCGAAGGCAAAGTCGCACCGGGACAAGGTCATCGCGCGCCTGGAAAACGACGTTTTCCCATGGCTGGGCAAGCTGCCCGTCGCGAACATCACTGCGCCAGAGGTGCTGGCTTGCTTGCGACGCATTGAGGACCGCGGTGCTAAAGACACGGCACACCGGGCGAAACAGAACTGTTCTCAGGTGTTCAATTACGCTGTCGCATCCGGGCGGGCGCAAAGCAACCCCACTGCCTATCTTGGCGGCGCATTGGCCCCGGCCAAGGCGGCCCACTTTGCTGCCGTGACTGAGCCGAAAGAGGTCGGCCCTCTGCTCCGCAAAATGCAGGAGGCGAAGGCTACCTACCCGGTCAAGTGCGCGCTCAGGCTTTTGCCGTACCTGTTCTGCAGGCCAGGGGAGCTGCGCACGATGCGGTGGGACGAGGTGCATCTCGACGCGGCCGAATGGCGCTACATCGTGGCCAAAACCCAAACGCCACACGTCGTGCCCTTGGCCTCGCAGGTAGTCGCCGTACTGCGGGAACTGTTTCCGCTGACGGGAAGAGGGGAGTTTGTCTTCCCCGGTAGGGATGACAGGGCACAGCCCATGTCACAGGCAACCATCAACCGGGCGTTGCAACGTGCCGGGATTAGCACCCGGAAAGAGCAGACCGGTCACGGATTCAGGCCGATGGCCCGGACAATTCTGCACGAACGCTTGCGGTTCCCGCCGGAGGTTATTGAGCACCAGCTGGCTCACCGTGTGCCGGACGCTTTGGGTCAGGCCTATAACCGCACGAGGTTTCTGGATGACCGCCGTCGGATGATGCAGCAATGGGCGGATTACCTGGACCGATTGCGCGACGGCGGCGGGAATGATGCGTTGACTTCGCCACAAGTTTTTTTCGGCGCACGCGAAGGTCGGTAACACCTCGCCCAATCGCAATCAGACGATAGCCACCGGCAAGCCCTGCTCTGGCGGCTCATAGGAAAACATACAGGCAGCATGTTCCATGGTTTATTCATGGATTTAGGCAATATCTACAAGGGCGTTTCTCTTGGAGATAGCATCATGCAACTCCAGCATGATTCTCTTTTGCGCCTTCCGGAAGTGCTGGCGCTTATCCCGGTTTCCCGCGCAACCTGGTACGCGGGCGTGAAGAATGGGCGCTTTCCGCGCCCCGTCTCTCTTGGGCCTCGCTGCGTTGCGTGGAGGGCCAGCGAGATTCAGCGCCTCGTCACTGAAGGCGTGCCGGGCGCGCTCTGAAAAGGCGAACCTGGGAATGTTCTAGGTGCCGCTAGCTCGCTAGCGGCACCACCTTCTCGGACTTATGCGCGCTGCTGCGGTGAAGCACCAGAGCGGGCCCGAAGCGCTTCATAGAGCTGGGCCGGCCCGAGCAATATGTCCTTCAGCCCATCGCGCACACGCTCCGAATCGAGCGCCTGCTTGCTCATCGTTGTATGGGCATCAAACGCGTCGATGATGGCGTGCATCAGCGCCTCCTTCAGGTCCGGCGAGCTGGAGAACTGCTCCTTGCTGTTGTTCGCGGCCTGCTGAACCAGCAGTTCGTTTTCGAGCAGCTTGCCCTTGAGCACACCATTCACGTAAAGGAGCTGGTCGTCGTCGGTCAGCTCGCCCTCGAAAAGGCCGTTGACCTTCTGGATGATTGCGTCGAGGAGCGCTTTTTCCTTCTCCTGAACCGAACCACTGCCGACGGCATCCATGGGCGGCAGCTTTGGTGCCTCCCCTTGGCTCAGGCTCAGGTTCTGGCGTCCGGTATTTCTCAGGTTATGGTGCGTCAACGTGACCTTCGACAAGTCGACGGTGTCGCGCTCGCGACCGAACTCCAGTAGGGGAATGAGCCGCTTGTAGAACAGGAAACGCTTCTCGATGTCGGTATTGCCGTAGTCGAAAATCTGCGACAGGAACGCGTAGAGCCGTACGAACGCGCCCATGTCGTTCTTGAACAGCGCCAGCGCGTCGAGCGTATCCTTGGCTGCCTGTGCAGCTTTCCCATCTTGCTGAGCCTCGGCTGCGGTCTTCTCGAGTTGCGCCGCCTTATAGCGCTTGAGCAGCCTGTCGGCAACGGGTGCGATGGCGGCCTGCAACTGAGCCTGAGTGCCCTTGGGGTCCAGCTCGACCTTGACCACGCGGTCAACCTCGAAGTCGTCGTAGTAACCAGCGGCATCAAGTTTGGCGCGCAGGTCATAGACGTGATGCGGGTCGGTAGTCGCCTCCAGTTCGGCGGTCTCGTAATAAGTCTTGAACGCCTTCAGGATTTCGGCTGCGTCGTTGACGAAATCCAGGATGTAGGTGGTGTCCTTGCCCGGATGGGCCCGGTTCAGGCGCGACAGCGTCTGCACCGCCTGGATGCCCCCCAGCATCTTGTCGACGTACATGCCGCACAGCAAAGGCTGGTCGAAGCCAGTCTGGAACTTGTTGGCGACGAGCAGCAGGTGATACTCGGGCTCGGCGAACGCGTCTCGGATGTCGCGTCCCTTGAGGCCGGGATTCAGCTCCTTGCTCGTTTCGGTCACCGGCTCCGGATAACTCTCGGGGTCGTCGATTTCACCGGAGAACGCGACGAGAACACCGAGCGGATAGCCGCGCTTTTCGATGTATGCACGGATGGCCTTCTGCCAGCGCACGGCCTCCTTGCGGCTACCGACGACCACCATCGCCTTCGCCTTGCCGTCGAGCAGTGGCTGTACGTTCTCGCGGTAGTGCTCGACGACAATCTGCACCTTCTGCGCGATGTTGTACGGGTGCAGCCGAACCCACTGCATGATGCCCTTCATAGCGGCGCTGCGCTCGACCTCTTTTTCGTCGTATTCATGGCCATCGTGCGCGAGCCTGAAGGCAAGGTTGTAGGTCGTGTAGTTCTTCAGCACGTCCAGAATGAAGCCTTCCTCGATGGCTTGGCGCATCGAATACACATGGAATGGCTCCGGCAGGCCATCCGCGCCTAGCCGGCCGAACAGCTCGAGCGTCTTCTGCTTCGGCGTCGCCGTGAAGGCCACATAGGTGAGGCCCGTCGCGCCGGCACGTGCGTCCATCTGCGCGGCGAGTATGGCCTCAGTGTCGATTTCGCCACCGTCCTGGAGGTCGGCCCACTCCTGCGCAGACAGCAGCTGCTTCAGCTTCGACGCTGCCTCGCCGGTCTGCGAGCTGTGGGCCTCGTCGGCGATAACCGCAAAACGCTTGCCTTCGGTCGCCGCCAGTTCCTGTACGGCCTGCAGCGCGAACGGAAACGTCTGGATGGTGCAGACGATGATTTTTTTGCCGTCCTTAAGCGCCTGGCTTAGCTGTGCACTCTTGCTGCCGTGTTCGTTCGTGATGGTGGCCACGACGCCGGTTGTGCGCTCGAAGTCGAAGATGGCTTCCTGCAGCTGCGCGTCGAGCACGGTGCGGTCGGACACGACCAGCACGCTGTCGAACATCTTTCGGTGTTCCGCGTCGTGCAGGTCAGCGAGGAAGTGCGCCGTCCACGCAATCGAGTTGGTCTTGCCGGAGCCTGCCGAATGCTGTATCAGGTACCGCTGGCCAGGACCTTGCGCGAGGACATCTGCAACGACCTTTCGCGTCGCGTCGAGCTGCTGGTAGCGCGGGAAGATGACGGACTTGAGCTGCTTCTTGTCGTCGCGCTTGCCAATCAGGTAGCGGTGCAGGATGTTCAGCCAGCTGTCGCGTTCCCACACCTCTTCCCACAGGTAGGCCGTTGCGAAGCCGTCCGGGTTCGGCGCATTGCCCGCCGCGCCATGATTGCCGCGGTTGAAAGGCAGGAAGAACGTAGCCGGACCGGCGAGCCGCGTGGTCATCATGACCGCGGTCTGGCTAACGGCGAAGTGCACGAGGGCACCGCCGGGGAAACTGAGGAGCGGCTCAGCCTGTCCCCCCTTGGGCTGCGGATTGCGGTCCTCGCGATACTGGTCGACCGCATCGTCCACGCTCTGCGTGAAGTCCGACTTCAACTCCGCAGTCGCGACCGCGATGCCGTTCACGAACAGGACTAGGTCCAGAGCGTCCTGCGGATAGTTCGGCGAATGACGTACCTGCCTCACGACGCGCAGGCGGTTCGCATCGTAGCGCTGCTGAATAGCAGGATTGATGGCCAGCGCAGGCTTGAACTGCACGAGCGAGAGCGGTTCCTTGAGGCCCAGCATCTCGACGCCACGGCGCAGCACGTCGAGGGTGCCGCGTTCGGTCAGGCTCTTGCGGACCCGCTCGGCCAGACGCTCGCCGAGTGCAGTGCCGTGAGTCTTCGTTAGACGTTGCCAAGTGTCGGGCTGCGTGGTCTCAATCCATGAGAGCAGGTCGGGGAGGAACAGCGCGTTGGCGCGGTCGTACCGCGTAGCGTCGCCTTCGGCATAGAACCAGCCATTAGCTGCCAGGGACCGGCAGATTTCTGATTCGAGGTGATGTTCCTGATGCAGATTGCTCATGGATGGCCCCCATGCGTTCGATATTCTTGTTGTTTCGTGAGAGAGCAATAAGCCTTTAGCCCTCGGAATAGCTGCGCTCGAGCAGCGGCTTCGCCCGGTCCAGGTCGGCCGGCGTGCGTAGTGTCAGTTCGATGTCACCGGTGCCCCAGTGACCAATCTGACTTACATCGCGACTGAAGCCATCCTCGAACGCGACCGTGGTCGGGTCGAGTTTGACCATGACCACCAGCCTGTTTGGGTAGGCGATGACGCATGCGAAATTCTTCAGGCGCCGGAAGGCAGTGTAGAGCTTCAGGCGCTTCTCCTGAACGTCATCACCCAATGCCGTCAGGAAGCTGGCGACTTGAGCATACAGGTCACGAATCTCGGCAGACGCGGCGGCGAGCTGCTCGTCGAGTGATTTGTCCTTGCCCGTCGACTTTGGTTTATCCGTCTCTGCGGTGAGGTCTGCCGGAAGAGGCTCTACTGCAGTCGCATCCGGCACACTTTGCGCGTTCACCAGCTCGAACAATAACAGGTCATCGCCGAAAAGCTTGTAGCGAATCAGCTCGATATTGCGGGGAATCTGCTGGACGGCATGCTCGTCGTAGCGGGTGAAATCGGCAGCGATGCAAAGCAGGCGAGTGCCAGTCCACTCAATTTCGTCCGCTACGTCCTTGCCGAGCTTTTCCATGACCAGCCACCGGAACTCCGCCCGGTGGTCAAGGAGCCAATCCAGGTAGAACAGTCCCTGATTGATGACGTTCTCGTTGCTGTGGCGCTTGTACTCGATGATGACCGGGCAGCCGTTTTCGTCGAGGCCGAGCGAATCAATTCGGCCCTTGTGCGTCTTGCCAGTGATGTACTCGCTGGCAAGAAAGCGAATGCTAAGGAACGTTTGCATGTTCGCTTCGACGAGACCCTGCAGCTGCTTTTCCAACTTTGCGGCCTTGCCCGGTAACTCGCTCGCCGTACCGCTTTTCAGGCGGAACAATTGGATGTCGCTCATGCGGCTAGCTCCTGCGGCACCGCATTGCGGACGTCGATTTTTCCGGTAACAGCGGCGGAAATTAGTGCGCTGCGGCGTTCCTTAAGCAGGTCAATGCCACGTTCAGCATTGGCTTTGAGTTCGTCGAGCTTTGTCGTCTCAGAATCAATGAACGCCGCAATTTCTTGTTGCTCCTCGACTGGCGGTACCGGTGTAACCAACTTCTTCACGTCACCCATGCCAATCGTTTTGATGGTTGCACCAAAGGTGTACGAGTCGAGATGAGGCTTCATCGCATTGAAGACCCGTAAAAGATAAAGTGAAGTGATGCGCTGAGACGGGCACCAGGCTATCAGGTGCTGAGAAACCGCCATCGGAATCGTTGTAATGCTTGCGAGCCCGATTGTGGCGTCTCGCGTAAATACAACCGCTCCTGCGGGCAGCATTCGCGCAGACGAGTTGGCAAGCCCTAACTCATTGATTTTCACTGCGGTGTCAGAGATGTAGTCGTGTTTCGCCAAATGCTTGGAATCGTTCAGCGATACCCATGGAATCTCACAGTCTTCCCAGTATTCCGGGATTTGCTTTGACGGGGTATGACCGCTTTCCAGGCGCGCGACGTCTTTCACGCGACAGACCTCCCAATGTGCCGGCACCTTTCCCAGCCACACTGCTCCCGAATCCTTCATCGGTGCATCACGATTGATGCCACGCGTCACGGCGTGCGATATGGTCGCCTGGCGCTTTTCTGACAGGAGGGTGAGGAGCTTTTCCTGCTCGGCAATCAGCGCGTCGATTTTGGCAGTCTCACGGTCAAGAAAAGCGGCAATGATTGTCTGTTCTTCCAATGGCGGGCATGCAATCGAATGCGCGTTCAGCGCGCTCTTCGTCATACTAGGTAGGGCCGTGCTCGTTGAGTAGTAGCTGAACGGTATTGTGAGAGCCGCATAGTAAGAAAATCTTCCGCTTGCGCCAGGCTTGATTTTCGACCAGTACATCGTGTCAACGGTCCAGAATTTGCCGGTTACATGAAGTGGTTTGTCAATCGTCCCCTTCCGACCAAGTAGCACGGCTTCCCCGTCGTACAGATAGTCGGACGCGAAGGCAAACGCTCCTCCAGACCCGATGACTGGATAGCCGTCCGGCTGCTCGACCGCTTTGTGGTCTGCGCCGTTCTGGATATCGATAAGACGCTTGAGAGGCGAAATCTGCCAATGAGCCGGCACGTCGCCGAGCCACGGGGCACCGCTGTTACGGTACTTGGGATAACGGGGCAAGCTCACTCTGCCAACTCCTCGAGCATCTTCATGATGCTTGCCGATACCGCCTTCAGTTCCTCGTCAATCGAGTGCAGGTCACGAGGCGGCTCGAACACATAGAAGTGCCGGTTGAACGGAATCTCATAGCCGACCTTGCTTTTCTCCTCGTCAATCCAGGCGTCCGGCGCATGAGGCAAGACCTCGCGCGCAAAATATGCCTCGATGTTGTCGGAGAGAGCCACATTCTCAGTGTCGCGCAGCGCGCTATCCGCCTGTGGTTTGCCTTTTTGCTTGCCTTTGGCACCCAGCACAACGTTGCCCTGCTCATCGCGCAGCGGGCGCTCCACCGTAATGGTGGTGTAGCCGAAGTCCTGGTTCCGGAAAATCCGCGAAATCGGCGCAGACTTCACCGTGCCACCCGCCGGCACGTCAGGCGCATTGCTGCCTGCCGGCACAACCCAACGACCAACGACCGTACCTCCAGCATCGAAAACAGTTGCCAGCTCTGCTTCCGCGAAGTCCCCGAATAGACGGGTGACCGTCGCAATGTGCTCGTCTGACATCTCGCGGCGCTTGCTGCCCAGGCTCTTGCGCATTTTCTGCCAGAAGCTCGACGCGTCGATGAGTTGAACGAACCCCTTGCGAGCGTCGGGCTTCCTGTTCGTCAGAATCCACACGTAGGTCGAGATGCCCGTGTTGTAGAACATGTCAGTCGGCAGGCCAACAATGGCCTCCACCAGGTCGTTCTCCAAGACGTACTTCCGGATTTCGCTTTCACCGCTGCCTGCGCCGCCAGTGAAAAGCGGCGAGCCGTTCAGCACGATGCCGAAGCGGCTGCCGCCGTCCTTCGCCGGACGCATCTTGCTGATGAGGTGCAGCAAAAACAGCATCGAGCCATCTGACACGCGCGGCAGGCCAGGGCCGAAGCGGCCGTCGAAGCCTTTCTGCTCGTACTCGGTCCGTACTGCCTTTTCAACCTTCTTCCATTCGACGCCGAATGGTGGATTGGACAGCATGTAGTCGAACTTGCGACCGGTATGGCCGTCGTCGGACAAGGTGTTCCCCGCGACGATGTTCGCGACGTCCTGCCCCTTGATAAGCATGTCAGCCTTGCAGATGGCGTATGACTCGTCGTTCAGCTCCTGACCGTACATCGTCAGTCGCGCAGCCGGGTTGTGCTCGCGCAGGTATTCGTCCGACACCGAGAGCATGCCGCCGGTCCCGGCCGTCGGGTCGTAAATGGTCCGCACGACGGCATTGCCGGCGGTAAGCACGTCGCTGTCCTCGATGAACAGCAGGTTGACCATCAAGCGGATGACTTCCCGTGGGGTGAAGTGCTCCCCGGCCGTCTCGTTCGAGATTTCCGCGAACTTCCGGATGAGTTCTTCGAAAACGAGCCCCATCTGCGTGTTGTCGACCACATCGGGGTGGAGGTCGATGTTGGCGAACTTCTCCGTCACCAGGTAGAGCAGATTGGCCTTCGCGAGGCGCTCGACCTGCGTGTAGAAGTCGAAGCGTTCGAAGATGTCACGAGCTGCTGGCGAGAAGGCCTGAATGTATGCGTAGAGGTTCTGCCGGATGTTGTCCTGGTCACCCAGCAACTTGACTAGGTCGAGCGGCGACGTGTTGTAGAACCTAGCGTTGCCGGCGACACGCAGCAAGAATGGCTCAGGGTTGACACCCATCTTCGATTTCGCTTCGAACTCCGCGAGCACTGCGGCCTTCGTGGGTTCGAGCACACAATCGAGACGGCGCAGCACGGTGAAGGGCAGAATCACCCGTCCATATTCAGACTGTTTGTAGTCGCCGCGCAGCAGGTCTGCGACGGACCAGATGAACGACGATAGTGCTTGATGATTCATTACGTGTGGCCTATGGCTATTTGCTTGCTTTCGGGCGGCCGGGGACCGTGCTGGACGCTGTAAGTGGATGTCTGCCAGGTGCCGGCTCGGAAGTGAAGCTGATTTTACATTGGGTTGGCGGACGGTGATTCGCGTTCCGGTTTGCTCATAGGCTGCCCAGGCGGGGAGGGCAGCCGGCGGTAAGCGTGCGGATGTTGAGGGCCGGCCGGCAGGAGGGGCGGCATCAGGGCGTCCAGTCCGCGAGTGCGGCAATTGCGCCCGTACGCGCAGCAACACGGCCCGCTCAGTACCATCGGCGATATGAAAGTAAGGAAAACCAGGTAAATTGAGTTGGTTATGCAACGTAACGTATCTATGTTGGGATGAGGCTTGTGCGAATGTTCCTATCAGCGCCACCCCTGGCGCCAAATGAAGTCGGAACGTCGGTGAGCAGGGCGACCCTGTTGTCCGCAATCTAAAAGAGACTCATGAAATAAGCGCTGTTCTTTCCCGTTCTCACAAAGTCGGAGAGTTATACGAGGCAGCGAAATCCACTCGCCCAGCGATGCAACTATTAGGCGCGCGTTGATGCGTATCAAGAGGTCAGACGCTTTTCGACGCGAAGGCAGCGGGCAGGCTGAAGGGATGGGCGACGGAAATTCAAGATTTGGCTGGCGTGCCGATAAATCGTCTGATGAATTGTTTTCCGCTCCATTTCAACCGCAGGAAGATTTGCCGTCATGCCCGAACTGACTCAAGAACATCGTCGTGCCATCTGTTTTCGTGAGGCCGCCCGTGCCGTCATCCATGCCTTGGGGGGCGCGCAGGTCTACCGCGTGGCCGTTGCACCAACGGGCAGCACCTCGTGGCGCTATCAACCCCGGAAAGGTCGCGACGTAGTTGACGTGCTCGGTGTCTGCGAAGCGTCGGATGTGCCATCGGTGACCATGCATGTCCAGTGGGATGCCGCAGCAGAGCGGTTCGTCGGTGACCGTGAAGGATTCGAGCGGCTTGCAGAGCAGGCGCGCAACGTCGTCGTGAAAGGACAGCCGCCAGTATCCCAGAGTGAAAATCTTGAGGCGTGGCGGCGTCTGGTTCGGGCGCACGTTTGTAGCAAACTCGCCGGCTCTGTTGCCGCATCCATCTACCCGCAGGGTGCTTTGGCGGTGGAGGCGGCAAAGGCCGAATTCAAGCATGACCAGGATGTGGCCGACGGACTGTCGCAACTGTTGACGCCGGGCGAACTTGAGCATCTCATGCGGATGACGGACGAGGCACTGCGCACGCCATCCGTTTGGGGACGCGTGACGGCGCTCGCGGAGGCGCTGGAGCGCGACGGCGATATCGCTGACCAGCTCTACGACTATCTGCCGGAGCCATTGAAGGGCTGGCCGGCAGGCCCATCAGCGGCGCATGAGGTCGCATCGGTGAGCGAGGAAGCGTAGGGTTGTCTTGGCGGCTTCGGTGTGAAAGGCCGAGACGTGTTCGTCGTCGGAAGGAGCCCCGCCGCATGGCGGGGCCGAGAGAGTTGTCGTGAACACTACGTTGTAGTTCCAATGCCGCTGCTCTACCCGCCAAGGTAGAGGGTCGGGCGCGATGCCGCCAAGCATCGCGTCCGGCATAAGCTGCAAACGGGCCGCCAAGCCCTTCCCATCTTCGGGTACATACACCTTTCAACCGCTGGCAGTTTTCAAGCGCCCCATTGGGGCTCGCATTATGCTTGACTGATTAGGTCTCGCATTCGGCTCGAGCTTTACTATCCGCCGCTCCCTCTCTTGCGCCGTCCCAGGTGCCACCCTGGTCAATTGGCCGTCAGAGATTCCCACGTTAGCTCAACGCGTCAAACCCACGATTTGAGATATGGAGCCTCAGGTTCCGGAAGTCGCATACGCTTCATGGCTCATGGCCACTTTCGCCCTACGATGTTCCATAGCATCGGGTTACCGTCCCGAAACCTTCACTGATTCATCACCCCGAAGGGCATATCCAATGGTTTTTACTCGGATGGGGGACTCACACCCCCAATTACAGGCTTAAGCTATCCAAAGACCCACGCATTTCCGCGTGGTGCCGAGCAGTCCAGGTTTCCCCTCGTGCCCCTGCGCCATTTCTGACGCCTCATCAGCCCACCTGCCGAGACCGGGTAACGCCGTTCGTTTCCGAACGCCCCCCGGTGCGGATTCTCACCGCTTCGCGCTGAACAGGGTTCGGCCTGGTTGCCCAGGCGCCCGTGTCCGTGTCGCCCAACTTCTTCGTCTTCGAGTGGGTCGAAGGATGACTGTCGTCATCCAGCGCCCGTTGCAGCCCTACCAGCCAGCGTTACCCGGCATAGAGCTACGGCGGTTTGCGACGACTTGGCGAATCGTCGCGTGAGGTCTCCCTCGGTGTATGTATGTGTGCAGTTGGCGGTCTGCCCGCTGGGTCCTGATGAAGTAGGAGCCACCAGGCAGACCGTCATGCGTGCGGGCGACACCAGTTTTCGCCGGCGTGGTTCCCTCGCTCTGCTTTGTGCCTATCGCCGTATAGCTCTATCGCGCCTAAGATGCAGCTTATCCGCTGGCAATGATGCGCTCGCGCTTGGGCCGCTCGATGCCTTCAGCCACTGTATGGCGGCTTCACTACGGGAAAACAAAATGCCTTCTGATAACCAGATTGACCTCGACGTCGCTCTCCGAAAGATTCACGAACTGGCGATGGCGGACGGAGACTTGGGCTATGCGTACTGGAATGAGGTGGGGCGCCTGCTGCGGCGAGCAGGGGACATGCAAGGCGAAATAGACGCGCTCAGCAAGGAGTTGGAGCTGTGCCGTGCAAGGCTTACCGCGACTAACTAAACGATGCACGGCGGGCGTGGTCCGCTGTGCTCACGCCCGCATCAATGCTCCTGCGCTCGGCGCTGAACGCCTAAGCTTGCATGGTTTGCCCGTGCTCCGCACGGAACATCATTATATGTGTATGCGTAGCGCCGCTTCACACCGCAAACACGCGCACCTTTTTCGCTATACGCCGGCATGACTGTCGATGGCGGTCTAAATCCGCGCAAATCTGGCGGCGTCACATAGAGGCGGTGTGACGCGAGAGCAAAAAAAGAACTCGCGGAAATGACCAACGCATCGTGACCGGGGCTAGTTGATGCAGGGCACGGTGAAGGGAGCCCGTAGGGCGACTGGAGACGTGCCCTGCATCGGGGCGTGCCGTCCGCATGGTAGAAAGGCGTTTGCCGAAGAAGAACAACAGGTGCAGCGCCGGCCTCAACCGCCAAGTC